>NZ_GL882544.1:0-443329 GCF_000195595.1 Actinomyces sp. oral taxon 170 str. F0386
AAGACAACCACCACACTAGAACACGACCCTCCGCGGGTGTGCCCTTTAGCGTCATGTATTCTTCCGAGTGTTCTCCACCTTGCTCGCGGATATCGGCGATTCCTGAGGGCTGCCGCCGCTCATGTAGCATTCGGCCCATGTCATCGGTGACCACAGAGAGTGACAGATTCCTACTCGACGGCGAGTGCATGATCATCGGGCACCGAGGTCTGAGCTCACTCGCCCCGGAGAACACCATGGCCGCCTTCCGCAGCGCGGTGGGCCATCAGGTGAGTTGGGTGGAGGCCGATGTCGACGTCATCGCCGACGGAACAGTCATCATCTGCCACGACTCGACCCTGGACCGCACCACGAACCGGACTGGCCGGTACGACGACCTGACCATCGCCGACCTGGCAGGTATCGACGCCGGAGGCTGGTTCTCCTCCCAGTACGAGGGCGAACCGCTCCCCACCCTGGGGAATCTCATTGATCTCATGAACGAGGCCGGCCTCAATGCCAATATCGAGATCAAGCCCAATGAGACCGGTAAGGAGGGGACGCTGCGACTCATCGACGGTGTGGTCGCCCAGCTCGAGCGACTGCGCCCAGGCCCGAAGGTCATCGTCTCCTCCTTCAGCCACGTCCTGCTTCATCTGCTCAAGCAGCGCGCTCCACACGTTCCCGTGGGATGCCTCTACGAGAGTCGCACTCTTGGCGACGACTGGAGGAGCACGCTGGAGATTGTGGGAGCCGACTACATCCATCCTGAGGACACAGGCCTGACCCGGCAGCAGGTTCAGGCCTTTCGAGCCGAGGGCTACGGCGTCAACGTCTGGACCGTCAACTCGCTCGGCCGGGCCAACGAGCTCTTCAACTGGGGAGTCACCGGAATCTTCTCCGACATCGCCCACCAGATTCCTCGCCGCTGACACTCCTGTCCGCAGCACATATTTCTCAGATCATCCCTTGAAAGGACGGACCTGGTCCCATGACTGCGTCCATATACGAGTCGTTCCCTGACTCGTCTACCGCCATCGTCTCGGAGAAGAACTCTGAGGGGAAGGGCGAGCATCTCGTCGATCCGCAGGAAGGCGCCGCCGGTCAACGGCGTCCGGTCTTTCTGCGCCGTGACCACGTTGGCGCGTTTCTCAGCATCGTGCTCTCCGGCCAGCTCGTGTACGCCGCCTTCGAAGCGCTCAAGGGCTCCCTCATGCTGCAGATCTCCGACGTACTGGGGATCGGCATCGACGGCTTCGGCGCCATGATGAGCGTCATCGGTCTGGCCATGTACATGTACATCCCGGCCGGATGGATCAACAACCGCTTCACCATTCGCTCGATCCTGGCGACGTGGTGCGCCTGGAGGCTGGTGACGCTTATGGTGCTCTACCTCGTTCCGGGCCTGCCGTTCACGATGATGCTCGCCATCGCGTTCTCCTGGGCGGTCTGGGACGCCATCGGGTGGCCGGCGGTGGTCAATGGCCTCACCTTCATCTCCCGAGGTGATCGCCACCATGGCAGAGGTATGGTTATGGGATTCTTCGAGGCGATCAGACGCAGTGTGGAGTTCATCCTGGCCATGATCGTCGTCGGCTGCGTGTGGGCCTTTCCGCAGCACTGGAGGGTCATCATCATCGGCTTCGCGGTCGGCTACTCCCTGCTGCTCGTCCCGCTGATCGCCTGCCTGCTCCGCCTCGTGCCGAGGAACGCGATCGCCCATCAGGACAACACCTCGGCAAGTACCGCTGCCCTCCTCGGACTGCTCAAGGTCATGGCGCATCCGCGTATCTGGCTGGCCGGGCTGGCGGCCATGTGCCTGTACTGGGCCTACGTCAACCTCATCTACTCCTCGGCCCCCTACCTCAAGCTCGTCTACAACGTCTCCGACGGCGTGGCCGGACTGTTCGGGGCTACGACGACCAGCCTCGTCGGCGCCCTCATCTGCATCCCGTCGGGATTCGTCGCCGACTACATCTTCAAGTCCTCAGCCGCCATGATGACGGCGGCGCTGACCGTCGTCGGGGTCAGCGCCGCAGCGGTGTACATGCTGCCATCATCAAAGATGATGATGTGGCCCGCGATCATTCTCCTTATCGTCATGTCAGTGGGTGTCTTCATGGGAAAATCGGTCATCCTGGCCCCGATCGCCGAGCTCGACCTGCCCGAGGAGGTCAACGGCTCGGCTATGGCGGTTGCCTCGTTCCTCGCCTACGCATCCATCATCTGGGGTAACTCGATGACCTCCGGCATCGTCGAGTCCCACCGCCACAACGCCTACGAGGGCTACCAGACCGTCTTCCTCATCACCTTGGCCGTGGCACTGGCGGGAGCCGCCTGCGCCTTCGCTCTGACCGTCGTCGGACGGGGTCGCCGGCACGTCTGATCAGTTGATTCAATGCATGGCCCGGAAGGCTGTGTGAGCGCAGTCACCAGGGGTAGGGTGAGGGCATGTCACGCTACATCGAGCTCCACCCCGTCAACCCGCAGGCACGTCTGGTTGAGAAGGTCGTCGACACGCTGCGCGACGGCGGCCTGGTCGCCTATCCCACCGATTCGGGCTACGCCCTGGCCTGCGCGCCTGGGAACAAGGAGGGCCTGGACCGTATCCGCGCCATCCGCCAGCTCGACGGCAAGCACAACTTCACCTTCGTGTGCGCCGACTTCGCCCAGGTGGGTCCCCTGGCCATCGTGGGCAACAACGCCTTCAGGCTCATCAAACGCCTCACCCCGGGACCGTGGACCTTCATCCTCAAGGGAACCAAGGATGTTCCCCGGATGACGCTCAACCCCAAGAAGCACACGCTGGGCGTGCGCATCCCCGACCATGCCATCACTCAGTCCCTCGTGGCGGAGTTCGGCGCCCCCATCCTGTCGTCCACCTTCATCCGACCTGGACAGGAGGAGCCGGAGACCAACGGGTGGGAGGTCGAGGAGTCCCTCGGTCATCTCATCGACGTCGTCATCGAGGGGCCTGTGGGACAGGGCGAGCCGACCACCGTCGTCGACCTGACCGACGACGTTCCCGAGGTACTGCGCGAGGGTGCGGGAGACATCAGCCTCCTGTGACCCGCTCTGAGGCCGACACGGCCCCGGATCAGCGATCTGAACCTGGTATCCACCGGTGCGCTCGGCGTCTGAAGTCGAGGTCGAGCCGACCTTCAGCGCGGAGTCGAGAGCAGGTGAGCGATAGGGTCGGTCCATGGACCTCTTCGAGTCGGCCGGTACGGATGACGCCGGGCTCCCTGCGGACTCCCACGCGCCTCTGGCCGTGCGGATGCGTCCCCGCACGCTCGACGAGCTCGAGGGACAGACGCACCTGCTCACTCCTGGTTCTCCGCTGCGACGACTCGTGGAGCCGTCCCGGACCACGGAACAGGTGGATTCGGGGGCGCCGGCACGACCCAATGCGCACAGGCTCGGCGCATCCCTGTCCTCAGTCGTCCTGTGGGGCCCGCCCGGCACCGGCAAGACGACGCTCGCCTACCTGGTGGCGCGCGGCAGCGGGCGCCGCTTCGTGGAGCTGTCGGCAGTGACCGCCGGCGTCAAGGACGTACGCGCCGTCGTCACCGATGCCAGGCGGCGCCTGTCGGCGGGGGAGGAGACGGTACTGTTCATTGACGAGGTCCACCGCTTCTCCCGTTCCCAGCAGGACGCTCTCCTGCCCAGCGTGGAGAACCGGTGGGTCACGCTCATCGCCGCCACCACGGAGAACCCGTCCTTCAGCGTCGTCTCGCCGCTGCTGTCCCGCTCCCTGCTTCTGACCCTTCACCCGCTGGGGGCCGATGACATCGGGCGCCTGGTGGACCGCGCCCTGAACGACGAGCGCGGCCTGGCCGGAGCCGTCCGGATCACCGAGGAGGCCCGCGAGCAGATCGTGCGCATGGCCGGCTCCGACGCCCGCAAGGCCCTGACCGTGCTGGAGGCCGCTGCGGGCACGGTCCTGGCTCAGGGGACGGGGGCCAGCTCGCCGCCACGGATCGAGGTGGCCGACGTCGAGCAGGCCGCCGATGTGGCGGCGGTGCGCTACGACCGCGCCGGCGACCAGCACTATGACGTCGTCAGCGCCTTCATCAAGTCCATGCGCGGTTCCGATCCCGACGCCACCATGCATTACCTTGCGCGCATGATCGCGGCGGGTGAGGATCCCCGCTACATCGCCCGCCGCATCGTCATCCACGCCGCCGAGGACATCGGTCTGGCCGACCCTGCGGTGCTGTCCACCGCCGTGGCCGCGCAGCAGGCGGTCGCCATGATCGGGATGCCCGAGTCTGGGCTCATTCTGGCTCAGGCCGCGCTCGCCGTGGCCACCGCGCCCAAGTCCAACGCCGTCACCGTGGCTCTGAGCGAGTCCCTGGCGGATGTGAGCGCCGGTAGGGCTGCAGCCGTGCCGGCCCACCTGCGCGACGCCCACTACGCCGGGGCCGAGGGGCTCGGACACGGTAAGGACTACCGGTACCCGCACGACTTCCCGCACGGAGTTGTTGGCCAGCAGTACCTGCCCGAAGGGCTCGAGGGCAGCCGGTACTACCGGCCCACCGGCAACGGCTTCGAGAAGCAGCTGGCCTCCCGGCTCGAGGCGGTCCGGCGCATTCTCGACGAGCGATAGCTCGGAGCGACAGCGGATGCCAGCCGCACCACTGCTGAGGAGCGTCTCACACCGGGCGGTTCCGACATAGGTTTTTGCCGGCGAGCACGCTAGAGTTCTCGAGTTGTCCACATCGAAGACGTCTGGCGGCGCCTGGTTATCCGTCCGTCGGCAACGATGCAGACCTCCTGGGGTCCCGGCCCGAACCGCGGCTGACCCCGCGCCGTCGGCACCAGCCCACGGCGTGCGACCACCAATCCGACAGGAAAGAAGTACATGAGCTCTTCGCGCTCCCGCCGTCAGGTGCGCCTTTCTCGCGCCCTCGGCATCCCGCTGACCCCCAAGGCCGTGCGCTACTTCGAGCGCCGCCCCTACGGCCCCGGTGAGCACGGCCGTGCGCGCCGGCGCACCGAGTCCGACTACGCCGTCCGTCTCAAGGAGAAGCAGCGCCTGCGCGCCCAGTACGGTATCCGCGAGGCCCAGCTCCAGCGAGTCTTCGAGGAGGCCCGTCGCGGCCAGGGCCTGACCGGTGAGTCCCTCGTCGAGCTGCTCGAGATGCGCCTGGACGCCCTTGTCCTGCGCTCCGGGATCGCCCGTACCATCGCCCAGGCCCGCCAGGACGTGGTCCACCGTCACATCCTCGTCGACGGCAAGGTCGTGGACCGTCCCTCTTACCGGGTCAAGCCCGGCCAGACCATCCAGGTCCGTCCCCGCTCCCAGGTGATGGTGCCCTTCCAGGTCGCCGCAGCCGGCGCCCACCGCGACGTGCTTCCCCCTGTTCCGGACTACCTCAACGTGGACCTCGAGAAGCTCTCGGCCACGCTGGTGCGCCGCCCCAAGCGTGACGAGGTCCCTGTGACCTGTGACGTCCAGATGGTCGTCGAGTACTACTCGCGCTGACGCCCACGTTCATCCTGACGCCGGGGCGCCCCGGACCCATGAGAGGTTCGGGGCGCCCCGGCGTGGGAGTACGCTCTCCAAGGAGCAACCCAACCGGCTGAGGCCTCGCGGCCACCTGCATATCACCGGGATATCGATTCTGCCGGTCGACCACACCACACAGTCCACACGCCCCGTCACACGGCCCGAGCGCCAAGTGCCCGGGCGCCCCTCGAACAGGATGAGGACCCTATGCGCACATCCGAGATCCGCAGCCGCTGGCTGGACTACTTCGCCGCGAATAAGCACGAGATCCGTCCCTCGGTCTCCCTGGTGTCCCCGGAGCCCTCCATCCTGTTCACCGTGGCGGGCATGGTGCCGTTCATCCCCTATATCCTGGGTACGGAGGAGGCCCCCTGGCCGAGGGCGGCCTCGGTGCAGAAGTGCATCCGCACCAATGACATCGACAACGTCGGCGTCACGACGCGCCACGGCACGTTCTTCCAGATGAACGGCAACTTCTCCTTCGGCGACTACTTCAAGGAGGGGGCCATCTCCTACGCCTGGGGTCTGCTGACCGGTAGTCGCGAGGAGGGCGGCTACGGCCTGGACGGGGACCGGCTGTGGATGACGATCTGGGAAAAGGACCAGGTCTCCCTCGACTACTGGACCCGCGAGATCGGCGTTCCCGCCGAGCGGATCCAGCTGCTTCCGTTCAAGGACATCTCCTGGTCCACCGGTCAGCCCGGACCGGCCGGATCCTGCTGCGAGATCCACTACGACCGGGGCCCCGCCTACGGGCCCGACGGCGGGCCCGCCGTCGACACCCAGGGAGACCGCTTCCTGGAGATCTGGAACCTCGTCTTCGACGAGTTCCTGCGCGGTGAGGGCAAGGGGCACGACTTCGAGCTCCTGGGCAAGCTCGACCAGACGGCCATCGACACCGGTGCCGGCCTGGAGCGCCTGGCCTTCATCATGCAGGACAAGCCCAACATGTATGAGATCGACGAGGTCTTCCCCGTCATCAGAGCCGCCGAGGAGCTCTCCGGCAAGGTCTACGGACGTGGCTCGGCCGGCCCCGAGGCCGGGGACGCCTACCACGACGACGTGCGCATGCGAGTCGTGGCCGACCACGTGCGCTCGGCCCTCATGCTCATTTCCGACGGTGTGCGCCCCGGCAACGACGGGCGCGGCTACGTCCTGCGCCGCCTCATCCGCCGTGCGGTGCGCTCCATGCGCCTGCTGGGCGTCGACGAGGCCGCCATGCCCACGCTGCTGACTGTCTCGAAGGATGCCATGAAGGCCTCCTACCCCGAGCTGGAGACCAGCTGGAGCGCCATCTCCGAGATCGCCTTCGGTGAGGAGGACGCCTTCCGCCGCACCCTGACCGCCGGGACCACGATCCTGGACACTGCGGTGGCCTCGGCCAAGAAGGACGCAGGTCGGACTGGTCGCCCGCTGATGTCCGGCAGAAGCGCTTTCGAGCTGCACGACACCTACGGCTTCCCCATCGACCTCACTCTGGAGATGGCCGCCGAGCAGGGAGTCGACGTCGACGAGAGCGCCTTCCGCAGCCTCATGAACGAGCAGAAGGAGCGTGCCCGCGCCGACGCGCGAGCCAAGAAGACCGGGCACGCCGACATCCGTGTCTTCCGTGAGCTCGAGAAGGAGATGGGTGGCGGCTCGGCTTTCCTGGGCTACACCGAGTCCTCCGCCGAGGCCTCTGTCGCCGGTGTGCTCGTCGACGGCGTTCCGCAGAGCGTCGTCACCTCCCCGGCCGAGGTCGAGGTCATCCTCGACCGGACTCCGTTCTACGCCGAGATGGGCGGGCAGCTCGCCGACCAGGGCACCATTCGTCTGGCCGACGGAGGCACCGTTGAGGTTAATGACGTCCAGGCGCCCGTCAAGGGACTGCACGTTCACCGCGGCACCCTGACCGAGGGCACGATCGCCGTGGGGGAGAAGGCCTTCGCCCAGATCGACGTCGCCCGCCGCCTGGCGATCGCACGCGCACACACCTCCACCCACATGGTGCACAAGGCGCTTCATGAGATCGTCTCCGACAACGCCACCCAGGCCGGCAGCGAGAACTCCCCATCCCGTATGCGCTTCGACTTCCGCCACGGCTCAGCCCTGGCTGGCGAGCAGGTCGCCGGCATCGAGGAGCGCGTCAACGCCAAGCTCTCCGAGGACCTGACCGTCACCGATGAGGTCATGGACATCGACGCCGCCCGGGCTGCAGGCGCCATGGCCCTGTTCGGGGAGAAGTACGGCAAGGAGGTGCGAGTCGTCTCCATCGGCGGCGACTGGTCCAAGGAGCTGTGCGCCGGGACCCACGTGCCTACCACTGGCCACATCGGCCGCATCGCAGTGGTGGGTGAGTCCTCGATCGGCTCGGGCGTGCGCCGCATCGACGCCCTCGTCGGCGACGGCGCCTACGGCTACCAGGCCAAGGAGCACGCCCTGGTCTCCCAGATCTCCACCATGGTTGGAGGCCGTCCCGAGGAGCTGCCCGAGCGTGTCGAGAGTCTCATGACGCGCCTGAAGGACGCCGAGAAGCGACTTGCCGCAGCCGAGCAGGCCGCCCTGTCCGCTCGCACCGCCGGCATCGTCTCCGACGCCGTCCCCGTGGGCGAGGTCCGGCTCGCCTCGGCCAACCTCGGCTCCGTCGGTGCCGCCGACGCCGTGCGCTCCTTGACCCTCGACGCCCGCAGCCGGCTGGGTGACTCGGAGCCCGCTGTCGTGGCCGTCGGTGCAGTCCTGAACTCGCGTCCCGTCATCGTGGTCGCAACCAACGCCGGCGCCCGGGACAAGGGCATTCGTGCCGGAGCACTGGTGCGCACCGCGGCTCAGGTCCTTGACGGTGGCGGCGGCGGCAAGGACGACCTGGCCCAGGGCGGTGGACAGAACCCCGACGCCCTGGACGAGGCGTTGCGCACCGTCGCCGACCAGATCAGGGCCTGACCCGGCGCCTGGCTCAGACTCGGTGGCAGATCACGTGACAGACTCATCAGCTCAACCGGCGCTGACGGGATTCCGTTCCGGTGTGCGACTCGCCTTCGACGTCGGAAAGGCACGTATTGGTGTCGCTCGTTGCGATCAGGACGCGATTCTGTCCGTTCCTGTGGTAACTCTCAGGCGGGACCGTTATGGTGCTGATCTCGACGAGGCCGTTGACCTCGTCGACGAGTACGGTGCCTTCGAGGTGATCGTCGGTCTGCCCAAGCACATGGGTGGTGGCAGCTCGAGCTCAACCAGGGACGCCCGCAGATGGGCCCGAGACCTGGCGAGCCGCCTACCGCAACGGGTGTGCGTCCGGCTGGTCGACGAGAGGCTCACCACCGTCACTGCTCACCGGGACCTGCACGCTGCCGGACTGAAGGAGAGGAGTTTTCGCGGTATCGTCGACCAAGCGGCAGCGGTCGTCATCCTTGAACAGGCCATCACAACCGAGCGGATGTCCGGGGTTCCGGCCGGTGAGCGAGTCCACCCGACCAAGAGAGGCAGAGCGTGAGCCACGACGATTTCTTCGCCGAGCTCGGCATCCAGCGCGATGAAGATGCTGGTAGCGCCACAGAGAAGCCCAAGAGCCGCAAGCAGCGGCGCATGGAGAAGGTCGAGCGTCGTCAGCGCAAGCGGCGCCGTCACTGGCTGACGAGTCTCGCCATCGTCATCACCCTCGTGGCCGTCGGCGTCCTGAGTTACAAGGCCATCGTAATCATGCGCGACGCCTCCGCTCAGGCCACCCATGCCGAGGACTACCACGGTAACGGCGAGGGCGAGGTCACGGTCACGATTCCGGAGGGGGCCTCCGGAGTAGACATCGGTGACATCCTCCAGCAGAAGGGCGTCGTCGCCTCCGGTAAGGCCTTCACCAACGCGGCGAAGAACAACCCGAAGGGCAGCACGATCCAGCCGGGCACCTACAAGCTCAAGAAGAAGATGTCCGCCAACGCCGCGCTCCAGGCGCTGCTCGATCCCGAGTCCAAGGGCGACCACACCCTGACGGTCTCGGCCGGCAACACTAAGCAGATCGTCAAGGACCGGCTCAAGCAGGTCAGCAACTTCACCGATGAGCAGATCGAGGCCGCTTTCGCCGACACTGCCGCCATCGGCCTGCCGGCCGAGGCGGGCGGCAGCGTCGAGGGCTGGCTCGCTCCAGGGACCTACGACGTCACCGAGAACGCGACGCCCACCGAGCTGGTCAAGCAGATGGTCTCCCGGACCACGAGCCAGCTCAACGACCTCAAGGTTCCCAAGGAGAGCTACCACGTCGTGCTGACCAAGGCCTCCATCGTTGAGCGTGAGGTCAACGACTCCAAGTACTACGGGCAGGTGGCCCGGGTCATCGAGAACCGCCTTGCCCAGGTGGACGGAGAGACCCAGGGCAAGCTGCAGATGGACTCGACGGTGCTCTACGGACTGGGCCGCAGCGGCGGGATCCCAACGCCGGAGGAGGCGACCGATCCCAACAACCAGTACAACACCTACGTGCACCCGGGGCTTCCGCCCGGCCCCATCGGCAGCCCCAGTGAGGACGCCATCAAGGCAGTGCTCAACCCGCCTGCCGGAAGCTGGCTCTACTTCGTGACGGTCAATCTCGAGACCGGTGAGACCCTGTTCTCCTCCACGAGCGAGGAACAGGCAGCCAATACCAAGAAGCTCAACGAGTACTGCAAGAACAACGAGGAGATCTGCAACGGCGGAAAGAAGAAGAGTGGCTGAGCACCGCGCCGCCGTCATCGGTCGGCCGGTGAGTCACTCGTTGTCTCCTGTCCTGCATCGCACCGCCTACGCCGGACTGGGCCTGAGCGGCTGGTCCTACAAGCGCCGCGAGACTGAGCCCGAGGCCCTGCCCGCCCTGCTCGACCAGCTGGCGGCCCCGGTCGGCGCCGGGCCCGTCTGGGCCGGGCTGAGTGTGACCATGCCCCACAAGCAGGCGATCCTGACGCACCTGGATGTTGTCGACCCCTTGGCCGAGGCCGTCGGCGCGGTCAACACGGTAGTCGCCCAGCGCAGTGGTGCAGGTGAGGCGCTGCTGGCGGGCTTCAATACCGACGTCGCCGGTATCGTCGGTGCGCTGAGGGAGGCCGCCGGCCACGTCACCGCAGGTCCGGCGAAATGCAGCAGCTATCCGCTCAGCGCCGTCATCCTCGGGTCTGGTGCCACCGCATGTTCCGCCCTGGCCGCGCTGGGCGAGCTCGGGACCCGACGCATCACCGTGGCGGCGCGCCGCCACGCCGGTCCTGGCCGAGCACTCGGCGCCGCGCACCGCATGGGACTGGACATTGAGACCCTCACCTGGAAGCCGGCCGAGCCCGCCTCGAACGCCGAGGTGGCACAGCACCTGGCCGCGGCCGACATCGTCGTCTCCACCCTGCCCGCAGGGGCGGCAGACCCTCTGGCAGGTCCTCTCAGCGAGGCCTGGGAGCGCACAGGCCGTCTCCAACCGGGAGCCGTCATGCTCGACGTCGTCTACGCCCCCTGGCCCACCGCCCTAGCCGAGGCCTGGGAGCGCGCTGGAGGGGCCATCGCTCCGGGCTGGCTCATGCTTCTGCACCAGGCCGTGCCCCAGGTCCAGCTCATGACCGGGCAGCAGCCCGATATCGAGCTCATGCGCACGGCGCTGCTAACAGCCCTCGCAACGCCGTCGGCCTCCACTGTGCAGTGATGGTCCTCCGTACGCGGTGATCACCGACGCTGGAAGGCGGCATCGTGTGTGAGAGTATCTGCCTCATGCTTCGATGGATGACGGCCGGGGAGTCCCACGGTGAGGCTCTGACTGCGGTGTTGGAGGGTGTGCCCGCGGGCGTGCGGGTCACCAGTGAGGACATCAGGGCTGCGTTGGCCCGGAGGCGTCTGGGGCACGGTCGTGGTGCCCGCCAGGCCTTCGAGCGCGATGAGCTGCGGGTCCTGGGCGGTATCCGTCATGGTAGTACCATTGGTAGTCCTGTCGCGCTGCAGATCGGTAACTCCGAGTGGCCCAAGTGGTCCACCGTGATGAGCGCCGACCCCGTGGACCCTCATGAGCTGCTCGTTGACGCGGGCACCGGCGACGAGCGTGAGATCGCCCGTAATCGTCCCTTGACCCGCCCCAGGCCCGGGCATGCGGACCTGCCTGGGATGCTCAAGTACGACCTGGATGAGGCTCGTCCGGTCCTGGAGCGGGCCTCGGCTCGCGAGACCGCCGCCCGTGTGGCGCTGGGGGCACTCGCCGAGGCCGTCCTGGCCCAGGTTGCCGGTATCGGGTTGGTCAGCCACGTCGTACGCATCGGGACTGTCTCCCTGCCAGATGACGTGCCTGCGCCGACTGCTGAGGACACTGAGCGTCTCGACGCCGACCCCGTGCGCTGCACCGATCCCGCTACCAGCGCCGCCATGGTCGTGGAGATCGACGCCGCCAAGAAGGCCGGGGACACGCTCGGGGGCGTCGTCGAGGTCGTTGCCACCGGTGTCCCGGTGGGACTGGGCACGCATGTCTCGGCCGACCGTCGTCTCGACGCCCGGCTGGCGGCCGCTCTCATGGGCATTCAGGCCGTTAAGGGCGTGGAGATCGGTGACGGTTTCGCCGAGGCGGCTCGGCGGGGCTCGGCCGCGCACGATGAGATCGTCTCAGCGCGCGATGGTGAGATCACCCGGAGTACGAACCGAGCCGGCGGCGTCGAGGGCGGCGTCTCCAACGGCTCCGAGTTGCGGGTGCGGGCCGCCTTCAAACCGATCTCGACGGTGCCGAGGGCTCTGCGTACCGTCGACCTGGCCACGGGCGAGGCGGCCACCGGGCTCCACCAGCGCTCCGACGTGTGCGCCGTCGTCCCTGGAGCGGTGATCGCCCAGGCCATGACCGCCTTGGTCCTGGCCGATCTTCTCCTGGACAAGACCGGTGGTGACTCGGTTGCCGAGGCCAGGCGCAACCTTCAGGCCTACCTGGCCCGTATAGCCCAACGGACACACTGGTGAACCGAGTGGTAAATCCGCCGGTGAACGCGATACTGGTGCCGATGGCCAGCTCGACGGTGAGGGAGACACGATCATGACCTGGAAGCGCGTTCCAACCATCGCCCTGCGGGACGACCAGCTGCCCCTGGTCCTGGTGGGGCTGCCCGGTGCGGGCAAGACCACCCAGGCCCGGCTCCTGGCCCAGGCGCTGGGTGTGCAGGTCACCGATACCGATGCCGAGATCCGGCGCCGTGCCCGGATGACGATCCCAGAGATCTTCGCCTCCGAGGGGGAGGAGGGCTTCCGCGACCGCGAGCACCGCGCCATGCGAGCCGTCCTGGACTCTCCGGCGGCTGCGCACGGTGTCATCGCCCTGGGCGGGGGAGCGGTGATGCGTCCTGAGAACCGGGAGCTGCTGCGCGGACACACCGTCATCCACCTGTCCGCCTCCCCAAGCACGGCCGCCGAGCATGTGGGTGACGGTACCGGCCGTCCTCTCATGGCCCCGGATGCCGACTCCGATCAGACCCGGGCCGCTCAGCGCAGCAGCAATGACGATGTCGAGCACTCCGGTCAGGGCGATACTGTCCTGGCGCGGATGGAGGCTCTCCACGCTCAGCGCTCACCGCTGTACTGTGAGGTGGCCACCCTCACCGTGCCCACCGACGGGCTGAGCCCCCAGCAGGTCGCCGCCCTCATCCTCGTGGCACTGGGGGTTCAGACCCCCCAGGCGGTCAGTGTCCTGGCTCCTATGGCGGACGGGCAATCGGCCTCCTCCACCGCTCTGGGTGGGGTCAGCGGCTCAGCGGGGCGTACCCGGGTCCGACCCGCTGAGGCACCTGGGACCCGCGGCGGCGCCAGACGTGTCAGCGTCACCGGCGAGAGCCCTTACGACGTGCTCATCGGTCACGGGCTCCTGGCCGACCTGGCACGGGCTGTCCGGGAAGCTCCGGGAGCGGGCGCCGGAGGTGTTGCGGTCATCCATGCCAAGGCTCTGGCCGAGCGGGCCGCCGGCACCGAGGAGCAGCTGGTCCGCCAGGGGCTGCGCGTCGTGCGGCTCGAGGTGCCTGACGGCGAGGCGGCCAAGAAGACCCGGGTTCTGGAGTACCTGTGGGAGCGGCTCGGCTCCTTCCGCCTCGGACGTGACGGACTTGTCGTGGGCCTGGGCGGCGGCGCGACGACGGACCTGGCCGGTTTCGCGGCCGCCACCTGGTTGCGCGGCGTGCCTGTGGTGCAGGTGCCCACCACATTGCTGGCCATGGTGGACGCGGCCGTCGGAGGCAAGACCGGTATCGACACGCCGGCGGGCAAGAACCTGGTCGGCGCCTTCCACCCACCGGCCGCCGTCGTCGCCGACCTGGAGACGCTGTCCACCCTGCCGGCCGCCGAGCTGCGGGCAGGGCTTGGTGAGGTTATCAAGTGCGGGCTCATCTCGGATCCTGTCATCCTCGATCGCGTTCTGGCCGAGCCCGCCGACTGCCTGGCCTGGGACTCGCCGGTTCTGGCTGAGCTCGTCGCCCGGTCGGTCGCGGTCAAGGCCGCCGTCGTGGGGGAGGACCTCACTGAGGCCGGCCTACGGGAGGTTCTCAACTACGGGCACACCTACGCCCACGCGATCGAGAAGGTCACCGGCTACTCCTGGCGGCATGGCGAGGCGGTCGCCGTCGGCTGCGTCTTCGCCGCCGAGGTCGCTCACCGCAGCGGCAACCTGAGCAGCGACGCGCTGGCACTGCACCGTCAGAGCCTTGAGGCGGTCGGGCTGCCGACCCGCTTCCCCGAGGGCGGGGGGCGCTGGGAGGAGCTCAAGGCGGCCATGATGAGTGACAAGAAGGTACGCGGCGGCCGGTTGCGGCTCGTCCTGCTCGACGACGTCGCCAGGCCCGTCAGGGTGCAGGCGCCCGACGAGAGCGTCCTGCTCAAGGCCCATGAAGCCGTCACCAACCCAACCGAAAGGACACCGGCTTGACCTCGAGCGCGCCCCGGGTACTGGCCCTCATCGGTCCGCCAGGAGCCGGGTGCTCCAGCGTGGGACGCGCTGTCGCAACCGCCATGGATCTGCCGGTGCTCGACCTCGCCCGTCGTGTCGCCGACGAGCTGGGGACCGGCCCCGATCTGGCACTGGTAGCCGTACCGGAGGCCGAGTACCGCCGGGTCGAGTCCCGCACCGCTATCAGCCTGCTCGACCGTGCGGTCGCCCAAGGCGCCGTCGTGGTCCTGGGTTCCGGCTGCCTGGCGGATCCTCAGACACGTCGGCGCCTTGAGGACGTGCGCGGCCATGACCGGCCTCACCGGGTGGTGGTGGCCCTGACCTGTGCCACCCGGGTGCTGACCACCCGCAACGGCCTCGACGCACCTCGGTCGGTAGCGCTGGGGACCGTCCACCATCAGTTCGTCCAGATGCTTCACGAGCGAGAGTCCCAGTGCCGGGAGCTGGCCGATATCGTCGTCGACACCAGCTCGACCACACCCCAGGAAGCCGGAGAACAGGTCATCGGGGCCATGCTGTCCGCTTTCTTCCACCACTCGTGACCGGCGTGACACACCTGCCCTGGGGAGAGTGCGCTACGTCGCGGTAGTATCAGCGCGTCCCAGACGCAACGCAACAGTGAGGAAACCCTCGTGGCAACGACGAACGACCTGAAGAACGGCATGGTGCTCAACCTCGAGGGCCAGCTGTGGCAGGTAGTGGAGTTCCAGCACGTCAAGCCCGGCAAGGGCCCCGCCTTCGTACGCACCAAGATCAAGAACGTCCTGTCCGGCAAGACCGTCGACAAGACCTTCAACGCCGGCCTCAAGGTCGAGACCGCGACCGTTGACCGGCGCGACATGCAGTACCTCTACAAGGACGGCGACGACTACGTATTCATGGACGTCAAGTCCTACGAGCAGACCTACGTCCCCTCGGCGACCGTCGGCGACGCCGCCACCTTCATGCTGGAGAACCAGGACGTCATCGTGGCCTTCCACGAGGACGCCGTCCTGTTCGTCGAGCTGCCCGCCTCCGTGGTTCTGACGATCTCCCACACCGAACCGGGCCTCCAGGGCGACCGCTCCAGCGCCGGCACCAAGCCGGCCACCGTTGAGACCGGTGCTGAGATCCAGGTCCCCTTGTTCCTCAACACCGGGGACAAGGTGAAGGTGGACACCCGCTCCGGCTCCTACATCTCCCGCGTCACCGACTGATGACCGAGCATCCCGGGGAGGGCTCGTCCCACTCGAGCCCCGCGTCGCGTCATCCCGTGACAGCCCGAACCAAGGCGCGCCGGCGTGCGATCGAGATCCTCTTCGAGGCCGACCAGCGCGGAATGCTGATCTCCGGCGACGCCGAGGAGCTGCGTTCCTTCGCTCAACTACGAGCCGTCAGCTCGGCCAACCACACTGAGGCCCCCGCCTACACCCGGGAGATCCTTGACGGCGTGTGCGACCACCTGGCCGACGTCGACGAGACGATCCAGACTTACGCCCAGGGGTGGACGCTGGGACGTATGCCGGCCGTCGATCGGGCCATCGCCCGAGTCGCCACCTGGGAGATCGTCTACAACGACGACGTCGATGCCCCCGTTGCGGTAGACGAGGCGATGACGCTCAGCCGGATGCTCTCCACCGACGAGTCACCCAGGTACCTCGGGGGACTGCTGGGGCGTATCGGTGACCTCGCGGACACACTGCGCTAGCTCTTGCCCGCTCTGCTCATGGCATAGGGAGAGTACACCCCATGTCATGAGCTGGGCCTGGTCGGCTGTTGTCATCTAGCCTGGGCTGAGTCCATCCGCCGATGCCGGAGCATCCTGTGACCCAGTTACCTCCCCAAGACCCCAGCGACTACCCCTACATCAAGGGCGACTCCGCGGACGTACCGCATGATTCGAAGGCCTCTGTGCCGCCGGGTACAGGGCCTGTCAACGGTGTATGGCCCGCTCCCGGACCGGGAGCGGGCCATCCCGGTGGTCCGCCTCCTGGCGGAGGAGCCTGGGGGCCTCCGCCAGGGCCGGGTGGCTACCCGTGGGGCGCGCCCGGCCCCCTCCCGTACCCCCCACCGGTTCCGGCCCCCGTTCCGGGGATCGGCTGGAACGATCCGGCCTACGTTCTGGAGCGCAAGCGCACCACGAACCGTCGGGTCGCGGTCTCAGGCAGCATCGTCGGACTCGTGACCGCGATCATCCAGATGATTGTCACGGCAACTCTCTTTATCGCCAACGAGTATGTGGGAGTTCGTGACATCGGACTGATGCTCCTGTCCGCCCTCATCATTGTGTTCGGTCCGGTAGTGGTTGGTATCGGATGCGTCGGCAGCTTCATCCTCGGCCTCATCGCATGCATCCAGTCGCATTCCCGGATTGACAGGATCCAGCCGGACGGATGGGGCGAGGCCAAGATGCCGACATCAGCGCTTCTGGCTACCAGCATCGTGCTCGGGCTCCCCACCGTGGTCATGTATGCGGCCCTGTACTGGACGGTGCAGGATGACGACGGCGAGTGGTTGATCCGCAGCAGTGCTGGGCCGGTGGTCATCATCTGCGCACTGGTCCAGGTTCTGCTCGTGGTGGGTCATCTCGTTCTTCTGAGAAGGATCACGTCATTGGATCCTGCTGTCGCAGCACCCGAGTCACTGGGGGAGCGGACTCACTGATCCGGACTCACCATCGGTGCCGGCGCCACCTGACCGCGCCGACTGGACACCGCCCCTCGGTCCGCGAGATCTGCTGGTGACGAGCTGATCGAGCCGGGCCGAGGGGCATTGAGCGGCTACTGGTCCATCGCACGTACGACGATGTAGTCGATATCCACCTGGGCCTGAGTAAAGTCCTCATGGTCGAGCCGACCTCGGTGGATGCTGCCGCTGTGGGTGGTCAGGCAGATGTGGTACGGGGAGCTCGGGCCGAAGCAGGCGTCGAACTCCTGCTGTGAGTCTGAACGGCGTACCTCGTGATAAGGCTTGCCATCGAAGAGGAACAGGATGCTCTCCGGGGTCTTCTCCATGCCAAAGGTGTGCCACTCGGTGAGATCAGGCTTCGGCGAGACTCCCAGGTTGCTTCCCGTGCCTCCGGCCTGGCCGAAGTGAACAGTTGACTCGGCGATACCGGTGGCACTTCCGCCGCCGTAGGTCTCAACGACATCGATCTCGCCCCCGTTCTTCCCCTGGTCCGCCCGCAACCAGATCCCGGCGAACAGGCCCTCATCCGACTGGGGGAAGCGCGCTCTGGTCTCCAGGGAGCCGTAGATGAAGGAGAACAGGCCCTCAGTGGTGACGAAGGCCTGGTCGACGTAGCGGACGGTTTCCTGCTTGTCGAAGCGGTTCTGGAAGCCCTTGAGGGGCGTAGCGCGTTTGCGCCAGAGAACATGACCCACACCGTCGCTGACGCTGTGGGTGTCATGGGTGAAGACGCCCCAGTCGTAGCTCGTGCACGACTCCGGTTCAGAGCTGTTGTCCCGCCAGCGGGATGATGAGAAGTCGGCCCCTTGAGAGAACTGCTCGTCGAAGATGACGGAGCTGAAGCTGTGGGTCCGGTCGGCTGCAGACGCTGGGGAGTGCGAAAGCAGGCCGGCAGTGGCCAGGCCCGCCCCGGCGCCGAGGCCGGTGATCATCGAACGTCGAGTAGGGAGTGTCATATCGTTCCTTGCCAGAGAAGAAGTTACCGACGCAGCAGTAATGCCAGTCCTGCCTGGCGACATCGTTCAGTTCTCAATCGGGCTCAGATGGATCCGGCACTCACTTCTCAAGCTCTCGACATGTTGTGACGATCTCGCGCTCAACGCCTGACGGCGCTGCGGCATTGGGGTGAGAGTACGACATTGTTACGGAAAATCTGTAGATGAGGAACATCGTCTACAACGGCTCGTGCTAAGTGCGTACTGATTCGCCGCACACTGGCGTGATCTTCGTCTCGGCGGGTTTCTCGATCATGTCGCGCGAAGGCCGGATCGGCGACGTAAACTTACGGGCGACCAACATCCTTTAAGTCCGTCCAGAGAGGCGGGGAAGGAGGCCTGAAATGGCCGAACGTTTGTCAGGCGCTTCCAGCGCACCATCCTCGGGCAAGGAGATCCTCGGACCTCCTGAGATAGCCCGGTCACTGTTCCGTATCGCGCACGAGATCCTGGAGCGCAACCACGGAGCCCAGGACGTCGTCGTCCTGGGGATCCCCAGTGGGGGAGTTCCTCTTGCACACAGACTCGTCGAGGCGCTCGCCGTCGCCTCAAGTGAGGGGGCGCAGCAGGATGAGCAGGCGGAGCGGTCACAGACCTCCGGTGACAGGGTTCCGGTCGGCACCTTGGACATCACCATGTACCGTGACGATCTGGGACGTCACCCGATCCGCGTTCCCCGTCCCACTGAGATCCCCCGGGGCGGCATCGACGGCAGGATCGTCATCCTCGTCGACGATGTCCTCTACTCCGGACGCACGATCCGCGCCGCCCTCGACGCCCTGGGTGCGATCGGCCGCCCCCGGGCCGTACAGCTGGCCACGCTCGTGGACCGCGGACACCGCGAGCTGCCCATACGAGCCGACTACGTGGGCAAGAACCTGCCGACGTCCCGAACTGAAAAGGTCGTGGTCTCCCTGACCGAGCTGGGTGCCCCCATCGACGCCGTCACCATCGTTCCCGCAGACGTCCCCACTGAGCGTTCGAGCGAGCGCACCGACCAGGAGGCCACCCGATGAAGCACCTGCTCTCCGCCAAGGACCTGACCCACGACGAGGCGGTCATGGTCCTGGACACAGCCGAGGCCATGGCCGCCACCCAGAGCCACGCGGTCAAGAAGCTGCCCACCCTGCGCGGCAAGACCGTGGTCAACCTCTTCTTCGAGGACTCCACCCGGACCCGGCTGTCCTTCGAGGCAGCCGCCAAGCGCCTGAGCGCCGACGTCATCAACTTCTCCGCCAAGGGCTCCTCGCTGTCCAAGGGGGAGTCCCTCAAGGACACCGCCCAGACGATCATGGCCATGGGGGCGGACGCCGTCGTCGTGCGCCACTCGGCCTGCGGCGCCGCGCATCTGCTGGCCCATGCCGGCTGGATCAACGTGCCCGTCCTCAACGCGGGTGACGGCACCCACCAGCACCCCACCCAGGCGCTCCTGGACGCCATGACCCTGCGCCGCTGGTATATCCCGGGCGCGCCAGCCACGGCGGACGGGAGCCCCGCCCCCCAGGGACGTGATCTGGAGGGGGCCCGTGTCATCATCGTCGGAGACGTCCTGCACTCCCGGGTGGCGCGCTCCAACGTGGACCTCCTGACCGCGCTCGGCGCCCAGGTCACCCTGGTGGCGCCCCCGACGCTGCTTCCCGTCGGCATGGACGACTGGCCCTGCGAGGTCTCCTACAACCTCGACGAGGCCCTTGAGGAGGTTCAGCCCGACGCCGTCATGATGCTGCGCGTCCAGCGCGAGCGCATGAGCGCCGCCGGTGGCGGCTTCTTCCCGAGCCCCGCCGAGTACTCCAGCGTCTACGGCCTCAACTCCGCCCGTCGCCGGGCCATGCCGGAGCACGCCATCGTCATGCACCCCGGTCCCATGAACCGCGGCCTCGAGATCACCGCCGAGGCCGCAGACGACCCCCGCTCGCGCATCATCGAGCAGGTCGGCAACGGCGTCTCCGTGCGCATGGCCGCTCTCTACCTCCTCCTCGCTGACGAAGGGAACCAGCTGTGACCTCCCACCTCCTGACCGGTGTCCGCCCCTACGGCGAGGACCCCACCGACATCCTCATCACTGACGGAACCATCACCGCCATCGGCCCCGACGCCGCGGCGAAGGCCCCTGCCGACGCCGTGCGCCACGACCTGAGCGGGCTCATCGCCCTGCCCGGGCTCGTCGATATCCATACCCACCTGCGCGAGCCTGGCGGGGAGTCCGCTGAGACCATCTACTCCGGTACCCGTGCCGCGGCCGCCGGCGGCTACACCGCCGTCTTCGCCATGGCCAACACCACTCCGGTTCAGGACAGCGCCGGCGTCGTCGAGCAGGTCCTACGACTGGGGCGCGAGGCCGGCTGGGTGGACGTCCACCCCGTCGGCGCCGTTTCCGCGGGCCTGGCCGGCGAGCACCTCTCCGACATGGGGGCGATGGCCTCCTCCGCCGCCCGGGTGCGTGTTTTCTCCGACGACGGCAAGTGCGTCTCCGACCCCGTCCTCATGCGCCGGGCTCTGGAGTACGTCAAGTCCTTCGACGGCGTCATCGCCCAGCACGCACAGGATCCCCGCCTCACCGAGGGCTCCCAGATGCACGAGGGCGTCATCTCCGCCGAGCTGGGCCTGCGCGGGTGGCCGGCGGTGGCCGAGGAGTCGATCATCGCCCGCGACGTCCTGCTGGCCGAGCACGTCGGTTCGCGCCTGCACGTGTGCCACCTGTCCACCGCCGGCAGCGTCGACATCATCCGCTGGGCCAAGGCCCGCGGCATCAACGTCACCGCGGAGGTCACCCCGCACCACCTCCTGCTGACCGATGAGATGGCACGCACCTACTCGCCCCTGTACAAGGTCAACCCCCCACTGCGCACGGCCGAGGACGTCGAGGCCGTCCGCCAGGCCCTGGCCGACGGCATCATCGACGCCATCGGGACCGACCACGCCCCCCACCCGCTGGAGGACAAGGACTGCGAGTGGCAGGCAGGAGCCTTCGGCATGACGGGCCTAGAGACCGCGCTGAGCGTCCTGATCGAGACAATGGTGAGCACCGGTCGCATGACCTGGCGCGACATCGCCCGGGCCATGTCCTCGGCGCCCGCCCGCATCGGTCGCCTGAGCGACCAGGGGCGCGAGCTCGAGGTCGGTGCCCCGGCCAACATCACAGTGGTGGCCCCCGAGGTCCGCCGCACCGTCGACGGCGCCGCTCAATGGACCAGCTCCACGAATACCCCCTACGCGGGCATGGAGCTGCCGGGGCACGTCAAGGCCACCTTCCTCCACGGCCGTCCCACCGTCCTGGACGGGGTTCCCGTCGAAGCCCCTGCCGGCTCGGCCCATGCCTGAGTCGAGCCACCGCCCAGCCGCCCTCCTCGTCCTGGAGGACGGCTGGGCCCTGCGGGGCCGCAGCTACGGGGCTCAAGGACGCACCATTGGAGAGATCGTCTTCTCCACCGGGATGACCGGGTACCAGGAAACACTGACCGACCCCTCCTACCACCGTCAGATCGTGGTGCAGACCGCACCACATATCGGTAACACCGGGGTCAACGACGAGGACGCCGAGTCCGACCGCATCTGGGTGGCCGGCTACGTCGTACGCGAACCTGCCCGACGAGCCTCCAGCTGGCGCTCCCGCCGTGAGCTGGAGGACGATCTTCGTGACGGCGGCATCGTCGGCCTCTGCGAGGTCGACACCCGGGCCCTGACCCGGCACCTGCGCGAGGCCGGCGCCATGCGCGGCGGCATCTTCTCCGGTCAGGCCCTGCCGTCCGGCGCTACCGACCCCGGTGGCCCCAGTCAGGCCTGCATCGATATCTGTCTGGAGGCCGTGCGCAGTGAGCCGCCCATGAACGGCCGCGCCCTGGCCGCCGAGGTGACCACTACCTCCGGCTACGTCGTCGAGCCCACCGAGCCGGCCGAGAGACAGGAGCCGGTCGCGGTGCTGGCCGCCATCGATCTGGGCATCAAGTCCCGCACCCCGTGGCAGTTCGCTGAGCGCGGCATACGCGTCCACGTCCTGCCCCAGTCCACGACTCTCTCCGAGATCCTCGCCCTCAGACCCGATGGCGTCCTGTTCTCCAACGGCCCTGGAGACCCGGGGACCGCGGACGCCGAGATCGAGCTGCTGCGCGGCGTACTCGACGCTCACATCCCCTTCTTCGGCATCTGCCTGGGCAACCAGCTCCTGGGACGTGCCATGGGCTACGGCACCTACAAGCTCGCCTACGGGCACCGCGGTGTCAACCAGCCCGTCCTGGACCGCGCCACCGGCAAGGTGGAGATCACGGCACACAACCACGGCTTCGCCGTCGACGCACCCGTTGACGAGCCCTCCACAGCCCCCTTCGACAACGGCCGCTACGGTCGGGTGGAGGTCTCCCACCTGGGACTCAACGACGGTGTCGTCGAGGGACTACGGGCACTGGACCTGCCGGCCTTCTCCGTCCAGTACCACCCCGAGGCCGCTGCCGGACCCCACGACGCCGAGCACCTCTTCGACCGATTCATCCGCCTCATGCGGGAGCACCGCGAGGGCCAGGACCGTGAGGACACGAACTGACATGCCTGCTCGCCCTGATATCACCTCCGTCCTGGTCATCGGATCGGGACCCATCGTCATCGGGCAGGCCTGCGAGTTCGACTACTCCGGGACCCAGGCCTGCCGCGTCCTGCGCGCTGAGGGAATCCGCGTCATCCTGGTCAACTCCAACCCGGCCACGATCATGACTGACCCCGACGTCGCCGACGCCACCTACATCGAGCCAATCACCCCCGAGGTACTGACCACCATCATCGCCAAGGAACGGCCCGACGCCCTCCTGCCCACCCTGGGCGGGCAGACCGCCCTCAACGCCGCCATGAGCCTGGTCGAGCGCGGTGTGCTCGATGAGTACGACGTCGAGCTCATCGGTGCCTCCGCCGCCGCCATCAACGCCGGGGAGGACCGTGACGAGTTCAAGGACGTCGTCGAGCGCTGCGGCGCCGAGGTCGCCCGCAGCGTCATCGCCCACACCATGGATGAGTGCCGCGCGGGAGTCGATGCCCTGGGCGGCTACCCGGTCGTCGTGCGCCCCTCCTTCACGATGGGCGGCCTGGGCAGCGGCGTCGCCTTCAATGACGCGGACCTGCATCGCATCGCCGGGGCAGGTCTGGCGGCCTCCCGCACCACCGAGGTCCTCCTGGAGGAGTCGATCCTGGGCTGGAAGGAGTACGAGCTCGAGCTCATGCGCGACACCGCCGACAACGTGGTGGTCGTGTGCTCCATCGAGAACGTCGACCCCGTGGGAGTGCATACCGGTGACTCCATCACCGTGGCCCCTGCCCTGACCCTCACCGACCGCGAGCTCCAGCGGCTGCGGGACATCGGCATCGCCGTCATCCGGGAGGTCGGGGTCGATACCGGCGGCTGCAACATCCAGTTCGCCGTCGACCCGGCCACCGGCAGGATCGTCGTCATCGAGATGAACCCGCGCGTCTCCCGGTCCTCAGCCCTGGCCTCCAAGGCCACCGGCTTCCCGATCGCCAAGATCGCCGCACGCCTGGCCGTGGGTTACACGCTCGACGAGATCCCCAACGACATCACCGGCTCCACCCCGGCCTCCTTCGAGCCGACCCTGGACTACGTGGTCGTCAAGGTCCCGCGCTTCGCCTTCGAGAAGTTCCGGGGCGCCGACCCCAGGCTCACCACCACCATGAAGTCGGTGGGAGAGGCCATGGCGATCGGCCGCTCCTACACCGAGGCCCTCCAGAAGGCCTTGCGCTCCCTGGACAAGAAGGGATCCGTCTTCCACTGGGACGGACCGGCCCCCAGCCAGCAGCAGACCGCCGAGCTGCTGGAGTCCATCGCCATCCCCAGCGAGCACCGGTTGGTCGACCTCCAGCAGGCCGTGCGCGGCGGAGCCACGATTGCTCAGCTCCACGAGGCCACCCGCATCGATCCCTGGTTCCTGGACCAGATGCTGCTTCTTGAGGAGGTGGCCCAGGAGGTCAGGGGCGCATCCGCGCTCACTCCGGAGGTCCTGGCCCTGGCCAAGCGCCACGGCTTCTCCGACGTCCAGGTCGCCGCCCTGCGCGGCATCAGCGAGGACACGGTGCGAGAGGTCCGCCATGCCTTCGGCCTGCGGCCCGTCTACAAGACCGTGGACACCTGCGCCGCCGAGTTCGCCTCGCGCACCCCCTACCTCTACTCCAGCTACGACCTGGAGACCGAGGTGGCATCCCGTGAGCGTGAGGCCGTCATCATCCTGGGCTCGGGCCCCAACCGGATCGGCCAGGGCATCGAGTTCGACTACTCCTGTGTTCACGCCGCGATGGCGCTGTCCGATCGCTACGAGACCGTCATGGTCAACTGCAACCCTGAGACCGTCTCCACCGATTACGACATCTCCGGCCGGCTTTACTTCGAGCCCCTGACCTTCGAGGACGTCATCGAGATCTACGAGGCCGAGCTGGCGGCCGGCCCCGTGACCGGTGTCATCGTCCAGCTCGGTGGCCAGACACCGCTGTCTCTGGCCGCCAGGCTGGCCGAGGCCGGTGTGCCGATCCTGGGGACGAGCCCTGAGGCCATCGACGCCGCTGAGGACCGCGAGGCCTTCGGCGTCGTTCTTCAGCGCGCCGACCTGCCCGCACCGGCGCACGGCACCGCTCTGAGCGACGAGCAGGCGCGCTCAGTCGCCCAGGGCATTGGCTATCCGGTCCTGGTGCGCCCCAGCTACGTGCTTGGCGGTCGCGGCATGGAGATCGTCTACGACGCCCAGGGACTCGACGACTATCTCCAGCGCGCCAGTCTTGAGCCCGGAGGCGTCTACGGGACCGGGCCACTACTCATCGACCGTTTTCTCGACGACGCCATCGAGATCGATGTCGACGCCCTTTACGACGGCAGCGAGCTGTTCCTCGGCGGGGTCATGGAGCACATCGAGGAGGCCGGTATCCACTCCGGTGACTCCGCCTGCGTCATGCCGCCCATGACCCTGTCCGACACGGAGATCGCTCGCATCCGACGCTCGACCGAGGCGATCGCCAAAGGGGTGGGCGTGCAAGGGCTGCTCAATATCCAGTTCGCCCTGGTCTCCGATGTTCTCTACGTCATCGAGGCCAACCCTAGGGCATCGCGCACAGTCCCCTTCGTCTCGAAGGCATCCGGTGTGCAGCTCGCCAAGGCGGCGGCCCTCATCATGACGGGGGAGACCATCGCCTCGCTCAGGCGCTCCGCTCACCTCCCCGAGGCCGACGCCGCCGTCTCCGATCCCGATGACCCGATCGCCGTCAAGGAGGCGGTCCTGCCCTTCA
Organism: Actinomyces sp. oral taxon 170 str. F0386; assembly: GCF_000195595.1. Classification (GTDB taxonomy): domain Bacteria; phylum Actinomycetota; class Actinomycetes; order Actinomycetales; family Actinomycetaceae; genus Actinomyces. The sequence continues at coordinate 25,301 of NZ_GL882544.1, forward strand.
AACGGTTCCGTACCACCGAGGGGCGCGTGGTCGACACGATCCTGGGGCCGGAGATGCGTTCCACCGGGGAGGTCATGGGCTACGACGTCGACTTCCCGCGGGCCTTCGCCAAGTCCCAGGCCGGTGCCTACGGTGGCTTACCAGGAGAGGGCACGCTGTTCGTCTCGGTGGCCGACCGGGACAAGCGCGCCATCATCCTGCCGGTGGCCCGGCTCGCCGAGCTCGGCTTCACGGTCCTGGCCACCACCGGGACCGCGCAGGTGCTGCGCCGCAACGGGATCGACGCCATGGCGGTGCGCAAGATCAGTCAGGGTGTCGGCGCCCACGGTGAGCAGACGATCGCCGGACTCATCGAGTCCGGAGCCATCGACATGGTTGTCAACACCCCCAAGGGCCAGGGTGCCCGTGCCGACGGGTACTCCATCCGCGCGGCCACCACCGGCGCCGACCGTCCCATCATCACCACCGTCCAACAGCTCCAGGCGGCGGTCCAGGCCCTCGAGGCCCAGCTGCGCGGTCCCTTCCAGGTTCGCAGCCTTCAGGAGCACATCGCCGCCCGCCGATCCCGGCGGGGCTCGACGCCCGAGTCCCGCCCCGTTGCCCCTGTTGACGACAAGGAGACTCGATGAGCCCCGCCGCATCCCCCCAGCCCGGTCGGCTCCGGCGCCCCTTCGGTGCCCGCCTGGCCGATGCCATGGACGACCAGGGTCCCCTGTGCGTCGGCATCGACCCTCATCCGAGCCTTCTCGATGCCTGGGGGCTGGCCGACTCCGCCGCCGGCCTACGGGACTTCGCCCTGCGAACCGTCGACGCGGTGGCCGGACGAGTGGCCGCCGTCAAGCCGCAGTCCGCCTTCTTCGAGTGCCACGGCAGTGCAGGCATCGCGGTTCTCGAGGAGACCCTGGCGGCACTGCGCGATGTCGGCACCCTGTCGGTCCTCGACGTCAAGCGCGGCGACATCGGTTCCACCATGGTCGGCTACGCCCAGGCCTATCTGTCCGACGGGGCGCCCCTGGCCGCCGACTCCATCACCGTCTCACCCTACCTGGGCTACGGCTCCCTCACCCCCGCGCTGGACCTGGCGGAGGCGAGCGGGCGGGGCATCTTCGTCTTGGCGCTCACCTCCAATCCCGAGGGGGCCACCGTCCAGCACGCCATCCGCGGGGACCAGGCGGTGGCTGCCGGCGTCGTGGAGGGCGTCACTGCCTCCAACGCCCCGGCCAGCGGTGAGGGCAGGCTCGGCAGCATCGGGCTGGTCGTTGGCGCCACCGTCGGGGAGGCCGTCTCCCATCTGGAGATCGACCTGCTGCACGCCAACGGCCCGCTCCTGGCTCCCGGTGTCGGCGCACAGGGGGCGGGACCCGCCGAGTTGGAGTCCGTCTTCGGAGCGGCTCGCCGTCATGTTCTGGCTTCCACCTCACGCGGGGTTCTCAAGGCCGGCCCTTCCATCGAGGCGCTACGGACGGCTGCGCTAGCAGCTACCCATGAGGCAGCCACCGCCTTACGCTGACGCCGCGTGACTGCACGCGATCAACGTGTGTGCGGGAACACGAAGTCAGTGCCGGAATAGCGGCCCCTGCGAATGCGAGTGCATCCGACCCGACTTATGCTTGTGGTGCGGGTCACTGGCACTGGACTGGGGGAGGAGACCACCATGACGCTTCCTACACTGACACCCGAGCAACGGGCTGAGGCGCTGGAGAAGGCTGCCGCTGCGCGATCGCAGCGCGCTCGTATCAAGTCCGAGCTCAAGAGCGGAGAGCTCAAGCTCTCCGACTTCTTCACCGCCTCGGACACTGATGAGGTCCTGGGCAAGATGAAGGTCAGGGCGCTACTCGTCTCCCTCCCGCGCGTCGGAACGACAACAGCCGACGCCATTCTCGCGGACGTGCATATCGCCGAGTCCCGGCGGGTGCGTGGCCTGGGGGCGAACCAGCGGGCAGCACTGGTGGAGCGTTTCGGCTAGCACGCCGTCTGAGACAGCGGGTCGTGCTGGCGGCGTCCGGTAGGTCATGATGTGACCATGACCGACGCCGCCGCCTCGTCCGCTCCCTCTCTCGCTCGTCTGACCGTCCTGGCAGGACCAACAGCGGTGGGCAAGGGCACTGTCGTCACCGAGTTGCGTAGACGCCATCCGGACCTCTTCGTCTCGATCTCCGCCACCACCCGCAGGCCCCGCCCCGGCGAGGTTGACGGTGTGCACTACTACTTCGTCAGCGACGAGGACTTCGACTCCCTCGTCGCAACCGACCAGATGCTGGAGTGGGCCCTGGTTCACGGTGCCCACCGCTACGGCACCCCTCGTGGTCCCGTTCAGGATGAGCTCGACGTCGGGCGACCCGCACTCCTGGAGATCGACGTGGCCGGCGCTCGCCAGGTTCGCCGGGCCATGCCTGAGTCCCGACTCGTCTTTCTCGCGCCGCCGAGCTGGGAGGAGCTCGTCCGCCGGCTCGCCGGCCGTGGAACGGAGGACTCTGAGGAGCAGAAGCGACGTCTGGCCACGGCACGCACCGAGCTGGACGCGGTCGGCGAGTTCGACCACGTGGTCATCAACGACACCGTGGCGAGCGCCACCGCAGAGCTCGAGAGACTCATGGGACTTGGCAGTTAGAATATCGTGGCTCTGAACTATCGAGATTGAACCGGAGGCATGCACATGCTCGGAACCTCTCCCCAGCCCGAGGGCATCACCAACCCGCCGATCGATGACCTTCTGGAGAAGGTCGACTCCAAGTACGGGCTCGTGGTGGAGGCCGCCAAGCGCGCCCGCCAGATCAACACCTACACCCAGCAGCTAGAGGACAACCAGTTCGAGTTCTTCGGGCCGCTGGTCGACTCCGAGGTCGGCGAGAAGTCGCTCGGCATCGCTCTGCGGGAGATCGCCGAGGACAAGCTCGAGGTCATCCCCGGAGACGTCGCCCGTGCCCGCCGCGCCGAGGCCGAGGAGGCCCGTCGCGCCGCCGAGGCCGACATGTTCAGCGACATCTCCCTGGACGCTCCGGTCTCCCTCGAGGCGGGTGAGACTCCCACCAGCCTCGACGACATCCAGTTCTGAGCCTCGCTCGCATGGACGAGCCGCACACCACTGCGAGTGAACGCGCCGCGACCGCCCTTCGGGCGCCGCGGCGCGTCGTCGTCGGCGTGGCCGGTTCCATTGCCGCCTACAAGGTGCCCTTTGTCATTCGACTGCTGCGTCAGGCCGGGCACGAGGTCAAGGTGGTGGCCACCGAGTCGGCGCTGCGTTTCATCGGGGCGCCGGCACTGGCAGCGGTCAGCGGGCAGACCGTGTCCACCGGTGTCTTCGATGACCCGGCCGCGGTGGAGCACGTGGCTGTGGCCGAGTGGGCCGAGCTGGTCCTGGTCGCCCCGGCCTCGGCGGACCTGCTGGCGCGGGTGCGTGCGGGGCGGGCCGATGATCTGCTGACTGCGACGATCCTGACCACTGAGGCCCCCGTCGTCTTGGCACCTGCTATGCACACCCAGATGTGGCTCAATCCCGCCACCCGGGACAATGTGACAGTGCTGCGTGAGCGCGGCCTGACGGTCATTGATCCCGACTCCGGTCGTCTGACCGGCAGGGACTCCGGCTTGGGGCGCCTGCCTGAGCCCGAGCAGATCGTCTCCCGGGCCCTGGCCATCCTGCGGCAGCCCGAGCACCAGGATGACGACGTCGCTTCGGCCGAAACGACTGGGAGCCTAGAAGGACGGCATGTCGTCGTCTCCGCCGGTGGCACGCGCGAACCCATCGACCCGGTGCGCTACCTGGGAAACAGGTCCTCCGGCCGTCAGGGGTGCGCGCTAGCCGCGGCCGCGGCCGAGCAGGGCGCCCGCGTTACCCTCGTACAGGCCCATGTGGCCTCGGAACTGCTCGATGCTCTACCACCGGGTGTCGCCGTCATCGCCGCCGGCACCGCCTCCGACATGCTCCATGCCGTGCGTGAAGTCGCCCGCGATGCCGACGCCGTTATCATGGCAGCGGCCGTCGCCGACTACCGGCCGCTCACCGTGGCGGCCACCAAGATCAAGAAGCAGGCATCCACGGTGTCGGATCACCGGAGCGGACCCACGATGTCCATCGAGCTCACCACCAACCCGGATATTCTGACCGGGCTGGTGACCGATCCGCCCCGAGCCGGCCAGATCGTCGTCGGGTTCGCCGCCGAGACCGGGGACGACGATGGCGACGTGCTCTTCCACGGAGCGGTCAAGGCCCGTCGTAAGAGGGCGCACCTCCTGGCGGTCAACGCGGTAGGGGAGGACCTCGGATTCGGCGACGTGCCCAACGCTGTGGTGGTTCTGGACGGCCAGGGCTCGGAAGTGGCTCGTGGACAGGGCAGCAAGATGGACATCGCCCGCCTTCTCATCGGCCTTACTGCAGACCTGGTGAACGGTTCCTGAAGATCCGCGGTGCACTTTCGTGGGTAATGCCACCATGGATCGGCACCGGTGGTGGCTACGATGGACAGGTGAGTTCCTCTTTGCGTCTGTTCACCTCCGAGTCGGTCACTGAAGGACACCCGGACAAGGTCTGTGACCGCGTCTCCGACGCGATTCTTGACGCTATCCTCGAGCAGGACCCCACCGCGCGCGTCGCAGTCGAGACCATGGTGACGACCGGCTTGGTGCACGTGGCCGGAGAGGTGACCACCGAGCGGGCCTACGTGGAGATCCCCGAGATCGTCCGCCAGGAGATCTCGGCCATCGGCTACACCTCCTCGGAGGTCTGCTTCGACGCCCGCTCCTGCGGGGTGTCGGTGTCGATCGGCCAGCAGTCCCCGGACATCGCCGCCGGAGTGGACAAGTCGCTCCAGGCCCGCCAGGACATCGGAGACATCGATCCCCTCGATCTGCAAGGCGCAGGCGACCAGGGCCTCATGTTCGGCTACGCCTGCGACGACACCGCCGCTCTCATGCCTCTTCCCATCCACCTGGCGCATCGCCTGGCGGAACGACTGGCGCTGGTGCGCAAGCAGGGGATCGTCCCGGGTCTGCGCCCCGACGGCAAGACCCAGGTGACCATCGGCTACGACGGTCAGCGCCCCGTCAGCCTGGAGAACCTGGTCATCTCGACCCAGCACGATGAGGACCGCAGCCGCGCCTGGCTCACCGATGCCCTTCAGGCCGAGGTCATCACCCCGGTGCTGACAGCCGAGGCCGAGGCCGGTACCGAGCTCGCCACCGCTGACGCCGAGGTCCTCATCAACCCTTCGGGACAGTTCGTCATCGGTGGCCCGGCAGGTGACGCCGGTCTGACGGGACGCAAGATCATCGTGGACACCTACGGAGGCATGGCTCGTCACGGCGGGGGGGCCTTCTCCGGCAAGGACCCCTCGAAGGTGGACCGCTCCGCCAGCTATGCCATGCGATGGGTCGCCAAGAACGTTGTCGCTGCCGGACTGGCCAGGCGCTGCGAGATTCAGGTGGCCTACGCCATCGGCTCGGCCCATCCGGTGGGTGTCTACGTAGAGACCTTCGGCACGGCGACTGTTCCCGAGGAGCGCATCATGGCGGCCGTCAACGGGGTCTTCGATCTGCGCCCTGCGGCGATCGTCCGTGACCTTGACCTGCTGCGCCCCATCTACCGCGCCACCAGTGCCTACGGACACTTCGGACGTCCCGGCTTCACATGGGAGGCCACCGACCGCGCCGAGGCACTGCACCAGGCCGTCTGAGACCCCCGTACTCGTGCAGGAACCTTCCTAAGGCTTCTATATGGCACCCGGCCACGACGACGCTCCCGCCTCCGCAGAGCCAGCCGGACTCGCGCGTCGTCGCGGCGCGAGCACGCAGGGTGAGCTGCTGGACCTGCCCGAGCCCGGTGAACGCAGGGTCACGGCGGCCGGCGTCACCAACCCCGTTGCCAGGGTCCTCCTGGATTCCCCGGTACCGCACCTGGATCGCGTCTTCGACTACATGGTCCCTGCGGCAATGGCCCAGGAGGCCCTGCCCGGAACCCGGGTGGTGGTTCGCTTCGGTGAGCAGGACATGCGGGGATGGATCTGGGAACGGGGGGACACGACGACGCACATCGGTCGGCTCTCGGCGCTGCGCCGTGTAGTTTCCGACCTGCCGGTCCTTCCAGAGACGTCGCGTCGGCTCATCGAAGCAGTCGCCACCCGTAGTGCTGGGACGCGCTCCGACGTCGTCCGACTCGCCCTGCCCGCCAGGCACGCCACCACGGAGAAGTCCGAGCGGGACAAGGGGACACGTGAACTGCCCACCTGGCAGCAGCCTTCCAGCCAGTGCGGCTGGCAGCACTACGACGGTGGTGAAGAGCTTCTCTCCCGGTTGGCCGCCGGCGAGGCGCCACGGGCGGTGTGGTCAGCTCTGCCGGCACAGGACGAGCTGTACGAGACGACATCGTCGAGCGGTGGCAGTGAGCCAGAACGCATGGTTCAGCCGTGGCAGATATGCCTGGCTCGTGCGGTGCAGGCCTGTCTGGCGGGTTCACGGGGCTCGGTCATCGTTGTGGCAACGACCGAGCAGGCTGAGAATCTGGCTGCTCGGCTCCGGCAGGAGCTGGGGGAGGAACCGGTGGTGGTGCTCTCGGCAGAGCACGGACCAGCCAGACGCTACCGGGTCTTTCTGACCCTGCTGCTGGGGCGTGCGCGGGTGGTGGTGGGTACTCGGGCGGCGGCCTTCGCTCCGATGCGGCGGCTGGGCCTGGCTGTGATCTGGGATGACGCGGACAGTCGGCTGGCCGAGCCCCACGCACCGTACGCTCATGCACGTACGGTGCTGGCTCTGCGTTCTACTCTTGAGGGCGCCGGCCTGCTCATCGGCGGCTTCAGCCGCTCGGTGGAGGCGCAGTCGCTGATCGAGCAGGACTGGTGCCGTGACCTGACTGCACCTCGGCATGTCGTGCGCGCAGTGGTGCCTCGCATCCAGGTGCCCGGTACGGCCGAGCTGGAACGGGAGGGGGCCTCCGGGGCGGCCCGGATTCCCTCGTTGGCGCACCGGGCGCTGCGACGCGCCCTGCAGGATGGGCCGGTTCTCATCCAGGTACCGCGCGCCGGTTACGCACCGCTGGTGGCCTGCGCTCGCTGCCGCACCGCGGCCCGTTGCCCTGTCTGCGGCGGTCCTGTGGCGATGGATCGCCAGGGCCTCACAGCCTGCCGCTGGTGCGCGCGGACGGTGGGGCGGTGGACCTGTCCTGAGTGTGGCGGTCATGCCTTGAGGATGGTGACGGTCGGTTCGACGCGTACGGGGGAGGAGCTGGGGCGAGCTTTTCCTGGTGTTCCGGTGGTGGTGTCAGGAGCTCGGGAGGCTCACGGTGTGGTGGGCCAGGTTGACGGCTCACCGCGTCTCGTTGTAGCCACACCTAGCGCGGAACCGCTGGCTACGGGCGGATACCGGTCTGTGCTCCTGCTCGACGGCGGTGCACTGTCCTCGCGGCCCGATCTGGGGGCTGCTGGTGAAGCGCTGCGTCAGTGGACGAATGCCGTGGCTCTGGCGGCACCGTCGGCCCAGGTCATTCTTCTGGGAGGCCCGGATCCGGCGGCGGCTCAGGCGCTGCTGAGATGGGATCAGGCGGGCTTCGCACGCAGAGACCTCATCGAGAGGGCTGAGCTGCATCTGCCGCCGGCGTGGCGGGTGGCGCGCCTGGACGGACCGGCGCGTGGTGTGGAGAGTGTGCTGGCTCAGGCTGACGCCGATGGTTTTGAGGTGCTGGGCCCGGTGGCGCCTCCACCGATCAACGGCCAGGTGGCTCCTGGTGTGGCGAGAGCGCTGGTTCGCGTTCCACGCTCACACGGCAGAGAACTGTCCGAGATGCTCGCGGTGAGACTGCGGGACCGCTCGGCGCGGCGGGAGGAACCTGTTCGGGTCGAGATGGATCCCACCCACCTATGGTGAAACAACCAGTGCGCGACTATCGAGAAGTGGGCTCAGTGGGTAGCACTGCCTGACTCTGCTGCTGCAGACGGATTCGCTTTCGCCGTGGGGGACGGAGCCGGAGGAGCGGGCACCTGGAAGGCCGGCATACCGTGCGCCAGGGTGATGAGATCGGTGAGAAGACCTGCTGCGGTGGACTTGACGTTCCATCCTTCACTGAGCGCCGTAACGGCTGCGCCGTCGACGATGGCGATGACCATCTCCGGCTCAAGCGGGCTGTCGAGCTGACGCAGTACCCGACGCAAGGCGACGTTGAGGCGTTGACGTCCCTGGCGGTAGGCCTGCTTGACCGGGGCCGCCTGGCTGGCTGAGATGAGCTGAAGGTAGTGCCCGAAGTAGCCGCTGTGGGCCGGCAGAGTTGCCTGAAGGATGAACCGAACCCGCTGGGACAGATCTGGAACTCCTTTGAAGGCCTCCACCCGGTCCGCGACCCGCTCGGCACGAGAGGCCCACAACCCGATGTTGACCAGTCCTGCTTGATGGAGGAGATCCTCCAACCCGTCGAAGTAGTAGGTCGTTGCGGACAGTGAGCATCCGGCGCGCTTGGCGACGCTGCGGTGGCTGACCCCTGAGGGGCCGGACTCACGGATGATGGCTGCAGCAGCATCGATGATGGCTTGACGACGGTCCTCACCCCGTGGCGTGACCCGAGAGTCTGATCGATTCCTTGATCGAGCCGCAAGGCCCTTGGATGCACTGTCTTCAGAACCGGCCATGATCATATATTACGGCTGTTCGCCGTGACCCGTCGACGACAAAACCGTGACAATGGACTCGCACAGAGGAAGATAGTATGTGACTGGTTGTCAACAGCTCTCAATGAAAGCCATCATACTGGGCGAGCATCTCAGGTCTCAGTCAGCTCGGACCCGTGAATCGTGCGGGACCGGAAGATCGCCACCATGGCAATGAGTGCGATCACAGTGAGATAGACCGCTGGTGCGAGGGAGGAGCCGGACACTTTGATAAGCCAGGTGAGAACAAATGGTGTCGTGCCCCCAAGAAGCGCGTTGGCGCCATTGAATGACAGGGCAAATCCGGAGTAGCGCACGTTGGTCGGGAACGATTCGGCAAGAAATGTGGCCAGCGTGCCGTCATTGGCCGTCAAGACGATAGCGAAAACGATCTGGCACAGGATGACCACCATGAGCGTAGTAGCCTTGGTCATGACGACGAACAGTGGAATACTCACCACAATAAAGGCAATGCAGGCGGAGATCAGCATACGGCGGCGCCCGAAGGAGTCGGACATGTGACCCATGAGGAAGATTGAGACGATGTAGCACACAAGTGTCACCGAGGTGGCGAAGTTCGCCGTGTCCTGGGAGAACCCAAGCTCTTGATGAGCATAGGTGGGCATGTAGGTCAGGAGCATGTAGAAGGCGACTGCGTTGAGGCAGGAGACTCCGAAGGTGATGAGAGTCTCATGCCTGTGATCTCGGAACAACAGTCGTAGAGGCTCGGACCAGCCGGCCGACTTCTGCTCCTGCGGCATTTCTGCACGCATCTCCTGATAAGCAGGGGAGTCCTCCAGGTGCACCCGGATATAGCGACCAATAAGCCCTAGCGGACCGGACAGGAGGAAGGGGATGCGCCACCCCCAGGTATTGACTGCGCTATCGCTCAGCATCGAGAACATCCCGGTTGCCGTGAGGGAACCGGCGAGCAGGCCGCATGCAGTGGAGGCGGGGACCAGGGAAGTGTAGATACCTCGCTGGGAAGGGGGCGAATACTCAGCCAAGAATGTGCCGGCTCCAGCGTATTCACCTGAGGCGGAAAAACCCTGAATCATGCGAAGCAGAAGTAGACCAATCGCTCCCAGAATACCAATCGCCGAATGTGGCGGAAGTAAACCGATCAAAAAAGTTGAACCCGACATAATAAGGATGGACCAGGACAGGGCCCAACGACGGCCCCAGCGGTCGCCCCAAGCACCCCACACAATAGCGCCGATCGGTCGAAGAATGAACGACATAGCGAACACCGCATATGCCTCCAGAAGCCGGGCAGATTTGTCTCCCCCTGGGAAGAAGACGATTCCGATGACCGATGCCAGGTACGTGTATGAGGCGTAGTCAAACCACTCAATGAAGTTTCCGATGAAACTTGCTTTTGCCGCACGCCTCAATGCGAGACTTCGCTCGGGATCCAGGTGATGGTCGTTCGTGCTTCCTGGGTGGACGGTATTCATAGCCTATGGCTCCGGCTCGATCGATGTCGACGATGATGTTATGTGGCCCTGTCAAGATACCTGGATGATTGTTTCCACCATCCTGCCTGTCCGCGGGGCTGCTGGGCCTGTTTCCGCAGGCAGACAGGATGGCATGATGATCAGGCCTAGGAAGCGCGAGATCTCCGGGAGACGGCATCCAGGACAATGGGTGCCAATCCCCCTCCGACGATGAGTACTCCTCCAACCATTCCCACAGGAGTGAGTTGCTCCCCCCAGACGAGGAGACCGCACAGAATAGCAACTGGACATTCCCAGTAGGAGATCGTCGAGTACTCCACGGCGGGGAGGTTGCGTCCAGCAACGACCAGGAATCCTAGTGCGAAGAGGCCGCACACGAGGAACAGGGCTACTGCCCACATCCAGTTGGTGGCGGTGAAGGACGAAACGCCGTGCCATGGGCGCAAGAGGATTGACATCGCCAGCGTAGCAGAAGCAGCCCAGAGAAAGTTCCAAACGCCGCGGACAACTGAGTCAACATCCTTGCGGTATCCATAGAAGAACATCGCCAGGCCGTAGAAGACTCCTGAGAGAAGACCAAGGAGGTCTCCCAGACTCTTGTTGGGGAACTCTGGAGACGACGCCGACAGGTCCAGTCCGAATGTCAGACTCCCGTTCTTGAAGTCGATAATACCGATGGTCAGTAGCATTCCGATGAACACAAGAGTCAGGAAAATACCTGAAATCACGCTAATCTTTTCCTTGCGGAAGATGCGAGCGAGTAGCGCACAGAACAAGGGACCGGTGTAGATGAGGAAGACCGCGTTGGCGATCGATGTCATCAGCGTTGAGGAGATGTAGCAGCCCAGGGAGAGGCCGATGCTCACCCCTCCCAGGATCACGGTGGCGCTCAAGCGGGTCCGCCGGAACAAGCCGGCCTTCCCGGTGAGGACAAGGATGAGGATGAAGCCGAGTAGGCCAACGGTCATGCGACCAAAGGCCAGGAATGATCCGATGACGGATTTATCGGCTTCAGCGAGACCCGCAGTCGTACCGCGGCTGATGGTGCCGACCAGGCCCATTCCGGTAGCAGAGAGAAGCATGGCAATCGCGCCGAGCTTCTTGTTCATCACGTATTCTGTGACGGAGGAGTCGGTAGACGTTGTCTGTGACATGGCAGTTGTGTCTCCTGAGTTCTCTCCCGGCGTACGTGGTAGGGCACAGCTTCATTGCTGAGCATCGTACGGCTGCACCAGTTCTCGTCCGTTTCCACGGGGAGTCCGATCACCGCGCTGCGATTACCCGAGCCGGGAACGGTGCGGGGCGGCAGCCCGATCCATGAGCCACCGCCCCGCACCCGCTTGGAATCAGACCAGAGTCGGGTCAGCGACCTGGTTGGGGAAGTAGTCCTCGCAGCCGCCCTCGCGGTACACGTCCGCCGTCGCGCAGTGGAGACCACCGCCGAAGGCGTATGCGTCACGGAAGGGAACCGGGATGACGTTCATGCCCAGCTTGTCCATCTGCTCCATCTGGTGGACCTCACTGGCCTCGACACACACGGTCTTGTGGTCGATGACGAGGCAGTTCATGGACAGCCAGACGGAGGAGTAGCACAGCGGCGGCGGCACCTCGTGGGCCGGGGGAGCAGCGTCGACGATCTGCCAGTCGTTGGCCTCGAAGATCTTGCGCTGCTCCTCGGGCAGCCGGCGGTGCGGGTTGTTGATGATGAGCCCGGGCCGCAGCGGCACGAAGGTGGCGTCGATGTGGATCGGGTACGGGTCGCCGGGGAAGTTCACCGCGTGCACCCGGAAGTCGGGGTAGTAGCGCTTGAACCACTCCATCGCCTTGCGGTTGGTGGTGAGGCCGTGCTGGATGAACAGGTCCTTGCCCACGCGCATGACGTCGGCGGCGTCCCACATCGGCTCAACCTCAGTGGTCACGAAGTCCTTGGCTGCGGTGCGCTCGAGGCGCTCCTCCAGGGAGATCCGCTCGTCGTAGTAGTTGTGCTTGTAGGACTTGTCCGTCAGCCGGGGACGAGGCGCCTGAGTCCACTTGAACTCCGGGTCCTCCTCGAAGTACTGGTTCATGAGGGGCCAGTAGGCGAGGTACTCGAAGTACCGGCACCGGAACGAGTTGGCCGACGACATGATCTCGTCACCGATGGTCAGCAGGATGTCGCGCGGGGGCATCTGGGTGAAGCCCGACTCCGTGCGGAAGTCAGGCGTCTGGATGGCCTGGTTCCACTGCAGCGGTGTGGGCCGGTCCACCTTGACGCCCAGCCCCTCGAGGATCTTGACGTAGTTGTCGAGCTGCTCGTTGGCGGCCTCGACGGTGGCGGTGGGGCGAGGACCCCACATACCGCGCATCTCGGAGTCGATCGGCACCTTCTCGGAGGTGGCCGGCTCCTCGGGAGGAATAACCGAGAAGTCCGCGCGCCCGACGATGACGTGCTTGAGCGGGTCGAAGTCGTTCCAAGAGTTGACAATCTTCGTCATGAGTGAGTCACTCCCTTGTGCTCGTTGAGTGGTGTGTGAATTGAGACGGATGGATTTGTCTGTGGGTTCAACACTCTCATTCTATCCTGGAGAAATCTCGAAAGTTGCCACAGGAATATCTGTGTCAAAGAATGACGGCTGAACCATGGCATGGTCATATGTGGTTGACGGTTCCCACCACCTCCTTGAAGGACCGATGCCGTCGTTCCGGTCAGGCCCTGCGAATGCGGGTATCGAGCTGCTCGGGAATCGGGGGATGGATATCGTCGGGACCTCCGTAGTTACCCCCAGGGGTCACAATAGTCCCTGCGTGGCCGTCAATGATGGAAACGGCATCCTCAAGACGGCCGATCGCCGCCATGTCTCCGGTCAGCTCAACAAATCGACATACCGCCTCGACCTTCGGTCCCATGGATCCACTGGGAAGCCCCATAGCGCGCAGCTCTGCCGGCGTGGCCCGTGGAACCTGCTTCTGGTTCTCGGTTCCGAAGTCCTCAAAGACGCCGTCGACGTCGGTCAGGATGAGGAGCGCATCAGCCTCAAGCGCCTCGGCCATGACCGATGCGGTGAGGTCCTTGTCGATGACGGCCTCAATGCCCTTGAGCTTGCCTTCTTCGCTGCGGACGACGGGAACTCCGCCTCCACCGGAGCAGACGACGATGGCTCCGGCCTCCAGGAGCGTGCGCACTAGTCGGGTCTCGATGACCCGCTGCGGCTTGGGCGAGCCGACGACGCGACGGTAGTGCTCGCCGTCGGGCTTGACTACCCAACCTCGTTCCTCGGCCAGCTTCTCGGCCTCCTCCTTGGTGTAGACCTCACCGACGAACTTGGTGGGGTTGGAGAAGGCCGGGTCCCCGGCCATGACCAGGGTCTGGTTGACCATCGCGGCCACGTGGCGCCCCGGCAGGGCGTTCTGCATGGCCTGGAGCAGCCAGTAGCCGATCATGCCCTGGGTCTGAGCGCCGAGGGTGTCGAAGGGGTAGGGCTCCGAGAGGCGCTCATCATTGGCGGACTCCAGAGCCAGGACCCCCACCTGAGGGCCGTTGCCGTGGGTGAGGACCAGCTCGTGCTTCTCCGCCAGCTTGGCGAGCTCACGCGCCGCCACCTCGACGTTGTGGATCTGAGTGCGGGCGTCGGGCTTCTCGCCCCGACGCAGGAGGGCGTTTCCGCCGAGGGCAACAACAATTCTCACGACTCAGTCCCACTCTCCGAGGGTTGCGACCATGACGGCCTTGATGGTGTGCATACGGTTCTCGGCCTGGTCGAAGGCGACGTTGCGCTCGGTCTCGAAGACGTCATCGGTCACCTCCAGGCCTTCCATGCCTGTCTTGGCGAAGATATCTTCACCCACCGTGGTGTTGCGATCGTGGAAGGCCGGCAGACAGTGGAGGAACTTCACGTCGGGATTGCCGGTGGCCTCGACCAGCTCGGCGTTGACCTGGTAAGGGCGCAGCAGGGCGATGCGCTGGTCCCAGACCTCCTTGGGCTCGCCCATCGAGACCCACACGTCGGTGTAGAGGAAGTCGACTCCCTTGACGCCTTCTGCAGCGTTGTCGGTGACGAGAATATGAGCTCCACTCTTCTCCGCCAGCTTCTGGGCCTGGGCCACCACCTCGGGAGGCGTCTGCAGTTCCTTGGGAGCCACCATCCGCACATCCATTCCCATGAGCGCGGCTGAGATGAGCAGCGAGTTGGCCACGTTGTTGCGGGCGTCCCCGAGGTATGCGAAGGAGATCTCCTCAATCGGCTTGCCCGCGTGCTCCAGCATGGTCATCTGGTCTGCGAGCATCTGCGTGGGGTGCCACTCGTCGGTCAGCCCGTTCCACACCGGCACGCCCGAGAGCTCGGCCAGAGCCTCGACGTGCTCCTGCTTCTTGCCGCGGAACTCGATGCCGTCGTAGAAGCGGCCCAGGACCCGGGCGGTGTCCGCCACCGACTCTTTGTGCCCCATCTGCGAGCCCGAGGGGTCCAGGTAGGTCACCTGGGCTCCCTGGTCGTAGGCGGCCACCTCGAAGGAGCAGCGGGTGCGAGTCGAGGTCTTCTCGAAGATGAGTGCGATGTTCTTGCCGGTCAGCCGCTTCACCTCGCGGCCGGCCTTCTTGTCCTCCTTGAGCTGAGCCGCCAGCTGGAGCAGGGTGCCCCACTCATTTGCGGTGAAGTCGAGCTCTTTGAGGAAGCTGCGGTTGTGCAGGGGGTGGGTCATGAGGACTCCTTCGTCTAAGGGGGTGAGCGGGTGATGGGGTTTCTTCATTGACGCCGAAGGCGCAGATGGGGGATCGGCTCAGACAACCGGGTCCCGCAGAATTGGGCAACTCATGCAGTGCGGGCCGCCACGCCCGCGCCCGACCTCCGAGCCCGGGATCGTCAGGACCTCGATACCGCGGGAGGTGAGGTACTCATTGGTGTTGACATTGCGTTCGTAGGCGACGATGACGCCCGGGGCGATGGCCAGCGAGTTGGAACCGTCATCCCACTGCTCACGGGCTGCCGCCATCGAGTCCTGAGGCGTGATGAGCACGGTGAGGTCGTCGATGCCCAGTGCCTGGGCGATGACGCGATACATGTCCTCAGGGTCGTTACGGGTGACGTTGATCTGCCCGCCGTCGCCCGGCCGAAGGGTGAGCGTTGGCAGCATCCCCAGACCTCCATAGATGGTGAAGGTGCCGACATCGACCATGGTCATGACCGTGTCCAGGTGCATCTGCGCGCGCGTCCGGCTCATCTCGACGGCGACGACCCGGTTGACCTTCCCTCCGGCGAAGAGTCTACTGGCGAGTCTTTCGATGCCCTGGGCGGTGGTGCGTTCCGAGACGCCGACCAGTACGGCGCCGTTGCCGATGATCTGGACGTCGCCTCCCTCGACGGTGGCGGGGCCGGCCTGGGTACCCTCGGACCACACGGGGAAGCTCGCGTTCGCGAACCTGGGATGCCAGCGATAGATCGCCTCGTAGTTGATGGTCTCGCGCTGCCTGGCCGGCATCATCATTGAGTTAATGGACACACCGTTATAGATCCAGCAGGACGTGTCACGGGTGAAGAGGTGGTTGGGCAACGGAGCCAGGAGAAGGTCATCGTCGTCCATGGAGGCTAGTACGAGCGAGTCCGGACAGGAGACGCGCTCGAGCAACTCAGCCTTGGTGATGCCAGCGATGAGCACCTCAGCTAGGTCCGCCCCGGACAACCCTTGAGCCAGAGCGCGCAGCGGCTCGGCGGCACTGGGGCCATTGGTGTTCTCATTGACGACTCGGTCCAGGACGTAGTCCCGAGCCTCGGGTACCTCCAGGGTCTCGGCCAGAAGGTTACTGAGGTAAAGCACCTCGATGTCGCGGTCGGTCAGTACGCGTGCAAACTGGTCGTGCTCCTCCTGGGCCCGCTCCAGCCACAGGACATCGTCGAACAGGAGGTGCTCCTTGTTCTGTGGGGTGAGTCGAAGCATCTCACTGCCGGGCCTGTGCAGAATGACCTGCTGAAGCCTCCCGATTTCGGAATCTACGGAAAGATCCATGACTCCCTCTCTGACACTGCACTGTGTCGTTGATGTGGACCATGACGCGTATCACGCGCTCTGACGATTGAAGTGGTACGCCCGTACCGGATTAGTACGAGCGTACCAGACTCACAGAGGGTTGGAAACCTCTTGGCGGAACTGAGTTCGAGGCAAGTTGCGTGAACAACCGTCGTCAAGGCGTGACATTCATCCCATGAGGTGTGTGCTCTTTCGATGGGATTGCTAGGTGTGTCCTGCCTTACAGTCGACATGCCCCCGCGTTGGTAGAAGCCGTACAAAAACGAGGATCCCATCCAGGGCCACCATGAGCGGGACTCTTGCGGGGAACCGTGGAAGGATGCCGAGCATGACCGAGCCCGGCTCCTCCACCTCCGCCACTGCCATCGAGATAGATTCTGAGTCCGTGAACGCTGTCGTCCTCGACTACGGCAATGTCCTGTACGCCTGGGAGCCGATGGCCGCTGTGGCCGGACACGTCTCCGAGGAGGACTGGGAGGAGTTC
The DNA here is from genome assembly GCF_000195595.1 of Actinomyces sp. oral taxon 170 str. F0386. Classification (GTDB taxonomy): domain Bacteria; phylum Actinomycetota; class Actinomycetes; order Actinomycetales; family Actinomycetaceae; genus Actinomyces. The sequence continues at coordinate 41,869 of NZ_GL882544.1, forward strand.
GTGGCCGACGGCAACTTCCTCGCCTGGAACGAGCGACTGGACCTGGGAGAGCCCTTCGAGCAGGTGCTCGCCGACTACGCCCGCGCACACCCGGACCGCCCTGACTGGACGGAGATCCTCGCCTTGTACCGCGAGCGCTTCACGGCCTCACTGACAGGCCCCGTGCCCGGCATGGCGTCGGTGCTCGATGATCTTCTCGAGGCGGGGGTGGTGCTGTACGGGCTGACGAACTTCGATTCCAGCCTCTTCGAGCAGGCCCGACTCCTGGTGCCTCAGCTCGAGCAGTTCGCTGGCATCGTGGTCTCCGGACGTGAGCACCTGGCCAAGCCCGACGCTGCCATCTTCGAGTTGCTTCTGGAGCGCTATGGTCTCGATGCCGCCAGCACCCTGTTCGTAGACGACTCGGTGGTCAACATCCACTCCGCCGACCGGCTGGGCCTGCGTGTGCACCGCTTCTCCGGTGCGGGACGGCTACGGGCCGCACTGATCTCACTGGGCCTGCTTCCCACGCCGGGGCGGCAGTGAACCCCGCGTTCGGCGGCGTGGAGCCGTAGACTCGGCCCCATGCGTGTGCTTTTCGCCGGAACTCCTGAGGCGGCCCTTCCCACTTTGGAGGCCCTCATCGCCAGTGAGCACGACGTCGTCGGCGTCCTCACCCGTGCGGACGCCCGCAAGGGCCGTGGTCGCTCACTGCATCCCTCGCCGGTGGCCGCCACGGCTCGTGAAGCCGGTCTCGACGTGCGCACTCCGACCACGCTCAAGGGCGAGGCTGCTGATGAGGTGCCTGACTGGGTACGAGGGCTCAATGCCGACGTCGCCGTCGTGGTTGCCTACGGGCGTCTGATCCCGGCCGACCTGCTGGATGTTCCTGAGCACGGATGGCTGAACCTCCACTTCTCCCTGCTCCCGGCCTGGCGCGGAGCCGCCCCTGTCCAACGGGCGGTCATCGCCGGTGAGGAGATCACCGGTGCCTGCGTGTTCCGCCTCGAGGAGGGTCTCGACACCGGCCCTGTTTACGGCCGCATCACCGAGGCGATCGGCGCGACCGACACCAGCGGGGACCTCCTGGAGCGACTGGCGCGAGCCGGGAGCTCTCTGGTTCTCGACGTCCTGGGCTCGGTCGAGGACGGGAGCGTGCGCCCTGAGCCGCAGGACGACGAACTGGCCACCCTGGCTCCGATGCTCTCCACCGCCGACGGCGAGGTTCGCTGGGACGATCCTGCGCTCACCATCGACCGGAGAATCCGGGGAGTGAGCCCGGCGCCAGGTGCGCACACCACCTATCTCGGGGCCAGGTTCCGTCTGGGGCCGGTCACCCCAGTTCCGGAGGTCACTGATCTTCTGCCCGGTCAGATACGTGCCACCAAGCGCGAGGTCCTTGTGGGGACCGGAGGCTGCGCCGTGCGCCTGGGACAGGTCGCACCCGCCGGGCGCAGCTGGATGGCTGCGGATGCCTGGGCTCGTGGCGCCCGTCCGGGGGTGGGGACCGTCCTGGGGGCCCCGGCGTCCGAAGACGGCGAAGGGGACGGCTGATGGGGGAGCGGCCGATGCGTCGAAACACGTCAGGTGGCCACGGTGGGCGTCGCGGCGGTGGAGCCGGTGGACGGCGCAGCAACCGCAGCGAGGACATGAGACGCAGTGAACGGGGTAGCGGAGGCGGCCGAGGGGGTGGACGTGGTCGAGGCAGGCGATCCCGTACGTCAGACGGCGCAGGAGCGGGTGTGCGGTCGCAGGCCCCTCAACGCAGGTCGGATTCGGCGCGCCGAGTGGCCCTGGAGGCGCTCACCCGTGTCCGTCGCGACGACGCCTTCGCCAACCTCCTCCTGCCCGAGCTGCTGGACTCCGCCGACCTGGACCGCCGCGATGCCGGCTTCACCACGGCTCTGACCTACGGAACCCTGCGCCTCCAGGGACGCTACGACGCGATGATCAGCTCCTGCACGGACCGGACCCTGGAGAGGATCGATCCGACCGTGCTCGACGTCCTGCGCCTGGGGTGCCACCAGCTCATGGGGATGAGAGTGGCTCAGCACGCTGCCGTGAGCACCACCGTCGACCTGGCGGCGGACTCCTGCGGTCGCGGTGCCGCCACCTTCGTCAACGCGATCATGCGCCGGCTCAGCGGTCAGGACCTGGACGCCTGGATGAACGACCTACGCCAGAGCGCCCCTGATGAGACAGTCGCCCTGGCGCGTACCCAGTCCCACCCACAGTGGATCGTCAAGGCGCTGCGCCAGGCCCTGACCACCCACGGTCGCAGTGCCGACGAGCTGGAGGCGCTCCTGGTCGCCGACAACACCGACCCCGAGGTGGCTTTGTGCGCCCGGCCCGGTCTCATCGCCCCTGAGGCCCTGGCCAAGATCGCTCGCAAGGCCGACCGGGTCCACGACGTCGAACCCCGCCTGGGGAGGATCAGCCCGCTCGCCGTTGTCATGGTCGGAGGAGATCCCGGCAGGATCGAGGCGATCAGGGACTCCCGGGCCGGGGTCGAGGACGAGGGCAGTCAGCTGGTGGCGCTCATCGCCGCCGAGGCCCCTCTCGAAGGGCGTGACGAGCGCTGGCTCGACCTGTGCGCCGGCCCTGGCGGCAAGGCGGCTCTGCTGGCCGCCAGGGCCGGTCAGAAGGGCGCCCACCTGCTCGCCAATGAGATCAGTCCCCACCGGGCCGACCTGGTGCGCTCCGCCCTGCGTGCGGTGCCGCAGGACACGGTCCATGTGCGCTGCGGGGACGGACGGGATGTCGGACGCGATGAACCGGACTGCTACGACCGGGTCCTGGTCGATGCGCCCTGCACGGGACTCGGCTCGCTGCGTCGTCGGCCGGAGGCCAGGTGGCGCCGGAGGCATGAAGATGTCGCCGTCCTGGCCGAGCTCCAGCGCGAGCTGCTGACCAGTGCCCTGCACGCTGTACGGCGTGGGGGAGTGGTGACCTACGTGACCTGCTCACCGCACGCCCTCGAGACGAGCCTTGTGGTTCGGGACGTCACCCGCCTCCTGAAGCGTCAGGGCCTGAGTGCCGAGATCCTGCACGCCGGAGACGTCGCCACTCGTCTGGCTCCTCAGCCGCCGGCCGGAGCCGACCGCGAGATGCTTCAGCTCTGGCCCCACCTCGACGGCACCGACGCCATGTTCTGCGCCCTGCTGCGCCGCACCAGCTGACGTATCACAGCACCAGGTCACCAGCACCTCGTGAGGAGCATCCCGATGACGACCATCCACCCCTCGATCCTCAACTGCGATATCGCCCATCTGGCCGACGAGCTCGACCGGGTCACAGGAGACGACGGCGCCAGGGGCGCGGACGGGATCCACGTCGATGTCATGGACAACCACTTCGTGCCCAACCTGTCCTGGGGGCTGCCGGTGGTTGAGGCGGTCCTTGCCCATACCGCACTGCCCGTGGACGCCCACCTCATGATCTGTGACGCCGATCGCTGGGCCCCTGCCTACGCCGAGGCCGGCTGTCAGGTCGTCACCCCCCATGCCGAGGCCACCACGGCCCCGGTCCGTCTGGCGCGCGAGCTTCACCGGCTCGGCGCAGGCGCTGGCATTGCGCTGAGACCCGCCACCCCCTTGGAAGCCGTTGCTGACGTGCTGGGGGAGTTCGACCTCCTTCTGCTCATGACCGTGGAGCCGGGATTCGGGGGCCAGTCCTTCATCGAGCCGATGCTGCCCAAGATCCGCCGCGCCCGCGAGCTTGTGGGAAACGGCGGGCTCGACCTGCGCGTGCAGGTCGACGGCGGCATCACCCCTCAGACGATCGAGCGCGCTGCTGAAGCCGGGGCCGACGTCTTCGTCGCCGGATCGGCGGTCTACCGGGCCGACGATGCCCTGGCCGCCATCTCGGAGCTGCGCCAGGCCGCCTTCTCTCACCGGAATGACACCTGCCGCTAATCGCGGAACTGACCCACCCCTCAGAAAGGAGAAGCTCATGAGACAGGTGCGACAGATGGTGCGAAGACACGTCCCTCCCCACCATCCTTGTGGGAAACCTCAAAGGCCCTCAGGGGGTGGGAACCACCTTTGTGAGGCGCCCGTTATGCCGCACCATTGCTGGGGTCTCGGTTGTTACACCAACGCAACTCCCAGTCTTTGTGAGGTTTCCACAAATGGATTGTGGTGCCCTGACCACGTAACGTCGTCGTCCAGCGGATCCTTCAACCTGCGCTTGTAGGGAAGGCACGGATCCATCGCCCGGGCCCATGGAGGGCCCCGCCGCCAACCCGGCACTGTCCAGGCAAGGAGACTCTTGGTGACCCTCTCCCGCATCCTCATCGCCAACCGCGGTGAGATCGCACTACGTATCGTGCGAACCGCCCGCGATCTCGGGGCGACATCGATTCTTCCGTACACGCCCGAGGACCTCATGAGCCCGGCGGCAGAGCTCGCCGACGAGGCCTACGCGCTGCCCGAGGGGTCGTCCTACACCGACGCGGCGGCAGTCCTGGAGCTGGCCCGCACCACCGGTGCTGACGCCATCCACCCCGGTTACGGCTTCCTGTCCGAGGACGCCGACTTCGCCCGCTCAATCATCGAGGCCGGTATCACCTGGGTTGGTCCCTCGCCCGAGGCCATGGATGCCCTCGGAGACAAGATGAGCGCCCGCGCCACCGCCGAGCGCGCCAAGGTCGCTCCCGTCCCCGGCATCACCGACTCGGTCACCGACGCCGGAACCGTCATCGACTTCGCCGCCACCCATGGATATCCGGTCGCCCTGAAGCGCACCGACGGCGGCGGTGGGCGTGGCATCACCGTTCTGCACAACGACGACGAGGTCAGGTCCACCCCCGCTTTCGAGTCCGCGGCGCTGGGTGGCGGCACCCTCATCCTGGAGCGCTTCGTCACCGCCGCGCGCCACATTGAGACCCAGTGCGCCCGGGACTCCCACGGCGGCTTCGCCGTCGTCTCGACTCGCGACTGCTCCTTGCAGCGACGCAACCAAAAGCTTCTCGAGGAGGCCCCGGCCCCCTTCCTGCCCGAGGACGTTCACGACCGTCTCGTCGAGGCCTCCCGCCGCCTTCTGGAGACGGTCGACTACATCGGGGTGGCCACCTGCGAGTTCCTCCTGACCCCTGAGGGCGATGTCTGGTTCCTCGAGGTCAACCCCCGCCTCCAGGTGGAGCACTGCGTCTCCGAGGAGGTCACCGGAACCGACCTGGTCGAGGTCCAGCTGCGCATCGCCGAGGGCGGTCGCCTCGGCGAGCTCAACGAGCCCCGTGGCCACAGCCTCGAGCTGCGCATCACCTGCGAGGATCCCTCCCGCGGCCTGGCCCCCTCCACGGGCGCCATCACCCGCCTGCGCTGGCCGGCCGGTCCCGGTATCCGCATCGAGTCCGGGGTCACCGAGGGCGATGTCGTCACCCCCATGTTCGACCCGATGCTCGCCAAGATCGTGGTCACCGGCGCCACCCGGGAGCAGGCTATCGCCCGCGCCCGGCGTGCCCTGCGCGAGACGATCGTCGAAGGCGTCACCGTGTGCACCCCTCTGCACGCCGAGGTCCTGGAGCGTTCCGACTTCACCACGCCCGACGAGTCCGGACGGCTGACGGTGACGACCCGGTGGATCGAGAACGAGGTGCTGCCCGATCTCGCTGACGCCGGTGCTCCGGCAGACGCCGACGGTTCTCAGGCCGCCCAGGAGGCGGTCACCAACCCGCGTACCCGTTCCAGCTACATCATCGAGCTCAATGGCCGCCGGATGCAGCTGACCCTTCCCGACGGGATCCTCGCCCCCTCCAATCCGGCGCGCGGCTTCAGCCCGCGCAGCAACCGGGCCCAACCGTTACGCGGTCGCTCCGGAGGGGCCACGCGCTCGGCCCGCGGTGGCGCCTCCGGCGAGACCGAGTCAACCAGCTCCGAGCCCGGCGTCATCGCCGCCCCCATGCAGGCGATCGTCACCCGTATCTGTGTGGAGCCCGGCCAGCAGGTCTGTCAGGGCGATCTGCTCGTGGTCCTGGAGTCCATGAAGATGGAGAACTACGTCCACGCGCTCAGTGACGGCACCATCTCGGAGATCCCCGTCGGTGCCGGACGCACGGTCTCCGCCGGTGATGTCCTGGTGCGCATGCACACCCCCGAGAACAGCCCCGAGGAGGCCTGAACCGTGAGCACAGACTCCAGCGCCGGCTCCAGCACGCCGACACAGGGAGCCACGATGGCGGACTCGCCCTCCACCACGGCCTTCCGCCAGCGCATCACCCGCGTCGACAGGGAGGCCGAGGAGCGCGCCGCCACTCGGCAGCACGCCAAGGGAAAGCGCACCGCCCGGGAGCGCATCAACGACCTGCTGGACGACTCCACCTTCCTGGAGATCGGCCGCTACACCGGTTCGGGCGCCGGCGACAAGGCCCGACCCTCCGGCGTCGTCACCGGCTTCGGGCAGATCGACGGCCGTCAGGTGGCCGTCTACTCCCAGGACTTCTCCGTCTCCGGCGGAGCCCTGGGCACCATCGAGGGCGACAAGATCGTTCGCCTCCTGGACGACGCCCTGCGCCTGCGCATCCCCGTCATCGGACTCATCGACTCCGGCGGCGCCAAGATCCAGGAGGGCGTGGGAGCCCTGAGACAGTACGGGCGCATCTTCAACCGCACCTGCGCAGCCTCCGGACTGGTCCCGCAGATCAGCGTCATCCTCGGACCCTGCGCCGGCGGCGCCGTCTACAGCCCGGCCCTGACCGACTTCGTCATCGCCACCCGCCAGGCCTCCCACATGTTCGTCACCGGTCCCGACGTCGTACGCGCCACAACCGGTGAGCAGATCAGCGCCGAGGACCTCGGCGGCGCGAGGATCCACGGTTCGGTCTCCGGCGTCGTCCACTACGTGGCCGAGGACGAGGAGGACGCCCTGGGTCAGGTCCGCAGCTTCCTGGCCTACCTGCCCTCCTCATCCGGGGTCAGCGCCCCCCTGTACGCCTACGACGACGCCGACTCCCAGGCCGACGCCGAGGCCGCCCGCAGCGTCGGAGAGATCGTCCCGGCCTCCACCCGCCAGGCCTATGACGTCGTCGAGGTGGTCTCGGCGGTTGTCGACCACGGTGAGCTCGTCCAGGTCCAGGAGGAGTTCGCCGCCAACGTGGTGGTCGGCTTCGCCTGCTTCGAGGGCCACCCCGTGGGGATCGTCGCTAATCAGCCGCTGGTGGACGCCGGCACTCTAGATGTCGACGCCTCCGAGAAGCTCGCCCGCTTCGTGCGCTTCTGCGACGCCTTCGGGCTGCCGGTGGTCACCTTCGTCGACGTGCCCGGCTACCGCCCCGGCGCCGAGCAGGAGCACGCCGGCATCATCCGCCGCGGCGCCAAGGTCATCAACGCCTACGCCACCGCCACTGTGCCCCTGGTGACGATCGTCCTGCGCAAGGCCTACGGCGGCGCCTACATCGTCATGGGCTCCAAGGCCATCGGCGCCGACCTCAACTTCTGCTGGCCGGGAGCCGAGATCGCCGTCCTGGGCGCCGCGGGCGCAGTCGGCATCATCCACCGCCGCGACCTGGCCAAGGTCCGCGACGAGCAGGGTGAGCAGGCTGCCACCGCCGAGCACGAGCGGCTCGTGGCCGAGTACACCGACGCCGTCATCAACCCCGACAAGGCCGTGGCCATCGGGGAGATCGACGCCGTCATCGCCCCCGAGGACACCCGTGGCGTCATCATCGACTCGCTGGCCGCGCTGCGCGCCAAGAACGACGCCCGCCCCGACTCTCCCAAGAAGCATGACAACATCCCCCTCTGACTCTCTGTCTTCGTCATCATCCGTCCCCAGCCCCGGTCACCGTTCCGAGACCTCCGACCACGCCGTCGCAACACCGAAGGACACCACCACCGTGCACACGACCTCGCAAGCCCCCAGCCCCGCGACCACCATCGCTGAGCGTCTGAGCGGAGGCGAGCCCTACATCATCACCTTCGGTGGCCAGGCCACCCCATGGCGTCAGACGCTCGCCGACCTGGCCTCCCTGGACCAGGCGCTGGCCGACGACGTCGTCGCCGTGGACCAGGCCGTGTCCGAGCGCCTGGCCCCCGTGGCCACCGATCTGCTCACCGTGACCCCGCGTGGCTCGCGGCTTCTGGACGATGCGGCCGCTCCGGTCGTGCCCCAGCACCGCACCACCGCCGACGGAGCCGATGTCTCCGTACCCGGCATCCTCATGGCCCAGCACGCCGCCCTGGCCTCGCTGCCCGGCGTCGGTATCGACACCACCGCCCACGCCCCGATGGGGGCCATCGGCCACTCCCAGGGCGTCCTGGGCGTCAGCCTCCTTGAGGCCGTTCGGACTTCGGACCGCGAGAGAATCATCCAGGTCCACGCCATCGCCCGCCTCATCGGCGCCGCGGCCACCCGCACCACCCGCCGTCTCGACCTGGGGACGGTGGGGGAGTCCACCCCCATGCTCTCGGTGCGTGGTGTGACCCGCAGCGTGCTCGACACCGTCCTGGCCCAGGTGCCCGGCTCCGAGAGGATCTCCGTGGGCGTCACCAACGGTCGCCAGGCCCACATCCTCTCCGGGCGACCCGCCGACCTCGAGCGCGTCGTCACCGCCCTGGAGGCGGCCGCCGCCCGCAGCGCCAAGGCTCGTAAAGACCGCCGCCGCGGCGGTGCCGTTCTGTCTCCCGTCACCGAGTTCCTCACCACCTCGGTGCCCTTCCACACCCCGCTGCTGGGCAGCGCCGTCGACGACGTCGCCGCCTGGGCGGCTGCCTGCGGTCTGGACGAGAAGCTCGCCCGGGACCTGGCCACCGCTGTGCTCATCGACCCGGTCGACTGGCCCGGTCTGGTCACCGAGGCCCTTGGTATCGGCTCGGCCGACCCGGTGCGCACCGTTGTGGACCTGGGGCCGGGCACCGTGCTGGTCCGTCTCACCGAGGGCGTCGTGGCCGGCACCGGTACCACTGTCGTGCCCGCGGGCACCGCCAAGGCCATCGACGACCTCGACCGCGCCGGCGCTGCTCCCCAGCCCAGCGTCGACCGCTCCCGCTTCGCCCCGCGCATCACCCGCCTGCCCGACGGCCGCCTCACCCTGGACACGGCCTTCACCCGCCTGACCGGCCGCAGTGCCGTCCTCCTGGCCGGGATGACCCCCACCACTGTGGACCCCGCCATCGTGGCGGCCGCCGCCAACGCCGGCTACTGGGCCGAGCTCGCCGGTGGTGGGCAGACCACCCCCGCCGTCCTGGCCGAGAACCTGGAGGGCCTGGAGGAGGCGCTCGAGCCCGGGCGAACCGCGGCCTTCAACGCCATGTTCATGGACCGCTACCTGTGGAACCTGCACCTGGGCACCCAGCGCCTGCTGTCCAAGGCCCGTGCCGGCGGTGCCCCCATCGACGGCATCACCATCTCCGCAGGAATCCCCGAGCTCGACGAGGCCACCGCTCTGCTCGAGCGCCTCCACGCCGAGGGCTTCCCCTACATCGCATTCAAGCCCGGCACCGTGGACCAGATCCGCCAGGTGCTGGCCATCGCACGTGCCGTGCCCGACAGCCCCGTCATCATCCAGATCGAGGACGGGCACGCCGGTGGCCACCACTCGTGGGAGGACCTGGACACCATGCTCCTGGCCACCTATGACGCCATCCGCGCCGTGACCAACGTCGTGCTCGTCGTCGGAGGCGGCATCGGTACACCCGCCCGCGCCGCCGACTACCTCACCGGCCGCTGGGCCGAGGCCTACGGCACGGCCGCCGCCCCCGTCGACGGCGTCATGATCGGTACCGCCGCCATGACCTGCCTGGAGGCCAGGACCAACGACGACGTCAAGCAGCTCCTCGTCGATACCCCCGGAATCCCCGAGGACTCCGGGGTCGAGGGCGGCTGGGTCGCCTCGGGGGAGTCCATCGGCGGCATGACGTCGGGTCTGTCCCACCTGCGCGCCGACCTCTACGAGATCGACAACTCCTCGGCCCGGGCCTCCCGCCTCATCCAGGAGCTCGCCGGTGATGAGGCCGCCATGGCCGCTCGCCGCCAGGAGATGATCGACGCCCTGGCCAAGACCGCCAAGCCCTACTTCGGCGACGTCGAGGAGATGACCTACCTCGAATGGGCCACCCGCTACGCCGAGTTGTGCGTCGCCCCGCACGAGGGTCGGCCCGCCACCCGCGCCGACTGGGCTGACGAGGGGTGGTACGACCGCTTCATCGACCTGCTGCACCGTGTCGAGGCCCGCCTGAGCCGGGCCGACCACGGTGAGATCCTCACGCTCTTCGCCGACTACGACGCCGTCATCGACTCCGACGCCGCCCTGGCCGCCCTGGCTGAGCGCTACCCGTCGGCCGCCTCCACCCTCGTGGAGCCCGTCGACGCCGCCTGGTTCGTCGACCTGTGCCGCAAGCACCCCAAGCCCGTGCCCTTCGTGCCCGTGGTCGACGCCGACATCCTGCGCTGGTGGGGCACCGACTCCCTGTGGCAGTCCCAGGACCCGCGCTACACCGCCGACCAGGTGCGCATCATCCCCGGTCCCGTGGCTGTCGCCGGCATCACCACCATCAACGAACCCGTCGGTGAGCTGCTGGGCCGCTTCGAGACCGCCGCCGTCGAGGCCCTCCACGACGCCGGCACCGGCGAGCAGGAGGCAGCCGGCCGCCTGGGCGCTGCCCCCGCCGTGGCCGACGGGGCGCTGGCCGCCCCTGTGGCCGACGCCAAGGAGCTCGTCCAGGTCGCCCCCCACGTCCTGTGGAACGGCCACCTGACCGTCAACCCGGCCACCGTCCTGGGTGACGACGCCTACAACGTCGTCGCCCGCCCGGACGTCGCCGAGGACGCCTACGACCTCGACATCCGCCTCGACACCCACTGGGACGGCACCCCCGGCGGCGACGAGATCCACGCAGTGCGCCGTCTTGTGGTGCCGCTGCGGCTGGCCCGCGCCTGGGACGGTGCCGCCCCGCTGGTCGACCCTGAGCGCATCAGCGAGACGATGAACGACCTGCTGCGCTCCACCGCCGGTGTGGGCGCCGTGTCGATCACAGGCGACGACGTCGACCACCTGCCCGAGGTCCGCCCCGCGCAGCCCGAGGCCACGGACGCCCTGGGGCGTCTCGCCACCCAGCCCTTCGGCACCATCCACGGCTCCTTCACGCTGGCTAGCACCCTGGGCCACGACCACGCCTCGGTGACGGCCGACGCGCTACCGGTGGACCTCTCAGCCGCCCCGTTCGTCCCCGACGCCCTCCTCGGCCCCTGCTGGCCGGTGGTCTACGCCGCCCTGGGCAGCGTCGTCGAGGACGGCATGCCGCTCATCGAGGGGCTGCTCGGTGCGGTCCACCTGGACCACACCATCGACCTGCATCTCACCCTCCACCAGCTCCAGGCAGCTGCGGCCACCACCAGCCCCACGATCAAGGTCACCGGCTGGGTCGCGGCCCTGGAGGAGTCCAGCGCCGGCCGCGTCGTCGACGTGCGCCTGGAGCTGACCGACGCAGATGACGGCACCATCGTGGCGCTCATGCGCGAGCGTTTCGCCATCCGCGGCCGAGCTTCCGGCAACGCCGTGCCCAGCGCACCCGAGCTGGCCGGTGGCACCGGGCGCGAAACCGCTCCGGCAGCCCGTCGTATCCTGCGCCGCACCACCGTCACCGCGCCTGCCGACATGACGGCCTTCGCCCGGGTCACCGGCGACTTCAACCCGATCCACACCTCTTACAACGCCGCCCACGTGGCCGGCATGGACGCACCGCTCGTCCACGGCATGTGGCTGTCGGCCACCGCCCAGCAGGTGGCGGCCTCCACCGCAGCCGACGGCTCGCGCCACGTGCTGGCGGGCTGGACCTACGTCATGACCGGACCGGTGGAGCTGGGCGACGACGTCGAGATCACCGTGGAGCGCACCGGCCTGGTGGTCGGTGGTGGCTACGTCCTGGAGGTCGTCTGCCGCATCAACGGTGAGGTCGTCTCCCGCGGCACTGCCGTGACGACGCCCGAACCCACCGCCTACATCTACCCCGGCCAGGGCATCCAGGCCCCCGGCATGGGTCTGGACGAGATGAGCTCCTCCAAGGCCGCTCGTGAGGTCTGGGAACGAGCCGACGCCCACACCCGCGCCGAGCTCGGCTTCTCCGTCATCAACCTGGTGCGTGACAACCCCACCGAGATGACCGCCCGCGGCGTCACCTACCGCCACCCCGAGGGCCTGCTCAACCTCACCCAGTTCACCCAGGTGGCCCTGGCCACCGTGGCCATGGCGACCACCGCGCGCCTGGCCGAGGCCGGTGCCCTGGTGGAGAACGCAGCCTTCGCCGGCCACTCCCTGGGCGAGTACACGGCCCTGAGCGCCTACGGACGCGTCATGCCCGTGGAGACGACGATCTCGATCGTCTTCCAGCGCGGCTCCACCATGCACTCGCTGGTGCCGCGCGACGCAGACGGTGCCTCGAATTACCGGATGGGCGCGCTGCGCCCCAACCAGGCCGGGATCAAGGCCGACGAGGTTGAGGCCTACGTGCAGTCGATCTCCCAGGAGACCAGCGAGTTCCTCCAGATCGTCAACCACAACCTGGCCGGCGTCCAGTACGCCGTCGCCGGCACAATCAAGGGCCTGGACGCCCTGGCCGCGGACGCCCGCGCCAAGGCCAAGGCGCGCGGTGGCAAGAACCCCTTCATGTTCGTGCCCGGCATTGACGTGCCCTTCCACTCCGAGGTGCTGCGTCCCGGCGTCCCTGAGTTCCGCGGTCGCCTGCTCGAGCTCGTCCCCAACGACCTCGATGTCGAGCGCCTCGTGGGCCACTACGTGCCCAACTTGGTGGCGCGTCCCTTCGCACTGACCCAGGACTTCGCCCGCTCGATCCTTGAGGTCGTTCCTTCCGAGCCGATTGAAGAGATCCTGGCCGACTGGGACTCCTGGGTGAAGCGTCCCACCGAGCTCGCCCGTGTCCTACTGGTCGAGCTCCTGGCCTGGCAGTTCGCCTCCCCGGTGCGTTGGATCGAGACCCAGGAGGTCCTGCTGTCCTCTCTGAGCGAGGGAGGCCTGGGGATCGAGCACGTCGTCGAGGTCGGCCTGGCGGGCTCGCCCACCCTGGCGAATCTGGCCACCAATACCCTGCGCCTGCCCCAGCACGCCGGGCGCCACGTCACCGTGCACAACGCGCGCCGTGACGAGGCGCGGGTCCTGGCCACCGACACCGACCCGGCTGTGGAGCTCACCGAGCCGGAGTTCGACGCCCCGGCCACCGAGGAGCCCGCCGCTGAGACCGGCTCCTCTGCAGAGACGGCTGCCGCCACGCCATCCCCGGCTCCCACGGTCGAGGCCGCACCCGCTCCGACGGCTCCGGCCGCCGGCGGGCCGGTCGATGACCTGTCCTTCGGAGCGACCGACGCTCTGACGGTGCTGCTGGCCCACGCCTCACGCATCCGCCCCGAGCAGATCGGCGCCACCGACACCACCGAGACGCTCACCAACGGCGTCTCCTCGCGCCGCAACCAGCTCCTCATGGACCTGGGCACCGAGCTCGAACTCGCCTCCATCGACGGCGCCGCCGATGCCGACATGACCGCCCTGGCGGCCACGGTCGCCAAGGGCGCCCCCGGCTACAAGGCCTTCGGCCCCGTCCTCACCGAGGCTATCCGTGTGGGCCTGGGCCGTCTGCTCGGCCCCTCCGGCGTTCGCGCCTCACGGATCGCCGACCGCGTCACCGGCACCTGGGGCCTGGGTCAGGGCTGGGTCTCCCACGTGACCGCCGCCCTGTTCCTGGGCACCCGTGAGGGTTCCTCGATGCGAGGCGAGGACCTGGCCTCTTTGGGGTCCTCGGCCCCGCTGACCAGCGCCGGCGCCGTCGACGCTCTTATTGACTCCGCTGTCCAGGCGGTTGCCGCCGACCACGGTGTGGCCGTCTCCAAGCCGAGTGCCGGTGGCGCTGGCGGAGCGGTCGTCGACTCCGCCGCTCTGGACGCCTTCGCTCAGAGCGTCACCGGTGAGGAGGGAGTCCTGGCCGCTACCGCCCGCACCCTTCTGGATGCCCTGGGCCTGACCGAGAAGGCCACTGTTCCGGCAGACGCCGACGACGAGGCCGCTCGCACCCGGGCCGCTCTGGCAGCCCTGGACGCCGAGCTCGGGGCAGGATGGGTCAAGTCCGTCACCCCGGCCTTCGCCGCCGAGCGCGCCGTCCTCATCGACGACCGCTGGGCCACCGCCCGTGAGGACGTCGCCCGCCTCGGTTCCGGCGAGACCGACCTGGACGCCTCCCGCCACCTCCTGGCACCCGAGCGCTTCGTGGGCCTGGGGCAGGCGGTGGCCGACCACGCCACCTGGTGGGCGAAGCAGGTCAAGGGCTCCGAGCTGGCCGACGCCGCCGAGCGCGCCGCCATCCTGACCGAGATCGCCCAGGCAGCCCCGAAGACCCCCCAGACCGGTGACTCCACGGTCCGCTGGTCCGAGGACGTCGCCGTCGTTACCGGCGTGGCGCCCAGCTCCATCGCCGCAGCCGTTGTCGGGGACCTCCTAGCCGGTGGAGCCACCGTGGTGGCCACCAGCTCGCGTCTGACACACGAGCGCCTGGACTTCGCCACCGCTCTTTACCGCGAGCACGCCGCGGCCGGGGCCAAGCTGTGGATGGTCCCGGCGAACCTGTCCTCCTACCGCGACGTCGACGCCCTGGCGGAGTGGATCGGCAACGACCAGGTGGTCACCTCCGGCGGATCCACCAAGGTCGTCAAGGAGGCCCTGGTTCCCACCCTCCTGTTCCCCTTCGCCGCGCCACGCGTCTCCGGAACGCTGGCCGACGCCGGCCCCGCCGCGGAGTCCCAGTCCCGGCTGCTGCTGTGGTCGGTGGAGCGCACCATAGCCGCCCTGAGCGCGATCGGCACCGACACCCACGTCGACCATCGTCTCCACGTGGTGCTGCCCGGGTCCCCGAACCGGGGCATCTTCGGCGGTGATGGCGCCTATGGCGAGGTCAAGGCCGCCCTGGACGCGATCGCCAACCGCTGGTCCTCCGAGCGGGCCTGGGCCCAGCGCGTCACACTGGCTCACCCACGTATCGGCTGGGTCAAGGGCACCGGCCTCATGGGCGGCAACGACCCACTCGTCGCCGCCGTCGAGGCCGCCGGGATCCGCACCTGGACCACCGAGGAGATCGCCTCCGAGCTGACCGACCTGTGCACCACCGAGGTGCGCACCCGCGCCGCGGAGGCTCCCGTGAACGCCGACCTCACCGGCGGACTGGGTGACGGCATCGACCTGGTCGCCCTGCGTGAGAACGCTGCCGCACAGGCCACCGCACCCGCTCAGGAGACCGAGATTCCGGCCGTCATCAAGGCCCTGCCCACCCCGGTCGTTCCGACCCAGCCCACCGCCCCCCAGTGGGGCGAGGTGAACGCCGACCTCGATGACCTGGTCGTCATCATCTCCACCGGCGAGGTCTCCACCTGGGGCTCGGGCCGCACACGTCGCGAGGCCGAGCTGGGCATGAGCGGCGGGGAGGACGTCGACCTGACCGCCGCCGGCGTTCTCGAGCTCGCCTGGGGCATGGGGCTGCTCACCTGGCAGGACAGCCCCAAGGCCGGCTGGTACGACACCGACGGCGAGATGGTCGAGGAGTCCGACATCCTGGACCGCTACCGCGACGAGGTCGTGGCCCGCTGCGGAATCCGCGAGTTCGTTGACGACGGTGTCATCGCGCCGATCGCCGACGAGGAGGTCACCGTCTACCTCGACCGCGACATCACCCTGTCGGTTCCCGACGAGGCCACGGCCCGCACCATCGAGGCCTCCGACCCCGAGCACACACTCGTGGTGCCCGATGCGGAGACCGGCGAGTGGACCGTCACGCGCCTGGCCGGCTCACTGGCCCGGGTGCCGCGCCGTGCTGCCCTGTCGCGCACGGTCGGCGGCCAGTTCCCGCGCGATTTCGATCCGGAGCGCTGGGGCATCCCCGCCTCGATGACTCAGGGCATGGACCCGATCGCCTCCTGGAACCTGGTTACCGCCGTCGACGCCTTCCTGTCTGCCGGCTTCACCCCGGCCGAGCTGCTCAAGGCCGTCCACCCCTCCGATGTGGCCTCCACGCAGGGCACCGGATTCGGTGGCATGGAGTCGATGCGCAAGATGTTCGTCGGCCGGTTCCTGGGGGAGGAACGTCCCAGCGACATCCTCCAGGAGGCCCTGCCCAACGTCGTGGCCGCCCACGTCATGCAGTCCTACATCGGCGGCTACGGCGCCATGGTTCAGCCAGTGAGCGCCTGCGCCACCGCGGCCGTCTCCATCGAGGAGGGCTGGGACAAGATCGCCCTGGGCAAGGCCGATGTCGTCGTGGCCGGCGCCATCGACGACATCTCGATCGAGTCCGTCGTCGGCTTCGGCAACATGAACGCCACCGCGGAGGCCGCGACCATGCGCGCCAAAGGCATCTCCGACCGCCACTTCTCGCGTGCCAACGATCGCCGTCGCGGTGGCTTCGTGGAGGCCGAGGGAGGCGGCACGGTGATTCTGGCCCGCGGCTCGGTCGCGGCCCAGATGGGCCTGCCGGTGGCCGGTGTGGTCGGATTCGTCTCGTCCTACGCGGACGGCGCCCACACCTCAATCCCGGCACCCGGCCTGGGCGCCCTGGGTGCCGGCCGCGGTGGGCGCAGCTCGCGCCTGGCCAAGGCCCTTGCGGCACTGGGCGTAGAGGCCGATGACATCGCGCTGGTCTCCAAGCACGACACCTCAACCGGCGCCAACGACCCCAACGAGTCCGAGCTGCACACGCGCCTGGCGCGCGCTCTGGGACGCTCCGAGGGCAACTCGCTGGTGGCGGTCTCACAGAAGACCATCACCGGTCACGCCAAGGGCGGTGCCGCGGTCTTCCAGGTCGCCGGCCTCACAGAGATCCTCGCCTCCGGCGTGGCTCCCGGTAACGCCTCGTTGGACGTCGTCGACGCCCCACTGGCCAAGGACGCCTTCTGGGTGTGGCCGCGCAGGCCCATCCGCCTGGCCGGCCGTGGCGGCAGGGACGGGCGTGTCCCCGGCGCCGGCCCGGTGCGTGCGGGGCTGCTGACCTCGTTGGGCTTCGGGCACGTCTCAGGTCTCATCGCGATCGTCCACCCCGGTGCCTTCGAGGCCGCACTGCGTCAGGCCGCTGGCCAGGAGGCGGTCGACGCCTGGCTGGCCTCTGCCAACGCCCGCCTGGCAGCCGGCACGAGGCGTCGCCGCGCCGGCATGATCGGTCGGGCTCCGCTGTTCGAGCCGGTCCAGGGCCGACGCCTGGGCGAGGAGTCCAGGCAGCGCGACCCGCACGAGGTTGAGGCCGCCATGCTGCTCGACCCCGACGCCCGTCTGGGCACTGACGGCGTCTACCACACCGGGGAGTAGACTCATCCACAAGGGCGGATGGGGCCGGTTCTACAGACGATATCTATCGTCTGTAGAACCGGCCCCATTATGCTCACCCGGAGTCGTCAAAGGAATTGCGTAAATGATTCGTAAGCTGTACTTCATGAGGGTTCCATGACGGCTGACCCGCAACTTCCCGAAATGCCGCGGACGCCCCCCGGTGCAACCGTCTTAACGGTGGGCACGGACCTGGTACATGTTCCAGACTTCGAGACCCAGCTCAATCAGCCCGGCACCGTCTTCGCACAACGGGCCTTCACTGCGCGTGAGCTCCGTGAGGCCCGCCGCCGCGCGCAGGAGAAGGGATCGAGCCCAGCCCAGCACCTGGCCGCCAGATGGGCGGCCAAGGAGGCGTTCATCAAGGCCTGGAGCCAGGCGCACGTGCAATGCGCTAACGGTCGCGGAAATACCATCTCCCCGGTTATCCTGAGCGAGGACGTCGACTGGCGCGAGGTTGAACTTATCACTGATCGATGGGGACGGCCGTCCTTGCGTCTGAGCGGCGCTATTGCCCGCGCTGTTGAACATAGTCTCGGACAGGAGGTATCGACCCCAGGGTGCTGGCCGGTTTCTCTGAGCCATGACGGTGACTATGCGGTCGCAATCGTCGTTCATACGCGTTGAAGCCATACCAGCACAAGGCAAAAGCGGAATTCTTGATTCTGTCGCGTCTCTCCGGCCGCGACACGTCTCGCCGCTGACTGACATGAGGACACATGAATGACTGACGGTACCTATCAGGCCATCGCGATGATCATCTACTTCGTGGCCATGCTCGCCATCGGAGGCTGGGCCTATCTGCGAACGGACAACTTCGATGACTACATGCTCGCCGACCGCGACCTCAACCCCTGGGTGGCGGCCCTGTCCGCCGGAGCCTCGGATATGTCGGGGTGGCTGCTCATGGGGCTACCAGGCGCCCTGTACGCCAGCGGTCTGGTTGGGGGGTGGATCGCCATCGGCCTGACGATCGGGGCGCTGGCGAACTGGCTGCTGGTAGCACCTCGCCTGCGCGCCTACACCGAGGTCGCCAACAACTCCATCACCGTCCCCAGCTTCCTGGACAACCGTCTCCACGACACACGCAGGTTGCTGCGCTGGTCAAGCGGCCTGATCATCCTGGTCTACTTCACCTTCTACGTCTCCTCCGGCATGGTCGCCGGCGGACGGTTCTTCGAGTCCTCCTTCGGGATGGACTACCACCTGGGCATGGTCATCGTCGCGGCCATCACGGTGGTCTACACGCTCATCGGCGGGTTCCTGGCCGTGTCCTACACCGACTTCATCCAAGGACTCATGATGGTGGCCGCCCTGGTCATGGTGCCCATCGCCGGAGTCATGCACGTCGGAGGGCTGGGTAACCTCGTCAAGGCCGTCTCCGAGGTCGACCCCCACTACTGGGCCATCTGGGGCCCGACGACGACGATCATCGGGGTCATCTCGGCTCTGGCCTGGGGCCTGGGCTACTTCGGTCAGCCGCACATCATCGTCCGCTTCATGGCCATCCGCAGTCCTAAGGAGGCTGTCGCCGGCGGCACCATCGGGATCGGCTGGATGCTCTTCGCCGTCCTCGGCGCCGCCGGAACCGCCATCGCCGGCGTGGCCGTCTACCAGCACGACAAGAGCAAGTTGGCAGATCCGGAGACCGTCTTCATCGCCTTGGGAAAGCTGCTCTTCCACCCGCTGGTCGCCGGGTTCATGCTGGCCGCGATCCTTGCCGCGATCATGTCGACGATCTCCTCCCAGCTACTCGTCACCTCCTCGGCGCTCATTGAGGACCTCTACGGATCAATGACCCGCACGCGTGGCGGCGACGTCAGCGGCAACCGGATGGTGCTCTACTCGCGCATGGCGGTCTTCGCGATCGCCCTGGTTGCGGCCGTCATGGCCTGGAACCCCAGTAAGACGATCCTTGATCTCGTGGCCTTCGCCTGGGCCGGCTTCGGGGCCTCATTCGGGCCCACCATCCTGCTGTCCCTGTACTGGAGACGCCTGAGCGCCATGGGCGCCTTCATCGGCATGATCACCGGTGCCGTCATCGTCATGGTCTGGGGGAACGTCTCCGGCGGTCCGGGCGGTATCTTCGATCTCTACGAGATCGTGCCCGGCTTCCTGGGCAACCTGGCCGTGGCCTGGGCCGTGTCTCGCACGAGCCGGCCCTCGGAGGAGATCTCTCAGGAGTTCGAGGCGGCCGTTGCTGCCGCCCGCACGTAGTCGAAAGGCCCTGAGGCTGATATGAGCACGCGGATCGTCGTCGCGCCCGATTCCTTCAAGGAGTCCATGACTGCGGTGCAGGCGTCTCGGGCCATGGCGGCCGGAGTACGGGACTCCCTGCCCATGTGCCTGGTCGATCAGGTCCCCGTCTCCGACGGCGGAGAGGGTTTCGCTGAGGCCGTGTCCGCCGCCTGGGGCGCCTTATGGCGAGCAGTAGCCACTGTTGATGCCCTGGGGCGGCCCCGGACTGCAGGATTCGGACTCGACGGCGACCGGGCCGTCATCGATCTGGCCTCCAGCGTGGGGCTTGAGCACATCGTGCCGGATGAGCGCGACGTGATGCATTCCTCGACCATCGGGCTGGGGCATGTCATCGCAGCCTCGGTCGACGCTGGCGCCCGCTCACTGCTTATCGGGTTGGGAGGCTCGGCCTCCAACGACATGGGCCTGGGGATGCTCGTGGCGCTGGGGGCCAGATGCCTCGACGAGCAGGGGCACAAGGTGGAACCGGTACCCGCCGAGTTCTCCCGCATCCGGCGGATTGAGGTCGAGCCGGCTCGCCGTCGTCTTGAGGGTGTGCGCATCACGGTGGCCGGTGACGTGACGAATCCACTCACGGGCCCCCACGGCGCGGCAGCCGTCTTCGGACCGCAGAAGGGACTGACCGAGCCTGCGATCACATGGGTCGACGGCGAGATGACGCGCCTTGCCGGAGTCCTCGGCCTGAGCCACTGGGCCAGCTGCCCGGGCACCGGGGCGGCAGGCGGCACCGCCTTCGCCCTGGCCGCTGTTCTTGGGGCGGAGCTTGCCATCGGCATCGATCATCTGGCTCGCGTCGTCGGGCTACGTGAACGCCTGGAGTCAGCCGACCTACTGCTGACGGGGGAGGGTTCCTTGGACGCGCAGTCCTTGGATGGCAAGGCGGTCAGCGGAGTACTCCGTCTGGCTTGCGAGTGCAGCGTGCCATCCATGGTTTTCGCCGGGCGGGTCAAGATGGGTGCCAAGGCTCAGCAGCGCCTGGCTGATCTGAGGGCCCAGGAGATCATCCAGATCTCTGATCCTTCAGAGCCGCTGGGAACGTCTCTGCAGCGAGGCCCATATCATCTGCGTCGGGCAGTTGCGGATGTTGTGCGTCGCTTTTCTACTGGTTGCCCCCTCAAGACACGCTCTGGATGACGTTCTGTGAGTGCACGCGCCATCATTGAGAAGCAATGGATGTCGCCGTAGAACCATCATGTTGTATGCTTACCGGCAGCAACGTGCTCCGGGGTCGGTGAGAGTCCGAACCGGCGGTAACAGTCCGCGACCCGCTTCGTGCCACGGCAGCGTCAAGCAGCCGGGGGACCAGTGGTTGAGCCGGTGGAACTCCGGCACCGACGGTGAAAGTCCGGATGGGAGGATGCGCGTGGCGCCCGGCGGGGAGACCCGCAGTTCAAGACAACGTCCCGATCTCACGGACAGCCGTGGGCTCACCGGATCTTGGACTTGACGGGCGCCCAGCACGTGTGCGCCGACCGACGGCGTGCAGGCGGACCCCGGTACAGCCGGGAGCGCTCGTTCCCGGAAGGACCCGGGAGGAAACCGTCGTGTACAGCCCCAGCCCCGTCGGCAAGGCCGCGCGCTTCCACGCTTCCCCCGCCGAGCCGCCCAGTGACGTTCCAGAGCCATCGACGTCCTCAGCCTCGTCGATGACCTCCCCGTCAGAGTCGTTCTCAGAGTCGCCGTCCAGGCCTTCGGCTCGTCGCCGACGTCGCATCCGCGCTGCTGAGCGGAGCGGGCCATTGCCCGCCGTCGTCCTGGGAGCGGCACTGCTTATCATCTGGCAGCTCGTCGCCGGCTCGGGGGCCGTTCCCGAGATCTTCCTACCCAGCCCCTGGGCGGTCGTCACCCGCCTGTGGCTGAACCTCACTCAGGCCGGGCTGGGATGGAGAGCCTGGATCACGCTGCGTGAGGCCCTCCTCGGCTGTCTCCTGGCCGCCGTGTTCGCTCTGCCCCTGGCCTGGGCCCTGTACCGCTGGCGGCTGTTCTCCCGAACCATCCTGCCCTATGTCGCTGCGAGCCAGGCGGTTCCCGGCATCGCCGTCGCGCCCCTCATGGTTCTGTGGATCGGTTACGGAACTCTTCCCATCGTGGTCCTGTGCGCCTTCATGGTCTTCTTCCCCATCACCATCACGGTGCTCCTGGGGCTGCGCGGCCTGGACGCCGACGTCATGGACGCCGCCCGGCTCGACGGCGCTCATGGCCTGAGCATGCTTATCCACATGGAGCTTCCGATGGCCTTGCCGGCGGTCTACACCGGGTTGCGTACCGGTTTCACCCTGTCAGTCACCGGTGCGGTCGTCGGCGAACTCATCATGGGCGGCGAGGGCCTGGGTACCGTGCTCTCCACGCAGCAGAGCCGGGGCGACACGACCGGCGTATTCGCCACGATCACGCTCCTGTGCGTGCTGGCCACATCCATCCACTGGGTGCTCCACGAGCTCGAGCGACGCAGCCGCACCGTGGACGCCCTACGAGGCCGACACGCCACCTGAGCCCTGCGCGGCCCCCCGCTTCTCACCCCTCCGACATAAGGAAACTCCTCATCATGGCTGTCTCTCACCTCGTCGTCTCCCAGTCATTCCTCTCGCGCCGCCGGCTGCTGGCAGGAGGCCTGGCGCTCACCGGCGCCGGAGCACTTGCCGCCTGCTCCACGGGGACCGCCAGCCGCGCGGCGTCGGCCTCGACGGCCGGAGGCGCACTGACCATCGGCCTGACCTACACGCCGAACATCCAGTTCGCCCCCTTCTACATGGCTAAGAAGGACGGGACATACGCCGCGAACGTGACGCTGCACCACCACGGGGCGCAGGACGGTCTCTTCGACGCCCTCCAGAGCGGCCAGGAGCAGCTCGTCGTCGCCGGCGCCGACGAGGCGGTGGTGGCCACCTCCAACGGCTCCGACCTCGTCGTTGTGGGCGGCTACTACCAGTCCTACCCGGCCTGCCTCATCGTGCCCGAGGACTCTTCAATCAACGTTCCGGCGGACCTGAAGAGCAGGACGGTCGGCACACCGGGCCGCAAGGGGGAGACCTGGTATGCCCTTCAGCTGGCCATGTCCACGGCCTCCCTGACCGAGTCCGACCTGACGATCCAGGACATCGGCTACACCCAGCAGGCTGCGCTCGTCGGCGGCAAGGTCGACGCCGTCGTCGGCTTCTCCAACAACGACGCGATCCAGATCCGCCAGGCCGGCACCCCCGTGCGTACCATCCAGGTCGCCGATCGGATCCCCCTCGTGGGCGTCTCGCTGGTGACGACCCGATCCCTGCTGGACTCCCGTCGCCAGGACCTCGAGACCGTCGTCAAGGCCTCGATCAAGGGCATGACCGCCTTCGTCAAGGACCCCGACGCGGCGGTCGAGGCCACCAAGGACCACATGGACGACCTCAAGGTGGATCAGACACAGGCGAAGCGCGCCCGCGAGGTCGCCGTGGCCACCGGCAAGCTGGTCAGCGGCGACGGTTCCCACCCCATCGGCTCGGTGCGGGTCGATGACGTCGCCTCCATGATCGATTTCCTCACCTCCCACAAGCTCCTGGGTGACAAGAAGACGCCCAAGGCCGCCGAGGTGTGCGTACCCCTGGGGCAGTAAGTACACGGGTGTCAGGGGCGCGCCGGTCGCGTCGTCATTCCTCCGGCGGGGAGTCCGGTGTCGGATCCTGCTCGCCGTCGTGGTGCTCGTAGTGGGCCATGCCCAGCTCGCGGTGCGCGATGCGCCGTAGCGCAAGGAGTACCGGCTCGTAGACCACGGTCCCCAGGACCGCCTGCCTCACCGAGTCCTCGCGCGACTGCCAAGGAACGCGCTCGATATCGGCGCGAGCAGTTCGCCGTGCGGCCTCGACATAAACGGCCAACTGCTCCGAGCTCATGGCCATACCGATCTCCTCAGCGAAAGCCAGAGCCACGTCGAGGTGCCTGACCGCAGGATGCTCGGGGGAGCAGGGCAGGCCGAACTGCTCCAGTACCACACGCGCCTTGCCCGCCCTCGACTCCTCGTGCTGGTGAGGGGCTGGGATCGCCTCGGTCGCGAACTTCATGGCCTCCCACGGCTCCTGATCCGGTTGATGGATCACGTCGATGACATCACGCACCTGCTCAATGGATGCACCTAGGACGTGCATGAGTCCCCGAATGAGGCGCAGCCTCTCCAGGTGCTGAGTCCCGTAGTCAGACTGCCGCGCGTTGACGGGCGTACCGGCGGGCAGGAGGCCTTCGCGGATGTAGTACTTGATCGTCGCCACCGGGGTCCTGGACTCCTTGGCGAGCTCCGAGATACGCATGATCCTCCTTCTCCAGCGGCGTCGCCGGGCCGTCGTGCGATATCACCCAGGTCCGAGCATACGAGCGCCCACGGCCCCCAAGGCTCACGCGCGCCGATGCCAAGGCTTGAAGGGAAACAGCTCGACCACCTGAGACGGCAGAACGGCGGCGACGTCTCCCGCGACCTGGTTGGTAGGGAGCGTTGGGTTGACATGTAGATAGTAACGGTATCTACTTAGTTCGATACTTTCACTATCCAGTTAGGGGTCGTCTTGTCCACCCAGACCACACATCGTTCGCTCGGCGAGCCTTCCTCCACCCCGCCAACCACCGGAACCGGGGACCATCATCGAATCCCTCCTGCGTGGGTCATGCTTGCAATCGCCCTTCCCACCCTGATGACGTCACTGGACTCCCTGGTGGTCACGATCGCGCTTCCGCAGATTCACCGGGACCTGGGGGCCTCGGTCACCGAGCTGCAATGGTTCGTCAATGCCTACACGCTCACTTATGCCACCTTGATCCTGCCAACCGCAGCACTAGGGGACCGGATCGGGCGCCGCAGGCTCTTCCTGTGGGCGGTGTTCCTGTTCACCTCAGCTTCAGCTCTGGCAGCACTGGCCTCCACACCCTTGGCGCTCATCGCCGCCCGGGTGGTCCAAGGTGCCAGCGGGGCGGCCATCGGCTCACTGTCCCTGGCGCTCCTGGCCGACGCCGTACCCCCGCACCTGCGAGAGCTCGCCATCGGTGTGTGGGGCAGCGTCAATGGCCTGGGTGTTGCCGCCGGCCCCATCGTCGGAGGCGCCGTCGTTGAGGATCTGCACTGGAGCTTCATCTTCTGGATCAATCTCCCAGTGGGCGCCCTGTCCCTGTCACTGGGATGGTGGAGTCTTCGCAACGTTGTCATCGTGGGCAGAGCCCGGTCGACCGATCTCGCGGGACTGGCGATGGTGGCGACCTTCGTCTTTCCGCTGACGTGGGCGCTGGTGGAGGGCGGCAACCGCGGCTGGACCAGCCCCCAGGTTCTTGGATGCATGGCTCTGGCGCTGGCCTCACTGGCCGGATTCATCCGGCGTGAACGCACCGCCCGTCGTGCATTTGTGCCCGTGCACCTGTTCCGCGACCGGCGCTTCGACCTGGTCAACACCGTGGCGATACTCTTCTCCGCCGGGACCTTCGGATCAGTGTTCCTCGTCAGTCAGTACCTTCAGATCGGGATGGGCTTCGACCCGCTGGAGTCGGGGCTGCGCGCAGCGCCATGGACCATGGTTCCCATGGTGGTGGCCCCGCTGGCGGGGGTGCTCGTCAAGCGGTACCGGCCAAGGGCGGTGCTGCTGATCGGCATGGTGCTGCAGACGACGGCAGTGGCGTGCTTCATGCTTCTGGCGCACATGAGCAGCGTTTACGGCGCCTACGTCACGCCCATGCTCATCGCGGGTACTGGTATGGGGCTGACCTTCTCTCCGTTGGCAACCGCAGTCCTGGAAGGGATCTCGTCTCAGGACCGTGCCGTCGTCTCAGGGATCAACCAGACGGCTCGCCAGCTGGGAACGGCCACAGGCATTGCACTGTGCACCGCCCTCTTCACCACCTTCGGCGCCTACGCCCCCGGTGAGAGATTCACCGCTGGACTCGTCCCAGCGCTGGGCGCCTGCACGATCCTGCTGGTGGCGGCCACAACGCTTGTCGTTGCCATGCCTCGCGGCCATCTACAGCCGGCAGGCCAGGAGTGAAGAGACGAGGATGGCTCGGGCCCCGACCTCATAGAGCTCGTCCATGACCCGGTTCATGTCCGTCCGCGGGACCATAGCGCGCACCGCCACCCAGTCGGGGTTCTGCAGCGGGGAGACGGTGGGGGACTCGATGCCCGGGGTGAGGGCCGCCGCCAGGTGCAGCTTGTTCATGGGGATGTCGTAGTCCACGAGCACGTAGGCGCGGGCGCGCAGCACCCCCTCCAGGCGACGCACGAGCGTGGCCAGGCCGGGCTCACCTCGGTACTGCTCGGTGGTGATGAGCACGGCCTCGCTGATGAGGATCGGGTCCCCGAAGGTCTCCAGGCCGGCCGCCCGCAACGTCGTGCCGGTCTCGACGACGTCGGCGATGAGGTCGGCCACGCCCAGCTGGACCGAGGACTCCACAGCACCGTCGAGGTGAACGGTCTGCGCCTCCACGCCCCGGGAGGCCAGGTAGCTGCGCACCAGGACGTCGTAGGAGGTGGCCACGCGCCGCTCGGCGACATCGGCCAGGGAAGTCATCGTTCCCTTGGGGGCGGCGAAGCGGAAGGTGGAACGGGCGAAGCCCAGGGGCAGGTGCTCGACGGCGTCGACCCCGGAGTCCAGGAGCAGGTCTCGTCCGGTGATGCCGGCGTGCACGGTACCCTGGCCGACGTAAACGGCGATGTCGCGAGGACGCAGGAAGAACAGCTCAACATCGTTGGTCTCGTCGACGAGCACGAGCTCGCGCCCCGTACGGCGGGTGCGGTAGCCCGCCTCGGAGAGCATGGTGATGGCGGGATCCGACAGGGAGCCCTTGTTGGGGACGGCGATACGCAGCACGGCGGTTCCTGATCTGTGGCGAGAAGGTGGGAGAGCTTTCGAGACTTACAGGTAGCGGTAGACGTCCTGGAGACTGTAGCCCTTGGCGACCATCATGACCTGGGCGTGATAGAGCAGCTGGCTGATCTCCTCGCAGGCGGCCTCATCGGACTCGTGCTCGCAGGCCATCCAGGCCTCGGCGGCCTCCTCGACGAGCTTCTTGCCGATGAAGTGGACCCCGCGGTCCAGCTCCTCCACCGTCCCGGAGCCCTCGGGGCGGGAGGCCGCCTTGTGCTGCAGCTCGTTGAAAAGGTCCTCAAAGGTCTTCATGGCTACAGGCTATCGGAAAGCAGACGAGACACCGACCGACTGTAGACCCACCCGAGCCCCGAGCAGGCGGCTCCCACATGACCATCCGCGCGTCTTGGGTGGGTGCCCTCCCTCCGCAAACGGCACCCACCCGACACGACGGGGCGACTCACCCCCGGATGGCTGCCCGCCGGGCGTCGAGCATTGCCGCCACCATCGCCAACGAGCCGATGAGCAGGCTCAGGAGGACGACCTCCAGCCAGCGCCCGGGGAACTGATGGGCCACGGTCATCCAACCCCAGGGCGCCAGGCGCCACAGCCAGGTGGCCGCCAGAACGTCGTTGCCGCCGATGAGCAGCCCCATGATGACCAGGATGACGTTGAGGACGATCGCCACGACGATCCGGGTGCTCAGAGCCACCGCCAGACTGACGGCCGCGATCATGAAGACCACGGCCGGCATCACCATGAGCCCGTAGACCGAGCCGGCCACCGCCGGCAGGCTCGGATCGTTGCGGGTCAGAGTGTCGCCGAGGACGGTCACGATCCAGGAGACGACCAGGACCGGGATGAGGAAGAAGCCACTCAGGACCGCAGCTGAGGTCAGGATGCCCCCGACCCCTCGGCGGGTGATGAGCGTACGCCAGGCGGGCTGGAGGCGTCCCCACACCGTGATGCCGACGAGGGCCGCGGCAACCGGCGCTCCCATGAGCTCGAGGAAGCTCTGCCCGTATCCGGGTGGATACACGGTGCGGAGGACACTCAGGAAGGCGAGCAGCAGGGTCGCCAGGACCGCCCACACGATCCAGGGCAGGACGCCGGCCATCGCCAGGACGGCATTGCGCGGCCCGGGGATACGGGCCATGCGGGTGGCGGGCGTAGCACGGAACTGCGGGGTGCTCCGGGGCGGCGACGTCGGAGCCTCCACCGGGACCTGTTCCGAGACGTTCTCCGGCTGAATGTCGGTGGCCTGTCCGCCGGGAAGCAGGCGTCTGAGCCCGACGACGAACCACGCCGAGGACTCAGCACCCCCAGATGTGCCGCCGAGAACGGCCAGGCCGGTACCGGCCAGCGTCAGGGCGGCCGTCAGCACGAACCCGGGCAGGAGCGGGTAGCCCCACACCGGCGAGTCCGCCTCGAGCAGCACGCTGCTGCCGTGAACACCCAGCAGGGGCAACGGGACCCTGGCCGTCCAGGCCCACGGGAGCATCCACCAGTCGCTCCGCTCGGCCTGGACCACACCCACCACGGACCAGACGAAGCCGAGGACAGGGGCGACCCCGACGGCGATGACTCGCAGCACGCGGAAGGCTGCCATGCCCCAGGCGCAGGCCCCGGTGACGACGATCCACATATAGGCGGCGAACAGCAGATACCTGTCCCAGGGGCCCCAGCCGCTGCCGACGATAAGAGCGTGCCCCACCACCGGGGCGACCAGTGCCACCTGGCAGGCCAGCGCGGACAGGCTCAGTACTACGAGGCGGGCAGCCGCCACCCGGCGCGGCTCAACGGCGCGCCAGGCCGTCCCGCCCTGACGCCACCGCCGCTCACGCCACTGGGCCATCACCCCGGTCAGCAGCCCCAGAGGCACCGCGAAGGCCCCGGCATACATGTGCATCCACGCCAGAGCATTGCCGTTCCACTGGAGCTCCCTGACCACGCCCGAGGAGATCGAGGCGTTCGCCAGGATGACGGTGTGAGCGGTGAAGACGAGGGTCGCCCCGATGACGCCCCAGGTGAAGGTGCGCCGGCTGCGGGTGAGCTCGGCACGCACCAGGTCCCACAGATCTACCCTCGCTTCTGCCTTCCCCCGAACCTTCACCCGGGGCTGCGGCTGCACAACGGTGCTCATGCGCACACCTCCGTCCCGGTGCGGCGTCCGCCTCCGGTGACCGCCGCCAGGAAGGCCTTTTCCATGGCTCGCTCGTCGTCGGCGTCGGCGAAGTCGGCCAGCGGACCCTCGTAGACGAGACGACCGGTCGCCAGGACCCCGATGTCGTCGCTCATGCGTGCGATCTCGCCAAGCTGGTGGCTGGAGACGACGACGGTGCGGCCCTCGTCGGCCAGGTCCCGCACGAGATCGCGCAGCTCGATGATGCCCTGGGGATCCAGCCCGTTCTGGGGCTCGTCGAGAATGAGGACCTCCGGGTCGGTCAGGAGCGCCATGGCCAGGGACAGTCGCACCTTCATGCCGGTGGAGAAGGAGCCGGCACGCTTCCTACCGACTCCCACCAGTCCCACGCGCTCCAGGAGCGGGGCGATGGCCTCCGGCGAGGTGCCGGTCAGGCGGCAGTGGACGAGCAGGTTGCGAGAGGCGGACAGCTGGGGGAAGAGCGCGGGGCCGTTGATGGAGGCGCCCACCTGGGCCAGGCTGCGCCGAGAAAAGGGGGTGCCCTGGATCTCCACGCGGCCGGCGTCGGGCCTCAGCAGCCCCAGAGCGATGTTGAAGGCGGTCGACTTGCCGGCGCCGTTGAGACCGAGCAGCCCGTAGACACGGCCGGGGTAGGCAGACAGGTCGAGCTCAGTGAGGACCTGCTGGCGGCCGAAGGACTTCGAGACACCAGTGAGCCTCAGCCCGGGGGCGACACCGACGCCGTGGGCAGGGGACTGGGAAGAAGCTGTTGTCAGGGGAGATGTCATGGCCCCATACTCGTGCGCGCAGGTAGCTCGGCAGATCCCCACCAGGGATACAGCCCGTACCCGCCCCCACAGTCGCGTCTCCTCCCTGGGGAGGAGAGCTACTGCGGTTGCACGAGCCCGGTGGTCAGGGCGTAGATGACGAGCTCGACCCTGTTGTGGCAGCCGGTCTTGCCCAGAATCGTCTTGACGTGAGACTTGACCGTCGACTCGGCGACATGGAGCCGCTCGCCGATCTGGGCATTGCTCAGCCCCTGGCACACGAGGGCCAGGACGGCTTCCTCCCGCCCGGTCAGGGGATCATAGGGGCCCGCCGGCGCCCCCACAACGGGTGCGGCACCGCCGGACTGTTCCACTGGCGAGGTCGGGAGCTGTGGAGCATTCGCACCCGAACCTGTGGTCGCATCAGCACTCGTATCGAGATGGG
Source organism: Actinomyces sp. oral taxon 170 str. F0386 (assembly GCF_000195595.1). Taxonomy (GTDB): domain Bacteria; phylum Actinomycetota; class Actinomycetes; order Actinomycetales; family Actinomycetaceae; genus Actinomyces. The sequence goes on from NZ_GL882544.1 coordinate 71,579, forward strand.
CCAGAACGGTACCTGTGATGGCCGGATCCAACCAGGACCCACCGCGGGCGACGACGCGGACCGCCTCAAGCAGCGTCGTCGGCTCAGCGTCCTTGAGCAGGAAACCGCTGGCACCAGCACCCAGGGCCGCCAAGACAAGATCCTCATCATCGAAGGTGGTCAGAACCAGGACCCGCAAGGAGGCGGTGACCGGTGCGGCGCGCAGCTCACGAATGGCACTGATCCCGTCCAGCACAGGCATTCGCAGATCCATGAGCACCAGGTCGGTACTGCCTTGAGAATCACGGGCTCGGGCACTGAGTCGGTCGACAGCCTCGCGCCCGTTGACGGCCTCCAGAACGACCTCCATGTCGGGTTGCGCGTCCACGAGGGCGCTGAAAGCGCTCACCAGCAGGGGCTGGTCGTCGACAACGGCGACCTTGATCGTGCTAAGGGTCATCTGGAGTCTCCTGATCCTGTCTCATCGGTCATCTCACCGGAGTCCTGGTCCGGATCCGTGGCGCTCGCGGGCAGCTCGAGCGGCACCACAGGAAAGTCGACGTCAAGGGTGAAGAAGCTGCTGCCCTCATCATCGTGCTGAACGCCGTGGGTCATGGTTCCGCCCACGAGCCTGAGTCGCTCCTCCAGACCGACGAGCCCGCTGCCTCCGAACGGCGAGTGCTCCACCGCCTCGGGCACCGGGTTGGACACGTGAAGATGGCACGATGCCGGGGACAGCATCAGGCTCAGCTCGATCTGACCGGATCCGTGCCTGACAGCGTTGGTAAGCGCCTCTCCAACGAGCCGGACGAGGGTGAGCCGCTGTATCGCCGACCATCCCTCGTTGCAGCGCTCCAGCACTCCTGGCCTCGGCAGCATGGCATTGATACGGGTACCTGATCCTCGGGTCGTCTCGATGAGCACGGGGATGGTGCGCAGGTCCGCCAGCGGGGTGATCTCTCCGGTGTCGGAGCGTAGGACGGAGACGAGCTGGCGCACGGAGGTCAGGGATGCGTCGGCCGTGTCGCGCACGGCGGTCAGGGTGCTGCGCAGTCGCTCCTCACCGCCCAGAGCCAGGCCGGTGGCGGCCTGCACCTTGATCGTCGTGAGGCTGTGGCCCACGAGATCATGGAGCTCACGAGCCAGGCTGAGCCGCTCGGAGGCAACCGCCTGAGCCGCCGCGATGCCGATGTCGCGGGCCTGGTTCTCGGCGACCCGGCGCCGGGAGGACGCCAGCAGGTAGGTCAGTACCACGGCACCGACGAACACCAGGCTGGTTAGTGTCCGGACCATGATAAGGGCCCAGATCGAGTCATCGCCCACTGTGGGATTCACGCCGGACTGGTTCGGCCTGGAGTAGGAGCTGAAGGTAACAGGATTGACCAGAGCGCCGGCCAGCGCCAGCAGGAGTGCCGTCATGCCCCAGCGCCGGTCGGGCTCCCATCGGGTGACGGTGTAGAGGCTGGTGATGGCCGTGGCGATGATCGGGTTGAGTCCGAGGTTGACCGGGGAGACGGCGACGAGCACCGCGTAGGCTGCCAGTAGCGTGTAGGTCGCGATGAAGGAGGCGTGCAAGAGGCGCAGCCTGCCGAACTGCGTCAGCGCCAGCGCCGTGCACAGGGCGGAGTCGGCGACGTAGACGGCGTAGGCGCCGAAGCGGAGGATGAAGGTGAGCGACTCCAGGGCGAAGGCGAGGAAGATGATCCCCAGGGCCACGTCCACCACCGGGACGGAGTACCGCGACCAGCGGCCTGCTCGCCTCAGCAGCATACGGTGACGGGCCCGCCAGTCGTAGGCCGCCGACAGGTTCGTCGTCAGGGCCAGTGCCGCTTCTTCGACCGGTGAGCCCACCCGGGCGCCTCGATCAGCCACGCGCCGTCCCCGTGCGCAGGAGCTGGCACACGTGGCGGCCCGCCGCGGCCGCGGTGATGAAGGCGGCCGCGTCCTCCTCGAGGCCCAGCCGCATGGTGGACAGTCTCACTCCGGTCTCCGCCTCGGCCGCACGCAGCCGCTCCAGGAGCCCATCGGAGGGGATCTCGATGAGGCGGTGCTGCACGGCGCCCCGCCGCGGTGCGCACAGGGCCTCGGCCTCCTGGCGCACCTGCGCCCCCAGTTCCCCTTCCATGTCGGTGACGACGATGTCGGCCCCCGCCAGGGCGACCCGTCCGTAGGCGGTCATCGAGTGGTGGGATACACCTCGGTGGCGAGCGCGGGCGTCGGCCTGGGAGACACGCAGGCAAGCCACCGCTCGCCCGCCCAGGGCGGCGATGGCATTGACCGTGTCCCCGCAGGCCACCCCGGAGAAGCCCCAGGGCGTCTCTGTGCCCAGGTTCCCGGGGCCCTGAATGACGACGGCGGCATCCGCGTGCAGCACGTGCCGGGCGGCCAGGAGTGCGTTGTGGACGCTGACCGCCTCAATATCACCACCCCAGGCCTGCCCGGCCGTCACGGTCCCGGCCAGCCACCCGGCCTCACGCAGGGCGGCGGCGAGGCGTGAGTAGGCAAGGGGCAGGGCCCCGCCGTCGGTCATGATGTAGACGACGCGCGGCTGCTCCGCACCGTCGGGGGAGCGCAGCCCGGCGAGTACGGCCGGCAGGCTCGAGTGCAGGTCGGCCACCACCGCTGGCATCCCCTCCAGATCGAGCTCGCCGATCGGTCGGGACAGCAGGCCGTGGTGGTCGGTGCCCTGCTCGTCGACGCCGGTGACCATCACCTGATCAGGCATGTAGCGGGCCTTGACGAGGTGCCCCTCGCGGGGTGGGTCAGCGGGAAGGATATCCAGGCGGGCACTGACCATGGCGTGTCCTCCTGTGCCCAGGGCGCGGTCGAGGGCTGAGACCTCCAGCCTCACCCGCTCCCCGTCGATGGGAACCCCGGCGAGGGCCTCGTAGGCGACCGCGCGGACCCGCTGGCCGGGCAGCAGGCTGCGCGCACCGCTCGGCGCTCTCGTGATCTCCACGTCCAGCACCGCGCAGGAGCGCCCCTCGGGGCCCCATGCCGCTCTGGTCCCGCTCACTACGCCGTCGCGCCACATCATGGCGGCAGACTATCCGGGCACGCGCGCCACGAGCCGCAGGCCGCCCGATTCTCCTAGGCTGGGGGACCGTGAGCCAGCAGACCCGTAGTACCGAGGAGCGCCTGGTGAGCCTCCTACTCACCCTTCGCAACACCAGCGCCGGGCTCAGTGCCGAGGAGCTTGTCGCCGGCGTGCCGGGGTACGCATCAAGCGGCCCGGCCACCAACCCGGACTCGGCGCGCCGCAAGTTCGAGCGGGACAAGGACACGCTGCGTGAGCTCGGCATCGAGGTGACCACAACCGGGCGTCCAGAGGAGCCCCGCTACCGCATTGACGAGGAGGACTACGCCCTGCCAGCGCTGCACCTGAGCGCCGAGCAGGCGGCCTGCCTGAGCCTGGCTGCCTCCGCCTGGCGCGGCGGGGACCTGCCCGCCACCGCCAAGCGGGCCCTGACCAAGCTGAGGGCCGTGAGCGAGGGACCGACGGGAAGCAGTTCCACCGGCCTTCCGGCTCTCACCGCGGATCTGTCTGGTGACGAGATCCCCGAGGCCCTTGTCGCCGCGGTCGACGAACGTCGCCTGGTCACCTTCGACTACGTCTCCGCCCGCTCGGGCAGTACTCGTGCCCGCACCGTCGAGCCCCATCACCTGCGCCTGGCCGACGGCGCCTGGTACCTCGACGCCGTCGAGCCATCTGCGGTCCACGACACGAACAGCACCAGGGGCTCAGAGGAACCGGAAGGAACCGCCGTCAGGCTGCTGACCTTCCGCCTGGCCCGCATTGCGGGGCAGGTGATCGTCCATGGACACCCCGGTGCCTTCACACGGTTGCCCGCCAGCACCCCGCCCCGCCGGCGGGCACTTCTCGCCGTGCTGCCGGGACGCGCCCTGGGGCTGCGTCTGGCCGGTGCTCACCTCGATCCCGAGCCGGATCCCCAGACCGACCTGCCTGCGCACCTGAAGGGCCGCGACCTCATCTCCGTCGAGTACGAGGACCCCTTCTCCTTCGCCGGCACCGTGGCCGCCCTCGGGGATAGTGCGGTGGTCCTCGCTCCGTCCTCCTTACGCGAGGCTGTCCTGGCCCATCTGCGAGGTGCCGCCGCGCTCACGACCTCGGAGGGGAACTGACGATGGCGCGCGTCTCCACCTCCGACCAGCTCACGCGACTGCTCGCCCTGCCCGCCTGGGTCGCGGACAACCCCGGCGTGTCCATCAAGGAGGCCGCCAGGCACTTCGGCGTCACTCCGGCTGTCATTGAGCGGGACGTCAACACGTTGTGGGTCTCCGGACTGCCTGGCGGTCTGCACGGGGACCTCGTGGACTTCGATGCCTCCGACTTCGATGCCGGGCGCCTGAGCCTCGCCGAGCCACTGGGACTGGACCGCCCGGTTCGCCTCACCCGGCAGGAGGCGATCTCCTTGCTCATGGCACTCAGGGTGCTCGCCGATCTCCTGGTCGACGACGAGGGCTCCGCACCCGCGATCGCCTCCACCCAGCGGGCGGTCGCCGACCTGCTCACCGCAGATGCTTCCGCCGACGACGCTGAGGCGCAGGTCGATGTGAAAGCCGGCCCTCCACCCAGCCTGGTCTCCGAGTATGCCGACCGTTCCGGTCGCACGGCCCAGCTCCTGACCGCCGTGCACTCCGCGCTGCGGGACAGGCGCCGACTTCACCTGGTCTATGTCTCCGCCACCGATACCCCCTCCGAGCGGGACGTCGACCCCATCGCCTTGAAGAGTGACGGATCCCATATGACACTCGTAGCCTGGTGCCGCAGTGCCAAGGCTGAGCGCAGTTTCCGTCTGGACCGGATCACGTCTATCGAGGTGCTCGACGCTCCTGCCGTCCGGCATCGCGCCTCGCACAGAAGGAACGACCCCGATGTCGATCACTCCGCAGAGGAACGGCCCCGCGCCACACTGACGCTGCGTCCGACGGGCCGCTGGCTCGTGGAGCAGGTCCCATGCATCTCCCAGGAGGAGACTGCGGACGGCAGTCTCAGGGTCGTTGTGGAGGGACGTGACCGGACCTGGCTCATTGGGCTGGTGCTCTCGGCGGGCCGCCACCTCATCGCCGTCGAGCCCGCGGACCTTGCCCAGAACGCCGCAGAGGCCGCTCAACAGGCCCTGACCTCCTATGACACTGATGCGGAGTGAGGCCTCCCCAAGAGTAGCCGGCTCCGTCCGCCTTGGGGAGAACCGGCAGCACCGTCATTCTGAGGCACCCGCCAGGGAGGCTACACTCAGCCCGTATCGATAGCCCCCTATCTGCAAGGAGCAGCGCCGTGAAGTTCACTCCGACGCATATCGTCGTCCTGCTTGTCCTCGTCCTGCTGGTCTTTGGTTCCAGCAAGCTGCCTGACATCGCCCGGAGCGTGGGCCAGTCCATGAAGGTCTTCAAGAAGGAGGTCAAGGAGCTGCGCGACGAGGACGACGACAAGAAGCCTGCAGCCCAGATCCAGCAGCAGCCTCAGGAGGGCACCTACTACACCGAGCCCACCCAGTCCGGTCAGACCGCTCAGAGCGCCGAGGGCTCTTCCCAGAAGTGACGGCATCCGGTAGGAACCGGTGACCTGGAGACGAAGGAGGCTGTGGTGCCCAAGCTCCCTCGAATCAAGCGATCGAGGCGCAAGGACAACCCCGAGGCGCGCATGTCCATCGGGGACCACTTGCGTGAGCTGCGCAACCGGCTCTTCATCTCTGCCCTAGGCGTCCTGGTGATGTCGGTTGTGGGCTACCTGCTGTACGAGCGGGCCTTCTCCCTCATCACCCGACCGATCGAGGCCGCCAATGCCCGCGGCGCCAACCTCACGCTGAACTTCGACACGATCCTTGCCTCCTTCGATATGAGGCTCCAGGTCTCCATCTGGCTCGGCGTCCTGTTCTCCGCCCCGCTGTGGATGTACGAGTTCTGGGCCTTTGTGGGGCCGGGCATGACCCGCAAGGAGAAGGTCTACACCTGGGCCTACGGCGTCGTGGGACTGTTGCTCTTCTCTGCTGGCGCCGCCCTGGGGGTCTGGGTCATGCCACATGCGGTTGCCATCCTCACCAGCTTCATTCCTGATGGTCCTACGGCGGGACTCATCAACGCAGGCGTCTACCTGACCTTCACCATGCGACTGGTGCTCGTCTTCGGACTCGCCTTCCTCCTGCCCGAGCTCCTCGTCGCCCTCAACATGCTGGGGCTCATGAAGGGTACGACAATGCTCAAGGGCTGGCGCTGGGCCGTCGTTGCCATCTTCACCTTCATGGCCTTCGCCAACCCGCTGCCCGATCCCTGGTCCATGATCTTCATGGCTCTTCCCGTGACCGGCCTGTACTTCCTGGCCTGCTTCATCTCGATCCAGCATGACAAGCGGGTGGAGAGGAAACGCGATCAGCTCGATGCTGAGCTGGAGGCCGCCCTGACCGAGTAGCCAGACATCTCAGCCGTTCTTCCTGACCTTCGCATCTGTCCCCTCATGCGTATAGCCCTGCTGTCCAATCCCTCCTCCGGACGCGGCCGTCATGCGGCTGCCGACGACGTCACCCGCCGGCTCCTGGGCGAGGCCGGGCACGAGGTGCTCCACGTGCGCGGCAGCTCGTATGAACAGGCGCGTCGTGCTGGCCGCGCCCTTCTGGGAGACGGACCAAACCAGGACGTCGAGGCGCTGGTCGTCGTCGGCGGTGACGGCATGGTGCACCTGGGCGTGGACATCGTCGCCATGACGGATGTGCCGCTGGGCATCGTGGCCACCGGCACCGGCAACGACATCGCCAGGCACTTCGGCCTGCCCAGACGGGATGCGGTCGCCTCCGCCCACCTCATCGACCAGGCACTGTCCGGTGAGGGAGCGATCACGGCGATCGACGCGATCTACGCCTCCCGCCCGGACGGCGCCCTGCTCGCCCCACAACACCGCTGGTCTCTGGCCGTGGTGAGCGCCGGCCTGGATGCCGCCGTCAACGCTCGCGCCAACGCCTTGACCTGGCCCGCTCACGAGGGACGCTACGTACGAGCCTTGATAGCCGAGCTCGTGGCGATGGCGCCCTACGGCTACCGGGTCACTACCGACACGGGCACCTGGGACGGCTCCGCACTCCTGCTGGCGGTGGCCAACACGCGCTACGTCGGCGGCGGTATGGACCTGGCGCCCGAGGCCGATCCCACTGATGGTCTGCTGGAGATCCTGCGCCTGGATCCCGTGGGCAGAGCCCGCCTGGTCGCTCTGTTCGGCCGGCTGTCCAGCGGTACTCACCTGACTGACCCGGCCGTCCACATCGAGCGTAGTCGCAGCATCACCATTGAGGCGCTGGACGAGCGCACCGGCCGCGACCGGGGCCTGCGCCCGCCCCCGCGCCCCTTCGCCGACGGCGAGCCCCTGGCCGAGCTGCCTCTGCGCCTCGAGGCCGTCCCCGACGCCGTGAGGCTGCTCCTGCCGGCCCAGGGTGGATCCGGCCCGTAGGGTGTCCCCATGAGCTCTCCAGCCGAGCGCTATGCCGCATCTCGTCGTCGACAGGCCGTCGCCAGCAGTGAGCTCGCCCGCTTCTCCCAGGGTTACTCCTTCTCTCTCGACCCGTTCCAGGAGAAGGCCTGTGCCGCTGTTGAAAAAGGCGAGGGCGTTCTCGTTGCGGCTCCGACGGGGGCCGGTAAGACGGTGGTGGGGGAGTTCGCCGTCCACCTCGGGCTGGTCCGGGGGTTCAAGACCTTCTACACCACGCCGATCAAGGCTCTGAGCAACCAGAAGTACCTGGACCTCGTGGCCCGGCACGGCGAGGAGAAGGTGGGGCTGCTCACCGGAGACAGTTCCGTCAACCCGCACGCGGACGTCGTGGTCATGACCACCGAGGTGCTGCGCAACATGCTCTACTCGGGCTCTCGCGATCTGAATCGGCTGGGCTTCGTGGTCATGGACGAGGTCCACTACCTGGCCGACCGCTTCCGCGGGCCGGTGTGGGAGGAGGTCATCATCCACCTGCCCGCCGAGGTCCAGGTGATCTCCCTGTCCGCCACGGTCTCCAACGCCGAGGAGTTCGGTGACTGGCTCGGCCAGGTGCGGGGAAGAACCGCCGTCGTCGTCTCCGAGGATCGCCCCGTCCCGCTGACCCAGCACATGATGGTCGGTCGCCGGCTGCTGCCGTTGTACTCCCACCCCACCGATGGCACAGAACCCGCCAACCCCACCGGCACGGCGGAGCCGGAGCGGACAGAGCAGACGGAGCAGTCTGTGCAGCCCCCGCTCAACCCCGAGCTGCTCAAGGCCGTCAAGCAGGCCCGGCGCGCCGCCGCCTCCGGGGGCGCCTCCAAGAACAGCTACCGCAGCCGCGGTGGCGGATCCGGCCGGGGACCGCAGCCCTGGAAGCGCTCCGCAAGAGGCGGACGCGCGCCCCGCCGCGGTGAGGGTGGCGCCCGCACGGCGCGACTCAAGCCACCCTCGCGACTGCAGGTCATCAAGGCCCTGGAGGAGGCGACCCTGCTGCCCGCCATCGTCTTCGTCTTCTCCCGAGCCGGCTGCGAGCAGGCCATCCACCAGGTGGTGAGCGCCGGGGTGGACCTGACCACCGAGGCCGAGGCGGCCCGGATCCGTGAAGTGATCGAGCGGCGTACCGCGGACATCCCGGCCGGCGACCTGGGAGTTCTGGGCTTCCACTTCTGGGCCCATGCCCTGGAGCGCGGCGTCGCGGCGCACCACGCGGGGCTGCTGCCCGTGTTCAAGGAGACCGTCGAGGAGCTCTTCAGCGCGGGTCTGGTCAAGGTCGTCTACGCCACCGAGACCCTGGCGCTGGGCATCAACATGCCCGCGCGTACGGTGGTCCTGGAGTCGCTGCGCAAGTGGAACGGCTCGGCCCACGTCACCCTCAGCCCGGGGGAGTACACCCAGCTCACCGGGCGGGCGGGGCGGCGCGGCATCGACATCGAGGGCCACGCCGTAGTCCTGGCCGCCGACGACGTCGAGCCGGCCACGGTCTCCTCACTGGCCTCCCGGCGCACCTACCCGCTGGTCTCCGCCTTCCGTCCGACCTACAACATGGCCGTCAACCTGCTCGAGCGCATGCCTCGGGCACGGGTCCGCGAGGTGCTCGAGGAGTCCTTCGCCCAGTTCCAGGCCGACCGCGGCGTCGTGGAGCTGGCTGCCCAGGCACGCCGCAGGCGCCGCAGCCTGGAGGGTCTGGAAAAGGACATGACCTGCCGCCTGGGGGACTTCCGCGAGTACGCAGCCCTGCGCCAGGCCATCGCCGACGCCGAGGCGGACCTGTCGCGTGACAAGGCCGCCGCGCGCCGCAGCGAGACGGGCAGGGCCATGAGCACGCTGGGGCGCGGCGACGTCGTCGTCTTCCGCAAGGGCCGACGTCGCCGGCACGGCATCGTCCTGGAGATCGGTGCGGACCGCACCGGGATCCCCAGCATCACGGTGCTGGGGGAGGACTCGCGGGTCGTCACCCTGACCCCGGACACGGCGCCGGACGGTGTCATGCGCGTGGGCGCGCTGCGGGTGGCCGAGTCGGTGGACCCGCACCGGCCCCGGGACCGTGACCGGCTCGTCCAGCGCCTGGTGGATGCTCTGCGCGCCGGGGACCTGGAGGACGGCACAAGACGCACGCGTACCCGCTCCGGACGAGCACAGGCTCGCCGGGACAGCGCGATTGAGAACCTTGAGCGACTGCGCCACGAAATGCGCTCGCACCCCTGTCACGGGTGCCCCGACCGGGAGGGACACGCTCGGATCGGCCGCAAGTGGTCCAGGGCCAAGGCCGAGGCCGAGCGTCTCCAGCGGCGCATCGAGACCCGTACCGGCACCATTGCGCGTCTCTTCGACGCTGTGTGCGAGGTACTGCTCGAGCTGGGCTACCTGCGGCCCGTGGACCGCGGCCACCCGGAGCGCGAGCTGCGGGTCACCGGTGCCGGCGGAATCCTGGCTCGGATCTACGCTGAGCGGGACCTACTCATCACCGAGTGCCTGCGCACGGGCGTCTTCGAGGGTCTCAGCGCGGGGGAACTTGCCGGGGCGCTGAGCGCCTGCGTCTACGAGCCACGGCTGAGCGCGCAGTCGATCGGGCTTCCGGTGGCACCCGGGTCCAGACTCGGCCAGTGCCTGCGCACACAGCTGGGGGTCTCGCACCGGATCCATGACCTGGAGTCCCTGGCTCGTATCGAGGCGTCCTCGGGAGCCGAGCCGGCGTTGGCCGGAGCCGTCCAGGCATGGTGCGACGGCGCCCAGCTGGCGGACATCCTCGATGCCACAGAGCTGACGGCCGGGGACTTCGTGCGCTGGTGCAAGCAGCTGCTCGACGTCGTCGGCCAGATCGCGAGCCTCTCACCACCACCGGATGCCGCTGCCGATCAGGCCAGAGCGGTCACCAACCTGTCGATACGGGCCGCCGAGGCCTCCCTGGATCTCAACCGGGGAGTGGTGAGCTGGTCCGCCATGTGAGATGCCTGCCCTGCGCTCTCCAGCCGCCTCAGGGCACCGCGGCGGGTAGGCTCGTCGCAGCCGACACCTCGAACGACAGGACTCATGCCCCTATGTCAGGCTTCTTCGCTCTCCTCGACGACATTGCCACGCTCGCCAAGCTGACGCTGTCCACTGTTGACGACACGGCCTCGATCGCCGTCAAGACCTCCGCGAAGGTATCGGCGGCCGCCGTTGACGACGTGGCCACCACGCCCCAGTACGTCACAGGCATCACCCCGGATCGCGAGCTGCCGATCATCAAGAAGATCACGCTGGGCTCGCTTCGCAACAAGCTTCTCTTCATCCTGCCGATCGGCCTGCTGCTGACTGCGGTGGCGCCGGTGCTCCTGCCGGTCGCACTCATTTTCGGTGGTGCCTACCTGTGCTTCGAGGGCGGGGAGAAGATCCTGGAGCGCTTCGGTATCACTGCTCATGCAGAGGAGGAGACCGGCCCGGTCGACGAGGCCCAGATCGTCCGTCAGGCCATCACCACGGACTTCGTCCTGTCCACCGAGATCATGCTGCTGGCCCTGGCCGAGGTGGAGGGGGAGTCCTCCATGCGGCGAATCATCGTCCTGGTTCTCATCGCCCTGCTCATCACCTTCGCCGTCTACGGTCTGGTCGCCGCGCTCATCAAGCTCGACGACGCCGGGGCGCACCTGGCATCCAGTGGCCGTACCAGAGCCACCCAAGCGCTCGGCCGCGCGATCGTGAAGTCGGCACCGGCGCTCTTCCGCGGCATCGGGATCGTCGGCACCGTGGCGATGCTGTGGGTCGGTGGCCACATCCTGGCACTCAACCTCGCCAAGGTCGGCTTCCATCCGTTGCACCACGCCATCGAGTGGGCCGAGGAACTCACCCACAACCCGATCCTGTCCTGGATCACAGGAACAGCCATGTCCTGCCTCATCGGGGCGATCACCGGCACCCTGCTGGCACTGGCCTGGCAGCCCGTGCACCACGCCCTGGCGCGCCGCCGGGCTTCACGACTGAGAGCTACCTGCTGAGCCCGTCACCGAGGAAGGCGAGGATGGCGCGCACCCGCCGGTTCTCCTCGGAGGGGTCCAGCCCCAGCTTGAGGAAGATCGCCGAGACGTGCTTGGCAACTGCTGCCCCCGACACAACCATCTGGGCCGAGATCTGACTGTTCGACAGCCCCCGGGCCATGAGCTCGAGGACCTCGAGCTCGCGCGGCGTCAGATCTGCGAGTCCTGAGCGAGAGCTGCGCACCATGGCACGGGCCACCTCCGGGTCGGTCACCATGCCTCCGGCCAGGACCACTCGCAGAGAGCCCAGGAAGTCCGCGACCTCCGAGACCCTGTCCTTGAGCAGATACCCCGACCCACCGGCGTCTGCCGGGGCATCGGAGGCGAGGAGCTGCTGGGCGTAGGTCGCAGACACGTACTGGCTGAGCACCATGATGGAAACGGAGGGGTGGCGGCGCCGAATGTCCAGCGCGGCCTCCAGCCCGTCGTTCCTCATGGACGGAGGCATGCGGACATCGGTGATCACAGCATCGGGTAGGTGTCCCTGGCTACCCAGGTGGTCGATGCGCCGGATGAGAGCCGGTGCACTGCTCTCCCGGGCGATGACGTCGTAGCCCTGGCGCTCCAGCAGACCTGCCAGCCCCTCGCGCAGGAGGGCCGAGTCATCGGCGAGTACCAGTGAGGGGGCCGTACTCATGTCTCCCGCCCTTCTGCGTTAATCGTGCCGCCCGTACTGTCTACGCCGTCCATGCCGATGCCGCTCTCCCCGCGGGCCAGGAGGAGGGGCAGGTGCGCTGCGACCTGGGTCGGCCCACCCGGGGGACTGGACAGCAGAAGCTCTCCACCGAAGGCCGCGAGTCGTTCCCTCATGCCCGCCAGGCCGTGACCCGGCTGGAGGTAGGCCCCGCCGGCCCCGGTGTCGACGACGCAGACCCTCAGGTTCTTATCCACGCTCAGCAGGATTGTCACTTCTGCATCAGGGGCGTGTTTGAGCGCGTTGGTCATCGCCTCCAGGGCGAAGAAGTAGGCCGCGGCCAGCACTCCCTCGGGCATCGTCGGCAGAGGGTGCGGACAGACGATTCTGACGGTCCTGCCGGTCCTGTCTGCCCGATCCACCGCGTCTGTCAGAGCAGCCTTCAGGCCGAGATCAGTGAGCACCTGGGGGTGGATGCCGCGCACTGTGGTGCGCAGCGACTCGAGCCCGCCGGCGATGGCCGACTTCGCCTCGCCCAGAAGAGCGGCGAGTGCGGGATCCGCGGTGACGGCGGGGGAGAGCTGTGCCTCACCGAGCTTCATGAGCCCGACGACGAGCCGTTGCTGAGCGCCGTCGTGCAGATCGCGTTCGATACGGCGGCGCTCGATCTCGTAGGCCGCAACAATCTTCCGACGGGAGGCCGTCAGCTCGGCGATCCGCCGGGCGGCAACGGCCTCATGCGTGGGTCTGGACCTGCCGAGCCATCGCGGAGAGAACCTGAGCTGCACGCTCCCAAGGTACCGTGTCCCGTTCGCCTGAGGCGTCAGGCTGGGCACCAACTACCCGAGAGGTATACCCAGCACTACCTCGACAGCAGTGCGAGCACTATCGCGATCGCGTCGAGAAAACGATGAAATAAGAGCCATGAGCACACCACTGATCACCACCAGCGACATTGTCAAGCGCTTCGGTACGGTGACGGCTCTGGCCGGCCTGACTATCAACGTCTCCGCAGGTGAGAGCGTCGCGATCATGGGGCCCTCGGGCTCGGGCAAGTCGACCCTGCTGCACTGCCTGTCCGGAGTTCTCGTCCCGGATCAGGGGAGCGTAGGCTTCGGGGGCACCGAGATCTCCCGTCTCACTGATGCGCAGCGATCCCATCTGCGACTGCGCGAGCTGGGATTCGTCTTTCAGGACAGCCAGCTCATCCCCGAGCTGCCGGCTCGGGAGAACGTGGCTCTTCCGCTCATGCTTACCGGAACACCGACGCGTTCGGCACTGCGCGCCGCCGATGAGGTGCTCGCACGGCTCGGCCTGGCGGATCTCAGGGGGCGGCGCCCTGCGCAGATGTCCGGCGGTCAGGCCCAGCGGGTCGCGATCGCCCGGGCGCTGGTGGGTAGCCCCCGTGCCATCTTCGCCGACGAGCCCTCCGGGGCACTGGACCAGGCAACCGGTCACGAGATGATGCAGCTGCTGACAGCGGCCGCCTCCATGGCCGGCGCGACGCTGGTCGTGGTGACGCACGACGTCAATGTTGCTCGCTGGTGCTCACGCCTTATCGAGATCCGTGACGGACTGGTCCACTCAGACCGCCGCCTGAACGCCAGCACAGCCCGTGGTTCCATGCAAGCCGCAGAGTCGGAGGTCGCCCGATGAGCACCTCGATGACCACCTCGGTTCCCAGCTCTGCCGCCGTGCTTGCGACAGGCTCATCCCGCGTTGCGGTCTCCCGACCCGGTCTCGCGGTTCTCGCCCGCCTCACCGCGCGTCTGACCCGCGCACGCCTCACCTCCCGCGAGGGGGAGACGCTGCTGTACCTGGCTAGCGTTTTGGCATACACCGTGGCCACCTGTGCAGCCCTGACCGTCGCCGGGGGTACATGGATGCTCTACAGCCGTGGAACGCACCCGGAACGGGTTCCGGTATGGGAGGCCGCGGCCAAGAACGCGGGCTACGGCTTCGACTTCATGGCTTCGCAGTACCTCAGCATGTCCGTTCTGGCCTGCGCCATGCTGGTGCCAGCCATGGTGGGGCTGGCCTCTAGCGCCGCGGTCCTGGGAGCGCGCAGCCGTGAGAGGCGCCTGGCTGTTCTGCGCCTGATGGGCCTGTCCGGGGCGGACGTCACCCGAATGTCCCTGCTGGACGCCCTCGTGCAGTCGGCTGCCGGCGCAGTCATTGGCACTGCAGCCTACCTGGTCACTCTTCCCGCCTGGAGCAGCCTCACCGTCATGGGAACCCGGATCACTGCCAGTGAGATGGTGTTGCCGCTACGGTTCCTGGCCGCCGTCCTGGTGGGGGTCCTCGCGGTCGGCCAGGTCTCGGCATGGCGGGGGCTGCGCCAGGTCCGGATCTCCCCTCTGGGCGTCTCACGACGAACCAACGGACCGCGCGCCGGCGTCTGGCGCATCGTCGTGTTCCTTGTGACGCTGTTCAGTGCCCCGCACATCATTCGGTCGGTACCGTCACAGCATCGTTATATCATCGTGTGCGTCATGATCGTGGCACTCATCGCCGTCTTCGACCTGGCCGGGTCATGGTTCACGCAGCTGCTCTCCCGAGGGCTCGCCCGGCTACGCGGCCCGGTCATGCGTTGGACCGCTCGCCGGATCCAGGCAGCCCCCACCGCGACGTGGCACCGGGTCTCCGCCATGGGGCTGCTGGCCTTCATCGGCGGTTTCATGTCACTCATGCCGCTGGGGTTGAGCGCCATGACGACGACGGAAGCCGATTCGGCCGAGTCCTTCGTTTGCAGCATCCTGTGGGACGTTGACAAGGGGGCCGTCATCACCCTGGCCTTCGGGTTCGCCCTAACGGCCACCTCCATCCTCATCACCCAGGCCTCAGGAACCATCGAGCGCGCGGAGCAGTCCCGCAGCCTGCATCGCATGGGCGCTCCTGCAGGCTACGGCCTGCGCGTCATGTGGATGGAGGCCTACACACCGCTCCTCCTCGCCGTTCTGGGCGGTGCGGGTCTGGGCATCGTCATGGGCTCGCTCCTGATGGGGACTTCTCCAACGTCCGGTGCGTCTCCGCTGGTAGTCGGTGTCATCACCGTCGGATTGGTCATCACGGGCCTCGCCCTGGGCGCCTGCCACCCGCTGTACCACCGGCTCCTGGGAACACAGGAGCGCCATAACGACTGACGGCTGTCATCCGTCGAGAATGAGAGGAGGCGCCGGCGCATTGCCCGTATGCTTCACCGCGTGACAGTGCCCTCCTGGTCCACCCGTTGGCTTCGCCGATCAGCCCCCGCGGCTGTGGCGATGCTGGCGGGCCTGGCCACCTACACCGCCTTTCCGCCGATAAACCTGTGGTGGTCGTCCCTCATTGGGGTCGGGACACTCATGCTGCTCGTCCGAGGCCGCCGGTTCTGGCCCGGTACCGGTCTGGGGCTGTTCTACGGCCTCGGCCTGTTCACACCCCTGCTGCACTTCACGATGGTGGGGATGGGCAACCCGATCGGCTGGATCGCGCTGACGCTCTTCGAGTCGCTCTACCTGGCCGGCCTCGGCGGCGCGTGGGCTCTGGTCAGCCGGCTCCCACTGCTTGAGGGGGCCTCCAGCGGCCGAAACCCGCTGCACCATGTGCCCGCTGGTGCCCGGGGTGTTCTCGCCTTCGCTCTTCTGTGGTCGGGCGTCGAGGAGCTGCGCTCGGTGTGGCCACTGGGCGGTTTTCCCTTCGGGCGTCTGGCCTTCGCCATGGCCGACGCCCCGGTCCTGCCTGCAGCCGCCTATGTCGGCAGCACCGGCGTAGGACTGCTGGTAGCTCTGGCCGCTGCATGCGTTGCTCACATGGCGAAGACCCTCTATGAGCGTCGCCTCGTCCCCGTCGTCGTCTCCACGGCGCTCGCCGCGGCTCTGCTCGTCGCACCGCGGCTACTGCCGCTGGATACACGAGCCGAGAACGGAACCGTTCGTGTCGGAGCCGTCCAGGGAAACGTCGCCACCGACTTCGAGGACGCCTTCAACCGGGCCCTGGAGGTGACTGGCAACCACGCTGAGGCCACGCGGAAGCTGGCCGACGACGTCGGCCCTGGAAACCTCGACATGGTCATATGGCCGGAGAACTCCGCCGACCTGGACCCGCGCGACTACCCGGCCTCGGCGGCCATCGTCGATGAGGCGGCCCAGGCTGTCCAGGCACCGGTGCTCGTGGGCGCAGTGCCCTTCGTCGACGACATCCGCTACAACGACGTCCTCGTGTGGAATCCCGGAGACGTCTCCGGGAAGACGACTCATCCGTACTACCGCAAGCACCGGCCCGTGCCCTTCGCCGAGTACATTCCCGCTCGTTCCCTCGTGCGGCGCCTGACCACCCAGGTAGACCGGGTCGGCATCGATATGCTGCCCGGCACCGGGTCCAGCACGCTGACGGTTCCCGCCGTCTCCCAGGACCGAGAGGTCACCTTCGCCATGGGGATCTGCTTCGAGGTCGCCTACGACGACGCTCTGCGCACCGGCGTCAGGCAGGGTGGGCAGGCCATCGTCATCCCGACCAATAACGCCTCCTTCCTCGACTCCGGCGAGGCCGCCCAGCAGCTCGCCCAGGGCCGCGTCCAGGCAGTGGTGCACGGCCGCAGCGTCATCCAGGCCTCCACCGTCGGTTACACCGCGATTATCAACCCCCGCGGCGAGGTCGAGCAGGTGACCCGGCCCTATACTCAGGCGAGCCTCGTGGCCGATGTCCCGCTGCGCAGCTCACAAACCGTCGCCGACCGCCTCGGCCCCGTCCCCGGCCTCATCATCCTGGCCGGTGCGGGCCTGCTGCTCAGCGCAGGTATTGTCGGTCAGGTACGTCTGCGTAGGAAGACGACGGCTCAGGTTCACCGGCGTCGACGCTGATCTCAGATACCCTCGGGGTGTCTCAAGTGGCCGCGGCGCCACACACCTCAACCTTGGAGAGAGAAGTGAAGGCACTCGTCGTCATCCCGACCTACAACGAGATCGAGTCCCTGCCCACGGCACTGGACCGGGTCCGCGAGCACGCTCCCGAGGCGGACATTCTCGTCGTCGACGACGGTTCCCCCGACGGCACCGGTGACTACGCCGACACCCGTGCCGACGGGGACTCCCACATCCACGTCCTGCACCGCTCGGAGAAGAACGGGTTGGGACCGGCCTACCTCGCCGGATTCTCCTGGGCGCTGGCGGCCGGCTACGAGCTCATCGTTGAGATGGATGCTGACGGCTCCCACCGGGCCGAGGATCTGACCCTGCTCATCCAGCGCGCCGAGATGGCCGACGAGCCCGATCTCGTCATCGGGTCGCGGTGGGTCTCCGGTGGCGCTACCGAAGGCTGGGACGCCAAGCGGGTGGCCCTGTCCAAGGCCGGGAATCTCTACATCAACGCCATGCTGGGGCTGCGGGTCAAGGACGCGACCGCGGGCTTCCGGGTCTTCCGAGCCTCCGTCCTGCGCCGTATGGACCTGGGCGAGGTTGAGGCCCTCGGGTACGGGTTCCAGGTCAATATGACCAAGCTCGTCGACGAGGTCGGGGGCCGCATCGTGGAGATGCCGATCACCTTCCTGGAGCGTGAGGCCGGCCAGTCCAAGCTCTCCGGGGGGATCTTCACCGAGGAGCTGTCCCTAGTGACCCGTTGGGGTGTCGCCAAGCGCTCCGGGCAGTTGCTCGACGCCGCCAAGATCGCCGGAAGCCGGCTACGTGCAGCGCGGGACAAGCGCCGCCGGGCTGCGACGGGGTACCAGCGGCACCCGTCAGCCTCATCGCGTCAGAAACGTTCCTGACCGACATCATCTGACGTCATCCAAGAAGGACATCGAAAGGACCACCCGTGAAGGATGGCCCTTTCGATCTGGTCCACACAGGTCTTCAGGACTGTCAGCCGCTGACCCTCTCGCGGTAGACCTCACCGCTGCGTAGAGCCTCGAGACGCTCGTTGAGAAGAACCTCGAGCTCCTCGACCTTGCGGCGCTCCAGGAGCATGTCCCAATGGGTACGGGGGGTCTTCCTGGGCTCGTCGGGCTCGGGCTCGTCCTCACCACGCCGTGCTGCGGGCTGCCCGCATTCAGGGCACTCCCAGGTGGGGGGTACTTCGGCCTCCGTGGACATCGGGATCTTGGTGACGTGCGCCATCGGGCACTCGTAGCTGACGATCATCCGCTCAGCGAACTCAACGCCGTCCTCTGACTCCATCGACTTCGCGCCGATGGTCATGCCCCGCAGTGCGCGGTCTGCCATGCTTGTGGCCTCCTCGTGGCTCGTCTCTCTCGGTGTCCCGGCTCTGACAGAACATAAGGGCACCGGTACGTCAACACCGAAGAAGGGCGAATTGTTCCCACCGGCTTCGACGCGATCAGGACAATGATGATACCGGTTGGCAGCGCACACGACGTCATCAGTCCGAATCGGCTGAAACACCACAGCAAAGACCGCCGGGGGCCGAGGACAACAGCGTGTATGTGGCACCGGACCACGGCATACTTGGCTCTATGGCTCAGCGCATCGGCATTCTCACGGCGGGCGGCGACGCCCCAGGACTCAACGCGGCGATCCGAGGCTTTGGAAAGGCGGCGATTCAGCAGCACGGCTGGGAGCTCATCGGCTTTCGAGACGGCATGCGAGGTCTGGCTGAGAACCGCTTCACCGAGCTGGACGCCGCCGCTCTGTCCGGGATCCTCACCACCGGCGGCACCATGCTGGGAACCAGCCGGGACAAGGTGCATCGCATGATGGTGGACGGCGAGCCCCGCGACATGGTGCCCACTATCGTGGAGAACTGCGAGAAGGACGGGATTGACGCCCTCGTCTGCCTCGGTGGTGGCGGAACCGCGAAGAACGCCAAGCGCCTCATGGACGCGGGCCTCAACATCATTCACCTGCCCAAGACCATTGACAACGACATCGTCCACACCGATTCCTCCTTCGGATTCGCCACGGCCCTGGAGATCGCCACGGAGGCCGTGGACCGGCTGCACTCGACGGCGCACTCCCACCACCGCATCATCCTCACTGAAATCATGGGGCACCGAGCCGGCTGGCTGGCCCTGGGTGCCGGTATCGCGGGTGGGGCGGACGTCATTCTGCTGCCCGAGATTCCGTACTCGGTGGACGCGATCGCGGATAAGATCGAGCGACGCCGCTCCCACGGGTCGTCCTTCTCAGTGGTGGCCGTGGCCGAGGGAGCACTGTCGGTGACGGATCACGCCGAGCTGGAGCACGCCCGCGCCCTGGTCAAGGACGCCTCCAGTCCCGAGCGCAAGGCGATGGCAAAACGGGGTGTCAAGCGTCTGGAAGCTTCCCACCGCGCCAACACCTTCACTCTGGCCGAGCAGCTGGAGAGCTTGACCGGGCTGGAGGCGCGTGTCTCCATCCTGGGATACGTCCAGCGCGGTGGTTCACCCTGCGGAGCGGATCGTCTCCTGGGCACGCGTCTGGGCGTGGCCGGTGCCGATGCAATCGCCGAGGGCCGTTACGGCGTCATGGTGGCCGACCGCGGTCACGGCACGGAGCTGGTACCGCTCAAGGATGTGGCCGGTCGCACCAAGTTCGTTCCGGCCGACCACGAGTGGATCCAGGCCGCTCGCGCCGTGGGGACGGCGCTGGGGGACTGAGAGCACAGCCTGAGCGGCGGGCGGCTGTGCGCCTCAGCGGGGGAGGAGAGGCCCCGGAGTCCAGGCGATCTCTCCCGGCTCCACGCCGGCCGGGGCGTCTCCGGAGACGATGACGTCGGCGCGCTGCCAGGGGCGGTCCTTGGCGAAGAAGAGGCGCTCGCCGGCCATCCACCAGTGCCAGAAACGCACCGACTCCTCGGCGTCGCCGTTGACGCCCTCCGCGATGTCACGTCTGATGCCTCGGCGCTCTGCGACGTCGTCGCAGGTCTGAACCCATACGTGCGCGTCAATGAGGTCGCTGACCGCGCGCAGACCGGCCCCGGTTCCCTCGACGACGACCAGGGGAGAGCCTGCCGGGACGCGGATGGAGCCTTCGCGACCGTGCTCCCGCCACTTGTCCGGTACGAGGTCGAGGCAGCCGGCCTGACGCAACTGGGTCAGGGTGTCGACGTACAGCTGGTCCCAGTCGTAGAGCGGCTCGTTCCAGATGAGGTCGTCAAGGTGGAAGGCTTGCGCGCCGGGGACGGCCGTGGCCAGTGCCGTGGTGAGCGTGGTCTTGCCGGATCCGCCTCGCCCGTCGACCGCGATGATCGCAGGCCTTCCCTTCGGTATACCGACAAGGTGCATCAGGTGCGTGACGAGGTCGGCGATTGCGCTGACCTGCCACTGAGTGACCGCAGGCTCCTCCGGCTGAAGCTGGATGGGCTCGGTAGCGCCCACCCGCCGGAAGTGATGATCGTCGGAAAAACTCTGGTAGTTATTCATACAATATCTCTCCCTGAACATCAGTCAGTGCTATTATGTCATCATGACACATCTTCTTATTCTTGATATTACATACACGCAGGGTGCCGAAGCGGTCGACCCTTACCTGGAGGCTCACCGTCAGTACCTAATTCGCCACTACGAAGATGGTAAGTTCCTCGCTAGTGGTCGCAAGAACCCCAGAACAGGCGGTATCATTATTGCCGTCGGTAAGCGCGACGAAATTTCAGAAGTCGTGACTGAAGATCCTTTCGTAGTGAACGGTGTCGCAGAGTACGTCATTACCGAATTTCTTCCAACAATGACGTCGCCTCACCTCGAGAATTATCGCGAAAATCTGTAAATGGCGAACTTAAGCCTCCAATCAATGTAAGGAACGACTCATGATGGTCAGGTCGAGGAGCTGTCCGAGCTTCTCGCCGGCCTGCGGGATGGTGCCGACAGTGCTGAAACCATAGCGCTCATGCAGGTGAATCGAGGCCGTGTTGCCCGCCTCGATGAGAGCGATCATGGTGCGGTCCCCGGCCTCCCACGAGGCCTCGATCAGTGCGGCCAGAAGCCTGGAACCGAGGCCGTGCCCCTGAGCAGCTGGGTTCAGGTAGATCGAGTTCTCGACCGTGCGGGCGTAGCCCTCATAGGAGTGCCAGGGGCCAGCGACCGCGAAGCCGACGACGCCCTGCGGCTTGCCACTGACATGGGCAACGAGAGCCGTTCCGCGCTGGACCATGGGGGCAAGCCATGCCTCGGCCCCAGCAGAGTCCTGCTCGATGTTGGTCCAGATGGCCAGGGACTCCCGCACGGCGGCATTGCGGATCTTGCGGATGGCCGAGGAGTCCGCCATGGTCGCCGGGCGGATCCGGTAGGTCTGTACCGCTTCGGCGTGTCCATAGCCCTTTGTCTCACTCGGGGGCATCGTCATTCCCCTCGTCGACGTACTGGGCGAGGTATCGGCCCGTCAGAGTCGTTCGGTCCGCCACCATCTGCGCCGGCGTGCCGGCGAACACGATGCGACCGCCGTCATGGCCGGCTCCGGGGCCGAGGTCGATGATCCAGTCGGCGTTCGCCATGACGGCCTGATGGTGCTCAATGACGACGACGCTGCGTCCGGAGTCCACGATCCTGTCCAGTAGCGCGAGCATGGCCTCGATATCAGCCGGGTGGAGTCCGACGGTCGGTTCATCGAGGACGATGACACGGCCTTCTTGCCCCAGGTGGACGGCGAGCTTGAGCCGCTGGCGCTCACCACCGGACAGGGTGGTCAGCGCCTGGCCGAGGCGGAGGTAGCCGAGCCCGACGTCCTCCATCCGTGCCAGGATTCTGGATGCTGCCGGCAGACGCGTCTCGCCCTGGGAGAAGAACTCCAATGCATCCTTGGCACTCATGTCCAGGACGTCGGCAATACTGCACCCGCCAAGACGGTAGGCAAGCACCTCGTCGTTGAAACGGCGCCCCTCGCAGGCCTCGCAGCGGGACTCCACAGTCTCCATGAAGCCGAGCTGCGTCTCGATGACACCCGTTCCGCCGCATACCGGGCAGGCGCCTTCTGAATTGGCCGAAAAATGTGCGGGCTTCGCACCCTTGCCCCTGTTCGCCTTGGCAAAAGCCTTGCGAACGGGGTCGAGCAGTCCGGTGTAGGTAGCGGGATTCGACCGCCGTGAGCCCTTGATCGGTGCTTGGTCGATCGTCACCACCTCGCCCATGGGGGAGAGGTGGCCATGAATGAGGCTCGATTTACCGGAACCGGCAACTCCTGTGATGACGGTGAGAACTCCGGTGGGAATATCGACGTCGACACCGCGAAGATTGTTCGTACTGGCGTTGCGAATCTCGATTTTTCCGGTGGGGGAGCGATGGCTGCTCTTGATCCGCGCCCGGTCGGCCATGTGACGTCCGGTGAGAGTATCGGAATCGAGCAGGTCCGCAACGGTTCCCTCGAAGCAGATCTGACCGCCCCGGCTACCGGCCCCCGGCCCCAGGTCCACCACATGGTCGGCGATCCGGATCGTCTCGGGTTTGTGTTCAATGACGAGCACGGTGTTTCCCTTGTCTCGCAATGACAGCAGCAGCTCATTCATCTGGTGGAGGTCGTGCGGGTGCAGACCGATACTGGGCTCATCGAAGACGTAGGTGACGTCGGTGAGGGCAGAGCTCAGGTGGCGCACGAGCTTGGTGCGCTGGGCCTCACCGCCTGAGAGCGTTGAGGCCGGACGGTCAAGCGACAGATAACCCAGTCCGATGGACACGAAGGCGTCCAATCTTTCTTTAAGGTTCTCAAGTAGGGGAGCGGCATCGGTCAGGATTTCCTGGAGGTGAGTGATCCACTGCGCAAGATCAGAGATCTGCATGGCGCAGGCATCGGCAATGGACTTCCCGTCGATGAGGCAGGCACGGGCCGGTTCGGCCAGCCGGGTCCCATCGCACTGCGGGCAGGTCCCGAAGACAACAGCCCGTTCCACGAAGGCACGAATATGGGGTTGCAGCGCCTCCGGCTCCTTGGAGAGCATCGACTTGCGGATTCTGGAGACGAGTCCCTCGTAGGTGATGTTGATGCCGCCAACCTTGATCCTGGTCGGTTCCTTGTAGAGCAGGTCATCGCGCTGCTTGGCCGTGAAGGTGGAGACCGGCTTGTCCGCCGGGAAGAAACCGGACTCGGTGAAGCTGCGCGCCTGCCAACCGCCCGCCGCGTAGCCGGGAGCGGTGATCGCGCCGTCTCGCAGGGAGAGCGTCTCGTCGAGCACCTGCGTCAGGTCGATGTCGGAGACCCTGCCCATGCCTTCGCAGCGCGGGCACATCCCGCCTTGGACAGTGAATGTCTTGCGTTCAACGACCTTGCGTCCGCTGCGCTGCGTAGTGACCGCACCGCCACCGGTGACGGACGGGACGTTGAAGGCGAAGGCCTGGGGCGAACCGATGTGCGGCGTGCCGTGCGTCGAGTACAGGACCCGCAGCAGGGCTCCGACGTCGCTGACGGTGCCAAGGGTTGAACGCGGGTTGGATCCCATACGCTCCTGGTCCACGGCGATCGCCGGCGTCAGTCCTTCCATGCGGTCGACGTCGGGACGCGCGCTGGCGTCCATGAATCCCTGGACGAAAGCCGGGTAGGTCTCATTGATGAGACGACGCGACTCGGCAGCGATCGTGGCGAAGACGAGCGAGCTCTTACCCGAGCCCGACACTCCGGTGAACACCGTCAACCTGCGCTTGGGGACCACGACGTCGACGCCCCGAAGGTTGTTCTCACGAGCCCCGACGACGCGGACGACATCGTGATTATCAGCAGGGACCCGTTCAGTCGTCTTTCCGTCAGCCTCTCCAGCAGTCACAGGAGTGATTGTGCCGGAATCGCCGCATCATGGCGATGCCGCTCATCCTGATCTATCGCCGATAATATACATTATGTCATTCTACTTGAATGGGGGTCCCCTGATGTCCCTCACCTGCCAGCAACCACCCCGCGCGCACGTGTGTCGCGTGAGATACAGGCTCCGTGTAGCCTTCGCGGAGCGCGCCAGCAGGCTCGCCCGCCGACTCTTTCATCAGGGAGCCTCATGTTCCTCGCCTTGCGCGAGATCCGCCACGAACCCGTTCGTTTCGGGCTCATCATCTCCGTTATCGTACTGGTGGCCTACCTCACTTTCTTCCTGGCCTCGTTGGCAGTTGGGCTGGCCCATCTCTACCGCGCCGGTATCGATGGGTGGGGCTCAGGAAGCGTTGCCATCACCGACGCCTCCAACGAGAACCTCTCCGCCTCAAGACTGAGTGACGAACAGCTGAGCACCGCCAAGAACCTGGCACATGAGCACAGCACCACAGCGTCGACCCTCATGAGCACTGCTGCCGTCGCCCAGGCCCCAGACGTGAAGGATGAGGACGGCGAGGCGCTGCGTGACGATGTCTTCGCCTTCGGCGTCGACCTGGACGGCGCTCTCGGCCCGACCGTGGCCAGCGGTCGAGCGATCTCCAACCCCGAGACGGAGATCCTCGTGGATGACTCTCTCGAGGCCAAGGGGCTCGAGCTCGGCGACACGATCCAGCTTCTGGGGTCCGATCACAGCTGGACCATCGTTGGCTTCACCCACGACACGACCTTCCAGTCAGCTCCCGTCGTCACGCTGGATGACCAGGCCCTGAGCCGGTACGGCCCCACCAGCCTGTCCCCCGCGGTCTCCGCCGTCGTGTTCAAGGCCGACCTGGCCGGTGACAGCAAGGCCATGAAGTCCGCCCAGGACGCGGGTCTGACGATCCTGACCAGTGAGGAGCTCATCCAGACGCTTCCCGGCTACTCGGCACAGGTCCTCACCTTCAGTCTCATGATCGGCTCGCTGGTCATCATCGCCTCCACAGTGCTGGGCATCTTCATCTACGTGCTGACACTGCAGAAGAGGCCAGTTCTGGGAATCCTCAAGGCACGTGGTGTGCCAACCGGCTATCTCATCCGGTCCGGCTGCGCACAGACCCTCGTACTGTCGGTTGCCGGCATCAGCATCGGGCTGCTTCTGACGGTGACGACCTCCCTGGTCCTGCCCAGCGCCGTCCCCTTCCGACTCTCCGGACTCCTCGACTTGCTCATCGCCGCCGCCTTCGTGCTCGTCTCGGTCATCGGCGGACTCATCTCCGTGCGGGTCATCTCCCGTATCGACCCCGTGGAGGCCATCTCATGACGACACCGACAGCGGCTAGCCAGGCGGCAGGCCAAGGAGTAGGCGCAGTCATGTCCCTGGAGTCGGTGACCCGGGACTACCGTCAGGGCGATGAGACCGTTCATGCACTGCGCAGCACCGACCTTCAGCTGCGCGCCGGCGAGCTGGTCGGGATCCTGGGCCCCTCCGGCTCGGGCAAGTCAACGCTCCTGACCATCATGGGTGGCCTACGCACCCCCTCCAGCGGCACCGTCACCATCTCGGGTGAGCCGTTCTCCTCCCTACCGGAGAAGCGCAGGGCCAGGCTCAGGCTTCGACGCATCGGTTTCGTTCTCCAGGCCTCCGGCCTGGTCCCCTTCCTGAGGATCAACGACCAGTTCGGCCTGTATGACCGGGTGACGCATTCAAAGGGCGATACCGACAGGCGGGATCATCTCCTGAACTCGCTC
Organism: Actinomyces sp. oral taxon 170 str. F0386; assembly: GCF_000195595.1. Lineage (GTDB taxonomy): Bacteria > Actinomycetota > Actinomycetes > Actinomycetales > Actinomycetaceae > Actinomyces. Next base: position 97,109 of record NZ_GL882544.1, read on the forward strand.
GGCATCTCGAAGCGAGCACACGCCTACCCCTCCGAGCTCTCTGGGGGTGAGCGCCAGCGCGCAGCCATCGCCGTGGCGCTCTACCATGACCCAGACATTATTCTGGCCGATGAGCCGACCGCGGCCCTGGATACCCGACGAGCCCAGGGCGTCGCCCACCTCCTCGCCGATCAGACCCACGAGCTGGGCAAGGCTACCGTCATGGTCACTCACGACGAGCGGCTCCTACCCATGTGCGACCGGGTCCTGGTCATGCACGACGGCGTTCTGACCGAAAGGACGGGGCCAGCGCGTGAGGCGGATGAGAACAAACCGGTTCAGGTGACCGAACAGGATGAGTCGGCCTGAGACTGCGCTGGCCCCTTGTGTTCCGGAGAACTACAGTCGGGAGTCGTGTCCACGATCCCGAACTCCGACCACTTCCCCACCGCTGTCTTCCTCGGTGACTCCGTCACCACCGGCTGGCGGGCGCTGAGCCACCCGCGCAACCGCTGGACCTCACTGGTGTGTGAGCATCAACGGTGGCGGGAGGTGAACCTGGCGGCTGACGGCCTCGGGTTCTTCGCGCGACGCGGAGGCCACCTGCCCGGCGGCCAGCGCTCGCCGTCGTGCCGGGACAGTACCTGGCTGGAGGCGGTCCTACGCTGCGAGCCAGACGTCGTCACGGTCAGCCTGGGCCTCAACGACGCCGCCTTCCTCCCATCCCAGCGAGAGCTGGTCGAGCAGGCGATCGACCACGATCTCACCTTCATTTCCACCCGGTTGCGAGGCGCCTCGGTCATCATCGCCCCGTACTTCCCCTCCCTGGAGACCGGCCCACGGTTCCAGGCCATACACCGACTCGTTCACGAAAGAGCCACGTCACTGGGCCTGACCTCGACCGACGCTCTGACCACCGCAATCAGCGGTGACGAGGACCGTTTGGCCATCGACGGGATCCACCCCGATGACGCCGGCCATGCCCAGATGGCCAGCGCCATGATCGCCTTCTACGCCGGGCTCCTACCGGGCGCATAACGCTCCTGTCCACGTTTACGCAGGTCAGTTGGGTAATGATCCCCTCGAGGCATATGCTTGAGAGCAGATCGCGCCAACCGTGAACGACCAAGGAGCTCGAGGACCCACTAGTGGAGTCATATCGCGAACCCACACTGGCAGATGTTGCCCAGGCTGCAGGCGTCTCGCTGACGACAGTCTCCCGCGTACTGAACAACCGCGGTTACCTCTCCCAGGAGACACGGGAGCGGGTAGCCGAGGCGATCGCACAGCTCAACTACCGCCCCAATCAGATCGCCCGAGCCCTGCACGGCAAGTCCACACAGTCAATCGGGCTGATCGTCCCGACCGTCGCCCTGCCCTTCTTCGGTGAGCTCACCGAGCATGTCGAGGACTTCCTGGCCGACCACGGCTACAGGACACTTGTCTGCAACTCCATGGGAAAGGCAGATCGAGAACGTGAGTACCTCGACCTGCTGGTGTCGCACCGGGTTGACGGCATCATCTCCAGCGCCCACAACGACGGCCTGGCCGACTACAGCTCGATTCATCTGCCCGTGGTCAGTGTGGACCGGGACCTCTCCCCCACTGTCCCCAACGTCCGCTGCGACAACGAGGCCGGTGGTCGTCTCGCAGCCGAGCACCTGCTCAAGAGAGGAGCACGCCGTCCGGCGCTGCTGACCTCTCGCACCGGAATCCATAACCTGAGGGAGAAGGGGTACCGCCAGGTGCTCCAACAGGCCGGTATCGAGCCGGTGGTCCTCACCGTCGACTTCAACACTCCCAACGCCGAGCGCCCGGACCTCATCCGCGAGCGGCTCGATCTCGTTGCCGACGACATTGATGCAGTCTTCGCCACCGATGATCTCGCTGCCGCGCAGGTAGTGGAGTGGGCCGCCGAGCGCGACCTGAGGATTCCTGATGACTTCAAGGTCGTCGGGTTCGACGGCACGATCGCCATGCAGCATGCCCTGCCATCGTTGACCACGATCCAGCAACCCATTGCCAAGCTGGCCCGAGCCGCAGCCGACCTGCTCCTGAATCGGATCGAGTCCATGGCCTCAGTGGCTTCGAGCGAGGACCACTCCGGCCAGCCCCGGACGAAGCTACGAGTCCCCTCCCCGATGGAAGTCAGACTGTTGTCCGGACGTACCTCTTAGCGAATCAGCGGAGGTGCCTTGAGGTCCCGACGTTGAGACGTCGGGACCTCAAGGCACTTTGTCACAGAGGAGAAGGTCGCTCTCAGCGGCTTCAGGCCTTGGCCTCCACAGTGTCGGCCTGAGCGTCCGCCGTGTCGCCGCCGGACTCATCGGTCTTACGGACGACGTCGAAGAGGGCATCACCTCGGTGGATCGTTCCGGCGCCGTGCTCCTCGATACCCTCGTAGCCCTGAGCGTTGGAGACGACGATCGGAGTGACGGTCTGGTAGCCGGCGGCACCGACCGCGGCCCAGTCGACGTCCACCAGCGGCATGCCGCGCAGGACCTTGTCGCCGGCCTTGACCTTGGGGCTGAAGTGCTTGCCCTCAAGCTGGACGGTGTCCATACCGATGTGGATGAGCAGCTCGACGCCGCTGGCGGCGCGCAGTCCGTAGGCGTGACCGGTCGGGAAGGCCACGAGGACCTCGCCGTCGACCGGGGAGACGACCGGCCCCTCAGCTGGAGCGATCGCCATGCCCGGGCCGAGCATCCCGGAGGCGAAGGTCTGGTCCTCCACCTCAGACAGTGGCATCGCGCGTCCCTGGATCGGCGCAGTCACAGTGAAGTCCTCGGTGGCCTCGGCGGGCAACTCGACGGTCTCTGCGTGCTCGGCCATGGCCTCGGCCTCCAGAGCGGCCTCATCCGCGTCCTCAACATCGTCTCCGGCCAGCGAGGCCCTGCCGCGGGTGGTGCCGTAGGCGAAGGCAGCGGCAAACCCGGCGATGAAGACGATCACCTCGAGGACGAGGTACTTGACGATGTCGTCAGGAACAATCGAGACGAAGCCGACGAAGCCGGCAGCCCCCAGAGCCTGGTTGTGGATGTCGAGCAGAGCGACCGCGGCGCCTCCGAGGGAGGCCACGCCCATACCGATGAAGAAGGGCCAGCGCAGGCGCAGGTTGACACCGAAGATGGCGGGCTCGGTGATACCGACGATCGCGGAGACACCACCGGCACCGGCCAACCCCTTCATCTTGGAGTCCTTGGTCAGGAAGAAGACCGCCAAGGTCACGGCACCCTGAGCAACATTTGCCATGGAGGCGATCGGGAAGATGAAGGATCCGGGACCGCCGCCGCTCATCTGTGCGATGAGGGGCAACTCCACCGCCGGGAAGGACTGGTGCAGCCCGGTGACGACAATCGGTGAGTAGACCAGGCCGAACAGGAACCCGCCTACGGGTCCGGCGGTCGTGTACAGCCAGCTCAGGCCGTTGGTGATGCCGTCGGAGAGCTCACGTGCCAGCGGGCCGACGACGACAAAGGTGAGGAAGCCGGTGACAAGTAGCGTGATGAGTGGGGTCAGCAGGAAATCGGCCGTTCCGGACAGACGCTTGTGGAGCCACTTCTCGATGTACGCCAGCAACCAGGAGACGCACAGGACGGGGATGACCATTGCCTGGTAGCCGATCTTGTCCACGGTCAGGCCGAAGAGGTGCCACACCTCGATGGAGCCGGCCTCCCGGGCCGTCTCGATCTCGTAGGCGCTGGTCAGCTGGGTGGAAACCATGGCGGCACCCATGGCGGCGCCGAGGTAGACGTTGCCTCCGAAGCGCTTGACCGCCGAGAAGCCGACGAGGACCGGGAGGAATGCGAAGGCCGCGGAGGAGACGAGGTTGATGACGTCATCGTAGTCAGCGAGCCACGCGAACCTGTCGACGAGTCCGTAGGCGCCTGTGGGGTTGTCCGGGGCCACGAACGCCGGAGAGGTGAAGAAGTCGGCCGTGAGGACGTTGTGGATCGCCATCATGAGACCGCCGGCGACCAGGGCCGGAAGCAGCGGCACGAAGATGTCGGCGATAGCCTTGATGAAGCGGGACAGTGGGTTACCACTCTTGGCCGCCTGCTCCTTGGCCTCGTCCTTGGAGACCTCCTTGACCCCTCCGGTGTGAATCATCTCGGAGAAGACGAGGTCAACGTCTCCCGGTCCGACGATGATCTGGAACATGCCGCCCGCGATGAAGGTGCCCTTGAGATCGGGGTCCTTATCGAGAGCCTTCTGGTCGACCTTGTCCATGTCGTTGAGGACAAGACGCAGACGGGTTGCGCAGTGCGCTGCTGCGTTGATGTTGTCGGCGCCACCGACGTACGTCAGGACGTCCTTCGCCACGCGGGCGTGATCCATTGCCACCCGGGGTTCCTTTCTCGTGATGGGACCGCAAGAGCTGGGAGGGCTGGGAAACCCATTGGTCGGGAACGTCGCTGACTCCCGGCGGCCACACCTGTGTCAATCGATCGTCACAGTACAGTGCGTCACAACACCCTGCAACTGGAGAGAGAAGCCTCGGTCAATTCCTCGTGTCAGGACTGCGGAACCACCATTTCCCCCCGTCATGGCGGGGCTATCAGAGGGCATCAGGTCTCGGTGGGAAAGTCCTGGTGCTGGCGGATGTCAGCTCGAGGGGCCTCTCCACCAGAAGTCGTGCTCCCGAGCTACTGACATCGACGAAGCTGCGCAGCGTGAAGGCCAGGATCCCGTCGCCGACGAAGACCTCGGTCAATGAGCGGTCATGGACGATCTCCAGCACCGGCTCACACCCTTCAGGAAGGGTGACTGTACGTACGGCACCATACTGGGTGTAACGGGAGGTCGAACGATCCACCCGAAGCGCTCCCTCGTCCAGGACTATGTCCACATGGGACTGGTCAGAACCGATCCGAAGCCCCCAAGCGCCTGAGCTGGGCGCCGCATTGGCCTCAAGACGCAGCTGCCAGCTGCGGTGCCCGCGCAGCTCGACCACCTCGTACTGACCGGTCTCCAGAGGCCTACCCACCAGAGCCGACTGTCCGGCGTCGTCGGGCAGGTCTGTTGCGGGTCGCTGGATGAGTCGGCCGTTCCTCAGACTGAGTGCTCGAGGCAGGCTCAGTGCGTGGACCCACCGACCGGTCTGGATCGAGGGCTGATCGTCCTCGGAGGCGTTACCGGCCCACCCGGTCAGCAGAACCGGTCCCGGTTCGGAGGGGCGGCGGGCGAAGGCCTGCGGGGCGTAGAACTCGAATCCCCGGTCGACCTCGTGGAAGGTTCCGTCGGTGTCCCACAGCTCGGTGCCCACGAGGTGCCCCACCGTGTAGACGCAGGGGAAGATGTTCTCGAAGCCCTCTCGCTCCGGGGTAATACCCTGGGGGCACCAGATGAGGACGTCCCAGTCCTCGCCAGTGTCCTCGTCCTTCACCCGAACCAGGCCGGGGCACTCCCACATGTAGCCGAAGGAGTCGAAGGCCCCTCCCGCCCCCGGGAAGCTGAGCTCGCCCTCGAGCTCCCAAGCGACCAGGTCCCGGGAGCGGTACAGGACCGCAGCACCGGTCTCGTTGGTGCGCTGGACCCCGATGAGCATTCGGTACTCCCCCGGCCGGTCGGGGTCGCGGAAGACCTGCGGGTCACGGAAGTGGGCCGTGTAACCCTGCGAGTGGGTGGGGATGAGAGGGTTGCCGGGCCACTTGGTGAAGGAGGTCAGGTCGTTGCTGGTGACCAGGCACTGGCTGGCGGTGCGCTCGTCGGTGACTGGGTCCTTGAGGTTGCCGGTGTAGAAGAGCTGATAGGCGGCCTGGGCGGGGGCAAGATCCAGCTCGCGGCCTTCCAGGACGATCGCGTTGCCGGAGTAGGCGCCGGAGCGGTCGTAGAAGGAGTCCGGGATGATGGTCGGCTCATGGTGGTGCCAGTGCAGCAGATCCGTCGAGGAGGAGTGCCCCCAGTAGACCAGCTTGCGATGAGGGTGGAACGGACTGAGCTGGTAGAAGGCGTGATAGGTGGCTCCATCGACCAGGAGCCCGTTGGGGTCATTGAGTCGTCCTACCGGCGGAACGACGTGGAAACTCGGATAGTCCGGGTCATCGGCCGCAGCGGAAGTAGCAATCGCATCCAGGGCCAGGCCCTTGAGGTCCTCAGTCACGATCGGATGTTAGCAGGACCACTCCCCCTCACTGGACTGGACGCTCGGTGAGCAGGCGCGGCAGATTCAGCTGACGCCAGTAGAAGTTCAGTGGAAGTAAGGGACGATGAGCCACAGGCCGAACAGCGCGATCATGGCGGCGATGGAGATGAAGACAACGGCCAGGACCTGAGCCAAGCGCACGCCCTCGACCTCGCCGGCCTCGTGCTTGGCGTGCACGGTGGCCATCATACGAGCCGCCAGTGAGCAGATGATGAGGATGAAAGCCGTGCCCAGTACCGTCACCGCGGTCACCAGTCCCAAGGAGCCCCAGTCGATCGTCATGCCGGTCATGCCATGGATCCTGTCGTCATCCTCTGAGCGCTCTCCTGATCGGTCGTACCATTGACGATCTCGGAGCGCACCTCCTCCGGTGTGCGCGGCTCACGTCCCAGCTCCGGGTTCTGCTTGACGACGACGACCTCAGAGGCATCGTTGACGTTCGAGAAGTCCACGCGGTTATGGCCGGCCTGCCGGATGATCGCTAGGGCCCCGAGAATGAGCAGGCAGATGACGGCGATCGTGCCCGGAGCCCCTCCCTTGACCGCGACGTAGGACGTGGCGGCGCCCACCAGGCCTGAGCACGGAAGCGTCACCAGCCAGGCGATCCCCATCTTGCCGGCCGTTGCCCATGACACCTTGGTTCCCCGGCCGATCCCCGAGCCCAGGATCGACCCGGTGCAGATGTGGGTGGTGGACAGGGCGAACCCCAGATGCGAGGAGGCCAGGATCGCTACCGTTGAGGCGGTCTCGGAGGCGAAGCCCTGGGGAGCCTCGACATGCACCAGCCCGCGTCCCATGGTGCGCATGATGCGCCACCCTCCGGAGTAGGTCCCCAGGCCGATGGCGAGTCCGGCTGCGGTGATGACCCACCAGTGTGGTCCGGTACCGGCCTCCTGGTAGCCGCCGGCTACGAGTGCGAGGGTGATGACCCCCATGGTCTTCTGTCCGTCGGAGGTTCCGTGGGACAGGGCCACCAGTGAGGCGGTGACTCGCTGGCTGTTGCGGAAGAGTCTCTGGGAGTATGGGTTGGTCGGATGGGCGATGCGATAGGCGAGCGCTGTGGCCAGTGCCGCGGCCACTCCGGCCACCATCGGTGCGATGACGGCCGGCAGGATGATCTTGGAGATCACTGTTCCCCAGTGAACACCCTGGATTCCGGCTGCCACGACCACCGCCCCGATGAGTCCCCCGAACAGCGCGTGCGACGATGACGACGGCAATCCGAACAGCCATGTCGCCAGGTTCCACAGGATGGCGCCGGCCAGACCCGCGAAGATCATGGCCGGCGCCGCCTGGATCACTGCGTCGTCGAACATGCCGTGAGAGATGGTCTTGGAGACCTCGGTGGACAGACAGGCGCCGATCACGTTGAGCACGGCAGCGACCAGGACCGCCCGCTTGGGCGTGAAGGCTCCTGTCGCCACCGACGTCGCCATGGCATTGGACGAGTCGTGGAAACCGTTGGTGAAGTCGAAGACAAGGGCGGTCACGACAACAACGATCACGAGGAAGAGAATGGTGCTCATACCGTTCCCGATGGGAGATTGGGTGACCCTCTCCACCGCCCTGACGGGCGGCCGCAGAGGCCCGGGCCGCTTGAGCGCAACCCACCAGTATTGTTACCCGCTGATCGCCCTGCTGCCTAACCAATCGCTGTCGAGGCTTGCCACCAGTATCTGACGCTTCCTGCATACGTCACACCCACGGACCAGCAACACGGCCTTTCGTCCCAACGAGGACCTAACATCCCTGAGCCGATTGTCACGTCCCACAAAGACCTCTCGACATAGTGGTATTCCCCAGAAAGAGGGGCGCGTCACGATAAGGTCGCCACATGGCAGCGGACACCACGAACAGCCTGGACAGCATCCACAGCGGGGCTCTTCCCGGACAGGGGAACGACACCGCGTCGACGACCGATATCGACCTGGGAATCGATCTGGGAACGACTCGAACCGTCGTCTCACGCGCGGATCGGGGAAACTACCCGGTTCTCAGCTTCGCCGACGAGCACGGCGACGAGCACGACTTCGTCCCCTCACTGACGGCGCTGCGCGGCGGCGAGCTCGTCCACGGGTTCGCCGCCCGACAGGCGGCCCACGAGGGGGCTCCGCTGCTGCGCAGCCTCAAACGGGTTCTGGCCTCCCCCACGCTGACGGCCTCCACCCCGGTGACGCTAGGTGAGCAGTCCTTTTCCGTTTTGGAGGTTCTCACCAGCTACCTGCGTCACCTCAAAGCCGAGCTCGCGAAGCAGGACGTGGATATCAGTCGTGCCCGGGCGGTCGTCGCGGTGCCGGCCCACGCCTACGGAGCCCAGCGCCTGTTGACCCTTGAGGCCTTCCAGCAGGCGGGCTTCTGTGTCGCCGCCATGCTCAACGAGCCCAGCGCAGCAGGCTTCGAGTACACGCACCGCAAGGCCACCACCGTCTCCTCCAAGCGCACTCGGGTCCTGGTCTACGACCTGGGAGGGGGCACCTTCGACACCTCACTGGTCGATGTCGTCGGTACCTCGCACGAGGTCCTGGCATCCCACGGGCTGGGTGACCTCGGTGGCGATGACGTCGATCTGCTCATGGCCACGAATGTGCTAAACAGGGCGGGTATCGCCGAGGAGGATCTCTCCCCCACCGAGCTCGACGACCTGCTGGACCAGTGCCGAGACGCCAAGGAGCACCTCACCCCCCAGAGCCGCCGGGTGCTCATCGTCCTGCGGGGGCAGGACATCGTCCTTCCCGTGACTGGTCTTTATCAGGCCTGCACCCCGCTCGTCGAGCGCTCCCTGGCCACGATGGCTCCGCTGGTCGGCAGACTTGATGACGGCAGCCCGGATCTGACGGATATCGCAGGCGTCTACCTGGTCGGGGGCGCCTCCGGTCTTCCTTTGGTCCCCCGGCTCCTGCGTGAGCGCTTCGGTCGAAGGGTCCACCGCTCCCCCTACCCGGGGGCTTCCACGGCCATCGGCCTGGCGATCGCGGCGGACCGCACCAGCGACTACGATCTCACCGACAGGCTCTCACGCGGCTTCGGCGTCTTCCGTGAGGCCGACGGCGGCCACCGGCTCACCTTCGACGCGATCCTCAACCCCGAGTCGATTCAGGCCTCTCCCGGCGGTCGGGAGGGAACCGTCCTGACCCGCGAGTACGACGCCGCCCACAACATCGGCTGGTACCGCTTCGTGGAGTGCGCCGACGTCGACGACTCCGGTGAGCCGCGCGGCGAGATCGCCCCCTACCAGGACATCGTCTTTCCGTTCGAGGCGTCCTTGCGGGAGGTGGATGATCAGGAGCTGCGCACCTGCTCCGTGGAGCGACGAGATCGCGGCCCCCGGATTCAAGAGCACTACCGCATCGATGAGGCCGGCCTGGTGCGAGTCACTATCACCGACCTCACCGACGGGTACAGCCGCCGCTACGTCCTGGGGCAACGCACTGAGTAGGTGCCGGCCCCAGGAGCGGGTCAGGAGTGCGCAGCGTCGGAGACCCGGGTGAGAGCCCGGGTTTCCTCGTCACTGAGCTCGAGGGTCAGGGCATCCACGATCGGCCGCAGCTGCTTGAGGTTGCGTGCGGAGGCCAACGGAGCGACGACACCGGGCCGGTCACGCAACCAGGCCAACGCCACGGCGGCGGGCTCCACCCCATGGTTCGCAGCCACCTGTGTTACGACGTCAACGACGTCGTAACACTCGGTCTGCTGGTAGTCCGCAACCATGCCGGCACGATCACCGTCGATCACCTCGCCCCGACGGTACTTACCCGTGAGGAAACCTGCAGCCAGGGCGAAGTAGGGCATCATCCCCATACCGAGCTCGGCCGCGACCTGTCCTCTACCGCCTGAGCCTTCGACGTCGTCACGGTGGAGGAGATTGTAGTGGGGTTGTAGGACGATGGGCCGTGCACTCCCCTGGGAGTCGGCGATGGCGAACCACTGTCGGATGCGCTCGGGCGTGTAGTTGGACAGTCCCACGTGCCGGATCCTGCCGGCACGGCGAGCCTCCTCGAAAGCGGCCACAGTCTCCTCCAGCGGGGTGGACTCGTCGTCGAAGTGTGCGTAGTAGATGTCGACGACGTCAGTACGTAGGCGCAGCAGGGACTCCTCCAGCGCCAGACGGATGTTGTCGGTGCTCAGACCGGGCCTGTCGGGCTTGGTGGAGACCTTCGTGGCCAGCACGATGCGATCGCGTGCGGGGCGTGAGGCGAGCCAGCTCCCGATGACGGTCTCCGACTCTCCTCCGGAGTTGCCCGGGGCCCAGTAGGAGTATCCGTCGGCGGTGTCGATGAGGTTTCCCCCGGCATGCAGGTAGGCATCGAGCACCTCGAAGGAGGTGGATTCGTCGGCTGTCCAGCCGAAGACATTGCCGCCCAGCCCGATGGGGCTGATCCTGAGGTCGGCGAGCGGGCGAGTCGGTGCTTCAGTCATGTTCTCTCCTGATCTCCGAGCGCCATCGGGAACTGCTCCACGACGGCGTTCGTCCATTCATAGGTCGGACCAACAGAGCCAGAATAGATTCGAGGCTGGAACCATTACCGCGGTTCCAGCCTCGGCGAACAGCCCCTTCGAGCAGTCCCTCCTGGAGCTCAGATGGCTTGCTGCCGCTTGGCCTCGCGGCGCCTGGCCAACTCGTCCTCAACAAGTGGCGTGCCTAGCGCCTGTGCGTGGTCGACGGGCAGGTCAGCCAGCGCTCCCTCGACCTCGTGCCACACCCGCCCCACGGCAATGCCGAAGACGCCCTGACCACCGGCGACGAGGTCGACGACCTCGTCCGCGGATGTGCACTCGTAGACCGAGGCGCCGTCACTCATCAGGGTGATGGATGCCAGGTCCTCCACACCACGAGAGTGCAGTGCGCTGACGGCCGTACGAATCTGCTGCAGAGAGACTCCGGTGTCCAGAAGCCGCTTGACGACCTTGAGTACCAGGATGTCCCGGAAGGAGTAGAGACGCTGGGAGCCCGACCCCTTGGCGCTGCGGATCGATGGCTCAACCAAGCCGGTACGGGCCCAGTAGTCGAGCTGCCGATAGGTGATGCCGGCGGCGCGGCACGCGACCGGCCCCCGGTAGCCCGAGTCGGCGTCGAGCTGAGGAAGCGGGTCGCCGAACAGCATGCCCTGAGTACGCTGAGGCCTTGCTACCGCACTGGCTTCATTCATGCTCACGAGCTGCTCCTGTCACCAAAAGAGACGCGTCTAAAACCGACGCGGCGGCTCGCCTCTTGCGGCCACGGCTCCACGATAGGGCCAGTGAGGGCGATGCTCAACGAAGGGCACGCCCCCATCTCGATGTGCCGTCAGGCATGAATCTCTAGATGAGGTCGAGCATCCGAGCCATAACACCAGCAGTTCCCCGAGATAGAGCCGTTTCAGCAGTAGCACATCCCGTGGCAAAGGTGCCACAGATCACAACTTCAGTCACACGCGTCACATCAGTCCCGCGTGTCGTCGGCAAGGTCGTGAGTCTCAGACAGCATCCGCCGCCACTGCGCAAGCTTCTCAGCCCCACGGTCATCGCTGAGATCGACAGCCCTGAGACGAGTCAACGAGCTGCTGGCATGCACTGGGAACCGGTGATAGCCACTCAGAAGGAGCCCCTCGCCCGGAGTGCAGGAGACTGTCATGACCTTGTCCTCACGCTCGGGCACCTCGACGACGAGCCTGGCGACAATGCGAGCGTCATCATCGACGTCAAGCTCGGTGCGCCCGATGCGCCCACCCAGGGCCTCGACAACGTCATCGAGGAGCCTGGGCCAGGACGGCGACCGGTATGAGTCGTGCGCATGCAGCACCAGCCCTTCATGCGCAGTCACTGGAATCGCCAGCATCGCCGGCCCACCGTCCTCCACGAGAACCGCGACCAGGCCGTCATCAGGATTGGTGGACCTGACACCCACCAACTGCATCAATGGCACGTTCCAACCCTAAGACGCGGCGCTTACCCCTGTCCCGCGAACACGCATACGGCGAGTGCTGACTTTCGTCGACACTCGTCCTTGCCGTGAGCACCCGACTCCGACACACACCTGTCGGCGCACAGTCACCCCAGCGCGTCGACGGCACGCCGCAGCAGGATCGTGTGCAGGTCCGCCACGAGCTCGGCCAGCTCCCGTGCCGTCTCCTCACCGGCACTCCGGGAACGGGACCGACGTGGAGCCACCGCCTGGTCAATCGTGTCCGCCTCACGCTCGGCCGAGGCGCGCACCGCGCGCAGGTTGCGCAGGGGCACGCCCTTACGGGTGATCTCCATAGCCAGGCGTACGGTTCTCAGGTTCTGCTGGCTGTAGCGCCCTCGGACGTCGGGACTGATGAGCCCGACGGAGACGAGCTCCTCGATCTGCGACTCGCTGGCACCGGAGTGGGTCAGGAGCGCCTCGAGATCCATGGGGCCGTCGTCGACGATCTGCCCGTCGCGGGCGACCACCCGAGCGACAGGCTGAGGCGCGGGGGCCTCTGCGTCTGCATCGAGGTGAGCCAGACGATCACGAATGACGTGCAAAGGAAGGTACTCGTCCCGCTGCACCGCCAAGGCATAGCGCAGTCGCTCCAGGTCTGCTTGCGAGTAGCGACGGTAACCGTTTCCGACCCGATGGGGACTGATGAGCCCCTCCCCCTCGAGATAGCGAACCTTAGAGATCGACAGGGCGGGAAACTCCACTTTGAGGAGATCCACGACCTGCCCGATCTTCATCACGGGCTCTCGGGAGATTCCGCGGGGCCAGCTCCCGCCGGCCGGGCGCTCAGAGGCCTCGAGCAAGGAGGAGGACGAGGCTCGCTTCTTGCTTCGTGCAGTTGCGGCACTCACCGAGACGCGGCTCCGCTCTGGGGGCCGGGGTGGTAGGTCATCCGGTACTTGCCGATCTGGACCTCGTCACCAGAGCGGAGAGCCACCTGCTCCACGCGCGTGCGGTTGACGTAGGTGCCATTGAGAGAACCGGAGTCACGGACCCCGTAGCCCCCATCGGGAAGAGATGAGAAGACCGCGTGCTTTCTGGAGACCGTGACGTCGTCGAGGAATATGTCGGCACGCGGGTGGCGTCCCACAGTCGTCTCCTCAGCGTCCAGAAGGAACCGCGCACCGGTGGTCGGCCCGTGGTGGACGAGGAGAAGCGCCGTTCCCGACGGTAGGGCAGCGATCGCCGCGGCGTCCTGCTGACTCAGCCCCACCACCGGGGAGTCGACTGAGTTGACGACATCGGCAACCCCGAAGGTCTGGGTGGAGGAGGGATCCTGCTCGATCGGATTGCTCGACATTATTCCTGCCCCTCGGTTCGTTGCGGCGCCCGGTGCGCCGCCTCAGGGACCACCATACCGTTCGTTGCACCGCCGTCGAGTCAACACCACGACATGGCTTGCCACGAACATCGGGAAGCCTACCCGCTGTCCGCCCTCAGTCGCTCCCTTCAGGTGATCAGAAGCACCACATGAGGGTCTCAGATAGGTAACGACACCTACTGATGTTGCTCAAGCTAGGACAAAGGTCTCATAGAGGGTGGGGGCTCGCCGCTCAGGTGGAGGCTGAGGCAGCACGACGAGCGTCAAGGGCTCGTCGCAGGTCGTCGAGGCTCTTGAGGAGGAGCCGACGCAGGGCCGGTGGCGCCTCGGGATGGGCGTTGATCCAGTCGTCAACCGCTTGAGCATCGTCCTCGTCCCCGCAGACGGGGAACAGGTCCGTCACCAACCGCGTGGCGATCTCCTGACCGCGCCCGGACCACACCTCCTGGAGCTCGTGGAGGTAGCGAGTGGTGAACTGGGAGGTCAGATGGCGATGAGCATCGACGGCGAAGCCCGCGATGAGGGCGTCAACGTGGTCGTTGCTCAGGGTCGTATCGGTGAGCAGCCGGTCGAAGATCGTCGCCTTGAGCTCCGGGTGGGGCATCGAGCTGGAGGCTCTCAGATGACAGGTGATGCCGCTGGCCGTCGGGTCCGCCTTCCGCTGTGCATCGAGCTCATCGGGGCCGACGGCGTCCAATCGCGCCAACGCCGTCAGAGCCCGCCATCGCAGATCATCGTCCATCTCCAGGCCGGGAAGGCCGCCATTCAGGAGCCTGCGTATGCGGACGGTCATGCGGGCCCGCGTCTCCTCGCCGAGCAGCATCGCCTGCCCCGCGGCTTCCAGCCATGCACGGACCCGCACGAGCTGGGCGTCCGAGCCTGGGGCCGCGGCGCGGAGTCTGCCCCAGCCACCGTGCACCGCGGACGGCTGTGGTCCCTCCGGATGCTCCTGTAACAGATCCTCGGAGATGAGCCGCTCGAGGAGCCGTTGCGCCGTCTGTCTGTCGGAGTACCGGCAGGCGGCTCGTAGCGCCTGGTTCAGCAGCGTTGCCAGGGTGCCCGGCTCAGTCTCGTCGTCGGCGTGCGCCAGGACGGTCTCGACGAACAGCGGTGCGCCGATGATGGCGTCACGCAGAAGGTTGTGCAGCATCGACCAGGACAGGGCCCGCGCCATGGGATCGCGGACTGCCCCGAGAGAGGCGGCGAGGCGGGACAGGGAGACGTCGTCGGGACGCACGACGGCGTAGGTGAGGTCCTCGTCATTGACCACGACGAGGTCGGGAGCCGGCAGACCCGACGCCTCAAGGATCTCGAGACGATCAGTCCTCAAGGTGACCGGCAGCCTGTGGGTGCGCACCAGCGCACCGTCGTCGTCGAAGGAGTACAGGCCGACGATGAGCGTGTGCGGGCGTAGCACAGGCTTCCCGGTGGCCAGGTCGGTCCCCTCCTGGCAAAGGGTCAGCGAGACGATCCGGCCCTCATGGACAACCAGCTCATCGGTGATGACGGAGGGGCCCGCCGTGTGGAGCCAGGCGCGGGCCCAGTCCTGCATGTCGAGACCTGAGGCCTGTGAGAGTACGTGTAGGAAGTCGCCCAAAGTGGCGTTGCCGTAGGCGCTGCGCTCAAAGAGCCTCCCGGAGGCCTCGAGGAATGCGTCTTGCCCCACGTGAGAGACGAGCTGCTTGAGGACGGCAGCGCCCTTGGCGTAGGTGATGCCGTCAAAGGTCTGGCGGGCGGCCTCGACGTCGTCGACCTGCGCCACGACGGGGTGAGTGGTGGCCGACCGGGAGTCCTCCAGATAGGCCCAGGCCTTGCGGGTGGAGGCGAAGGTCGTCCATGCCTCGGCGTAGCCGGCCGCCTCGGCCTCCGCCCAGGTGCCCTGGTGGTCGGCGAAGGACTCCTTGAGCCAGGTGTCCTCCCACCAGGTAGGGGTGACGAGGTCGCCGAACCACATGTGGCTCATCTCGTGGAGGATCGTGTTGGCTCGCCCCGCCCTCTGAGATCGGGTCGCCGGTCCGCGGAAGAGGTAGAGGTCCTCGTTGAAGGTGACGCAGCCGGGGTTCTCCATGGCGCCGAGGTTGTACTCGGGGACGAGCACGCTGTCGTAGGAGTCCCAGGGAAAGCCGTAGTCGTAGGCACGGTCGTAGTGGTCCAGGCCGGCGCGGGTGATGTCGAGGAGCTCGGCGGCATCGAGGTGATCGGCCAGGCTGGCCCGGCAGGACCAGGACAGTGGGATCGTCAGGTCCTGACGACTCGCTGAGCTCCACTGCCCGGTCACCCGGTGCCAGGGACCGGCGGTCAGTACGGTGAGGTAGCTGGACAGTGGCTTGGAGGGGGCGAAGGACGTCACCTCGTAGCAGTCTCCGGTCTCAGCGCCGTCGGCGTCAGCCGACACGTCGGCGCCTGCCCCGCCCGTCACCGGACAGGTGTTGGACATGACTGTCCAGCCGCGCGGGTGGATGACCTCCAGTGAGAACCGGGTCTTGAGATCAGGCTGCTCCATAACGGGCCAGGCCCGGCGTGCGTCGGAGGGCTCGAAGTGCGTGTAGAGGTAAGTGGCACCGTCTACCGGGTCGTGGAAACGGTGCAGTCCCTGGCCCGAGTTGGAGTAGAGGCCGCGCGCCTCGATCTCCACCACGTGCTCTCCCAGATCGAGGACGGGCAGGGCGATGCGGGCGCCGTCCCAGGTCACCGCGGCCGGTTGACCGTCAACGCTGAGTGAGTCGACACTCCGGCCCACGAAGTCCACCCACAGTCCCTCGGTCCGCTGCCCGATGCGCAGCCGCATCCGACAGCGGACCCGGAAGACGGCCTTACTGGGAACGGTGGCCGTGGTGACGTCGATCGTCACGTGGCTGGAGCGCATCCGGCACACCGAGGCTCGCCACACGGCTTCCTCGTGACGCAGATTCATGGGGCTGTCTGAGCGAGCAGGGACGGTGGCTGTCATATTCAGGGATCTAGCGGCAAGCGGAACGGACGAGGGCTGGTCGGGCCTCAGCTCCACTTCTCCTCGGGGCGCTCGGGGGTGGCCCACAGCGTGTGGTAGACGCCCTCGAGGTCATCAGCGCGGTGGTAGGTGTGCGAACCGAAGAAGTCGCGCTGCCCCTGAATGAGGGCTGCAGGCAGGCGCGGTGAGCGCAGCTGGTCAACATAGGCCAGGGAGGAGGCGAAAGCCGGGGCCGGGACGCCGGTGGTGGCGGAGGTGGCCACCACCTGGCGCCAGGCCGGTAGCGCTGCGGCCAGGGAGGAGGCGAAGACCGGCGCAGTCAGCAGACTGGCCAGGTCCGGGTTCTCGCCGTAGGCGCGGGTGATGTCGTCCAGGAACCGGGCCCGAATGATGCAACCGCCCCGCCAGATGCGGGCCATGGCACCCAGGTCGATGTTCCAGCCGAACTGGTTCGAGGCGGTGGCGATCTCATCGAAGCCCTGGGCGTAGGCGGCGATCTTGGAGCCGTAGAGGGCCTGCCTGACGGCATCGACGAAAGCGCGTCGCTCCTCAGGGCCGGCCAGAGTCGGGGCCGAGGTACCCGGAGCGATGTCGGCGGCCTGGACGGCGGCGCGCGCCGCACTTGCTGAGGAGACTGCGCGGGCGAAGGTCGCCTCAGCGATAGCGGGTACGGCCACGCCCAGCTCAAGAGCCGTCTGGGTGGTCCACACGCCGGTGCCCTTCTGGCCGGCGGCGTCCACAACGACGTCGACGAACGGTTCCCCGGTGGTGGCGTCGGTGTGGGCGAGAACCTCAGTGGTGATGTCGATGAGGTAGGAGTCGAGCTCGGAGTCCTTCCAGGAGCGGAAGACCTCGGCGATCTCGGGAACGCTGAAGCCGCCGACGTGACGCAGCAGGTCATAGGCCTCGGCGATGAGCTGCATGTCGGCGTACTCGATGCCGTTGTGGACCATCTTGACGAAGTGACCGGCGCCGTCGGGCCCCACGTGGGTGCAGCAGGGGGCGCCATCGACGTGGGCCGAGATGGACTCCAGCATCGGCCCCAGGCGCTTGTAGGAGTCCGCGGTGCCACCGGGCATGATCGAGGGACCGTTGAGTGCCCCCTCCTCACCGCCGGAGACGCCCATACCCACGAAGTGAAGGCCACGCTCGCGCAGGGACTCCTCGCGGCGCCGGGTGTCGGTGTAAAGCGTGTTTCCGGCGTCGACGATGATGTCGCCGGGCTCCATGAGGGTGGCGAGCTCCTCGATGACCGCCTCGGTGGCGGCTCCGGCCTGGACCATGATGATGGCTACACGCGGGGTGCGCAGAGAGGCCACGAAGTCCTTCAAGTCGGCCGCGGGCACGAACTCGCCCTCGGAGCCGTAGCGCTCCATGAGCCTTTCGGTGCGAGCGAGCGTGCGGTTGAAGATCGCGACCGCGTGACCGTGGCGAGCCAGGTTTCGGGCGAGGTTCGCCCCCATCACCCCCAGCCCGAAGACACCGAGGTCGGCTGTGGCCGGTGCGGGAGTGAAGCTGCTCATGAAGGTCCTTTCCTGTGCAACAGGCCTGAGACGGCCCTGCGACTCCAAACGGTGGTGGCGGACTGCAGGTTGCGATCCGTGATGCCGGGGCGGTGCGCCGGCGATCCGGCAACGGAGGCCGGCGGGCACCAACCGGCATCTGTCAACGCCGTATGACCCTACCGCGTCCCGTCCTCGAGCAGGAGGACCGTCCGTGGTTCAGTCGCTTCCCGACAGGGTGTGACGACTCACGGTGAGACTGTTCCTCACCGGTGAGGTGCCTGCATGCGCGTTACAGTGGCGCTCGGCCCTTACGGCTCCTTAGCCGTTGCGGCGACCCTGACCGGGCAGGCCTCCGGACCACCGCAGTCCGCCGGCAGTCTCTGTTGCGGCACTGCCCGATCCACCGTTTGTCGAATCTCAGAAAGGCTGACGTGTCCAGCTCCGACTCTGCGACTCCGTTACCGCTGTCGCGGCCCGCGCGAGCAGCCAACCCGCTTCTCGATGCCCGCGACCTTCGCTTACCGCGTATCGCTGACCCCTGCGTCCTGGTGATGTTCGGCATCACCGGTGATCTCGCTCGCCACAAGCTTCTGCCCGCCATCTACGACCTGGCCAACCGTGGCCTGCTCTCCCCCAGCTTCTCCCTGGTAGGGGTCGGCCGACGCTCCTGGTCCGACGACGACCTGCGCGAGTACGTGGAGAAGTCGGCTCGGGCCGGTGCCCGCACCCCGTGGCGTCCCGCGATCTGGGAGCAGCTGGCAGCAGGGATGCGCTTCGTTGAGTTCAGTTCCTTCGAGGACGACGCCGCCTACAAGCGGCTCACCCGGGTCGTGGACGACCTCGACGCCACCCGGGGCACCCGGGGGAACCGCGCCTTCTACCTGTCGATCCCACCGGGCTGGTTCCCGGCCGTCACCGAGCGGATCGCCCGCTCGGGACTTGTCGAGGAGTCGGCCGACGCCTGGCGGCGGGTCGTCATCGAGAAGCCCTTCGGGCACGACCGCGCCAGTGCCCGTGAGCTCGACGCCCTGGTGGGTCGGATCGTGCGTCCCGATGATGTCTTCCGAGTGGATCACTACCTGGGCAAGGAGACGGTGCAGAACATCCTGGCGCT
Organism: Actinomyces sp. oral taxon 170 str. F0386; assembly: GCF_000195595.1. Taxonomy (GTDB): domain Bacteria; phylum Actinomycetota; class Actinomycetes; order Actinomycetales; family Actinomycetaceae; genus Actinomyces. The sequence continues at coordinate 116,064 of NZ_GL882544.1, forward strand.
GCGGTTCGCCAACACGATGTTCGAGCCGCTGTGGAACCAGCGTTACGTCGACCATGTCCAGATCACGATGGCGGAGGACATCGGTATCGGCACCCGGGCCGGCTACTACGACACCATCGGCTCGGCGCGTGACGTCATCCAGAACCACCTGCTCCAGCTCCTGGCGCTGACCGCCATGGAGGAACCCACCAGCATGGACGCCGCCGCGGTGCGTCTGGAGAAGGAGAAGGTGCTCGACTGCGTGCGCCTGGAGCGGGACGGTGTCGTGGACCTGGATCTCACCACGGCCCGAGGCCGTTACGACGCCGGTTTCCAGGGAGGACTGCCTGTGAAGGGCTACCTGGAGGAGGACGGCGTCGCTGCCGACTCCCGGACCGAGACCTTCGCGGCCCTGCGCCTGGAGATCGCCAACCGCCGCTGGGCGGGAGTGCCGTTCTACCTGCGCGCCGGTAAGCGCCTCACTCGCCGGGTCACCGAGGTGGCGGTCGTCTTCAAGAAGCCCCCGTTCCTCCCCTTCGAGTCCGCGGCCACCACCGCCGTAGGAGCCAACACGATCGTGCTGCGGATCCAGCCCGATGAGGGGATCACGCTACGGCTGGCTTCCAAGGTCCCTGGTACCCAGATGGAGTTGCGGGACGTCTCCATGGAGTTCGGCTACGGCGCCACCTTCAACGAGGAGTCACCGGAGGCCTACGAGCGTCTCATCCTCGATGCGCTCCTGGGTGACGCCCCGCTGTTCCCCCACCAGCGCGAGGTCGATCTGTCCTGGCGCATCCTCGACCCCGTTATCGAGCACTGGACCGCCGGAGGGAGCCCTGAGGGCTACCGCCCCGGTTCCTGGGGACCGGCCAGTGCCCACGAACTCCTCGCCCGTGACGGCCGCACCTGGAGGCGCTCATGATCACCACGCTGACCGCAACGACCACCTCCCGGATCGTCTCCCGGCTCGTGGAGCACGAGGGCACCTCCGGCTCCTCCCGGGTACTGACGCTGGTCATCTCCACAGACGAGGCGGGGCTCGAGGAGGCTCTGTGCGCCGCCCACGGAGCCAGCCGGGACCACCCGTGCCGAGTCATCGCGGTCGTCAAGCCGCCTGAGGAGGAGAGCGATCGAGCGATGCCGCGCAGCCGTGACGGGCACGTTCCCGCTCAGGCCGGCGGGCACCTGGACGCGGAGATCCGCGTGGGCCACGATGCCGGTGCAGGTGAGACGCTGGTCCTGCGTCCTTGGGACGAGGCGGCGCTGCACACCGACACGTTGGTCGTCCCTTTCCTTCTGCCCGAGGCACCAGTGGTCGTGTGGTGGCCCACGACCGTCCCCGAGGTTCCCTCTCAGGATCCGTTGGGCCGCCTAGGCTCCACACGGATCACCAACACTCCTGCTCAGGACTTTCCGGCGATGGCGCTGCGCGAGCTGGCGCCGGTAAGCGTTCGCGGCGACATCGACCTGGCCTGGACCCGGATCACCCTGTGGCGCGCTATGGTGGCCTCGACGCTGGACCCGCTCCTGCGCTCGGGCAGGCTACGTGAGGTGGTCGTGGCCGGCGAGCCTCGTAACTCCTCTTTGTCCCTTATGATCGCCTGGCTGCGGCTGCGGCTGGACGTGCCTGTGACGCGAGTCGACGAGGAGGGCTTCAAAGGCATCTCGTCCATCACGGCCAGAACCGACGAGGGTGACGTCGTCATCGCCCGTCACGACCTGGAGAGGGTCACGATCACCCGTCCCGGCTCCCCCGAGCCCCAGGTGGTCACCATGGCCCGTCGCGAGCCCGTGAGCACCCTCAACGAGGAGCTGCGCCGACTCACCCCTGATCTCGTCTATCAGGAGGTCCTGGCCACACTGCTCGAGGAGTCTGTACATGACTGACAACCCCACCGACGGACATGCCCTCGTCGAGATCCAGATGGGTGCGGCTGCAGCCCCGGCACCGGCCGTCGTCGTCGCACCGACACTGACTGATGCAGCCCAGCGAGCCTGTGAGGACACGGTGCGGATCCTGGCTGAGGCGGTTGCCGAGCGAGGAGTCGCCCACCTGGCGCTGACGGGCGGTTCCGGTGGAGTCGCACTGGCAGAGTCTCTGGCTCCGCTGATCGCCGCCCAGTCCGAGCCTGTACGCTGCGGCATCCACCTGTGGTTCGGTGACGAGCGCTTTGTGCCCGCAGGCGACACCGAGCGCAACGACCTACTGGCCACTCCCCTCGTTGCGGCCGGCGTGCCGGAGTCCCAAGTGCATCGTCTGGCCGGGCCGCAGGACGCCAGTGGACTGGATGAGGCCACGGCCCGCATGATCCATGAGCTTGAGACTGCAGGCCTGACCAGCGACGGCTTCGACGTCGTCCATGTGGGACTGGGGCCTGATGCCCATGTCTGCTCGCTCTTTCCGGGACACCCGGCCGCGCTCGCGGTGGGAACCCCCGCCGTGGCTGTCCGCAGCTCGCCCAAACCTCCTCCCGAGCGTTACTCCCTGACCTTCGAGGCCCTGCAGCGCGCTGGCCGGATCATGGTGGTGGCCGGTGGTGAGGGCAAGGCTGAGGCTGTACGCCTGGGTCTGGGCACACCCGATGCAGTCAGGGCACCCGCCTCGTGCTGCCGGGGCCGGGAGACCACCTGGTACCTGGATGAGCCGGCCACCGTGAGCCACAACAACGCCTGACGTTCCAGATCCCCTGGTTCCTGTGGGGTGAGCCGATGCAGGGAGACCTTGCGTATCGGCGCGGACGGCTACCTTTGTCTCATGAGCTTCCCCGGCCGGTTCTCCACGCGCTTCGGTGTCCTTGGCACGCTCTGCGTCTGGGGCCTGGTGACGGCGTTGCCGGTCCAGGCCGGCGACACCTCTGCAGAGACGCCCCAGGACTCCGCATCCACTGAGCTCGCGGCCCTTCACGAGGCGCCGTGGGACCAGCGGGCGGGCTTCATCCTGTCACCCGGGGCGTCTCTCGAAGCACTGTCTGAACTGCCCGAGGATGCTCCTGCTGCACAGTCCTGGAGCGAGGGAGGATCCCGCACCGGCTGGTTCGGAGAGGCCTGGACGGACGTTGACGGTGACGGCTGCGACACCCGTAACGAGATCCTGGCCCGAGATCTCACGGATACCGATTTCTCCCGAGCCGACGGCGCGCAGAATCGTGAGGAGGGACGTGGACAGGGCGCGGGAGCGTGCCCCGACGCCACTGTTTGGTCCGGCACGCTCCAGGATCCCTACACCGGTAAGAGGATCGCCTTCACTCGAGGTCAGGACACCTCCGCCGCCGTGCAGATCGACCACGTGGTGCCGCTGAACTACGTCTATGCTCACGGCGCCTGGCAGTGGGATGAGCGCACTCGGCTCCTAGTGGCCAACGACCCTTTGAACCTCATCGCCGTTGACGGAGAGGCGAATCAGGCCAAGGGCGCCTGCGGCCCAGCGAGCTGCCCCGTCGGCTCCACCGAAACCGGCAGCTGGCGACCTACTGGCCCGGGTGGCTGGTGGCCGGTCAACACCTCCTACCGTTGCACCTACGCACGTCGCTTCGTCTCCGTGGCGGGCGCCTACCGTCTCGGTCTGCCCCAGGCCGACAGGGAGGCGCTGCGCTCTACTCTGACCGACTGCCTCGCCGGCGGCGACGGAGCCGACTCGCTGACCGAACAGGCCACTCGTACCGTCAAGGAGTTGGGCTCCACCGTATGGCGTACTCCCGTCTACTCGGCGTTAGCAGCGCTCGGAGCCCTCGCACTGGGATGGGGGCTGATTATGCGTGGGCGTGCTCGCGGGCGCAGGTCGAGACGTCGTCGATTCAGGTCCAGAACACGCCATTGAGCTCGTCCGCTTAGGATGTCGTCATGGCAGCTCGTTCTCAGGCCGAACACCACGGCGCCAGCGAAGGAGGCGGACCAGCCTCGGCTCGAATCGACGTCTGGTTGTGGAGCGTACGGCAGGTCAAGTCCCGCTCGGCTGCGACAAGTGCCTGCAAGGCGGGCCACGTGCGTGTCAACGGGGAGACCGCCAAACCTGCGCAGCACATCTCCGTGGGAGACGAGGTCCGCTACCGCGTCAACGGTTTCGATCGGCTCCTGACCATTACTCGAGTCCTCACGAAGCGCGTGGGTGCCCCGATCGCCCGCACCGCGTACATCGACTCATCTCCCCCTCGTCCGTCCCCCTTGGACTCGCCTGCCGCCGTCATCCGGGATCGGGGTGCTGGACGGCCCACGAAGAAGGAGAGGCGGCAGCTCGACGCTCTCATGGGAGGCGGCCGTCATCAGGATGACCGCCACTGACCGGGGTGAGCGGCCTCACCACTGACCGATTTCTGAAGGAGCCACAGCATGGGTTAGGGTTCTACTCGTTGCGAGCGGCCAGTTGCCGCGAGTCAACGGGCTGTGGCGCAGTTTGGTAGCGCACTTGACTGGGGGTCAAGGGGTCGTGGGTTCAAATCCCGCCAGCCCGACCAGCACAAGGATCCGTACCTTCGCAAGGTGCGGATTTTTTATTAGACAATACATTTTTGCAGCAAGGCTGCCGCATTTTTATGTCCACCCTCTCATCAACACCAACCACATCCACACCTTGAATAACAACCATCGAGTATATTTATTCTTATTTCTCTCCCAGTCTCCTTCCTTCACGTTAATTACATCCTCATAAACGTTGGAACGACGCCATTTGCGTCCTACCAAGAGCGCCTCTCCGCTTTTTGATGACACAGCAACACGAAAGTGTGGCGACTGTATTAACCCCTCCAGTTCAGCCAGGCGCCAAATGCGGTCAGAAACGTCACAAGCCAATAACATGCGAGACGCTCTGGACTGTGGTTGAGTGAACACCGACATCGAGGGTGTCTCACAGCATCCTGCGCATCGGTTCATAACCGGGTGCCAAATCCAACCGTGTTCTCATATCCCCGATCAGAGAGAACGACACATGAACATCAAGCGCGTCATCGCCGCAGCTGCGCTCGCCGTCGTGCCGCTGACCGCCTCCTCGACCGCCCTGGCCGCTCCGGCCGCTCCTCAGGGTGCACCTGCCGCGGCCGCGGCTGTTCCGGCCCAGGTGTCCACTGACGGTGTCCAGTACGCCAACACCGTCCTGAACAAGGTCAACGAGCTCCGCAGCAGCCTGGGTCTTAAGCCTGTGACCCGGTACCAGGAGCTCGACGCCGTCGCCCAGGACTGGTCGGAGCACCAGGCCAGCGCCGACATCATGGACCACCGCCCCGACTTCACCTCCGCCTACCCGGCCGGCTGGACCACAGGATCTGAGAACGTGGCCTGGCGTACCACGGGTGGCGACACTGGCGCGTTGATCTTCGACCAGTGGCTCAACTCCCCCGGCCACTACAAGAACATGGTCGACCCCAACGTCAACTCCATCGGCATCGGCTTCGCCCAGACCTCCAGCGGCAAGTGGTACGCCACCCAGAACTTCGCCGCCTACAACCCCAGCAACACCCCGCTGACCCCCACGACCACGAGCAACACGCCTCCGTCAACCAGCAACACCCCGCCGACGACGGACACCACCGTTCCTACTCCCGCGCCGACTCCCTCGGAGACGCCGTCCGCACCCACGACCGAGACGACTCCTCCCACCACTCAGACCGCTCCCCCGGCCACCGAGACCACCGCCCCTGGGGCCACGCCGACCCCGTCGGCTCCGGCCACCACGGTGACTACGAAGACCACCACCACGACGGCCACCGGTACTCCTGCCAAGCCGTCCTCGACTCCGGCGGTCGCCGCTCCCGGCACCACTCCGACGAAGCCCGCACTGGCCACCACCGGCCCGAGCATCGCTGTCGCCGTCGTCGCTGCTGGCCTGCTGGGCACCGGTGCCTTCCTCGTCATGCGTCGCCGCCAGGCCAGCTGACTTCCAGGTACAGCACGAGCCGTTCCTCTGACGAGCGCCTGTTGCCCACCACCGTGTGGGGCAACAGGCGCTCGTCGTTGTGTCTCACGGTGTCTCTTCCGCGTCTCTCCTGTCATTCGCCGTCCACATCGAGGCATCATTCTTGAGAGGATGGTTGTGTGAAGCGTCTTCCCCTCGAACCAGAGTTCCTTACTCCGCTACCCGCCGAGATCGATCTCCGCCTCGTCGTCACAGACATGGACGGTACCCTCATCGATGGCGAGGGACGCGTACCTGTCGGGCTGAACCAGGTCGTTGCCCAGATGCGTGAGGCCGGTATCCTCTTCGTTCCCGCCTCGGGCAGACAGCTGGCCAACATCCGTGCGGTTCTCGGACGTGTCATTGATGACTCACCGCTCATCGCGGAGAGCGGGGCCCTCGCCGTCCACGGGAACGAGGAGATTCACTCCGATACCATCAGCGCCGAGGACGCCGCTGCCGCCGTCGTCACAACTCGGGAGCTGGTGAGTGCCGGCTACGACGTCGGCGCAGTGGTGGCGTGCAAACGCTGCGCCTACATCGAACGGTCCGACCCCGCCTTCCTGGCTCAGGCCCGGCTGTACTACGAAGCGCTGGAGGTCGTTGACGACCTCATGACCGTCCCCCTGGATGAGGTACTGAAGGTCGCCGTCTTCGACTTCGACGACGTCGAGAACGGAAGCTCGCAGGCGCTGACCGCGGCGGTTCCGAATGTTCAAACCGCTGTGTCCGGTCTGCACTGGGTGGATATGACGTCCCCGCAGGCCTCGAAGGGACGCGCGCTGGCGGCGCTTCAGGCCAGGTTGGGGGTCCTTCCCGAGCAGACGGCTGTCTTCGGCGACTACCTCAACGATCTGGACCTCTACGAGCACGCGGACCTGGGCTTCGCCATGCGCAACGCTCACCCCGGCATCCACGCGGCGGCCGCCTTCACGGCACCGGCCAACACCGAGGACGGCGTGCTGCGCACGGTTGAGGAACTGCTTCGGCGCTCACGCCCTCGGAACTGAAGCTGGGACCCGGGACGGTCTCGAATCCGCGAGTCCGGGACCGTCCCAGGGGGTGCTTCTCAGCGCGTTGACTGTCGGGGCTACTGGCTCAGCCAGGCCTTCATGCCACCGGTGACATTGACCAGCTCGCCGGCGTAGCCGGCCGTAGTCAGCGCCTCGATCGCCTTGGCGGAGCGCACGCCGGCGGCACAGATGACCGCGGTGGGCCTGGCCGGGTCGAGCTCGCTCATCCGATCGACTACCTGCCCCAGCGGTATGTCGACCGAGCCGAAAATCGCCGAACGCGCCACCTCGTCGGGCTCGCGCACATCGAGCACGACGAGGTCCTCCCCCGCCTCAAGCCGCCTACGCAGCTCATCGACCTTGATCTCCTTCACGTCAGAACTCCTCCATTCCGGTGAGAGCGACTACTTGCGCAGTCCGCGGTAGCAGGTGATGAGGCCCCGGGTGGAGGCATCCTGGTTCTTGAGAGCGGCCTCGTCCCCCTGGACGGCGGGCGCGATCTCCAGGGCCAGCTTCTTGCCGAGCTCAACGCCCCACTGATCGAAGGAGTCGATGCCCCACACGATGCCCTGGGTGAAGGTGATGTGCTCGTAGAGGGCGATGAGCTCCCCGACGACCGCGGGAGTCAGTGCCGGGGCGAGGATCGAGGTGGTCGGCTTGTTGCCGGTGAAGACGCGGGCCGGGACGATCTCCTCAGGAGTTCCCTCCGCACGTACCTCTTCGGCGGTCTTGCCGAAGGCGAGAGCGGCGGTCTGAGCCAGGTAGTTGGACAGGAACAGCTCGTGGACATCCACTCCCCCGTCCTTGACGGGGTGGGCGGGATTGGCCACGGCGATGAAGTCCGCGGGGATGAGCTGGGTGCCCTGGTGGATGAGCTGGTAGAAGGCGTGCTGGCCGTTAGTGCCCGGCTCGCCCCAGAAGACCTCACCGGTCTCAGTGGTCACGGGGCTGCCGTCCCAGCGCACGGACTTGCCGTTGGACTCCATGGTGAGCTGCTGGAGGTAGGCGGCGAAGCGGTGCAGGTACTGGGCGTAGGGCAGGACGGCGTGGGAGCCGGCCTTGAAGAAGTTGACGTACCAGACGTTGAGCAGGCCCATGAGCATGGGGACGTTCTCGGCCGGGGCCTTGGTCGCGAAGTGCTCGTCGACGGTGCGGAAGCCGGAGAGGAAGTCGGCGAAGTTCTCCGGGCCGATGGCCACAGCCAGGACGGTGCCGACAGCGGAGTCCACGGAGTAGCGTCCCCCCACCCAGTTCCAGAAGCCGAAGGCGTTGGCCGGGTCGATGCCGAACTCGGCGACCTTGTCCAGGGCGGTGGACACGGCCACGAAGTGCTTGGCGATGGCGCCGTCGGTCTCAATGCCCTTGCCCTTCAGGGCGGCCAGGAACCAGTCGCGGGCCATGCGGGCGTTGGTGAGGGTCTCCAGGGTGGTGAAGGTCTTGGAGGCGATAATGAACAGGGTCGTCTCAGGGTCGAGATCGGAGACCTTCTCCGCGCAGTCGGTGGGATCGATGTTGGAGATGAAACGGCACTGAAGGCCCTTCTGCACATAGGGCTTGAGCGCCTCGTAGACCATGACCGGCCCCAGGTCGGAGCCACCGATGCCGATGTTGACCACCGTCTTGATGGGCTTGCCGGTGATGCCCGTCCACTCCCCCGAGCGCACACGGCGGGCGAAGGCGTAGATCTTCTCCAGGACCTCGTGGACGTCGGCGACGACGTCCTGCCCGTCCACGGTCAAGGATTCGGTTGCGGGGCGGCGCAGGGCCGTGTGGAGGACGGCGCGGTCCTCGGTGATGTTGATGTGCTCGCCGGCGTACATGGCATCACGGCGGCCCGGGACGTCCACCTGGGTGGCGAGCTCGGCCAGGGCGTCGCGGACGTCGTCGGTCAGCAGGTTCTTGGACAGGTCGACGTAGAGGTCCCCCAGCTCGTAGGAGAAGCGCTCGGCGCGCTCGGGATCGTCGGCAAACCAGGCGCGCAGGTCCGGAGTCATGGAGTCGTGGAGGTCGGTGAGGCGCTTCCAGGCGGGCGTGGTGGTGGGATCAACCGGATTCAGCATGGCTACAGTCTATGGGTGTCACAGCCGCGCGCCACTTTCCGGCGCCGAGCGTTCCCACGACTCCGGAGTCCTTGATGGTTCCTGAAGCACCGACAACACGCCAGGCGGTTCTCACCTCTGCCGATGCCGTGCGCGCCGCCCTGGTCGAACTGTCCGACGAGTCCAAGGCGGCACAGGTCGCCCGCTACCTGCGCGCCGTGCCCGGTGGCTATGGAGAGGGCGACCGCTTCCACGGCGTGCCCGTCCCGCAGGTTCGCGCCGTTGCGAAGCGCGCCGTCCTCAACGACGACGAGCTGGAGCGTCTGGTGGCCGACCTCTGGCACGAGGAGCGGATGGCCGCGCTGTGCGTCGCCGTCGCTCAGGCCAAGCGAATCAGCCGTCTGCTGGGCTCGAGACGGGCGCAGCGAGCTCCCGATTCGCAGACTGTCCAGGAGGCGCTGGCCAGACGCGAGGAGCTGGGGCGGAGATATCTGGACTGGGTCGGCCGGGACCTGGTCAACAACTGGGACCTGGTGGACACCTCGGCTGAGCACCTCGTGGGGGCCTGGCTCCTCGTTCCTCTCGCGGGAGCGCAAGGGCTGCCCTGCCGAATCAGTGATCTCATCACGAGCAGCAATGTGTGGGAGCGTCGCGTAGCGGTCATGTCCACCTTCGCCACCACCCGGGCCGGCACCGACTGGCCGACCTATGCCGTCGCCCGGCGGCTGCTCGATGATCCTCACGATCTCATCCACAAGGCGGTCGGCTGGATGCTGCGGGAGGCGGGCAAGCGCGTCAATGAGGCCTCGCTCGTCGCATTTCTTGACCAGTACGCCGCGCACATGCCCCGAACGATGCTGCGTTACGCCATCGAGCGGCTCACCCCAGAGGCTCGAGCCCACTACCGGTCACTGAGAGCCTGACGATCGCTGATGGTCTGCTGTCGGTACAGGCTCGGTGAAAACCGCAGGACTCGTCGGAAGTCGGCAGTCAGGTGGGCGTGGTCGGCGTATCCGAGCTCGGCGCCTCCCCTTTTCCAGGTCCGGGTCCGCCATGGCCTCCGAGACGATGGTATACAGATCGGAGTCCTCAACTGGCTGATGGGCATCCCGAATCAAGGCGGGTGAGCACAAGGGGGATGCCCCCACCGGCGTGAGTAGAGCTCCGACAGCCCACCCCCGGCCTTCCAGCTCGCGATAGGAGATGCTCGTCGTCGGGCCGTGCAGAGTGATGCCGTCCGGTTCAACCACGAGGTTACAAGCGGGGAACGGGAGAACCTCCTGCCGGTCCCGTTGTCCTGCGGGCAGGTTCCAGCGCGGAATCCAGATCCAGCGGACGCGGTCGGCCAGTGCCTCGGACACAGGCTCGCGGTGAAAAGTCGGAAGCTTGGAGGGATAGAGGATCCCCCGTTGATCAGCGGTCGTCTCAGGCACGGTTCCTCACCTTTCCGGAACTGTCGCAGATCTTCAAGCGAAGGCATTTCATCGTTCTTACAGTCGTTGACATGAGTACACGCAACGTATCCGGAGCCACCGGTCAGTACACGACTCACGGGACTCCGCACGGATTCACCAGTATCACACCGTTTCTGGCCATCGACGGCGCCGACCGGGCGCTTCGGTTCTATCGAGACGTCTTCGGGGCGCGCATCGTGGACAGTGTCGAGATCGAGGGGGCGGTCGTCCACGCGGAGCTCGACTTCGGTCACGGCAGGATCCAGATCGGTGAGCCGTCCGCCCTGTCCGGTCTGGTCGCGACCCCGTCGGACGAGCCGGTCTGCTACTCGATCGGCCTGTACTGCCCGGACGTCGATGCCGTCGTTGAGCGGGCTACTGCCGCCGGCGCGACCTTGCTGGAACCGCTTGACACCTTCGTGTCCGGGGACAGGTTCGCCTCTATCCGCGACCCCTTCGGCGTGCGGTGGGCAGTCATGACCCGGGTCGAGGATCTGTCCGAGGAGGAGAGCGCGGCGCGTGTTGCCGCATGGGCCAAGAAGGAGAAGGAGCAGGCCGCGGCTGGCAACTGAGCCCGTTTCAAGGCTCAGCGCCGCTGGCGCTTCTCGCGCACGCGCACTCCGATCTGGATGGGGGTGCCGGTGAAGCCGAACTCCTCGCGCAGGCGGCGCTCGATGAAGCGCCGGTAGCCGGCGTCGAGAAAGCCGGTGGTGAAGATGACGATCCTGGGCGGGGCCACCTGAACCTGGGTGGCGAAGAGGATGCGGGGCTGCTTACCGCCGCGCACCGGGTGCGGGGTCGCGGACTGCAGCTGGCCCAGGAAGCCGTTGAGCCGGCCCGTGGGCACACGCGTGGTCCAGCCCTCCAGGGCGGCGTCGAAGGCACGCACGAGCCGGTTGGTGTGCCAGCCCGTCCGGGCGGCCAGGTTGATATGGGGGGCCCAGGAGACGTGGGCCAGATCGTGCTCGACCTCCCACAGGAGCATCTTCTGACGCTCCTCGTCCACCAGGTCCCATTTGTTGTTGACCAGGACCAGAGCGCGGCCTGCGTCGACGACCTGCTGGACGACACGCACGTCCTGCTCGCTGATCGGCTCGGAGGCGTCCAGAAGGACGACGACGACCTCGGCCTTGTCGATGGCGCCCTGCGTGCGCAGCACCGCGTAGTAGTCGGCGCCCCGCGACTGCTTGACGCGCCGGCGGATCCCGGCGGTATCGACGAAGACCCACTGGCGCCCGTCGAGCTCGATGATCTCGTCGACCGGGTCACGGGTGGTGCCCGCGGTCTCGTTGACGACGACGCGCTCCCTGCCCGCGATGGAGTTCAGCAGCGAGGACTTGCCGACATTGGGCCGCCCCACGAGGGCAACCCGGTGCAGGTCCCCCTCCGGCGCTGCGGTGGCCACGGCGGAGACCTCCGGGAGGACCTCCATAACGGCGTCGAGAACCTCGCCGCTGCCCCGGCCGTGCAGGGCCGAGACCGGGAAGGGCTCTCCTAGCCCCAGGTTCCACAGAGTGGCGGCGTCCCCCTCCTGCGCCGGGGAGTCGACCTTGTTGGCGGCCAAGACCACCGGCTTGCCGCTGCGGCGCAGCATCCGCACCACGCGGGCATCGGTCTCGGTGATGCCGACCTGGGCATCGACGACCAGCAGGACCGCGTCGGCCATCTCGACGGCGACCTCGGCCTGGGTGGCCACGGCGGCATCGAGGCCGGCCACGTCCACCTCCCAGCCGCCGGTGTCGACAATGGTGAAGCGGCGCCCGGCCCACTCCGCCGGGTAGGAGACTCGGTCACGGGTCACACCGGGGGTGTCCTGGACGACGGCCTCGCGGCGGCCCAGAACCCGGTTGACGAGTGTCGACTTACCCACGTTGGGCCGGCCGACGACGGCCAGGACCGGCAGCCCGGGCTCGACGCTGTCACCGGCGGGCAGGCCGCCGTCGGCATCCAGGAGGGCGAGGTCCTCCTCATCGAGCTCATAGTCACCCAGGCCCTCGCGCATGGCCCGGGCTCGCAGGTCCTCTTCAGCGTCGCGCCGGGCGGCGGAGTCGGCGGCCTCCTCCACCAGGTCCAGGACCCGCTCGACGGACTGCTCCAGGCTCAGCTCCGAGGTGTCCACCAGGGTGACGCCCTCGGGCGCGGTGAGGAACTGGGAGACCGTGGAGTCATCCCGGTCGCGGCGCACCACTTGGTCGCGCAGGGCGGCGGCGTCGACCTGCTTGCCGGCGGCTTCCAGGTCCCCTGCACGGCGGGCCAGGCGGGCCTCCTCCGAAGCGGTCACCAGCAGGCGGGCGTCGGCGTCGGGGGCGATGACGGTGGTGATGTCACGTCCTTCGGCCACGATGCCGGCTCCTCCGGAGAAGGAGCCGGTGTGCCCGGTCGCCTCGAAACGGATGACGTCGCGCTGACGGCGGGCCAGCTCGGCACGTACCTCGAGGTTGGTGGCGACCTTGGAGACGATCGTGGCGACGTGCGGGTCACGGATCGCGGCCGCAACGTCAGTACCGTCCACGGTGAAGGTGGGGTTCTCGGGGTCCAGCCCCATGTGCAGCGGCATCGCGGCGACGGCATCGGCGACGGCCGTCTCATCGGCCAAGTCGACCCCCTCATGCTCGCACCACCAGGCGGCCGCCCGGTACATCGCACCGGTGTCGAGGTAAGCCAGTCCGAGTGTGGCGGCCACACGCCGCGAGACGGTGGACTTGCCCGATCCGCTCGGCCCGTCGATCGCGACGACGATTCCCATGGTGTCCTCCAGCAGGGTCCGATTCCGGTCATGAACTGGGCCAAGCGTCCCACACTCCGGCGCGATACTGCGGATCAGGCCCCATGAGTACTGACACAGGGACTTCCGCAAACGGATTGACTGGTTTCAACCCGCGACGACGCGCCAGCCCTTGACGTCCAGGGCCTCCTCCAGCCCCTGAGCGGCTGCCGGCAGGACGGAGATGAGCGCAATCCCGGCGCTCTGGCCGGCCGAGTGCTCCAGGGAGAAGTCCTCGATATTGACACCGGCGGCGCCGACGTCGGAGAAGAGCCGACCGAGCTCGCCGGCGGCGTCGGGCACGAGGACCTGGACCTCGGCATAACGGCGCGGCGCCCCACCGTGCTTTCCGGGGATACGGGCCCGTCCGGCATTTCCCCTGGCCATGACGTCGGTGATCGCTCCGACGGCTCCCGGGGCAATGGCATGGGCAGCTCCCGGAGCCGTGTACTCGGTACTGTCCGGCTCGCAGGCGGCCGCCTCGATGCCCTCGATCAGCGCACTCAGGTCGTCGCTGATCTGGCGCAGCAGATCGGCCACGGGCCCGGCGTTGCCCACGATGATCGCCGACCACAGGCGCGGATCCGAGGCCGCGATCCGGGTGACATCGCGAAGTCCCTGACCCGACAGGGCCAGGGCGCTCTCCCCCAGCTCCTCCAGGCGGGCGGCCACGAGCGAGGAGATGAGCTGAGGCATGTGAGACACGGCGGCGACGGCAGCGTCGTGCTCCGCCGCCCCCATGCGCACCGGGGTGGCCCCCACATCCACCGCCAGGTTCCTGACGATGAGCTCGGCCTCCGGATCCGAGTCCTGGCCGACAACCACCCAGGGGCGCCCGGCGAAGAGGTCGGAGTCCGCGGCGCCGGCGCCCGAGCGCTCCCGGCCGGCCATCGGGTGGGAGCCGACGTACCGGCACGCCTCCGCTCCCGCTCGGGCCCGGACCTCGGCAACAACCCGTTCCTTGACCGAGGCGACGTCGGTGACCACGGCATTCGGGTGGGCGGTCAGCTGCGCAACGACGACGTCGGCGGTCACGTCGGGAGGAGTCGCCACGACGACGATCTGTGGCTCGGGGCTGTCCTTCCCATGAAGTGCTCCCGCCCCCATGTCTCGGGCCAGTGCCAGTGATGTGGGCGAGGTGTCGGAGAGCTGGACCTCGACACCCGCCGTCCACAGCGCCAGGGCGAGCGAGGTTCCCAGCAGCCCGGTGCCGACGATGAGTACCGGGCCGTGCGTGGACACAGACGTCCGCGGCTCGGGCGTGCTCACAGCCCGACCTCCCGCTGCAACGCGGCGATCTCCTCGCCGCTGAGCGGGCGGGTCTCACCGGGGCGCAGGTTACCCAGCCGCAGCGGTCCCAGCCTGGTGCGCGCCAGGCGCGTGACCGGGTGGCCGACGGCGTCCAGCATGCGCCGCACGATGCGGTTCTTGCCGGAGTGGAGGGTGATCTCGACGATGGAGCCGCGTGGCCCGGAGTCCTTGACGGTGACTCGGTCCGCCCGGGTCTCACCGTCCTCGAGCGCGATGCCGCGCCGCAGCTTGCGCGGCACCCAGGGCTCGACCTGCCCCTCGACGATGGCGACGTAGGTCTTGGCGATCTCGAAGCTGGGGTGCATGAGCCGGTGGGAGAGCTCGCCGTCGTTGGACAGCAGGAGCAGCCCCTCGGTCTCGGTGTCGAGACGGCCCACGTGCACCAGGCGCAGTGAGTCGGGCAGCTCGGGGTGCTCGGCCAGGTAGTCGAGTCCGTACTGGGCCACGGTCGGGCGGCCCTCGGGGTCCTCCATGGTGGTGACGACGCCGGCCGGTTTGTGGAGCATAAGGGTGATGAGCTCGGGGTTGGTGAGGATCCGGCTGCCGTCGACACGGATCTCCTGGGTCAGCGGGTCCACCCTGACGCCCGGTTCAGTGACGGTGATGCCGTCGACGCTGACGCGGCCGTCGGCAATGAGCTGCTCGCAGGCGCGGCGCGAGGCGACTCCGGCGTGGGCCAGCACCTTCTGCAGCCGCTGTCCGGAGGCGACATGCGGGTCGTCCTGACCGCCCTTGGAGGCGCGCTCACGCATGGTCAGCAGACGGGACTCCTCGTCCTCGTCGATGGCCTCGGCGTCGAAGGCGGCCAGGTAGGCGGAGTCAGTCTCCTCGTCCAACTCCTCGAGGTCGTCCTCGTCATAGAACTCCTGCGCTCCGAAATCGCTGTGGGGTACGGACTCGGTTCGGGCGTGGTGGTTTTTCGGGGTCATGGGGTCCTCCTACCGGCCATCTCATCGGCCTGTTCGACGATCTCCCCCAGTGCCTCGACGCGGGGAAGGTAGGGAGCCAGGGGTGGTAGCTCGTCCAGGGAGTCGATTCCCAGGTACTCCAGGAAGTCCCCCGTGGTCCGGTACAGAATCGCACCGGAGGTCTCAGCTCCGGCCTCCTCGATGAGGCCGCGGGCATGCAGAGTGCGCATGACGCCATCAACGTTGACACCGCGAATCGCTGCGACGCGACCGCGGGTGACCGGCTGGCGGTAGGCGACGATGGCGAGGGTCTCCAGCGCGGCCTGGCTCAGGCGCGCGGTGGCTCCGCCAACGATGAACTGCTCGACAAGGTCGGCGTGCTCGGGAACAGAGGCGAAGCGCCAACCGCCGGCCGCCCGTCGCAGGAGGAAGCCGTGGGATCGGCTGCCAGGCTTCTCTCCCCGGTACTCGGCGGCGAGGTCCTCGAGCAGCTCCTCGGCCGATCGCTCCTCGATGCCGAGGGCCTCGGCGATCGAGGCGGTGACCACCGGTTCGTCGGCGACGATGAGGATAGCCTCGGCGGCGCTGCGCAGCTGGGGCTCGACGGCGTCGCTCATGCGAATTCCTCCTCAAGCTCGGTCAGGTCCTTGGAGGCCATCATGCCGGTCAGATCATCCTGTCCTGCGCACCAGGTCACGGTGATCTCACCCATGGCCTCGATCTGGTCCAGCGCGGCGCTGCCTTGCCGGTGGAGGATGAGCAGCGCCAGGAACCGGGCCACGACGACGGCCGTGCGCTCAGCGTCCTCAATGATCTGGGTGAAGGTCAAGGTTCCTTCGCGGCGCAGCCTCAGCGCGATGAGACTCAGCTGCTCGCCGACCGGCACTCGCTCGTGAAGGTGGACGGTCTGGACACCTGGATCCTTCGGCCGGGTAAAGGCTCCGACCGCCAACCGAGTGAGCTCCTCCGGAGTAATGGTGGCCACGAGCCTGGGCAGGAGCGCCGCCAAGTGCGGTTCCAGCGCCACGATGCGGGGATGGCTGCGTGCGGAGGTCTCCGCACGGTGGCGGAAGGCGGCTGCCGCCTCCTTGAAGGCCCGGTACTGCAGGAGCCGGGCGAAGAGCAGGTCACGGGCCTCGAGCAGCTCGAGGTCGGGCTCCTCATCGTCCTCGTCGTGGGGCAGGAGGCGGTGGGCCTTGAGGGCCAGAAGGGTGGAGGCCACCACGATGAACTCCGACGCTCGCCCCAGGTCCCAGTCAGAACGCATGTGAGCGATGAAGTCGTCGGTCACCTCCGCCAGCGCCAGCTCGGTGACATCGAGCCGCTTACGGGCGATAAGGCTCAGGAGCAGGTCGAAGGGGCCCTCGAACTGGGGTAGGGCAACGCTGAACCCGGGCAGCCTGGGTGGGCCCTGAGACTCCTGGTCCTGCGGTTCAGGCGACATCGCCGCGGGCGATGACCTCGCGGGCCAGCCGGCGGTAGGCGTCCGCACCGGGATGGGAGGGCGCGTAGCTGGTGATCGGCTCGTTAGCCACGGAGGCGTCCGGGAACTTGATCGTCCGCCGGATACGCGTGTCGAAGAGCTGCTCACCGAAGGCCTGCTCCAGGCGCTCGAGCACCTCGCGCGAGTGCAGAGTGCGGGAGTCCACCATGGTGGCCAGGATGCCGTCTATCTCCAGGGTGGCGTTGAGACGGTCCTTGACCCGTTCGACGGTCTCCACCAGGAGAGCCACTCCGCGCAGCGCGAAGAACTCGGTCTCCAGCGGGATGATGACGCCGTGGGAGGCGGTCAGAGCGTTGATGGTGAGCAGTCCGAGCGAGGGCTGGCAGTCCACGAGGATGACGTCGTACTCGTCGAGGACGGGACGCAGCACCCGCTTGAGGGCCTGTTCACGAGCGACCTCGTTGACGAGCTGGACCTCCGCGGCGGACAGGTCGATATTGGCTGGGACGATGTCGAGTCCCTCCACGGTGGTCTCGTGGATGACGGTGCGGATGTCCGGACGGCTGGCGACGAGCAGGTCGTAGATCGTGGAGTCGAGCTCGTGGGCGTTAATGCCCAGTCCGGCCGAGGCCGCCCCTTGAGGGTCGAAGTCGACGATGAGGACCTTGCGCCCCAGCTCGGCCAGCGCCGCACCGAGGTTGATCGTCGTCGTGGTCTTGCCGACGCCGCCCTTCTGGTTGCACATGGAGATGACCCGCGCGGGGCCGTGCGACTCCAGCGGCGCAGGAACGGGGAAGTCCTTCTCCTCGCTCTCTTCGGTGCCGGGGTTGTCTATCAGGCCTGGCTGGATGGAGTCGTTCACGATATCCAGCCTAGTCGAAAGCCACCCCACCTCGCCCAGTTCAGACGGGACACGCCAGAGAACACCCCGAGCACGATCCTACTTTCAGATGGAATCCGGTCCACACTCAGGATTTCTTCACGAAAAAGCGGATCCTATGGCACACCAGAACCTGGATCAGAGGCTTCATACCAGCGCTCGCGGATGGCTGGTGGCGTAGACCTCCCGCAGGTGGTCGACGGTGACCTTCGTGTAGATCTGGGTGGTGGTGACCGAGGCGTGTCCGAGCATCTCCTGGACGACGCGCACGTCCGCGCCTCCGGCCAGCAGGTGGGTGGCGAAGGAGTGCCGCAGGGTGTGAGGCGAGATGTGACGCTCGGTGGAGGCTCCGGCTCCGGTGAGCCCAGCTCGCTCTGCAGCCTGCTGCAAGACGGCCCAGGCGCTCTGCCGGCTCAGGGGCCTGCCCAGGGTGTTGAGGAAGACCTGCGGTACTCCCCTGCCCTTCTCCGCCAAGGCCGGCCGGCCTCGAACCAGGTAGGCGTCAAGCGCCTCCCAGGCGTAGGTGCCCATGGGGACCACGCGTTCCTTGCGTCCTTTGCCGAACAGTCGCAGCAGCCTGGAGTCGGCGTCGAGATCGTCGACGACGAGCCCGACCGCCTCGGAAATGCGGGCGCCGGTGGCGTAGAGGACCTCCAGCAGTGCCCGGTCCCGCAGACTCACCGGGGAATCGTCGATACTGGCGGCTTCCAGAAGGCGGCGGACCTCCTCGATGCTCAGGGCCTTGGGTAGCCGCCTGCCGGGCTGAGGCGGGCGCACTGTGGCCGAGGGGTCCTGCGAGGTGGTGCCCTCGGCCAGGAGAAACTTGTGCCAGCCGCGTACGGCGGTGACAGTTCTGGAGGCCGACGACGAGGCCAGTGGGCGGGCGCCGTCGGCTCCGGTGCGCAGCGCCTCGAGGAAGCCGGTCACGTCGTTGCGGCTCACCTCCTGCGGGGCCTCGATGCCGCCGGTTCTCAGATAGCGCAGGTAGCGGCCCAGATCGCGCTCGTAGGCACTCAGGGTGTGGGGGCTCAGCCCACGCTCGACGCGCAGATGCGCGAGGTAGCCGCGTAGCGCCCGGTCCAGAGCGTCGCCACGCGGATCCTGGGTGGTACCGACGGCCGCGGCCGTCGTCTTCGCCGTGCTCGTCGCAGCCAGCCGATGCTCAGCCGAGCTTGGCGACCAGGCCGAGCCCGACGATCGTGATCGTCCAGGTGATGGCCACGGCCACGGTGATGCGGTCGAGGTTGCGCTCGGCCACGCCGGAGGATCCGGCTGAGGAGGAGATGCCGCCGCCGAACATGTCCGACAGACCGCCTCCCTTGCCCTTGTGCAGGAGGATCGACATGATGAGGAAGAAGCTCGAGAGGACGAGCAGCACCTGAAGGACGATACGCACCACGTTCACGCCGCATTCCCTTCGTCGTTGGTTTCGTCTTGCTGTGGGGGCCTCACGCCGTTTGGGGCCGACGCGGTCCTCGAAGGAGACGTGCGCCCCCACCTGCCCGCCTGGCAGTCTACCTGCAACACGTCGGGTCCCGGACACCGCGTGGTGTGAGGTGTCCGGGACCCTGGCTATGAGTGCTGAGAGTCTGCGGGGAACCGGTGGCAGCCGGACCCTCATCGAGACCCAGGCTGCTCAGGAGTAGAAGCCCGCCATGGCGGCGAAGGAGTCGGCCTTGAGGGAGGCTCCGCCGACAAGCGCACCGTCGACATCGGGCTGGGCCATGAGCTCCTTGATGTTGCCGGGCTTGGCGGAGCCACCATAGAGGATACGGGTGGCATCGGCGGTGGCGTCACCGTAGTCGGCGCGCAGGGCCTCACGGATCGCTCCGCACACCTCCTGGGCGTCCTCGGCGGTGGCGGTCTCGCCAGTGCCGATGGCCCAGATGGGCTCGTAGGCGATGACGATCTTGGCGACGTCCTCGCCGCTCCACCCCTCCAGGGCTGCGCGGATCTGCCCCAGGACGAACTCGACGTGGGTGCCCGCCTTGCGGATCTCGAGGGCCTCACCGCAGCACAGGATGGGTGTCATACCGGCGTCGAGCACCTTGCGAGCCTTGGCACCCACAAGGGCGTCGGACTCGCCGTGGTACTCGCGGCGCTCGGAGTGGCCCATGACCACGTAGCTGCAGCCGAGCTTGGCGAGCATCTCGGTGGAGATCTCACCGGTGTAGGCGCCGTTGTCGTGGGTGGAGACGTCCTGGGCGCCGTACTTGACGCTCAGGGAGTCGGCCTCGACGATGGTCTGCACGGTGCGGATGTCCGTGAAGGGCGGGATCACGAGGACCTCGCACTTGGCATAGTCGTGGTCGTGGTCCTTGAGCTCCATGGCCAGGCCCTGGACGAGATGGTTGGCCTCGAGGTGGTCGAGGTTCATCTTCCAGTTGCCCGCCATGAGCGGAGTGCGATTGCTCATCTAGGTTGCCTTCCTTCAGTCTTCGAGCACTGCGATACCGGGCAGGGTCTTGCCCTCGAGGAGCTCGAGGGAGGCACCACCACCGGTGGAAATGTGGGAGAACGTAGCCTCATCGAAGCCGAGCGTGCGCACGGCCGCGGCGGAGTCGCCACCACCGATGACGGAGAAGGCGTCGGACTCGGAGATCGCCTTGGCCACGGCCTTGGTGCCCTCGGCGAAGGCCGGGAACTCGAAGACGCCCATGGGGCCGTTCCACACCACGGTCTTGGAGGTGGCAATGGCGTCGGCGAAGAGCCCCCGTGTCTTGGGACCGATGTCCAGCCCCATCTGGTCAGCAGGCAGCTCGTTGGAGAGCACGACGGCGGCAGGGGCATCCGCGGCGAAGGTCGGAGCCACAACGGTGTCAACGGGCAGGAGAAGCTCGACGCCGTTGGCCTTGGCGGTCTCCAGGTAGCCCTTGACGGTCTCGATCTGGTCCTTCTCCAGCAGGGAGGTGCCCACCTCGTAGCCTTGGGCGGCCAGGAAGGTGTAGGCCATACCGCCACCGATGAGGAGACGGTCGGCCTTACCCAGCAGGTTGGAGATGACGCCGAGCTTGTCGGAGACCTTGGAGCCACCGAGCACAACGGTGTAGGGGCGCTCGGGGTCGTTGACGGCGCGCCCCAGGGACTCGATCTCCTTGACGACGAGCAGACCGGCCGCCGAGGGCAGCAGCTTGGCGACATCGTAGACGGAGGCCTGCTTGCGGTGAACGACACCGAAGCCGTCGGAGACGAAGACATCGGCCAGGGCGGCGAGCTCGGCGGCGAAGGCCTCCCGCTCAGCGTCGTCCTTCGAGGTCTCGGCGGCGTTGAATCGCACGTTCTCCAGCAGGACGATCTCACCGTCGCCGGCAGCGGCGACGGCCGCCTTGGCGGACTCACCGACGGTGTCCTCGGCGAGGGTCACCTTGGCACCGGTGACCTCGGCGAGGCGCTTGGCGACAGGAGCCAGGGAGTAGTCGGGATTGACCTGCCCCTTGGGACGCCCTAGGTGGGCGGTGATGATCACCTTGGCGCCGGCGTCGAGCAGGGTACGCAGGGTGGGCAGAGCCGCCTGGATGCGGCCGTCGTCGGTGATGTTCTTGTCGGCGTCCAGCGGCACATTGAAGTCGGAGCGGACCAGGACTCGCTTGCCCTTGAGGTCGCCCAGGGACTCGATGGTCTTCATAAAGCCTCTCATCGGTTGTGGGTGATGGTATTGGGGATCGGACGGACGGCGCCCGCGCACGCATAGCGTGGCGCGGGCGCCGTCTCCTAGAGAGTCATGCTCTCGGTCTGGTCTCAGGCGAGCTTGGAGCCGACCAGGGCGGTCAGGCGGACCAGGGCGTTGGAGTAGCCCCACTCGTTGTCGTACCAGGAGAGGACCTTGACGAGGTTGCCGATGACCTTAGTCTCGGTGGCGTCGAAGATCGAGGTGTGCGGGTTGCCCACGATGTCGGTGGAGACGATCGGGTCCTCGGTGTACTCGAGAACGCCCTTGAGCTCACCCTCGGCGGCGGCCTTGACGGCGGCCTTGACGGCGTCGACGGAGACCTCCTTCTCGGCGATGAAGGTCAGGTCGGTCAGCGAGCCGGTCGGGGTGGGGACGCGCACGGCCAGACCGTCGAACTTGCCCTTGAGGGCGGGCAGGACGAGGGCCACGGCCTGAGCGGCACCGGTCTTGGTGGGGATCATGTTCAGCGCGGCGGCGCGAGCACGGCGCAGGTCGCTGTGCGGGGCGTCGAGAACGCGCTGGTCACCCGTGTAGGAGTGGATGGTGGTCATGATGCCGCGCTCGATGCCGAAGTTCTCGTGGAGAACCTTGGCCAGGGGGGCGAGGCAGTTGGTGGTGCACGAGGCGTTGGACACGATGTTCATCGTGGCGTTGTCGTAGTCGCCCTCGTTGACACCCATGACGAAGGTGCCGTCGACGTTCTTGGCGGGAGCGGAGATGACGACCTTCTTGGCGCCACCATCGAGGTGGGCCTTGGCCTTCTCGCCGTCGGTGAAGAAGCCGGTGGACTCCACGACGACCTCGACGCCCAGGTCGCCCCAGGGCAGGTCGGCGGGGTTGCGCTGAGCGAGCACCTTGATGTGCTTGCCGTTGACGGTGATGCCATCCTCGTCGTAGGAGACCTCGCCGTTGAAACGACCGAGGATCGAGTCATACTTGAGCAGGTGGGCCAGGGTCTTGTTGTCCGTCAGGTCGTTGACGGCGACAACCTCGATGTCGGCGCCCTGCTCGAGGGCGGCACGGAAGAAGTTGCGGCCGATCCGGCCGAAGCCGTTAATACCAACGCGGGTGGTCACTTTGTGTCCTCCTAGTGCGCCGGTTGGCGGCGCACGGTTGCTGGGCTCTTCTCACACACAGCGTGTGCTCCGGAACATCTTCAGCTCACATCCGATTCAGCTCCGGCACGGCAGAGTCTAGCCACACTGGGCAGCCGCTGGGAGCCGTCGACCACGCCACGGGCGAACACTGTGATGCACAAACCAGCCTCTGCGGCAGCCATGACCATCGACCACCCCTAGAGCCAGGACCGAGGTCCCATTCTATGCTCAGGGCTCGAGCATCTCCTGAGTGAGAACCGACTCGGTGTCAGGGATGCCCAGCTCGTGCGCCTGCTTGTCCGCCATGGCCAGAAGCCGGCGAATGCGTCCGGCAACGGCGTCCTTGGTCAGCTGCGGGTCGGAGAGCTGGCCAAGCTCCTCCAAGGACGCCTGCTTGTGCGCGATGCGCAGCCGACCGGCCTGAAGCAGGTGAACAGGGACGTCATCCCCCAGGATCTCGAAGGCACGTTCGACCCGAGCCCCTGAGGCCACCGCAGCGCGGGCCGAACGACGCAGGTTCGCGTCGTCGAAGTTGGCCAGGCGGTTGGCGGTCCCCCGCGACTCGCGCCGGGATCGGCGCTCGGCCCACACCTTGAAAGCCTCCGGCGCCCCCATCCTCTCCAGGAGGATACCGATGGCCTCTCCGTCACGAACGACGACACGGTCGGCCCCGCGCACCTCCCGCGCCTTGGCGGAGATATCGAAGCGCCGTGCAGCCCCGACAAGGGCCAGTGCGGCCTCGGATCCGGGACAGGTGACCTCCAGGGAGGAGGACCGGCCGGGCTCAGTCAGCGAACCGCGGGCCAGGAACGCGCCGCGCCAGGCGGCGGCAGCGGCGTTGCGCCCTCCTTGAACGACGGCGACCGGCATGCCGCGCACCGGACGTCCACGATCGTCGACCAGCCCTGAGAGCCGGGCCAGGTCCTTGCCCCGCTGAGTCACCCGCAGCACATAGCGAGATCCTCGGTGCAGGGAGCCGCCCTGAACCACCATGACCTCGGGCTCCATTCCGTAGAGCTCCTTGAGGTGCTGGTGCAGCCGGCGTACAGCTCCGCCGTGGTCGAGCTCGGCCTCGACGACGATGCGCCCGGAGACGATGTGCAGCCCCCCGGCGAAGCGCAGCATCGCAGAGACCTCCGCCCGTCGTTGGGCGGCGTTCTCGGTGACGACGAGCGCGAGCTCATCCTTGACGGTAACCGTCAGCGACATAGGTGGGCTCCTCGTGATCGGTTCTGATGAAGTGGTTGAAGCTGCTGGTGGCACTCGAGTCCAGTCGGTGTGTCACTCACGAGGACACGGACCGGCAGCAAGCGAAGCAGGCGGGACGAAGGCACGTGGTGCGGCCGGAGGCTCATCTAAGAAAATTCCTAGCAGTAGCACCCTGCTGCTGGCTGGGCGGGGCCGCGGAGAATTATGAACGATGGCGAGCATCAGGATTCTTCAATGAGTCCATTGTCACGATTCACTGTGATCCGTATTGACATGATCCATCAGGCCTTGTCGGTGACATCCCCCAGCGCCCCCTCGAAGGCGTCCCGGAAGGCGGCCGCCAGGCGCAGCGGGTCGTGGTGGCACAGGGCCTCACCGGTACGCACCTGCCGCAGGACGACGGCCGCCCCCATCACCGAGGCTACCGCCTCGAGATCGTCAACGTCCTCGACGGTTGACGGATCGGCCAGCACCACGTCCAGGCGCAGATCGGGTGCGTACTGCCTCAGAACCCGTAGATGGTCAGCACTGGTCATACCATCGGTCTCGCCCTGCTGCGCGGAGAGGTTGAGGACCACGACCTTGCGGGCCGAGGTGTTCACCAGCGCCTGACGCATGGCGGGCAGGATGAGGTGAGGAAGCACCGAGGTGTACCAGGAGCCCGGCCCCAGGACCACCCAGTCCGCCTCATCGATGGCACGCAGCGCCTCCGGGTGGGCATCGGCGTCCTGAGGAACCATTCCCACGTTCTCCAGACGTCCTCGGGCCGAGGCCACAGCCACCTGCCCGCTGACTCTACGGCTGGTTCCTCCCGAGACGATGTCCGCCTCGATAACCAGAGGCGAGGAGGACATAGGCACGACCCGGCCATGGATCGTCAGCAGGCGCCCCACCCAGTCGAGCCCGGCGACGTCGTCTCCGAGCAGCTGCCACAGGGCCAGGATGAGCAGGTTTCCCAGCGCGTGGTTATCGAGCTCACCCTGCCCCTCGAAACGGTGCTGGAGCACGTCGCGCCAGGTCAGGCCCCACTCGGAGTCGTCGCACAGAGACGCCAGCGCCATCCGCAGGTCTCCCGGCGGCAGGCAGTCGAACTCTCGGCGCAGGCGCCCCGAGGAGCCGCCGTCGTCAGCGACGGTGACGACGGCGGTAAGCCGGTGACTGATGTGCTTCAGAGCCCGAAGCGTGGCCGATAGGCCGTGGCCTCCTCCCAGTGCGACGACGGCGGGGCCCTCCTCACCGCGACGGGGCCACCCCGCCACATCGATCGTCGTTCCCACTGCCTACTCCCGTCCCAGGTCACGGTGCTGGACGACAACCTCGAAGCCCGCTCTGCGCAGCCTGACCCCGAGCCTCTCCGCCGAGGCCACGGAGCGGTGCTTGCCGCCGGTACAGCCCACCGCCAGGGTAACGTGAGGCTTGAGCTCATCAACATACTGCGGAAGTGCGGGAATGAGCAGATCCGCATATCCGTCGACGAAGGCGGCCGCGCCCTTTTGGGCAAAGACATAGTCGGCCACCGGAGAGTCTCGACCGGTGAGGTGGCGTAGCTCGGAGACCCAGTAGGGGTTGGGGATGAAGCGCACGTCCAGGACATGGTCGGCGTCCAGGGGGATGCCGTACTTGAACCCGAAGGACATGACGTTGATACGTAGAGCCAGGTCCGACTCGTGCGCCACGAGCTCGCGCACCCGCCGGGCCAGGTCGTGGACGGAGTAGCTGGAGGTGTCGATGACGATGTCGGCCACACCACGCAGCCCTCCGAGGAGAGTGCGCTCGTGCTCGATACCGTCGAGAACGGAGCCATTGCCCTGCAGCGGGTGGGGCCGGCGCGAGGACTCGAAGCGCCTGACCAGGGCGGCGTCGGAGGCGTCCAGGAAGATGAGCCGCACGTCTGTGCCGTTGTCCCGGACCTTGCGCAGGTAGTCCATGAAGTGGGAGAAGAACTCCCGGCTGCGCACGTCGACCACGGCGGCCAACCGGTGCACGCCGGCTCCAACAGTCGTCATCATGCCGGACAGAGCCGGCAGCAGCTGGGGCGGAAGGTTGTCCACCACGTACCAGTCGAGGTCCTCCAGGGCGTTGGCCGCGCGTGAGCGCCCGGCGCCGGACATGCCTGTGACAATGATCAGCTCGGGCCGCTCAGCGGGCGGAACCGGAGGGGTGGCCTCATCGAGGGCCGGGATCTCGATAGGAACCGTGTCCTGAAACCGCTTGCGCTTGCCGGAGGAAGACTGGGGGCGGCGCTCGTCATGCATGTCCCAAGCATCGCACGTCCGGGGGCACTATCCGCCGCCGACGCCGGATTACCGGTAGCGTTTCACCGTTGCCCGTACACGTTCTCGCCGGTTCTCGGCACCCAGACGCCAGGAGGTCCCATGAGCCCCTCCCGCATGTCCGATCAGGCCCCTTCATCCCCGTCCGCGTCCCAGGAGACTCCGACGCCGCAACCCGGTGCCCCGGTCCTGGGCACGCCCTGGACTCGCAGCGCGACGAAGGTGGCACTGCTGGGTGCCGGTGAGATCGGTAAGGA
Source organism: Actinomyces sp. oral taxon 170 str. F0386 (assembly GCF_000195595.1). GTDB lineage: Bacteria > Actinomycetota > Actinomycetes > Actinomycetales > Actinomycetaceae > Actinomyces. The sequence goes on from NZ_GL882544.1 coordinate 142,246, forward strand.
GGTGACGATTGCGCTCAGCCGTCTCGGAGTAGAGATCACGGCTATCGACCGCTATGACGGGGCCCCGGCCCAGCAGGTGGCCCACAACGCCCTGACGGTGGACATGAGCGACCCCGAGGCGCTCACCGCGGCCATCCGTTCCAGCGGCGCCACCATCGTGGTCCCCGAGATCGAGGCACTGGCAACCGACGCCCTCGTGGCCCTGGAGCAGGCCGGCGAGGTGCGGGTGGTGCCCACGGCCCGCGCGGTGCAGCTGACGATGAACCGTGAGGGGATCCGCCGTCTGGCGGCTGAGGAGCTGGGACTGCCGACCAGTCCCTACGCCTTCGCCTCCTGTCTGGAGGAACTGGTGGCAGGCGCCCAGCAGGTGGGCTTCCCGTGCGTGGTCAAGCCGGTCATGTCGTCGTCGGGCCACGGCCAGTCGGTGGTGCGCGGCCCGGAGGACCTGGAGGCGGCATGGCGCTATGCGGCAGCCGACGGACGGATCAACCGTGGCCGGGTCATTGTGGAGGGCTTTGTCCGCTTCGACACCGAGATCACTCTGCTCACGGTGCGCTGGCGTCATCCAGGCACTGGCGAGACGGTGACGAGCTTCTGCGAACCGATCGGGCACCGGCAGGTCGACGGAGACTACGTCGAGTCCTGGCAGCCACAGAGCCTGAACCAGGCTGCCCTGAAACGGGCCCAGCAGGTGGCCGAGGCCGTGACCGCGGCGCTGGGCGGCTGGGGTCTGTTCGGCGTCGAGCTGTTCATCCGCGGGGAGGAGGTCCTCTTCTCTGAGGTCTCGCCCCGCCCGCATGACACCGGCCTGGTGACCTTGGCGAGCCAGCGACTCAGTGAGTTCGAGCTGCACGCCCGAGCTCTGCTGGGGTTGCCCGTGGACACCTTGCTGCGCTCCCCCGGCGCCTCGGTAACCATCAAGGCCACCGGTGACTCCGCGCACGGTGAGGGAGTGAGCTTCGCCGGCCTTGATGAGGCACTCATGCAGCACGGTGTGGACCTGCGCCTGTTCGGCAAGCCCGAGGCCCACCCGGGTCGGCGGCTGGGCGTCGTCGTGGTCTGCGCCGACGACGTCCAGATCGCCGGTGACCGAGCGCGCGCCGCTGCCCGAGCGATCCGTCCCAGCGTCTGAGCCGGTCACCCGGACTGCGAGGCCTCGGCAGACAGTCCCCGTCTACTCCTGCGTCGGAGGCACGAGTGCTACCCCGTTGGAGGCGATGACGTCGCGGTACCAGTCGAAGGACTTCTTGCGGTACCGGGCCTGGGTGCCGCTGCCGTCGTCGTCGCGATCCACGTAGATGAAGCCGTAGCGCTTGGACATCTGGGCTGTGGAGGCCGAGACCAGGTCGATACAGCCCCAGGAGGTGTAGCCCAGGACCTGCACGCCGTCGGCAATGGCCTCCCGGACCTGGAGGAGATGGTCGTTCATGTAGGCGATGCGGTAGTCGTCCTCGACCGTGGGGCCGTCAGTTCCCTCCACGAGGACGTCCTTGGCCCCCAGGCCGTTCTCGACGATGAACAGGGGCTTGCCCCAGCGGTCCCAGTAGTCGTTCAGGATGGTGCGCAGGCCCGCCGGGTCGATCTGCCAGCCCCACTCGGAGGCCTCGAGAGTGGGGTTGGGAACCCCACCCATGAGGTTGCCCTTGCCGGCCTCGGCCGACTGGGTGACGGTCTCGCACACGGACATGTAGTAGGAGAAGGACACGAAGTCGACGGTGTGCTCCCGCAGCAGTGCGCGGTCCTCCTCGGTGATCTCCAGCTCGATGCCCTTGTCCCGCAGCGTCCGCCGCAGGTAGCCGGGGTACTCGCCGCGCACGTGGATGTCCCCGAAGGCGTAGTTGGAGCGCTCAACCTGCTTGGCGGCCCATACATCGCGGGGGTCCGGGGTGAGCGGGTAGGTGGGCACCGCCAGGATCATGCAGCCGATCTGGATGTCGGGGTTGAGCTCGTGGGCGATCCTGGTGGCGGCCGCGGAGGCGACGAGTTCGTGGTGGATGGCTTGGTAGAGGTCCTGCTCACTGAGCTTGGCCTTGGGGGTGGCGATGCCTCCGGATAGGAAGGGCTCGTGGAGCACGGAGTTGATCTCGTTGAAGGTGAGCCAGTACTTGACCCGTTTACCATAGCGCTCGAACAAGGTGCGGGCATAGCGCTCGAAGAAGCCGATGAGGCGGCGGTCGGTCCAGCCGTCGTAGGTGCGAGCCAGGTGCAGCGGGGTCTCGTAGTGGCTGATGGTGACCAGCGGCTCAATTCCGTGCTTCTCGAGCTCGTCGAGGACCCGGTCGTAGAAGGCCAGTCCCTCCTCGTTGGGCTCGGTCTCGTCGCCGAGCGGGAAGATGCGGCTCCAGGCGATGGAGAAGCGGAAGACCTTGAAACCCATCTCCGCGAACAGGGCGATGTCCTCGACGTAGCGGTGATAGAAGTCGATCGCCTCGAGCTTGAGATTATCCGCTGTGGGGGCCTGGGTGGGCGGGGCCATGATGCCCCGAGGCATAACGTCCTGAACGGACAGGCCCTTGCCGCCCTCGTTGTAGGCGCCCTCGATCTGGTTGGCGGCGGTGGCCCCGCCCCACAGGAAGCCGCCGGGGAAGTTCGGATTGCTCTCGGAAGTAGTGGACGTGGCGGTCATGTGCGTGTCTCCTGATGTGTTCTCTCAGTTTCGGTTCATCGGTGAGGTATCGGTTCAGTGGTCGATCTCGACCACGGTGGTACTGATGGTGACCTCGCCATCAACGATCGGGACGACGGCGCCCAACGAGGCGGTGTTGGTGACGACGAGGATCGTGGTGGGGTCGTAGCCGGCATCGCGAACCACCTTGAGATCAGCGTCCACCAGAGCCTCACCACGCCCGACTCGTTCACCGGCGCTCACTTTGGGGGTGAACCCCTCTCCCTTGAGATTGACGGTGTCCAGGCCGACGTGGATGAGGACCTCCACACCGTCGTCGGTCTTGATGCCATAGGCATGGCCGGAGTCCATGGCGGTGACGACGGTCCCAGATGCCGGTGCGACGACGTGACCATCGGAGGGGATGATGCCGACTCCGTTGCCGAGAGCTCCGGAGGAGAAGACCGGGTCGGCGACGTTCTCCAGCGGCATGGCGGATCCGTTCATCGGTGAGGTGAGCGCGGTGGTGGACTCGGCATCACTCTCTTCGGACACGGCCGTGGAGGGCTCATCCGATGCCGGGTCCTTGAATCCGAGGACGAGGGTGAGAGCCAGGGAGATGACGACGGCGACGGCCATACCGATGACGACCAGGACGAGGTTTCCGTGGTTGATCAGCGCAGGAACACCGATGAGGGAGGGGAAGACGAAGGAGGTGGAGGCACCGTTTCCTGCTGCGACAATGACGCCACCCACGGCACCACCGATGCAGCCGTAGAGGAAGGGACGTTTGAGAGGCAGGTTGACACCGTAGATCCCGGGCTCGGTGATGCCGGCCAGGAACCCGGACAGCGAGGCAGGTCCGGCCAGCTCCCGCATCTTCTTGCTGCGCGTGCGGATCATGACGCCGAGGGTCGCTGCCGCCTGGGCCAGAACAGCGGGGAAGATCGGTCCCGCCATGAGGGAGAAGCCCGGGTCGTTGTACTGGGCGATCATGACCGGCACCAGTCCCCAGTGCACGCCGAACATGACAAAGACCTGCCAGAAGGCTCCCATGACGGCTCCGGCCACCCAGGGCACGTGCTCGAAAAGCGCGTTCATCAATGAGGCGATGCCGTTCGATGCCGTGGTCGTCACCGGGCCGACGGTGATGAGGGTCAGGGGGACCATGACGAGCAGCACGAGCAACGGCACTGAGAAGTTGCGGATGGCTGAGGGCAGAATCCTGGTCAACCAACGCTGTAGATGGGACTGGAACCACACGGCCACAATGATCGGGACAAGCGAGGACGTGTAGGAGGCCATGACCACCGGAATACCGAAGAAGGTGACCTGGCCACCGGCGTCGTTGAGCGCGACGATCTCGGGATACACCAGGGCTCCGGCCAGGGCGACGGCCGTCATCTCATTGGCTTTGAAGTAGCGCGCCGAGGTGATGGCCAGCAGGATCGGTAGGAAGTACAGGGCTGAGTCACCCGCGGCATTGAGGATCGTGTGGGTGGTCGAGTCCTCCTTCAGCCATCCCAGCGTAGTTGTCAGTGTCAGAAATGCCTTGATGAGGCCCGTTCCCGCAAGCGTCCACACCACGGGGTTGATGAGGGCCGAGACCATCTTGATGAACCGGTCGAACAGGTTGCCGTCGTTGCCGGTCGATTCATCGACGTCGCCGGTCAGGTTGGTGAGCCTGACCAGTTCTTCGTGGAGCAGCGGCACGTCGTTGCCGATGACCACCTGGTACTGGCCGCCGGCCTGTACCACAGTGACGACGCCGTCGAGTGCTTTAACAGCCTCGGTGGAGGCCTTGGACTCGTCCTTGAGGACGAATCGCATACGGGTTGCGCAGTGGGTCATGGAGGCGATGTTCTCCTCACCTCCGACATTGTTCAGCAGCCGCGGCGCCAGCGCCGCATAGTCGACCTTCGCCATTGATGTCCTCCTGAGTGAGCGACCGCTTCCAGGAAACAAAAAAGACCCGAGACAGTGACAGCGCGTGAACGCTGGAGTGTCTCAGGTCTTGCCCCGGCCGGGTCACAATCCTACGAATTCCTCGTCGAAATTCACTAGAAACAATATAAACGATCGGACCACCGAACAAGACAGAATTCTGTGCTACGCATCACTCTGCGTGGTCTGCTGCAGGGAAGAGGTCAGCCGTGCGATGTGCAGGGCGAGGTAGGCGGTCTCATCATCAGTGACGATGGTGTTCAGGCGAATCTCCAGCAGATCCCTGATACGCCGGGCCACCCTGTAGGCATCGGGGTCGGAGGTGCGCAGGGCCTCAGCGACCAGGGAGGACGTACCATCCTCGATCTGCACCGCGGTGCGTGCGCGCACCAGGAAGTAGCGCAGGTGGACCGCGAAGCGCGCAGCGTTGACGGAGTCCGCATCAAAGGCTTCACCAAAGGACTTCTCCAGCAGTCCCATGACCTGACCAATGAGTCTCGACTGCTCACTGGCGGCCTGGGCCGAGGGAGCACCGATGGCAGCGGTGAAGAGGTGGAGGGCCAGTGCGACAGCCTCACCGCCAGGCAGCTGGACCTCCTGCGCGGCGTTGATCTCCTCGACCATGGCCTCGGCCAGCTGCAGTTCCTCGGGATGCAGGTGGGCGACCTCGGCGCGCAGCGGATAGTCCATGGCTAACCCTTGGCGAACGCGCTCCATGGCCTGGTTGATGTGGTCGACGACGGCGATCAGGGTCGAGGAGGGAACATCCGTGTTCAGGCCCCGGGCCGCCTTACGGAAGACCCGCTCGATGAGTGCCAAGCGCTCCAGCGGGATCCCGGCGATAACCTCCGCCACCGATTGGGCGTTATCGGCCAGGACGTAGCGACGGGAGATGAGAGAGGCGTCGACGTCCTGGCCGCGCTTGCGCTGAAAGCCGAGGCCTCGGCCAGTCAGGATCGCCTCACGCCCAATCTCGTCGCGCGCGAGCACGACATTGTTGTTGAGCACCCGCAGTATCTCCACGAACTGATTGTGCCATGAGCCGCTCGCCCCCGAATGGCGAAGAGCGAGCGCCCACTAGCACGAGATGGGAGATGACCCAGGATAGCCCCGATGCCGGTGTGACCGACCCAGTCCCACTCAGTCCTGGAGGCCCACCATGACGGAGGACGCCTTGACGACAGCAACCGCCTTCTTTCCCTCTGCCAGCTCGAGCTCCTCGATAGCCGCGTTGGTGACGGAGGAGGTGATGATGACGCCGGGAGCAACCTCAATCTTGACGACGCCGTTGACGGCCCCCTTCTCAATGGAGACGACGGTTCCGGGCAGCTGGTTGCGGGCGGAGATCTTCATGAAAGCTTCCTTTCGAGTTGATGCCTGCCAGTCCAGAGCACTGTGAAATCACACTACTATTCAATATCTGGACTGTTGAGATGAGCCAAAATACTACCCGCCAAAGCCGGACCGATGCCCTTGACACGGGTGATGTCATCCACATCTGCTTGCCGGATCCGTTTGACGGAACCGAACTCTCGCAGGAGCGCAGTCTGGCGTGCGGGTCCCAGACCGGGGATCCCGTCCAGGACGGAGCGGGTCATACCGGACGAGCGCTTCTTGCGGTGGTGGGTGATGGCGAAGCGGTGGGACTCGTCACGCAGGTGCTGGAGCAGGTAGAGGGCCGGGGACGTGCGCGGGAGGATGACGGGGAACTCCTCTCCCGGCACCCACACCTCCTCCAGGCGCTTTGCCAGTCCGATGAGCGGCACGTCGATGCTGAGCTCGTCGAGGACGGCGCGGGCGGCATTGACCTGCGGCAGGCCTCCGTCGACGACGACCAGCCCGGGCGCGTAGGAGAAGCGTCGGGCCCGACCGGTCTCAGGGTCGATGGGACCGGAGGCGACGGCGACACCCTCGGCGTCCTCGACCTCCTCGGCCACCCGGATGGCGGCCTCGCCCTGCCCCTGCTCGGCGATGAGCCGTTTGAACCGCCGGGTGAGGACCTCGTGCATGGCCGCAGTGTCATCAGTGGCGCCGTTGCCATCCGGGCCACGCACCGTGAAGCGGCGGTAGTCCGACTTGCGCGGCGCACCGTCCTCGAAGACTACCATGGAGCCGACCTGGTAAGTGCCCTGGGTGTGGGAGATGTCGTAGCACTCGACACGCAGGGGCGCCTCAGGCAGGTCGAGGGCCTCGGCGAGCTCATCGAGTGCCAGGGCCCTTTGGGTGAGGTCACCGGCGCGACGAGTCTTGTGCAAGCGCAAGGCCTCTTCGGCGTTCTTGCGCACTGTGCCCATAAGAGCGGCCTTGTCCCCGCGCTTCGGGACACGCAGATCGACCTTCCCCTCGCGAAGCCCTTCCAGCCAGGCACGCACGGTGGCGGCGTTGCTGGGCATCTCGGGGACCAGGATCTCTCTGGGCACCGCGGTGGTGGCCGTGTGGGCGACGTCGTCGACGCTGGTGGCGGCCGACTCGCCGCTGCGCCTGGAGGAGGTGTGAGAGGGACCATTCTGTCCGCTGCGAGGCTGAGGATTGGAAGGGGCGCGGTCACCCACCCCGACTGAGGTGGTGGTGCCCGAGGAGGTGGGGGCCCCACCCAGGTGGATGGCCCCATCGTCGGCGGGATCGAGGAGGGAGGCATAGACCTGCTCAAGGAGGCGTTCGATGAGCTCGGCGTCTCCGGCGTCGTCAATGAGGTCGATGACCCAGCCACGCTGCCCACGTACCCGGCCGCCGCGCACGTGGAAGACCTGGACCGCGGCCTCAAGCTCGTCGCGGACCAGCGCGAAGACGTCGGCATCGGTGGCGTCTGGCAGGACGACGGCGTTGCCCTCGATGACCTTGCGCAGCGCGCCGGCGTCGTCACGCAGGCGGGCCGCCTTCTCGAAGTCGAGGGCTGCCGCGGCAGCCTTCATCTCAAACTCCACCTGGCGCAGATAGGGACCGGTGCGGCCGGCCATGAAGGCACAGAAGTCCTCAGCCAGCGCCCGATGATCCTCCGGGCTGATGCGGCCCACGCACGGCGCCGAGCACTTGTCGATGTAGCCGAGTAAGCAGGGGCGTCCCGATGCCTGGGCGCGGCGGAAGACACCTGCGGAGCAGGAGCGGACGGGGAAGACGCGCAGCAGCTGGTCGACGGTCTCGCGGATGGACCAGACCTGGACGAAGGGCCCGAAGTAACGGGTGCCGGGTTTGCGGGCACCGCGGACCACCTGGACCCGGGGGTAGGTCTCCCCCATCGTCACCGCCAGGTAGGGATAGGACTTGTCGTCCTTGTACATGACGTTGAAGCGGGGGTTGAACTCCTTGATCCAGGAGTACTCCAGGGCGAGGGACTCGACCTCAGTAGACACGACGGTCCACTCCACGGCGCAGGCGGTGGTCACCATCTTCTGGGTGCGCGGGTGGAGAGCGGTGAGGTCCTGGAAGTAGCTGGACAGGCGCTGGCGCAGGTTCTTGGCCTTGCCGACGTAGACGACGCGTCCTTGACCATCCAGGAAGCGATAGACGCCCGGGGACGTGGGGATCTCGCCCGGAGCGGGGCGGTACGTCGAGGGGTCGGCCATGCCCGCTAGGGTAGACGCCAACCTCCCTCGTCCACGACGCGTTGCTCCACAACCGGTTCGCCACCCGCCCAAACGACGAAGGCCGGAGCCGGCAGGACTCAGGCCTTCGTGTGTGGTGGGCGATACTGGGATCGAACCAGTGACCTCTTCCGTGTCAGGGAAGCGCGCTCCCGCTGCGCCAATCGCCCGAGGTGGGTACCGGATTCGAACCGGTGTAAACGGCTTTGCAGGCCGGTGCCTAGCCTCTCGGCCAACCCACCATGAGAATGCTGGGGCTGGGCGCTCCCGGCTCCTCGGAGCGGATGACGGGACTCGAACCCGCGACCCTCACCTTGGCAAGGTGATGCTCTACCAACTGAGCCACATCCGCGTGATTCCTCACGGTTCGCCCGAACCGCTCGGTGCTGGAAAACCATAGCATCACGATCGCGCCGACAGGCAAACAGCATCGTGGTGATTCACCTCACCGAGCAGGCATTTGCTCCCGCGGCGCGCGCCTGGCTAGGGTTAGCGCCGCACCGGGCGATTGGCTCAGGGGTTAGAGCGCCTCGTTCACACCGAGGAGGTCACTGGTTCGATTCCAGTATCGCCCACCGCAGTATCTTGACATCAAGTTGACAGTACCCGCCCCAAGGGCGGGTATTTTCGCATCACCCTGCTCTGCAAGCAGACGAGCAGAGGCGGGCTCAGAATCAGCCTCTCACTATGGATGCCGTCACAGTCTCCACTCCACTGTCACGATTCGATGCACCGATGTGTCTGATGGGTATGAGTCCAACGCATCGCACCACCATCGTCATCATCGGGGCCGGGTACGCCGGGATCATGGCAGCCAACCGGATCGCTTCTCACCCAATGGCCACCGCCCTCACACGTGTTCGCCTCATCAGTGCCTCGGCGCACCTTGTCGAGCGTATTCGTCTGCATGAGGCTCTTCGTGCTGAAGAAGACCCGGTACGACCCTTGTCCGAGCTGCTCAACCCAGCCATCGACGTTGTCATCGGCCACGCGACCAGCATCGATCGCAAACGGGGTGTCGTCCATCTTTCCGACGGCGACCCCATTCCCTTCGACCAGGTCGTCTTGGCGACCGGCAGCACCAGCCGGGCACCTGCTGGAGCCCTGCCGATCTCCGGGATCGCCGATCTGCAGCCGCTTCGAGATGAACTTGTCGGCTCTTCACACACGCGCATTCGCGTCGTCGGAGGTGGTCTCACCGGGATCGAGACCGCCGCGGAACTTGCTGAGCAAGGATTCGATGTTGAGATCGTCGACTCCGGCACCGTTGGCTCCCACCTCGGTGCGCGAGCCCGCAAGCAGGCCTCTCGCCAACTGCGTCAGATGGGCTGCACGGTGACCGACGACCATATGTGCCAGCCCGAGCCCGGCATGCTCACCATATGGACCGCAGGTTTTGCACCGGTCACTGTTCCGTGCGATCCACCAGTGCCAACCTCTTCCGACGGGCGCATCGTGGTCAACAGGTTCCTACGCTCGCCCGACGATCCCAGGATTACCGCGATCGGGGATTGCGCTGCGCCTCCGGCCTCGCACCTGCGCCCCAGCTGCGCCTCAGCCCTGTCTCTGGGAGCCGTAGCCGCTGATATCCTCATCTCCGACGTACTGAAGACACCACCGCCGTCCAACACGGGGGTCGGTTATGTCATGCGCTGCGTCTCGCTGGGACGCAACCGCGGCCTCGTCGAGCACGTAAGTCCGGACGACGTTCCCAACGGTCCTGTCCTGACGGGGAGAATGGCCCGGCGAGTCAAGGACTGGGTCATGGACCGCACTACTCAGTGGTTGATCGAAGAGGCTCAGCGCTCCGGCTCGTACCGCATTGTGAGAGGCCCATCTCAATGACTGCTTCCGACCAACCCGCAGATATCGACAACAGGTCCGGTCAGGATTTCGAGGAGCATCGCGCCGTACTGTTCACCCTCGCCTACAGCATGCTCGGTAGCGCGGCGGAGGCCGAGGACATCGTGCAGGAGACATGGCTGCGCCGCCAACGCGTCAGGGAACCGGTCCGGCAGGAGCGCGCGCTGCTGTGCCGCATCGCCACACGCCTGGCACTCAACGCGCTGCGCTCCGAGGCCAACCGGAAGGAGTCCTACCTGGGACCGTGGCTTCCCGAGCCGGTCGCCACCGAGGCAGACCTGGCCGACGACCTGATCCTGGCGGAGACGGTCTCTCAGGCGACGCTCATGGTACTGGAGACCCTCTCCCCCGCCGAACGCGCAGCATTCCTCCTGGTAGAGGTCTTCTCCCTGTCGTCGGCGGAGACCGGTCGCATCATCGATGCATCCGACACCGCCGTGCGCCAGCTGGTGCACCGTGCGCGCACCCGGCTGCAAGAAGGACGAGCACACCGACGCGCCAACCCCTCTCCCGAGCTGTGGACCGAGCTGACCAGCGCCATTCGCTCGGGAGACCTGGCGACCACCGTACGACTACTGGCTCCCGACGCCGTACTCGTGTCCGACGGTGGAGGCCGAGCCTCGGCGGCACGCCGTCCCGTCCGAGGCGCGGAGTCCGTGGCTCGCTTCCTTATCGGCGTCGCCGCGAAGACGCCGCAGTTCGATGTGGCACCGGCGTGGATCAACGGGGAGCTCGCAGCCGTGGTCAGCAGTTCCGAGAACGTAGAGTTCGTGGTCTTCCTGGTTGCTTCCGAGGCTGGTGTTCAGCAGGTTCTCATCGTCCGCAACCCCGACAAGCTCATGCGTATCGACAAGCCAGTGAGATTGTCCCGCTGACCTCATTGCGATCCATCGTCAGATCCGGGCGCCGTCGGCGATCCTTCCGGGAGACCCCTCCTGGCTCACGAGCGCCTCACCAGTGGCGACGACGCCGGATCCGAAGGTCCAGTCGCCCTCCACGGTCAGCGACTGTGCGCCCTTGATCGATGGGACACCATCAGGGAACCGGGCCTCGAAGTCCTGGATCTTCTTGTAGAAGCGCGGGTCGAGCTTCACGGTGCAGGCCCGCTCCGGGACCATCTGCAGCAGGCCGTCGTCGTCAACCTCGTAGACGTCCGAACGCACCAGCAGCAGGTCGTTGGTGGTCTTGACCGGCAGGAAGCGGGAACGGGGCACCTCGATGGCGGTCGCCCCCTCGAAGGCCTCCACCGCCGCCCCCATGGCGGTTTCCAGCTGGATGACCGGGACCGACGAGGAGTCGGCGGGATCGACCGTTTTGCTGTTCTTGATGAGTGGCAGCCCGAGGATCCCGCCCCGCTCGGCCAGGGTGTCGCGCAGGACCTTGAGGTCGAACCACAGGTTGTTGGTGTGGAAGAAGGGGTGGCGGAACTGGTCGGTGAAGTAGTGCATCTGGTCCTCCGGCGTCTGGGCCGTGTCGCGCAGGATGATGCGTCCGTCGCTCTTTCGCACCGCTAGGTGCCCACCCTTGACGTCGGCCGGCGTACGCCGGCACATCTCCGGCGCGTAGGGGGCGCCCGAGGCTGCGAACCAGCCCGCGATCCTCGCTGACGGTGCTGCCCCGAGGTTGTCGGAGTTGGCGGTCATGGCATACCGGTAGCCCTTGTCCAGCAGCGCGTCAAGCAGTCCGGAGGCGAGCAGAGCGGTGTAGATGTCGCCGTGTCCCGGCGGGCACCACTCGAGCTCGGGGTCGGCCTCCCACTCCACGGGAGTCAGATCGTCTGCACGCAGCTTGGGCTCGCGATTCTGCAGGAAGTCCAGGGGCAGGCCATCGACCTGGATCTCGGGATGCCCGGCCAGCGCCTCCAGGGAGTCCTCGCGAGTACGGAAGGAGTTCATGAGGATGAGCGGCAGGCTCACCCCGTAGCGGCGACGGGCTGCCGTCACCTGGTCGACCAGCAGGTCGAGGAAGGTCTTGCCGTCGCGCACCGGCAGGAGGGACTTGGCGCGGTCCAAGCCCATCGAGGTGCCCAGACCGCCGTTGAGCCGAATGAGGACCGTCCTGCTCAGCGCCTCCCGAGCCTCCTCCTCACTGACCTCGATGTCGGAGAGGGAGTCGATCTGCGTGAGTGGCTCAATGGTCTCCTCGGGAATGAGCCCCGTGGCTCCCGCCTCCAAGGACTGGTAGTAGTGCGTGAAGACCGTGATGGCCTGCTCGGCGACGCCCGCGTCGCGCATCTTGTGCTGGGCAGCGGTGAGTCCGTTCTCGCTCATGACACGTAGCCTAACCCAGGCTGACCGTTCTTGGGGTAGTTTGTTCGACTCTGTTCGTTTGCGAGATGATGGGCGCCCCTTGCAGGCTCAGCAGGTTTTCCACAGGGGAGTTTTTCCTTTTGCTGACTTCGACATCTCCCCTATTCTCGTTTGAACCGGTCGAGTGATGAGCTGCCTGCCTTCGGGCACCGAGTGACCAGGAGAACCGTCATGTCCATCCCTCCCAACGCGGGTCCGAATGTCGCTCTGCTCCTGCAGAGGCTGGACCTCATCGAGAAGAAGGTCGACTGGGTCGCGCAACGTGTCACCTGGCTGGCCTACAACACCGCCACTCCGACGGGGACAGAAGGCAACCAGTCCCCGGCGGAGGTAAGCATTCCCGAGGCCTCATTGTCGGAGGCTGCTGAGAGCTTCGAGGCCCTCAATGATGATGCCGCCGCGGTACCCACCGACGGCTCAACCGTGGCGATGCCGACGCCGTCGATGAGCAATCCTGCGCCGGGATCCGACGCTGAGACTCCTCACGAGATGCTCGACGGGTCTTCTACCCAGGCCGTCGAGGACGGGACCTCACACGACGAGGAAGCCGCCCGGCCCGCTCCGGCCCAGGCCTCTGCCTCTCCCCACGAGCCCAGGGCCGAGGAGCCTGTGGTCCGGAGCCACAAGGCAGTCAGCCATGCAAACGAGCGCGGCTCCGAGCCCTGGACCAGCCCCGGTTCAACCGGCTACGCAGCCGCCCCGCCTAGCAGGGGCGGCGCCAGTGAACCGAATCAAGAGCTGCTGGCTGACACGAGTCACGTGCATGCCACCGATGCCGGAGAGCTTCCCAGCTGGGCGCGCAGAGCGATGCAGGAGGGCAACCTCGGGCGCTATCTGCTCTCCGGCGCCGCCGCGGTACTCGTTCTGTCCGCCGGCGTCAGCCTCCTGGCTCTGGTATGGAACTCCATTCCCGACCCGGTCAAGATCCTGACTCTCGCCCTGATCGCGGTGGCAATGACGACCGCCGGCGCTCGCCTGGGAATCAGCCGGCCCCGTTACCGCGTCGCTGCGGCCACTATCACGGGAACCGGTGGCGGACTCGGGTTCGTCTCCATCGTCGGGGCCGTTCTTCTGGACGGGATGCTCAGCCCGGAACCCGCTCTGGTCCTCATGGCCTGCTGGGGACTGGTGCTCCTCGTGGTATCCCACCTGACCCGTGTGCTGTTCACTGCGGTCGTCTCGACCATTGGTGCCCTGGTCACCATCGGTTTTGCGGTCGACCATGTGGTGCAGCGTCCGAGCACGGCCATCGTCACGTGGCTGATGATCGGTGTCTACGTCGCGGTCCTGGCCCTCACCTGCGGGCTGCTGTCGCGGAATACGGAGCGGATGCGGCTGGCCGCCTGGTATCCGGTGACATCGATGGTGGCGACGGCGACGGCTCTTGTCTTCGCTCCGATCAGGCCGATGCTGCGCATATCCACCATCGCAGGTGCCGGCATCACCCTGGCTCTGTGCCTGCTGCTGGTCTGCCAGATGATTCATGCCAGTAAACGTCTGTGGGGAATCGGTATCAAGGCGGCCGGCTGGGACTGGGGCTTGGCTGCCGTGGCCCTGCTGGTCGCTGACCGAAACCTGCTGATGGGACAGGTGGATCTCAAGCTTGCGCATTCCACCACCGTCATCACCTTCTTCCTCAGTCTCCTTGTGCTGGTCGGAGCTGCGCTCGCGGTGCTCTCGCCGCGCAGTCCGGACCAGTGGCGCAGCGCCATGGCGATCGGACACGAGGCGTCGTTCTTCCCCATCGCACTCGTCGGCATGACGATCGTCGACGATCCCCGGATGTATCTCTTCGTCATTGTCACCGCGATGCTCTGCTTCCTTCCCGCGATCATGGACGGGAGAGTGGAGCCGGCCCTGGCCCTGGCCCTCCTTGGCACCGCACCGATTCTCGTGTTCTCGGGAGCTGTCTACTCCCGAGGAGAGATCCGGTCTCTCATTGCCGCCGTTGTGGTCTCTGTACTGCTGGTGGTTGTGACCGAGGGCCTCGGAGATCGAGTCGCACGCAGCATACCGGGCCCTGTGTCGGCCGCCGCTCCATCACACGTCCGACAACGAGTCCTGGCCCTGCGCCTGACACTGGCCGCCATCGTGTTCAACCTCGTAGTTCTCACTCCACTACTAGCGAGCGGCCTGGTGGGCGGCTCCCAGAGCGCCTGGGCGATTCTGTGCATGCTTCCAGGACTGATCACGATCGTTTTCATCGCTCTGGGCGCTGTCTCCAGTGAGGCCACGCCGCTGCGAGTGCTCTGCGGCCAGTGCCGAGGAGCGCGCTTCCGGGTGGGCCACCACGGCGAGGCACTGCCCGACCCGCACAGCTCGCTGGCAGGAGCACCGGCGCCGTCCTGGTGCGTCTCAGGCATTGTGACCATCATGGCCATGCTGGAGCTGTCGTGGGCCGAGGGCCTGACCTCGTCGGCCTGGACATTGGCACTGGTGGCCGTCGCACTGGGGTTGGGGGCGAGCGGCACGTGGCTCCTGCTTCCCTGGGGGCGGCGCACGGAGGTGTGCCTGAGCCTTGCGATCGGTAACTCAGTGCTCATGTGGCTCTCGGTCATCGTGGCCACCAACATCGGACCGAGCTCGGTTCTCATGTCGGTGCTGGTCCTGCTGACCGGCGGAGCCTGCATCATCTTCGGATTCAAGGCGCGTCTAACGATCCTGCGCCACTACGGACTGACCTTGGTGCTCCTGTCCGTGCTTAAGCTCGCCGGTATCGACATGGCCTCGCAGAACTCGATCGTTCGAGTCGTCTCGCTAGCGGCTGCGGGCGTTGTCTGCTTCGTCCTCTCACTGCTCTACAACCGCTACGCCCAGGAGCAGCGTCGCGAGCACGGCGACGGCGCGGAGAACACTGAAGTTCCTGAGAAGACCGGAGAACAGCAGGCCACTGTCTTCGAGCCGCCCGCCTGAGCAGACCCGGGTGGACAGAACTAGCGACCGGCCGGCTCAAGCATCGGCGCCAGGAACTGCCCGGTGTAGGAGGACTCCGTGGCCGCGACCTTCTCCGGCGTTCCGGTGACGACGACGGTTCCCCCGCCCTTGCCGCCTTCGGGCCCCATGTCGATGACCCAGTCGGCGTTGGCGATGACGTCGAGGTTGTGTTCGATGACGACCACGGAGTTACCCTTGTCCACCAGCCCCTGGAGCACCCCGAGCAGCTTGCGGATGTCCTCGAAGTGCAGTCCGGTGGTCGGCTCGTCCAGGACATAGATGGTCCGGCCGGTGGAGCGGCGCTGGAGCTCGGTGGCGAGCTTGACGCGCTGGGCCTCGCCGCCGGAGAGCGTCGTGGCCGACTGGCCCAGCCGCACGTATCCCAGCCCCACCTCGACCAGGGTGTTGAGGTGGCGGGAGATGACCGAGGAGGCGGAGAAGAAGTCCGCGGCCTGGTGGATGGTCATGTCCAGAACGTCGGCGACCGTCTTGTCCTTATAGCGGATCTCCAGGGTCTCCCGGTTGTAGCGGGCACCGTGGCAGACCTCGCAGGGCACGTAGACGTCGGGCAGGAAGTTCATCTCGATCTTGAGGGTGCCGTCTCCCTTGCAGGACTCGCAGCGCCCGCCTTTGATGTTGAAGGAGAAGCGCCCTGGCCCGTATCCGCGGACCTTCGACTCGGGCACGGCCGCGAAGATTTTACGAATGTGGTCCCATACCCCGGTGTAGGTGGCGGGGTTGGATCGGGGGGTGCGCCCGATCGGCGACTGGTCGACGTGGACGACCTTGTCCAGGTGGTCTACGCCCCGCACCGTCTTGTGCCTCCCGGGTACGCCGCGGGCACGGTTGAGTCGGTTGGCGAGCACCTGGTAGAGGATGGAGTTGACCAGGGAGGACTTGCCCGAGCCGGATACTCCTGTGACGGCGGTCAGCACGCCGAGCGGGAAGGAGACGGTGACGTCCTTGAGGTTGTTCTCGCGGGCGCCGACGACGGTGACCTCACGGTTCTTGTCGCGCTTACGCCGCTCGGCGGGGATCTCGATCCGACGCCGACTGGCCAGGTAGTCGCCGGTGACCGAGCCCTCGGCTCCGACCAGACCCTCGACGTCACCGGAGTAGACGACCTCACCGCCCAGCTCTCCGGCCCCGGGGCCGATATCGACGATCCAGTCGGCCGAGCGGATGGTGTCCTCGTCGTGCTCGACGACGATGAGCGTGTTGCCCAGATCCCGTAGTCGCTGGAGAGTCTCGATAAGACGGGTGTTGTCGCGCTGGTGCAGGCCGATACTGGGCTCGTCCAGGACGTAGAGGACGCCCACCAGGCCTGAGCCGATCTGGGTGGCCAGGCGGATGCGCTGGGCCTCGCCTCCGGAGAGCGTGGCCGCGCCGCGGGCCAGGCTGAGGTAGTCCAGACCAACGTCCACCAGGAAGCCGAGGCGCGCGTTGATCTCGGCCAGGACGCTGCCGGCGATCTGGGCGGCCTGGCCGGTCAGATCGAGATCGGACAGGAAGTCTCGGGCCTCGCTGATGGGAAGCTCACACAATTGGGCGATGGAGAGCCCACCCACTCGCACGGCCAGCACCTCGGGCTTGAGCCGGGCGCCGTCGCACACGGGGCAAGGGATCTCACGCATGTAGGCCTGGTAGCGCTCGCGGGACCAGTCGGACTCGGTCTCGTCATGCTTGCGCATGACGTAGTCGAGCACGCCCTCGAATCCGGTGGAGTAGATGCGTTCGCGTCCCCAGCGGTTGCGGTAGGTGACCTTGACCTCGTAGTCCTTGCCGCGCAGGATCGCCTCCCTGGCCCGTGCCGGTAGCGCGCGCCAGGGGGTGTCGACGTCGAAGGAGAGCTCCTTGCCCAGAGCCTCGAGCTGACGGGTGAAGTACTTCTGGTGGCT
Source organism: Actinomyces sp. oral taxon 170 str. F0386 (assembly GCF_000195595.1). Lineage (GTDB taxonomy): Bacteria > Actinomycetota > Actinomycetes > Actinomycetales > Actinomycetaceae > Actinomyces. The sequence continues at coordinate 159,380 of NZ_GL882544.1, forward strand.
CGACCAAGGGGCGACGGCGCCCTCGGCCAGGGTCCGCTCCTCATCGGGGACGACGAGCTCGGGGTCGACCTCGAGCCGGGTCCCGATGCCCGTGCAGGCGGGGCAGGCGCCGTAGGGGGCGTTGAAGGAGAAGGTGCGCGGCTCCATCTCGTCCAGAGCCAGGGGGTGCTCGTTGGGACATGCCCGCTTCTCGGAGTAGCGGCGCTCCCGCGCGGGGTCGTCGTCGGACAGGTCGACCTGCTCGATGATGACCAGCCCCTCGGCCAGACCGAGCGCCGTCTCGACCGAGTCGGTGAGGCGCTGACGAATGCCGTCACGTACGACGAGGCGGTCGACGATGACCTCGATGTCGTGCTTGAGACGCTTGTTGAGCGTCGGTGGAGTGTCGAGGCGCTCGGAGGCGCCGTCGACGCGTACCCGGTTGAAACCGCGTCCGCGCAGCTCACCGAAGAGCTCGGAGTACTCGCCCTTGCGACCACGCACCACAGGGGCGAGCACCTGGAAGCGAGTGCCCTCGGGCAGAGAGCTCACCTGGTCGACGATCTGCTGCGGCGTCTGGGAGGAGATGACAGCGTCGCAGACGGGGCAGTGCTGGACGCCCGCCCGGGAGTAGAGCAGACGCAGGTAGTCATAGACCTCCGTCACCGTGCCCACCGTGGATCGGGGGTTGCGCGAGGTGGACTTCTGGTCGATGGACACCGCTGGGCTCAGGCCCTCGATGAGCTCGACGTCGGGCTTGTCCATCTGACCCAGGAACTGTCGGGCGTAGGATGACAGGGACTCCACGTAGCGGCGCTGCCCCTCGGCGAAGATCGTGTCAAAGGCGAGAGAGGACTTGCCCGAGCCAGAAAGCCCGGTGAAGACGATCATCGTGTCGCGAGGCAGGTCCAGGTCAACGCCCTTGAGATTGTGCTCGCGGGCCCCACGGATGATGAGAGAGTCGTTCACGGGATTCGAGTCTAGGGGCTTGTTGTCAAGACCGCGCGATCGCACACGTGTTCGACGCGTCTCATCGCTGGGACGCCGGAAGAATGCGGATGCTCCAGTTTCGGGCCAGGGTCGGAGCTCCCGGTCCTATGCTGAGACCATGACCAAGATCTACGCCGTCGAGTACCGCTACGTCACCGACAAGGATGAGGAGATGGCCGCTGTGCGTCCCTCGCACCGCGCGTTCAATGGCCGTCTGGCTGATGAGGGTAGGCTGTTGGCCGCCGGCCCCTACGTGGGCACCCATGACGCCCTCATCGTCGTGCGCGCCGAGGACGAGGCCGGCGCGCTGGCCTTGCTCGAGGACGACCCCTTTCACCAGGCCGGTTACATCAACGAACGCATCCCGCGCGAGTGGAACCCCGTGATCGGCGTCCTGGCCTGAACCGCTCCCCCACCATCCCATGTGCTGACGGCTCTTGCTCCCGCGCCGCCCGGCCGGGAGCATGGGCCCATGATTTCTTCCGGGCCCTCCTCCGCACCAACCGAGTCTCAGTTCTCCCGCCCCTCCTCGCTCATGGGTCGCCTCCTTCTGCACAGCATGAACATCGGACACGGCCGCCTGCACCAGTGGGGTCTGAAGGCGGCAGGGATCCAGCCGACTGACAGGGTGCTCGATGTCGGATGCGGGGGCGGCAAAGCCATCTCCCTGATCCTGAAGGAGACTCGCCGTGAGGTCGCCGGCATTGACCACTCCCCTGAGGCGGTCGAGACTGCACGGAGCGTCAACCGCGCCGCTGTCGCCTCCGGACGTCTGCGGGTCGTGGAGAGCTCAGTGGAGAGCCTGCCCTTCCGCGATGGGCTCTTCGACGTGGTGACGGCTTTCGAAACCACTTATTTCTGGCCGGACCTGCAGACCGGCCTTACTGAGATCCGCCGGGTCCTCAACCGCGGTGGCAGGCTCGTGATCGCCAACGAGTTCGCCGATAGGGCGGCGGCGGGGGCCTGGGCGGACCGCCTGGACATGCACGTCCCTGACGGTGAGGCCCTGGCCGGCGCGGCCTACAAGGCCGGGTTCCTGATGGTGGATGTCAGCATTCATCCCCGCAGCGGCTGGCTGCGCCTCGTCGCCGCGAGGTAGAGGCGTCCTCATCCCCGACCGCGCACGATCCGACGCCGCACGAGGTGAACCAGCTCGATGCCGCCGATGGCCAGGCACGCCATGAGCAGGATGACCCACCACACACCCGGAGTGGGCCAGGCCAGCAGGAAGAAGGCCCGCACCGGTGGTGCGACGACACCCAGGAGAACGATCGCCCCCATGAGAGCGACCAGCCCCAGCCGCCAGCTGGACAGTGGCCGGGCCGTGAGCGTGAGCAGCCACAGACCGCAGGTGATGAGAACCAGGGTCGTCGCCGTCGTCACCTGAGCGCGGGGGGCATGAGTGAGGGTCAGCCAGAGGTAGGTGGCCAGGGTGACGGTTCCCGCCATGATGCCCGCGGGCACGCACAGACTGAGGACCCGCCCCAGGAATCCCTCCCGGTATCGCTGGGAACTGGGGGCCAGGGCCAGGACAAAGGCCGGGATGCCGATCGTCAGCGAGGAGACTACCGTGAGCTGGCGCGGCAGGAAGGGGTAGGCGACTGCCGTGGCCGCCACGACGACGGCGATGAGAGAGGCGTAGATGGTCTTGGCCAGGAACAGGGAGGCGATGCGCTCGGTGTTTGCCATGACGCGGCGTCCTTGGGCGACGACCCCGGGCAGGGCGGAGAACTCCCCCTTGAGGAGGACCAGGCGCGCCACCGCCTTCGTGGCCGGCGCTCCGTTGCCCATGGCGATGCCGAGGTCGGCGTCCTTGAGCGCCAGCGCGTCGTTGACACCGTCACCGGTCATCGCGACGACGCGACCACGCGACCTCAGCGCCCGCACCAGGGCCCGCTTCTGCTCGGGAGTGACGCGGCCCAGGACGCTGGCACTCTCGACCGCGTCGGCCAGGTGCTCCAGGTCCTCATCCGTCTCCCGACCACTGCCCGCACCAGCCGGGAGAGTACGTGCATCCAAGGCCACGAGCTCACCGCCGTCGGGCGCGGTGACACCTGCCTGGCGGGCGACGGCCGCCACCGTCTCGGGGCTGTCACCGGAGATCACCTTGGCATCGACGCCCTGCTGGCGGAAGTAGGAGAGGGTCTCAGCGGCGTCGGGACGGATCTCCTCGGTGAGGACGATGATCGCGGCGGCCTCCAGACCTTCAGGGAGCCGCGGCTCCTCCTCTGAGGCCAACGTCCAAGTCGAGCGCGATCGGGCCAGTGCGACGACACGCTCACCCTGCGCAGCGATCTGGCAAGCACGTTCCAGAACGTCTTGACCGTCTGCTGCCAGCACGATCTCGGGGGCGCCAAGCACCCAGGTAACGCTGGCGGGCTCTGTAGAGTTCGAGGAACCGACTCGGATCGCAGACCACTTGCGGCGTGAGGAGAAGGGCACCGACTCCACGCCATCCGGCGTCCCTGCACCGAACCGCGCCAGCACGTCCTTGACGCCCTGCTGACCGAGCCGCTCGGGCTCGCTCAGCCCCTCGTTGATCGCCTCGGCGGTCGCGTTGGCCTCCCCCACCGTGGTGAGCACGGCCAGGGCCTCCAGAGCCTCAAGTGGAACCTGGTCTCCATCAGCCCCCTGAATCTCTCCCAGGCGGATACGGCCGGTGGTGATGGTACCGGTCTTGTCCAGGCACAGGGTGTCGACCCGGGCAAGCACCTCGACAGCTGGCAGCTCCTGAACCAGGACGTTGCGCCTGGCCAGAGCCAAGGAGGCGGTGGCGAAGTTGACGGAGGTGAGAAGCACCAGTCCCTGAGGCACCATGCTGACCACTCCCGCGATCCCTGCCACCACCGCGTGCCGCCACGCACCACTGCTCCAGGCCTCGCTGATACTCCCACTCAGACGCAGCTGGGACCACACCAGGACCAGGGCGACGGGGACGATGACCCAGCTGATCCAGTGCAGCACCCGGTTGGTGCCGGCCTGCAGCTCACTGACGACGAGTGAGTACCTGCGGGCCTCCCGGGCGAGCCTGTGGGCGTAGGCGTCCCCGCCGACAGCGGTCGTACGGAACAGGCCGGTCCCAGCCGTCACCGTGGTTCCGGACATGACGTGTGCGCCGTTCTCGGGGCGCACGGGTCGGGACTCGCCGGTGAGGATCGACTCGTCGATCTCCAAGCCGTCATTGGCGACAACCTCTCCGTCGGCGGGCACCTGCTGGCCCGCGTTGAGGCGTACGACGTCGTCGATGACGACATCACCGACCGCCACCTCCGTCTCGGCTCCGTCCCGCACGACGACGGCCCGGGGTGTCTCCAGGACAGCGAGGCGGTCCAGGGCTCGCTTGGCGCGAATCTCCGCCAGGGTGCCGGTGGCGGTGTTGAGCAGCAGAACAAATCCGAACAGCGCATCCGCCCAGTGACCCAGTGCTAGGACGAGTGCCAGCGCGACGCCAAGGATCCCATTGAAGATCGTGAAGACGTTGGCCCTCAGGATCTGGGAGGCGCTGCGGGAGGTCTGCTCGCGGTACGCGTTGGTCCGTCCGGCGCTGATGCGTTCTGCGACCTGAGCAGCACTGAGCCCGGTGACCGGGGCCTCAGGGGCGTTCGTAGTGCTCACAGGTCGACAGTACTGAGTCGGCCAGCAGACGGTCCTCCTCTTGCCGACTGAGACGTCAGGATGTGACCTCGGCCCGCCGGGCATCGGCTCGCGACTTGAGGACCGAAGCGATGACGGTGATAGTGATCGTGGTGACGATGACGGCCAGGGAGACCTTGACCGAGGCCTCCGGGATGGTCTCCCAGTTCTTGCCCCCGTTGATGAACCAGAGCTCATTGGTGTGCAGGGCGTGGACGATGAGTTTGAAGCCGATGAAGCCGAGGATGACCGCCAGGCCGTAGTGGAGGTAGACGAGCCGGTCGAGCAGTCCGTCGATGAGGAAGTAGAGCTGGCGCAGACCCAGCAGGGAGAAGGCGTTGGCGGAGAAGACCAGGAAGGGTTCTATAGTCAGCGAGTAGATCGCGGGGATGGAGTCGACGGCGAACATGACGTCGGCGGTGCCGATGGCGATAATGCACAGCATCATGGGGGTGATCATGGTGCGCCCGGCGTGGCGGTGGATGACCTTGCCGCCCACGAAGCCGTCGGTCATGGGGATGACGCGGGCGACGAGCTTGACGAAGCCGCTGGGCCTGTACTCCTCGTCCTCGTCGTCGGGCTCCTCAACGCCCTCTCGGGCCTGGGAGAAGGCGGTCCACAGGAGCCAGGCTCCGAAGAAGTAGAACACCCAGGAGAAGTTATTGATGAGCGCAGCACCTGCGAGGATGAAGATGAGCCTCAGGACGAGGGCGATGACGATGCCGGCGAGCAGCACCTCCTGCTGGTACTTCCGGGGCACCTTGAAGGAGGACATCATGATGACGAAGACGAAGAGGTTGTCGATGCTCAGCGCCTTCTCGGTGATGTAGCCGCTCAGGTACTGCTGGGCGAATCCGCCGCCCCACACGAACCAGACGATGCCGCCGAAGACCAGGGCCATGGTGATATAGGCCACTGACCAGATGGCAGCCTCCTTCATGGTGGGCTCGTGCGGCGTGCGTACGTGACCGACGATGTCGATCACGATGAGTGTCAGGATGATGGCCGCCAGGCCGATCCACCCCAGAATGTGGACGTCCACGTGTTCTCCTCCGGTACGGAAACTGGTACCGGAGGTCTCCTCCCGCCACGGGCGTCGGCGCTCAAAGCTCGTGCCGCTCTGGCCGCGACGCCGGGAACGCAGGACCGCATGTGCCTGTGCCACCGTGATGACGACGTCGCCGTTGGTTGGGAGTACTCCCCTCCGTATGTAACGTGCGAGAGTCTAACCTGGTGCTCTTGGCACCCATATGCCGGAGTACTCCACGCGGATGTGGAGTGCGCAACGTCCCGGACGGACCAGCGAGAGGGACATCGGTCAAAGACTGAGCGCACCGGTGGCCAGTCCGTGGACGGCGTAGACGGCCATGGCCGCGAAGAGCACAACGAGTCCCCATTCAGCGGCATTGAAGACCCTGGCCTTCTGCTCACGCCGCGCCCAGACGTAGAAGGGCAAGCCCACCAGGTAGAAGATAGCCGTGTACAGGAGGTACACCAAACCGGCGGCATAGAGCAGCCACAGGCCGTACACCGAGCCCAGAACGCCGACGACAAGATCGAGGTACTTGACCCGAGATCGGTCTTTGACGGCGACGAGGACCTGGAACAGGGCGGACAGGAGATAGGGCAGCAGGATGAGGGATGAGGCCAGGTGGATGAGGCGCGTGTAGGTCGAGGCGTTGAAGTAGGTCCAGATGAGGAAGAGCTGGACCAGTCCCATGGTCAGCCATAGGGCATTGGCAGGCACGGCCTTAGCGTTCTCCCGGCCCAGGAACGAGGGCATGAGCCCCTCCTGGGCGGGAATGCGCATGATCTCGGCCAGCATGAGAAACCAGGACAGCAAGGCCCCCACAAGAGAGACGATGAGTCCCAGGGCGATGAACTTCGCCCCCCACGCTCCAACTGCAGCCTCAAGCACCCCGGCCAGAGAGGGGTCATTCAGCCCAACGAGCTCGGAGCGGGGAACGATGCCGTAGGACAGAATGTTGACGGTGAGTAGAAGGGTCAGAACGGAGAGGAAGCCCAGGATCGTCGCCCTGCCGACATCGGCCCGCGTTCTTGCCCGCTCGGAGAAAACCGAGGCCCCTTCAACGCCGATGAACACCCACACCGTCACCAGCATCATGTTCTTGACCTGAGCGAGCACCCCACCAGGCCCCGTTCCGACACCGGCTCCCCAGAAGTCATGGGTGAAGATATCGAGCTTGAAGGCGAACAGGCCAATGAGGATGAAGACGACCAGCGGCAGCACCTTGCCAACAGTCACGATGGCGTTGATGATGGCGGCCTCGCGGATGCCACGCAGGATCAGAACGTGGAACATCCACATGACGACTGAGGCGGCCCCGATGGCAAGGGCGGTATTGCCGTTGCCGAATCCGGGGAGGAATACGCCCAGTGAGGCCATGAGCAGCACGAGGTAGCCGACATTGCCGATCCAGGCCGACAGCCAGTATCCCCAGGCGGAGGAGAAGCCGACGAGATTGCCGAAGCCGGCACGGGCGTATCCGTAAACACCAGCATCGATCTCAGGCAGGTTGATGGCCAGTCGCTGGTAGACGAAGGCAAGCATGAGCATGCCGGCACCTGTGATGAGCCATCCGATAATGAGCGGTCCAGGCGCTGCGGCACCGGCCATCTGCTGCGGCAGCCCGAAGATGCCGCCTCCGATCATCGACCCGATACCGAGGGCGGTCAGTGCAGCCAGCGACACCTTACCGGCCACCGGGGCCCCGCCCTGCGAGTCCGTACTGCTGGTCTCAACGGCAGATCCACTCATGCCGCTCACGCCCCCTTGCGACAATGACAACACAATCTACCATACGGTAGATGTGAAGTGTCGACAAGGATCTCCCTATTAGTCTGCGGCTCGCATGGCGCGCAGCTCCTTCTTGAGATCCTGGATCTCGTCGCGCAGCCGGGCGGCGAGCTCAAAGTGGAGGTCCTCGGCAGCGGCGTGCATCTGCTGAGTGAGCTCGTTGATGAGCTCAACGAGGTCTCCCTGCGCCGCCCCGGCGAGCTTCTCGCGCACCGTGGCCTCTGCCGCGTGCTTGCGCCGGGCTCGCACCGAGGAGTCCTCGTGCCCCCGGTAGCCGCCAGCCAGAAGGTCGGCGGTATCGACGTCCTCACGGGCGAGCATGTCGGTGACGTCGGCGATCTTCTTGCGCAGTGGCTGCGGGTCGATACCGTGCTCGGTGTTGTACGTCAGCTGCTTGGTGCGGCGCCGTTCGGTCTCCTCAATGGCCTCGGCCATGGCAGGGGTGATGGTGTCGGCGTACATGTGGACCTCACCGGAGACGTTGCGGGCAGCGCGCCCGATGGTCTGGATGAGGGAGCGGGTTGAACGCAGGAAGCCCTCCTTGTCCGCATCCAGGATGGATACCAGCGAGACCTCCGGGAGGTCCAGACCTTCACGCAGCAGGTTGATGCCGACGAGCACATCGAAGCGGCCCATCCGCAGCTCGCGCAGGAGCTCGACGCGTCGCAGGGTGTCGACGTCGGAGTGCAGGTACTCCACGCGCACGCCCCTCTCGGCGAGATAAGTGGTCAGGTCCTCGGCCATGCGCTTGGTCAAGGTGGTCACGAGGATCCGTTCCTCGCGCTCGACACGGGTGCGCACCTCCTCGAGCAGGTCATCGATCTGGCCCTCGGTGGGCTTGACGACGACCTTGGGGTCCACCAGCCCGGTGGGCCGGATGATCTGCTCGACGACGCCATCGGAGCGTTGGGTCTCATAGTCTCCAGGGGTGGCCGACAGGTAGACGGTCTGGCCGACGCGGTCCTCAAACTCGGCGAAGGTGAGGGGCCGGTTGTCCAGCGCGGAGGGCAGGCGGAACCCGTGGTCAACGAGAGTGCGCTTGCGGGAGGCGTCCCCCTCGTGCATGGCCCCGATCTGGGGGACGGTCACGTGGGACTCGTCGATGACCAGGAGAAAGTCCTCGGGGAAGTAGTCCAGGAGGGTGTTGGGCGGGGTGCCGGTCTCGCGCCCGTCGATATGCAGGGAGTAGTTCTCAATCCCCGAGCACATGCCGATCTGCTGCAGCATCTCCAGGTCGTACGTGGTGCGCATGCGCAGGCGCTGAGCCTCCAGGAGCCTGCCGTCGTGCTCGAGCTGAGCCAGACGCTCGGCAAGCTCGGTCTCAATGCCCTCGATAGCCTTCTGCATACGCTCGGGACCGGCCACGTAGTGGGAGGCGGGGAAGACGAACACCTGCTCAGCGGTGTCGATGACGTCGCCGGTCACGGGGTGCAGCGTGGCCAGGGCCTCGATCTCGTCACCGAAGAACTCGATGCGGATGGCGAGCTCCTCGTACATTGGGATGATCTCCACAGTGTCCCCGCGCACGCGGAAGGTTCCGCGGGTGAAGTCGATATCGTTGCGGATGTACTGCATCGTCACGAAGCGCCGCAGGAGCTCGTCACGGTCGATCTGCTGGCCCACCTCCAGGGGCGTCATCCGGTCCACGTACTCCTGGGGAGTCCCCAGTCCGTAGATGCAGGACACGGAGGACACGACGACGACGTCGCGGCGGGTGAGCAGGGAGTTGGTGGCACTGTGGCGCAGGCGCTCGACCTCGTCGTTGATGGAGGAGTCCTTCTCGATGAAGGTATCCGTCTGAGGAACGTATGCCTCGGGCTGGTAGTAGTCGTAGTAGGAGACGAAGTACTCCACCGCGTTGTTCGGGAGCAGCTCGCGGAACTCGGCGGCCATCTGGGCGGCCAGGGTCTTGTTCGGCTCCAGGATGAGGGTGGGGCGCTGGACCTGCTCGACGAGCCAGGCGGTCGTCGCGGACTTTCCGGTACCGGTGGCGCCCAGCAGGACGATGTCCTTCTCCCCAGCCCGGAGGCGCTCGGTCAGCTCGGCGATCGCCGTGGGCTGGTCCCCGCTGGGTGAGTAGGGACTGATGACCTCGAAGGGTTTGGCTGCGCGTTGGAGCTCGGTAACGGGACGCATGCCCTCAGGCTACGCGGTCCCTCCGACACCATTGACACCTCTGATCGCGCGGTCGGCTCGTTCATCATCCTGCGATCCGGCTGTCACCACACAGATACGTCTTTGTATCCAGGAAGGAACCTTCCAATCGAGTTCGCCTATTACGGTGGTCCCCGCAGGACGCCGGGTCGTCCCGTTCCACGTTCATGTGGATACTCATTAGGCCCGCCTCTGCGCCCCGTCTTCATCCCCTGAGTCCAAGGATCTTTCATGGCTTTCATCGTCGCCTTCTCCGCCACCGTCGTCGGTGCCTTCGGGCCAGCCCGCGCAGCCTCCCGGCGCAGCCGTTGACTCGGCTGACCACACCTACCGGTTCTATCTATCTCTCGGTTCCGCCCCACTCCACGGCGGTGAATCCGGTCCGTGCAGGCGCAGGAACCAGATTCTGTTCCGGGACCGCCTCCTGAGGCACGTCACCGATGATGACGTAGACCCGGATGAAGGTGTCCGGGATAGCATCAGCGCCGGAGGAGACGTCTGTGAAGCGGTAGACGGCTTTGCGAACGTACTCATCAGTGGCGAAGGTGACCAGGGCTCTGCCCCGCTCGGCAATTCGCGGCCCCCAGAAGGTGATGAACTCGGCCGTCTCGTGCTCACTCAGTCCCAGGATGGACAGCTTCTCTTCCAGAAAGCCGGTGGCTGTGTCTGCCTCAACGACGAACCCATCGTTCTGAGTTCCGCCGATGGGCCCCTCCCCCTCCCAGAACAGTGACGGGTAGTGTCGCCCTGCGACATCGGTGAGATCCCCGTCGGGAGATGCCGTCATGTGCCATGTGACGGCACCATCCGCTTGCGTCTGTGGCGTCGGATAGGTGTAGGTCAGTGTCCCGTCATAGTCCAGGGACACCGAGAGTTCCGTTGTCTTCGTGGGGTAGAGGTACAGAACTGGTTTCTTAGACAGCGACTCGTTGGGCTCTTCACTCGGTTCCGAGCTCGACTTCTGAGTGCTACAACCCGTGAGCACTCCAAGTCCCGTGAGGCCCCCGAGCATGACGAGGTTCCGACGAGTGGGGACGGCCATTGGCGGTCGCGGCATGACGACTCCTCTTCGTAGGGCTGACACGTCTGACCCGACGGCGGTTGGAGCTCCGCCGCGCCCTGTCTCACTCTAGGAGCCTGCTCGATGGTCGCCGATGGGGACACCTCCCCCGTGGTCAGGAGATGGTTTCCGACTCCTTGATCCGGGTGCTCCAGAGCCTGTCGACATCAGCACTCAGCTGATCGATCGATCCTGAATTGGACAGGACGATGTCGGCGACGGCTCGGCGCTCCTCATCGGTCGCCTGAGAGGAGATACGGGCCAGTGCCTCATCGCGCTTCATACCTCGCCTGGCGAGTCGTTCCAGACGCAGCTCGAGGTTGGTCTCCACGACGACGACAAGGTCGAACAGGTCTTGCATCTGGCCCTCGGCAAGCAGTGGAACGTCGTAGACCGCTACCTGCCCGGCCGGAACCGTCTCCATCCGTGCCCAGGCCTCAGCAGCGATGAGAGGCAGAAGAATCTCCTCCAGGCGCGCACGACGCAGCTCGTTGGAGAAGACCATGTGCCCGAGGGCGCTGCGGTCGAGAGAGCCGTCGGAGGCGAGGATCTCCTCCCCGAACTCCGCCACCACAGCAGCGAGACCGTCACTGCCCGGACTGACGACGTCGCGAGAGATTTCGTCAGCGCTCGTCACGACCGCGCCGTGAGCCTCCAGCAGCGCGGCGACGGTCGACTTACCAGCACCAATGCCACCGGTGAGTCCCACGCGCAGAGCGCGATCCGTGGGACGGCGAACGGTCCGGGCTGCAGGTGTGTGGCGCATGCCCCCATCATGCCGTGCCCTGCCTGACCGAAGCCAGTGCGTTCCTCCCGGGGAGCAGCAACAGAAGTGGCCCCTCAGCCGGGTTATGGGACGTCCCCCTCACCGGCCTTCGCCGCTGCGGTTGAGCCCGGCCGCCTTCTTCCCCCTCGTCCTCGGCCATAGGGGGCGATGCGTTCCTCAACCCGCGCCAGAGCCTCAGCCGCCCGACGCGGAGGACGCACGCAGCGCGACACCTGGGTCGACGCTCGCGAGATGACCTCTCGGACGATCGGTGCTCGTGAGCTGTCATCCTCCACGCCCTCCACGAGCACCTCTGCCAGAGCGGAAAGCACCTGAACCGCGATAAGGGGGTCGCCGACGGCGTCGGCAAGTATCCCGCACCGCTCCCCCGGCCGGTTCATGGGCCAGCTCGCCATCGCGTCCAGGCACTGCTGCCATGCCTGGCGGCTAGCGGCATTGTCACCACGCGCCTGGGCGGCGTGCGACGCCAGCGCCAGCGCCGCGCAGGCAGTCTCCGTCCATCCCTGGCTCAGACTCAGCTCCGCCGTATCGAGGTGCTCCTTCTCCGCTCGCTCATTGGCACCCAGTGCGGCCAGCAGCCGCCCGAAGGCCAGACGAAGGTCAACGACCAGCTCCAAGGCCGAGTCGTCGACGACCTCGGACAGCGAGGCACTCACGGCCTCCGCCGTCGACATGGCGCGCTGACGCACCGAGTCCATCCCGTAACCGCGCGACAGGGTGAGCAGCTCACGCACCTCTTTGAGCAGAGCCCCTTGGTTGCGCAGCCGTGACCGGTCCGCCGGCACTGCGCTTGTCACTGTTCCGTAAGAGCGACTGGCCAACCCAGCGGCCTCCGCCGCCATCCTCATCTCGATCCGGTATGAGACGCCGTTGTTGCCGTTGCGGGCATCGAAGCGAACAGCGATGCCACGCGCGAAACTGGTCATCATGTCGTAGGCGTGCGCTACCGTGTCCCAGGCAGTCAGCTCCAAATTCCCCCATGGAGTCTTCCAGCTCAATGAGGCGCCCAGAGCACGGTTGCCGTAGTCGGACCTGTTCGCCTCCCTCACGACGAGCGCCAGCCCGACGGCCGTGTTCATCAACCGCCAGGCCGAGGCCTCGGACACGCCCTTCACACGGGTGTGACGCATCAGCGCGATGGCACGCTGCCACTGTGAGGACAGACCGAGGTACTCAAGCCTGTCACCGAAGGACTGAAGCGCGACAACGTCGGGAAGCTGGATCTGGCTGAGGGACGCGAAGGCGTCCTCGGCCTCAACAAGCCGCTTGTGCGCCAGATAGGGAATCAGCACAGCACCCAGCCCTTGCGCCGTCTCCACAGGATCGGCCTCGGCACGGTTCGGCGCTGCCGTCGTCGTGCTGATGACGCCGGAGTAGTCGTCATGCATGCGGGCGGTCGCCAGTACCGCACCAGTATCGGTCGTCTCGCCGAAGGAGAACAGTCTCGCCTCGCGAAGCTGTTCGAGAGCCTCATCCCTGAGCCCGAGAACGGCGGAGAGCTCCACCCGTGCATAGCGCAGTGGAAGCGTCGAGTACCCGTGGGCGGACCTGATGTCCTGACAGAAGGAGATCGCCTGGTCAAGACTCTCCTTGCTCGTGTCCGGATCCTGGCCGAGCTGTACCAGCCACGCCCGGTCGACGGTGGACAGCACCTGCGCCATACGCTCGGGCGACTCCTGCGGATCCGGCTTCTCAGAACCGTCAGCCGTGATCGTCTTCCATAGGGCCGCCGCACTGGCACGACTGGGGCAGACGGGGTCGACATCCTCCAGAGCACGGGCTATGTCGTCCCAATAGCGCATCAAGTCTCCATCGGTCGTCGCGTACGAATCGTCCTGCTGGGCAGGGAGCACCTGCTTCGGCTACAGCCTCGCACGCCGGCACCATCCGGGCGATGGGGAGAAGGCACCAGCACCTGAGGGTCTCTGCCTACGGTTCAGGCAGAGACCCTCAGAGGATGTCAGCGATCAGTCCTGATCAGTGACGAGATGCAGTTGCCTGCTCAGTTGCCGGTGAGCTTCTCGCGCAGGGCGGCCAGCGCCTCGTCGGAGGCCAGTGTGCCGGAGGCCTCGGAGGCAGCCGAGGAGTAGGAGGTGTTACCCGCGGGGGCAGCCGGCGCGCCAGACTCCTGCTCCTCCTCCATGGCCTTAGCGACCTGAGCCTTGTGGGCCTCCCAACGGGCGTGAGCCGCCGCGTACTCGGCCTCCCACGCCTCGCGCTGGGCGTCGTATCCCTCGAGCCACTCGTTGGTCTCCGGGTCGAAGCCCTCGGGGTACTTGTAGTTGCCCTGCTCGTCGTACTCGGCCGCCATGCCGTAAAGGCTGGGGTCGAAGTCCTCGGAGGCGGGGTCGACGCCCTCGTTGGCCTGCTTCAGCGACAGAGAGATGCGACGACGCTCCAGGTCGATATCGATGACCTTGACGAAGACCTCGTCACCGACCTTGGCCACCTGCTCAGGCACCTCGACGTGGCGCTGAGCCAGCTCGGAGATGTGGACCAGGCCCTCGATACCGTCCTCGACGCGGACGAAGGCACCGAAGGGAACCAGCTTGGTGACCTTGCCGGGAACGACCTGGCCGATGGCGTGAGTACGGGCGAAGGCCTGCCACGGGTCCTCCTGGGTCGCCTTGAGCGACAGGGACACGCGCTCGCGGTCGAAGTCGACGTCCAGGACCTCGACCGTGACCTCGTTGCCGACCTCGACGACCTCGGAGGGGTGGTCGATGTGCTTCCAGGACAGCTCGGAGACGTGGACCAGACCATCGACGCCGCCCAGGTCCACGAAGGCACCGAAGTTGACGATCGATGACACGACGCCGGAGCGGACCTGTCCCTTCTGGAGGGTCTGGAGGAAGTTGGTGCGAACCTCGGACTGGGTCTGCTCGAGCCAGGCGCGGCGGGAGAGGACCACGTTGTTGCGGTTCTTGTCCAGCTCGATGATCTTCGCCTCGAGCTCGCGGCCCACGTAGGGCTGGAGGTCACGCACACGGCGCATCTCCACCAGGGAGGCGGGGAGGAAGCCGCGCAGACCGATGTCCAGAATGAGGCCACCCTTGACAACCTCGATGACGGACCCCGTGACGACGCCGTCCTCCTCCTTGATGCGCTCGATCGTGCCCCAGGCACGCTCGTACTGCGCACGCTTCTTGCTCAGGAGCAGACGGCCCTCCTTGTCCTCCTTCTGCAGGACAAGGGCCTCGATCTCATCGCCGACGGAGACGATCTCGTCAGGGTCGACGTCGTGCTTGATGGACAGCTCGCGAGCGAGGATGACGCCTTCGGTCTTGTAGCCGATGTCGAGGAGGACCTCATCGCGGTCGACCTTGACAACAGTGCCCTCGACGATGTCGCCGTCATCGAAGTACTTGATGGTCTCGTCAACGGCGGCGAGGATCTCCTCGGTCGAGCCGATGTCGTTGACGGCGACCGGGGCGGGGCTGGGCGTAGTGGTTGTCATTGAGTGGATGCTCCGAATGCGGATAGTTGGATCGGGTTGATAGAGACTGCGTGCTCCCCAGCGATGCAAACCGGCCCGGACCAATTCATCACCCTGGTTGGATTACTCTCATAGGAGACGCCCAGGAGCGCACGAGTGAACCTTAGCAGCACGTGACGAATCCGTAACTAGAGGATCCTCAAGCATTCTCCCGTACACGCGTGCAATCGCTCACGTCATCTGACAACTAGGTGTCAAAAGGATGACGCAGCGATCTCATTCACATATCAACGGCTTTCTCAGGCACTGATCGACGGCTTCTGGAGCAGATCTAGTGGGCTGCCTCACGCCAGGTGCGTCCCCGTCCGACAGCGACATCCAGAGGGACCGAGAGCTCGGCAGCCCCGCCCATCTGCTCCTTGAGGAGCGTCTCAACCGCCTCGACCTCTGCGGAGGCGACCTCGACCAAGAGCTCATCATGGATCTGCAGTAGAACACGACTGCTCAGTCCCTGCTCGCTCAGCGCGCGGTCAACATCGATCATGGCCTTCTTGACGATGTCGGCAGCACTGCCCTGGATGGGGGCGTTGAGAGCGGCCCGCTCAGCCATCTCTCGGCGTTGCCGGTTGTCGCTGGTCAGGTCGGGCAGGTAGCGACGGCGACCGAACATCGTCTGGGTGTAGCCATCGCGACGTGCCTGCTCCACCACGGACTCCAGGTAGTCATGAACTCGTCCGAACCTGGCGAAGTAGGCGTTCCTCAGGTCTGCGGCCTCAGCGTTACCGATACCGAGCTGACGGGCCAGTCCGAAGGTGGACAGACCGTAGGCCAGGCCGTAGCTCATGGCTTTGACATGGCTTCGCTGCTGGGCGGTGACGTCGTCGACATCGATGCCATGGACCAGGGCGGCGACGTAGCGGTGTAGATCCTCCCCGCTGCGGAAGGCCTCGATCAGCGCCTGGTCGCCGGACAGGTGCGCCATGATGCGCATCTCGATCTGGGAGTAGTCGGCGGTCATGAGGCACTCGTAGCCCTCGCCGACGGTGAAGGCCTGGCGGATACGCATCCCCTCCTCGTTGCGGGCTGGGATGTTCTGCAGATTGGGGTCGGTCGACGACAGCCGCCCTGTGGCGGCGATGGTCTGCTGGAAGGTGGTGTGGATGCGCCCGTCGCTCTGGATGGCCTTGCGCAGCCCTTCAACCGTCTGCCTCAGCTTGATGGCGTCGCGGTGCTCCAGAAGGTTCTCCAGGAAGGGGTGCGAGGTCTTGGCGTACAACCCGGCCAGAGCCTCGGCGTCGGTGGTGTAGCCGGTCTTGGTCTTGCGGGTCTTGGGCATCTTCAGCTCGTCGAACAGGACGGCCTGGAGCTGCTTGGGGCTGGAGAGGTTGAGCTCGCGCCCGGCTGCGGCGTAGGCACCCTCGGCTGCGTGCGTCACGCGGGCGTCGAGCTCAGTCTCGCGGACTGCGAGCACGGCGTCGTCGACGGCGATACCGACGTCCTCCATGACGGTCAGAGTCGCGGCCACAGGCATCTCCAGGTCGGCGAAGAGCCCCAAGGCATCACGATCCGCCATCTGCTCATCGAGCACGACCTGGAGCGGGAGCAGGACGGCGGCCCGACGCGCGCTGGCCAGGTGGGCCGCGGGGACGGCGTCGGAGGCGAGAGCATCGAGGTCGAAGGCGCTCTGGGACTGGCTGGAACCTGCATCCGCCTGATTCTGCCCCTCACCGACGACTGCCAGGTCGATGCCGAGCCAGCGCTGGGTGAGGGTATCGACGTCATAGCTGCGCTGCTCGGGGCGGCACAGGTATCCGGCCAGTGAGGGGTCCGCGACGACGCCGTCCATGGTGAGTCCCCGGGCTCTCAGAGCGTGCCAGCTTCCCTTGGCGTCTGCGACCAGCTTGGGGCGCTCGACGTCGGCCAGGAGCTCGGCCAGAGCAGCCTCGTCCTCGGGCAGGATCTTGGTGAGGTCGATGGCCACCGCGCGGACGCCGTCGGAGAGCGAGACGAGTGCAGCATCACCCTCCACAGGCTTGAGGACCCCGACGACGTCGACTCCCAGGAGACGGGAGCCATTGCCGTCGTCCGCCGACAGGTTGGTCTCCAGCCACTGAGACAGACCTCGCGCCGCGAGATCATGGCCAAGTGAGGCGAGCTCCAGGCTCTCCAGTGCTCCTAGAGGTCCGGATGCCTCGCCTTCGACGGGCTCGGCGTGGTTGGAGGTGTCGGTGAAGGTCAGGGTACGCAGCGCCCGCTGGTGCAGGGTGCGGAACTCCAGCGCCTCGAAGACGCGTGCCAGGTCGGCGCGGTCGGCGCCCGAGACGCGCAGGTCTTTTCGGGGGGCGACTCCCAGGTCCAGGTCGGTGAGCAGGTGGTTGAGACGGCGGTTGCGCATGACGTCGTCGAGGTGGTCTCGCAGTGACTGCCCGGCCTTGCCCTTGATCTGGTCGGCGTGAGCAATGACGCCGTCGAGTCCGTCGTAGAGGTTGATCCACTTGGCGGCGGTCTTGGGGCCCACGCCCGGAACCCCCGGTAGGTTATCGCTGGTCTCCCCCACGAGGGCGGCGAGGTGCGGGTAGCGCTCGGGCGTCACCCCGTAGCGACCCTCAACCTCCGCCGGCGTCATACGGCGCAGCGTGGAGACACCCTTGACCGGGTAGAGCACGGTGCACCGCTCGGTGACGGTCTGGAAGGAGTCCCGGTCTCCGGAACAGAGAAGCACCTCCATCCCCTCCGTCTGGGCAGAGGCCGCCAGGGTGGCCAGGATGTCGTCCGCCTCGTAGCCCGGGGCGGTAAGAGCCTTGACGCCCATGGCTTCCAGGACCTCCTCGATGAGCTCGACCTGCCCGAGGAAGGGCTGTGGCGTCTCATCGCGGGTTCCCTTGTACTCGGCGTACTCCTCGGTGCGAAAAGTGCCTCCCGGCAGGTCGAAGGCAACCGCCACATGCGTGGGTCGCTCGTTCTCCAGGAGCGAGAGGAACATGGAGACGAAGCCGTGGACCGCGTTGGTGGACTGGCCGGTCGATGTCGTGAAGTTGTCGACCGGCAGCGCGTAGAAGGCGCGGAAGGCCATGGAGTGGCCATCGATGAGAAGAAGCCGCTCGGGAACCGAGTCTGAGGGGCTCTGAGGTGTTGGGCTCGTCGCAGGGCTGGTCGCGGTGGTGCTCACCGTGCCAGCCTAGGCCCATGAGCCATCCACAGTCCGACTCGCCCCTCTCCCCCGTCAGCGGAGGAGAGCCCTTCGACTCTCAGGCTTCTCCCGTCTCCCCACCCTCTCCCGTATCCTCTACGCCTCTTGATCCCACCGGTTCCGCACAGTGCGGTAGGTCCGGTGAGCCCGTCTCCGCCGAGTCTCCCGTGAAGTCGGAGACGGTCGAGTCCGCAGACTCCTCCAGCTCACCTGCGATCGTGGGGCCGCTGGGTCCCGTGGGCCGCGTCACTGCGGCCTCCTACTCCGGTGCGAGCACCGCGGCCGTGGCCTTCCCGGACCCAGCCCGGCGCCCGTACCCCGATCCTCGTCCCGCCGGTTCCGCCGTCTCCGCCTCCTCCGCGCTGCACGCGGTGCTGGAGGACAGTGAGGAGGGAACGCTGATGGACACGCTCGGGATGGAGGTGGTGACCCGCGATCCGGACCGCACTGAGGTCCGGATGCCGGTTGAGAGAGCCCGACAAGTCGTGGGGATCCTTCACGGCGGCGCCACGGCCGCGCTCATTGAGACAGCCGCCTCTGTAGCAGCACGTGCGGCGGCGCCCGAAGGCGTCATCCCGGTCGGGGCGGAGCTGACGGTCAGTCACCTGCGTTCCGTGTCCCGGGGCTGGGTGACGGCCACTGCATCCCCCCTGCATCGCGGTCGTCGTACGGTGGTTTACCAGGTGGCAGTGACTGACGAGGACGAGCGGACAATCGCCGTCGGGACGCTCCGCAGCCTGTTCACCTGACACAGCGGGAAGGACGCGTTCAGTCCTTCTTGCCAGCCCCCACCTGCTCGATGACGGCGTCGGCCACCTCGCGCATGGTCAGACGTCGGTTCATGGAGGTCTTCTGCAGCCACCGGAATGCCTCCGGCTCGCTCAGTCCCATGCGCTCCATGAGCAGGCCCTTGGCCCGATCAACGCGCTTACGGGTCTCAAAACGCTCAGTGAGGTCAGAAATCTCACTTTCCAGAGAGATGATCTCCTCGTGGCGGGACATAGCGATCTCAAGCGCCGGAATGAGGTCCGCCGGGGTGAAGGGCTTGACGACGTAGGCCATGGCACCGGCGGCGCTGGCTCGCTCCACCAGTTCGGTCTGGGAAAAGGCAGTCAGCATGACGACGGCGCAGTTGTGCTTCTCAAGAATCCTCTCGGCCGCCGTGATGCCGTCCGTCACCGGCATCTTGACATCAAGAACGCACAGGTCAGGCGTGTGTTCGTCGGCCAGATGGACGGCCTCCTCCCCATCTGAGGCCTCAGCGACGACCTCGTACCCGGCGTCGGTGAGGGTCTCGACGATGTCGAGGCGGATGAGGGTCTCGTCCTCAGCGACGAGTACCCGACGGGATCTGGTGGTGCTGGACTCATTGCTCACGGCTGCGATCCTAGTATGATCTCGCTGTTGGCGCCCCCGCAGAGCGGGAACCACACGCCTCCGTAGCCCAATTGGCAGAGGCATCCGACTCAAAATCGGAGTGTTGTGGGTTCGAATCCCACCGGAGGTACTCATCATCAAGAGGGGCCTCCCACCATGAAGGTGGGAGGCCCCTCTCAGTTGTTCAGCGGCGACGCTCAGACCTTGTAGTCGACCGTCTCACCCACGGTGTGAACACGGATCGAGTTGGTGGAGCCAGGCGTGCCCGGGGGCATACCGGCCACGATGACGACGGTGTCGCCTGGCTGCGCCAGGTGCTTGTCCTGGAGGATCTCGTCGACCTGAGCCACCATGTCATCGGTGTGCTCAACCTCGGGAACCTCGTAGCACTGCACGCCCCAGGAGACAGCGAGCTGGTTGCGCGTCTCATGCAGAGGTGTGAAGGCCAGCAGCGGCAAAGGCGAGCGCAGACGCGAAAGGCGCCTGGCGGTATCACCGGACTGGGTGAAGGTCACCAGGTAGGTGACGTCGAGGTGCTCACCCATCTCGGCGGCGGCGCGGGTCAGGGCCCCGCCGCGCGTCTGCGGGTAGGAGCCCAGGCCGGGAATGCGCTCCCCACCGTGCTCCTCGACGTTCTCGATAATGCTGGCCATGGTACGAACAGCCTCGATCGGGTAGGCGCCCACGGAGGTCTCTCCGGAGAGCATGACCGCGTCGGCGCCGTCGAGGATCGCGTTGGCGCAGTCGGAGGCCTCGGCGCGGGTGGGGCGCGGATTCTGGATCATGGACTCCAGCACCTGGGTGGCCACGATGACTGGCTTGGCCTGACGGCGCGCCAGCTCGATGGCGCGCTTCTGTACCAGCGGGACAGCTTCGAGGGGCATCTCCACACCAAGGTCGCCACGGGCCACCATGATGCCGTCGAAAGTGGAGACGATGTCGAAGAGGTTTTCCACCGCCTGAGGCTTCTCGATCTTGGCGATGACTGGGATGCGAACGCCGACCTCGTCCATGATCTCGTGGACGTCCTTGATGTCGTCGGCATCGCGCACGAAGGACAGCGCAATGAGATCGGCGCCGATCTTGAGCGCCCAGCGCAGGTCCTCGCGGTCCTTCTCGCTGAGGGCAGGAACCGAGACGGCGACACCGGGCAGGTTGATGCCCTTGTTGTTGGAGACGTAGCCGGGCACCTCAACCTTGGTGACGACGTCGGTGTCCGTGACGGCGACGACACGTACCGCGACGTTGCCGTCGTCGATGAGGAGCCGGTCGCCGGGGCGGCAGTCTCCGGGAAGTCCCTTGAAGGTGGTGGAGGCGCGCTTGACGGTGCCGAGGACGTCATCGATGGTGATCGTGAACTCGTCACCCTTGTTGAGCATGACCTTCTGATCATCGACGAATCGGCCCAGACGGATCTTGGGACCCTGGAGGTCCACCAGGACGGCGACGGCGCGACCGGAGGCGGCTGCGGCCTCGCGGATACGGGCGATGACCTCCTCCTGGTCCTCGGCACGGCCGTGGGAGCGGTTGATGCGCGCGACGTTCATGCCAGCGTCCACGAGCGCTTGCACCTGCTCGGGAGAATCAGTGGCGGGTCCGAGGGTACATACGATCTTGGCTCTACGCATGGGCTCAGGATACGGGACGCCGGGCCCTGTGCACGAGGACGAATCCCGGCACTCGTCAGGTTGCGACCATCCTCACCCGGATTCCTTCCACCCGAGAGGCAGGCCGGCTGCCCGAGTGGGTCTCTACGCCTCTACCTCATCGTGAACGGCTGACGCCGCAGCGCCGGATTCCACCGGCGAGGTGCCCTCGGGTGAGTCCTCCTCAGAGGCGTCGTCTTCTTCCGCATCACCCTTCTGCGTCTCCAGCCCGGATCGCTCGATGGCGCCACTGAGGGGCCGTCGGGACGAGATTGCCAGACCAATGGCGCCGACGAGGAAGATGACGATGGACGTCCACACGTTCAGGCGCAGGCCGAGAATCGTCTCGGCCTCGTCAATGCGCAACATCTCGATCCACACCCGGCCAGCGGTATAGACCATGAGGTAGACCCACAGCAGCCTGCCTCCGGTGAGCCCGCGGCGGGCCAGCATCCTTCGTCCGATCCACACCAGCAGGGCGGCCCCGGCGAGGTTCCACAGGGCCTCGTAGAGGAAGGTCGGGTGAAACAGGGTACCGGGCGGGTAGGTGGAGCCGGCAGGCAGATGGGCGTCATCGATCTGGAGTCCCCAGGGCAGCGTCGTCGGCGCACCGTAGAGCTCCTGGTTGAACCAGTTTCCCAAGCGGCCGATCGCCTGCGCGACCAGCAGCGCCGGGGCTACGGCGTCGGCCAGAGGGGCCACACGTAGGCCGCGGTGGCGCAGGAGAAGCACTCCGGCCAGGACACCACCTGCGATGCCGCCCCAGATGCCCAGGCCCCCCAACCACACCTGCGGAATCAGTGCCAGGTCACCGTTCGGACCGAAGTAGGCCTCGGGCGAGGACAGGACGTGATAGATCCGGGCCCCGATGATTCCAGCCGGGACGGCCACAATGGCGACGTCGAGAACGACCTCCGGTTCTCCTCCTCGCGCCCGGTAGCGTCGATCAGACCACCACACGGCCACGAAGACCCCGGTGAGGATGCACAGGGCGTACGCCCTGATCGGGATGGGACCGATATGCCAGACACCCGAGGAGGGGCTCGGTATACCGGCGGGTATCGTTGCCGTGACCGACATCGCTGACATCATGGTGGAAAGCGTGGTGACAGGCACTCAGAGGACCTCTCGATGGGCGGAGGGGATCAGTGCTGGGTGGGCACCGGCGGCGACCAGCTCAGCGACGAACTGCTGGGGATCGGTGGAGCGGATGATCGCCTCACCGACGAGGACGACGTCGGCGCCGCAGCGGGCGAAACTCATGACGTCGTGAGGTCCCCGGACTCCCCCGGCCGCGATGCGTACAACCTGCGTGGGCAGAACATCCGTGACCTGATCGAACAGGCTGCAGTCGACGGCGAGCGTGTCAGGATCCCGGGTATCGATAGCGACGATACGGGCACCCGCATCGACCGCTGCCAGTGCCTCTCGGCGGGTTCTGGCCTCGACAACGGCACTCATGCCCAGGGAGTGGACTCTCTCAATGAGCCCTTCGAGCACCAGGGTCTCGAGACGGGCATCGAGCATGAGCAGGTCGGCGCCGTGAGCCCGAGCCTCATGCACCTGGTACGGGGTGACCACAAGGTCGTTGGCAAGGACGGGAAGGTCCACTGCCGCCCTGACGGCATCCAGGTCCTTGAGCGATCCTCGCGTCGCGCTGGGCCCGGTGACCACGGAGACGCAGGCGGCACCACCGGCGGCATAGAAGCAGGCCAGCATCCCGGGATCGCCGACTCCACTGAGGTCTGCAAAAGTCGCCGTCGAACGCTTGACCTCCGCGATGACCGTGACCGCGCGGTCGTCGGTGCGAAGTCTGGACAGGGCGCTGATGGCGCCGGGGGCCAGGCGTGAGGACTCTCGCAGACGAGTCAACGGGACGCACGAAGCCCGGCGGTCGACTGCCGCTCTGGCCTCGGCCACCATCGCCTCGAACGAGGTCATCACGCACCTCCTCGACCTCAGCTACCGGCGCTCCAGGAGGGCGCCCGTCCGTATCCATCGTGACGGCCTGAGGCCGTCTGTTGCAAATCGCTGAACCGCGTCGCCTGAGGAGCGCTCAATCAGGACGCTCTCCCACTCGCGCACCCAGATCACCGCCGGCCAGGAAGCAGGTGTGCTCGCCGGTGTGGCAGGCCGCTCCGACCTGGTCGACCTCAACCAGAACTGCGTCCCCATCGCAGTCCAGGTGAACAGCCTTGACGTACTGAGCATGCCCGGAGGTGTCCCCCTTGCGCCAGTACTCACGCCGAGACCGCGACCAGAAGGTCACCCGCCCCTCGGTCAGGGTGCGCCGGAGCGCCTCGTCGTCCATCCAGCCCACCATGAGCACATCACGTGAGTCGTGCTGCTGCACGACGGCGCAGACCAGACCATCTGCGTTGCGCTTCAGACGTGTAGAGATTTGAGAATCGAGAGCCACAGCTGCATTATGCACACTGATCCCCCGTCACCCCGGGGGGGGCCGAGCAGGGGCCCGAGGTAGACCCACATTCCTGGAAGGTTTCGCACCACGGCAAAAGCAGCGCACATCGCACCAAGAAGGATGGCCTCTCTCCCCGTGACGAGCTGCCGGCGCCGGCCTCTGGCGAATGCGAGCAGCCAGCGCACAACCAGGGCGACGGCGAGCACCTCCACCACGAGTGCGAAAGGGTTGTAGCCCAGAGCCGTCCACACGTCGCCGTGAATGAGCTCCCGAGTCGCCCGGGTGCCACCGCACAGAGGGCACCACAACCCCGTGATCCGATGAAGCGGACAAAGGTCCGGAAGTCCCGGAGAGTCTCGAGGCAGCGTTAGTGTCCGTAGGACGATGAAGCCGCCCGGCGCAGCCGCGAGTGCCATCAGAAGCCCCAGGCCTATTCGGCTGCGAAGAGGGAGGCGACCACGACACCTATCAAGACTTCTAACCATGAATCCCTCAGATCCCCAACATGCTAAAGTATATGATGAGGAAAGACACATAAATGACGTTGAACGCAGTGAAGATGCTCCCCATAGCCACTCCGGCGATCGACATTCCTTTATTCGTGGCACGCCCTTCATCCGCGGCACGCATCCCCTTCACGCCGACAACGATTGCAGGAATCCCGCACAATGCCCCGAGGTAGCAGTTGAAGAACACGCTCGCGATACCGAGTCCGAGCGCCCAGCCTCCCAGGGCATTGTCCTCGTAACGCCGCGGATCATAGACCCCGCCCCAGTACGCGCTAGGACCGTACGGCATGTAGGGGCCATAAGGAGTGGGCGGATATGGGTACTGCTGACTATACGGCTGGCCATAGGGCTGATGATACTGTTGGCCATAGGATTGCTGAGGTGGCCCCGAGTACGGAGTCATATGACTTCCAGCAGGAGACAGGTACGGGTCGGGCTGACTGCTCGAAGCATAGCCGGCACTGTAGTATCCGGCTCCACCGGCGAGTGAGCTTGTCCCACCCGAGAACGGATACTCTTGCGCAGACAGATCAGCATGATCGCCAGCATTTCCCTGCGAGTAAGGACCCGCCTGATAAGGATTCAAGTCACTCATTGTTCCCCCAGAGGACGAAGTACACTGTGCAGACTACATGACCAGGGGCATCACATCACCGTGACCGCACTCTGTCCTATGGGGACTACACCCCACCAGCGTCGCCTGAGAAATATCCCACCTCAAGGAATCAGCTCAAGACTGAAACAGCGGAACATGTGATGACCTCAATACATCACCATCTCGAGGGCGACCGCAATATGCGACCGCGTGATGATGGATTTTTTCGCTCTCCATGAGCTTAACGCACGGGGTGGCCGGCATCTCGTAGGGACTCCTTGGCCTCGGCAATGGTCATCGTTCCGTAGTGGAAGACTGAGGCCGCCAGGACGGCGTCGGCACCATGGTCTGCTGCGATGGCGAAGTCCTCAGGGGCTCCGGCGCCGCCTGAGGCGATGAGAGGAACTCGAACCTGCTCGCGGACGGCGTCGAGCATCTCGGTGTCGAACCCCTCGGTGACGCCGTCGGCGTCCATGGAGTTCAGGAGAATCTCCCCGGCGCCGAGCTGCGCGCCTCGAACCGCCCAGGTGACGGCGTCGATCCCGGTGGAGGTGCGTCCGCCGTGGATGGTCACCTCGTAGCCGGAGGGTGTGGAGACTCCGAGCGGGCACCGGCGTGCGTCGACCGACAGAACGACCACTTGGTTTCCGAAGCGCTGCGCCACCTCCGCCAGCAGCTCGGGACGAGTGATGGCAGCGGTGTTGATGCCGACTTTGTCCGCGCCCGCCCGTAGAAGCTGGTCCACATCGTTGACCGAGCGCACTCCCCCACCAACAGTCAGGGGGACGAACACCTGCTCGGCGGTACGGGACACCACGTCCAGCATGGTGGCGCGTCCTTCATGCGAGGCCGACACGTCCAGGAAGGTGATCTCGTCGGCCCCCTGAGCGTCATAGCGAGCAGCCAGCTCCACCGGGTCTCCGGCATCCTTGAGGCCCTGGAAGTTGACACCTTTGACGACACGGCCGTCGTGGACGTCAAGGCAGGGGATAACGCGGATGGCCACGCTCATGACTGATCCTGGGTTGTGGGGCGAGGAGATGCGGAGGCCTGGGGTGTAGCGGCCGGTGTTCCGCCCGTCTTTCCTTCGGAGGATCCGGAGGACTTGGCTGAGTCAATGGCGAGGACGTCAATGACCACGACAACGGGCTCGTTTCCCTGTGCCTGCTCCGCCGGCAGGGAGAGGACCACTCGCGAACCGACCGTGATATCGACCAGGTTCTGGGAGACGCCCACCAGCGCATTACTCATGTCGAGCTGCTTGGGCGGGGTCTGATAGCCGAAGGTCGATTCCTCAAGAGGCTGGCCTGTCGCCCAGCTGACCATCGTGGTGCGAGCGATGAGCTTGTTCTGCGGGCCGATCTGAGGACCGGTGCCCTTGATGAGAACTGACGTGGAAGCGCGAGTAGGAGCCGGGAGGCCAGCACTGCTGACCGTGATGGACCCGTCCGTTCCTTCACTGACGGTAGGGGCGCCGGGGGCAGGCTCCTTGGCCTCCCCGGTCGCCGTGGTGGGGAGGAGGTCGACGATGGTGATCTTCGTTGTCCTGGAACCGTCCTGCTCATCGGCGGGTTCACGAAGAACGATCCGTGTCCCTTCACGCTGGCCTGAGACCGCCGCGTTGATGTAGTCGCCCACCGCGGGACCCAGCATCCCCTGCCAGAGCTTGTAGCCGTCGGCGCTGCCGGTCGTGTTGCGCCCATCAAGGCCGGAGAACTGGGATACCTGAAGGATCACCGGCGAGCCCTCTGAGACCGCGCGACCCTGGCCTGTCTCGACGACGTCTGTCAGCACGTCACTGGGGGCTGACAGGGAGGCCTCATTGTTCAGGGCGATGGAGGGGGCCGAGCCCGAGCCGATTCGACCGCTGATCGTCAGCAGCTGGTTCAAGGGGGCACTGCCATCCAGCACGGTTGACTGGGCCACAGTGCTGTCCCCCGAGCCGTTCCTGCCCGAGATGAGCTTGTTGACGGCCAGGGGCACCAGGATCATCGCGAGGATGACGACACCGACAAGGGCGACGGCCAAGGGCCCCCTGGGCATACGGCCCAGAGGGCCTCCCAGGGCGCGCCGCGGCCTCGCCTGTGACTCATCTGACTCATCAACACCGCCACCTTGATGCTCAGGCTCGTCGTAATCGCCTTGCGGGTCGTTCGGGTAGGCGACACGGTGATAGCGGCTCTGGTCACCACCGGTCCTCGGTCTCATGGGTGGCGGACCGTTATCCACCGTCCGCTGAGGAGGAAGTCCTTGAGGCGAGGGGACGTTGATCTGCCAGTGAGCCTGCGGCTCGACGGCGGACGACGCCGTTGCGCCAGTGAGACGTGAGCCGGTGAATCGTGCCTCCTCTGCAGGTTGGGAGATCGCCGGCAGGTTCTCGGTGTGCGCGTCCTGCTGATTCTGCTGAGCCATCTCCTGAGCTCGTTCGAGCGCACGGCGCTGACGCCGGGTCAGGGGAACGCCTGCTCCGGAGTCCGGGCTGGAGGTAGTGCTCATGCTGTGTCTTCCGTCGGTCAACTCACCAGTGCTGTCAACGTTGCCATTCACACCCCGGTGGGGAGGTCGGTTACCGAGTGTTCCATGCTCTCCAGGAGTGCGTCGATGCGCTCATCCGCGGCGCGGAAAGGATCACTCAGGGTAACAGTCGGGGAGGCGCCGTCGTCGAGTCGAACGCCCACCCAGTCGACCGTCAGGTCACGGCGCAGGTCCTCGGCTCTGGCCACGACCGCACCGCGCAGGTGCGCGCGCGTTGTGGCAGGCGGGGTACTCATCGCACGTCGGCACGCCTCATCGTCGATGAAGCGGCGCAGCATGCCTGCGCTCTCCAGACGTTGGCGCAGACCCTGCCCGGGTGAGACGTCGTGATAGGCCAGGATCAGCCGGGTCACCCGCGGATCAGTGAGGTCAGTACCGTGCCGCTGACAGTAGCGGGTCACCAGCTGGTGCTTGGCCGCCCAGTCCAGTTCCGTGGCCACGCGTTCGGGCTGCTGAAGGCGGACGGCCTCAAGGCCTCGCTCCCACAGGTCCAGTGCGGCGGCGTGCAGGCCCGTCACCTCGATGTCTCCTCTGAGGGCGTGGTCACGCAGCCGCTCGAGGTGCTCGGCCTGCATCTCCAGCGCCGTCAGGGTGCGACCGTCGGAGCGCTCCAGAAGCGCACCCCCACTCAGATCGCGACAGGTTTCGCGAATGGCCCGCATGGGATCGGCCAGGGCCAGGTCCCTCAGGTCTCCCCCGGCCTCCAGATAGTCCAGAAGCAGGTCCATGGCCGCCACCTTGAGCAGGGTGGATCCCTGGGCGATGTTGGAGTCCCCGACGATGACGTGCATGCGGCGGTAGCGCTCGGCGTCAGCATGTGGCTCGTCACGAGTGTTGATCAGCGGTCTGGCGCGGGTCGTGGCCGAGGAGACGGCGTCCCACATCTGGTCGGCCCGCTGGGAGAAGACGTACCCCGAGTGTCCGGGACCGGCGAGGTGAGCCACGGGGCGCCTCTCGGCATCTCCTGTGATGTGGCCGGCACCAACGAGGATCTGCCGGGTCACCAGGTGTGGGACGAGGGTGCGCGCATCGTTCCAGAAGTCGCCTCGGCGGCGCACGAGGTAGTTCTCATGACAGCCGAAGCCGTTGCCCTCGGCGTCGAGGTTGTTCTTCAGCAGGTGGATCCGCCCGGGGACGCCTGCAGCGGACAGCCGGGCGTTGGCCTGCTGGGCAAGATCAGCCATGACCAGCTCGCCGGCGCGGTCCTGAGCGAGCAGATCCTCAAGGCGATCGCACTCGGCGGTGGCGAACTCCGGGTGTGAGCCCACGTCCAGGTAGAGTCGGGCGCCACCGCGGGTGAAGACGTTCGAGGAGCGCGATCGCTGAACCACCGGTTCAAAGAGTTCGCGAGCGGCGTGGTCGGCGTCCAGGGGCGGCAGGCCGTCCCCCGTGGGGGCGCAGGTGATGCCGTACTCGGTCTCCACCCCGATGATGCGACGTGCCGGGGGCCGCGAGCCGCTCATGCTCACTGGCCGCCCTTCTGGATGAACCCCTGGACGAAGGCCGCCGCATTGGACTCGATGACCGAGTCGATCTCATCGAGGATGCTGTCGACGTCACTGAACGGGCCGGCCACTGCTGCCTGCGCCGACGTCGATGTCCCGGCACCGACCTCCTCCTCGGTGTCCTCGGCGGTGGACTCGACGCCGGCGCGACGAACCTGTCCGTGAGACTGATCGGCATGCTGCGGCGTCATCAGGGCTCTCCTTCACTCGTCCTCTGGGACAGCGCGTCGGTGACGAGCGCTGTCAGGCTCAGTCTCTCGCAGGTGCTGCCCGACGACCAATTTCCTCCAGGATGGTTGCCGTCTCACCCGCTCCGACGGCGACGTCGTCGGGCAGGCGCAGACGCAGCAGGTCAGGGGCACCAGGGACGTCGAGAACGAGGCAGGTCCAGGAGGCGCTCACGATCTGCGGGTAACGGTTGATGGCGGTTCCGCGGATGGTAGCGCGCGTGCCCTCAGGAGCCACGTCGGCGGCGCGCTGGACCTCGGCCTCAGTGACCAGACGATGGATCCGGCCAGCAGCATCGAGCTTGTCGACGACGGAGCGTCCCGGGCGCAGATCAGCCCACTGGATATCAAGCGCAGCCAGGCGGGGATCGTCCCATCCGGTTCCCGACCGGCGGCGCATTCCCTCGCAGAGCTCGTACTTGGCGACCCACTCCACGAGCTGGGCGGCCGGGCCCGATCCATCGCTGCGCCACTGCTCCAGGGCGTCGAGGATCTGTCCCCACAGGAGCAGGGCGCGCTGTGCCTCTCGCTCGCCGGTGCGCTTCACGACTGGAGTAATGATCTCCAGATAGGCGCGCTGGATCGCCAGGGCGCTCATGGCTCCACCCTGTGTGGTCAGCTCGTAGGAGAGAGTGGGGTCGTGGGACACGGCCCAGTGCTCCTCAACGGGGTCACCGATGATCGCCAGGCGCCCCAGGTCACTCATGGTGTCCTTGAGCACGCCGGAGCCCTCCGCGTGTGCCTGCTCCAGGAGCCACACGAGCAGGTCGGTTGTGGCGACCTTGAGGTAGATGGGGACGTCGAAGCGGTTGGCGTCGCCGTTGATGACGTGCAGCCGGCGCCAGCGCGCGTCGTCGGCGTGCGGCTCGTCCCGGGTGTTGATGATGGGGCGGTTGAAAGTGGTCTGCAGGCCGATCTCGGACTCGACATAGTCGGCACGCTGGCTGATCTGGAAACCGGGCCGCTCACTGCGCTGGCCGATACCGACCCGCCCGGCGCCCACCAGCACGGGCCGGGTGATGAGGAAGGGGGTGAGGACCGCCGCCAGCTCCTCGAAGGGCAGCTCGCGTCTCACGAGGTAGTTCTCATGGGAACCGTAGGCGGCGCCCTTGCCATCGACATTGTTCTTGTACAGGACGACCTCCACTGGTGCACCGGCTGCGCCGGCGCCGCTACCACCGTCGCTCAGAGCCGTCATAGCGCGCCTGGCCACCACCTCTCCGGCCCGGTCCCAGATGACGGCGTCGTGGGGAGTGAGGACCTCCGGTGAGGAGTACTCGGGGTGGGCATGGTCCACGTACAGGCGAGCCCCGTTGACAAGGACTGCCGTCGTGGCACGGGGAAGCGCCGCCTCGGCGGCGCCGGGCCGGGCACGTGAGCCCCAAGGAGCCGGCGGCGGAGCGTCACCTGACGGCGCCGGACACGTAGGGTCGTCGGTGAGCTGGCTGGGATGGGCTGCCGACCGCTGAATCCTCCCACCACGCAGGTCGGCCAGAGGATCCTCCCCCTCGTAGTCCCATCGCACCGCGGGCACGTCGGCAGCGGTGCAGTAGGCCTCCACCATCTGGCTGGAGAGGACCACGGGGTTGGCGTAAGGGTCGTCCGGGCGCAGGACTCCGAACTCAGTCTCCAGGCCGATGGGGCGCCTCACCGGCCCCGGCTGAAAGCCGCCGTCGCTCATGTGCTCTCCCTTCCGAGCCTGCGCACGCTGCGGATCTGCAAGGCAGTGGCGCCGATGAGTCGGGCCCACCCCTCGGGGGTGGTGGCGCCGGTGATCTCCTCGTTCTGCCGGGCCTCGACCTCAACGGCCGAGCGGAGCCTGTTCGTGCTCAGTCCCCCCTCTCCCCCGGCGAGCTCGTCCTTGACGGAGGCCATCTTGGCCCGCGAGACGATAGCGGCCAGCAAAGCGCCACTGGCCAGGTCGGCGAGATGGACAGTGCGAGTGGTGGCGCTATCAGAAGCCGCGTGCGCCTCGGTGATCTCCAGGACAGCGGTGGTCTCGTTTCGCGCGTAGAGCGTCTCAACCACGACGCGACGCAGCGAGGCCGCAGCAGCCTCACGGTCTCCTCCGTGAGCCGCGAGCTCAGCGGGAGCCAGAGGCAGGTCGGCGGTGAGGTGTCGAGCGAGGATCTCCTCGGCGCCGGTCTCATCAGGCCGGTTGATGCGAACTTTCACGTCCAGGCGCCCGGGGCGCAGGATCGCGGGATCGATCATGTCCTCCCGGTTGGAGGCACCGATGATCACGACATTGCGCAGGGACTCCACGCCGTCGATCTCCGCGAGGACCTGCGGCACGATCATGGTCTCGACATCGGAGGACACACCGGTGCCGCGGGTGCGGAAGAGCGCCTCCATCTCATCGAAGAAGATGACCACCGGCCGGTCCTCGGCGGCGGCCTTGCGGGCCTGGTCGAAGATGGCGCGGATCTGACGCTCGGTCTCGCCGACGAACTTGCTCAGCAGTTCGGGGCCCTTGATGTTGAGGAACGCCGCCGCGCGTCCGTTCACGCCGGAGGTGCCTCCGGAACCGGCCAGCGAGGTGGCCACGGCCTTGGCAATGAGGGTCTTGCCGCAACCCGGTGGACCGTAGAGCAGCAGCCCCTTGGGCGCGCGCAACCCGTAGGCCTGGAAGAGCCGCGGGTGAGTGAAAGGCAGCTCGAGGGCGTCGCGGATCTGCTCGATCTGCGGCCCCAGTCCCCCGATGTCGGCCCAGGAGACGTCAGGGGTCTCTGCGACGACGAGCTGCTCGACGCTGGTGCGTTCGACGAGAGCCGTGGCGATGTCGGCGCGCAGGTCGGCGGCCAGGGTGTCCCCGGGCTTGAGCCCCTCTCCGGTCCCGGCTACGTGGCGCAGTGAGGAGGACAGGGTGAGGATCCTTGTACCCCCTCCACCGGTGGTCACCAGGACGCGGGCGTCGTCGAGACTCTCCTCGAGGGTGACGGCCTCGCCGGTGCGGGGCTCGGGCAGGATGGCGACGACGAGCATCTGGTCGTTGACGGCCACGAGCCGCCCGACCCTCAGGTCGGCGTCGTCCACGCCCGGGTGAACGTGTAGGAGCATCTGGCGGCCCGACAGGCTCACGGCAACCTCACGCTCCCGGGCCGTGTCTTCTCCGGCCCGCTCGGTGCTGCCGACGTCGGAGAGGCCCTGCGTGCCGGGAAGTCCGGTGAGCAGCCCCAGGGTGACCGGGGGGCGGGTGACGGCGTCGAGCTGCTGGCCGAGCTCGGTGATGCGCTCGCGGGCGGTGCCCAGGGCGGCGACGAGGCGCTCGTTCTTGGTGGCCAGGCTCACGGCCTGGGCGCGGGCCTCGCGCAGCTGGTAGCTGGTGAAGTCCTTGGCCGGCATGCGCAGGGACTGAGGCATTCCAGCTCCTGCTTCGGGGGCCTCAGACATCATCGCCGTCCTGGGCTTCATCGTCACACCCGCTCTGGACCGGCGTGGCGTCGGTGGGCTGTTTGGTCCGGCAGTCGCGCAGGACGCGACGGACCTTCTTGTCGGTGCTGGTGCGTTCTTTGACGTCGTCGGGCAGCCAGTAGCCGCCCTCGTCGTAGGCGCCGCGGGCGGGTGGACGCCTACGGGGCAGGGGCCGGGATCCGGCGGCCAGGCGACGAGCGGTCAGGAGGAACCCGGTGTGCGCCACCATGCGGTGGTCTGGGCGCACGGCCAGCCCGTCGACGTTCCAGGTGCGCACCATGGACTCCCAGGACTCGGGCTCGGTGAACAGCCCGCTGTGGCGCAGGGCCTCCACGGTACGCGAGAGCTGGGTGACGGTGGCGACGTAGGCCAGGAAGAGCCCGCCTGGGGCCAGGGCCGAGGACGCGGCCCCGACGTTCTCCCAGGGCGCGAGCATGTCCAGCACCACCCTGTCGATGCTGCCCGGTTCCACCCGAGAGGCGACGACGTCGGCGAAGTTCCCAGTACACAGCTCCCAGGCCGGATGGTGACGGCCGAACCAGGCGTCCACGTTGGAGGCGGCGATCTGGGCGAAGTCCTCACGGCGCTCGATGGACAGCAGATGGCCGTTCTCGCCGATGGCGGAGAGCAGGTTCATGGTCAGCGCGCCCGAACCGACCCCGGCCTCCAGGACACGGGCACCGGGGAAGATGTCACCCACGGCGATGATCTGCCCGGAGTCCTTGGGGTAGACCACCTGCGCGCCGCGAGGCATGGAGAGCACGTAGTCGGCCAGGAGCGGGCGCAGCAGGAGCAGCTCGTGGCCGGTGTCCGTCTCAATGACGCTGCCCTCGTCCAGACCGACGACGTCACGGTGGTGGAAGGAGCCGCGCACGGACTGGAAATAGCCCTGGGGGTCGAGCAGGAAGGTGTTCTTGCGGCCTTTGGTATCAGTGACCTGGATGCGTTCGCCGTAGCGAAAGGGGCCGCGGCGGCCGGCCTGGCCCAGGACCTCCTGAGGGTCCGGGCGCCGGGAGGGCGGTTGCTCTGTGGGGGCATCATGCTCTGGGGCGGACTCGTACTGGCTCATCACCGAGCAGTGTAGTCAGGGCCCATGACGCGGCACCTACGTAGATCCTACGGCCGGGACCCGCCCGGCCGGCGGGCAACGACGACGAGCTGAGAGGCAGCATGTCGCGCATCGCCGGGTCGGTGAAGCGGTAACCGCCTTCGCAGGGCTCCATGAGGTCGGGCCAGCGGTACCAGGCACTCACACGGGCCTCGCTCACCTCCTCCAGGACGAGGCCCGCCCCCAGCAGGGCGGTGAGGATCTCCCCCCACCGCGTGGTTCCACTGGTGGCTGCGGGTGTGGGTGATCGGCGCGGCGCCCTCGGGGGCCTCCACGTAGGAGTCCTCTTTCTCCCAGGTCATGGGCTCCTCCTGCTGGAAGCAGGGCTCGTGGAGGCTGAGCCCCTGGGAGGTGTCGTCTCCGACAGCCATGAAGACGGGGTGGTCATCGCGCAGGACGAGGCGTCCGCCAGGGCGCAGCAGACGGGCCACGACACGCGCCCAGAGGTCGATGTCGGGCAGCCAGCACAGAACGCCCAGCGTGGTGTAAACCAGGTCGAAGTCCCCAGTCACGGCTTCACGGGCTGCGTAGACGTTGGACTCGACCAACTCGATGCGGGCACCAGCCCGCCGCGCCAGCTCCCGAGCCCGCTCCAGTGACCGCGGGGACAGGTCGAGACCGACAACGCGCCGCGCCCCCAGCCGGGACAGGCTGATCGTGTCGAGCCCCAGGTGGCACTGGAGATGGATGACGTCGAGGTCGACCAGATCCCCCAGGAGCTCCCGGTCATCGGTGACGTCCTTGGTGAGCGCTGTGGGCGAGGCGAGAAGCTCGGCGATGCCGTAGCCGGAGGCCTCGTGGAGCGTGGCACGGTCGTCCCAGTTGGCGCGGTTATCGACGAAGTGGGTGCGGTGCACGGTATCGGGGTCCGGCTCTGTCATGCCGCCAGCGTAGCGGGGAGCCGGCTGGCGCCGCTGCTCCTCAGCGCGCACCGGTGGGCACGGCTCCGCTCAGGGTCCCCGAGTCCACTAGCACCAGCCAACGAGAGACCTCCCGAGCCCGTTTCATGGCGTCTGCGGCCGCCTGCCCGGTCAGCTCGCTGGTCACCGCCGCGGCGGGCAGCACCGTGCAGACCTGGCCCGCGGTCACACCGGCATCGGAGGCGGAGTCCGCTGTGTCACCGAGCCCAACCTCGTCGAGGGACGCCTCGTCGATCGCGCCCACGAGCTCGGTCCCGTCAATCACCAGAACCAGGGCGGCTCCACCGGCAATCGCCTTGCGAGCCTGGGACAGGGACGCATCGGGTCCGACGACGTGCACAGGCCGGGACAGCTCGCGCAGGTCTAGCCTCGAGGCGGCCCGGGCACCTCCCCCGAGCTCGAGCACCTGCCGGCTGGAGTCCACGATCGACCAACTTACCATGATGACCAGGACGAGGTTGAAGGCGCCGGGCTGGCGGCCGTACAGCACAAGTGGGCGCAGGATCCACCACCACACGACACCGCCGACCACGATGAGTCCGCCCCAGCCGGCGGCCTTGAGGCCGAGCCGGCGATCTCCGGTCACCTGGACCACGAGCGCCGCCAGAGCGTAGCCGCCGTCGAGGGGCAGTCCCGGCAGGGCGTTGAAAATGGCCAGAGCCAGGTTGACCAGGGTCACGGCCCACACGGCGAAGGCTACGGGAACGGACAGATCATCAGATTTCTGCATCTGCGTACCGACCAGCCAGATGAGCAGATTGGTTGCTGGACCGGACAGGGAGGTGACCAGGTCCTTCCAAGCGGTCCACTCGTCTGCCGGCCCGAAAGACGTACGCCCGCCCCACAGGTAGAGCTCGTAGCGTGTGGGGCGACGCCCCATCAGGGTGCCCGTCATCCCGTGGGCCAGCTCGTGCAGCAGGACCGAGGCGGCCACGCCCAAGACCGTGGCGACCACCACGAGCAGCACCGTTGCGGTTCCGAAGGGCCCCAGGGCGGCGGAGACCAGTGGGTACCAGCTGCCGGCAATGAGCAGGCCGAGCAGGAGCGAGGTCGGCGAAATGACGACGGGGGCACCACCGATGCGGGCGATCACCCACTCGCCGGTTGATGTGGAGGCAGGCATGGGCGCGAGCCTAACGCTGTCAAGGGCAGCACACCGCATGCGCCCGACCTGCCCGGGGCCACAGCCAGCTCCGATGCCCAATGAGAGGGCATGCTGTGGACGAGTCACCTCCCAGATCCGACGCCACGTCACCTCCTCGCGGTAGCGTCACCTTCATGCCCAGCGACCCTCATATCGTCACCAGATCATCGGCCCACACCGACAGCAGACCCACTGGGCCGGGAGCGGGCGGCAACCCGGGGCGAGGTTCCGGCGGTGGACGCCGCGCAGCCCTGTCCCCCTCCCGAGCCAGGGACTTCATGCAGTGCCCGCTCATGTTCCGCCTGCGCACGGTCGATCGGCTCCCCGAGCCCGGTTCCCTGGCTACGCACAAGGGAACGGTCGTTCACGGCGTGCTGGAACGTCTCTACGACCTACCGGTCTCCGAACGCCGCGTTGAGGTGGCTCTCGAACTGCTGCCCGGTCAGTGGGAGTCTCATCGGGAGAAGAGTCCGGAGGTCATGGGACTGTTCGAGGATCCGACTCAGGTGGAGACCTGGCTGGAGGAAGCGCGTGGACTCATTCGTACCTACTTCACCCTGGAGAACCCGCAGCGTCTGGAACCCGCGGAGCGCGAGCTCTTCGTCCAGGCCGAGACCAGTGATGGTCTGCTCCTGCGGGGCTTTGTCGACCGCCTGGATGTGGCGCCCGACGGCGCCATGCGCGTGGTCGACTATAAGACCGGCCGCAGCCCGGGCACGCGCTTCGTGGAGGAGGCGCTGTTCCAGATGCGCTTCTACGCCCTGGTCCTGTGGCGCCTGCGGGGTCGGGCACCGACCCGGCTCCAGCTGGTCTACCTCAAGGACGGGCGTGTTCTGACCCACGACCCTCGCCTGGCCGAGCTGGAACGGACCGAGACCCGCCTGACACATCTGTGGGATGAGGTCGAGGACTGTGCCCGCACCGGGTCCTTCCGCCCTCAACGCTCCCGCCTGTGCGACTGGTGCGCCTTCCATGCCCAGTGCCCAATCTTCGGCGGTACCACGCCGCAGATCCCCGACGACGGGCTCGCCCGTCTCCTGAGTGCCCGACGCACTGCCGCCTGATCTCGGCCTCCGTTCCAGAATTGCTACAGGGCAAGCTCTCGTCTACAGTCCGTGGCAGTTGACAACCGTCGTCAACCACGTCGCAACGGAGAAGCACATGAACGTCGCCCAGGCTCGTACCGCCCGCATCGCCCTGCGCGGGGCCGGCATGTGTATGCGCTGCCTGGTTCGGGCGTTCTGAGACGGTCTCAGACAGATCGTTCTCTCCGGCTCCCGGCGCCCCTGAGACGGCGCCCGGACAACCGCGTCCAGCCAGGTCTCCTCCTCACTCCCCCACCGGATGACGTGGCTTGTTGTCTCAGTCTTTTCCACGCTTGCGCTGCGTCACCGGTCCCCCACGCAGGCTGCTTGCGTCTCAAAGCAGCAGCCGGACAAGGACCACATCATGCCGTCACCTACCGTCCTGACCGGGCTCGCCGTTGGAGCCGTTCTCGGATTCATCCTCCAACGCGGCCGTTTCTGCATCACCGGAGCCTTCCGTGACCTATGGGTCTCCCGCTCCTGGCGCTGGTTCACAGCCTTCCTGCTGGCCATCACCATTCAGGCGGTCGGAGTCGCCGCCCTCACCGGAGTCGGCTTCATCAACCCTGAGATCCCCAGGTTGTCAGTGGTCGCCACCGTCGCCGGTTCCTTTTTCTTCGGAGTCGGGATCGTCCTGGCCGGAGGCTGCGCCACAGGCACCTACTACCGCGCCGGCGAAGGCCTGGTCGGCTCCTGGTTCGCGCTCGTGTCCTACGCCACCACCGCAGCTGCGTCGAAGACGGGAGTCCTGTCCGGCCTCACCACATGGGTCAAGGGACTGTGGGTCACCAACCTCACCACGATCCCCGCCACCATAGGTGTGCCTGACTGGGCCGGCGTCGTCATCCTGGCCGGAATCACCGGGGTCGTCGTGCACCGGTTCGTCGTTCTGGGGCGCAGTCGCCCCGCCCAGGTCCAGCTGCCCGCACAGCGTACGGGACTGGCCCACCTGCTGCTGGAGAAGCAGTGGAACCCACTGGTCACGGGACTCCTCGTCGGGATCGTCGCCATCGTCGCCTGGCCCACGTCCTGGGCCTCGGGGCGTCAGGACGGGCTCGGAATCACGACTCCGTCGTCAAACCTGGTAGGACTCATCGTCACTGGTGACACCAAGCGACTCGACTGGGGCGTACTCCTGGTCCTGGGAATCCTGATCGGCTCCTACATAGCGGCCAAGACCTCCGGCGAGTTCCGTGTCCGCGTGCCCAACGCCCAGATCATCCAGCGCTCCATCACCGGCGGCATTCTCATGGGAGTCGGCGCCGTCTGGGCCGGCGGCTGCTCGATTGGCAACGCCCTGGTGCAGACCTCGCTCCTGTCATGGCAAGGCTGGATCGCCCTCGTCTTCCAGGTTCTGGGGGTCGGGGCAGCCGCATGGTTCCTCCTCATCAGCCCCCGGCAACGGCGTCGCGCCGAGCGCGCCGCTACCCGCGTCCCCACCGCCGTCTGACACCGCGTCGGCACCTCATCAGCACCACACCGTCACCAAGGAGAGATTCATGCGCACTGTTCTGGAAACCACTGGCCAGGTCTGCCCCTTCCCCGTCATCGAGGCCGAAGAGGCCATGGAGGACCTCGACATCGGCGACGAACTCGTCATCGGATTCGACTGCACCCAGGGAACGCAGTCCCTGCCGGCCTGGGCTGCTGACAACGGCTACACCGTCACTGAGTTCGAGCGCACCGGCGACGCAGCCTGGACCATCACCGTACGCAAGTAGGCCGAACCGCTACGGTTGGGCCTATGGAGCACAGGAGACTCGGCCGGACCGGCCTGCGCGTGTCCTCCGTGGGCCTGGGCACGATGACCTGGGGCCGGGACACCGACGAGCTCGAGGCCAAGGAGCAGCTCGACATCTTCCTCGACGCTGGGGGCACCCTCGTGGATACCGCCGCCTCCTACGGCGAAGGCGTCAGCGAGGAGGTCATCGGCGCGCTCCTGCGCGAGCACGTGGATCGCCAGGACCTCGTCCTGGTCTCCAAGGCCGGGGTACGCACCTGGCGCACCGGGGAGCGGTCCTCTGTGGCCGACGCCTCGCGCGGCTCGCTGCTCGACACTCTCGATACCAGCCTGGCCCGGCTGGGCACCGACCACCTCGACCTGCTGCTGGTTCAGGTGCCCGACCCCACCACCTCCCTGGAGGAGACGGCCCACGCTCTGAGCCTGGCCGTCTCCTCCGGGCGCACCCGTTACGTGGGCATCGCCAACCACCCGGCCTGGGCCTCGGTGCGCATGCACGACCTGCTTAGCGAGGCCGGCCGAGGGCCGGGACTGGGGGCCGTCGAGGTCGAGCACTCACTGCTCTCCCGGGGCATCGAGCGCGAGCTCATGCCAGCCTCCCAGGCCCTGGGTTTCGGCATCCTGGGGTACGCGCCCCTGGGACGAGGAGTCCTCACGGGCAAGTACCGGGCGACCATCCCTCCGGACTCGAGGGCGGCCTCACCCCACCTGCGTTCCTACATCTCCCCCTACCTGGGCGACCCTCACCGAGGGGTCGTCGAGGCCGTGGCCACCGCCGCATCGGGTCTGGACCGTAAGCCGGCGGAAGTGGCCCTGGCCTGGGCCCGCGATGCCACCGGGGTCTCCTCGACCATCGTGGGGGCGCGCACCCCGGCTCAGCTCCAGGGCGTGCTCTCAGCCGATGATCTGGAGCTTCCGGTCCAGATCCGCCATGCCCTGGACGAGGTCACCTCCGTGCAACTCGGATATCCTGAGCGCTTCTGAGCCGCGAAGCGGTGGGGCCCGCGCACCTGGCGCGGGCCCCACCGCTGAGCGACAGCTGAGTGAGAAGAAGTCAGTCAGTCCTCGTCGTCGTAGTCCTCGTCATCCTCGTCGTAGTCGTCTTCTTCATCATCTTCGTCATACTCGCCGTCGTCGTAGTCCTCGTCGTCATCGTCATCGCTGTCGGAGTCGAAGGCCTCAAAGGGAAGTTCGATGCCATAGGCGGTGAACAGCGAGTCGTCGTAGGTGAAGAAGGCGTCCTGGAGGGCGTTCTCAGCCGCAACCACGGCCGGGGAGAGCTCGTCACCGGTCGCGGCAGCATCCAGGTGCGCCTCGAAGGCGGCGATGAGTCGGTTGAGCGCGGACCGCGGATCGTTCGTCATGTAGGACACACTACCGGCTCTCCCTCGCCCAGCACACAGGCGCAACTCAACACGGGGACGCGTCGCGTCCGATTACGCCTCCTGCTCAATCCCCAGCTCCTGGCGGATGAAGCCCAGGAAGAGGTCCTCTCCCTTGATCCTGCTGGTCTCCTCAGATCCGACGACGACGCGCACGCCGTCGCGCAGGATCTGTGAGGCGCCCCCGTCGGGCCCCAGGGGCAGGATGATCCGTTCGGTTCCCGGCGTGTAGGTCGTACCGGGCTCCCGCCCCGCGATGAGGTCGGTGATGTTCTGGGCGACGACTCGGGCATGGGCCCGGGCGGCGTCGGCGCGCTTGGACTCGCGCACGTCGGTGATGTCACCGATCGCCCAGACGCCGGGGTGGTCGACCACTCGCAGGTAGTCGTCGACGCGGATCGTGCCGTCATAGTGACGCACCTCGTCGTAGTCCTCGCTGAGGAATCCGGTGGCTGCCGCCGAGCCGTAGGCGCGGAACCACATGTCGGCCTCAAGGGGGCGCCCGCCCTGAGTGGTGACCCGGAAGGGCGAGAGAACGCCGACATCGACCGGCGGCAGGAAGCTGAGAGAGTCACCGGTGATGACCTCCACCCCGCGCTGGGCGAGCTGGTCGGAGATCGCCTCGCGGATCTCCGGTTTGTAGTCGCCGGCCGGCAGGATCCTGTCGGCGGACTCCAGCATGGTCACCTTGATGTTCGGGAAGGCCGAGGTGATCTCACCGGACAACTCGATGCCGACTGCGCCGGCTCCCACGACAAGTACCCTCGAGGACTGCTCGAGGTTGGCGTGAACCCGCTCGATACGAGCCTTGGCGATGACAGATGAGGACTCCATGTGCTTGGCCGGGAAGGGGTAGGCGGTCCCGGTCGCCAGCACCAGGTAGTCGGCCTCGATCGGTCCGTGCCCGGAGACCTCGACGGTGGTGCCGCGGACAGCCAGCGCCGTTCCATGAACAACGTGTCCGTTGGCCAGCAGCCGGTCGTAGGGCAGGAAGATCTTCTCCGCCCAGTC
Source organism: Actinomyces sp. oral taxon 170 str. F0386 (assembly GCF_000195595.1). GTDB lineage: Bacteria > Actinomycetota > Actinomycetes > Actinomycetales > Actinomycetaceae > Actinomyces. The sequence goes on from NZ_GL882544.1 coordinate 200,048, forward strand.
GCGGTCGACCGCTGCCCGCAGCGCTGCGGCGTGGCTGACAAACGTGTCCTTCTGCTCCACGAGGGTAACCTCGGCGACGTCGTCGAGGGCCTTGGCGACGGTGATGCCGCCGTATCCACCGCCGACGATGGTGACGCGAGCCATAGTGTGTTCCTTCCGGTGATGAGAGGGTGAGAATGCGGACTGCGCCCGTCAGGTGAGTCCGCGACGTTGAAGAAGAGGCAGGATGCTGGGGTCGCGCCCGGCGAAGGCGCGGTAGGAGACCAGGGGATCCCGGGAGTCGCCGTGGGAGAGGAACTCGCGACGAAAGGCATCCCCTGCCTGACGGTTCAGGCCGAGGTCGCCGTCGATCGCTCCATCGGTGGTGAACCACGCGATGGCGTCGGCGTCCATGACCTCGCTCCAGATGTAGGCGTAGTAGGCCGCGCTGTAGCCGCCGGCGAAGATGTGGGAGAAGTACGTGGTGCGGTAACGCGGAGGCACGAGCGCGTCATTGATCCCGGCCTTGGCCAGAGCTCGGTGCTCGAGCTGCTCGACCTGATGGACGTCCCTTGGGACCTCATCCGGGGCGAGCGTGTGCCAGGCCTGGTCGAGCAGGGCTGCTCCCAGGTACTCCGTAGTGGCGTACCCCTGACCGAAGGTGCCTTGGCCGCGCAGCTGCTCGGCCAGCTCGACCGGCAGAGGCATACCGGTGTCCACGTGGCGTGCGTAGCTGGACAGCACCTCGGGATGAAGGGCCCATTTCTCGTTGAGCTGGCTGGGGAACTCGACGACGTCCCGAGGCACGGCGGTCCCCGAGGCCGAGGGGTAGCGGGCCTTGGAGAACAGGGCGTGCAGGGCGTGTCCGAACTCGTGGAAGCAGGTGATGACTTCGTCCCAGGTCAGCAGGGCCGGGCCGGAGGTGGGCTGCTCGATGTTGCAGCAGTTGATGACGACCGGCCTGCGGCCGGTGAGTGTTGAGCCGGTGACGAGGCTGTCCATCCAGGCCCCTCCGGACTTACCGGCTCGCGCGTAGTAGTCACCGACGAAGAGCCCGAGAACCGGCGCGTCAGTCCCCTCGCCGTCGCGTACCTCCCAGACCCGGATGCCCGGTGCGTACATGTGCTCGGCCAGGTCCTCACGCTCATGGAAGGTGATGCCGTAAAGGCGGGTGGCGGCGTAGAAGACACCCTTGGTGACCACGCTCCACAGCTCCAGGTAGGGGGCCAGAACCTCATCGTCGACACCGAAGCGGTTCTTGCGCTCGGCGGCCTCGTAGAGAGGCCAGTCAGCAGGGCCGAAGGTCTCTCCCGACTGGGTCTGGGGGTCACTGTCCATGCGGGCGGCGTAGACCTGGGCATCGCGACGGGCATTGGCCATGGCGAGAGGGGTGAGGCGGGCCAGCATCTCGGACACCGCCTCGGTGGTTCGGGCGGCCGACTCGGCGGCCACGAGAGCGGCGTGGTGCGGGTAGCCCAGGAGAGCAGCCCGTTCGGCGCGCAGTACCGCGAGCTCCAGGACGATACCTCGAGTGTCGCCAGCACCGCCCTGCCCGCCCAGTCCCCGGCTCATGGACTTCTCCAGGAGGGCGAGCCGGGCGGGGTGGGGGCGCGTAGTGGCCAGAACAGGCGGGACCGTGACGTTGGAGACACCAGCGGCGTGCATGGCCTCAGTGGCCAGGACGGAGAAACGCATCTTGAGCGCGTTGACGCGGGCATTGATCTCCTTGAGGGCGTCGGTCTCCGACTCGTTCAGACCGACGCCGTTGCGTTCGAACTCCTCGACGGTCAGGCGGATGAGACGGGCGGTCTCGGCGTCAATGACTGCGCCGTCGGCGTCGCGCGCCTGCTCGCCATCGGACGCGGCAGCGACGAGGTCGTCGAGTGCCTTGAAGCGCTCATAGAGACGTGAGTCAAGGTGGTAGGCGTCGGAGTGCGCCGCCAGCTCGGGAGCGAGCGCCTCCTCGAGCTGATCAAGGTCCGGGCAGTCGGTGGCGGAGGTCAGTGCGTCCAGAACCGTCAGCGCCCGCTCGAGGAGATCTCCGGATCGCTCCAGGACATCAACGGTGTTGGCGATCGTGGGTTCGGCCTTGTTGGTAGCGATGGCCTCCCACTCCTGGCGTTCGGCAGCCATCCCTGCCCGGATGGCCGGCTCGATATCAGCGTGGTCCACGGCCGTGAAGCCGGGCAGGCCCAGGTCGAGCAGCCATGGCCTGGCGAAGACGTTCGACTCCGGGAGGTCGGTGCCGTCAGTGGTCTCGCTCATGGGCCCATCGTGCCATGAGCCTGGGCCTTCTCAAGCACAACAAGCAGACATTTGTGGGTCGTTAGTCCTTACCGGAAGATCTGCCACGTACCTGGTCAGGCGCGTTTCCCGCCGCTAGGGACACGATAAGACCGGCGATGGCGGGGTCATCGGGGTCCTGGTTGTCACTGTCGACAGCGCGGTTCGCCCACCATCCATCCACTGCCAGCAGTGCCACACGTTGCATCGGGGTCAGCTCAGAGGTCTCCCCAACCCACTCGTGGCGCAGCGCGTCCCAGGCGTCCTTGAGCATCTCCGCCTCTGGCGTCGCCGAGAGCATGAAGCTGACCTCCCCGGGCAGGATCTCACCGTCGACGACGGAGCGCACCAGAGCCTCGATGCGCTCGGCCCGGCTTGCCTCCTCCAACGGCTTTCCCAGTGCTTCCAAGGCCTCGGCCCGCCAGCGCTCGAAGAAGGCGCTCGCAATGCCTTCCAGGAGCTCGGTCTTGTTGCGGAAGTGGTAGATGACTCCACCGCGCGTCAGCCCGACGTGCTCGGCCAGGGCGTCGAAGGTGAGCGTGTCGAAGCCGTCGCGGTGGGCGAGCTCGAGCGCTCCGGCGATGATGCGGTCCCGTTTCGAGGTTCTCACGAGGTCTCCTCACTCGTAGCCGGAACATGACGCGCTGCCATGACGCCTGCCACCAGGAGGATCGCCGCGGCAATGACGGCTGTGACCTGCATGGCGTGGATGAAGGCGGTCTGAGCGTGTGCCATCAGCTGGGCCTGTGCGGGGTCAGTCGGATCGATGACGCCAGACAAGGTTGCCAGCGACTGCTCAGCGGCGTCGACCACCCGACTCGGAAGACCCGAGAGGGCAGGCCCGAGCATGAGCCGGTAGCCGACGTCCTGGGTCGTTCCCAGCACGGCGATTCCCAGGGCGACACCGAGCTCAAAGCCGGTCTCTGAGATGGCGGAGGCGGCTCCGGCCCGGTCCGCCGGCACCGACCCCAGGACCGCGCCGGTGGAGACTGTGAAGGCCAGGCCAATGCCGGCACCGATGATGAGCAGACCGACGCAGATCACGATGATCCCGCCGTAGGACTCGCCCACAGCAACGACGAGGAGGCCCACTGCCGCCAGAATCAGGCCTCCTCCGAGCGCCCGGCCGTTTCCGAGTCGGCGTACCACCGAGGCTACGACCACCACGACGGCGATGGAGGCCAGAGAGGTCGGGAGCTCGGTCAGGCCCGCCTGGAGCGTGGAGTAGCCCCGGACGAGCTGCAGATACTGGGAGAAGAAGTACAGCAGACCGGCCAGGGAGAAGATCGCCAGCACGGTGGCGATGATCGCCCAGGTGAAGGCGGGCCGCTTGAACAGATCGACGTCGATCAGCGGCGTGGCCAGCGTGCGCTGGCGCCGTAGGAAGACCCCTCCGGCGCCGAGGCCTGCGAGCAGGGCAGCCACGGCGATGACCGTCAGACCGTTGTGGGCGAAGGACTTGACGGCATAGACGATCGGCACGATCGCCAGAACGGACAGCATCGCAGAAACTACATCCACCGGGGCGCCCTGATCGTTCTTCGACTCGGGCAAGAGCCACAGTCCGGTGATGACGACGGCCGCCATGACGGGAACATTGATGAGGAAGACGCTGCCCCACCAGAAGTTCTCCAGCAGGACCCCACCGACCAGCGGCCCCAGTGCGGTGCCACCGGAGCTTCCGGCCGACCAGATCGCGATGGCGGTGGCGCGGTGATTGGCATTGGGGAAGATGTTGCGGATGAGGGAAAGGGTGGAGGGCATGATGGTGGCACCGCCGATGCCCAGCAGTGCACGCGTTGCGATGAGAGTTCCCGCGCTCGGCGCGAAGGCTGCTATGACGCTGGCCGCACCGAAGCCGAGGGTCCCGATGAGCAGGAGACGTCGCCTGCCGATACGGTCAGCAACGTTGCCCATGGTCACCAGCAGGCCCGCCAGGGTGAAGGAGTAGATGTCACCGATCCACAGCAGCTGGCTGGCCGTGGGCCTCAGGTCCGCGCTCAGCGAGGGAATCGCCAGGGCCAGCACCGTGGAGTCGATGGCCAGCAGGGTCACGGCGAGAGTCAGGACGGCCAGAGCCGCCCAGGCACGAAGTCCGGGAGAACGAGTCACAACCATAACTTTACTGTATGTACAGTTCAGTTTCGGCGTGACGATGCACTCCACTCAGCGCAGGCGACGGTGACGCAGCACCTGGGCCACGTCCGGCGCGAAGTAGCCCGGACCTTTGAGCACCTTGCCGTCCTCGCGATAGATCGGCTTTCCGTCGGCGCCCAGCTTGGACATGTTGGAGCGCTGCACCTCCGCCAGCACGGCCGCCAGATCGATCCCGGTTTCCAACGCCATGCCGTAGATGACGTAAACGAGGTCCGCCAGGGCGTCGGCAGCCTCGACGGCGTCACGACCACCGCCATCGACGGCCACAGCGCTTCGGTAACCCGACTCAACCTCGTTGCGCGCGGCCTGCCCGTAGACGGCGCCGACGAGCTCGGCGAACTCCTCGGCGATGAGACTCATGCGCATGTGCAGGCTCTCACGCTCGAGGCTGGCGCCGTCGGTCTGGACGGGAAGTCCGTAGACGTGATGGAAGCGGCGCACGAGGGCCTCGGGATCATTGCCTTCGCGCTCTCCGACGCCGTCGTGCGCCACGAGGGGCACAGTGCCGTCGGCATCGACAGGGCCGTCCCAGGGTGCTTGCGGTTCGCGCGGGTCATCGGGGAGCAGGGTGGCTATCCAGCCGTCGTGAAGCGCTCCGTCATTGAGCAGGAATCGGCGTACTCGTCCCTCACGCTGGAAGCCGAGCGACCAGGCGACCTTCCAGGAGGCCCAGTTGGGGACCGGACCGCGCCCCGAGTCATGGATGTCGCAGCGCCACCGCAGTGCAGACAGGTTCAGGGGACCGTCCGGATCGAAGGCCATATCGATGAGGGCAGCAACGGCGCGGGTCATGGTGCCGCGACCTCGCGCGGCACCAGTGAGCCAGTAGCCGACTTCTCCCGTCCGACTACCTTCAGGGCCACTCAGGGTGACACTGAGCATCCCCACGAGGGTTGCCGACGAGCCGTCCGCACCGGCCTCACGCACGGCCCAGGTGAGCGTACTCCCCTCGATCCAGCCCTTGACGACGATCTCCTCGACGAAGATCCGGGCGTCACTGCGCTGATATCCGCGGGGGATGACGGTCCACTCCTGGATGTCGGCCTCCTGGCAGATCTCGGCGATGCGGTCGACGTCGTCGCCGGTCGGGACCGACAGGACAAGAGCGGGCAGACCGGGTTCGGCAGCAACAGTCATCTCAAAGTGCTCCATGGAGGCCGATGCTAACGCCTCTCCCCTGCCTCACTCTTGACGAGACCCTCAAATCCTCTCCCAGGTCATTTCGTGGGCCTATGCTCGAGGGCGACGCCCCCGACGAAAAGAGCCTGAGTGACTACCGCCCCCACACCTGAGAGCCAACGCCACGGTCCCGCAATCCCCCGTTGGAAGCTGCCCACGGTGCACGTACGCAGACAGGGCGACGTCATCACGGTCGAGCAGAGGGTTCCCGCCCGCGTCGTCAGAGTCGAACAGCACAGGTACGGCGTGGACAACGCTGGCGAAACGGGTTCGGCAAGGTCTCGTGACACTGTCTCCTCGCCACTGAGGCCTTCTCCGTACCGGACCAGGCGAGTCCCCTATTACGAGTCCGGTCTGACGTCGGCAAAGACTCTCCCCCTGGTGCGCGAGCGTCTCACCGTCCCAGCGTCTGCCGTTGACGAGCAGCGCGTCCGCCAGGCGGTCGATACCGCAGTCAGCTCCTACGATCCTGGATCCGCTGCACTTTCGGCCCAGGTCAGCTCCGGCGTAGTCCGCCATGTGGTGCAGGGGCTCCTTGGCCTCGCCATCGTGACTGCCGCCATCTTCATCGCGGTGCGCATCCAGCTGGCCTTCTCCAGCTCCCCGGCTCCCGCTGGATTCGATCCGCGTAGCATCTTTCTGATCCCGATCATCATCTTCATGCTGATCGGAGCGCTTCTGGCCACTGCCAACCTCCGCCGGGCCTGGATACTGCGAACTCCCCCGTTTGTTGCAGAGGAGCAGTGGGGGCTACTTCGCACCACGCTGACACAGATGACTGGGCAGGAACCCGGCTCGTCGCGTCCTCTGGACATTGAGGCTGGGCGGCGACGGGACCTCATCACTCATCCGGGCGGTGGCACCGTTGCACGTGGCGCCACGCGTGACGGCCGTATGGGGCCGACCTGGCCCGATTCCTCAGATATCGCCAGACTTCGCCGAGAAGCACGGGGCCGAGCAGCCAAGGCAGCCGTCATCTTCTCCTGTTTTCTGGTCCTCGGCTCCTTGGTCATCGGGTCGTTCGTGCGACTTGGTGTACTGCCTGTTCTTCCCTTCGTGCTCCTGGGCTCAGGAATCGCCGCTGTCGTCATCATCGGGTCGATGCGGGTGTGCGACCGAAAGCTGCTGGCTCATCCCGCCGCGATTCCCGGAGAGGAGCAGCCTTACCGCCTGCAGGTTGAGGATATTGACGTGGCGAGCCTTGAACCCTGGTGCGCAGCACGACGCCGGGAGGACACCTGGCGTGTGATGACAGCCGCGTTCTGGCCGCCGATGGCTGTTGGCTTTCTTCTCGCCTTCTACGCCTTCGCGCATTTCGACACCGAGGCGATATTCGACTCCTCACCTTCAGCGCCGCAGCTACCTCTCACAACCCCCGTGATCGTATCGCTGACGATCGCACTGGCGTTGTTGACCCTTGCTATCGGCCATCTCTGGGCCCGACACCGTGACACTGAGCGCCGACGTCGGGCAGGACTCGTCTGAGCCCTTCCCATCACCCCATGGAGACAAGCCATCATGAGTATGATCAACCCTGCTGAAAGTCGTCGCTATGGCCTCGCAATCGCCCGCTGGAAGCTCCCGGCTGTGCGAGTACGCCAGGAAGGCGCCGTCGTCACAGTTCAGCAGAGGGTTCCCGCCCGCGTCAGCAATATCTCGGTGAGCACCACGACTGGTAGCAATGGACAGCCGCACACCCAGCGCACGTACTACTACGAGTCGGGGCTCGGATCCGATTCCAGACTGCCCCTGGTTCGTGAGCGTCTCACTGTCCCTGCATCCATTGCCGGCCGCGAACAGGTCGAGCAGGCGGTCAAGGCCGCCGTCTCCTCCTACAATCCCGGAACAGCGGCGCCCGGCAAGCAATGGGGCTCGGGGATGTGGAGCAGGTTGGCAGTGGCCGGCTTCGGGGTGTTCTTCTCCCTCATCTCTTTCTTCATTCTCAGCATGGCCGTACCTATGATGAGGATCGACGAAGAGGCGTACGGACGTGTTTCGACGTTTAGCTCTCCGATGCTGTTCGTGCCCGCAGGATTCGTCGTCCTGGGCTTACTCATCACGGCCGTGGGGCTCCGAAGCGCCTGGATCCTGCGGACACCTGAGTTCATCGCCGAGGAGCAGTGGCAGCTCCTGCGCTCGACCCTCACCCGGCTGACCGGGCAGCAGCCGGGATCATCACGCCCGCTCGACGTGGAGGCGGGGCTACGTCCAGACCTCGTCACCCACCCCCACGGGGAGACGCGCAGGCGGGGCGTCACACTTGACGGCCGTATGGGTCCGGCCTGGCCCGACGCCTACAGCATCGCGAAGAGCGTCAGGAAGGGCAGGATGAGAGTCGTTGCCACGTCACTAACAGTGATGGCCATCATCGGCCTTTACTACGTCTTCTTCAAGGGCGGGGAGATGTTGAGCACCGGTCGGGTAGCGACCGCAATGATGGTCGGCGCAGGAATGGTGGGAATGGCCATCATTCCATCACTCCAGTCATGCGATCGGCTCCTGGCCGCCTATCCGACGCACGTTCCCGGGGATGATGCTCCCCGCCGAGTAGGCCTGCGAGACGTCGACGTCGACAGTCTGCCCGGATGGTGCGCGGCGCGCCTTCGCCGGGACCGCTGGAACGTGACGGCCCGCACCTTCTGGGCCCTGTGCGGGGTGGGCGGCATCCTGCTCTTCATTCAGCGCCGTTCAGAAGGCTCGACGGACGCCTCGGGAGCATCAGCATTCCTCCTGAGCGCTCCCGTGTGCATCGGAATCGCAGTGATCGCTGTTGTCGCCACCATCGTGGCCGGTATCGTCTGGGCCCGTCAACGAGACGCAGAACGACGACGCAGGATCGGCCAGCAGGTGACCATGATGAGGCCTCCCAGCAATCCGTAGGCAAGGGCCACCCACAGCCCGTGACTATCGGCGAGCCAGCCGACAACCGGTGGGGCCAGAAGGCCGGTGAGACGGGCCAGCCAGGACACGATGGTCAGCCCCAGCCCGGGCGGGAGACCTTCGACGTCGTCGGCCGCAGAGTAGGTCACGGGTACGGCGACGGCGCAGCCTGCTCCGGAGATGGCCATTCCTATGAGCGTTCCGGGGACGGAGGAGAGCAGGAGGGAGACGCTCATGCCGAGGGTCACAAGCGCTCCACCCCAGGCGATGACGGCGCGCCGACCGACGGTGTCGATGATCCGGTCGCCCACCAGGCGCCCCACGATCATCGTCCCCTGGAGCGCCACAAGCCCAAGCCCCACGTGGCCGGCTGCTGCGCCCTGCTCGGACAGGAGCAAGGATGACCAGTTCATGGCGACGTCCTCGGGAAACATGGATGCTGCGCACAGCACCCCGACGACGCTGAGAACAAGAGCCGTCACTGGGAACGGACGACGAGACGAAGCCATCGGTGGCTCATGGTTGAAGTCATTGGAGGTGTCAAAGACCTCGGCGTGGTCGGAGGTGCGCTCCTCAGAGTCGTGACCGGGCAGAAACCAGCCCGCAAGCAGGGGCCCTACCGAGATGGCCAGCAGTATCACAGCTACCAGCATCATGTGGGCTCCCGGTCCCACACCGGCTCCAGCCGCGGCCTGCCCCATGGCCGCGCCCAGGACCGCCCCCAGCGACCAGGACCGCCCCCAGCGACCAGGCCGCGTGGAAGCTCGTCACGATCGATGCACCCCAACGGCGCTGGACCCGCAGGCCGTGGGCGTTCTGTGCGACGTCGACGATGGCGTCCGTCCCGCCCACGACCAGCAGGCAGCCGGCCAGGACGATCCATGAGCGGGCCAGGCCTGCGCCAAGAAGTGCCAGAGCCACGACGAGCATGCCCAGGCTGGCAACCCTGGCCGAGGTCAGGCGGGAGATGAGCCAGGACGCGGCCAGCCCTGCCACCAGTGCTCCGACGCTGGCCGCCGCCACGGCCTGCCCGAAGGCCGCTTTGCTCAGACCCAGCTGCTCCACGATCTCCGGGAAGCGTGGAACCAGGTTCGCGAAGCCCAGCCCATTGGCCAGAAACACGAGGTAGACCCCGGATCGTGCGCGTATCAGCTCAGGGCTCCGGTCCGTACTCAGACGGTTGCCCAGAGGATCAGCGGAACGCATCGATACAGACTACCGGAGAGCAACGAGATTCTCGGGCAGTACTGCCCATGAGATATGTCTGAGCAGGGATGGTCACAACGATGCCCAACGCCTAGGCTAGCGGTGGCAGAGCGTTCGTGCACCACAAGAGTTGTTGGCTCTTGCGCATATGCCCACAATCCCTCGACCTCGTCTTACATGGAGGATGAATGTCTTACGGAAGCGGACCTACCCCGTACCCTGCCAACCAGCCCCCTTACGGCGCTCCTCAACAGTTCGGGGCTCCGGGCCTGGCTCCCGATATCGCTCCTCTGCCGGGTGCGAGCTTCGGCGAGGCTATTAAGCGCTACTTCCAGCGCTACGCCCAGTTCCGCGGCTACGCCTCCCGCTCGGAGTACTGGTGGCCGTGGCTGATGAACTTCGTCATCAGCTGCGCCTTCTCCCTGTTCATGATCATTCCGATACTGAGCGCCATGTCCACCGTCATCGAGGCGGCCCAGAACGGCGACCCCACAGTGACGCCTGTGTATCCCAGCAGTGTTTACATCGCGTCCGGCATCTCCTCGCTTTACAGTCTCGCAGTTTTGCTCCCCAATCTCTCTTCTTTGGTACGGCGCCTGCACGACACTGGAAAATCAGGACTCTGGTTCTTCATCCTGCTCGTACCAGTAGCCGGGCCGATCTGGTTGCTGGTCCTTCTTGCGTCAGAGTCCCGCCCGGATCTCTACCGCCCCGAGTGGAGCTGACGTCCGCCCTCTTCTCAGAGCAGCGTGATCCCCAGAACCTCAAGGTTCTGGGGATCACGTGTTAATTGCTCCGTCGTGGAACAAGACCCGTCAAGTCAAGAGGGCTGGGAGGACAAGAGGAAGTTCTCCCCACTTCACGATGCGTTGTCAAGATGACAGCGAAGGGCTTCTACCTCTAGGCTGCCTGCGCCATGCTGACCCGCGTATGGCTCTGTATCTCCCTCGAGACGCCATGGATGCATTGCTCCCCAACGTCTCTCAGTCTCACTTGGAGGATTCATGTCCTATGAAGCGGCCCTGCACCCTATGGCGGCCAGGCGCCCTACGGCGCTCCCAACCAGTTCGGATTCGGGACTCCGCCCCTGACCCCCGATATTGCCCCTCTCCCGGGTGCGAGCTTCGGCGACGCCGCCAAGCGCTACTTCCAGCGCTACGCCCAGTTCCGCGGCTACGCCTCCCCGTCCGAGTTCTGGTGGTCTTTCCTGCTGTACCAGGTAATCATCCCCACTGTTCTCGGCGTACTGGCCGTTGCCATCATTCTTGCGGGAGCAGGGACGGGCTCAGAGGACGCAGCCGCTGGAGCGCTTCTCGGCAGCGGCCTGGTTCTGCTTCTGTACAGTGTCTACGCCCTTGTGATCCTTGTACCGTCCCTCGCCGTCATGGTGCGTCGTCTTCATGACAACGGGAAGTCAGGATGGTTCGTCCTGCTGGGCCTCGTTGGACTGGGAATCGTGCCGCTCATCCTGTGCTGCTTCGAGTCCCGCCCGGACCTCTACCGTCCAGAATGGAGCTGACGCCGATCTAGCGCCAGCCCGAACATGAAGTGATCCCCGGAACCTCAGGGTTCCGGGGATCATATGCTTGGTGGTGTCCGAGGGGGGACTTGAACCCCCACGCCCGTTTAATAAGGCACTAGCACCTCAAGCTAGCGCGTCTACCTATTCCGCCACTCGGACTCATGTTGTCTGTTCCGCCTTTCAGCGGTGCCACCGGGATCTCGCTCCGGCGACGCAGAGAAACTTAGCATGACGGCCACCAAGGCCACCAAACCACCTTCAAGTGCTTCCCATCACACTCCGGCATTCTCGACGCTCAGGGTCACCTGCATTGACCAGCTCGCCCCGGGCTCGATGGTGGGTGCGTGCTCTCGCACCGCTCCGCTCTCGACGCAGACCATGGTGGGGAACTCGTCGTCGGCCATGTCCGGCAGCGGGGCGCTGTAGGTTGACCAGGGGTTCCACACGATGGTGGAGGGGGCGTTGCGCTTGTCGATATGGATCGCGCGTCGGTGCCCGGGGTCGGTCACCGTGACCGGCTCAGCGGAGTCGTAGATGCGGTCCACCGGTCCGGTGATTCTCACGTCACCGTCCTGCACCTGGCGGAGCTCCTGCGGACTGCGAGCCAGATTGTCACTGTAGGAGGCACCGGCCAGTCCGCTGACGAGGCTGGCGGTGACGTCGTGGACCGACAGGTAGGTGTGGGCAGCAGCCTCTACCGTGCGGGGCTCGGTCCCATCGTTGCGAAGACTGAGGCCCAGGCGAAGAGTCTCGCCGATCTGGATCTCACAGAGCGCCGTCAGGTGATCGCGGCTGACACTCAGAAGAGCACGGACGCCGCCGTCATCGGTACTGGTGACCGTCCGCAGTCGCCAGGGGGCGATGCGCGCCCAACCGTGCTTTGGTACGGCATCTCCGTTGATGCCGGCACCGAACTCGGGCAGGCACAGAGGAATTCCTCCACGAATAGCGGTAGCGCCGTCGAAGACCGCCTGCCGTGAGGTGAAGATGACTTCTGCCCCACCGCGTGGCACCCACGAGGTCACGGTGGCGCCGTGAAGGTAGATCTCCGCGGCCCCGGCCGGAGCGTCGATGAGGAGCCGTGGCTGTTCTCCCCGCCCCGGTCCCAGCGCAGCGGTGCGTGGCAGACGCACCTGGTTCGCCGTCGCGGCGGAGCGAGTCGGATTGCTGACATTCGGGGCGGTCATGGGGCCACGCTAGTAGGCTGTCCGTGTTTCGTCAGCCCGATGACCAGCGAAGGACTGAACGTTTACCCCATGGCAACAAGCAGCTCTCCGTCAGAAGATTCGTCAGAGGACGTGCCCGTTCGAGCTCCCGAGTCCTCGCAGTGCTCCAGCTCCCACCAGTCGGGTAGCACACCTGATTCGGGAACGAAGTCGTCCCGAGTGAGCAGCAGTGGCCTTCTTGGGCGGCTCAGAAGTGCTCGCTCGGTCCTGGATCGGGGGATCGACTGGGCGGAGAGGCGCAGGCAGGCGGACCGCGACTACCAGTTGCACTGGGAGCCCATCGCAGCCGAGGAGACGACCACGAGCTCCGCTCCCCCTGTGTCCACCACCCACGTCCGGGTGGCGCCGTCGGTGTCCTTCCCGGAAACGGTGACGACTCGTTCCTCTGTCATGAGCTCCCTCCCCTCCTGGCTGGTGCAAGGCGGCATAGGGGCCTGGCTGGGACTGGGCATCATCATTGTCATCGGTCTTGTCTTCTACGCCACCTCCCAGGTGATCCCAGTCTTCATCGGACTGTTCATGGCGCTGGTGTTCACCTCTATCCTCCAGCCGATGGTCAACCTCTTCGCCAGGATCATGCCCCGCTACCCGGCGACCTTTCTGGCTCTACTGACTACTATCGGGGCGATCGCCGGACTGGTGACTTACGTGGTCACCTCGGTCACCAGCCAGTGGAACTCCCTGGCCTCCCAGTTCAGTGACGGCCTCGACACGATCATGGAGTTCCTGGAGCGCGGTCCGCTTCATCTGACGCAGCAGCAGGTCTATCACCAGCTCCAGCTCTGGCTCCGCCAGGGGCAGCACTATCTGCAGTCCAACGCCCCTTCCCTGGCCTCTGAAGTCGTCTCCAACGCGAGCGCAGTCGTTGACGTGCTCACGGTCCTGGCCCTGGCACTGTTTGTGACAATCTTCTTCCTCGCCTCCGGGGGGAGGATGTGGCGCTGGTTCCTCAACGAGCTGCCCGCCACGATGCGCGAGTCGACCCACCGGGCTGCGGGTGCGGGCTGGTACACCTTCGCCGGGTACGCACGCGGCACTGTGCTGGTGGCACTGACCGACGCCATCATGGCCGGGATCTTTCTGCAGCTGGTGGGGATCCCGCTGGCGGCCCCCTTGGCAGTACTCGTGTTCATCGGCGCCTTCATCCCGATCATCGGTGCACCGTTGGCGATGCTTGTGGCCATGGTGGTGGCGTTGGCCTCGGGCGGCTTCGTCACCATGATCGTCGTCGGCGTAGGAGTAGCCGGCATCGGCCAGATCGAGGGACATATTCTTCAGCCCCTCATCATGGGCCGGCAGGTGTCGCTGCACCCGGTGGTGGTGATCATCGGCGTGGCTCTGGGTACCTACGCCTCCGGACTGCTCGGGGCGATCGTCGCGGTGCCGCTGATCAGCGTGGCCTGGTCCGTCTACTCCGAGCTGCATACCAAGGACGCTCCGGTCACTGGCGAGCTGCCCGCGTACTCCTCCCGCAGAGAGTAGACGTCCACTCAGGCGCTCAGCACCAGTCCCGGCTGCCGGTGACGGGAACGCCGGAAAGGGCCTGGAGGTGCTCTGCCATGAGGGCAACGACGCCGTCGCCCCTCTCCACGGTACCGCGCACGATAAGGGCGCTGGCGCGTCTGCCGATGCTGCGGTAGCGGCGCCACATGCCGGCTCGACAGGCGACGTTGAGCAGGCCGGTCTCATCCTCCAGGTTGAGGAAGATCATGCCGGATGCCGTATGGGGTCGCTGCCGATGGGTGACGACACCGGCAACCCGCACCCGGTTCCCGTGCTCCTGGCCGGAGAGGTCAGCCGCAGTCAGCACGCCGTCCGCCGCCAGTCCGGGACGCAGAGATGTCAGGGGCGAGCCCTGGGTGGATACTCCGGTCAGGTTCAGGTCAGCTGCTTGTCGCTCACGACCGGTCATGATCGGCAGGGGCGGGGCGATGGCTCCGACGGCGGTGCCCGCAAGCGTGGGCTGGAACCATGCACCTTGTTCCCGACGGGAGGCCCCGCGGATCTGACCGTGCTCATCGGACAGAACCCCGGCGGCCCACAGTGCCCGACGGCGCTCCACTCCCAGACTGTCCAAGGCCCCTGAGGCTGCCAGCGCCTCAAGGCGGGATCGGCTCAGACTCACGCGCCGGGCGAGGTCAGTCAGGTCCTGGTAGGGGCCGTGGGCGCATCTCTCGGTGACGATGGCCTGCGCGAGCCGCTCCCCCAGTCCCTTGATCGGAGCCAGACCGAGTCGCACTGCGAGATCGTCGTGGACGTCAAGTGATGACGGGACGGCAGGATGGGGTACCAGTGGCTCCCACTGATCTGATCGGTTTGCCTCCCGGCGGTCTTCTCTCTGCTCGACGGTGGCCTGCGCCAGAGAGCGGTTGACGTCTGCGGGTAGCACGCGCACCCCGTGGCGGCGGGCGTCGGCCACGAGGGACTGCGGGGACCAGAAGCCCATGGGCTGGGCGGCGAGAACCCCGGCATAGAAGTCCTCGGGCTTGCGAGCCTTGAGCCAGGCCGAGGCGTAGACCAGGTAGGCGAAGGAGAAGGCGTGGGACTCGGGGAAGCCGAACTCGGCGAAGGACCTCAGCTTGCTGTAGATCTTCTCGGCGGTGGGCTCGTCGATACCTTGAGCCTTCATACCGGCCACGAGCCTGCCGTGGAGGGCGTCCATGCGCTCGATGGACCGTTTGGCCCCCATGGCCTGACGCAGGGTGTCGGCCTCAGCGGGACTGAACCCTGCGGCGTCGACAGCGATCTGCATGAGCTGCTCCTGGAAGAGCGGTACGCCCAGGGTCCTGGCCAGGGCAGGTTTGAGGGAGTCGTGCAGATAGGTGACCTGCTCACGCTTCAGTCTGCGGCGGATATAGGGGTTGACGGCGTCGCCCTGGATGGGACCCGGGCGGATGAGAGCGACCTCGACGACGATGTCGTAGAACTCCTTGGGTCGCAGACGGGGCAGGGTGGCCATCTGCGCGCGCGACTCGACCTGAAAGACCCCGACCGTGTCCGCAGCAGTGAGCAGTCGGTAGACGGCCGGGTCCTCCTCGGGCAGGGTGTGCAGTCCCCAGGGACGGCCGGTCTGAGAGGTGCGCAGCTCTCCCTCCTCGACGGCGTCGGGGACGGTCTGGCCGCGCTCGGCCAGAGTCGCGAATGCCAGGCGCAGGGCGGTGAGTGATCCGAGGCCTAGGAGGTCGAACTTGACCAGGCCGGCCTCGGCGCAGTCGTCCTTGTCCCACTGGAGGACGGAGCGGTTGTCCATGGTGGCCCAGCGCACCGGGCAGACCTCGGTGACGGGGCGTCCGCACAGGACCATGCCCCCAGGGTGGACCCCCAGGTGACGGGGTAGGCGCAGCAGCTTCTCGGCGACGTCGAGGACCGGTGCGGGAACCTCATCACTCCGCCCTGTGAGTCCTCCGGGACGCACCGTGGCCCACCGATCCATCTCCTTGGCCCAGGCGTCCTGCACGCCGGCGGGGTGCCCAAGGGCTCGGGCGGCGTCGCGCACAGCGGATCGGGGGCGGTAGGAGATGACGTTGGCGACTTGGGCCGCGCAGTCGCGCCCATAGCGGGAGTAGACGTGCTGGATGACCTCCTCTCGACGGCAGGCCTCGATGTCGAGGTCGATATCCGGGTAACCGCCTCGCTCCGGAGACAGGAACCGTTCGAAGAGCATCTTGTGTCTGACGGCGTCGACGGCGGTGATTCCCAGGGCGTAGCAGACTGCGGAGTTGGCGGCGGACCCTCTTCCCTGGCACAGGATCCCCGACTGCCTGCAGAACTCGACGATGGAGTGCACGATGAGGAAGTAGCCGGGGAAGCCCAGGGACTCGATGACGTCGAGCTCGTGGTTGAGCACCTCCCAGGCCCGAGGGTGCTCCTGTGGGGTGCCGTAATGGCGGGTAGCGCCTTGGCGGGTGAGCTCACGCAGCCATGTGGTGGGGGTATACCCTTCCGGAACATCAGCATCAGGCAGGTCCGGAGCGATGAGGGACAGATCGAAGGCGAGGTCGGAGGCAAGGTCTGCGGCCAGGTCGACGGCGTCGGGACTGCGTCGGTGGAGTCTGGCCATGTCCTGGGCTCCTCGTAGCCAGCGACCGATGGCAGGAAGGTGACCGCGGGCTCCTTCCAGGTCGGTGACCAGACGGGTCGCGGTGAGGACGTCGGCAAGACGAGCGTCGGTGGGGCGAGCACAGCGCACCGCGCCGGTGGCTACAAGCGGCAACCGGTGAGCGTGAGCCAGTCGGGCCAGGATCTTGGTGAGAGCGGCGTCGGTGGGTCCACCGTCCAGAGTGAGCTCGACGGCCAGGCCGACGGCAGCATCCCCTTCCACGTGGCCACCTCCTTCCACGTGTGTTGTATGGGCCGTGGCGCTGGATCCGACTGGGCGGCCGCGGTCGGGAGCGGCGAAGAGCTCGGCGAGATGACCCAGGCAGGTGTCTGCCGCCGCCAGGTCCCAGGTTCCGGGGCGGTGGGGATCACCCAGGGCCCGGCGCAGGGGGCCGTTGACGGTACCAGTGAGGATGAGGCAGGTTCCGGAAGTCCCCCCGGTATGGCTGGTGGGGACGGCACGGAGGGCTGAGGCAAGAGTGGGCAGGTCATGAGCGGGATCTCGGCGTTCTCCAGCATCCAGGTTGTGTTGGGAGATTGCTGAGACCAGGAGGTGATACCCGGCAGGGTTGCGAGCCAGGACGGGTAGGTGGGAGCCGTCAGCCAGGGTGAGCTCGGTGCCGTGAACAGTGGGCAGACCGTGAGCACGACCAGCCTGGGCATGCTTGACGATTCCGGGCACACCATTGTGATCGGTGAGGGCGAGGGCCTCCAGACCAAGCTCGATGGCGGCTGAGGCCAAGTCATCGGGCTCGTTGGCTCCATCCAGGAAGGAGTAGGTGGAGTGAGCGTGCAGCTCGGCGTAGCGGTGTCGGTTGGTCATGACTGTCCGTAGCACCTCAGAGCTTTTAGAAAGGTGGGTGTGGTCGATGAGGAGTGCCAAGCCCAGGGTGTGGGTGGCGTTCGGGTAGGGGGTCTCGTAGTCTCCGGCTCTTTGGCCGGAGTATGGGCCGCGGGTCGTGAGCCGGGCGCCGCCGCTACCATCGACACCGGGGCGGGAGGCGGCGTTGTTGAGGACCTGGTTGAGGCGGTCGATGGTCTCGGGGCTGATCTGCTTGCTCAAGTCCGTGGGGACGACGGCGCCGGGAGCGTGGTGCTGGATCTCCAGCACCACCGGAACCGGCATCCCCTCCAGGCGGCGGGTCACAAGGAAGCACATCGCCATCGAACATACGTACAGTATAGCCACGCCCTCCATCGCCCGCACGACGAGCTAACTCCCGATGTTTACTGAGATTGCAACATAAAACCCAACTCTCCAGAGCAACTCACCCAGCGGCACCCAGTGGAACGCCGGAGACGTCACAGCCGGAAGATCAACGACAAAGGCCGCACCATGCCAACGACAGACAGCCCTCAAGAGACGTTGCACCAGCCATGCCTACCGCACGTACCACCTCTTCCACTAACTCAGGCGAGGTGAATGGCCACCGCGCCCAAGACCGCCAGGATCCAGGAGGCGAAAGAACCGATGAGGAACTCCTCAGCCTTCTGCCCTCCGTCATCCTCTTTCACATCCTGACTGATCTCGGGGAATCGGATGACACCCTTGGCGGCAACGATTGCGGCGACAGCAGCAGGCGCCTCGATGGAAGCAAGCAGGAGAATGAGAATTCGCTCAAGCGGACCGATCCAACGACCACCACGCATTGACGCCCCTGTTTTGCCCCGTTTCTCATTCTTCTGCGGGGACTGGCGAGCAACAGCAAGGACGTCGGAGACGATTCGATTAGCAGGCACAGTCAGGAAAACAGCGACTCCGACGGTGGCAGCCACCTTGGCGGCTCTGGAACCAAGCGGCTCGGACGCGAGGGCGCAGACCGTCACGACAAGGAGCAGGAGAGCCGCACAGGTCAGTCGCACGCGAGGCAGCACATGCCCCAGGCCCTCCCTGAAACCCTCGCACCCCATCCGGTCCTGCTGGCGGAATCCCGGCAGCCTTGCCCACCATCGCCGTGGAACCAGGTTCCAGGACAGCCACGCCACTGCCATCAGAACAGCAGCAACGACGGCCTCACCGCGGAGATGAAGAACCGGCCATCCGACCAGAACGCCAAGGACAGTCAGAACCGAGACCGTCACCAAGAGCCCTACCGTCAGCCGCGAACCCCACAGCCTTCGCCCCGCCCGAACGCAGTCGTCGAGCACAGAAGCCATGGCAAGCAGAAGAATAAGAAGAGCCGTCATTCACCGCCACCTCTCCCACTCCGCGCAGCCACTCCGTCGAGGATCTTTTGAACCTCCAGCAAGGAGGATCCGGCACCGCGAGCAAAATCAGAGACGGCCTGCTGACTCACTTTCTCCCGACGGGCGACCTCGACCTGGGTCGCCCCCATGAGAAGCCCGGCCATCATGCGCCGCTGACGCGGCTGAAAACGGAATACGGTTTGGTCGCGCAGGATCAGCAAGGAATTGACGAGCCCCTCGCGCTCACCCCACTTCCCTCCTGATCCGTTCTCCGCATCCGAGTGGATACGCAGCCAGGTGCGGGCATACGATCTCCCTTCGTCCTGGAGAGCGTGAGCCCTCTCGATCGCCTCCCGAGCAGCCCACCACGCCGAGCCGTCCTGGATAGGGTGCGCTGCCGCGCCTCCAGGACTCCCTTCAACTACGCCGTCGATCTCGGAGATCGTTCCGACACCGACGCCGAAACGCAGGCCGAGGCCTTCGGGTAGAAGCAGGTGCGTGCGCACCGTGAGAGCAAGAGCATCGGCGAGGGTTGCCGAGACCGCCTGCAGCTCGTCACCAACGGTGGCGTACGGGCGCTGCGTCAGCGCCAGCCCCTCGGCGGCCCGCCCCAGAGCTTCATAGACGGCCTGCTGAGCGAGTCGCCGATCAGGCAGCTCTCGTGAACCGACGATGTCTGCGATGAGCGCATAGGAGACGTCCACAGGTTCACAATAGCACTTGTATTGCATTCAATACAAGTGAAATCTCGGAACATTCTCAGTTCTCCCATCACGCTTCGCCTTGTATCCCTCCCAGAACAAGCGCCACCCCGGAACTTGGCTCACTGACAGAGGAGCCTCCCACCAGCGGCGAGGTAGCACTTTCCGCACAGCGACTCGTAGGTGACGTCCCCGGAGTCGATGGCCACCTGGTCGCCGTCGAAGACGAAGGACTCCCCCACCTTGCGGGCATTGAAGACTGCCTTGCGCCCGCAGCGGCAGATGGTCTTCAGCTCCTCCAGGGAGTGGGCGATCTCCAGCAGTCTCCGCGACCCGGGAAAACTGACCGTACGGAAGTCGGTACGGATCCCATAGGCCAGAACGGGGACATCGTCGACCAGCACGATCTCCATGAGCTGGTCCACCTGAAGAGCCGTGAGGAACTGGGCCTCATCGATAAGCACGCAGTCCAGGACCTCCCGCAACGGCACCGTCTCCTGCTGTTCCCATCCCCCTTCCGAGACGGCCTGCGCCCCAGCCAGGGCCCGCCGGCGCACCAGGGCACGCAGGTCGTCATCGGCGTCGACAAGAAGGTCCACACGGCGAGACACCCCGAGCCGGGAGACCACGAAGTCCTCCCCCTTGGTGTCGACCACCGCCTTGATGAGCAGGACGCGCTGACCACGTTCCTCGTAGTTGTAGGCGGTCTGCAGCAGCCCGATGGACTTACCGGAGTTCATGGCGCCGTAGCGGAAGTAGAGCTTGGCCACGCGGGTCCTCCTGAGCCGGATCCGATCACTCGGCCCGGATGCTACCCGCAGAACGCTGTGGGCGCGGGCAACACCACTCAGCCGGCCCACGGCGCACACATAGCCCCACCCAGACCACCATAGATAGCCTCACCCTCATGCTCTCACTCGATCACTTACCCGGCACCTGGCGCACCAGACGCGCCGGCGCGCTGGCCGTGACCGCTGTCATCACGCTGTCGACCTTCTGCTGGCTGGCTATCACCACAAGCGTCGGAACAGGACTGGCACCCCACGACCAGGGAGTCACCGCCTGGGCCGTGGACGGACGTCACCCAGCCCTGACCGTCATCATGCAGGTGTTCACCGCCCTGGGCTCCACCGTGGGACTGACGGTCCTGACCGCGCTCTGCGCCACTCTCCTCTTCATGCGGGGGCACCGCGTGCGCGCCCTGGTCCTGACCTTGACGATGCTCGGCTCCAGCCTACTGACAGTGGCTCTCAAAGGGATCCTCGGGCGCACACGTCCCTCAACCGACACCCTCCTGGGCCCGCCCGCCACAACCACCTCCTTCCCCTCGGGGCACTCCTTCAACACGGCCGTCTTCACAGGACTGCTGGCGGGAATGGTCCTGCTGTCCACGACGGCGGTGGTACACCGGACACTGGCGATCATGGCAGCGGCAGGGGCAACCCTCCTGGTGGGCACCTCCCGCGTCTATCTGGGCTACCACTGGATGACTGATGTCATGGCGGGATGGTCCCTGGGACTGGCCTGGTTGTGCCTGGCCACACTGGCGATTCTGTGGCTGCAGGGACGACGGCGCCCGCCTCAGGCTCATTCCAACGATCCCTCGGGCGCATCATCAGCGACGACCTCAGGAGTACACGGCGTCGAGCCACCATCGGCCTGAGCGCACCAGCAGACGAGGCGGTCCGACGTCAGTGACCACCTGGAGGTAGGCACGACGCGAAGGGCCCTGCGGAGTCCACCAGCCCTCGTCGACAGGCCAGGGCCCGGCCCACGCAAGCACGGACTCCAAGCCCCCACCATTGGCGCCGCCACCGATGACGCCACCACCTTCCTCGGCATCATCGCCGATGGCCAGGAAGCCGGGAACGCCGTCGAGCTGACCGTGGATGTCGACGCCGAGCTCGCACCCCTGGGCATCAGTGAGACGCACAGGAACCGGCCGGGGCAGGATGATTGAGGGCGAGGGCTCGGGCAGGGAACCGCTCCAGGGCGCCGAGGCGCCACCAGAGGGCTCACCTACACGCTCCTCCTCACCCCAGAAGATCAGACGCACCCGCGAGCGCGGGTCGCGTCCGGGAACGACTGTGGGGATCTGGACGGTGCCGGCTCCGATGAGGGACTCCACGCGCTCGGCGGCGCGGTGGGCGCGTGCCTGGGTCTGTTGGCCGGGCGCTTGCCACAGTCCTGTCTGGGAGGTTGTGGCGGGACTCAGCTCGAGGGCCGTCAGGCTCAGGTGGGTCAGTCCGGAGGAGGGCGGTCGCCCGGAGCGCCCGGAGAGCCAGCCCTCGAGCTGCCAGCGCACACGGTCGGCGAGCTCTGCGGTGGTGGGGGTGGTCTCCAGCATCCAGGTTCGGGCCAGGTCGGCGCCGTCCTCGCAGCGGGCCTGCACGCAGAGGCATCCGACGGCGAGACCTTGGGACAGGAGCCGGGTGACCAGGTTCTCGGCGAGGTGGCGGGCGGCGAAGGCGGCGGTGTCCGCGCGTTCCACGGGTGGGTCGAGATCGGAGGTGACGGTGATGTCCTGGGCGGGTCGAGTCATGGCGGGAGCCTCGTGGTGGGTGCCGGCGGCCAGGTGGTGGAGTCTTTCTCCCATGGGGCCGAAGCGGGCGACGACGTCTTTTCGGGGCAGGGAGGCCAGGTCCGCCAGGGTGCGCAGGCCGAGCCGGGTGAAGGTCTCCAGCAGGGGGCGAGCCTCGCGTCGCAGGCGTCTGAGGGGTAGACATGCCAGGAGCGCTTCCAGGGGCCAGGGGGCGAGGAAGTCCGGGGTCTGTCCCGGTTTGACGATGATTCCCTGGCGGGCGGCGAGGACGGCTCCGGACAGGGAGTCGGCGATACCGACTTGGCACTCGGTATCGGCCTCCTGGGCGACGGCCTCGACGAGGGCTGCGGCAAGAAGCTCTTCTCCGCCGGCCCAGGTGGCAGGTCCTTTGGCTCCGGACAGGGCCAGTCCGGGACGGGCCACGATGGGCTCCGCGAGGAGAGAGGTGAGGGCCTCCATGACGGTTTCGAAGGCGCGACCCTCGCGTTCCTCCTGGGGAGGTAGGACGGTGAGTCCGGGGCACAGGGACCGGGCGGCGCGCAGTCGCATACCGGTGGTGATTCCGGCGCTGCGGGCGGGGGCGGAGGCGGCGAGGACTCCGCGGACGCCGACGACGGCGACGGGCTCGGTGGCTGGGTCCAGTAGGCGCAGATCACTCTGGTGGGCGCGGTGGTGGCGGCGCTGCCGGCGGGCCTCCATGGTGAGGGCGACGACGGGCCAGTCGGGGACCCAGATGGCCACGAGCCGGGCAGCGGGCAGTCCGGGTGGCAGGCTCGGTTGCGACCGGCTCATCCGGCTGCCTCCTGCGGTCCGGCGGCCGGTTCGGCGGCCCCGTGGGACCGGGCCTGCAAGCCCTGGGCGGTCAGGGAGAGCGTGAGGGCGCCCGTGGTGGCGGTCTGTGGGCGCCGAGGGTCGGTCAGTGTCCAGGTGAGGCGGCGCAGGTATCCGGCCGGTATCTCCACCGCTTGTGCCGGAGCACGTGAGGTCCTTCGCCCGATGGGGATGACGACGCCGTCGGTGGAGGGCTCCGCAGGGGCCTGGGTAGAGGCTCCGTCTTCGCTTCCGGTGTCGGAGGCCAGGGGGTGGGCCTGGAGAATACGTGCTCCTTCCCAAGGGGCGGAGGTCAGGATGAGGTGGCCGCGTTCGCGCGCCCGAGCCAGAAGGCGTCTGCGGTGCTGGGGACGCAGGCGCTCGGCGACGGTGGAGCCGATGAGGAGGGCGTCGACGCCGTCGAGCAGGGTGGAGACGACGGTGGGGATGGAGGCGTCATCGAGAGCTGATGCGGGGACAGTCAGGACCCGGTCGAGGTCGAGGCCGACCTCGACGGCCGCGCACCATCCCACCTCGTCTGCTCCAACGGCGGCGCACCAGCCGGCACTTCCCTGGCGCAGAGCGAGGGCGGCCAGGAGAAGGGTGGCGGAGCCTTGCAGGCTGAGCGCACCTGAGTCCTGCGCGGCCGTGAGCGCCATGAGGGACGCCGTCTGAGACGAGCCGGCCGCAGCACTCGCGGCGCTCATTGACGGGCTGGTTGGCGCCGAGGAGACGGCGCGTTGCACCTCCAGGGCTGCTGCGTCACGCAGACCTGTGCGCTCCTCAGCCAGTCTCAGGGCGAGGCGGGCCTGGACGAGGCGGTCCCGAGCGCCTGATGGTACGAGTGCGGTCACGGCTGTCACGACACCTTTCTCCATGTCGAACAAGTGTTCGATGATGAGGTCCAGAATAGCGCTCCGGTGTGACATCAATCAGGGCCGGCAGTAACAAACTATCCTCAAGGCAGTGACAAACTCCTTGGAGGTCTTCCACAGGAGATCCACAGGGACGGGTTTACGCAGGGGCGTCTACAGTGGTGGCCGTGCCCTCACGGAAGGTCACCACCCTCATCCATATCCTGCCTGGAGGTACACCTATGACAGCCGACCTCACTCGCCCTCGTCCGCCGGCCCCCACCGGCTTCCTGCCCACGGTCCCCACCTTCACCCTGACCTCTGCGGACCTGACCGAGCAGGGACGGATCCCGGATGTCTTCACCGGCGTCCATGACAACGTCTCCCCGGCCCTGAGCTGGTCGGGGTTCCCCGAGCAGACACAGTCCTTTGTCGTGTCCTGCTTCGACCCGGACGCTCCGACCATGTCCGGCTGGTGGCACTGGACCATCGTGGACCTGGACGCCTCGGTCACCTCGCTGGAGCGGGGTGCGGGGGCCAGTGACCTTCAGCTCGATGGTGCCGCCTTCCACCTGGCCGGGGACTCAGGCGACCACGCCTGGTTCGGCCCCTACCCGCCAGCGGGCGACGGCGACCACCGCTACGTCTTCACCGTCTCCGCCCTGGACGTGAACACCCTGGGCCTGAGTGACGAGGCCAGTCCCACCATGGCGGCTTTCACCATGGCCCCGCACTGCATCGCCCGGGCCACGCTCACCGCCATCTACTCCGTGCCCGGTGAGACCGGGGCTGCAGCCTTTCTCAGGGACGGCAAGTGAGCCCGCAGATCGCCCAGGTCGATACCGCAGTCTCCAAGTCGGGTCGACGGCGTAGACAGGGCGAGTCCGTGCCCTTCACTCCCGCCCGCGGTTTCACGCGCCCGGGCTCCGGCCGCCACCAGCGCCGCCCCATCGCCCTCATCACCGGGGCGACCTCCGGGATCGGCCTGGCCGTGTCCAGGGACCTGGCCCGGGACCACAACCTCATCCTGCTGGCCCGTTCCACCAATGACCTTGAGGAGCTGGCGCTCGCCCTGGAGGAGGAGTCGCAGACCGCGGTCCTCATCTGCCCGGTCGACCTGACCGATGACACGGCCCTGGCCAGGCTGATCAGCCGGATCGACATCGAGAGCCTCGACGTGCTGGTGCACAGTGCGGGAATGGAGGCTCCCGGAGCGGTCGACAGGATCACGCCCACGCGCTGGCGCGCGGTGCTCAACCTCAACCTGGTGGCGGCGGCGTACCTGACGAGCCTGCTGTTGCCGGCGCTGCGGGAGGCCCATGGGCTGGCGGTGTTCATCAACTCCGGTGCCGGAGTGAGCCCTCGTTCGGGCAACGCCCTCTACTCCGCCTCCAAGGCGGGGCTGAAGTCCCTGGCCGACACGCTGCGTCAGGAGGAGGCGGGCAAGGTGCGGGTGACCTCGATCTACCCGGGTCGGGTGGACACCCCCATGCAGGAGCGGTTGCACGCCTTCAACGCGGCGCGCCTGCGCACCGAGGGAATCATGGCGACCCCCGCGTACCGGGCGGCGGACCATATGGCGCCGCAGTCGGTGGCCGCGGCCGTGCGCCTGGCCGTGGACACCCCGCTGGACGCGGTTGTGGAGGACCTGGCAATCCGCCCCGCCGGCATGCTCTGAGGCGGCGGGGCCTGGGACAGGACCTCAGGCTCCACCGGCAAAGTCCAGGGAGCGCCAGGCCTCGTACAGGCCGATGGCGGCGGAGTTGGCCAGGTTGAGGGAGCGGTTGCCCTCCACCATGGGGATGCGCAGATGGGCGCTCACCCTCGGATGGTCGAGGATCTCCTGGGGCAGACCGGTGGGTTCGGGGCCGAACAGGAGGGTGTCGTCGTCGCGCCAGTCGACCTGGGTGTAGAGACGCTCGGTGTGGGAGGTGAAGGCGAAGATGCGCCCAGGGACATGCTCCAGACACTCCTGCCAGGTGGCGTGGACAAGCGTGTTGGCCAGGTCGTGGTAGTCCAGGCCGGCGCGACGCAGCTTGGCATCGTCCATGTCGAACAGGGGGTCCACGAGGTGAAGCATGGAGCCGGTGTTGGCGCTCAGGCGGATCGCCGCCCCGGTGTTGCCCGGGATGCGCGGGGAGAAGAAGATGACGTGCAGCACGGGGACAATGAGACCACATGCTGAGGCCGGCCTCCTCAGATGATCTCCTCAGATGGTGTCGGTGCGTTGGCCCTGCCGGAGTCGGGTGATGGCTCGGCGGGTGACGGCCAGTCCGATCCCGGCCCACGCGGCGGCGACCGCGAGATCCCGGCCCAGCAGAACGGGGACGGCGTCGACCGGTGCGTCCAGGACCGTCAGGGTTCCGCTGACCGGAACTACCCGGGCCAGGGCCTGCAACCAGGCGGGGCACTGCTCGAGCGGCACGATGACGCCGGTAAGCAGTGGCAGGAACGTCGCGATAATCGTGGTCCCCAGGTAGGGGTCGGGCAGGCTGACGCCGACGCCGGCAGCGGCGATCCCCATAAGCAGCCCGCACACGATCGCCGGAGCCGCCAGCACGATGACGCGCCCCAGCATCGCCGGATCATGCTGCGGCGACAGGGTGAAGACAGCTCCGATCGCGACGACGGCCGTCAAGGCGGCCAGGAGCGCCGGCACAACGGCAACGGCCAGCCAGTAGGCGACGTCGAGGCGCCTGCGGGTGTGAACCTCTTGGAAGACGCCCAGCATCCGGTCTGTGGCCACGGTGCTCACCACGCCGGAGGCCACCGAGACGGACAGCGCTACCAGGACCGCGGCGTAGCCAGTGCGCACCAGGTCGGGTGCGGAGAGGTCCGAGCCCATGAGAACGTCGAAGAGCACGTCCAGCAGCGGCAACACCAGTAGCGTCACCACGGCCGTCCCCAGGGTCGCGAAGGCCGTCGACGAGGCCCAGGACACCCTCACCCCGGAGGCGAAACGGTGGACGAAGGCCAGAGCCTGAGCGCGCATCATACTACCTCCAGGGTCCCGGCCCGCGTCGCCAGCCGCAGCGCTCGTCGCCCCAGGAAGGAGGAGACCCCTAGCCACGCGGCGGTGCACACCAGCCAGCCGCCCAGGGCAGCCACGCTCGTCACTCGACCTAGCAGTAGCTCGAAGGGCACCGACAGCGGCAGGAATCGACTCGCCGCGGCCAGCCAGGCGGGCGGCGCCGCCGAGGTGAACACGATGCCCGAGGCAACGAACACCGGCACCAGCAGCAGCCCCTCGTACTGGATCGCGTTGGGAGTGAGCACGAACAGCGCCGCGATGACCAGGCTCAGGGCCACGCAGCCGGCCAGCAGCATGAGAGCACCCACGACCAGGCGTGCCCAGACCTCCCATCCCGGCCCCGTGAAGGACACCGACGCCGACAGCAGCGCCCACGTGCACCAGGCCACCGGGAAGGCGGCCAGCCCGAAGGAGGCCGCCGCGCATACCACGGCCGCCAGCGATCGCAGTGCCCCCACCGGAGCCAAGATCAGGTGGACGAGAGTACCCTTGTACCGCTCAAAGCCGATAATCCCCGCTGCACAGGTCGTCGTCGTCCACATCCCGACAACGCCCCCACGCACCCAGCCCTGCATCGGGGTGATCCCGCCCCAGGCCGAGGCCGCTAGGAACTGCACCAGCGTGGTCGCAGTCGTGGTCATGACCATGAGCTGGATAAAGTAGGGCACCGAGACGAACTGACGGACGTGAAAGGCCGTCATCCTCAGCTGGCGTTTCATCGGACGAGCCTGTCTGCCAGGGCCAGATAGGCCTCTTCCAGCGAGGCCGGCCGCGTCACCAGGTCCGACGGCACCCCCACGCCGGCCTCGGCCAGGACCTGTCGAACCCGCTCGTCCGCGTCGGTGGTGTCAGCAGCCTCGGCTGCCCAGTAGACCGTGACCGCCCACCTGGCCGAGGAGGCGCGTTGATCCACTGTCGCCCGCGATCCCAGACGACCGCGAATCGCCTCAACAGCGTCCCCGTGACGGGCCAGCAGCGTGAAGGTCGTTGTGGCACTCACCCCGGCGAAGGCGGACACGTCACCGACGCCGCCGCGCACAACGATCCGGCCTGCACCGATCACCGAGATGACGTCGGCCAATTCCTCGACCTCTGGCATCGAGTGCGAGGTCAGCAGCACCCCGGTTCCTCGCTGCGCCAACTCACGCACCAGGTCACGTACCTGCAGCGCCACGTCCGGATCCAGGCCGATGGTGGGCTCGTCCAGCAGCAGGAGCGAGGGCGAACCGAGCAGCGCCCGAGCCAGGTGAAGACGCTGACGCATCCCTCGAGAGAGCTCGGCGGTCTTACGGGACGCCGCCTCGGCCAGCCCCACACGCTCCAGGGCGTCCATGACCGAGCTCTGTCGTCGTCGGGCATCAAGCCCCTGCAGGTCGGCGAAGAACAGCAGGTTGTCGCGCGCCGTGGCCCTCGGATAGAAACCCAGCTCACCGCCCAGGACCAGGCCGAGCCGAGACCTGGCCCGCTCCGGATGGCGCACCGCGTCGATACCCTCAACCCAGACCTCGCCCGATGTCGGAGCCAGAAGCGTGGCGCACATCCGCACCGTCGTCGTCTTACCGGCGCCGTTGGGCCCCAGCAGGCCGTGAACCTGACCCGCCCCCACATCCAGGGACACGTCCTCCACGGCGACGAAGGTCTTGTCTTTTTTCCCGAAAGAGCGAACCAGACGGGAAGCACGCAGCAGCAACAGATTCTCATCAAATGAGGCCATAGATTCCTTCCAACCCCAAAGGATCACGTTCAAAAACTTCAACCACTCTCTCAGCCTTACCCTCTGATCCTAACTTAAAATGACATGCGGCCATAATTTCACGAACCGATTTCATGGCACTTAAAGATCCTATTTGTTGGAATCGCCAGAAGGCATCTGGCCCAATATCAAGCACAGCATCATACTCTTCATTTAAGTACATAACATAACAATACTCAGCCAATGCCTCAGGGAAATATTCATACGATTCTTCATAAATAAACCGAATGTTGTCCTTCAAGATTTTCAAAGCATCAAGAGGCTTACTAGACGCCACTCGTAGTTGCGCCTGATTAATTGCTATTTGACTTCGATACCTACCTGCCATCGACCATGTATCTAAATCAAAATCTTCTCGACACACACTTGAAGATTCTAGGCATTCACACGCCTTCACCATGAACTCCACAGATCGAGGATCCCCTAGTTTGAGGTATCCGAGAGCCATGAGATTATACATCAATGCCTGATCTAAAATTTGTCGAAAATTATTCGAACAAACGTAGCGCTCGCCAGCAATATTCAATCGTTGTAACGCCTTGTTGGATGCCGAAAGTTTCTTGATTTCAAATGCGGCCGAACGATGTGCTGCCGCATAGGCATTCGTTGGATTATGTGCGACACATTCAGCTTCATCAAAAAACTCTATCGCTTTCACGTCGCCACACGCACCAGTTACCACACCACAGTATATCAACAACTCGTAGTCACCAGATCCAAGTATCTCTGAAGAACGCTCACGAATAGCATCAATAACGGTCTCGTAGTCGCCAAAAAACAGAATGGCTGCATCAATCCTATGCTTTAGATTATCGAGCTTGGACTTGTGAATAAAATCTTTGAGAGCGGATCTCGGAATTGCCTCGGTGTTGGCAAGTTTTAGATGAGCGTCATAAAATAGACGTGGATCATCAAACAATCTAACACCCATGTCTGTCACATAATATGGAGCACCTACGGAACGCCCGGAAAAATCGACTCCACTATCGAGCGAATCCCATAAAAAACGAAACCTCTCGGCGAACGCCGGAGATATAGGACGACCACTCAGATGAGTATTCAACTCATTTAAATGATCTTGAATGTTCTGATGACACATTTCTAACCTCCCATACCTCCGACGTTCACCAAATTAATCATGTGCACAGAAACACGGTTCCAGCCACCATCACTGCGGCGCGGGGCCGTGGTTCCACCCCATCATCATAGCAGCGAACACCCGAGTCTTATCATCCTCGAGCTTGCTGACAATTTTGTCGACCTTCTGCATCGCTAAAGTCACCCCCTTTCATCAAGTAAACGAAACCGCCCGAAAATACATCAGGACCGCAAGATACGCGAACCAAGCGGTTGCAGATATTCAAGCAACCAGTCTTGAGCCACAGCAAGAGGATCTCAAAATATGACACATTTACTATTAAAATTTGCATTTTTCAATATTTTTGATTAAACATCGTACAAGACTCGGAAAGATGACATGCGGCACAGGGACAATGAGACCACATGCTGAAGCATCCCGACGATGACCGCGCTGCGGCTGGCATGATCGGGACATGAGCACCGCCCGGTATCCTCTTTCCTCCTCCAGCCTGTCCTCTGATGCACTTGCGAACGACGTCGTACGTCTCGAACCGCTGACTCCCGAGCACGTTCCCGGACTGCAGCTGGCCGCCGAGGCGGCTGCGACGAGCCCCTTCGCCACGGTGCCGACGCCGGAGACGGTCGAGGACTACGTGGCCCGCAGCCTGGCCCGTCGGGACACGGGTACCTACGTGCCTTTCGCGCAGGTGGAGGTCACCACTGGTCGCGTCGTCGGGCACACCGCGTACCTGACGCCGCGGTGGATGCCGGATGGGCGGCTCTTCGCGGTCGAGATCGGCTCCTCCTGGCTCTCGCCGGCGGTTCGCGGTACCGCCGTCAACCCGGCCGCCAAGCTCCTGCTTCTCGCGCAGGCTCTTGAGGAGTGGGGCGTGGACCGTGTGGACATCAAGACCGATGCGCGCAACGAGGTGGCTCGCGGCGCGATCGAGGCGCTGGGCGTGACCTTCGAGGGGGTCCTGCGCGCCTGGCAGCCCTCGCTGGCACCCGGTGAGGAGGGGAGTACGCGCGACACGGCCATGTTCGCCATCACCCCGACGCAGTGGCCTGGAGTCAGAACCCGTCTAGTGGAACGCATCGAGAGGCGCTCCACGTCGCCGAAAGGATGAGAGGAATGACTGATCTGCGTGATCCTGCTGAGGTCTTCGCCGCGGAGATCGGCTGGCAGCCGGCGCTGGAGCGCACCGACCTGCTCGCTGACCCGGTGGCTGCGGCGCTGCGGGCACTGAAGACCTCCTCCCCCGACGGTGCGCACCTGGCCCGCCAGGCTCAGGTGGTTCCGATCGACCCGCAGTACTCCGACACCGACGCGCTCAACGCCCACTACGCTCTGGATCCCGAGGCGACCGGGAACTGCGTGCTCGTGGCCGGCAAGCGCACGGGCGAGGAGCGCATCGCCGCCTGCGTCGTGCGGGCGCCCGACTTCGCCGACGTCAACCACGTCGTCAAGAAGCGCATGGACGTGCGCAAGGCCTCGTTCCTGCCGGTGGAGCGGGCCGTGGAGATGAGCGGCATGGAGTACGGCGGGATCACGCCGGTCGGTCTGCCCGAGGACTGGAGGCTCTTCATCGACGGCGCTGTGGCGGACCGTGCCACGGTGCTCATCGGCTCGGGCGTGCGTCACTCCAAGATCCTCGTTCCTGGGGCGCTGCTGGTGGCGCTGCCGGGAGCCGAGCGCGTTGAGAACCTGGGCATGCGCCCCGCCTGAGCAGGTCCTTCAGACCGTCCAGGCGAGGCCCGGCCTCAGGTTCTCAGCCCAGGGAGTCCAGGACGATGTTGAGTCCCTCGCTCATGGTGGGGTGGGTGATGACGGCGTCGCGCACCTGCTGCCACCTCAGGCCTCCCAGCATCGCCATCTGGATGCTGGTGATGACCTCGCTGGCCTCGGCGCCGATGATGGCGGCCCCCAGCATGAGGTCGGTGTGGGCATCGATGACGATCTTGAAGAAGCCCTCGGTGCGGCCCAGGGTCTTGGCTCGAGGGACGGCGGCCGTGGGGGTCTTGGCGATGCGCACCTCGTAGCCGGCCTGGCGGGCCTCGGCCTCGGTCAGGCCCACGTGCCCGAGCTCGGGCGTGGTGAAGACGGCCCACGGGATGAGGCGCCCTGAGGTTGAGGCCTCCTTACCGGCGAAGAGGTCGCGCAGGACGCGGAAGTCGTTCCAGGAGGCGTGGGTGAACTGGGGAGTGCCGGCCACGTCCCCGGCGGCGTAGACGCCCTCGGCGGTGGTGCGCAGGTGGTCGTCGACGCGCACGAAGCCGCGCTCGGTCAGCTCCACGCCCGTGGCCTCCAGGCCGAGACCGGCGGTGACGGGGGTGCGCCCCAGGGCGACGAGCAGGTGGGAGCCGGTCGCCTCGCGCCCGTCGGCGGTGGTGACGACGATGCCGTGCCCTTCGGGGGCGGCGGCGACCTTTGAGGCGCGTGCGCCGGCCAGGACCGTGACGCCCAGGGCCTCCAGGCCGGCGGTCACCTCGGCGGCGACGTCGTCGTCCTCGCGGTCCAGGATGTGCTGCCCGGCGTGGATGATGGTGACCGGCACGCCGAGGAGGCCCATGAGGGAGGCCATCTCGACGCCGATGACGCCGCCGCCCAGGACCACGAGCCCGGTGGGCAGCTCGGGCAGGGTGAGCAGGTCCTCGCTGGTCCAGTAGCGCACGTCGGCCAGGCCCTCGATCGGGGGAACCGACGGCGTGGTGCCAGTGTTGATGAGGACCTTGGCGCCGCGTACTCGCCTCAGGCCACCGTCGTTCAGGGCGATCTCGACGGTGCGCTCCCCCACGAAACGGGCGGTGCCCCTGACGAAGTCCATGCCGGAGGCGGGGAACATCTTCTCGTGGGCGGCCACCATGCCCGCCACGACGGTCTCCTTGCGGGCACGGAAGGAGGCCAGGTCGATGCGGGCCTGGGCCAAAGCATCGGTGTCACCGTCCTGCCCGGGCAGGGTGACGCCGTAGGTGCCCGAGCCCTGGACCTCGTGGAGGACCCGGGCGGCGGAGATGAGGGTCTTGGTGGGGATGCAGGCGACATTGATGCACGTGCCGCCCACCTTGTCCCGCTCCACCATGACGACCTTGTCTCCGGCCTTGGCGCGCAGCATCGCCAGGGACTTGCCGGCCTTGCCGCCTCCGACGACGAGGAGATCGATTTCCTCGACCGGGACGTCAGCCTGGCTGAATGAATCGCTGTTGACGGTGGACTGGGACATGGATGCGCATCTCCTTCGGCGGTTGCCGGTCGGCATGATCTGGACGCCAGGGCAACGAGGAGCGAAGGCTCGCTATTCCAGCGCGACTGCGGAAGCCCTCAGCGGCGCACCGCTCACACGTGAGGAATCCTCATACGGTTGCCGTCCCTCCCAACCGGTCATTGAGTCAACTTATTCTTTTGTTCCCGCCAATAAGGCGCACCGCCCTACCGTCCACCCATCGCGGTCAGGGCAACATCCAGAGAGCCGACAAGTATGGCGAAACTCATATCAATGGGTGCATCCATGGCAAAGCCCCCGTGGACCTCGATATCCACGAAGCCGTGAAGTGACGCCCGGGTCATTCGCACCGCGTCAACCATTCGCTCATCCGGGATGCGATAGCCGGCCAGCGCCGCGGTGACGATGTCAACCGTACGTCGAGCAGCCATCGAACGCATCGGGTCCGATTCTCCTTCGAGCGTCTCCACGGGGGCCTGAGTCATCGGGTAGAGCCCGGGGTGCTCATGAGCGAAGGCCCGGTAGGCATTGGCCAGGGCCTGCAGTGCGTCACGTCCAGCTCTCCCCATAACGGAGGCCGCCAGGCAGTCGGCGAGCTCCCCCACTGCCCGCACGGAGACCTGCTGAACCAGGTCACTCATACCTGCAACGTGCTTGTACAGGCTCGGGGGTGCGACTCCGAGATCTGCGGCCAGACGGCTCAGGGACAGCACCTCGAGTCCGTCGGCATCGACGATCTGCGCCGCCCGCTCCACCACACGTTCGGTACTCAGTCCTGCTCTCGGCATCTTGCTCTCCTTACCTCTCCCCCGCCGGCCTCGGCGCAGCGTTGTCAGCGACGACACGCCGGATGAAGTCGACCACGCGCGGCCCGACGACGTCGGGACGCTCCAGCATCGGGGCATGTCCTGCGCCGGGAACCATCATGACCTCTCCCGAACCTTCACCAACGGCACGAGCCGCCCAGGCGGCCTCGGCAACCGGGTCCCTCCAGTCGGGATCCACCTGCCCCATGACCACGAGGGACGGGCAGCCAACCTTTTCCAGCCATGGGGCAACCACGCGATGGTCGGTGCGGGTCGTGGCCCAGAAGGCCCGCCAGCGCCCCGAACGGCGCAGTAGACCGGCCAAATGGGCGGCTCGCTGCCGGGCGTCAGGCAGACCGGGCCACAGACGGGCCGAGTAGCTGCGCCACACGGCCGGCCCCCAGGGGCGCAGCAGCGCGATCCCAAGCATGGTGCGCTGCACGAGAGTCTTGACTCGACTCTGCGGCCCACGCAGAAAGGGGCAGACGAGCACGAGCCCGCACACCAGGTCGGGGCGGCGCCCGGCTGCGATCACCGCAGCAGCCCCGGACATGGAGGCTCCTACGACGACGGCGGAGCCGGCGTCGAGAGCCTCGATCAGGGCAATGAGGTCGGATGCTGTGGCCTCGTCACCATAAGCGGTGAAGGTTGCCGAGCTGTCCCCGTGACCGCGCAGGTCCGCAGTGACAACGCGGAAGCCCGCCTCGCTCAGGGACTGCGCCAGCGGTGCGTAGACGTCCCGCACGTCCCCCATGGCCGGTGAGCAGACGACGAGCGGCCGACTCGCTGCAGCCGATCCAGCACCTGCACCGACAGGCTCATGCACCTCGTAGGCGATGGTGCCGCCCGGCACCCCAAGTTGGCTAATAGTCATAGCTATAAAGTTACTGACATTCACGCCCGAGGGCAAGTACTCCTTGCACAGCCGCTCAAGATCAAGAACAGTGCACTCGAGACCTCATCGACACTGCACGAGCACCCTTCTCAACACACCAACCACACCTGGAGGTCACCAAGTTGACCAATTGGCAAGAGACAACTGCGACAATTGCCGCAGGTCTGAGCCCGCAGCCGGTCGAGTGACTCGACGATGAGGACGATGAAACGGTCGTCGACCGCCCCTGATCATATCCAAGAAGAACATGGTTCCACAGCCGGCGAGGAAGTCGGAGTACATCTTGAAATACACCACGAAGTAGTCCGAGAAAGAGCGGCTAACCTCGTGGCCGCGATAAGGAATCCCATGAGCGACGCCTGAGACTCCCTGAGTTACTCGCCTCTCACGATAACCCCGACCAACTAACAGCTCGAAGGACCCCTATGTGCGACGACCCTAGGTGGTCGCACTTTTCAGCACTGGCACACAAACCTGCCTTGAAGGGCACAGAATAGGTCACACAGACACTGCAGAGGAGTAGACCACCCGCAAGAGATGACAAAGTTGATCATATTCCGCATCAGAGAGACCACGAAAAAATTTCGCCCGAGACGGAGCTAACATAATCTGGACAGTGTCGAGCAGATCAGCTCCCTCAACACTCAATCTAATCTGTTTCACGCGACGATCCTCCAACGCAGGCGCCACCTCAACGAGACCTCGATCAGTTAGAGAAGCTACAACAGGAACGATGTTGCGAGGATCACTTCCAACGTGGATCGCAAGATCTCGCTGTCGAACCATCACCCCGTCAGCAAGAGTTGCAAGAATCGCGAACTCAGCCTGAGTGAGCCCAACATCTCGCAACAAAGACCCCCACTCCTTCTCAACCATACCCCCCAATCGCGAGATCAGGAACCCGGCCCCTTCACGAAAACTGACAAGCGACGAACGACTCGATGTGGTAGACATGTTTCATGTCTACCACGATCAGCACTCACGACGTCACCCTCGACGACCGCGTCTTCCGTATCCTTCGCGCTGGAGACCCTTGCGCGCCCACTATAATTTTTCTTCACGGGTGGCCGCAGGACAGCACAGCCTGGAAAGATATTCTCCTTCTGGCCGCTCACGACTATCAATGCATAGCAGTGGACCTACCTGGTATCGGCGCTTCAAAAACAACAGGACCCTGCGGCAGTAAGGTCTTGCTGGCACGACAAATCCACGACTTCCTCGAATACCTAGGCCTGGAGAATGCCGCTATGGTCGGTCACGACGTTGGAGGCATGATCACCTTCTCCTACCTACGAGAGTTCGGAGACCTGACCAAAGCCGTCATCATGAACACAGTGATTCCTGGAATTGCGCCATGGGATGATGTCATCAGAATTCCCTGGTTATGGCATTTCGCCTTTCACTCCATCCCAGACCTACCAGAACAGGTCACCGTAAATAATCTGCCAGCATACTTCGACTACTTTTACGACACAACGAGCGCCACCCCAGAGAGAATCAGCAGAGCCTCACGTAGGCAGTTCGTCTCTTCCTACCAGTCCCCTGACTCTTTGCGCCAGGGATTCGAATTCTACCGAGCACTTTGGGATGATGCCCAAGAGAACGCAACATCAAGTGATGTGATTAACATTCCATTACTTTATTTACGAGGCGACCAAGAACACGGGGACATCAACACCTACATTGCCGGTTTCAAACAAGCAGGGTTGACCAATATTCAAAGTGCCCTCGTACCTGGATCAGGACATTTCACCTTACAGGAAAATCCTGCAGATACCTGGAGTGCTATCCGAAACTTCCTCTACGGGTAGAAACGCCATGCGTCTCACATCCTTATTCACCCCGAGCGAGGCTGCGCAGCACGTACTGCAGGATGCCGCCGTGGCGGAAGTAGTCGGCCTCGCCAGGGGTATCGATGCGCACGACGGCGTCGAAGGAGATCACCGAGCCGTCGGTCTTCTCGGCCCTGACGGCGACGGTGTGCGGGGTGGTGCCCTCGTTGAGCGCTGTCAGGCCCGTGATGAAGAAGATCTCAGTGCCGTCCAGACCGAGCGACTCAGCGCTCTGCCCTGCCGGGAACTGGAGGGGCACCACGCCCATGCCGATGAGGTTGGAGCGGTGGATGCGCTCGAAGGACTCGGCGATGACGGCCTTGACACCCAGCAGGGCCGTGCCCTTGGCGGCCCAGTCGCGTGAGGATCCCGAGCCGTACTCCTTGCCGCCCAGGACCACCAGCGGGATGCCGGCCGCTTGGTAGGCCTGGGAGGCGTCGAAGATCGACTCCTGCTCGCCGGTGAGGAGGTTGCGGGTGTAGCCGCCCTCGACACCGTCGAGCAGCCGGTTGCGCAGGCGGATGTTGGCGAAGGTGCCGCGGATCATGACCTCGTGGTTGCCGCGGCGCGATCCGTAGGAGTTGAAGTCCGCGCGGGCCACGCCGTGCTCGGCCAGGTAGCGGCCGGCCGGGGAGTCGGCCTTGATGGCACCGGCCGGGGAGATGTGGTCGGTAGTCACCGAGTCGCCCAGCAGCGCGAGCACCCGGGCACCCTCGATATCAGTGACCGGGGTGAGCTCCATGGTCAGGCCCTCGAAGAAGGGGGCCTTGCGCACATAGGTGGACTCCTCGTCCCAGGCGAAGGTGTCCCCCTCGGGAGTGTCCAGGCCCTGCCAGCGCTCGTCCCCGGCGAAGACGTCGGCGTAGTCGCGCGTGTACATCTCGCGGTCAATGGTGGCGTCGATGACGGCCTGGACCTCGGTGGGGTCGGGCCAGATGTCGGACAGGAAGACGTCACGCCCCTCGGGGTCCTGCCCCAACGGCTCGGTGGCGAAGTCGATGTCCATGGTCCCGGCCAGGGCGTAGGCGATGACCAGCGGCGGGGAGGCCAGGTAGTTCATCTTGACGTCGGGGTTGATGCGCCCCTCGAAATTGCGGTTGCCCGAGAGCACCGAGACCACGGCGAGGTCGGCGTCGTTGACCGCCTGGGAGACCTCGGCCGGCAGCGGCCCGGAGTTGCCGATGCAGGTGGCGCAGCCGTAGCCGACGACATTGAAGCCCAGCTCGTTGAGGGCCGGCCACAGTCCGGCCTTCTCGTAGTAGTCGGTGACGACCTGGCTGCCCGGGGCGGTGGAGGTCTTCACCCAGGGCTTGGAGCGCAGGCCCCGGGCCACGGCGTTGCGGGCGAGCAGACCGGCGGCCATCATCACCGAGGGGTTGGAGGTATTGGTGCACGACGTGATCGAGGCGATGGCGACGTGCCCGTGGTCCAGCTCGGTGGCGGTGCCGTCGGCCATGGTCACCGGCGTCGGCTTGGAGGACTGGGAGGCGTAGGTGGGCAGGACCTCCTGGAAGGACTCCTTGGCCCCTGACAGGACGATGCGGTCCTGGGGGCGCTTGGGGCCGGCGATCGAGGGCACCACCGTGGACAGGTCCAGCTCGAGGTACTCGGAGTAGACGGGCTCGCGGGACGGGTCGTGCCACATGCCCTGGGCCTTGGTGTAGGCCTCCACGAGGCGCACCCGCTCCTCGGAGCGGCCGGTCAGGCGCAGGTAGTCCAGGGTGACGTCATCGATTGGGAAGATCGCGGCGGTGGAGCCGAACTCAGGGCTCATGTTGCCGATAGTGGCACGGTTGGCCAGCGGCACCTCGGCAACGCCCTCGCCGTAGAACTCGACGAACTTGCCCACCACCCCGTGGGTGCGCAGCATCTCGGTGATGGTCAGGACCACGTCGGTGGCGGTGGCGCCGGCGGGGATGGCTCCGGAGAGCTTGAAACCCACGACCTTGGGGATGAGCATGGAGACGGGCTGGCCCAGCATGGCGGCCTCGGCCTCGATGCCGCCCACGCCCCAGCCCAGGACGCCCAGGCCGTTGACCATAGTGGTGTGGGAGTCGGTGCCCACGCAGGTGTCGGGGTAGGCCTGGGTGACGCCGTCGGCCTCGTGGGTGAAGACGATGCGGGCCAGGTACTCGATGTTGACCTGGTGGACGATACCGGTGCCCGGCGGGACGACGCGGAAGTTGGACAGTGCTCCCTGTCCCCAGCGCAGGAACTGGTAGCGCTCGGCGTTGCGCTCGTACTCGCGCTCCTTGTTGCGCTCCAGGGAGCCGGGAAGGCCGAAGGAGTCGATCTGCACGGAGTGGTCGATGACCATTTCGGCGGGGTTGAGGGGGTTGATGACCTCTGGGTCGCCGCCGAGGTCGGCGACCGCCTCACGCATAGTGGCCAGGTCGACGATGCAGGGAACACCGGTGAAGTCCTGCATGACGACGCGAGCCGGGGTGAACTGGATCTCCGTGTCCGGATCAGCGATGGGATCCCAGGAGGCCAGGGCGCGCACATGGTCGGCGGTGATGTTGGCGCCGTCCTCGGTGCGCAGCAGGTTCTCGGCCAGCACCTTGAGGCTGTAGGGCAGCCGTTCCAGGCCGGGAACGGCGTCAAGGCGGTAGATCTCGTAGTCGCGGCCGTCGACGTCGAGGATGGAGCGGGAGTGGAAGGTGTCGAGGCTTGTCAACGTCGTTCCTGTTCTGCACAAGGGGGCGGGCCGCCAAGCGCCCGCGGGGTGCGGGAGCCGGCCTGCCCGGTCAGGCCGCGACACACGCTAGACGAAGCTCCGTCATCCCGCGTCAACATGCCGCAGGGTCTGAAGGATCCCCGGCAGGGTACCGATCGCGCTGCCGGGCCCGCCGCGGGGGCGGAGCCGATTAACGTGCGGTCACCCGTACCTATCGCCGGCCGGGGCTCCGCGCTCACGCAGGGCCGGGCTTCCAGTGCGCCAGGTGCAGCGCGCCGGAATCGTCCAGGTCCATGACCCAGAAGGCGGACCCCTGCTCTCCCAGGGCGGAGTCAATGGCCACGACCGCACCCGGGCGGGCCTCCAACGGAACCGACCACAGCTCCTCACCCGAGGTGTGCTCCGCCCTGTAGCCCGCGTCGTTCATTCTCTCCCGCGGCATGAACGCACGGACCGCGACCGCTGTCCCGTCGTCGTCGACCCCCACCCGCATCCTCCTGCCGGCCTCAGTGTCGACGGCGAAGACCCCCTCCCGGGGCCCGATACGACGGAAGTCCACCAGCACCAGGTTGTACTCGCCGCTGTCCAGGTCGTAGCGGTCCGATAGCCCGATGGAAACCTCATTGCCTTCGTAGTCGAGCGTCAGTGACGCCGCACCCGGGTCGTCGATCCCAGTGCACCACCTCTCCGAGCAGCCACGGGGCTCCAGGCAGACGAGCTCACTCCTGTCGCCGTAGCCGGGCACGACGGTCACGACGACGCCCTCACCGGCCACCAGGTTGACCGCCCGGGATACCGCCTCGGGCGCCCTCCTCACCTCACCGGTCCCCAGATCCACAGCACCCGCATTGGTCCACACCAATCCACGCGACACGCCCCCGGCCACCACGCCCTGAGGAGCCTCCAACACCACCGACCAACGCACCCGCTCATCGGCACGCTCAAGCGCACACACCCCTGCCCCCGCCTGAACCACCACACAGTCGTCATCCTCATGCACCAGCTTGGGCATCTCCGCAAAATCCTGGCGGGACGAACTGAGCCCCTCAGGACCGTCGTCGTCGAGGTAGTCCCCGCTTAAGGAACCGGTGAACCGCAGCCCCGTGTCCGTCCGCCAGCTCGCCGCAGTCGCCGTCTCCCACAGACGACCGTCCACGTCATCACGATCGTTGCGAATCTTGGTCTCAACCCCCGGATCTTGCCCTGGCCGAGGACAGGAACCACCACTATCCCGGCGGAGCACCACGCCGGCACCGCCGAGCGCGACTAGCCCCGCAAGCGCACGACGACTCACCACCATGGAACTCATGGCGTCACGATGAACGCAGAACCGTGCCGGGGTCTATGGAGATATCTCCCCGGCGGCCGGAACCCGTGGGCGGCCGCGCGGGCCCGAGAAAACTGCGCACACCCAAGCATCCGATCAGCAAATATACCAATACGGCAACGCAATGGTTACAAAACGTAAATGGTACGCCCGCCGTTGGAGTCAACATCATAGTATCCCGACGAATTCCTGCACTTCCCCCAAAACACAGGAACATCCCCATCAAGACGGAGATAAAGAATGCACTTACAGCACCTCTCTGTGCATCGCAAGCACGTGGCGACTCTGCTCGCCGGCGTACTGCTGATCGCACTGGGTAGCTTTGCTGCGCTAGTGGCACCTCGTGCGAGCGCGGATCAGAATACCGGGGTGAAGGTTTCCTTCAGTCCTCTCATCCTGGCGGACAAGGATGGAACGGAGTTTCCGGGCAAGCCTGCGCACCTCGAGGACCCGGTTCGCATGAAGTTCGCCTGGGACGCATCTACCGCCAATCCACAGCCGGGCGAGTCCTTCAGCATCGGTCTTCCGGCGGAGTACCGGTACCGTGAGATCGGTCGACACGACGATCTTGTTCTCGGGAACGGCACCAAGGTGGGCGACTGCGTCACGACCACCGAGACCCTCACCTGCACCTTCAACGCCTCGATCAGCGCCGCCACCGAGCTCAAGGGCTCGGGAAACCAGATGATCGTGGCCCAGAAGGTGACCCAGGACAACAAGACCACCTTCGACGCCAACGGCACCAAGGTCGAGGTCTTCCACCCCAACAACGAGCGGATTCTACCTATCGCATGGGTTGAGAAGGACCTTGGCAAGTACGCCAACTCCCTCAAGCGCGAGTCCAGCAGCCTGACCTGGCACATCCAGTTCAGTGGTACGACCATCGCCAACCACCTGAAAGCGGAGGCGGGTAGCGTCAACAGCGTCACCTTCAACGACGTCTCCGGGGGCGGGCAGAAACTCAACCCGGATCTCGGCTCCTGGTACGTGCGGGTCAACCCCGAGGAGTTCGGCGGTGGCGCCGACGGTTACTTCGACGTCGCCAAGGCCGATGGCACAGCCATGAACACCGACCACGGAAAGTTCGTCCTGAAGCCGACCATCGGCGCCGACGGGACCACTGCGTCCATCACCCTGTCCCGTACGGACGGCAACTTCGCCAAGAACGCGAACTACGAGATCGTCTACCAGTCCCTGGCCGAGGGCGGCAAGATCGTCCCAGGCAAGGTCTACACCAACAGCGCCACCCTGAACGGCGGTAAGAACACCACGGTGTCCGCTCAGATGGCCTACAAGGACCCGATCTCCTACGACGTGCAGCTGACGCAGGGATTCGGATCCTTCGGGGTCAAGAAGTACGTCACCGGCGCCCACCAGAATGACGTCCCTGCGGACACCAAGGTCCGTGTGAACGTCTCCTACGAGCTTCCCAACGGCACGACCGAGGCCGACTACCCGTCCTGGGCCAAGAAGCCGGCGTCGAACCCCTACACCGTTGAGGTGGCTGCGGGCCAGCAGCAGGCCGGGGATACCCTGCGCGAGTTCCCCAAGGGAACCAAGATCACGCTGACGGAGGACACGTCCGCAGCAGCCCTTCCCGGGGCCCTTGGCTGGGGAGGCAAGACCTTCTCCGTCAACGGTACTGAGACGCAGGAGACCGCGACGTTCTCGGTCGATTCCTCCGTGCAGGCTGTGGGCCTGTACAACGAGGTCATTCAGAAGACCGGTTCCTTCTCCGTCGTGAAGAAGGTCGAGGGAAGCAACAAGGAGGCTTTCTCCAAGGAGACTTTCCAGATCGCCTACACGTGTGAGAACGGCTCTGAGGGAACCCTTGACGTGAAGGGCGACGGCACGCCCGTCAACGGCCCGTCCGTACCGGTAGGTACCAACTGCGAGGTCACCGAGAAGGAGAAGCAGGCTGACGGCGGCGCTGAGCGCGAGGGCTACACGGTCGACACCAAGATCGACAACGGAGCCTTCACGATCAAGGAGGGCGCTGCCAGCGCCACCCTTGTCACGGTGACCAACACCTATTCGGAGGTCCCGAAGCCCACGCCGACGCCGACCCCCACCGAGGAGCCCACGCCGACGCCCACTCCCACCGAGGAGCCCACGCCGACGCCGACCCCCACCGAGGAGCCCACGCCGACGCCCACCCCCACCGAGGTCCCCGCGCCCGGTACCTCGGCCAGCGCGCCATCGGGCAATGGCGGCAGCAACCTGGCAAGTACTGGTACCAGTGCCATGCCGGTGGTCGCGGCCGTTGCCACCCTCCTGGCAACGGGATATGTGATCC
Source organism: Actinomyces sp. oral taxon 170 str. F0386 (assembly GCF_000195595.1). Taxonomy (GTDB): domain Bacteria; phylum Actinomycetota; class Actinomycetes; order Actinomycetales; family Actinomycetaceae; genus Actinomyces. Next base: position 242,590 of record NZ_GL882544.1, read on the forward strand.
TGGCAGTCCGTCGTCGCGCATCGTGACCGATCACCGGCTGACTAGGCTCCTTCCCGGAGCATAAGATGGGCCCCAGTCCTTCACGGACTGGGGCCCATCTCCATGACCTCAGGCTCTGTCAAGCACGGCGATCGTCTCGAAGTGGTGCGTGTGCGGGAACATGTCCAGCGCGCTCATGGCACCCAGGCCGTAGCCGGAGCGCAGAAGGGTTCCCAGGTCCCTAGCCAGGGCCGCCGGGTCACAGGCCACCAGGACGATTCGCTCGGCCCCGAGGGCGGCGACGGCCTCAATGACCTCACGACCGGCACCCTGGCGCGGCGGGTCGAGGACGACGACGTCGGGGCGGCCTGCGGAGAAGGAGCCTGCAAGCTCGCGCACCGAGCGGGCGCTCACGCGTCCGGCAGCCAGGCGGGCGCCGGGATGCTCGTGCAGGGTGCGGCGGGCGTCGCGGACGGCCTGCTCACTGCCCTCCAGGGAGAGGACCTGTCCGCCGCTGCCCACGAGGGCGGCCAGCGGCAGGGTGAACAGACCGGCCCCCGAGTAGAGCTCTAGGACGCGACTGCCCGCGGCCCGTTCGAGGTTCTCCCCCAGAGCGGCGCGCACGACGCGCTCGACCAGGACCCTAGGGGCATCGACGTGGACCTGCCAGAAGCCCCCGGCGTGGACGGAGTAGGTCAGCTCCCCCAGGCCCAGGGCCGAGGCGTCAACGATCTCCTGGACGCGGCGCCGCCCGGTGCTGCGCGCCTGAGCGGTCAGAAGCCGGTCGTCGAGCAGGACCACGGGCTCGCCGCCGCTGGGGGCGATGGCCTCGATGCGCATGCCGGGCCGGTAGTGGGCGCGCCAGCGGGAGCGCTCCAACAGGCCGATCTCGGTGATGGCGAGCACGGCCAGGGGCAGGCGGTGAAGGGGCAGGACCGTCCCGGAGCGGAAGGCGTGCATGCCGGGCTCACCGTCGTCGGTGACCGTCAGGCTCACGCGGGTGCGGGTGGCGGTTCCGGCCAGGGCGCGCCTGCGGGAGCTAGTGGATGCCTGGGCGGCGACGTCGGTGGGCATCGGCTCGATCGGCACAGCGGCCCCGGCGGAGGCCTCGGGCAGGGAGGCGACGGCATCAGCCACCTCCTGCCCGCCGATCCGGCTCAGGCAGTCGGCCAGGACCCAGCGCTTCCAGGTGCGCTGGGCGTCCAGGGCGACGTGGGCGAGTTCTCCCCCACCCACGCCCGCGGGGCCGGCCTCGGGCCAGACGGACTCGACGCGGTCAGGGGAGGCCTGGAGGATCTCGACGGCGTCGGCCCGCCAGGTCCGCGATGTCATCTCGGTCAGCCGGGCCCGCACCGTCTCACCGGGCAGGGCGTGGCGCACGAAGACGACACGGCCGGCCGGGTCGTCCACGGGCCGGGCCACGCAGTGCCCACCGTGCGCCGGGGACCCCACTGCCAAGATGAGCTCCTGGGGCCGCCCGCGGCCGAGAAAGGGCTGATCGCTGGACTGCGAGGTCATCGGGTCTCCTGGTGGTCGGTGCCGGCACCACCGGCATCGGTACTGCTGAGGTGGCTGAGGTGATCGTCGACGTGTCGGCGCATGGCGACGTCGGCGTCGAGGATGCCTTCGGCGGTGCGTGCACGCACGCCGTGGTGGAAGTGCCGCTGACCGGGAAGGCCCAGCTGCCAGGGCACGGAGGCGACGACGACGCCGGGGGTGAACAGCAGGACGGTCTTGAGGCGCAGGGCGGTCTGGTTGTGGAGGATCTGCTCCCACCAGTGACGCACGATGTACTCGGGCAGGAAGACGACGACGAGGTCGCGGGGCGACTCCCGACGCACTGAGCGCACATAGTTGATGACCGGGCGGGTGATGTCCCGGTAGGGCGAGTCCAGGACCGTCAGCGGCACTGCGATGTCGGCCTCCTCCCAGGCGTCCAGGAGATGCTCAGCGCTACCGTCACCGGTGTCTACGGTCAGGGCCTCCAGGGCGGTCGGGTGGGTCGACTGGGCGTAGGTCAGGGCCCGCAGCGTCGGTTGGTGGAGGCGTGAGGCCAGGACGATCGCGTGGACGTGGGCCGGCAGGACGCGCGCGTCGTGGAGGTCGGAGATGGCCACCTCCTCGCTGACTCGCCGGTAGTGGCGGCGGATCCGGTTCATCACCAGGTAGAGCAGCGCCATGATGGTCAGGGTGATCCAGGCGCCGCGGGTGAGCTTGGTGAGCAGGACGATGACGAGGACCGTCCCGGTTCCCAGGACGCCGATGGCGTTGATGAACCGGGCGCGGTGCATGCGCGAGCGGGCCTTGGAGTCAGTGGCGATGGTGAGCTCGCGCGTCCAGTGGCGCACCATGCCCACCTGGGAGAGCGTGAAGGAGATGAAGACGCCCACGATGTAGAGCTGGATGAGGCGGGTCGTGTTGGCCTCGAAGCCGATGAGGAAGGCCACGGCCCCCAGCCACAGGACGATGATGCCGTTGGAGAAGGCCAGGCGGTCACCGCGCTGGGAGAGCTGGCGGGGCAGGAACTCGTCTCGGGCCAGGACGCTGGCCAGGACCGGGAAGCCGTTGAAGGCGGTGTTGGCGGCCAGGACCAGGATGAGGCCGGTGACGGCGGCAACCAGGTAGAACATAGGCCGGAAGCCGGAGAAGACGGTGGCGGCGATCTGTCCGATCGCGGGATCCTGGTGGTAGCCGTCTCCAACCGGGACACCGTTGCGCAGGAGCTGGTGGGCCGGGTCCTCCACCATGCGCACGCCGACGGCACCGGCCAGGTGGATGACGCTCATGAGCATCAGGGTGGCGATGGCGCCCAGGAGCAGCAGAGTGGTGGCCGCATTGCGGGACTTGGGACGCTGGAAGCTGGGGACGCCGTTGGAGATCGCCTCCACGCCGGTCAGGGCCGCGCAGCCTGAGGAGAAGGCCCGCAGAACCAGGAACCCTCCGGCCAGGCCGGTCAGACCCTGCTCCCAGCCGGAGTGGGTGACGACCTCGAGGCCGGCCGACTCGGCCTGTCCGAGTGTCCCGGTCAACTCCTGGATGAGGCCGACAACGGCCATGATGCCGATGACGCCCATGTACAGGTAGGTGGGAATGGCGAAGGCCCGACCCGACTCGCGTGATCCGCGCATGTTGAGCACGGCCAGGACGGTGACGACGGCGACGGCGATCTCCACCTTGTAGGGGACCAGCGCGGGCAGGGCGGCAGCCAGGTAGGCGGTGCCGGAGGAGACGGAGACCGCGACGGTCAGGACGTAGTCGCTCAGTAGGGCCGAGGCCACCAGGAGGCCGGCGTGGGAGCCGAGGTTGGCCGAGACCACCTCGTAGTCTCCACCGCCTGACGGATAGGCGTAGACGGTCTGACGGTAAGAGGCCACCACCACCACGAGAACCCCGACGACGGCCAGGGCGACCCACGGCGACAACGACGTGGCGGCGACTCCGGCCACGGCCAGGGTGATGAGGACCTCATCAGGGGCGTAGCCGACGGAGGACAGGGCGTCGGAGGCGAATACCGGAAGGGCGATCCTCTTGGGTAGGAGCGTCTCGCCCAGGGCTCCGCTGGGGACGGGACGGCCAACGAGAAGCCGCTTGATGCGGTCTGCGAAGTCACGCACGTCTCCAGATGTTACGTCCGCGGCCCGACAACGGAGTACCGTCGTCCTCGTGCACTTCGTCATCATGGGTTGTGGTCGCGTCGGAGCGTCCATGGCCGTACAGCTCGACCGCATGGGGCACTCGGTGTCCGTCATCGACCGTTCCTCGGACTCCTTCCGCCGTCTGCCCTCGGACTTCAACGGCCGCAAGGTCAAGGGAGTCGGTTTCGACCGCGACGCCTTGGAGCAGGCCGGCATCGACGAGGCCTACGCCTTCGTCGCCGTGTCCAACGGGGACAACTCGAACATCGTGGCTGCGCGCGTGGCCCGGGAGAGCTTCGGCGTGGACAACGTCGTGGCCCGGATCTACGACTCTCGCCGGGCCGACGTCTACGAGCGTCTGGGCATCCCCACGGTGGCCACCGTGCGTCAGACAGCCGATCAGATGATGCGCCGGATCCTCCCCGGCTCCAGCGCCCGTGAGCTCGAGGACCCCTCGGGCACGGTCGCCCTCATCCAGCCCAGTGCCTCCCCTCAGTGGGTGGGCACGACGATCGGAACGCTCGAGGACCGACTGGGGGTGCGTGTCGCCTGGATCTCACGTGATGCCACCGCTCTGCTGCCGGAGTCCGCCACCGTCATCCAGGAGCACGATCGTCTGCACCTGGCGGTGAGCACCGACCGCATCGGCCAGGTGCGCCGCGCGCTGTCCCACGCCCCGACCCAGGAGGTCTGAGCCATGCAGATCGTGATTGCCGGAGCCGGATCAGTGGGCCGTTCCATCGCCCGCGAGCTCATCAGCCACGGCCACGAGGTCACACTCGTCGACCGCTCCGCCGAGGCCATGCGCATCGCCTCGGTGCCGGAGGCCGACTGGCAGCTGGCGGACGCCTGTGACATCGAGGCCCTCGAGCGCGCCGGAGCCGAGAGCTGTGACGTCATCGTGGCCGCTACCGGTGACGACAAGGCCAACCTGGTCATCTCCCTGCTGGCCAAGACCGAGTACGGGGTGCCCCGTACCGTCGCCCGGGTCAACAACCCCAAGAGCGAGTGGCTCTTCGATGAGACCTGGGGGGTGGACGTGGCCGTATCGACACCTCGCTTCATGACGGCGCTGGTGGAGGAGGCCGTCAGCGTGGGCAGCCTGGTGAGCATCTTCCACTTCCACCAGTCTGGCGCCTCCATGCATGAGCTGACCCTGCCGGAGGACTCGCCGGTCATCGGCGAGCTCGTCTCCGACATCGAGCTGCCGCCCCACACAGTGCTGGTCGCGATCCTGCGCGACTACCGACCCATCACGCCGGACCGCGACGAGCGCTTCGAACGCGGGGACGAGCTCATCTTCCTCACAGCGCGCGAAGGAGAGTCCGGCCTGGAGGAGCTGCTCCTCATCTTCACATGACCATCAGCCGCTCTCACCGGCTCTGAGCCGGGGCTACTGCTCGGCACGGGTCAGTGCCGGTCAGTGTCAGTGCCTTCCTCAGCCTGAGCGATCCGGTTGGGGGCGACCAGTAGCCAGATGAACCACAGGGTCACGGCGTACAGCGGCACCCCCAGGATGAGACGGGCGGCGCCCAGATAGGACACGGCGTGCTCACCCGCAAGGTAGAGAGGCACCTCCACGATGAGCCTCAGGGCGAACAGCAGCGTCAGGACCCAGGTGCCGGCGTGGTAGCGGCGCCTCACGTTGCGCAGGGCCGGTTCGGTGCGCCAGGCGGACGGGCGTGCAGCGGGATCGTCACCGGTCCCCTCAGACTCCTTCGACTCCCCGGACTCCCCCGGATCTGCGGGCTCATTGGCAACCCGGTGCCACAAGGTCATGAGGGCTCCCACGATCGGCCAGCCGATGAGCAGGGAGACCAGGCAGACGACTAGCCAGGCGGCGTTGATCATGAGGCCGGCGGCGTAGAAGTTGGAGGCCTCACCACTGCGCCAGGCCCACAGGGCCGAGATGAGGACCAGCACGATCCCACTCACGACCTGGGCCGGCGACTGTCGCTGCACCAAGCGGGCCACGAGGCCGACGGCGCTGACGGCCAGTGAGGCGGCCAGGGCTGCCGCCAGGGCGGTGGGCCGCACCGCCATCACGAGGACGAACACGAGGGTGGGAACGACGGACTCGAGGATACCGCGCCAGCCGCCCACTGCGGCCATGGCGTCGAAACGCTCGGAGTCTATGGCGCCCAGACCCGTGCGGGTGGTATCAGCAGAACGGCCGCTCATTCGTCAGTCCTTCTTCCCCTGAGGTCGCTAGCGGTTGCTACTGCCCCGGTCCCAGCAGCTGGTACGCGGGGTTGTGGATCTGCTGGCGATGGATGCCGTCAGCGACCCGGCCCTCGGCCAGCAGGTGGGCGCCCGGTTTGATGCCGGCGATACGTCGCCGGCCCCACCACACCAGATCAATGCTGCCGGTGCCATCGTAGAGCTGCCCGACGAGAATGGGCTTGTCCTGGCTGGAACGGTAGGTGACCGCCTGCAGAACACCTGAGACTCGGGCCCGTTGACGCGACGCCAAAGACCCGATCGGGTCAGTGCCCCGGCGGCTGGCGGAGCGCTCCTCGTCCTCTGCCTCCAGGTGCTCGCGGCTGGTGCGCAGCGACTTGGACAGCCGCCTCAGTCGGGCGGACAGAGCCGGCATCTAACGCACTTCGGCGATGGTCGGGCCGGGGGCCAGCGGGTCGATGCCGGGCAGGTCCTCGGCCTCGGGGCCGGCCACGGCTCCGGGCGCGTGCAGCGGCAGGATCTCCCTGGGAGGGCGGGCCTGGCCGTCGCGAACGACGACGACGCCGCGCAGCACCTCCCGCAGCGCCTGGGCAGACTGCTCGGAGGAGGCGGCATGCCCCTGGAGGACACCTCGCAGGAACCAGCGGGGGCCGTCGATCCCCAGGAATCTGATCGTGCCGGTCGTCGTGGTGCCGTCAGGGCCTCGCATGGGCAGGTGGGCGACCAGCTCGGTGCCGTACTCCCCGTAGCTCTCCTCATAGCGGGCACCGTTTCCGGCGAGCTCATCGGCGATGTCGCCTCGCAGCTCGTCCCATATGCCGGCGGTGCGCGGTGCGGCGAAGGCACGCAGCTCGAGCGCAGAGCCGCCCAGCGCGAGGACAACGGCGGTGACGGTACCGTCAGGGGCCTGCTCCATGCGCAGCTGCATCCCATCAACGGCCGGGATCTGCAGCGACCCCAGGTCGATGCGGGGCACGTCCTCCTGGTCGGCGGGCAGCTCGCTGAGGTCCCAGGGACCGGAGGCTGCGGACTCGTCGGGGTCGTCGACGTCAGCCCCGGTGTCGCGCTCGAGGGCGAAGTCGTCGATATCAGTGGATGCGTCGTCACGGCGGCGCGAGAACAGTCCCATGGGGTTCTCCTGAGTTGTGATAGGAGCGTCAGCCGGCGCAGTCGGCGCACACCGGAAGACCGGTCGCCTCGTCGACGAAGGCCAGCTGACTGCGGTGGTGAACGAGGAAGCACTCCGAGCAGGTGAACTCGTCCTCGAGCTGGGGAACGACATGAACGCTCAGCTCCTCACGGGACAGGTCCGCTCCGGGCAGCTCGAAGCCTTCAGCCGCCTCGTTCTCGTCCTCCTCGATCGCGGCGGAGGACTGGTCCTTCTGCCGTGAGGTCAGCTCCTCGATGGAATCGGCCTCGGGCTCGTCATCATTCTTGCGCGGGGCGTCGTAGTCGGTCGCCATGGCCTCGTCACTCTTTCTGTCGACGGCTCTCGGGTGACCTCCGGAAGGCGGGAGTCGAGTCGCGCACGCGTCACTGGCGTCGCGGCGACGATCGGTACATCCGTCCCGGAAGGCACGCGCACAATAGCACCGACAGGCGGCTCGTCAAGCCAAATCGCCCGACGAAAGAGCACAGTTCGCTTGCAGTGCGCTCAGCCCAGGGGATTCACGAGGGTATTCACACGTGCTTCACATGTGGCACACCGCTGCGCCTCCCACGGCTTGACGTCTGCGGATGGCAGGCTGTGAAACATAGTGGAGCATATCGTGCTGACATCGGGATGAAGGAGGCCCCGCCCATGGTCGAACTCGAGCTGCTGGGTGCCAACGGTGACACGATTGTCATGACAGACGAGGACGGCGAGCGCTACAGCATCGTCGTCGACGACGCCCTCAGGGCCGCGGTACGCCGAGACCGTGGAGCGATTGTGCCCCCCTCGGGGACGACGACCGAGGGACCGGCACCCCTGCGTCCCCGCCAGCTCCAGGCGTACATGCGTGCCGGCGCCACCGCGGCCGAGGTCGCGATCAGCACGGGCATGGACGTGGAGCACGTACGCCGCTTCGAGGGACCAGTGCTCGCAGAGCGTCAGTGGGCCGTCTCGCAGGCCCAGTCCTGCCGCATCGGCTGGGAGAAGGACTCCCCCCTGCTCGGTGAGCTGGTGGTGGACCGGCTGGCCACCCGAGGCGTCGATCCCTCCAGCCTGGAGTGGGACGCGCTGCGCGAGGGCCGCGACCCCTGGCTCATCATGGTGACCTTCGTGCAGTCCGCCGAGGAGAAGCAGGCGCGCTGGTCACTGGACCTGACAGCCCGAGCGGTGCACGCTCTGGATGACGAGGCGCGCTGGCTCACGGAGGCGGGAGCGGGATCCAAGCGCCCTGCCGTCTTCGACCAGGACTCGAAGGCCCCCGGAGCCTCGGCCACTGCTCCGTCAGCCCAGTCGGGGAGCTCACCCGTCACCGCCGGCTCTCCCAGCACAGGCGTGGTGTCGGCCGTCTCCGCTCCGGCCGCCGTCTCTGCTGAGCCTGCGGGTCTGGCTGTCGAGATGCCCGCCGGGATGCTGCCGGTGCGGGAGTACTCCCGCCCCACAGGTGGGGCCATGTCGGCGGATGACACCGACGCGCTGCTGGCAGATTTGGCCTCCAGCCGGGGCCGACGAGTCGAGGTCGAGGTCCCCCGCGATGACGGCATGGATGACTTCCTCGGGCCGGAGCAGAGCGACGAGGACGCCTTCACCGATCCTCACGGCATCGACTACACCAGCAGCCCGGAAAGCCCCGAGGTTCCCTCTCCCCCGGCCAGAGGGATTGAGGAGCACCGTACCGAGGCCCGCCGTGCCGAGGCGGCCGACGAGTCCTTGGAGCAGGCTGCGGGTCTGAGCGCCCAGGTCTACTCCATGTCGGAGCGTCGACGTCTACACACAGGCAACCACCCGGCCGGGAGCAGGCTGGTGACGGCCTCCAGCGCACCCTCCGCAGCGCCGTCGGCTCCGAGCCCCGCCGTGGAGCGGGTACCGGTGGGGAGTCAGGCTCCTGCGGGTGCGGACAGTCCTACTGAGCCGGTGCCGGAGATCCCCATGCCCTCGCGCTCAGAGGTCGTCGCCAAGGCCTCGCCGGGAGCGTCGGCCGCCCAAGGAGCGGGCACGCAGGAGCCACTGCCCGACATGCCCAGGACGACCACCCCGGCCAAGAAGAAGTCGCGTCGGCGCTCGCGCCGTTCCGTGCCCTCCTGGGACGAGATCGTCTTCGGTGCCAGGCCCGAGTAGCCGGATCGCGCACAGAGTCCACAGGGTCCGGAGCCTCTCAGAACGCTTGGGCTCTCGGAGCTCCGGGCCGCGTCAGGCCTCGGTGACCAGCAGCGGCACCTCGGTCTCCGCCGTTGTGAAGGAGCCGTGGACGCCAGTCATGGAGATGGCCGACTCGGAGTGGACCCTGGGGTCCACGAGCACCCAGGTGCCGGCCATGGCTACGACGACGTCACCGACCACGCCTCGCGCCCGTGCCCTGAGAGCCCCCAGATGCTCGGCGGCCTGCTCGCGGGTGCCGATCCACGCCGCCCGCTCCCCCAGTACGTCACGGTACCGGCGGGCCACCTCCGCGGCGAGGTCGGCGTCTCCGTCGGCAACGTGCAGGTGCGTCAGGCGGGGCTCGCCGGCCACGGCGACGACGTCGCGCGCGAGCTCGCGGTGGGCGCTCAGGTCGATACGGTGGTCGGCATCGGTATCGACCATGCCGTGATCAGCACTCAAAATGAGTCTTGTGCCAGCGGGGACTCGGCGGACCAACTCGGCCATAGCGGCGTCGAGGCGCTCGAGCTGGGCCAGCCACTGCGCACTGAGCCAGCCGTGCCTGTGGCCAGTCTTGTCCAGCTCGCCGACATAGAGGTAGACCAGGGGTGTTCCACGGCGCAGGGCGCTCGCGGCCAGGCCGGGCCGGTCCTCCATGCGGTCGGCCCCCAGGTGCTCGGTGCCCCGCAGGGCTGCCTCGGTCAGGCCGGAACCGGCGAAGCGGGCCGGCCCGATGCTCACCGCGCTTCCTGCCGGGAGGCGCTCGAAGATCGTGGGAATGTCCTGCCAGGTCCGGGGGCTGGGGACGCCATCACCCTTCCAGGTGATGAGACTGAGGACCTGGTCGGAGCGGGGGGCCGTTGAAGCGGGAAGAGTAGGCCCCAGATGGGGCTTGAGCACCGAGTAGCCGACCATGCCGGTGGTGCCGGGCAGGGCGGAGGTTCCCAGCATGGTCAGGGCCGCAGCCGTCGTCGAAGGACGACAGGTGAGGATCCCGGCGCCGTCATTGCCGTCGCTGTTGTCCTGCTGAGCCAGCCAGCGTCGCAGAGTGGGGGTGTGCCCGCGACGCTGACGGAGCATCTCCAGGCCCAGCCCGTCCACGAGGACGACAACGGTTCCGGGGCTACCGTCGGGAGCCTCGCCGGGGCCGTCACCCACCTTGATCCCCCAGCTGCGGGCGACCAGACGGGCCTGGGAGTCGGAGACGACTGAATCAGCGACGACGTCGCTGTCGCACTCGATGTCGCCGAGGGTCAGCCCGGCACTGACAGCGCCAACCGCCAGGACGTAGCGCAGAGCCGGTTCCTGGACGGGTTTCGAAGCGGAAATCGGCGAGGTTTCCTCGGCAGCGGTCTGGAGCCTCATTACCGGTGCCGTCACAGGGAGGCGGCGCGGGCCGTCATCTGCGAGAGCCGGCTGGCGAAGGTCTCGGCCCGGGCCAGGGCCGCCGCTCCCTCGACGCCCGCGGCCACACGGATGACGACGTCGTCGGGTACGGAGACGCCGGTCATGCCGTGGTCGGCCTGGCAGTCGGGATCCCCGCAGGTGGCCGGTTCCATGTCGATGCGGCGCACCGATCCCCAGGAGACCGCGATCGTCATCTCGGTCAAGGTGCCGCCTCCCTGGGCGGGATCGGACACGCCCCGGGTCAGAGCCATGGAGCGGATGCGGCTGAGCGGAACGGCCTCGCTGGTGGCCAGGGCGCCGGGGCTGCCGTCGTCACGAGGGGCGTCGTCGACGTGGACGATGATGAGGCGGGTCGAGGTCAGGGACAGGACGGTCAGGTGCCGGTGGACGGCCTCGGCGAAGGTGGTCTCAGCCTGGACCATGCCGGAGATGATCTCCTCCTCGCCCGAGGCCAGCCGGAGGGTGTCGAGCACCAGCTCGGGATAGTAGCCGGCGAGCTCCACCTGCTGCGCCAGATCGACGGCCGCGTCCTGCAGCGCCTCAGAGGTAGCCGAGCCAGGGGCCGGGCTGGCGGCCGAGTTCTGGCGTGAGTGGGTCGTCATGGTCGTCATTGTGCCATCGTCGTCGAGTGCCGGTAGCCCGGCCCTGGCCTGGAGCGATCGCTCTCAGCGGGGGCGTCTGACCTGTCACGCCCGGGTGTCGTGGTTTGTTTTCGGCTCGGTTCCTCGGAGAATGCGCTCATGCCGAAGTCTGCCTCCACCCAGGCTCCTCCCCCGACCGACGGGGAGATCGTCGACCTTGACCTGTCCACGGAGATGCGTACCAGCTTCTTGGAGTACGCCTACTCCGTCATCTACGCGCGCGCCCTGCCCGACGCGCGCGACGGGCTCAAGCCGGTTCAGCGTCGCATCCTGTTCCAGATGGACCGCATGGGTCTGCGTCCCGACCGACCGCACGTGAAGTCCTCCCGGGTCGTGGGCGATGTCATGGGGCGGCTACACCCCCACGGCGACACCGCGATCTACGAGGCGCTGGTACGCCTGGCGCAGCCCTTCACGATGCGTCTGCCACTCATTGACGGGCACGGCAACTTCGGCTCCCTGGATGACGGTCCGGCGGCCCCCCGCTACACCGAGGCGCGTCTGGCCGCGTCGGCCCTGACGCTGACGGCGGACCTGGATGAGGACACGGTCGACTTCGCCCCAAACTACGACTACACACTCACCGAGCCCGAGGTGCTGCCGGCCGCCTTCCCGAACCTGCTGGTCAATGGCGCGGCAGGCATCGCGGTGGGCATGGCCACGAACATGCCGCCGCACAACCTCGTGGAGGTGGTTGCCGCTGCCCGGCACCTGCTGACCCACCCGGAGGCGAGCCTGGAGGAGCTCATGGCCTTCGTGCCGGGGCCGGATCTGCCCGCCGGTGGCATGATCGTGGGCCTGGACGGGATCCGGGAGGCCTACCGCGTGGGACGCGGCAAGTTCCTCACGCGGGCCACCGCCCACGTGGAGTCCGTCTCCCCACGCCGCAAGGGCATCGTGGTCACTGAGCTGCCCTACATGGTGGGGCCCGAGAAGATCATCGCCCGGATCAAGGAGGCGGTGGGATCCAAGAAGCTCCAGGGCATCACCGACGTCGCGGACCTGACCGACCGCAGGCACGGAACCCGCCTGGTCATCAGCGTCAAGAACGGTTACAACCCCGAGGCCGTCCTGGCCCAGCTCTACAAGCACACGCCGCTGGAGGACTCCTTCGGCATCAACAACGTCTCCCTCGTGGACGGCCAGCCCCACACCCTGGGGCTGCGCGAGCTGCTGGAGGTGTTCGTGCGCCACCGTCTCACGGTGGTCACCCGGCGCACCCGGTTCCGCCTAGGCAAGCGCCGCGAGCGCGCCCACCTGGTGGACGGCCTGCTCATCGCCATCCTCGACATTGACGAGGTCATCGCCGTCATCCGCTCCTCCGACGACGCCGCCACGGCGCGCTCTCGGCTCATGCAGGTCTTCGACCTCACCGAGCCGCAGGCCAGCTACATCCTCGAGCTCCAGCTGCGCCGGCTCACGAAGTTCTCGGTTATCGAGCTGGAGAAGGAGCGCGACGAGCTGGCCCGGGAGATCGAGGCCCTCGAGGCGATCCTGGCCGACGAGGTCCTGCTGCGGCGCGTGGTCTCCCGTGAGCTGGCGGCCGTGGCCGAGCAGTTCGGCACCTCGCGGCGCACGGTGCTGCTGGAGACATCCGGCGAGCGTGTGACGTCGTCGGCCAGCGTCGCGCCGCCCGAGGACGACGCCTCGGGGGCCACCGGTGGCAGTACGGTCAAGCAGGCCAAAGCCTCCGCAGAGCCGATGACGCTCATGCCGGGTTCGTCCCCGGTCCCGCTGACCGTTCCCGACGACCCGTGCCGGGTGATGCTCTCGGCGACCGGCCTGGTGGCGCGCACCCCTGGCGCTGAGCCGGTCGCCCGCACCGGTGGGCGCCGGCCCCATGACGCCCTGACGTCTCAGGTGGCGACCACGGCGCGTGGGCGGATCGGTGCGGTCACCGACACGGGGCGGCTGGTGCTGCTCGATGTCGTCTCCACCTCGGAGGTGCCCCGCACAGAGGAGGCTCCGGGGCTGGCCGGTGCGACTCAGGTGCGCCAGCTGGTGGACACCGAGCCCGAGGAGAAGGTGGTGGGGCTGGTCCCGGTGGGCTCGGCCGACAACCCACCGATCGTTCTGGCCACGGCCGACGGTGTCATCAAGCGGGTCAAGCCCGGTGATGAGCCCAGGAACGCCGAGAGCTGGGAGGTCATCTCCCTGTCCGACGACGACCGGGTGGTCTTCGCCGGCACCGCGAGGGATACGGACTTCCTGGCCCTGGTGACCTCTGACGCCCAGCTGTTGCGGTTCCAGGCCGCCAAGGTGCGCCCGCAGGGCCGGGGCGCCGGTGGCATGGCGGGGATCTCGCTGCGCGAGGGCGCCCGGGTCATCGCCGGTGCGGCAGTTCCCGAGGATCTGCTGGCCGAGGCCGTGGTGGTGACGGTGGCCGGGTCCGAGAGCTCGCTTCCGGGCACCGGCGGTGGCAGTGTCAAAGTGACCCCGTTGGACCGGTACCCGGCCAAGGGACGGGCCACGGGCGGGGTGCGTTCCCACCGCTTCCTGCGCGGTGAGGACGAGCTGGTGGCCGCCTGGGTGGGAGTGGCGCCGGCGCGGGCGCTGCGCGAGGGCGGTAAGCCGGTCGCGCTGCCGGAGGCCGACGAGCGGCGCGACGGCTCCGGCTCACCACTGCCCTCCCCCATCATCGGCATCGGCTGAGCGGGTCGGACCTGGGCGGAGCGCCCCGGAAAACCGTCCGTGAACATGCCGGATGTGCCTAGAGTGACTCATGGCTGATCGACCGCCCGCAGACCTGCTGCTCAGGGACGTGCGTATCGTCCCCTTCCGTTCCCGCACCGAGCTGGGCAGGCTCCGTCGCGGCGGCTGGGGCCCGGGTCTCTTAGACGTTCCGCTCTGCCCGGGCGAGCCCGTGGACGTGCGCGTGGAGACCGGCCGCGTCGTCGAGGTGGGGCGGGGGCTGAGCACATATGGAACGCAGGTGCTTCAGGCCGGTGGCGCCTTCCTCATCCCAGGCCTGTGGGACGCCCACGCCCACCTGGACATGGAGGCGGCGCGCTCGGCTCGCATCGACACGCTGGCCACCGGCAGCGCCGAGGAGGCCCTGGAGCTGGTGGCCCAAGCGCTACGGGATCTGCCTGCGGGGTCGCGGCCGGCCACGATCCAGGGCTTTGGGCACCGCCTGTCCAACTGGCCTCGGGTGCCCACTGTGGCCGAGCTCGATGCCGTCACCGGTGAGATCCCCACGCTGCTCATCTCCGGGGACGTGCACTCAGGGTGGCTGAACTCGGCGGCGCTGCGTATCTTCGGTCTGCCGCAGGCCAGCGCCCAGGAGCTGGGGGCGCCGATGAAGGAGGATCCCTGGTTCGCTCTGCTGGACCGGCTCGATGAGGTCCCGGGCACGCGCGAGCTGCGCGAGTCCGGCTATCGGCAGGTCCTGGCCGACATGCTGGCCCGAGGGGTGACCGGGGTAGTCGACATGAGCTGGTCGGAGGATCCCGACGACTGGCCGAGGCGTCTGCAGGCCATGGCGGCTCAGGGCGTCCTTCCCGAGGCGCTGCCCCGCATCCGCATCGCGGTCTACCGCGACAAGCTGGAGCACTGGATCACCCGGGGCCTGCGCACCGGGACCGAGATGGCGGGCTCGCCGCACCTGCCCGATGGCTCCCCGGTACTGGTTCAAGGTCCGCTCAAGGTGATCGCCGACGGGTCGATGGGCTCGGGCAGCGCGCACATGTGCGAGCCCTACCCGGCCGAGCTGGGTCTGGAGCACGCCTGCGGCGTGGTCAATATCGACCGGGCCGAGCTCACCGATCTCATGGCCCGGGCCGGGCGGCAGGGTTACGAGATGGCCATCCACGCCATCGGGGACGCGGCTGTCGACGACGTCGCCGCCGCCTTCGCGAGCTCGGGGGCCGTCGGGCGCCTGGAGCACGCCCAGCTGCTGCCCGCCGACGCCCTCAATGACCCTGACGGTGCTCTTAGGCGCCTTGTGGCCTGCGGCGTTGAGCTGTCGGTTCAGCCGGCCCACCTCATCGACGACTGGGCGGCGGTGGGCCGGGTATGGCCGGGGCTGGAGGAGCGCACCTACGCGTTTGCGGACATGGTGGCCGCGGGGGCTCTGCTGCAGCTGGGATCGGATGCCCCGGTGGCGCCGCTGGACCCGTGGCTGGCGATGTCGGCGGCTGTCGGGCGCAGGACGCCGGACGGCTCGGTATGGTCGCCCGCTCAGCGGCTCACGGCCGAGGAGGCTCTGGCGGCCAGTGTCGACGGTGCCGACCCGGTGGCGGTGGGTTCACCGGCCGACCTGGTACTCCTGGCCGAGGACCCTCTGCGTCTCGGGGCCGAGGCGCTGGCCCGGGTGAGGCCTCTGGCCACGATCGTGGCCGGCGCCGTGGCCCACCAGCGGGCCTGAACCGCCCGGGTCGACGCTGGGTAGGCTGCTCAGACGTCGAGGGCGTAGAGGATGGTGCCGCGGGTGGGGACGTAGCCCAGGGACTGATACAGGTCGACGGCGCCGCTGGGGTTGTCGGTGTCGACGCCGGCGGCGGCGTACTCCATGCCGTCGGCCGCGTAGGCTCGCATGGCGGCCACGAGCAGCGCGGGCCCGATCCGGCGGTGGCGGTAGTCGCTGAGGACCCCGAGCACGTCGGTGTACCCCTCGCGCCAGCCCAGGGCCTCCCAGTCCTGCTCGTAGCGGCCAGAGCGCAGGTATCCGGCCACGCGGGCCCGGTCCCCGGAGCGGTCCATGGCCACGAAGCTCCACTGCGGGGCGAAGTAGGCGCTGCCTGCGGTCCAGTCCTCCGGGGTGATGTTCTCGGCCTTCCAGGTCTCGGCCATGGCCTGGTCGTAGGCGCGCCGAACATCGCTGTCGATCTCGGGGATCCACGGATCGATGGTGATGAACCCGTCCACGTCCACCTCGGGGATCTCGTCGCCGAGGAAGCGGCGCACCTCACGGTACCAGCGCATCGGTTCGAACCCCATGTCCTTGAGGTGTCCCTGCATGCGCTCGTCGTCCTCCATGACGGTGGTGACCACGTGTGCGGGAACCTGAGCAGCGCTCCGCCCCGGGACGGAACCGGCCCGCTCGGCACCCACGAGGTGGCGGGCCCGCTCGGCCTGCCAGTGCAAGAGGGCGCGGCCGATGCCGCGCTTGCGCAAGGCCGGGTCCACGGTGCCGGTCATGGAGGCGTAGATCTCGCCGGCCGGGCGCAGCCGTACCAGTCCGAAGGCGCGCATGATGCCGTCGGTGTCGCGGCCGGCGACCCCGGAGTAGGTGGGGTCGAGGAAGTACTCGGCTGTCTCCTGCTCGCTGGTGCGGTAGGGAGGGTTGTCGACCTCCTCGGCCCGGGCGATGAGCGCGGCCAGCTCGTGGTTGTCCTCCGGGCCCAGCGGCCGCCAGGACAGCTCGCGTGACAACGCCGAGCGGGGCCCCGGGCGCAGGATGGGCCACGGTGAGGAGCCCGCCCGGCGGATGCCGTAACCGGGTGCCATAGCGCACCTCCCTCATGAGGACGAAGAATGACGATCAGTCAACGAGTACCTGCCTCGGCCTCTGACGGGCCGTGACGCGAAGGCTACCGAGACTACCTGAAGGAGCTGTCGAACCTCCGATCGTTGGTCAGGCGTCGATGCGCTCGCGATCAACGTCACGGGCGCCCTCGACGATGAAGTCGCGGCGGGGCTCGACCGACGAACCCATGAGAAGCTCAAAAATGGATTCGGCCTCCATGACCTGGGCCTCGTCCCCCAGCGTGATGCGCCGCAGAGTGCGGTGCTGGGGCTCCATGGTGGTCTCGGCGAGCTGGTGGGCGTCCATCTCCCCCAAGCCCTTGTAGCGCTGGGGCTCCTTGAAGCTGCGGCCCGAGCGCTCCAGGCGGCGCAAGGTGGTGATGAGCTCCTCGTCGGAGTAGGTGTAGATGATCTCCTTCTTGCGCCGCCCCGAACCGGACACCTCGATGCGGTGCAGGGGCGGGACGGCGGCGAAGACCCGCCCCGCCTCGATCATGGGACGCATGTAACGGAAGAAGAGAGTCAGCAGGAGGGTGCGGATGTGGGCGCCGTCGACGTCGGCGTCGGTCATGAGAATGACCTTGCCGTAGCGGGCGGACTCGAGGTCGAAGGTGCGTCCGCTACCGGCACCGACCACTTGGATGATGGCCGAGCACTCGACGTTGCGCAGCATGTCGGCCTGGGAGGCCTTCTGCACGTTGAGGATCTTGCCGCGGATAGGCAACAACGCCTGGAACTCGGAGTTGCGCGCGTTCTTGGCGGTGCCCAGGGCGGAGTCGCCCTCAACGATGAACAGCTCGGAGGCGGCGACGTCGTCACTGCGGCAGTCGGCGAGCTTGGCCGGCAGGGAGGAGGTCTCCAGGGCGGTCTTGCGACGGGTGATCTCCTTGTGCAGCCGGGCCGAGACACGGGCGCGCATCTCGCCGACGATCTTCTCCTCCAGAGCGCGCGCCTGGGTCTTGAGGTCCCGCTTGGAGGAGGTCAGCAGGGTGGTGAGCTCGCGCTCGACCACCTTGGAGACGATCTGTCGCACGGGCCCGGTGCCCAGGACCTCCTTGGTCTGGCCCTCGAACTGGGGCTCCGGCACGCGCACCGTGATGACGGCGGTCAGGCCCGCCATGATGTCGTCCTTCTCGACCCGGCCGTCCTTGGAGGTGATCTTCAGGGCCCGGGAGTCGGCCTCGATGCGCTTGCGCAGCACCTTGGTGAGAGCCTGCTCGAAGCCGGTCAGGTGGGTGCCGCCCATGGGGGTGGCGATGATGTTGACGAAGGAGCGCTCGGTGGTCTCGTACCCGATCCCCCAGCGCAGGGCGACGTCGACGGTGCAGGTGCGCTCGACCTCCACGGGTCGCAGGTGTCCGCTGGCGCGGTCGAGCTGCTGGACGGTCTCGGTGTAGGTGCCCTCGCCGGTGAGGCGGAAGGTGTCGGTCACCGAGCCGTCGGAGGCCAGGAAGTCGACGAAGTCGGCCGTGCCTCCCAGGGCCTGGAAGACCTCGACGCCGTCATCGTCTCCGGTATCGAACAGGTCGCCGCGGTTCTCAGTGGCGTTCTTCGCGGCCGCCCGCAAGGTGACCTCGTGGACGGCGTCATCGGTCTCCCCGGCGTCGGCGGCGGGTGTGTTGGAGGCGGCGATGGCCTCGGCCTCGGGGCGCTTGTCCTCCAGGCGCAGGGTGAGTCCGGGCACGAGGAAACTGGTCTGGCGCAGCCGGGCGCGCAGGGCGGCGGCGTCGTACTCGGTGGGGCGGGGGAAGATCTGGGGGTCGGCCCAGTAGCGCACGCGGGTGCCGGAGACGCCGCGGCGCACCTTGCCGATGACGCGCAGCTCGGAGGCCTTGGTGAACTCGGTGAAGGGCGAGGAGGGACCGCGCCCGGAGGAGTCGTCGAAGATACCGGGCTCACCGCGGTGGAAGCTCATGGCGTAGGTCTTGCCGCCACGGTCGACCTCGACGTCCATGCGCTCGGCCAGGGCGTTAACGACGGAGGCGCCCACGCCGTGAAGACCGCCGGCAGCACCGTAGGACCCGCCTCCGAACTTCCCGCCGGCGTGCAGCTTGGTGTAGACGAGCTCGACGCCGGTCAGGCCGGAGGAGGGCTCGATGTCGACGGGCACGCCACGCCCGTTGTCGCGCACCTCGATGGAGCCGTCGTCGTGAACGGTCACCGAGATGTCGTCACCGTGTCCCTCGAGGGCCTCGTCGACGGCGTTGTCGACGATCTCCCACACGCAGTGCATGAGGCCGCGCTGGTCGGTGGAGCCGATGTACATTCCCGGGCGCTTGCGCACGGCCTCGAGCCCCTCCAGGACGGAGAGGTGGCGGGCGGAGTAGTCGCCCCGGCTGGTCTTGTTCTCGGATGACGGCACGCTGGGAATCTAGCCGATCAGCGCCGCCAGCGCCTCGTGCCCCGCCGTGAGGAGGCGTGTGGCGTCATACGTCATGCAACCGCAGAGCTCCCCAATGCCACTGGGCCACTCACGTCACAGGAGCGGGAGCGCGGGGCACACCCGGGCGCTGCCGATACCGCGGTCCGCCTTGCCCAGCCGGAAGCGCACCCGCCGCTTGAGCACAGTGCCTGAGACGGCCCGTCCGCCCACCAGGCCCTCGGCCGGGAAGAGCGTGAAGGTCCACCGCTCGGCGTAGTCGGAGTCGGGGACGAGGCCGGGCGAGCACTGCAGGAGGCGTGCGCCCCAGACCTGACGGGTCATGAGGGTGCGGGTATCGACGCCATCGACCTCGAAGCGCTCGGCGGAGGCACCGGTGATGTCCTCATAGCTTCCCGCGGAGATACCGTACTGGCCGACGACGCCGACCACCACCGCCCAACCGTCCCGCTCCAGCGTGAGTCCGTTGACGTCACCGAGCCTCGCTCCCTCCCCCAGGGCCGGATCGACGAGATCGTCGACCAGGTCAGGCTGCTGGCCACGACGGATATCAGGGTCGATGGCGCCCCGGGTGTCGAGCCGGTCGATCGCCGGGATCGTGAGCAGTCCGTAGTCGACGTCGTCGGCGAAGCGGAAGGAGGCGAAGTGCTCGCGCAGATGGGTCACCGCGCGCGCTGCCCGCTCCCAGCGGCTGCCGGTGCTCCCGCTGCGCCCCGTGCTCTCGTCCAGGCACTCGGCCACCACCTGAGCGGGCGGCCGCAGACCTTTGGCCTCCAGCGCCTGGAACAGGGCCGTGTTGGTTACCCAGCCCGAGCGTTCAAGGCGCGCGATCTCACGATCGCGGAACTCCTGCACCACCGACATCCTGACTGCTCCTCTCCCGAGCTTCCAGCCGTTGGCAAACCGCCGGTACCGCCTCCAGCATTCACCTGATCGGTCGGCCTCACGGTGAGGTGAGCCATGGCGGCGGTGCGCCGTGGGCGAAAGCGCGTGCGCCTCAGGCGGAAACGGCTCTTTCGGACGGTCGGAAGCACCTGCGTCATGATGCAATGCGGGCCATGAGCACAACCGGAATCTCGACCGCCGCACAGGCGGTGACCACCCTGGACGAGCAGACCACCTCTGCCGCCGACTCCACCAAGCGCCCACTGACCACCGCCGACCGCTGCGACGTCTGCGACGCGCAGGCCTATGTCCGAGTTGTCATGCTGACCGGCGAGCTCTTCTTCTGCGGTCACCACGCCCGTCAGCACGGTGAGAAGCTCAAGGAGGTCGCACTGCTGTTCCAGGACGAGACCGCGAGCCTGACCGCCGGCAACTGACGTGGACTTTTTCACGGAAATCCACGCCATCGTTCACTGAGTATCACTGCCGGTTCCCACCAGCCGCCGCTTATCCTCACTTCTGAGGCCCTGCCCCCAGTTCCCGCCCCGAGTCTCCCAGGCACAGAGCCTTACGCTGATCCAGCATCCCACCCGCTCCCAACCAGGCTCGACGAAGCCGCGTGACTCCCGAAGGAACTGTCTGTGAAACGCCCTATCCGCGCCCTGGCCATCTCTATCCTGCTTGTCTCCTGCGGTGCGCTGGCACTGACCGGCTGCTCAGGATCCTCCGGCTCTGGCGCGTCCGCCTCGGCGCACACCGCCCCGGCGGACGCGAAGGCCACCGGTCCTGTGGTCATCATCGACCTGCGCTCAGCCGAGGAGTACAAGCAGGGGCACCTGGAGGGAGCCGTCAACTACGACTTCTCCTCCGGCGACTTCTCCAAGGAGATCTCGGGACTGGACCGTAATTCCCAGTACCAGATCTATGGGACGGACGACCAGCCCAAGATGGCCAGTGCCGTCATGCGCAATGCCGGCTTCCCCAGCGTCACCGACCTGGGGACCCTCGACGCCGCCAAGAACACCACCGGCGCCAAGGTCATCACCGACTGACGCCCGTCGCCCCGGAGGCGAGCTCGGGCGGCCTCGTCCCAATCGCTCATAGAAGCGGCAGCTCCTCCAGGAGGCGGGCGAGATAAACGACCTGCCGGGGCACGTACTCGGCGATCGTCAGGCCGACGACGTCGGCCGCCCGCCCCAGATCCCTGGCCACGCGGTTGGTCTGGGTCACGCTCAGGCCGCCGCGATCGTAGCCCAGTCCCAGCCGGACCTCGTCGGCGTCCACGGTGTCGACGTCCAGATGGACGGCTACGCGGCTGCACCCGGTGGTCTCCAACCATTTCAGCAGGGGCGTCGTCGAGTCGCGCAGGTCGGCCGGGCCGAAGGCGTGCAGCCCCCACTTGGCGATGTTCGGGTAGTCGTCCTCGGTCCAGGAGTGCAGGCCCGCCAGGGCCAGGCGACTCGGGGAGACGAAGGCCGCCAGCTCATCCATCACCTCGACGTCACCGGTACCGATGATGTGGGAGACCGCCATGGCATGGTAACCGGGGTACTGGGAGTGCGAGGTGCCGATGTCAGGGTGGGAGTCGATCCAGACGACGGCCAGATCGTCTCCGTAACGGGCGGCGAGCTCAGTGAAGGGGACGACGGAAACAGCGCAGTCCCCGCCCAGGGTGAGGATCCTGGGAGCATCGTGCCGGGCGATCGCCTCGCGGGCGTCACGGATCCCAGCCAGGATCTGGGCGCGCGACTCCATGCCGTCGGTGACGAGCACCTCCTCGCCGATAGGCCCGTCGCTGACGGGAACGATCTCTGTGGGACCGGCGTGCTCGGGCAGGAGCGCTGTCAGCACCCGGGTTCCCAGTGCGTAGACGCGCCGCGCCTCCCCGTAGGGCAGCTCGGGCAGTAGGCTCCGCACCGAGGACTCCCCCGCCCCCTGCCACTGGGGCCAGACGAGGCGGAGGGTGTCGGACTGGGCGAGGGCAGTGCGTGCGTGAACCATCTCAGTACTCCCGGGCGAAGACGTCTCCCGGTCCTCAGTCTACGAGCCCGGGCTGTGCGCCACCCGAGTCGGTCCTGAGCCGCACGGGCAGAAGTGCCCGGTGGGAGCAGTCACGACCGCGGAAGAATCTCAGAAGGCTTCATCTGAAAGACTCAGGCCTCGCTCTGGCACTCGGCAGGGACGGGTTTCACCATGGGCAGCGGCCAACCGAGCCGAGGAGACGAGTAGGAGAATCGCCGTGGACCAACAGCTAAAGGCCAAGGCCGGCCTCGGCCGCTCTCTGACTGTCAGCGCCCTGACTGCTGCGACCGCAGGTGCGGTGTGATTCCGCTTCCCTTCCTCGGGGTACCGCTGTCCTTTATCGCCCTCGTCATGGGCGTCGCGCACCTGCGCAGCTCGAGCCAGTATAGGCGACCGGCGTGGGCGGCCGTGGTGATCGCCTCGGTGACGCTGGTCGCGACACTCGTACTCGCCATGACTCTTCTGGCCGTTAGAACGGAGCCCACGACAACGACACCGCGGCAACCGGTTCCAGTGCGGACCGCACCGTCGGCTTCGGAAAACAGCCGAGGCTGAGGCCCGGTCTCATCAGTCCCCGGCGGTCGCGTCCAGCATGGTCTTAACGGCCTCGGTGAAGTAGGGACCTCGGTTCACGCCTCCCTGAGACCGCCACAGGGCGGTCACCGACCGCACGTAGCCGAGCCCAGTGGCCTCGTCGTACCGGTAGAGCCAGGGTCCTCCCGAGGCACCCTTACCGAAGTCGCATCCCTCGGTCCTCACTTTGCCCTCCGACTCCTCCGTGGTCCTGACGCAGGAGTAGATGGTGCCGCGGCCGTCGGGGGTTGTCTTGTTGGTGGGGTATCCGAAGATCGTGGCCTGGAAGACGTAACTGCCTCCCCAAGCCAGACCGTGGCCGCCTACGACGTCGACGACCGGCTTGTTCGCGTCTCCGCCATTGTTGAGCGTGGCGTAGGCGACGTCGTTGCTGTAGTCGGTCTGATCGGCTCGCCAGCCGTCAGAGGTGCGCATCGACCGGATCGTCCAGACTCCCACCGGGTCCGGGTCGGCCTGGGTGCGGTCGTAGTCGGGGACGAAGACCGCGTCCTTCGCCCAGCCGTTCGCGGAGCTGTAGACGCAGTGGGCCGCAGTGATGATCACACTCTTGGACGGAGTATTGAGGACCGAGGCGCTGCAGTAGGCGTTGTCAGGGTCGTAGCCGTTGAAGAACAACTTCCCCTTGGCCCTGGCCGGCGGGGTCGCACCTCCGTCGGCAGCCGGGGCAACGGGCTCAGTCGTTCCGGCCGGATCCGTCGAGCTGAAGCTGTCGCCGCCGTTCTCAGCGGCCACCGGCTGCTCCTGAGCAGAATCATCAGCCGCGTCGGCGTCCAAGGGCTTGGCTGCGGCCATGCGCTCGTGCGTCCAGTACCTCAGAACATCCTGGTCCGCCTCATGACTTACCTCGGCCGCCGGCCGCTCATCGGGGATCGGCTCGGCGTTCTTACCGAAGCTGGTGGGCGCGGTCACCGCTGTCGAGGACGCGCTGGAAGCTTCACCTCCGGCCTGTGGGGACTCGGCAGCATGGGTCGAGGTGGCCAGTGGCGACAGCGGAAGAAGCCCTGTTACCGCTAGCATGAGGACCGCAACCAGTGCGGCGTAGCCGCGTGAAGAAAGGGAAGAGTTTGTCATGGGTTGACTCCTGTGGAGGCGGATGCGCTGTTCGGCAGCGGACACACGCTCCGCCTCGTTTCAGCAGGTGCACCGCAGTGAGATCAGGTCGCCGACGACAACCACATAATTTACCATCCAGTTCTAATCCAGGCTCGGTAAAAATGGTGCACTGGTCCGTGTCCGTGCCCGATGCCCAGGGCGTCGGCGTGCTCGATGGCCCCGGTGAGGTAGTCCTTGGCGTCCCGCACCGCCTCCAGCCAGGTCGCCCGGCGCGGTCGCAGCGAGGCGATCGCTGAGGACAGCGTGCAGCCCGTGCCATGGGTGTTGCTCGTAGTGACCCTGCGACCGTGCAGGATCTCGACGGCGCCGGCATCGGCGTAGACGTCAATGGCCTCACTCGTGCTGCCCGAGTCGTCTGCGTCCCCGGTGAGGTGGCCACCCTTGACCAGCACCCGCCGCGCCCCCAGGTCCAGCAGGCGCCGCGCCTGGGTGCGCAGCTCCCCGAGGGTCGCAGCGGGCTCCTCGCTCAGCAGGACGGCCGCCTCGTGAAGGTTAGGAGTGATGAGTTCGGCTTTGGCGCACAGACGGCGCACGGCGCCGACCGCCTTCTTATCCAGGAGACGGTCTCCGGAGGTGGCGACCATGACCGGGTCGAGCACCGTGCGGGAGAGCCCGGGAAGGTACTCCCCCACGGCGTCGGCCAGCTCAGCCGTGGCAAGCATGCCGATCTTCGTGGCATCGGGGACGATGTCATCCAGTAGCGTGTCCAGCTGGAGACGGACGAAGTCGACCGGCACGGCGTGTACACCGGCCACACCGCGCGTCGACTGGGCAGTCAACGCCGTGATGACACTCGTCGCGTAGGCACCGAGGGCGCTCATGGCCTTCATGTCGGCCTGAATGCCGGCGCCACCGCTGGGATCTGAGCCGGCGATAGTCAAGGCGGTCGCGGTTGCCGAACGCTGCTGGCTCATCGCCGACCTCCTTCGTCCCAGGCACGGTGCAGGTCGGCGGCGACGCTCCTGGGGTCCTCGGCCGTGCAGATGGCTGATACGACGGCGGCACCGGCCAGACCACCCGCCCGGAGGGCCGGCAGGTCGCTGACCGTAATGCCGCCAATGGCCACAGCAGGCAGATCGGTCAAGGCAGCCATGCGCGCCACGCCGTTCACCCCCAGGCTCTTCGGGGCGTCGGCCTTGGTGGCGGTGAGGTGAACGACGCCGATGCCGACGTGGTCGCAGGCGCCCTGCTCCTGGGCGGTGCACAGCTCGTCGGGAGTCGCGGCCGACAGCCCGAGGTAGGCGTCCTCCCCGACGAGACGGCGTGCGATGCGAGCGGGCAGGTCCGACTGGCCGAGGTGTACCCCGGCCACGGACGCTCCCTGATCACGCGCCGCCAGGAAGATGTCGACGCGGTCGTTGACGATGACGGGGACCTGATCACCGACCACCTCGGCCACCTCCAGCACCTGAGTCAGGAAGAGTCCGCCGTCGGCCCCCTTGGCGCGCAGCTGAACGCAGGTGACTCCGCCGTCGACAGCGGCCTCAACGGTGGCCAGGACGTCTCTGCCGCGCGAGCGGCACTGGCCCTCATCGGTGATGAGGTAAACCGACAAGTCCGGCACGGCCCTCATACCAGCCCTCCCTGCGCGGCGGTGGTCGCCCCGGTAGCACTGACGCTGACGTTCTGCAGGTCCTGCACCTCAAGGGTGTACAGGGCGTCGAGGAAGGCCGGCGGGAAGGATCCGGGGCCGGTTGATCGAGCCTCCGCGCGCTCGGCAGCAGCGCTGTAGACGGCGTGCGCAGCGACAACAGCGCTCACGTCACCCAGACCCTCCTTCCGCCCCGCCCCGAGAAAGGCCGCGACCACCGCACCCAGAGCGCAGCCCCCGCCGGTCATCCGAGTCAGTAGCGCGGAGCCACCCTGAATATGGACGACGCTCTCGCCGTCGGTGACCAGGTCGACGGGCCCGGAGACGGCGACGACGCAGCCGTGGCTGCGGGCCAGGTCGCAGGCCGGATCGAGCGCCGCGGCGACGTCGTCGGCGGTCTCGACGCCCCGCCCACCGCTGCCGTCACCGGCCAGAGCCAGGATCTCCGAGGCATTGCCCCGTACGACGCTCGGTCCCCGGCTGAGGAGCTCATGGGCCAGCGCAGTGCGGTGCGTCAGCATGCCGATGGCCACCGGGTCGAGGACCCACGGCGTGCCCGCGTCAGCCGCCGCAGCCACGGCCTCGCGGGCGGCGTCCCGCTGCTCGGGCTGAGGCGTGCCGAGGTTGATGAGCAGCGTGGAGGCGACGCGGGCAAAAGGGCCCGCCTCTCCCGTGATGTCCACCATGGCCGGCGCCGCGCCCAGAGCCAGGAGAACGTTAGCGGTGATGTTGGTGACCACCGTGTTGGTGATGCAGGAGACCAGCGGGGCGTGGCGGCGTACCGCCTCAAGCGCCGCTGGGGTAGACATGCCCCAGTGCATGTGACATCCCTTCGTCAGTACTAGCTGGACAGGTTCGACGGGTGTGTTCTCAGCCATGTGGCACCCCGTGTCACGATCGAGACACTAGCACCGACGGCGTCGGCCCCGGAACCCTGATGGTTCCGGGGCCGACGCCGTTGAGATGAGCGAGCCGGTACTGCTGGTCCGCTCAGTCCAGGTAGTCGCGCAAGACCTGGCTGCGCGAGGGGTGGCGCAGCTTGGACATGGTCTTGGACTCGATCTGGCGGATGCGCTCGCGAGTGACTCCGTAGACCTTGCCGATCTCGTCGAGGGTCTTGGGCTGGCCGTCGGTCAGGCCGAAGCGCATGGAGACCACACCGGCCTCGCGCTCCGAGAGAGTGTCCAGCACGGCGTGAAGCTGCTCTTGGAGAAGGGTGAAGCTCACCGCGTCAGCCGGAACCACGGCCTCGGAGTCCTCAATGAGGTCACCGAACTCGGAGTCCCCGTCCTCGCCCAGGGGCGTGTGCAGGGAGATCGGCTCGCGCCCGTACTTCTGGACCTCGACCACCTTCTCCGGGGTCATGTCCAGCTCGACGGCCAGCTCCTCAGGGGTGGGCTCGCGCCCCAGGTCCTGGAGCATCTGGCGCTGCACGCGGGCGAGCTTGTTGATGACCTCGACCATGTGCACCGGGATGCGGATGGTGCGAGCCTGGTCCGCCATGGCACGGGTGATGGCCTGGCGGATCCACCAGGTGGCGTAGGTGGAGAACTTGAAGCCCTTGGTGTAGTCGAACTTCTCCACGGCGCGGATGAGGCCCAGGTTACCCTCCTGGATGAGGTCCAGGAAGAGCATGCCGCGGCCCGTGTAGCGCTTGGCCAGAGAGACCACCAGTCGCAGGTTGGCCTCCAGCAGGTGGTTCTTGGCCCTCTGGCCGTCCTGAGCCACCCAGTGCAGCTCGCGGCGCAGCTTGGCCGGCAGGTCGTTACCCTCCTCGGCCAGGCGGTGCTCGGCGTAGAGACCGGCCTCGATGCGCTTGGCGAGCTCGACCTCCTGCTCGGCGTTCAGCAGCGCGACCTTACCGATCTGCTTGAGGTAGTCCTTGACCGGGTCCGCGGTGGCGCCGGCGGTGACGACCCGCTGAGCGGGCTCGTCACCCTCGTCGGAGTCGGAGACGGTGAAGGAGCCGTCCTTGTCCTGGGACTTGCCGCGCTTGCCGGACTTCTTGGAGGAGGCCTTCTCCGCCTCCTCCCGGCGCATACGCTCGAGCTCACCGGTCAGGGCCGCAATCGAGGGCTGCATCTTGATGCCCTTGATGACCCAGCCGCGGAAGATGTAACCATTCTGGGCCAGGTAGTCGCGCGCCACCATGGGGGCGGAGTCGCCGATGACGAACCGGGGCACCGGGCCGTGGCCGTAGGGCGCCAGGGTGATGGGCTCCTCCAGGGTGCCGTGGCCGGCGATCTCCAAGTTCTCCACAATCGTGCGCGAGCGCACAAAGAGCGTCGCCCCGGGAGCCAGGCGGACGCCTTTGAGCGAGGCGGGGTTGTTGAAGGGACTGCGCTTGGAGCCGTCGCCGTTCTCCTCCAGACTCACGTCCAGGTAGTAGTCGCGCAGCTCAGGGGCGGGGCCGTCATCCTCCTGAACGGCATGCGCACCGTCCTCATCATCCTCGTCCTCATCAGAGTCCTCGTCGTCATCCTCGTCGGAGTCGTCATAGTCCTCATCGTCGTAGTCGGAGTCGTCGGCGTCGTCGTCTCCTTCGTCGTCGAGGTCGAAGTCCTCGTCGTCGAGCGCGGTCTCGTCGACGTCGTCAGTGAGCTCGGCGCGGGAGCGCGTCACTGTGGAAGAAGCCACGGAGTTCCTTTCGCGTGGGCGGGCGGACAGCCGGCGGCGGGGTATGGGGCCCCGTCCCGGCACAGCAGACAACCCCAGAATTGTAGCGTTTATTCCCCAGCAACTTCGCACTGGCGACTTAGTATGACCTAACCTTGATGGCGGTCGGCTCCATACCGCCGAAAGCGATGCCTGATACCGCAGCCGTCCCCCTCCTGCGTCTACCCTGGCGGTCATGAGCGCGCTGCCAGCGGCCCTGAGCCGTGTCCGTCCCGCCGTCGAGCACCGTCTGGAGGAGGTTCTGGCCGGCTGCCACCGACGCTGGGAGGAGCTGGAGCAGGCTGCGCCGGAGCTGCTCAAGGCCGCTGACAGTGTGCTCGGCGGGGGCAAGCGCATGCGCGCCGTGCTGGGCGCCGTCGGCTGCACCATCCTGAGCGCCCCGGAGCACCGGAACAAGGAGCTCACCGGTGCAAGCGCCGTCCACCTGGGGGCGGCGCTCGAGCTCTACCAGGCCAGCGCCCTGGTCCATGACGATCTCATGGACGGGGCCAGCACCCGGCGGGGTCTTCCCGCGGCGCACCACGCCTTCGCCTGGGAGCACGAGACCCGCGGCTGGCTGGGGCACTCGCGGGCGTTCGGCTCCAACGGGGCCATCCTACTCGGCGATCTCCTGCTGTCACTGGCGGGCGAGGAGATGAGTGCTCTGGCGCAGGCGCATACCTCCTCTGGCTGCGGGGACGAAGCAGTCGGGCACGCCCGGGCCGCCTTCGATGCCATGACCACGGAGGTGGCCCTGGGCCAGTACCTCGACGTGCGCAGCGAGAACCTGCCGTTGCCCTGGGGTCAGGACCCGGCGGCCGCCGCGCAACGGATGCGCGATGACGCCCTGTCGGTCGTACGCCACAAGTCGGCACGGTACTCGGTGCGCCACCCGTTGCTCATCGGGGCTCTCCTGGCCGGGATGGCCCCAAGCAGCCCGACCGCCAAGCACCTGGCCGAGTTCGGCGAGGAGATCGGCATCGCCTTCCAGCTGCGCGACGACGAGCTCGGCGTCTTCGGCTCTCCGCGGGTCACCGGCAAGCCGGCGGGAGACGATCTGCGTGAGGGCAAGCGCACAGTCCTGCTGGCTCTGGCCTGGGGGCGCTGTGACGACACCGGCCGAAAACTGCTCGGGAGCGTCCTGGCCAATACCGAGACCACGTCGAACCAGATCGCTGAGGCGTCTGCGCTCATCGAGGACTGCGGCGCGCGCGCCGTGCATGAGGAGATCATCGCCACCCACCGTGACGCCGGGGTCAGAGCGCTGGGACGACTCAGGGACGAGGGCGTGGTGAGTACTGCATCATTGGAGGACCTGGTGGAGCTGGCGGATCTGCTGACGCACCGAGACTCATGACATAGCGGACGAAACAGGCAGAACCCAGCAGAGAGGCAGTACGACCCGTCCGCATCGGTGAGCGGCTGTCACTGCGCCGTTGGCACCGTAGAATCGCGTTCGTGGTCACGGATCCCCTCATCGGTCGGCTGGTCGACTCTCGCTACGAGATCGTCGACCGCCTTGCGCGCGGTGGCATGGCCACCGTCTACCGCGCCCACGACCGTCGCCTGGACCGGACCGTGGCGCTTAAGCTCATGCACGCCCATTTGGCGGACTCTCCCGACTTCGTCTCACGCTTCCGCCGTGAGGCGCGGGCGGCGGCCAGGCTGTCCAACCCGGGCGTCGTGGCGGTCTACGACCAGGGCAGCCTCGACGGAGTGGCCTACCTCGTCATGGAGTACGTCGAGGGGCCCACACTGCGCGACCTCATCACTGCGGGCCCGCTGTCCGTCAAGGAGGCCCTGGGGTTGGTGGCCCAGCTGCTGCGACCGCTCGGGGCCGCCCATCGGGCCGGGCTGGTGCATCGCGACATCAAGCCGGAGAACGTCCTGCTGCCCTCGGACGGCTCGGTGGCCAAGGTGGCCGACTTCGGTCTGGCCCGGGCGGTCACGGAGGTGACGCAGACGACGACGGGCAACGTACTGGGCACGGTCGCCTACCTGGCGCCCGAGCTCATCACCTCGGGCGACTCCACGTCCCGGGCCGATGTCTTCTCCGCCGGGGTGGTCCTCTACGAGCTCCTCACTGGCGAGCAGCCCTTCACCGCGGACTCCCCTATCCAGATCGCCTTCCGCAACGTTCACGAGGACGTGCCTCTGCCCTCCGCACTGGTCCCCGACATGCCGGCCGACGTCGACGAGCTCGTGGCGACCATGACGCGCCGCGAGCCCCAGGAGCGTCCTGCCGACGCCGATGAGGCGCTGGCGCTGCTGCGCAACGTCGTCGACGAGCTCACCGACTCCGAGCTCGCCGTGCGCCGCGGCGGTGGGACTGGCTCGATCCGAACCCAGGAGGTCATGACGGCCAATGCCCAGGCCGCCCGCTCCGCTATCGACAACGAGCCTCAGGACGATGACGACGCACCCTCCGACGAGGAGTCTTCCTCGCTCGCCGGTATGCGCACCGTCTCGCTGCCCATCGGCTCCATCGGCCCGGATGCCAAGGGCAGGACACGCGCGCTGTCGCGCAAGACGCTGGCGGCCGATACCCAGAAGACCACCGCCGTCCCCACCCGAGGGAAGGGCGTCGGCGGCCTCAACCGTCGTACCGCCGTCATCGTCGGGCTGCTGGCCGTGGCCGGAACCGGAGCGGGTGCTACCTGGTATCTGACGGCGGGTCCAGGGCGGCGGGTTCCCGTGCCCAACATCATCGGCATGTCTCAGGACGAGGCGCAGCTCGCCCTGGAGAAGCAGGGGCTCGACTGGGGCGCTCCGGCGCGGACCTACTCCGACACGGTTCCGGCCGGACACGTCGTCTCCTGTCAGCCGAAGGTCGGCCGGAAGGTGGGGCTCGGCCAGGCAGTCACTGCCGTCATCTCCCGGGGCGTGGAGACCAAGACCGTGCCTGACGTGGTCGGAAAGACCAAGGACCAGGCCGGTGCCGCGATCAAGGGAGCGGGTCTGACCCTGGGGGACGTCACCGAGGACTACTCCGCCAGTGTCGCCCAGGGCAAGGTGATCTCCTCCGACCCCAAGGCTGGCAAGGTCATTGAGCACACCGCAAAGGTCTCGATTGTGGTCTCCAAGGGCAAGGAGCCGGCCACGATCCCCGATGTGACGGGTAAGAGCGAGGACGACGCCAAGAAGGCCCTCGAGGACGCCGGCCTCAAGAAGGGAAAAGTCAGCCAGGACTACTCCGACTCCGTGGCCAAGGGACGGGTCATCTCCTCCTCCCCCATCGCCGGGGCCTCGGGCTACTACAAGGGCGACTCGGTGGACCTGACCGTGTCCAAAGGGCCCGAGAAGGTGACTGTCCCCGATGTGACGGGTAAGAGCGAGGACGACGCCAAGAAGGCCCTCGAGGACGCCGGCCTCAAGGTGACGGTCAACAAGCGCCTGGGCGGCCCGTTCGGGACCGTGCGCTCCACCGATCCCGCAGCGGGTTCCAGCGTCAAGCCGGATTCCAAGGTCACCATCAATATCTTCTGACGGTGGCGACCGGCCCGTGAGGCCCGGGCCGGGTTCGGGCCGTGCCGCGCCTCTGGCCGGCGAGGCGGGCAGGCTCCTGGCCGGGGCCTTCAGCCCTTGAGCATCTCGGCGATCTCGAAGGCGACCTCGAGGGACTGCTGGTGGTTGAGGCGTGGATCGACGAGGGTCTCGTAGTGCTCGGCCAGGCCAGCCTCGTCGATGTGCTCGCCTCCGCCGAGGACCTCGGTGACGTCGTCGCCGGTGAGCTCGACGTGGATGCCACCCGGGGCGGTGCCCAGGGAGCGGTGGACCTCGAAGAAGCCGCGGATCTCATCGAGAATCGTCTCAAAACGACGGGTCTTGTAGCCGTTGTCCGAGGTGATGGTGTTGCCGTGCATGGGGTCGGTGATCCAGGTGACGGGTCGGCCGTCGGCGCGCACTGCCTCGACCAGTGCCGGAAGGGCATCGCGGATGCGGTCGGCGCCCATGCGGGTGATGAGGGACAGACGCCCGGGTACGCTGTCGGGGTTGAGCCGGTCCATGAGCCGGACCACGTCGTCGGGAGACGTGGTGGGGCCGACCTTGACGCCCACGGGGTTGTGGACGCCGGCGAGGATCGCCACGTGGGCACCGTCGGCCTCGCGGGTGCGCTCCCCCACCCAGAGCATGTGGGCGGAGGTGTCGTAGAGGCGCCCGGTACGGGAGTCCTCGCGGATCATGGCGTCCTCGTACTCCAGGAGGAGGGCCTCGTGCGCGGCGTAGAAGTCGACCTGGCGCAGGGCGTCGAAGTCGACGCCGGCAGCCTCCATGAAGCGCATGGCCCGGTCGATCTCCTCGGCGAAGGACTCGAAGCGCTTGTAGGCGGGGTTGGCGGTGAAGCCGCGGTTCCAGGAGTGGACCTCACGCAGGTCCGCGTAACCGCCCATCGTGAAGGCGCGGATGAGGTTGAGGGTGGTGCCCGAGCGCAGGTAGGCGTCCAGCATGCGCGCGGGGTCGGGGATGCGGGCCTCGGGGGTGAACTCGTGGCCGTTGACGGAGTCACCGCGGAAGGCGGGCAGGGTGACCTCACCACGGGTCTCGGTGTCCGAGCTGCGGGGCTTGGCATACTGGCCGGCCATACGGCCGACCTTGACCACGGGCGTGGAGGCACCGTAGGTCAGGACCGCCGCCATCTGGAGGATGGTCTGGACCTTGAGGCGGATGTTATCAGCCGTGTTGTGGGCGAAGGACTCAGCGCAGTCCCCGCCCATGAGGACGAAGGCCTCTCCCATACTGGCCTGGGCGATGAGATCGCGTAGAGAGTCAACCTCTCCGGCGAAGACGAGCGGAGGCCGACGGCGCAGGTCAGCCACCACGCCGACCAGCGCGGCCTCATCAGGGTAGGCGGGCTGCTGCAGGGCGGGCAGGTGACGCCAGGTAGAGGCCTGGACGTCCGTGCGGGCGGCGGAGAGCTCGTTCATCACGCCCGTCAGCATAGGCCAGCCGGGAGTATGCCCCGGAATCGGCGCCGCATCGCGAAACGAGTGGGGACGCTCTCAGCGTGGCCGCACTTCACCCTAGGAGAGATCCATCTCTCCATATTTTCTCGGGTAACGAATTCCCCGGTCCAGGAACCGGTTGTCAGCAAGTCTAGGAGCTATCTCAGAACAGAACCAATCACCCTCGAGTGAAGCGCGTTTGAGCAGAACATCAAGGACAACTAAAATGCAATACACAGATCTTGGATCGAACTTACCGTATTCTCGTCCTATCCGCTTCCTAGCCTTTCTTCCGCCGGGAAGCGCTGGCGCATCAAGCACGGAGTGATTCCAGATCCTTGCATGATGAGCTATGCGGTTACGCAGATACACGAGCGATTTAATTTGACCAGGAAGAATTGATTTCGACACATTTATCGAACCGGCAATATCATTGAGTACTCCAGAGTCAACAGAGGCTTCGACGCAGCGAGACAAGACACCAAACGAGAGAACTTCAGCCGCAACCCACACTGGAAGATCACGGTATGCGTCGACAGTGAAGACTCCATGACCATCGACCTCGCGATCATCGCGGTAGCGGCCAACGAATGCCTCTTTGCTCCGGTTGAGGTCTCGTAGAACATGGGCACCGACATCTGAGCGATCTATGCCTGAAGGAGAGGCAAGTCCCTCACCTCGCACAAGATTCCACCCCGACCCCACACGCTCTCCGTAGAAGTATGAAAATCTGGTTCGAAGAAGGATCTCAAAACGCCTTATCGCAGCAAATACGACGTCCGCAACCTCACCCTCCTTGCGATATACATCTTCGATGACATCTACATGCACACCCCCGAGGAACCGATCATCACCATACATCGGATCCTTCTGCCAGTAACGGAAGTAACCCGAAAAACGATAATAACTGACCTCAGAAAGAAAACGCTCACAAGCGTCGGCATTAGCAACAACAAGACCTCGTTCTTGAAGTCGAGAAACTTGTTCCTGGTAGCTCAACCACTCTTTAGCCATACCCACTCCAAAGGAAAAGGCCCCGGCCTAGTCTGCCTCATGACGAGGCCTGGCCGGGGGGCGATTGCCTTGAGTATAGCAACATAGGAGTCTCATGTCATGCGGCGCGCGTCTCGAAGTTGCGCCCCCGTCAGACGGACACTCATTCAGTCGCACAGAAAACTCGCCTTCGAGGTCAGTGATGTTCCTCATGTCACTGACCTCGAAGGCGAGCGCACCACATGACGCGAACTCAGCCTCAGTGCTCGGGGGCGACCTCGGTGGGCTCGACCTTCTGCCCCAGGTCGGCCATGAGGTCGGTGAACCAGCCCTGGGTGATGTCGAAGGGCTTGGCGCCGGCGATGCGCGGGAAGGCGATCGCGGTGAGCTCGTCGTTGTTCTCCTCGTCCTGGCCGATGACGCCGGACTCGCCGCGCAGGGCGCAGTCGACGGCCAGATCGCACATCTTCTTGATGAGGGCCAGGTCCTCGGCGTTGGCGTGGGCGGCACGCGAGTAGTAGCCGGACTTCTGGACCATGACCTTCTCAGCGCCGATGAGCTCGGCGAACTGCTTGGCGAACCACTGGCCGGGGTTGATGGTGTCGAGCTTGACGTGGCCGAAGGGGTCGCGCTGGACCTCCTGGCCGGCGGCCTCCATTTCCGCGATGATCTCGGGGACGCCGGCGCCCTCGGACAGGAAGATGTTGACGTTGCCCTGCTCGTCCATGATGGCCTTGAGGCGCTCGGCCTCGGCGGCGATGGCGAGCTTCATCTCGGGGACGAAGACGGCGTGGACGTCCCAGCGCTCCTTGGTCAGGCCGAGGGAGGGGGCCCACTGCTTGGTCTGGAGCAGGTCGTGGTAGCGGCGGGCGGTCTCGGCGGTGAGGTAGCCGCAGTTGCGGCCCATGCACTCGTGGACGATGAGCATGCGGGGGTTGGAGCGGTGCTCGCCGATGACGTTGAAGGCGAAGCCGGCGCCCTCGTCGGCCGCGGTCCAGGCGCCCAGGGACTGGCGGATCGGGACGACGTCGTTGTCGATGGTCTTGGGCAGGCCGACGACGGTGAGCTCGTAGTCGTTCTCGTGGAGGTAGGCGGCCAGGTCGGCGGCGGTGGTGTTGGTGTCGTCACCACCGATGGTGTGCAGGACGTCGACGCCGTCCTTGCGCAGCTGCTCGGCGGCGAACTCCAGGGGGTTGACGCCCTCCTCGACGAGGCCGCGCTCGACGAGGTTCTTGGCGTTGGTGAGCTTGACGCGGGAGTTGCCGATCGGGGACCCGCCGAAGTCGCGCAGGATGCCGGCGTTCTTGCGGGCCTCGTCGTCGATGACGATGTAGTTGCCGGTGAGCAGGCCGTGGTAGCCGTACTGGTAGGCGATGATCTCGACCTCGGGAGCGACCTGCGTGTAGCGCTCGATGAGGTCGCCGACGGCGGCGGACAGACAGGGGGCGAAACCGCCAGCGGTGAGCAGGGCGACGCGACGAATCGACATCGGGAACCTTTCGGGTTGTGGGTACTCGGGGTCAGCGCCCCGGCCGGATCGTGCGGCACGGGCCGCACCGGGCGTCAGTCTACGTGCCATCGGCAGCGGCAGACAGAGACCGGAAGAACAGATTCAGGAAGGCCGGAGAATCGCTCGGCGCCGGCCGTCACTCGGCGCCGGGCTCAGCCTCGTCGTCGGAGGCCTTGTCCTTCTTCTTGTCCTTGCCGCTCTTGTCCTCGGGCGGCTCGGGCACAGAGACCTCGGGGGCGGGGCGGCCACCGGGCGCGGCCACGGGGGCGGCCGAGGGCCGGGCCTGCGCCTGGGCGGCGAGCATCTCGGTGACGACCTCGTCGGCGGTCTTCTTGTCCGTATCCATGGCCTTCTTGACGTCGGCGGCGTAGAGGTCCACGTACTCCTGACCGGAGAGGGCCATGAGGGCGTACATGATCTCGTCGGTGATGGAGCGCAGTACGAAGCGGTCGTTCTCCAGGCCCTTGTAGCGGGAGAAGTCCAGCGGCTCGCCGATGACGATGCCGACGCGGTGGCGGGTGGAGGGGATGGACTTGCCGATCGGCTGGGCCAGGTTGGATCCGATCATGGCCACGGGCACCACGGGGGCTCCGGTGGCCAGGGCGATGCGGGCCACGCCGGTCTTGCCGCGGTAGAGGCGCCCATCGGGGCTGCGCGTGCCCTCGGGGTAGATGCCGAAGAGCTGCCCCGAGCGCAGGCGGTCGATGCCGGCCTGAAGCGCCGCCTGGGAGGCCTTGCCGCCGGAGCGGTCCACGGGGATGGTGCCGACGGTCTTCATGAAGTTCTTCACCGCCCAGCCCTTGACGCCCTTGCCGGTGAAGTAGTCGGCCTTGCCGATGAAGGCGACCTCGCGATCCACCAGCAGCGGCAGGAAGAAGGAGTCAATGACCGCCAGGTGGTTGGAGGCCAGGATCGCCGCACCCTCGGTGGGAATGTTCTCCTCACCGCGGATCCAGGGCTGATAGAGCATCTCCAGGGCCGGGCCGACTGTTGCCTTGATGGGTCCGTATCCCACTCGGGGCCTCCTGTGATCTGCTGGCTGGGCGGCCACCACACGGTCCTGCACCATCGGAGACGGACGGCACCGGAGCCGGCGGTGCCGCTCGGGTATGGGGATGATTCTAGGGGGCTTGCCACCCTGCTCGCACCGACTTCCCGCCCGGTGAAGACGATGCGTGTCACTGCCATCATCTAGCCTGCGACTGTGAGCACCGTCGGGACCCAGGTGTCCTTCGCCGACATGGGCACGCCCCTGAAGCGGGCGACCTTCGTCGTCGTGGACCTGGAGACCACCGGCGGGGCACCGGGCGCGCAGGCGCTCACCGAGATCGGGGCCGTCAAGGCGCGCGGCGGGCAGGTGCTGACGGACTTCTTCACCCTGGTCAATCCCGGGGTGGCGATCCCCGCCCAGATCACCATGCTCACCGGCATCACCAACGCGATGGTGGCCGGAGCACCCGGCGTGCGCACCTGCGTGGAGGCGTTCCTGGACTGGGCGGATCTGCTGGCCGGCGACGTCGTCCTCGTGGCGCACAACGCCCGCTTCGACGTCGGGCACCTGCGCGGCGCGGCAGCGGCCCTGGGCCTGGAGTGGCCCGAGCCCCGCGTGCTGGACACGCTGGCGCTGGCCCGCAAGGCCTGGACACGCAGCGAGGTGCCCAACCACAAGCTGGGGACGCTGGCCGCCTTCGTGGGTTCCCAGACCCGCCCCACGCACCGGGCGCTGGATGACGCATGCGCCACCGTGGACGTGCTGCACGCGGCCCTGGAGGTCATGGCACCGCTCGGCGTCACGCACCTGGAGGACCTGGCCACCGCCTCCGACCCCGTCCCGGTCAGGCGCCGTGCCAAGAGCCGCCTGGCCGACGACCTGCCCAGCAGCCCAGGTATCTACCAGTTCCGCTCGGCGGCCGACCAGGTGCTCTACGTGGGCAGCGCCGTGGACCTCAGGCGCCGGGTGCGCTCCTACTTCACCGCCGCGGAGAAGCGCAGCAAGGTGGCGCAGATGCTGGACACCACCGTGAGCGTGCGACACATCGCCACACCCACGCTCATTGAGGCGCGGGTGCGTGAGCTGCGGATGATCGCCGAGCTCGACCCGCCGGTCAACCGCCGCTCCCGGGCACCGCGCCGCCAGCCCTGGCTCCACCTGACCGGAGGCACAGGTCCAGGAGTCGAGCCTCGACTGGCGCTGACGACCGTGCTGCCCACTGAGGAGGCCGGCCACGCGATCGGACCCTTCGCCTCGCGCAGCCGGGGGCAGGAGGCCCTGCGTGCCGCCGAGTCGGTGCTGCGCCTGCGTCGCTGGGACGGGCACGAGCTGCGTCGGGTCCGCACGGACGACGCCCCGGCCGAGCCGGAGGAGGCGCTGGCCTGTCTGTCGGGCACGGTCGACCTGGTGGCCGCTCCCCTGCTGGAGCGCATCGCGACGTTGTCCCGGGCCGAGCGCTACGAGGAGGCCGGGACCTGGACGGACCGCCTGCGCTGCCTGCTGCGCGGGGCGGCACGCGCCGAGCGGGTACGGCCGCTGCTGGCCTGCCCGCATCTCATGGCGGCCAGGCGGCGAGAGGGCGGCGGATGGGAGCTGGTAGTGGTGCGCTGGGGTGTGTTGGCCGGCTCCATGACGACCGCTCCGGGAGCCGACCCGCGTCCCGCCGTCGAGCTGCTGCGCGCCAGCGCCCGGGTCGTCGACAAGCCCGACCACGTCGGACAGGTCGCGAGCATTGAGGAGACGAGTCTGCTGGCCGACTGGGTCCTGGACACCGGCGCTCGCATCGTCGAGGTCGACGGCGACGCCACGGTGCTCACATGGCCGGTTGGCGCGGCGGCCCGCCACCACAAGGTCCTGGCCTCCGAGAACTGACGGCCTTTTCCCTTGTAGGCTCCGTGAGATGAGATCGAGCCATGTGTTGTCGGCCTACAGCGCGCGTGCTGAGGAGTACGCAGCGGCTCTTGGCCGCATGGCAGCGACCGCGGAAGCGGATCGCGAGCTCATCGCCCGGTGGGCGCGCGGATGCCGAGGACGGATCGTCGACGCGGGATGCGGCCCTGGGCACTGGACCGCCTATCTCCATGACCTGGGCCTCGAGGTCGAAGGGGTGGACCCGGTCGAGAGATTCGTCAAGATCGCCCGCGAGCAGCACCCGCACGTGACGT
Source organism: Actinomyces sp. oral taxon 170 str. F0386 (assembly GCF_000195595.1). Classification (GTDB taxonomy): domain Bacteria; phylum Actinomycetota; class Actinomycetes; order Actinomycetales; family Actinomycetaceae; genus Actinomyces. The sequence goes on from NZ_GL882544.1 coordinate 281,030, forward strand.
ATCGGCAGGGTTCCTTTGCCGGGTTACCGGCAGGGTCCTACGGGGCCGTCTTGGCCTGGTACTCCCTCATTCACCTCCCGCCCCAGAACCTGTCGGAGACGCTTGCGTCCCTGAGAGACAGCCTCATGCCACAAGGCGACCTGCTCGTCGGGTTCTTCGCCGGGGACCGGATCGAGGAGTTCCCCCACGCGGTTGCCCCGGCCTACTACTGGCCACCACGGACCCTGGCCTCGCTTCTGGAGCACAGCGGATTCGAGGTCCTGGACGTGGAGCACCGCCGTGCCCCCGGTGCACGCGACCACGGCAGCATCTCCTGCCGCACGATGTAGATGTAGAGGCCGCTTCAGCGCACTCAAGCTCAGCCGGCGGGGGCGACAGTGCCGCGGCGGGCGGTGAGTGCCTTGGCGACACCCTCCTGGAGGCTCAGCGGGTCCAGGGGCCGGGGCACGACGACCTCGGCCTTGGCCCAGGCGGCCAGCCAGTCGTCCTGGGGCCGGGCGGTCAGCAGCACAACCGCAGGACGCTCATCGAGCTCGGTGAACAACTCGTGGGCCAGCCCCATGCCGCCGAGCTTCTTGGCCTCGGCGTCCAGGACGAGCGCGTCGAAAGGCGGCTGGCCCTTCTTCTCACGGTCCTTGATGGCCATACGCACACCTTCGGCCGTGGCTGCCTCGGTCCAGGTCACCAGCGGCAGCCCCTTGGCCGGTCGGCGCCCGACGCCGTCGACGACCTCCTGACGCACGGTGGCGTCGTCGGAGAAGATGAGGAGCTCGAGGCGGGTGGAAGCAGCCTGGTCAGTCATGGGGGATCCTTCGTGGACGGGTGCGGACAGCGGTGTTTCCGCGGTCAGTGTAATCACACAGAAGCCATCTATCCGTCTTCCAGCCCCCACGTCTAGCATGAACCGTGTTCAGGACTTCAGTCCTACGGGCCCTGCTAATATGGGACTGGAGCCATCTCACCCACCGAAAGGCAGTCCTCGATGGCCGTGTACACCCTTCCCGAGCTCCCCTACGACTACGCCGCCCTGGAGCCCCACATCTCCGGCAGGATCATGGAGCTCCACCACGACAAGCACCACGCCGCCTACGTCGCCGGCGCCAACGCCGCCCTGGAGGCCCTGACCGCAGCCCGTGAAGCCGGCGACCTGGGCGCGATCAACTTGTGGGAGAAGAACCTCGCCTTCAACCTGGGCGGGCACACCAACCACTCCATCTTCTGGAAGAACCTCTCCCCTCATGGCGGCGGCCAGCCCGAGGGCGAGCTCGCCGAGGCCATCAAGGACTCCTTCGGCTCCTTTGAGAAGTTCCAGGCGCAGTTCACCGCCGCCGCGCTGGGTATCCAGGGCTCGGGCTGGGCGGTGCTCGCCTACGACTCGATCTCCGGTGGGCTCGTCATCTTCCAGCTCTTCGACCAGCAGGGCAACGTGCCCGTGGGCACCATCCCGCTGTTCATGGTGGATATGTGGGAGCACGCCTTCTACCTCGACTACCTCAACGTCAAGGCCGACTACGTCAAGGCAGTCTGGAACATCGCCAACTGGCAGGACGTCGCCGAGCGTCTGGCCGACGCCGTCGCCAAGGCCCAGGGGCTCATCGTTCGCTGATACTCGGCCCTGGTAGAGCGCTGCGCAACATTGTGGCCCGCACCCTGAAAGGGGGTGCGGGCCACGACTGTGTCTGGCCGGTGCCAAAGCGGCTCGTGCTAGAGGACCTTCTCAACATCCATGACGTAGGCCGACGCCGGGGCCCCCTGCTGCTGACCGACCGCCTGGGTCGGGGGCAGAAGGACAACGACCCTGGATCCCTCCGGCACACCAATCAGCCCCGGTAGCGACTGCTGGGCCTGGGCCATGTTGAGCGACTCGGCGGCCTGCTGCTCCCAGGTGTTGGAGGGGTGGGAGCCGTCCCAGTAGCTCCCGGCCACGTTCATCATGATCGAGGAGGTCTCCGTGACGGCGGGGCCGGTTCCCCGGGCCAGAACGATGACCTCGGACTGCGTCGGCTGCGCGGCATCGGCGCCGATGGAGAGTGTCGCCGGCTGGCCGAGCTCCCCACTGACCGTGAGGCCGCGCTCACTGACAGCCTCCTCACCCTCCATCGTCGCCGTGGCCGAGGCGCCGGAGACCTTACTGCTGGCGCCGTCGACGATCTCGACGACGAACACGAGTGTCCCGGCCGGGTTCTGCTGCTTCTGGGCGCCGCCGGCCTGTGCGGCCTGAGCGTCCTGGGCCGCCTTGTTGCCGTAGGCGAGCTCGGGGGGAATCGACATGAGCACCCGGTCACCCACATGGTGCCCGGCAAGGCCGCACTTCCATCCCTGAATGACGTTCCCCAGGGAGAAGGCCACCGGGGCACCGCTCTTGAAGGAGGTGTCGAAGGGGTCGGTTCCGTCCCACTGCCAGCCCGTGTAGTTGGCCTTGACCGCACCACCGGCGTCGATCTCGGCCCCCGTCCCCTGCGTCAGCGTCTTGACGGTGAGGTTCTTGGGCGCTTGGGCGTCTTTCTTCCAGGTCACGGTGGGTTGCGTACCGGCGTCGCCGCCGATGGTCGGCAGCGACTCGGAGTCGGAGTCGATCGTCAGGGTCGAGCAGTCCACGGGCGCCGTGGCCGCCGGAACCGGGGTCTCAGAGGCAGAGGCCTTAGAGGACGAGGACGACCCCGAGCAGCCGGCCAGTGCGAGGCAGGCGGCCGCGGCCAGGACGGTCAGGCTGAGGGGTGTACGGCGCACATGGGCTCCTTGCTTGCAGGGAAGGATCCGTGAGGACGGGATCCGGAGGGATCAATCAGTGGAAGGACTCTCCGCAGGCGCAGCTTCCGGCGGCGTTGGGATTGTCGATGGTGAAGCCCTGCTTCTCGATGCTGTCGGCGAAGTCGATGGTGGCACCCGACAGGTAGGGCACGCTCATACGGTCGACGACGACCTCGACGCTGTCCATCTCACCGCCCCCGGTGGGGAAGGCGCGCACTGCGTCACCGTCCAGGAGACGCTCATCGAAGTAGAGCTGGTAGACCAGGCCGGAGCAGCCTCCGGGCTGGACGGCCACGCGCAGGCGCAGGTCATCACGCCCCTCCTGGGCCAGGAGGCTGGCGACCTTCGCAGCGGCGGTCTCGGTGAGGATGACCTCGTGCTCAGGGGTCTCGGTGTCGGCGGGGTTGGTCAGGGCGGTCTCTGCCATGGTCATCTCCTGGTTTCTGTGCGGCACATCGAGTGACGATGCCTGTGTGGTGACGGTTCTCTGCAGCGGTTCTCAAGACGAGAACCACCAGGTTTCACCGGAGCCAACGCTCCAGTTATACGTCTTGTTCCTGGTGACAACCCTACGCGGTCCCCACCGCAAGGCCTCAGTGACGGGACTCACTGTGTCTGTGCTCCTTTCCAGGCTCGCCGGACCTGTCCAGGACGTCGCGGCTCACTCCCCGGCTCAGGCCAGGGCCACCAGCTCGAGGTACTCTGGCCCCCACAGGTCCTCGTCGCCGTCGGGCAGCAGAAGGACCCGGTCGGGGTTCAGGGCCTCGACGGCGCCCTCGTCGTGGGTGACCAGGACGACCGCGCCGGTGAAGGTGCCAAGAGCCCCGAGGATCTCCTCCCGGCTGGCGGGATCGAGGTTGTTCGTGGGCTCGTCCAGCAGCAGGACGTTGGCGCTGGAGACCACGAGCATCGCCAGGGCCAGGCGGGTCTTCTCCCCGCCGGAGAGGACTCGGGCGGGCTTGTCGGCGTCCGAGCCGGAGAAGAGGAAGGAGCCCAGGACGCTGCGCACCTGGGTGTCGTCCATGCCGGGCGCGGCACGGCGCAGGTTCTCCACGACCGTCAGGCCGGTGTCGATGGTCTCGTGCTCCTGGGCGTAGTAACCGATCTTGAGGCCGTGGCCGGGAATGACCTCGCCGGAGTCAGGCTCCTCCACGCCACCGAGCAGGCGCAGGAGCGTCGTCTTGCCGGCACCGTTGAGGCCCAGTACCACCACCCGGCTGCCGCGGTCGATGGCCAGGTCCACTCCGGCGAAGACCTCCAAAGAACCGTAGGCCTTGGACAGCCCGGCGGCGCGCAGCGGGGTCTTGCCGCAAGGGGCGGGGTCGGGGAAGCGCAGGTGGGCGACCTTCTCCACGGCGGCCTCGTCCTCCAGATCGGCCATGAGGCGCTCGGCGCGCTTGAGCATCTGCTGGGCGGCCACGGCCTTGGTGGCCTTGGCCCGCATCTTCTCCCCCTGGGCGCGCAGAGCCGCGGCCTTCTTCTCGGCACTGGCCCGCTCACGACGGCGCCGGTGCTCGTCATCGGCACGCTGCTTGAGGTAGGCGTCCCAGCCCAGGTGGTAGACGTCCAGGACCCCGCGGCCGGCGTCGAGGTACATGACCTGGTTGACGGTGTCGCGCAGGAGCTCGACGTCGTGGCTGATGACGATGAAGCCCCCGGCGTAGGAGCGCAGGTGGTCGCGCAGCCACAGGATCGAGTCGTGGTCGAGGTGGTTGGTGGGCTCATCGAGCAGCAGCGTGTCGGGCTGCTGGAACAGGACGCGGGAGAGCTCGACCCGACGGCGTTGACCGCCCGAGAGCGTGCCGATGGGTTGGTCGAGGACGCGGTCGGGCAGCCCCAGGGCAGCACTGATGCGAGCGGCCTCCGAGGCGGCCGCGTAGCCGCCGGCCATGGTGAACTCGTGGTCCAGGCGCGTGTAGCGGTCCAGGGCCTTGGCCTGGGCCTCCCCTTCGGTGACGGCGATGCGTTCCTCGGCCTTGCGGATGCGGGCCAGGAGGGCATCGATGCCGCGGGCGGACAGGATCCGGTCTCGGGCGATCTCGCTCAGGTCCCCGACCTTGGTGTCCTGGGGAAGGTAACCCACTGAGCTGGTACACGTGATCGTGCCCTCGTGCTCGACGGCCTCCAGGCCGTGGCGCTCATCGGCATCATTGACGGCACGTCCGGCCCCCTGGGCCACGGAGGTGGCGGCGAGCAGCTTGGTCATGGTGGTCTTGCCTGCGCCGTTACGGCCCACGAGGCCGATGCGCATCCCCTTGTCGACCCGGAAGCCGGCGTGGGCGACGAGCTGGCGGGCACCGATACGCATGGTGAGGTCCTGGACATTGATCACGCGCGCCATGGTACGGGGCCGGCGTCGTCAACCGCCGAGGCGGGTCTATCAGTCCCACCACATCCACCAGCCGACGGCGCCGCCGGCCCACTCGGGCCGGGTCCGCACGATGTCATCCGGGATGCCTTGGGCGTCGAGCTCGTAGCGCTGCTTGACCCGGTCCCACAGCGCGGAGCACTGACAGGCCCTGCTGTGCTCCGCGAAGACCTCATAACCCTGCAGGTCGGGATCGGCGACCCACAGTGCCTCGGTGCACAGGCGCTCGTCATCGCGTTGGGGGCCGATCCCGTAGCCTGATAGGCGCACCCGCCCGTCCGCGCCGGCACAGGCGGTCAGCATCGACTTCAGGGACGGGGAGAGGTTCTGGCGGTCGGCCAGTGCCGGGACTGGGATGCGAGCGAGCAGGTCGGCCGCTGTGGCGGCGTCCATCCCGCGGAACGATACGTAGTCGCTTACCGGGGCACCGACGGCGTCCGTGCGCAGCGGTGTCTCCTCCGGCAGGCAGCGCGGGGCATCGAGCCAGGGCTCAAGCAGGCGCCACAGGCCGATGCGCACCGTCCAACCCGGTGGACCGTACAGCCGCTGCGAGTCGGGAACGCCCAACAAGGGGAGGTCAGGAGATGCAGCAGGCGGCAGAGTGGTTGTGGGTGGGTGAACCGGAACGGATGATGCTGTCATGGGTGTCAGGGACATCTGAGCGCTCATATCGGGCTCCTTCGCTTGAGGCGGGTCGGTGTCTCCCAAGCGTGAGAGAACCACTCCACCGGCGCATTCGTTGGTCTGGACACCTGTGCGCAAAAAGGGTCTCATCTGCATCAACATGAATCGGTGGATTCCGGAGCACCACGAGCTGACGGGCGTCGATGATCTCGAGCGGCACCGGCCGGATGGACTGTTGCCTTTCAGATATGAGCCGTCAGGCAGTAGCCTCTTCCTCAAGCACCTCGCTGCGCCCGCGCGGCGCAGGAGGTGTCAGATCCCCCACCACCGGGAGCGAGCTCACCGAGGACCCGGAGCGCACCGGCGTGCACCCGCCGTCGTCGTTCGTCTCGCTCAGTAGGAAAGGGCCCGAATGGCAACTACGACCTCAACCCCTGAGGCAATCCTCGACGCCGTCGGCGGCGCCGATAACATCATCCATTTCACCCACTGCGCCACCCGGCTGCGCTTCGAGCTCAAGGACGCCTCCGGCGTCAACAAGGCGACCGTCGAGGCCATCCCGGGTGTCATGGGCGCCGTCCCCCAGTCCGGGGACCGCTACCAGATCGTCATCGGTGGTGCCGTACAGAGCGTGTACGACGAGATCAACAGCCTTCCGGCGATGAAGAGCCAGAGCGGCTCCTCCGGTTCCGGCTCAGGTGAGTCCGACGCCGACATCAAGGCCGCCGCCCGAGCCAAGGCCCGTGGCAAGAACGCCATGGTCGACGCCTTCTTCGAGTACCTCTCGGACTCCTTCCGTCCCCTGCTGCCGGTGCTGCTCGGCGCCTCGCTCATCATCGCCGGTCTTGCGGTACTGGATGCGTTCGGCGTCATCAATGCCAGTGATCCGAACCTGACGGCCGCGGACAAGCCCGCCGCACAGGTCTTCGCTGAGGCCATGTACAAGTCGGTGTTCCACTTCCTGCCCATCATGGTGGCCTACAACGCCGCCAAGAAGCTCAACATCGACCCCTGGGTCGGCGCCGCGGTCATGGCGGCGCTGATGACGCCTCCATTCCTTGACCTCAGCAAGGCACTGGGAACGACATGCACCCACAACGCCACGTTGAACAAGGACCTGTGTGTCGCGCATATCGCGGGCGTTCCCATGCAGCTCAACGACTACAGCGGTCAGGTCTTCGTTCCCCTCATGATGGTGGCCATCCTGGCCCTGGTCTACAAGGGTCTGGCCAAGCTCATTCCCGCCAACGTGCAGATGGTGTTCGTTCCGTTCTTCTCCTTCATCATCATGATGCCGGTGACGGCCTTCATCATCGGTCCAGCAGGTATCTGGGTCGGTACAGGCCTGGGTTCCGGACTGGCGTGGCTCAACACGAGCGCCCCGATCGTCTTCGCGATCGTCATCCCCCTGCTCTACCCGTTCCTGGTGCCGCTGGGTCTGCACTGGCCGCTCAACGCCATCATGCTGGCCAACATCAGCTCGCTGGGCTACGACTTCATCCAGGGCCCCATGGGCTCGTGGAACTTCGCCTGCTTCGGCGCCACCGCCGGTGTGCTGGTCCTGGCCATTCGTGACAAGGACAAGGTCATGCGTCAGACGGCCTCCGGCGCCCTGGCCGCCGGCCTCTTCGGCGGCATCTCCGAGCCGAGCCTCTACGGTATCCACCTGCGCTTCAAGCGCATCTACCCGCGTCTGCTGGCCGGCTGTCTCGTGGGCGGTCTCATCACCGGTATCGGCGGCGGTATCAAGGCCTCTACCTTCGTGTTCAGCTCGCTGCTGAGCATCCCGGTCTTCACCCCCATGGCTCTGTACGGCATCGCCATCGCGGCGGCCTTCGCCACCTCGATGTCCCTCATCATTCTCACGGACTACCGCACCAAGGAGGAGCGGGCCGAGGCCCGTGCGGCCGCGGCCGCCGCCGAGACCGCCGAGGTCTCTGCATCCGCCCCGGCTGAGGTCGCCGAGGAGCCCGAGGCCGACAGCACCACCTCGGCTGCTGCTACTACTGAGGAGGGCGACCGGACCGCGAAGGCCCCCACGCCCAAGCCGGCCCTCGTGCCTGGCGCGGTCACCGAGATCGCCTCGCCGCTCAAGGCCACGACCATGGACCTGGACAAGGTCCCCGACCCGGTGTTCTCCTCGGGCGCCGTCGGCCAGGGCGTGGGTCTGGAGCCCGAGGGTGACATCGTCGTCACGGCTCCGGCGGACGGCACCGTCGTCGTGGCCCCCTCCTCGGGTCACGCCTTCGGCATCACCCTGGACAATGGCGTGGAGATCCTCATCCACGTGGGTCTGGACACCGTCAATCTGGAGGGCAAGGGCTTCGACGTCAAGGTCTCCCAGGGCGACCGCGTCAGCGAGGGCCAGGAGCTCGTCCGCGTGGACCGTTCCGTCATCGAGCAGGCCGGTTACCCGCTGACCACGCCGGTGCTCATCACCAACACCGCCTCCTTCGCCTCGGTCGAGGTCGTCGGCGGCGACGCGGTGGAGCCCGGTGAGGCACTCATCAAGGTCACCGCGCCCGAGGCCTGAGCCTCACATGACACCGCCGACCTGATCGACCGCTGATACGACGTCGGGGCCGGGTCCGTAAGCTTACGGACCCGGCCCCGACGCGTTGTTGGCCGTCACCGCCGGCGCTGAGCCAGTGGCAGCTCAGAGCCGGGTCACGGCAGCCGCAGCGCCCAGAATGCCACGGCCGCCGCAGCAGCCACGTTGAGGGAGTCAACTGCCCCGGCCATCGGAATGCGCACCACCTCGTCGGCCTCAGCGATGGTCCGGTGGGACAGCCCATCGCCTTCCTTCCCCAGGACGACGGCGACCTGCGAGCCCGGGTCCGTACAGACCGGTGAGGCCGCGAGCTCGTCCAGCGCCACCGAGTTCTCCGACAGGGCCAGCGCGGCCACGGTGAAGCCCTGCGCGTGGAGCTCGTCCATGGCGGGCCAGCGCTCGATCCGGGTCCAGAGGACCTGGAAGACGGTGCCCATGGAGACGCGCACGCTGCGCCGGTAGAGCGGGTCCGCGCAGCGCGGGGTGACCAGGACGGCGTCGATCCCCAGGGCCGCTGCGCTGCGGAAGGCTGCCCCCACATTCGTGTGATCCACCAGGTCCTCCAGGATGGCGACTCGCCTGGCACCCGCTCCCCCGCGCGCGGCCGAAAGCAGCTCGGGGACGCTGGCGAGCTCGGGCCGGTTCATGGCGGCCAGCGCCCCGCGGTGCAGGTGAAACCCGGTGATGGACTCCAGCACCTCCTCGGGGGCGACGAAGACAGGTACGTCCCCGCCGTCATCGCGTCCTGCGCAGCCGGTCGCCGAGGCGATGACCGGACGCATCTCATCGAGGTGGCGCGGGGCCATGAGGAAGGAGCGCGGGGCGTGCCCCGCGGCGACGGCCCGCGTGATGACCTTGGAGGACTCGGCCATGTACAGGCCGCGCCGGGTCTCCAGCCGGCGGCGCAGCGCCACGTCCGTCAGCCGGGTGTAGTCCGCCAGGCGCTCGTCGGCACCGTCGTCCAGCTCAATGATCATCGCTCGTCACCTTCTGGGTCTGTCCCCGCTCAGCACAGCAGTACGGCGGGAAGAATAGGTCGATCGTCGTGGATCGCCTACTCCTCCCGCCACAGCACGTGCCGCCTGGGGGCTTTCGGACTCCCAGCGGCGTCAGGACGGTCGGATCACGCCCCGTAAGGTCCCTGGGGCGCCCCGGGAGGCGTGCCGTATCCGGGCTGGGCCTGAATGCCGTACCCGCCGCGCGGGGGCACGGTGCCGGGTTGACCGGTCTGCTGCTCATCGGGAGCGGCCGCCTGGCTGCCGTGCGAGGAGTGAGTCCCCTCGACGCCGTCGGAGGTCGGAACGGTGACGGTCGGTCCTCCATCCGCCTCATCAGCGGGAGCCTTCGGGGCACCACTCCCCCTGGGTGCGGGCTCCTCACTGGCCTCCTGGGAGGCCGACTCGACCTCACCGCGTGCCTGGGCGAGGGCCTCCTCGGGGGCCTGGAGGCTGGTGCTGGCCAGGTCCGAGGCGATGCCCAGGTCGAGCTCGCTGCCCGAGAGGTCAACACCGGGGCCGGAGTCGCCGTCGTCAGAGCCGTTCGAGCCGCCACCGGGGCCCCCGTCCTTGCCGCCGCCCAGGGCTCCGGCGATCCCGTCAAGGGCCGCGGTGAACTCGGTGGGTACGATCCACATCTTGGAGGAGGAGCCGTTGGCGATCTTGGGCAGGGTCTGGAGGTACTGGTAGGCCAGCAGCTTGGAGTCTGCGTTACCGCGGTGGATGGCGTCGAAGACCTGGAGGATGGCGCGCGACTCACCCTGGGCCTTGAGGATCGCGGACTGCGCCTGACCCTCGGCGCGCAGGATCGCGGACTGCTTGTCGCCCTCGGCCGTGAGGATCTGGGACTGCTTGACACCCTCGGCCGTGAGGATCGCGGCGCGGCGATCGCGCTCGGCGCGCATCTGCTGCTCCATAGAGCCCTGAATGGAGGCGGGCGGGTCGATGGACTTCAGCTCGACGCTGTTGACGCGGATTCCCCAGCGGCCGGTGGCCTGGTCCAGGACGCCGCGCAGCTGTCCGTTGATCTGGTCTCGGCTGGTCAGCGTCTGCTCCAGGTCCATGGAGCCCACGACGTTGCGCAGTGTGGTGACCGTCAGCTGCTCGATGGCCTGCAGGTAGTTGGAGATCTCGTAGGTGGCGCGTGTCGGGTCGGTGATCTGGTAGTAGACCACCGAGTCGATGCTCACCACCAGGTTGTCGGAGGTGATGACCGGCTGGGGCGGGAAGGAGACGACCTGCTCACGCAGATCCATGACGTTGCGCACCCGGTCGACGAAGGGCACCAGGAAGTGCATTCCGGCGGTGTAGGCCGCCTGGAAACGGCCCAGGCGCTCAACGATGATCGCGGTGCTCTGCTTGACGATCCGCACCGCCCGGAAGATGGCGACGATGACCAGTACGGCCACGAGAAGCAAGATGACGGAGATGACGGGCACGAGTTTCCTCCTGCAGGGTTGAACGGGTGGTCAGGACGGCTGTGTGCCGGCCGAGGGAGCTGAAGGCTAGAGGGTACGGGGAAGCGGATGTGATGCTGACGACGACACCGAACGATGCCAACACAGTAGGACACCGCGAACCGGGTCGAAGCCGCTGCGGATCTCTTGAGCGGGTACCGGTGTCAGGACGCGGAGGCGTCGGCGGGCGTGGTCGCCGGGGCGACGACGGCCACGGCACCGTCGATCTCAGTGACGGTGACGCGAGCACCGGCCTCCAGGCGGGTGCCACCCCCTTGAGCGTCGGGGGCCAGACGGGCGCTCCACTCCTCTCCGCCCAGGCGGACCCGGCCACCGCCGTCGTCCACCGCGGTGATGGTGGTGGCGGACCTGCCAATGAGGGCATCGACGTTGGTCTTCATCTGCGGAGTGGTGGCCGCCAGGCGACGCTTGGCCCAGGGCCGCACGGCGAAGAACAGCAGGGTGGAGATGCAGGCGAAAACGACCACCTGGGCCCACGGGGGACCGCCGAGGAAGGCCGTCAGGCCGCCCCCCAGTGCACCGCCGGCGATCATGAGGAAGGTAAGGTCAGCCGTCACCGTCTCGACGACGATGAGGAGCAGAGCCCCTCCGATCCAGAACAGCCATTCCATAAGAGCCTCCAGATGAGTGCGGTGAGTGAGTGTGTGGTCTGGTGCGCGTCGGGGCGGTGCGGTTCAGGCCGATGCCTGCGCTCGGAGCGGGTCAGCCCCGGGCCTCGGCGACTCGCTTCCCGTGAGCGGTGCGCCGGCCTCGTGCGGTGTAACGGCCGCGGTCGTGGGTGACCTCCAGCGGCATGTCGAAGGTCGCGCTGATCGTGTCCTCGGTGAGGACCTGCTCCAACGGGCCGGAGCCTACGACCTGCCCCTGCCGCAGCGTGAGCGCGTGGGTGAAGCCCTCTGGAATCTCCTCGAGGTGGTGGGTCACCAGAACCATGGAGGGCGAGTCCGGCGAGGAGATGATCTCGGTGAGGGCCGCCAGGAGCTGCTCGCGGCTGGCCAGATCCAGTCCTGAGGCAGGCTCGTCGAGGAAGAGCATCTCCGGGTCCGGCATAAGGGCACGGGCCAGCTCGACGCGCTTGCGCTCCCCGGAGGACAGCGTCCCCCAGAGACGGTCGGCAAGGTGGCCGGCGCCCAGAGCGCCCAGCAGGGCGTGGGCACGTTCGACGTCGAAGTCGTCGTACTCCTCGCGCCAGCGACCGATACGTCCGTAGGAGGCCGACAGGACCACGCCCATCACTTTCTCGCCGTCCTGGACGCTGGCGGCCAGGGCGGAGGACAGCAGACCGATGCGGGGGTGGAGCTCGGAGACGTCCACTCGCCCGAGCCGCTCGGAGAGGATGTTCACCGCCCCGGAGGAGGGGAAGAGCCTGGCCGAGGCGATCCTGGCGATCGTGGTCTTGCCCGCACCGTTGGGTCCCAGCAGCACCCAGTGCTGTCCCTCCTCCACGGTCCAGCTGACGTGGTTGAGGATCTGGTGGCTGCCGCGGTGCAGCGAGACGTCGTCGAGGTGCAGGACATTGGTCATGAGCCGATCCTATCGTGCCACGGATGTCACACCCGGCAGATGCGGGCAGCAGAACGGCAACCGGGACGTGACCGGAGAGTGCCTGCTTCTCATCCGCTTCCCGTCGGGGACCGGGCCACGGCGCCGCCGTTCACTATGGTGGTGCCTCATGGATCCCCTCACTGCGCCCGTGAGCATCGTGCTGGCTCTGTGGGCACCGGTTCCCTCCTCCCACGGACTGTCGCTCATTCAGGGACCCGACGGCGTCCACGACGTCATCGGCAGCACCACCAGCAGCAGCGCCGGCGGGTCCCCGGGCAGCTCTGGTGCCGAAGGTTTCGAGCACATCGGTCTGGAGCGCTGGCTCACCGGTGCCCGCCCGCTCAGCCGGGTGACCGCGGTCCTGCCCTCACCGGCCGACGGCACCGGCACCTGGGGGATCCTCCCCGACATCGAGGAGGGCGTCGTCGTCGAGGGGGCGCCCGGGAAGGTCCTGCTCGTGCCCGAGGGCTCCGGCACCTCCGTGACCTGGCGCGCCGAGCCAGTGGCCGGCCCGTTGCCGCCGATGGACGCGGGGCACGCTCGCAGGCAGGTGCACGCGGCCACCGAGGAGGCGATCGAGGCACTCATCGAGCTCGACCTGGCCCGCGAGCGCCCGGAGATGGCCGATACCCTCAACGACCTGCTCACGGCCGTGATGGACCCGCGTCTCATCCCGCCCTGGCTCTCGGCTCGCAACCGGGAGCTGCTGGAGCGCTCGCTGCGGCTGGCGGGCGTCTGCGAGCTGGCTCTGGACGACGACGGTGCGGCCACGACGGCGCTTCAGGTCCGGCGGCGATCCGACGTCCTGCGACCGCTGCTGGCGGTCGCACGCCACGGCGCCGCAGCGGCCACCGAGTGGTGGGCGGGCAGCCGGCCATGAAGAACTGAGGAAGAACCGCACCACTCGGCGACGTGTGAGTCAGCCCTGAGTCAGGACCCAGTTGTAGACGTCCATGGTGCGTTGGGCGATGGCCTCCCAGGCGAAGTGCTCCTCGACGCGACGCCGGGCGGCCTGGCCCATGGTCCTGGCGGCCTCGGTGTCGGTGACCAGGGTGGTGAGGCGCTCGGCCAGGTCGGCCTCGAAGCGGGCCGGGTCGATGGGAGTGCCGGTGCCGTCTTGGACCTGCTCGATGGGGACCAGGAGGCCTGTCTCGCCGTCGACGATGACGTCGGGGATGCCACCGGTGGCTGAGCCGACGACCGGCAGGCCCACAGCCATGGCCTCGAGGTTGACGATGCCCAGGGGCTCGTAGACCGAGGGGCACACGAAGACGTCGGAGGCGGCCAGCACGGCGATGAGCTCGGGGCGCGGCAGCATCTCCTCGATCCAGACCACACCGGTGCGCTTCTCGCGCAGGCGGGCCACGAGGCCCTCGACCTCGGTCTTGATCTCGGGGGTGTCGGGGGCGCCGGCGCACAGGATGACCTGGACATCGGCCGGCAGCTGCTCGCAGGCGCGCAGGAGGTGGGGCAGCCCCTTCTGGCGGGTGATGCGGCCGACGAACACGACGGCGGGGCGGTCGGGGTCGATACCGAGGCGCTGAAGGGTAGCGGCTGCCTGGGCGTCGGCGTCCTCGCCCTGCGGGTGCCTCCAGGCCTCGAGGTCGATGCCGTTGTGGACGACCTTGACGCGCTCGGGGTCGATGGCGGGGTAGGAGCGCAGGATGTCCTCGCGCATGCCGTTGGACACGGCGATGATGCCGGATGCTCCCTCGTAGGCGGTCTTCTCCGCCCAGGAGGACAGGGCGTAGCCGCCGCCGAGCTGCTCGGCCTTCCAAGGGCGCAGGGGTTCGAGGGAGTGGGCGCTGATGACGTGGGGGACTCCGTGGAGGAGCCCGGCCAGGTGCCCGGCGAGGTTGGCGTACCAGGTGTGAGAGTGGACGAGGTCGGTTCCCTCGGTGCCCTGGGCCATCTCCAGGTCGACGCCGAAGGTGCGCAGGGCGGCGTTGGCACTGTCGAGCTCGGCGATCTCGGGGTAGCCGGTGACGCCGTCGTCGGCGCCCTCGGTGCCGGGCTCGCGGGGGCCGCCGAAGGCGTGGACGCGGACGTCGGCCAGCGGGCGCAGGACCTTGGCCAGCTCGTTGACGTGAACTCCGGCGCCGCCGTAGATGAAGGGCGGGTACTCCTTGGTCAGCAGGTCGACCCTCATGGGTGTGCCTCTCCTCTGTCTGCTGGATGGACTGACCGCGCCTTCCTCGGCGCAGGACGGGCGCCCGCGGTGGGTCGGGCGCCACACCCGACGGTATACGCACGCGCCTCGCAGTGGGACCGTTACAGGTCAGTGGTTTGCGCTGAGTCATCCCTGTGAGCCGCATGGAGAGGCCGCCTGGGCCAGGACTAGATCGAAGGTCCGCGTCGATGCAGGATCGGCCCGAATTGTGATCTGTTTGGCCCCATAAGTCTCTCAAGCAACGTAAGGTGGGCCACATGGCTCAACCTCGCGTTCTCGCAATCGTCCTCGCTGGTGGCGAGGGCAAGCGTCTCATGCCCCTGACCGTCGACCGTGCCAAGCCCGCCGTTCCCTTCGGCGGCATCTACCGGCTCATCGACTTCTCCTTGTCCAACATGATCAACTCGGGCTTCCTCAAGGTCGTGGTGCTCACTCAGTACAAGTCCCACTCACTGGACCGCCACATCTCCAAGACCTGGCGCATGTCCGACATGCTGGGCAACTACATCGCCCCGGTGCCGGCTCAGCAGCGCGTGGGCAAGCACTGGTTCCTGGGGAGCGCCGACGCGATCTACCAGTCGCTCAACCTGCTCGACGACGAGCGGCCCGACTACGTGGTCATCACTGGTGCGGACAACATCTACCGGATGGACTTCTCCCAGATGCTGGACCACCACATCGCCTCCGGGCTGCCCTGCACCGTGGCGGGCATCCGTCAACCCCGGGCGCTGGCCGACCAGTTCGGCGTCATCGAGACCGACCCGACTGACCGGGGCAGGATCAAGGCCTTCGTCGAGAAGCCCAAGGAGACCCCGGGGCTGCCGGACTCCCCCGATGAGGTCCTGGCCTCGATGGGCAACTACATCATGAACTCCGACGCGCTCCTGGAGGCCGTCACGGTGGACGCCGCCGACGAGTCCTCCAAGCACGACATGGGCGGCAGCATCGTGCCCTGGTTCGTCAACCAGGGCACGGCCGGTGTCTACGACTTCAAGGACAACGACGTGCCCGGCTCCTCCGAGCGCGACCGCGACTACTGGCGTGACGTGGGTACCGTGGACGCCTTCTTCGACGCCCACCAGGACCTCATCTCGGTGACGCCCGTGTTCAACCTGTACAACGATCGCTGGCCGCTGTTCGCCGGCTATCAGGCGGCCATGCCGCCGGCCAAGTTCGTCTACGGACACCACGAGCGCCTGGGGCACGCGGTCGACTCGATCGTCTCGCCGGGCGTCATCGTCTCCGGCGGTGAGGTGATCTCCTCGGTCCTGTCCCCCGGCGTGCGAGTCAACTCCTGGTCCTCGGTGCGCGAGTCCGTCCTCATGGACGGAGCGGAGGTCGGCCGCAACACTGTGGTCAACCGCGCGATCCTGGACAAGTACGTCCGGGTGGAGGAGGGGGCCATGGTGGGGATCGACCCCGAGCACGATCGCGAGCGCGGCTTCACCGTGACAGAGTCTGGTATCACGGTGGTGGCCAAGGGGCAGCTCGTCACCCGCTGACCCGGGCGATGCTCATCGCCGGCCTTCAGCCACATCCTCCGTGCATCCACTGCTCGCTGCGCCGTCACCTGGTTCCTCCGGGCGACGGCGCGGTCGTGGAGGCGATTAGCATGACGCCATGAGCGCTACCTCCCCCGCCTTCGCAGGTTCCGTCAGCGGCGCGCTGAGCGGTGGCCCCCTGATCACCGAGGGGCCCGGTCTGCTGGTCATGGACGTGGACTCCACCCTGATCGAGCAGGAGGTCATCGAATTGATCGCCGAGCGTGCCGGGACCCGTGAGCAGGTCGCTGAGGTCACGGCCCGGGCGATGCGTGGGGAGCTGGACTTCGCCGCCTCGCTGCGCGAGCGGGTGGCGACGCTGGCCGGTGTCTCCGAGGACGTCTTCGCCGAGGTTCTCGCCGAGGTGCGCCCCACGGCGGGGGCGGTCGAGCTCATTGAGGCCCTGCACGCGCGCGGCTGCCGGGTGGGGGTCGTCTCCGGGGGCTTCGAGGAAGTCGTGGTGCCCCTGGCCGAGCGGCTGGGTATCGACCATGTGGCGGCCAACCGCCTGGAGGTGGACGGCGGTGTGCTCACCGGCCGGGTGCTGGGGCGGATCGTGGACCGCCAGGAGAAGGTCCACTGCCTGCGCACCTGGGCCGAGCAGGATGGGGTGCCCATGGAGCGCACGATCGCCGTCGGGGACGGGGCCAACGACCTGGGGATGCTGGCGGCCGCGGGGCTGGGGGTGGCGTTCTGCGCCAAGCCGGTCGTCGTCGAGCAGGCCGACGCCGCTGTCCACGTTCGCGACCTGCGGGCTGTTCTCCAGCTGATCGGGGCTGGCCGGGCCCCATCGGCGCGGGCCGGGCTCAGTCGCGCTTGCGGGCGGTGAAGATCTCGCGGATCCGAGCGCTCCTCGGCTCCAGCTCCGCCCAGCCGCAAGGCACGTCGATGATGACGGCGGTGGCCGTGGGGACGCCGAAGGAGATCTGCGAGGCCAGGTCGTCGTCGGTGTCGTGGAGGATGTGGGCCAGGACGGAGATCGTGGGCTCGTGGCCGACGACGACGACCGTGCTCGCGTTACCGCCCTCCTCGGCCAGAACCCGCAGGATGCCGTTGGGGCCCAGGTTGTAGATCTCCTCGCGCACCACGGTGTCGGTGGGCTCGAGGCGGTCGCGCAGGGGGCGGGCGGTCTCGCGGGCGCGGGCGGCCGGGGAGACCAGGAGCAGGTCGGTGGTCTCCAGGCGCTTGCGCAGCTCTTTGGCCAGCAGGCCGGCGAGGGCGGTGCCCTTGGAGGTCAGTGGGCGCTCCAGGTCGGTGGAGGCGTCGTGTGAGGCCTTGGAGTGGCGGACGAGGACGAGCCTGCGCGTGGGATCCGTTGTCACGGCTCTACCCTACGGCACCGTGGGGGCGCTGACACGGCTCCTGCACGGTTGTAGCAAGGTTCTGGGCCCAGCTCTTCCACCGGCTTCCGTGCCGATCATCCGACGACGCACGCTCCGCCGTCGGCGTGGATGGTCTGCCCGGTGGTGGCGGGCATCCAGGTGGACAGCAGGGCGACAGCGCTGCGGGCCACCGCGGTGGCGTCGGCGGTGTCCCACCCCAGTGGGGCGGCCTCGCTCCAGCGTCGGGACAGTGCTTCGAAGTCGGGGATGGCGCCGGCCGCGGTGGTACGCAAAGGGCCTGATGAGATGGCGTTGACCCGCACGCCGCGTCCTCCGAGCTCGACGGCGAGGGCGCGCACTGCGGCCTCCAGCGCCGCCTTGAGAGGCCCCATCCACCCGTAACCGGGGTGGACGCGGGCACTGTCAAAGGTCAGGGTCACGACGCTGCTGCCCCGCCCCAGGAGCGGGGAGGCGGCGTCGACGAGGGCCGGCAGGGAGGCCGCCGAGATGGTGAAGGCCCGCTCAAGGCTGCGCATCCGCTCCGCGCGCCCGGTGTCCTCGGGAAGCAGGACCTGCCCCAGTAGGTCAAGGTCGGCGCGGGCTATGGAGTGCACCAGGCCGTCCAGGCGGGTCACGCCCAGCTCTTCCAGGGCCGGCGCCAGGGCGGACGGGGAGTCGGCCTCGGCCACGTCCAGGGCCACCACCGGATCGATCAGGCCCAGGTTGCGGGCGACCGAGCGCGTGGCCGCCAGGGTGCGGGGGTGGCCGGTCAGCAGGACACGGGCACCCTGCTGGGCGGCGACCTCAGCGATACGGGTGGCGATCGAGCTGGGCCTCAGCGCACCGGTGACCAGTACCGTGCGGGCGCTGAGCAGGCCCTCGGGAGGGTTCATGCTCCTTATCGTCCCATGCCCATGCCGCCGTCGACTCCGAGGATCGCACCGGTGACATAGGAGGCCGCCGGGGAGGCCAGGAAGATGACGGGGCCCGCGATGTCGGCGACGTCGGCGAAGCGCCCCAGAGGGATCTGCTCGAGGTAGGAGGTGCGGATGTGATCGGGCAGGGAGGCGGTCATCGCGGTGGTGACGAAGCCGGGGGCCACGGCGTTGACCGTGATGCCTCGCGGTGCCAGCTCTCGGGCCAGGGAGCGGGTCAGCCCCTCCACCCCGCCCTTGGCGGCACCGTAGGCGGACAGGCCCACGCCTCCCCGGGCGGCGATGGCCGAGGAGACCAGGACGATGCGGCCCCTACGGGCCCGCATCATGGCCGGTGTCACGGCGCGCACCGTGTTGAAGGTGCCGGTCAGGTCCGCTGAGATGACCTCGTCCCACATCTGGGAGGAGGTGCGGGCGGCCAGGGACTCCCGGTTGATGCCGGCCGAGGCCACGAGAACCTCGATGGGGCCGTGGGCCTCGGTGGCGGCACTGAGGGCCTGAGTCAGGGCGTCGGGGTCGGTGACGTCGGCGGCCAGGGCCAGGGCGCCGTCGGAGGCCTCACCGGAGCGGGAGATACCGGCGACCCGGTCGCCCTGTGCGAGGAACGCCTTCGCGACCGCCTCCCCGATTCCTCGGGAGGCTCCGGTCACGACGACGGAACGTGATATCGACGACTCAGTCTCTTCGTTCATCAGCACAAGCACACAAGGTAACGCGCGAGAGCATTCATCATCAGTAATTCGTCACGCGCCGATCTCTATCCAACTGTGTTATTTCTTTCACAGACTGTCCGGGCTCGGTGTCCTCGCGGCTCACTCCACGTGTGGATCGGTACCCGAGTGCCGACCGTATGCCAGCATGGCGGGGTGACGACGACCGAGACCGCGCCCTCCTCCCACGATGCCGGAACCTCCGAGCGCTCGCCCGTACCGCTGCGCATCGGGGCGCTGGAGGTGCCCACCCCGGTCGAGCT
This sequence comes from Actinomyces sp. oral taxon 170 str. F0386, assembly GCF_000195595.1. Classification (GTDB taxonomy): domain Bacteria; phylum Actinomycetota; class Actinomycetes; order Actinomycetales; family Actinomycetaceae; genus Actinomyces. The sequence continues at coordinate 300,283 of NZ_GL882544.1, forward strand.
CGCCCCTATGGCCGGCGTCACCAATGCCTCCTTCCGCCGCCTGTGCCGGGAGATGGCCGAGGCGACCATGCCTAAGGCGCTGGCACCCGCTTCCTCCGGCCCGGTCGCAGCGCCCGACGGCGGCCTGCTGGCCCCAGCGGGCCTGTACGTCACCGAGATGGTCACCACCCGGGCCCTGGTGGAGCGCAACGAGCGTACCCTGGCGATGGTGCGCACCGACCCGGCCGAGCGGGTGCGCTCCATCCAGCTCTACGGGGTCGATCCGGCCACAGTGGGGGCCGCTGTGCGGATCCTGGTCGAGGAGGACCTGGCCGACCACATTGACCTGAACTTCGGTTGCCCGGTGCCCAAGGTGACGCGCAAGGGCGGTGGGGCGGCGCTGCCGTGGAAGCGAGACCTGCTCGCAGCCATCCTCACCGAGGCGGTGCGCGCCAGCGAGGCGGCCTGTCGCGCCGCCGGGCGGGCGCGGGAGGTGCCGGTGACCATGAAGATGCGCCTGGGGATCGACGAGGAGCACGAGACTTTCCTCGCCGCCGCCCGGACCGCCGAGAACGCGGGGATCGCGGCGGTGGCCCTGCACGCCCGCAGCGCGCGCCAGCACTACTCCGGACAGGCACGTTGGGAGGAGATCGCTCGGCTCAAGGAGGCGACCGACCTGCCGGTGCTCGGCAACGGGGACATCTGGCTGGGCGACGACGCGGTGCGCATGATGGAGACCACCGGCTGCGACGGCGTCGTCGTGGGTCGCGGCTGCCAGGGGCGGCCCTGGCTGTTCGCCGACATCGTGGCCGCCATGCACGGCTCGAGCATGCGCACCCGCCCGGACCTGGATGCCGTCATCGAGGTGATCCGCCGTCACGGGCGCATGTTGGCCGCCGAGATGGGCGAGGACCGCGGCGTGCGTGACCTGCGCAAGCACGTGGGCTGGTACCTCAAGGGCTACCCGGTTGGCGGCGCCGCACGCGCCGACCTCATGGGGATCAGGTCCCTGGCCGACCTCGACGCCGGCCTGGAACGGATGCGCTCGCGCCTGCCGGAGGACGTCGACTACCCCGGCGACATCGTCGAGGGTCCCAGAGGCCGAGCCGGCAGCCCCAAGGCCCCTCGCCTGCCCGATGGCTGGCTGGACTCCCCCGTCCTGGACGAGGCCCACCGCGAGATGCTCAGCCAGGCCGAGTCCGACGTCTCCGTCTCCGGAGGCTGAGACTGCCGTCCCACCGCGCCCCAGGTCAGTCGTCGGCTATTCGTCCAGGACCGGGGTGACGCGGCACAGGGCCGCCGCGATCGCCGTCGTCGCCGGGATCGCCAGGACCAGGCCGATGGAGGAGATGAGGGTGCGCACGATCTCCTCGGCGATCTCGCCCGAGAGCATGGTGTCCAGCACCGCGCGGTCCATGAGGGCCGCGGCCAGGATGAGCGGCAGTGCCGTTCCGGCGTAGGCGAAGGCCAGGGTGTAGACGGTCGAGGCGATGTGGTCCCGGCCGATCCTCATCCCACCAGTGAACAGGCGCGTGCGCGACAGCAGCGGGTTGGCTGCGTGCAGCTCCCACACCGAGGAGGCCTGGGTGATGGTGACGTCGTTGAGCACGCCGAGCCCCGCGATCACCATGCCGCAGGTCAGCAGCGTCTGCAGGTCGATACTCGCACGGGAGGCCAGCAGGCGGGCCGTCTCGTCAACGTCCCCGGTCAGGTGGGCGGCGCCGGTCCCCCACAGGGCGAGCAGCACCGTGAGCACGATACCGGCCACCGTGCCCAGCAGGGCCGTCGTGGTGCGGATGGACACGCCGTGGGCCACGTAGACGGCGGCGAGCATCATCGCCATCGACCCGACCAGCGTCACCGCCAGCGGGTGGGAGCCGGACAGGAGCGCGGGGATCATGAAGAAGGCGAGCACACCGGTGGCCACCAGCAGGCCCAGGACGCTCAGGACGCCCTTGCGCCCGGCCACGGCGACGACGAGCACGAGGTAGACGATCGCCAGCGCGCCGACCGGCAGCTGGCGCTGGTAGTCGATGAAGGAGTAGGGGGAGCCGGACAGGATGGCCTGCGGCGAGTAGAGCACCACGAGCCGGTCACCGGTATGGGCGAGCCTGCGGGGCTCACCGACCAGCTGGACCGGCATGACCAGGCCCTTGCCCTCGCCCTCGGTGACGCGTGCGCACACGTGTCCCTTGGCGAAGTCCTCCTGCTTGACACCGTTGACCTCCGTCAGGGCGCTCACGGCGCTCTGACAGCTCGACAGGTCCGTGGAGGTGATGGTGGCCTTGCCCACCGAGCCGCCCTCGGCGGTGAAGGAGCGCGAACCGATCAGCGAGCTCTTGCCCGGCCAGAGCACGAACAGCCCGATGACGGTGGCCAGCACCAGGGCTCCGACAATGACGCCGAGCACGATCTTGACCCGGCGGGCCTCGCCCGCATCCAGGTCGAGAGGGCCGGAGGAGTGGCTGTGTCCGCTGTGGTGGCCAGTCGGCTCTGCCTGCGGCTCGGGAAGGCCCTCGGCGCGGAGAGGCTCGTTGCTCGGGGAGGTCGAGTTGGTGCTCACCGTCCCATCATGCCCGCCCCACGCCTCTGAGGTGAGCCAGGGACACGGGGCGCGGCTACGAGCGTGGGGCCGGGTCCAGGGGCTCAAGCCCCTCAGCGTCGTCAGCAGCCGATGAGGCGCTCAGCCAGGTAGCGCTCCACGCCCTCGAGCGGGATGCGCTCCTGGGTCATGGTGTCGCGCTCACGCACGGTGACCGCGCCGTCCTCGGGCGAGTCGAAGTCGTAGGTGAGGCAGAAGGGCGTGCCCACCTCGTCCTGGCGGCGGTAGCGGCGGCCCACCGCGCCGGCGTCGTCGTAGTCCACGTTCCAGGAGCGGCGCAGGCGAGCGGCCAGCTCCTTGGCCGGCCCGGTCAGCTCCTCCTTGCGGCTCAGCGGCAGGACGGCCGCCTTGACCGGGGCGATGCGCGGGTCGAGCCTGAGGACGATGCGCTTGTCCACCCCGCCCTTGGTGTTGGGGGCCTCGTCCTCGGTGTAGGCCTCCACGAGGAAGGCCATGAGCGAACGGGTCAGGCCCGCCGAGGGCTCGATGACGTAGGGGATCCAGCGCTCGGAGCGGGTCTGGTCGAAGTAGGACAGGTCCTTGCCGGAGTGCTCGGCGTGGGTGGACAGGTCGAAGTCGGTGCGGTTGGCGATGCCCTCGAGCTCGCCCCACTCCGAGCCGGCGAAGCCGAAGCGGTACTCCAGGTCCACGGTGCGCTTGGAGTAGTGGGAGAGCTTCTCAGCGGGGTGCTCGTAGAGGCGCAGGTTGCCCTCGCTGATGCCCAGGTCCGTGTACCAGGCCTTGCGGTAGTCGATCCAGTACTGGTGCCACTCCTCGTCCGTTCCCGGCTCGCAGAAGAACTCCAGCTCCATCTGCTCGAACTCGCGGGTGCGGAAGATGAAGTTTCCCGGCGTGATCTCGTTGCGGAAGGACTTGCCCACCTGGCCGATACCGAAGGGCGGCTTCTTGCGGGCCGCGCTCATGACGGCGGCGAAGTTGACGAAGATTCCCTGAGCCGTCTCGGGGCGCAGGTAGTGCAGACCGGACTCGTCGTCGACCGGCCCCAGGTAGGTCTTGAGCAGGCCGGAGAAGGCCTTGGGCTCGGTGAACCGGCCGCGGGTGCCGCAGCTAGGGCAGGCGACCTGCTCCAGGCTCACCGTGGATGGGTCCTCGATGCCGTGCTTGGCGGCGTAGGTCTCCTGGAGCTCGTCCTCACGCAGGCGCTTGTGGCAGGACTGGCACTCGATGAGCGGGTCGGTGAAGGCCTGGACGTGCCCGGAGGCGACCCACACCTCGCGCGGCAGAATGACCGAGGAGTCAAGTCCGACGACGTCGTCGCGCGAGCGGACCATGTACTGCCACCACTGGCGCTTGATGTTCTCCTTGAGCTCGACGCCCAGCGGCCCGTAGTCCCAGGCCGAGCGGGTTCCGCCGTAGATCTCGCCGCAGGGGAAGACGAACCCACGACGTTTGGCGAGGTTGATGACGGCGTCAAGGCGTGAAGAGGAGGATGCCAACGGAGTGCTCCTTCAGGAGTGATCGTGGTCCCGCCTGGTTGGTGGGGACGAGTGGGGACAGTCTAGGCGGCGGACCGTCATATGTCGGTGAGGGGCCCGTCGCACCACGCCCCGGCGGCGCGCCCTCCCCAGCGGCCCCGTAAACCGGTCCCCAGCAGCGCACACGCGGACTCACCGGGGTTTGACGCATGACGCCACACAGTATGAGAATGATTCGCATGAGTGTTTCACGGACTCGTTCCCTTCATCTCCGTCGCATCGTGGCGCTCGGAGCCACCCTGTTCCTGGCTGCCGGCATGAGCGCGTGCAGCGCCCTGAAGAACGACAGCTCGTCGGACTCCTCCGCCCACACGATCGCACCGGGTAAGACCCTGACGGTCTCGACGTCCTTCTACCCGATCCAGTACCTGGCGGAGGCCATTGGCGGCAACCTCGTCAAGGTCTCCTCCGTGACCCCCTCCAATGTGGAGCCGCACGACTTCGAGCTCTCCGGCAAGGAGACCGCCGAGCTGGGTAAGGCCGACCTCATCGCCTACGTCCCCGGCTTCCAGCCCTCCCTGGACAAGGCCGTCAAGGAGGTCGGCTCCGGCCCCACGGTGGTCGATCTGAGCAAGCCGGCCAACCTCGTCCACCACGAGGGGGTTGAGGAGGAGCACGAGCACGGTGACGAGGCCTCCGGTGACGCCTCCGCAGCGGCGACTGACGCCGCCACCTCGGAGTCCAGCGAGGCCGGACACGATGAGCACAGTCATGCCGAGGGCGGCGAGGAGCACGGCAGCGACCTCGACCCGCACTTCTGGCTGGACCCGCAGCGCATGATCTCGGCGGCCGAGACCCTCGAGGCCTCCTTCGCCAAGATCGACCCGGCCAACGCCAACGACTACAAGGCCGGGCTCGACAAGCTCAAGACGGCGCTGACCAACCTGGACACGCAGTACAGCACTGGCCTGTCCACCTGCCAGCGCACCACCTTCGTCACCTCTCACGCGGCCTTCGGCTACATGGCCGACCGTTACAAGCTGACCCAGGCCTCCATCTCCGGCATCGACCCGGAGACCGAGCCCAGTCCCGCCGAGCTGGCCAATATCAAGTCGGTGGTCCAGAGTACGGGAACGACGACGATCTTCACTGAGGAGCTCGTCTCCCCCACCACCGCCCAGGCGATCGCCGCGGAGACCGGAGCGGAGACCAATGTCCTCAGTCCCCTGGAGTCCAAGCCCGATCGGGGCGACTACACCGACGCCATGACCACCAACCTGGATCGGCTCAAGATCGCCCTGGCCTGCCAGTAGAGTCAGGCTCGGGCGGCCACCCAGCGACCCATCCAGCCGACGTTCAACCAGATCGGCATGATCACACCGGTATGACCTCACCACCTTCATCATCATCGTCTCCGACGACGCCGTCCGGATCACCCCGGGCGGCGTCGTCCGCGCTCGCCATCAGGGTCCGGGACCTCAGGGTCGTCCTTGGGGCCTCCCTCATCCTGGACGACGTGAGTCTCGCGGTGGGCGGCGGCGAGTCCGTGGCGCTGCTGGGCGCCAACGGCTCGGGCAAGTCCACCCTGGTCAAGGCCGTCCTGGGGCTGGTGCCCCCGGCCAGCGGCAGCATCGAGGTGCTGGGCACACCCACGACCCGGCGTCACAGAGTCCCCTGGCAGCGCATCGGCTACGTCCCCCAACGGATCGGTGCGGGCTCGGGTGTTCCTGCCACGGCTCTGGAGGTGGTGCGCTCCGGGCTCCTGGGACCGCGCCGTCCCTGGGCGGACCGGGGCCGCACGGCCAAACGGAAGGCCATGGCCGCGCTCGACGCCGTCGGACTGGCCCACCGGGCCGGTGACCACGTCCAGGTCTTCTCCGGCGGACAGGCCCAAAGGGTCCTCATCGCCCGGGCCCTGGTCCGCTCTCCCGAGCTGCTCATCCTCGATGAGCCCCTGGCCGGGATCGACCGCGCCAGCCGGGAGTCCCTGGCCATGATTCTGCAGGGTCTGCGCGCGCAGGGGCTGACCCTGGTCACTGTCCTCCACGAGATGGGTGAGCTCGCCGACGTCGTCCAACGGGCGATCCTCCTGCAGGACGGCCGACTCGTCGCCGACGGGCCGGCCGCCGAGGTGGCCCGCCTGCGCGACGGCAGAGTCGGTGTCTCTGTCAGCGGTGGTGGCTACTGGGACCACGGCGACCACCACCCGGACGCCGGCGGCCCTCCCGCGCACCACGCCCCCGTCCTCGACCACCGGCTGCCTGAGGCGCGGCCCAGTACCGGCAGGAGCACCCGGCCATGATCGAGTTCGTCTCCGACATGCTCGCCAGCCCCCTCATGCAGCGGGCCTTCATCGTGGCGGTCCTGGTGGGGCTGGCCGCACCGGTGGTGGGCACCTACCTGGTTCAGCGGGGTCTGGCGCTGCTGGGCGATGGGATCGGGCACATCGCCCTGACCGGTATCGCCCTGGGCTGGCTGGCCGGGGCCGCCGCCAACGTCACCCCCCATGACGCGTGGGCCGTGCCCGGGGCGATCGTCGTCAGCGTGCTGGGCGCCGTGACCATCGAGGTCATCCGCGCCAGCGGCCGTACCCGCGGTGACGTGGCTCTGGCGATCCTGTTCTACGGGGGCATTGCCGGGGGTGTCATCCTCATCCGCCTGGCCGGCGGCACGACGACGAACCTCAACTCCTACCTGTTCGGCTCGATCTCCACGGTCTCGGTCTCCGACGCCTGGTTCACCATTGCCCTGGCGACCCTGGTCCTTCTGGTGGGGCTGGGGCTGCGTGGGCCGCTGTTCGCCTTGTGCCATGACGAGGAGTTCGCCCGTGCCTGCGGGCTGCCCACAAGCGCTCTCAACGTCCTGGTGGCGGTGGTTGCGGCGCTGACTGTCTCGGTGTCGATGCGGGTGGTGGGTGCTCTGTTGGTCTCCGCGGTCATGATCGTGCCGGTGGCCATCGCCCAGCTCGTCTCGCACTCCTTCGCCCGCACCATGTACCTGGCGATGGGACTGGGAGTGGTGGCCTGCGTGTCCGGTTTAACGATCACCTACCTGGTGGCGGCCTCCCCCGGCGCCATGATCGTGGTACTCCTGGTAGGGGGGTATGCCGTCGTCGCCCTCCTGGCTGGACTGTGGCAGATCGTCAGCCGCGCCCGACGGCACCACATCACCTCAGGAGGTAGACCATGAGCGCAAGCAGCCAGACGCAGCGGCCCCGTGCCACGCGCCAACGCGCTGCCGTTGCCGATATCCTGGCGCGCACCGACGAGTTCCGCTCGGCCCAGCAGATCCACTCCGCCCTGGAGGCCGAGGGCACCAAGGTGGGGTTGGCCACCGTCTACCGCAACCTGCAGACCCTGGCGGAGGCCGGCGCGGTGGACCAGGTGCGCAGCGCCGAGGGCGAGGTCCTCTACCGGGCCTGTGAGGGGCAGGAGCACCACCACCATATCGTGTGCCGCCGTTGCGGCTATACCGTGGAGGTCGCCGGCGGCGAACTGGAGGGGTGGATCCGGCGGGTCTCGGCCCAGCAGGGCTTCACCCAGATGGAGCACACCGCGGAGTTCTTCGGCCTGTGCGCCACCTGCTCGGCCCAGGAGAGCGCCTAAGACACCTCGCAGGGCTGAGCCCGAGCCAGCTGGCGAACCGGCTCCGCCGGCCTGCTACTTACTGCTCGTCGTCCTCCGGAGTCTCGTCGTCCTGCGGGACCCCGACCTCACCGGGTTCCTCGTGCAGCACCTTGTCCACGGCGCCGCCGTAGCGGCGCTCGCGCCCGGCGTAGACCTCGCAGGCCCTCCACAGCTCGGTGCGGTTGAAGTCGGGCCAGGCCAGGGGTGAGAAGTAGAGCTCGGCGTAGGAGGAGGACCACATGAGGAAGTTGGAGGTGCGCTGCTCGTCTCCGGTGCGGATGAACAGGTCCACGTCCCTCATAGTGGGTGAGTACAGGTAGCGCTGGATGATCTTCTCGTTGATGGAGGAGGCCTTGAGCCGGCCGGCGGCGACGTCCTCGGCGATGGCGCGGGTGGCGTCGGCGATCTCGGCGCGTCCGCCGTAGTTGATGCACAGGTTGAGGACCAGTCCCGTGTTGTGGGCGGTGAGGCGCTCGGCCTCGCGCAGCTCGCGCAGCACGGACCTCCACAGGCGCGGGGTGCGCCCGACCCAGCGCACCTTGACGTTCCAGGAGTGGAGGATGTCGCGCTGGGCACGCAGGACCTTGCGGGCGAAGCCCATGATGAAGCGGACCTCACCCGGTGAGCGCCGCCAGTTCTCGGTGGAGAAGGCGTAGGCGCTCAGCTCGCTCACGCCGATCTCGACGGCGCCGGCGACGACGTCGAGCAGGTTGGCCTCCCCCACCCGGTGCCCCTCGGTGCGGGGCAGGCCACGGGCGTTGGCCCAACGCCCGTTGCCGTCCATGACGACGGCCACGTGCTGTGGTAGGGATGCCGATGGGAGCAACGGTGGTGTGAGGCCCGGGCGGTGCAGGGGCGGGGCCTCGTCGACCGTCATGTCCCGGGTCACGCCTGCTGCCGCGTCTCTCATGGCGTCTGTCATGATCATGCCCTTTCCACCAGTGCGAGGGAGCGCAGGCGCCGCTCCAGGTACCAGGTCGTGTATGCCGAGACGAGCCCAGAGGCCTGCGAGCGCTCGCGCTGGCCCGAGACGTCGGCCACGCCCCAGTCCCCGGAGAGCAGAGCGCCCAGGAGCACCATTGTGACCGGCTCGACCTCGACGGCGCCGGCCGACCGGCAGGACTCGCACACCGCACCGCCGACCTGCACGTGGAAGGCCCGGTGGGGTCCTGGCGCGCCGCACAGGGCGCAGTCGTAGCACGATGGCGCCCAGCCGCCCAGGGCCAGGGCGCGCAGCAGGTAGGAGTCCAGGATGAGTCCGGGCGCGTGGCGCCGGTGCGCCATGGCGGCCAGGGCCCCGGCCAGCAGCAGGTACTGCTGGGGGCTGGCCTCGGTGCCCAGGTCGCCGTTGTCGGCGCTGAGGCGCTCGGCGGTCTCCACCATGGTCGAGGCGCAGGTGAACATGGCGTAGTCGGCGCAGACGGCCCGGCCGAAGGGGTCGATGATCTCGGCCTGGGTGACGACGTCGAGGTTACGTCCGGCGTGGAGCTGGACGTCGACCATGGAGAAGGGCTCCAGGCGCGCACCGAAGCGGGAGCTGGTGCGGCGCACGCCCTTGGCCACGGCGCGCACCTGGCCGTGGTGGCGGGTGAGCATCACGATGATGCGGTCGGCCTCGCCCAGCTTGTAGGTGCGCAGGACGATCGCCTCGTCCCGGTACAGCCTGCTCGTCACGGACGCAGTCTCTCACGCTCCCTCAGCGCAGAGCGCGGTTGAGGGCGGAGATGACGGCCTTGAAGGAGGAGGTGGTGATGGAGGGGTCGATGCCCACGCCCCACAGGATCTGACCGCCCACCTCGCACTCCACGTAGCTGGCCGCTTGAGCGTCGTGGCCCTCGCTCAGTGCGTGCTCGGCGTAGTCGAGGATCCGCACACCCAGGCCAGTGCTCTCCAGGGCGGTGACGAAGGCGTCCAGTGGCCCGTTGCCAGTGGCGGTCAGGTGCTTCTCCTGACCGCCGTCGACCAGGGTCACGGTGAGGGTGGAGTCCTCGTCGTCGCCGGCGGAGGTCAGAGTGGCTCCCCGCAGCTCGAAGCGTCCCCAGCGGCTGAGCTCGGCCTCGGGCGCGGCCGTGGCCGGCAGGTACTCGTCGGCGAAGATCGACCACAGGCGGGCGCCGTCGACCTCGCCGCCGTAGGTGTCGGTGTGGCGCTGAACGATGTGGGAGAACTCGATCTGGAGGCGGCGCGGCAGCTCGAGCTTGCGGGTGGTGCCCAGCAGGTAGGCGACCCCGCCCTTGCCGGACTGGGAGTTGACGCGCACGACCGCCTCGTAGGAGCGGCCCACGTCGTGGGGATCGATGGGCAGGTAGGGCATGGACCAGGGCACGGCGATCTCGGCGTCGGCCTCCGAGAGCCCCTCGGATCTCGCGGTGTCGACCTGCTTGGCGCGCGCGGCGAAGCCCTTCTTGATGGCGTCCTGGTGGGAGCCCGAGAAGGAGGTGTAGACGAGCTCGCCGGCGTAAGGGGTGCGCGGGGGCACGTCCATGCCGGTGGCCCGCTCGACGATGCGGCGGACCTCGTCGATGTCGGACAGGTCGAGCATGGGGTCGATGCCCTGGCTGAAGAGGTTGAGGGCCAGGGTCACCAGGTCCACGTTGCCGGGGCGCTCGCCGTGGCCGAACAGGCAGCCCTCGACGCGGTCGGCACCGGCCATGAGGCCGAGCTCGGCAGTGGCCACGCCCGAGCCGCGGTCATTGTGGTTGTGCAGGGACAGGCACACGGCGTCGCGGCGGGGAAGGTTGCGGCTCATCCACTCGATCTGGTCGGCGTAGACGTTGGGGGTGGCGCGCTCGACGGTGGAGGGCAGGTTGAGGATGATCTCGCGGTCCTCCTCGGGCTGCCACACGTCCATGACGGCCCGGCAGACCTCGAGGCTGTAGTCGAGCTCGGTGTCCACGAAGAACTCCGGGGAGTACTCAAAGCCGAAGATCGTGTCCTCATCCAGGACCTTCTCGGCGCGGGCCATGATCTGGCGGGTGCCGTCAACGGCCAGCTCGCGGATCTGGTCGCGGTCCATGCGGAAGACGACGTCACGGAAGATGGGCGACAGGGCGTTGTAGAGGTGGACGGTGGCCCGGGGGATGCCGACGCAGGCGTCCAGGGTGCGGTCGATGAGCTCGCCACGCGACTGGGTGAGCACCGAGATGGTGACGTCCTCGGGGATCGCACCGTCGTCCACCAGGGAGCGCACGAAGTCGTAGTCGGTCTGAGAGGCGGCCGGGAAGCCGATCTCGATCTCCTTGAAGCCCATGTTCACGAGCAGGTCGAAGACGGCGCGCTTGGCCTGGGGACCCATGGGCTCGATGAGGGACTGGTTGCCGTCGCGCAGGTCCGTGCTCAGCCAGCGGGGGGCGGTGGTGATGCGTTTGTCCGGCCAGGTGCGGTCGGGCAGGTCGATGGTGACGACGTCGAGGAAGGGCCGGTACTTGGCAAACGGCATGCCGGAGGGCTGCTGGGGGGCGGGGCGGGCGTTACGCATCGGGGTTCTCCTGGGATCAGGTGCTTCGTGGTTCCGACGGCGGTTCCGGCGAGAGCCCGGAGGGCTCCGGGGGAACTCTGGGAAGCAGAGAGGCGCGGTCGGGAACGTGGCCGAGCAGGACGAGTCAGCCGCGGTCGGGGTGCCGGCCTGTCAGGCCCCGCCGCGGCGACTAAGCAGGAGGCTCACCTGGAGGCCTAGAGTCGCTCGCACGGTGTAAACCCTACCCCGATGACGACCCGTCGTCAGGTAAGGCGGCCGCGCGAGACCGCAGTGTGAGACGACCGCCGCGGCGCTCATCCACACAGCACATCCCTTGATCCGACGAAGACCAACACCATGTTGTAGCATGGCTACTATATTCAGTTGTGCTTCTACTCAGGAAGGTTTGTGTGATGTCTCCAGTCATCACGACGGAGAACCTCGAGTTCTCCTACGGGGACACCCCGGTCCTGCGCGGCATCGACCTGTCGGTCGAGGCCGGAGAGGTCGTCTGCCTGCTCGGCCCCAACGGCGTGGGCAAGACGACCCTGGTGGAGAACCTGCTGGGGTCCCTCACCCCGACGAGCGGCAGGGTGCGCATGCTCGGTACCGATCCGCGCCGGGCGGGCGCCGACTTCTGGGTAAGAGTCGGGCTGGTGCAGCAGAGCTGGACCGATCACGCCAAGTGGCGGGTGAGGGACCAGCTGGAGTGGATCCGCTCGGTCCAGCTGACGGCGGCGAGCCGGGTGAGCGGCGTCGAAGAGGTGCTCGACGCCGTCGGGCTCAGCGAGAAGGCCGACTCCCGGCTGTCGAGGCTCTCCGGCGGGCAGCGGCGCACCATCGACTTCGCGGCAGCCCTCATGGCCTCTCCCGAACTCCTCGTCCTGGACGAGCCGACCACAGGCCTGGACCCGGTCTCGAAGGCGCGCCTGCACGACCTCATCCTGGCCCGGGTCGACGACGACGCCACGATCGTCATGACCACCCATGACCTGGCCGAGGCAGAACGCCTGGCCTCTCGGGTGCTCATCATGAACGAGGGGCGGATCATTGCCGACGGCACGGTCACGGCGCTGCGCGAGAGTCTCGACCGCGGCGCTGAGATCACCTGGGTCCAGGAAGGCACCCGGCATGTCCACACCACCCACTCCCCCGAGCGCTTCATCAAGGAGCTCAACCTCGACATCGTCACCGGACTCACCATCACCCGTCCCACCTTGGAGGAGACCTACCTCTCCCTCGTCAGCAAGGAGGCCCGAGCATGAGCATTCGCACCGCCCAGGCAGTTCTACGTGCAGCCTCCCGACAGGCGGCCACGGACCTGCGAGCAGGCCTTGTCGGCATGAGCGTCGCGCTACTGGCTTCCGTGAGCGCCATCGTGCTGGCCAGCAGGAGCACCCAGGTGACCGACGGTGCCCACGCGGCCTTCGGCCCTATGTTCCTCTCCAGCAGCATCGGCACCATCAGCTGCTTTATCACCCTGCAGATCGCCGGTGAGACTTACACCGACCGTATCGGCGGCGCCCTACTGCGGGTGCGCGTCCTCCCCCACGGCCCGCTGACGTGGGCGATCGGTAAGACGATGTCCTCGATCACTCAGACCGTCATCTTCCAGGGCGCCGCTCTTCTCGGGGGAGCACTCTTCGTTGACGCTCTTCCTCTGAGCACGTCCCAGGTGCTGGCATGCCTGCCGCTCATGGTGCTGTCGGCCATCGCAACGGCTCCACTGGGCTTCCTCGTAGGCGCCTTCATCAGAGGCGTCTACAGCTTCATGGTCTCCTACCTGCCCATCTTCGCACTCATGGGGACGAGCGGTTTCTTCATGCCCATGGACCGCCTCCCGCCCTGGGTCCAGGCGGTTCAACTGACTCTGCCGACGTACTGGTCGGGGCACCTGACCCGATGGGCGCTGATGGGTGACCCCGCGTGGGAGGTGGGCAGCGTCTTCTCCCCGGTGCTCGCCGTCGGGGTCCTGGCGGCCTGGACAGTTCTCGGCTTCGCGGGGGCGTCGTTCGTCGTGCGGCGCAGCTTCCGCAAGGAGACGATCGGTAGTCTGGTGCGCGTGCAGTCCACTATTCGCTCCCAGTCCGGCCTGTGACCGTGTCCGACGACGTCGTCCACAACCGGATCGCGGTCCTGCGCGCCGACCGCAGGGTGAGCCGCCGCGAGCTCGCCGAGGCGCTCGGCGTCCACTACCAGACGGTGGGCTACCTCGAGCGCGGGGAGTACGCCCCCTCGCTGCACCTGGCCCTGCGCATCGCCCGCTACTTCGACGTGCCCGTGGAGTCGGTCTTCTCCCTCGAGGAGTTCCCCCGCCTGACGTGAGGCGCCGCCCCCGCCCTCACGCTCTCCCCCGCGGACCGGCCGTCACCTGAGGTGCTATCGGCCTTGATTCCGGCGATGATCCGGTCGAGGCCGTAGTCGAGCTCGTACCCCTGCCCATCATCGAGGGCCCCGACCTTGAGCACCTGCGCCATGGTGGCCAGACCATCGGCTTCGAGACGGGTCAGGAGCCAGTTCGCCGATGCACTGCGGCGCGCATCGTGCACCACGGCCGTCAGAGAGCGCTTCAGCACGGCGACGGTGCGCACATGTCCGTCGATGAGCAGCGCAGCATTGAGTCGCTCCTGGAGATCAAGTCCCGCACCGGCGAGCACCCGAAGGACTGCCTCCATCCATCGCAGACGATGCGGCCCGGTTGGCATGCCGTGGACCGGGGTGTCCAGGAGCCAGGGATGCGCGTCATAGCGGGCGTAGATGGCCAGCGCCCAACGGCGCAGTCCGTCCGACCAGTCCTCAGAAGGATCCGAAAGGACCGGAGGCGGCCCGAAGCCGACATCGACCATGGCGGCGATGACCTCATCCCGGGAGCTGATGTGCCGGTACGCCGCCATTGTGCTCACGCCCAGGCGCTGGGCGAGCTTGCGCACCGACACGCCTTCCAGGCCTTCGTCGTCCGCGAGCGCGACACCCGTAAGAACGATCTTGCCGATGTCCAGCCCTTTGCCCTCCTCCCGTTCTTCCGCCGCTTCGGATGCATCAACTTCCCAGAGCCACCGCACCCACTTGGGCGGGACGTCCGAATCGGTGTGCGCCACTTTCCCTCCTCGTCCACTGGGGATCGGATTGCTCCGACCACAACACATGCGTACAGTGTACTCATGATCAGCGTGTACGGCGTACACATCTCAGAGTCATGAGAGGGCAACAGCATGAAGAACGAGGAAAACTCCCCGGACCGAGGCGCCACAAGGTCGCGCGCCTTCGCCACCACCGTGCTCATGGTGGCGACATTCATGGATCTGATGGACTCGACGATCACCAACGTCGCACTGCCTACGATCGGCAAGGACCTCCATGCGACACCGGAACAGCTGGAGTGGACTCTCGCCGGTTACGTCATCGCATTCGCGACGCTACTTCTCACGGGCGGTCGACTGGGCGATGTCTTCGGGCACCGGCGCATCTTCGTGATCGGAATGGTGGGATTCACCCTCGCTTCCCTCGGGGCGGCACTGTCGCAGACAGGCGACCTGCTCGTCGCGGCCCGCATGCTTCAGGGCGGGTTCGCCGGGATCATGGTGCCCCAGGTGCTCTCCAGCGTGCAGGTGATGTTCGCACCGGAGGAGCGCGCCCCTGTGCTGGGCATCATTGGAGCGCTGAGCTCGCTGGGGGCCATTGGGGGACTGATCCTCGGTGGTTGGCTTGTCACGGCTGACCTTCTGGGTATGGGCTGGCGCAGCATCTTCCTCGTGAACGTGCCAGTCGGAGTCGTGCTTGTCGCCGCGGCGCTCCTGTTCGTACCGAGGAGTCGTTCGGAGCATCCGCTCAGGCCCGATCTGGCCGGGGTGCTGCTGGGCGGTCTCGGCGTCTTCCTGGTCGTCTTCCCGCTCACCGACGGCCGCGCCGCGGGGTGGGCGTGGTGGATCTGGGCCATGCTGACGGCGGCTCCTCTCGTCATCGCCGCCTTCACGTGGCAGCAGAGGCGCATGTTCAAGGCTCACGGATCCCCGCTGCTGCCGCTCCCGTTGTTTCGCGATCGAGGCTTTGCGAGCGGACAGCTGGTGCAGGTGCTCTCATCGATCGGCAACGGCGGGTACGTGCTCATCCTGCTGTACTACGTTCAGAGCGCACTCGGCTTCACCGCATTGGCGGCGGGGCTCACGCTTCTGCCTTTCGCACTGGGCTCCATAGTGGCCACGCCCTTGGCGATCCTCGCCACGAGGCGGATCGGCAAGTGGGCCGTGCTGCTCGGCGGGCTAGTGCAGGCAGCTGCGCTGACCTGGGTCTTGTGGACGATCTGGACCGCCGGAGCATCCCTGACGGGCTGGGACCTCACCGCCCCGCTGGCGCTGACGGGGGTCGGGCTGATGACCCTCATCATGCCGCTCACGAGTATCACGCTTGAGTCGGTACCCACCCAGGACGCCGGAGCGGCATCCGGCACCCTGACCACCTCCGGTCAGATCGGTATGGTGCTCGGAGTCGCTCTTGCCGGGACCGTGTTCTTCGGGATCCTTCAGGACACGGCTGACGCCTGCGACGCCGTCACAACCGCTCTGTGGGTGCCTATCGTCGCGTACGGACTAGCCGGCCTTGCCTCAGTGACGATGCCTGGTCGCACCAAGGCGTTGCCGCAGGACGCATAGGCCCTGTCCCCGTCCCACCCTCCCCGGTCCCTTGCGATATGGAAGCCGGGTGGTGCCCTCCCGATCGGGAGGGCACCACCCGGCTGATCGGTCCTGTCACTCGGTCCCGATCCGGCGCCGCAGCGCCGGCCGACCTACAGGAGTCCCTCGGCCAGGTCGAGCGGGGTACCGAAGCGGTGGTTGGTGATGGCCACCGCCTGCTCGCGCAGGAAGGGCAGGAGCTCGGAGTGCGGGCAGGCCGTCACGGCGCCCGTGTACAGGGCGATGTCGGGGCTGCCGCTGGTCACCCGGCTGGCGTGGCTCCAGCGTGCGGCCGAGTCCTCCTCACGTGGGCCGATGACGCGCACACGAGTGCCTAGGCCTCCAGAGGCGGCCATCTCGGCCAGGCGGATGTCCCAGGCTCCCTGGTCCTCAACCGTCACCTGGACGCCGGCCGCCAGCAGCGCGTTCTGCAGCGGCTGGAGCAGACGGTCTGCCACCGAAAGGCTGATGAAACCTCCGGCGCGCACGCCGGCCGCCATGACGCGCACGACGTCGACCAGTTCAGTTCCCGCCCCGGCGCGCACGACGACGTCGACGGGGCGGTAGCGCAGGATGTTGCGCTCGCAGGCCAGGCCCGTCACGTCACGGTTGGCGCCGTAGGCGGTCCGCCAGGCGGAGGCGTCGGCCACCAGGGCGCGGCGCAGCTCGGCCAGGTCGGCCTCACCCAACTGACCGCTGACGGCGTCGCAGAGGCTCGCCACGCGCGGGTCGAGGGCGGAGGTCCCCTGGTCGCCCGGGCCACCGGGCACCCCCTTGTCCTTGCCGCGGACGGGCTCGACCTCGCCGAGGCCCAGCAGGTAGGAGGGGCCGCCCGCCTTGGTGGTGGATCCGATGGCCGAGCGCTTCCAGCCGCCGAAGGGCTGGCGGCGCACGATCGCCCCGGTGATGCCGCGGTTGACGTAGATGTTCCCGGCCTGGATCGAGTCAAGCCAGACGGCGAGCTCGGCCGAGTCGAGGGTCTGGAGTCCTGAGGTGAGTCCGTAGTCGACGGCGTTGACCGCCTCGATGGCCTCCTGAAGCGTATCCACGCGCATCACGCCGATGACGGGGGCGAAGTACTCGGTGAGGTGGAACTCGCTGCCGGGCACAACTCCGGCACGGATACCCGGTGTCCACAGCCCGTCACCGAGGTAGCGGGGCTTGAGCACCCAGTGCTCGCCAGGTCCTAGGGTGGTCAGGCCGCGCACGGCCTTCTCGTCGTCGGGTACGACGACAGGCCCCATCTGGGAGTCCAGCGACAGGGGCAGGCGCACCCGCAGGGAGGCGGTGGCGTCCACGAGCTGGCGGGCGATGCGCTCGGAGGTGCCGGCCGAGGAGACCAGGACCAGCAGGGAGGAGGCCGAGCACTTCTGACCGGCGTGGGCGAAGGCCGAGTAGACGGCGTCACGCACGGCGATATCGGGGTCGGCCGAGGGAGTGACGATGATGGCGTTCTTGCCGCTGGTCTCCCCCAGCAGGTGCATGTCCGGCCTCCAGGAGCGGAAGAGGCGGGCGGTGTCGTAGGAGCCGGTGAGGACCACCCGGTCGACGCCCTTGTGGGTCACCAGGTGGCGGGAGACGTCGCCGTCGTCCAGCGGAGCGAGCACCACGAGGTCCTCGGGGATCCCGGCGTCATGGAAGGCGCGCACGAGCTCGGCGGCGCAGCGCTTGGCGGGCGGGGCGGGCTTGAGGATGACGGCGCTGCCTGCCGCCAGGGCCGCGGCCACGCCCCCGGTGGGGATCGCCAGTGGGAAGTTCCAGGGCGAGGCAACCACGGTAACGTCCACCGGGGTGAAACGCGCCCCGACCATATGCTCGCTATCGTGCAGGAGCAGCGAGGACTCGGCGTAGTGGTGGCAGAAGTCGATGGCCTCGCTGACCTCGGGGTCGGACTGGTCAATGGTCTTGCCGACCTCGGAGCCGGCGACCTCGATGAGCTCGGCGCGCCGGGCAGCCAGGACATCGCCGACCCGGTGCAGGGCAGCGGCCCGCTCGGCCGGGTCCAGGGACTGCCAGACGACGGCCGCCTCGGCCGTGGCGGCCACGAGGGTGTCCACCGCGGCATTCGTGGCCAGACGGGCGGCCCCGGCCTCCACCTCGGCCATGCCCCGCGTGGAGCCCGGGATAGCGGCGGCGATGTCCCGGGCCCACTGGCGGTTGGCGGCCAGGGCGGGATCGGAGTCCGGCTCGGAGACGAAGCGGCGGTGTGCGCGCTCCTCCAGGGTGCCGGTCTCCTCGGGCACGCCGGCCTCCCGCTCGGCCAGGCGGTCCTGGCGGCGGTTGGGCTCGGGCACCGGGGCGTCCGGGTCGAGATCGGCCAGGGCGGCCAAGAAGCGGTCGCGCTCGCGGTCGAAGACCGCCTCGTCAGCGGCCAGGTCGAAGACGCCGGACATGAAGTTCTCGGGTGCTGCGTTCTCCTCCAGGCGGCGCACCAGGTAGGAGATGGCGACGTCGAACTCGTGGGGGTCGACGACGGGCACGTAGAGCAGGAGGTGGCCGGTATCACGGCGCACGACCTCCTGCAGACCGGTGGCCATCCCGGAGAGCATCTCGAACTCGACGCTGTCCTCGACGCCGCGCGCGGCACGCAGCTCGAAGGCGAAGGCGATGTCGAAGAGGTTCTGACCGGCCACTCCCAGACGGATGTTGCGGGTGCGCTCGGGCGTCATCGCCCAGGAGAGCATGCGCTTGTAGTTGGTGTCGGTGGCCTGCTTGGAGGGCCAGGTAGTCAGCTCCCAGCCGTGGATCTCTGCGTCGACCTTCTCCATGGACAGGTTGGCGCCCTTGACGATGCGGACCTTGACGCGCGAGCCGCCGGAGGCGACGCGCTTGGCGGCCCACTCCTGGAGGCGCTGCATGGCGCCCAGGGAGTCGGGCAGGTATGCCTGCAGGACGATGCCGGCCTCGTAGCCGCGCATGTCCTCCTGGTCGAGGATCGCGGTGAAGACCGCGATGGTCAGGTCGAGGTCCTTGTAGTCCTCCATGTCCAGGTTGAGGAAGGTGCCGTGGTCGCGGGCCAGGCGGTAGAGGGGCAGGAGGGCCTGGACGCCGTGGGCGACGACCTCCTCGAAGCCCCAGGGGTTGTGGGGGCCGGTGACGGCGGAGACCTTGACCGAGACGTAGTCGACGTCCTCACGAGTGACCAGGCGGGAGACCTCGGCCAGGCGGCGGGCGGCCTCCTTCTCCCCCAGGACGGCCTCGCCCAGGAGGTTGACGTTGAGGCGGTTTCCGCCCTTGCGCAGGCGGGCGAGCGCCGGGCCCAGTCCCTTGTCGGTGGCGTCGACGACGAGGTCGCCGACGATCTCCCGGAAGACCCTCCGGGCGATGGCCGTGACCGTGCGCGGGGCGAGACGGGAGGCCGTCGACCCCAGCCCCATGGCCCCAGCGAGGGCGGGAGGAAGAAAGTCTGTGCGGCCCGAGGACAGGCGCTTGAGGGCGTCGCCGGCGACGTCGAGGTCCGTGGGACGCACGACGTCGTCGACGAAGCGGGTGGTGAAGGTCAGGCCGTCGGGGTCGGCGAGGATTCGGGACAGGAGCTTGGCCGAGCGGGGTGTGGGTTCGGAGGCCGACTCGTCAGCCCACCGGCGCGCTCGGGCGACGGCCTTCTCCCCGAGTTCCCACAGGTCATCGGGGCAGCGGCGCCTTTCAGTGGGCGCGTCAGTGCGTTGGGGCGGGCTGGGAACGGCGGTGTTCGGCATGCGTGGGCCTCCAGGCTCGGATCGGTATCAGACACTTATAGTGTGCGGTACAACACCCTCTACGCGCGACCGATTCGCAGCACGAGCCGCCGGCATTCCGCAAGACACTTAGGTCCTAAGCAAGCGTTAGGCGAGTCCCACGCCGGTCCGTCGTCACCCGCGGTGTTCCCGCAGGGGCGGCGGCGGGTCCGGGCCTTCCCCTGTGGGAGACCGGGAATCCTAGAACCCGAGGCGGGCCAGGGCCTTGGGGTCGGACTGCCAGTCCTTGGCGGTGCGCACGTGCAGATCGAGGTAGACCTTGCGGCCCAGCAGCTTCTCGATGCCCTTGCGGGCGGTGACGCCCACCTCCTTGAGGCGCCGGCCGCCCTTGCCGATGACGATGGCCTTCTGGGAGTCGCGCTCGACGACGAGGCTCACGCGCACCTGGAGGCGCCCGCCCACCCCCTTGATGCGGCCGACCTCGCGCTCGTCGTCGGGGTCGGCGATCTCGTCGACGACGACGGCCAGGGAGTGGGGCAGCTCGTCGCGCACGCCCTCCAGGGCGGCCTCGCGCACGAGCTCGGCGATCATGACCTGCTGGGGTTCGTCGGTGATCTCGCCCGTGGGGTACAGCGGCGGGGACAGCGGCATGTGCTTCAGCAGGACCTCCTCGAGGACGTCGATCTGCTCGTTGCGCTGGGCTGAGACCGGCACGATGTCGGCCCACTCCCCCAACTGGTCGACGGCCAGGAGCTGGGCGGCCAGAGCCTCGCGGGTGACGGTGTCCGCCTTGGTGACCACGGCGACCACGGGGGTGCGCAGCTCGGCGAGGTCTCGGGTGATGAAGCGGTCGCCCGGGCCGATCTTCTCGTTGGCGGGGATGCAGAAGACGACGACGTCGACGTCGGTGAGGGTCTCGCGCACCAGGTCGTTGAGGCGCTTGCCCAGCAGGGTGCGGGGGCGGTGGAGGCCGGGGGTGTCGACCAGGACGATCTGCGCCTTCTCCTTATGGATGACGCCGCGCACGTTGTGGCGGGTGGTCTGGGGGCGCCCGGAGGTGATGGCGATCTTGGCACCGACCAAGGCGTTGGTGAGGGTGGACTTGCCGGCGTTGGGACGGCCCACGATGCAGGCGAAGCCGGCGCGGAAGTCCTCGGGGAAGCCGGGGACGACGATCTCGGCACGGGCCGAATCCGCAGAGTCTGCGGGCTCGTCCGCGTCGTCCTCCTCGTCCAGGATCGGGAAGCCGTCTGCATCCAGCCGGGCTGTGACGTCGGAGTCGCCGTCCTCGGCTCCGGGCTCGTCCTCGTCGTCGACCTCCTCCTCATCGGGATCGGTCAACGGGTTGGGACCGTCCATGAGCTCGGCGTCGGAGGGAAAACGGAAGCCGGCCGGGGCGGGGCCGGGCTCAGGCATGACGAGAGGTTCGGCCGAGAGCGCCTCGGCGGCTTCCTCGGGCGCCTGGGGCTGGTCGTCGCGGGCTGCGGGGGCGGAGCGATCGGCGGTGTCAGTCATCGGGGTCCTCTTCGGGGGTGGGTGTGCGGGAGGCGAGAATGGTGGAGACCTGTCGGCGGCGGCCGGCGGTCTCCTCGGCCAGGAGGTGGACGCCCTGGATGTCTCCGGCGGCGCCGGGCAGGGGGACGCGGCCGATGGCCTTGGTGAGCAGGCCGCCGGCGGTGTCGACGTCGTCGTCGTCGATCTCGAGGTCGAAGAGCTCGCCGAGCTCGTCCAGGGCGAGCCGGGCGGGGACACGGTAGGTGCCGGGGGCGACCTCGACGACCTCGGGCAGCTCGGGGTCGTGCTCGTCGGTGAGCTCGCCGACGACCTCCTCCAGGAGGTCCTCCATGGTGACGAGCCCGGCGGTGCCGCCGTACTCGTCGACGGCCAGGGCCATGTGGAAGCGGCCGGTCTGCATCTCGCGCAGGAGGTCGTCGGCGGGTTTCGTCTCAGGGACGTACTCGGCCTCGCGGACGAACCCGGCCACGGCGAGTTCCTCGTGCTCGGGGTGGGCGGCCAGGCGGCGCAGGACGTCCTTGAGGTAGAGGATGCCGCGCACGTCGTCGGCGTCCTCCCCGATGACGGGCACACGGGAGTAGCCGGAGCGGATGAACAGGCGCATGGCGGCGGAGGCGGGCTTGTGGGCGTCGATGGTGACCATGTCGGTGCGCGGGACCATGACCTCGCGCACGAGGGTCTGGCCGAGCTCGACGACGGAGCGCATCATCTCGCGGTCCTCGTCCTCGATGGTGTCGGTCTCGCCGATCTCGTCGATCATCTCGCGCAGGTCCTCGTTGACGGCCTCGCGGGTCTCGGCGTCGGTGGGGGCGGCCTCGGTGCGGCGGGTGCGGGAGAGGAGGCGGCGCTGCGGGGCGCCCAGGACGTCGACCCAGGTGAGCAGGCGGCCCAGGGCCAGGAGGGTGCCGGCGGGGTTGCGTCGGCCGTAGGTTCGTGGGGAGAAGCCGACGACGACGCCCAGCAGGATGATGTTGGCCAGCAGGGCCAGGGCCAGGACCTGCCACCAGGCGCGCACGAGCCCGGAGGCGGCCAGGGTGATGAGGACGGCGGCGAGCATGTCGACGGCGACGCGGGCGACGCTGAGGGAGGCCAGGACCCGGGTGCGGTGCTCGGCGAGGCGGCGGACCCGGGCGGCGCCGCGGCGGCCCTCCTCGACGAGGTCGTCGGCGGCGGCTCGGGTGAAGCGCAGCAGGGCGGACTCGCCGGCCGAGAGCAGGGCGCCCAGAGCCAGGACGATCACCGCGCAGGCGATGAGCGCGGCGGTGGGGATACCGGTCACGCGGGTCTCACTTGCCGCGCTCGGCCAGGAAGGTCAGCAGGAGGCGGCGCTGGAGGTCGAACATCTCCTTCTTCTCCTCGGGCTCGGCATGGTCGTAGCCCAGGAGGTGGAGGATGCCGTGGACGGTGAGCAGGAGCATCTCCTCGACCGCGGAGTGCCCGGCGGCCAGGGCCTGCTTGGCGGCGACCTGCGGGCACAGGACGATGTCGCCCAGGGTCCCGGCGGGGGTGGGTGAGTCGGCCGAACCGGGGCGCAGCTCGTCCATGGGGAAGCTCATGACGTCGGTGGGGCCGGGCAGGTCGAGCCAGCGCACGTGGAGCTCTTCCATGGGCTCGGGGTCGATGAACATGATGTTGAGCTCGGCGGCGGGGCTGACGTGCATGGCGGTCAGGACGTGGTCGGCGAGGTCCGCGAACTCGGCGGCGTCGATGACGGTGGTGGTCTCGTTGATGACCTCAGTGGTCATGCGGGTTCCTCTCCGAGTGGGGCCGGGCGGGGCGGTTGCTGCTCCCCCGACGGTACTGGCTGTTGCGACCTCTGCGGCCAGGGAGACCGGCGGGTCGGGTGGCGGCGTCCTGGGCGGCGGACTCGGCGTCGTGGCGGGCATAGGCCTCGATGATGCGGCCCACGAGGCGGTGGCGCACGACGTCGGCCGATCCGAGCTCGCAGAAGCTGATGCCCTCGACCCCGGCGAGGATCCTGCGCACGACGATGAGGCCGGACTCGCGTCCGCCGGGCAGGTCGACCTGGGAGATGTCACCGGTGACGACCATGCGCGAGCCAAAGCCGAGGCGGGTGAGGAACATCTTCATCTGCTCGGGGCTGGTGTTCTGGGCCTCGTCGAGGATGACGAAGGCGTCATTGAGGGTGCGTCCGCGCATGTAGGCCAGGGGCGCGACCTCGATGGTGCCGGCGGCCATGAGGCGGGGCAGGGCCTCGGGCTCGAGCATATCGTGGAGGGCGTCGTAGAGGGGCCGCAGGTAGGGGTCGATCTTGTCGGTGAGGCTGCCGGGCAGGAAGCCGAGGTTCTCGCCGGCCTCGACGGCGGGGCGGGTGAGGATGATGCGCGAGACGCGCTTGCGGGCCAGGGCGTCGACGGCCTTGGCCATGGCCAGGTAGGTCTTGCCGGTGCCGGCGGGGCCGATGCCGAAGGTGATGGTGGATTCCTCGATGGCGTCGGTGTAGGCCTTCTGGCCGAGGGACTTGGGGCGGATAGTGCGGCCGTGGGAGGTGAGGATGTCGTCGGTGAGGACCTCGGTGGGGCGGGTGGAGGTCTCCAGCAGGCCGATGGCGCGCTCGACGGCGTCCGCGGTCAGGGGCGTGCCGGTGCGGGCGACGTCGATGAGCTCGGAGAGCAGAACGACGACGGTGTCGACGCGGGCGGCGGGGCCGGAGACGGTGACGGCGGTGCCGCGCACGTGGATGTCGACGTCGGTGAAGCCCTTCTCGATGGCGCGCAGGACCTCATCCCGGGCGCCCAGGAGGGTCACCGGCGCGACGTCCTCGGGCAGGGTGAGGGTGCGGACCACGGTGGAATCGGGGGTGGCGGACTCCGGATGAGTGGTGGCCGAGTTGACTGATGAGACGGTCGGGGCTGTGGAACCTGCCGGGATTGAGGAGCTGGCGGTTGAGGAGGTCATCGTCGGCGAACCGGCTGCTGCGGTGGGCGGTGTCGTCATCACTGTCGATCCTAGATGATTGGCCCCAGAGACGCCGAGGGCACGTCACCTCGGGCCTACTCGCACGCCGACATCACAAGATGCCATGGTTCGTCATCTGGACCGGCCGGGCCGATCGACGTTTTTCCGGCTCAATTCTCCAGTCCGATGTCTGCGCCTCGGATCAGCTAGTGTTGCCTTGTAGTCGGCCCTGGGCGCGAAATGCGGCGAGGCCCGAACCAGTAACGTCTTTCGAGGATTCGTATGACTGACTACCTCACCCTTGGAAATGACGGCCGACTCGTAGACCGCGAAGACAAGACTCTGGAGCTCAAGCAGGATCTCAGTTCGCCCACAGGGCCGCTGCGCACCTTCGGGGAAGGTAGCGTCTGAAAGCGACTCGACGCGCCGAGACTGGCCGTAGTCGGTGACGGACTTCGAGATCGGCGCCAGCAGCACAGTCATCCGCAGCCGCCAGACAGAGCCACTGCTATCCGGGGAGCTGCCGGCGTGGGGGAAGAGGGCAGACCACCTGTGCGAGTACGTGCTGGACCGTGGTGTCGATGTCCGTGTTCGCACGGATGCTCCGATTGCCACGTGGCCCCAGTAGCCTCTGCTCGTCCGCTCGGTACAGGTCCGTCAGACTCTGCGCAATGTGCGAAGCGAAGCCGGCCTTCATCAGGGCGTCCATCCAACCGGGCTCAGGGATCGGCATGACCTCAAGCGGCTTGCCCAGGGCATCACTCAGCGACCTGGCAACCTGACGCTCGGTGTACTCCGGGCCCACGATGTCCACAGCCTCACTGGACCGTGTATCCGCCAGCAGCTCCTGGACCGCGATCGCCGCGATGTCACAGGTGGCCACCATGGGCAGGGGCGTGTCCGCACTTGAGGCGAAAACGGGGAAGACCCCCTCGCGCAGGACTACTCCGAGGACATCCCCGAACTTCTCCTGGAAGTGCCCCGGGCGCAGTGCAGTCAAGGTGGTGCCCGTCTGTGCAAGCGCCTGTTCCATGTGGTGCAGGCCCAGAATCGGCCCAGTGCCTTCGGCTAGATCCGCGCCGCCGGAGGAGAGCATCACAGTATGGCGAACGTCGGAGTCCTTGACCGCGTTGGAAACCGCCCCCACCACTTCTGCGGCGTACTGGTCCAGGTCCGGCACGGAAAGGTCGAAGGGCATCATGGCGAAGAACGCTTTTGCGCCGTTCAGGGCCTCGGTGAGCTTCTGGCCGTCTCGTAGGTCCATGACCACAGCTTCAGCCCCTCGGGAGGTCCAATCGGCAGCCGCATCTGGACGACGGACGACAGCACGGACGGGGTGGCCGGAATCGAGTAGGTCGCCGGCAACGGCTGAACCGATGCGACCGCTGGCTCCAGAGATGACGTACATGGTGACTCCTGTTCTCTATGGTCGATCCTTCTCAGAAAGGTGCGCTGTACTCCGAACGATCCGTGTCTGGCCGCGCCGGTCGACCGATCCCGCCGGTCGCCGCCGGTTGGAGAAGATGTTCATGGCAGTTCCAACGCCCAGTCCCACAGCACCCAGGAGTGAGAGAACGGCTCGCACGCTGTTTGCGGAGGTCCATTCGTCCAGGTAGATGTGCCAGACCCGGGCCCCTTCAACAGTCCCCGCTACCACGTCGGCCAGGCGGTTGTTGCGCGGAACGTTGTAGACGATGGTCAGCACCCAGCCCGCCAGATACAGAACGCCTCCTGCAGCGGAGATCTGGTCTCCGACGACCCGATCCTTCTTATGCAAGTTGTGCACCACGGTCCACGCGCTGGCGATCGCTGTGCCAAAGAAGAAGGTCGTGAATGGCACCTGCACGGCAGTGCGGTTGAACTTCTGCATAGTCTCGATCGCCTCAGCGTCCGGCAACGAATCCAGCC
Organism: Actinomyces sp. oral taxon 170 str. F0386; assembly: GCF_000195595.1. Taxonomy (GTDB): domain Bacteria; phylum Actinomycetota; class Actinomycetes; order Actinomycetales; family Actinomycetaceae; genus Actinomyces. The sequence continues at coordinate 326,072 of NZ_GL882544.1, forward strand.
AAGGCATCACCCTGGCCGAGAAGTTGGCGTAGACGCCACCGACAACGGCGGAACCGACTGCGCCGCATGCGGACACAATGTTGTTCAGTGACATGACTCTCTATCCTCCGAGGAACTGAGGTGGCAACCGAGACCGGGCAGCGCTTCTCCGATCGCTGCTCGGTTACCCCCATTCCATCGGCGAGGCATCCACAGCTCCATGGGGCGGCGGCTCACCCGCATACGACGTCGGCTCGGACAGCCCTTAGACTTCAGACATATGGACCTGCTGGAGGACTTCCTGGCCCAGCCTCACGCTCGCGACGCGTTCCTGCTGCGCGTGGTCATGGGGCGTCCCTGGTCATTGTCGGTGGAGGATGAGGCGCCGCTGACCATCATCCCCGTGCTCAGCGGCGGAGGATGGATCACTGCGGACGGATCGCGCCCGCACCGATTCGAGGCCGGTGAAGTCCTCGTGGTGCGCTCTCCCACGGCCTACACCCTGAGATCGGGCCAGGACCACGATGGCGGTGTCAGGATTGGGGCCGGTCAGGTCTGCTCAGGCCCGGACGGCCGTGACCTGTCCGAAGAGCTGAGTACCGGGATCCGTACGTGGGGCAATGATCCACAGGGCGAGGACCAGCTGCTGGTGGGCACCTACCGGCACCACTCCGAATTGGGGCGACTGATGCTGCAGTCCCTGCCGCCGTGGTTCCTGGTGAACGCCCCTGACCCGGAACTGGTCAGTCTGTTGAACCGCGAGACCGTCCACGACGGGTTTGCGCAATCCAGTGTTCTGGACAGGCTCCTGGACGTCCTGCTGGTCACCACGCTGCGTGCCTGGATCAGCGCCGGGGCGCAGAACCATGTCACTCTCCTCTCCGCTCCCCGGGACGACGTGGTACGCAGGGCCACGGAGGCGGTGCAGGCAGCCCCCTCGCGAGAGTGGACAGTGGAGTCGCTGGCGGCTCTAGCAGGCGTCTCCAGGGCCTCTCTCACGAGGCGCTTCAATGCCACGCTCGGCGTCTCCCCCATGACCTACGTGACCCAGTGGCGGTTGGCGACGGCCGCCGATCTCCTGGATCGCAGCGATGCCACCTTGTCCGCCATTGCCCACCAGGTGGGGTACGCCAGCCCTTTCAGCTTCTCCTCAGCGTTCAAAAGCCGATACGGCCTGAGTCCCCGCGACTTCCGCGCCGCGGCCGCCACTTCACGTACCCACTAACCACTTCCCACCGGTGTTGATGACCTGGGCAGGCACGGATGGTTAGTATGCTTGTGAATAACTCCCATGGTCTTCTCTCACATCAGCATGGCAAGAGTCCCACCGACGAGCAGCGCCAGCCCCACAAGGTAGCGCCTGCCGACAACCTCCCGCAGGACGAGGGCTGAGAAGAGGACGGTGACCAGCACGCTCAGCTTGTCGATGGGGACGACCACACTGGCAGGGCCGTCCTGGAGCGCTCGGTAGTAGCAGAGCCAGGAGGCGCAGGTAGCAACCCCGGAGGCGAGGACAAAACCAAGTTCACCACGCGGGACGGTACGAACCTCGTGGAGTTTCCCGGTGACGGCGACCATCACCCAGGCCATCACCAGGACCACCCCCGTGCGGATCGCGGTGCCGAGGTTGGATTCCACCCCTGTGATGCCGGCCTTGCCGAGGATCGCGGTGAGCGCGGCGAAGAAGGCTGAGCCGAGCGCATAGAGCAGCCAGCCTCCGCCGTTGTGCACGGCCCGAGGCAGGCCGCGCAGGTCATCGGCGTCGAGCATCAACAACGTCCCGGCCGCGATGAGCACAACCCCGAACGCCCCGATGAGGCTCACCCTCTCCCCCAGGAAGATGAGGGCGAGTAGCACCGTCAGCACCGTGCTCAGCTTGTCGATCGGGACCACCTTGCTGACACTGCCGAGCTGGAGCGCCTTGAAGTAGCACAGCCAGGAGGCCCCTGTCGCCAGCCCAGAGAGCACCAGCAGTCCGGTGCTGTGGGCATCGAGGTGGGCCAGCTCGGCCTGCGAGCCGACGATGAGCACCATGCCCCAGGCGCCCGCCAGCACTACGACAGTGCGCAGCGCCGTCGCCACGGTCGAGTCAGTGGTACGGATCCCCTCCTTGGCCAGGACGGCGGTGATGCCGGCAAAAAGTGCTGAGCCGCAGGCGAGGATAATCCACATAAGGCAACCCTAACCCCGTTCGACACCACTGCACGTCGGGCGCGAAGGCCCTTGCCCTCGCTCCTGCCGTTGCAGGCTCCTCCCGGTTCAGCGGGTCTTGCGCGGCACGGTGGAGGCCGCCACCCCCAGGACCACCAGACCGAAGCAGACCAGGTAGATCAGGTACCGGAAGAAATCGTCGGAGGGCTCGCTGGCCGTCGTGAGCTCGGTGACGGCGTCGACCGCCCAGCTCATGGGCAGAGCGTCACCAACCACCTCCAGGGCGCGCGGCAGCTGGTCGCGGCTGACCAGGAGACCACACAGGAACAGCTGGGGCGCGATGACCACCGGCATGAACTGGACGGCCTGGAACTCGGTGCGCGCGAAGGCCGAGACCAGCAGCCCCAGGGACACCCCGACGAAGGCGTCGACCAGGGCGGTGAGCACCACCCACCCCCAGGCGGCGGAGATGTCCACGTCCAGTCCCCATGCGGCCACGGCGCACAGGATGAGGGACTGGATGACGGCGGTCAGCGCGAAGGCAGTGGCGTAGCCGAACAGGAGGTCGGCCCGATGGATCGGGGTGGTCCACAGCCGCTCCAGGGTTCCGCTGACGCGTTCACGCAGCATGGCGACGCTGGTGACCAGGAACATGACCGTCGTCGGCAGAATCGCCATCATGGAGACGGCGATATGGTTGAACAGCAGGTCCGCGCCGGGGTAGTCGCGGTAGACGAAGTACAGCAGGGTCAGCAGCGCGGCGGGCACGATCGCGATGAGGCCGACCGTGCGCCGGTCGGCGCGCAGCTGGGTGAGAATGCGGCGAGTGGTGGCCAGGTAAGTGCGCAGATGCATCAGCGCTGCTATCCCTTCTGCTCGGGCTGGCTCTCGGAGTCGGCGATAACGGCCAGGAAGGCGGCATCGACCGTGTCCGCCCCGGTGCTGGCCAGGAGGTCCTTGGCCGTGGTGGTGGCCAGGATGCGGCCCTGGCGCATGAGGAGGACCTGGTCGCAGCGGAAGGCCTCGTCCATGACGTGGCTGGAGACCAGGAGGCTGGCGCCACGCTCGGCCAGAGCATGGAAGGTGGCCCACAGCTCCTCGCGGGTGACGGGGTCCAGGCCGACGGTCGGTTCGTCCATGACGAGCAGGTCCGGGTCGGCCACGAGCGCGCAGGCCAGGCTCACGCGCCCGGCCTCACCACCGGAGTAGGTGGACACGGGCCGGTCCGCCAGGACGGTGAGCCCGACGACGTCGAGGACCTCATCCAGGTCGCGGGCCCGGCTGCCGGCCAGGGAGGCGAAGTAGCGCAGGTTCTGGCGGGCCGTCAGGTCGGTGTAGACGGCCTGATCCTGGGTGACGTAGCCGACCCGGCCGCGCACTGCGGCAGCGCCGGGGGCATGCCCGAGGACCTCGACCTGCCCGCGGTAGCGCTGAACCCCGACAACGGTGCGCATGAGGGTGGTCTTGCCGCAGCCCGAGGGGCCGAGCAGACCGGTGATGGTACCGGGCGCCAGGCTCAGGTCCAGGCCGTGGAGGATCTCCTTATGCCCGCGCGTCACGCGCAGGTCCGTCGTGGTGACGGCCAACGGCGCCGAAGCAGCTGCGGAGTGAGGGCTTGAGTCGTGCGATCGGTTGCTGGCCCCCGACTCCCGGGGTGCGTCTCCTTCATCGCTTTTCATCATATGATGAATATAGGTCGACGGCGACCTGCTGTCCAGGGCCTGGAGCTGGAAACTGTCCGCATGGGACGACTTTGAACGCCCCTTCAGCCAGGACAGTTCACATCTGTGCAGGTCAGAGCGGCTTAGCTTGGTTCCAAGCCGGAAATGCGGCTTCAAAGTCGTCCCATACGGACAAAACTCGCCTCGGAGACCTCAACCGATCTCAGCGATCAGGCTGGATTAGCGACGTCGGGCAGGTCGCCGAAGGCGTAGCGCTGGATGGTGGGGCCAACGAGCGCGGCGGCCGCCTCGACGTCGAGGCCGGCGATGTGGTCCATGCGGGCGACCCAGCGGGCCAGGCCGAGTCCGATGATCTGGCTGGCGATGAGCTGGGCGCGCAGCTGGGGACGGTCGGGGCAGAAGTGGGAGACGATTGGCGAGAGGATCCCGGTGGCGATGAAGTCGCGGAAGGGCTCGATGTCACTCCCCTGGCCGAGCGCGGCATGGATGACCGCCGTGAAGCGGTCTGCACCAGCCTCGTCCCACAGGCTGATGACGGCACGCACGATTCCCTCCCCCAGCTGCTCGGGCTCGAGCTCGGTGATAGAGGCCGCTCGGTGCACGAGGTTGGCGTCGACCCCGGCGGTCGACTCGATGACGGCCTTGGCGAAGAGCGTGGCACGGTCCGGGAAGTAGTGGTGGACCAGGGCCGGGTCGACGCCGGCGTCGCGCGCGATGCCGCGCAGGGAGGTCTGATAGCCGTCGCGGGCGAAGGCGGTGCGGGCCGCCGCCAGGATGGCCTCACGCGTGTCCGGGCTGCCCGCCGGCCGCCGCCCCCGCGGACTCATCGCTCACTCGTCTCGCTCATAGTCAGAGCATGCCTGCGATCCACCTCGTTGGGAAGCAGCCGCGCTACACCTCCCATGCACCACACGGCCCGCAACGTGCAGGCAGAGGAGCACGCATGGGTACCTACAAGGCGGGGAGAACCGAACCGCTCGTGCGCCTCACTCCCACAGGCCACTGGCGTGGGCGAGGACGGCCAGAGCGACGGGACCGGCTGAGGCGGTGCGCATGACGTGGGGGCCCAGCCGCACCGTCATCGCTCCGGCCGCCTCCAGGGCCGCCGTCTCCTCGGGGCTGATACCGCCCTCGGGCCCCACAACGACGGCCAGCACCAGCGACGCCTCTCCGGACGCGGGAAGCCGCACCGACTCCATCGCGTTACTGATCGGAGTCATGGCCTCCTCGTGCAGGACCAGCACCACTCCCCCGCCACGAACCGTCTGCCCCACCCAGTCGACCAGCCTCCGGGTGTCCCGAGCCTCATCGACCTCGGGCACGCGGGCCCGCCGGGCCTGCTTAGCGGCCTGGAGGGCGGTCGCCTGCCAGCGCTGACGCCCCTTGGCCTGCTTGGCCGCCTGCCAGATGGACACACAGCGCTCTGCCTGCCAGGGCAGCACCAGCCCCATCCCGACCTCGGTGGCGGTCTCCACGGCCTGCTCATCGCGCCCGCCCTTGGCCAGGGCCTGAACAAGGGTGAGCCGCAGCGACGGCTCCGGCTCCTCGACACGTTCCAGGACCCGCACGGCCAAGCAGTCCTTGGCGCCGCCGACGCCGGCCCCGGTCACCTCGCACAGCAAGCGCAGGCCCACACCGTCGACCAGGTCCACACGCTCCTCGGCACGCAGACGCTTGACGGTTACGGCATGGCGGGCCTCGGGGCCGGTGAGCATGAGGACGGTACCGGACGTGGCCGATACGGCGGCGTCGGCGGGCTCGATGGTCTCGGGCGTGAAGAGGAAGACGGGTGCGGTCACGCCCCCAGCCTACGGGCGGTGTCGAACCGGTGGCCGCCGGTGCTAGCGTCGGCAAACATGACCGAGCCTTCAGCCGCCTCCCGCTCCCCGCAGTCGTCTTCTGCACCCACCTACGCCACCGCTGTCACAGTGGAGGACTTCCGCCACAACCTGGCCGCCGTCCATGCCCGGATCGACGCCGCTGCTGAGCGCGCCGGCCGGGACGCCGCCGAGATCCGCCTGCTGCCCGTCTCCAAGACCGTCCCCGAGGAGCGCCTGCGCACCGCTTTCGCCGCGGGCATCACCCAGATGGGTGAGAACAAGGTCCAGGAGGCCCAGCGCAAGAGCGAGAACCTGGCGGACCTGGGCATCTCCTGGTCGGTGATCGGCCACCTGCAGACGAACAAGGCCAAGAACGTGGCCGCCTTCGCCGACGAGTTCCAGGCCTTGGACTCCCTGCGCCTGGCCGGGGCCCTCGACCGGCGGCTCCAGGCGGCCGGGCGAGGCCTGGACGTCTACGTGCAGGTCAACTCCTCGGGCGAGCCCAGCAAGTTCGGGCTGGAGCCGGACGATGTCGCCGACTTCCTGACGGCGCTACCGGCCTACTCCTCACTGCAGGTGCGCGGACTCATGACCCTGGCCGCCAACACCAGCGAGGAGGCACGAGTGCGTGAGTGCTTCCGCATCATGCGCCGGCTGCGCGATGCCGCCCTCCAGGCGGGAACCGTCGGCGACGGGCTGCTGTCGATGGGGATGAGCGGGGACTTCGAGGCCGCCATCGAGGGCGGCTCCACCTGCGTGCGAGTGGGCCAGGCGATCTTCGGGGCCCGAGCCACCCCCGATTCCTACTACTGGCCCGAGTCGCCTCAGGCCGACCAGCCGCACGCCAGCAGCCGAACAGCGGACCGTGGGCCGCACCTCCGGTAGCGCTCAGCGCCCGGAGAAGCGCTCCTTGAGCTTGTCCATGACGCTGGAGTCGCGTACGGGCTCGACGTCGTCCTCCCCGCGCAGGCGGGCCAGCTCGGTCAGCAGCTCGCGCTGGCGGTCGTCCAGGCGCGTGGGGGTCTCCACGACGATGGACACGTGCAGGTCCCCACGGCCCTTGCGGCGCAGACGCCCCACGCCCAGGCCGTCGAGGACGACCTCGTCGCCGGGCTGGCTACCGGCCTTGACGGTGACGTTCTGCTCGCCGTCAAGGGTCTGCAGCGGGAAGACGGCGCCCAGGGCGGCCGCGGTCATGGGCACGCGCAACTCGGTGTAGAGGTCGTCGCCGTCGCGCTCGAGGAACTCGTGCGGCTTCTCGTGGATCTCCAGGTAGAGGTCGCCGTTGGGGCCGCCGGCCGGGCCGGCCTCGCCGCGCCCGGACATGCGGATGCGGGTGCCGGTGGACACTCCGGCGGGGATGGAGACCTCCAGGTCCTGGCGCGCGCGGGTGCGCCCCTCACCGGAGCAGTCCTTGCAAGGGGTGACGATGACGGTGCCGTAGCCCTGGCAGCCCGGGCACGGCGAGGAGGTCATCACCTGGCCCAGGAGGGTACGGGTCATGCGCTGGACGTTGCCGACGCCGTTGCACTGGGAGCAGGTGACCGGTTCGGTGCCGGGGGCGCAGCAGGAGCCCTCGCATGCGGTGCAGGTGACGTAGGTGTCGATCGGGATGGTGCGGGTCGCCCCGAAGGCGACGTCGGAGAGCTCGACGTCCACGGCCACGAGCGAGTCCTGGCCACGCCGGGCCCGGGAGGCCGGTCCGCGGGAGGCCGCTCCCCCACCGAAGAAGGACTGGAAGATGCCGCCCAGGTCGCCGAAGTCGGCGCCGGGGAACCCGCCACCGAATCCCGCCCCGCCGCGCACGGCGTCCTCCCCGCCCAGGTCGTACATCTGGCGCTTGTCGGCGTCGGAGAGGACCTCGTAGGCGGTGGAGACCTCCTTGAACTCCTCCTCGTGGCCGGGGCCGGCGACGTCGGGGTGCAGCTGGCGGGCCTTCTTGCGGTAGGCCCTCTTGATCTCCTCGGGGCTGGCGTCTCGGCTGACGCCGAGGACCTCGTAGTAGTTGCTCACTGCGTTCTTCCTTTACGGCTACGACTTTTGCGGTGGTTGTCTGGTGACGTGCTTGACTGAGTCGCTCTGGGACCGGCCTGGGCCGGCCGGTTCTCACGTCTCCGGTGGGGACAGGAACCTGGACAGGTAGCGGGCCACGGCCCGCACGGCGGTCATGGTGGCCGGGTAGTCCATACGGGTGGGGCCGATGACGCCGAGGTGGGCAACGGCCTCACCGGTTCCCGGCCCGTAGGTGGTGGTGACGACGGAGGCCTCGGCCAGGGCGTCGTCGTTGTTCTCCGAGCCGATGCTCACGCGCATTGGGTTCTCACCAGTGGGGGCGTCGTCGGCGGTGAACAGGCGCAGCAGGACGACCTGCTCCTCAATAGCGTCCAGGAGTGGACCTAGGGAGGAGAAGTCCGGCGTGGAACGTGCCAGGTTGGCGGTGCCGGCGACGACGAGCCGTTCCTCGGCGTCAGGGCGCAGCGCGGCGACGAGCTCGTCGGCCACGGCCTCGAGCAGGAGCCGCTCGTCGGCGGGAGCCTGCTCGGCCAAGGCGGCCAGGATGGGGGCGACGTCGGCGGCGCGGCGGCCCACGAGGGAGCCGTTGAGGCGGGTGCGCAAGCGCTCCAGGGCGAGGGGGTCGACGACGTCGGTGACGTCGAAGGCTCCGTCGTGGCGGGGACTCGTCCCGGCTCGGGATCTGAGGGTCACGGTGCGCTGGTCGACGCGGCCGGTATCGGTGATGATGACCAGCAGGACGCGCTCGGGCCCCAAGGCCACGAGCTCGAGGTGCTGGAGGGCCGCGTACCTGAGGCTGGGGTACTCGACGACGGCGAGCTGGCCGGTCAGCTGGGCCAGGGCCCGTACGGTGCGGGCCACGACCTGCTCCAGGTCAACCGCTCCGGACAGCAGAGCGGTGATGGCGGCGCGCTCGGGGACGGACAGGGGCTTGATGCGGGCGACCTCGTCGACGAAGAGACGGTAGCCCTTCTGAGTGGGGACGCGCCCGGCCGATGTGTGCGGCTGGTGGATGTAGCCCTCGTCCTCCAGGGCCGCCATGTCGTTGCGGATGGTGGCTGGGGAGACGCCCAGGCGGTAGCGCTCCACGAGGGCCTTGGACCCCACGGGCTCGCGCGTGCGCACGTAGTCGGTGACGATGGCGGACAGGACCTTAAGTCGTCGGTCGTTGGCCATGGGTCCTCCTCCCCCTCGTCAGTACCGGGTCACGATCGTCGCGGTGCCAGTGCCAATCAAGTGCTGGTCTGGTGCTGGCGCAGTGCTGTGGTGCGGCTGCTGGCCGCGCACCAGCGAGCGATTAGCACTCACCCCGCGTGAGTGCCATCCTACGCCGTGGCCCGGCGGGTCCAACGCCACTGGGCCGTGAGTTTCCCCTACCGTGCCGAGGGTGAACACGCCCGCCCCGTACCGTTCCCCCGTTCCCGGCTCAACCGCTGCCCGCCGCGCCGCACTGAGGGCCCGCGTCGGGGCCGAACAGAAGCAGCAGGCTCAAGGGGCTTCAGCCGGCTCACGCTCTCGCGGCAGCGTCCCCTCCACGGCGGACGCGGTCGGATCCAAGCCTGCACCCCGGCAGCCCTCGTCGAGCGACCGCTACGGCGGAGACGTTCTATCTGCGAACCCACACCGCACGGGACCACATGCGGTGCGTCCGGAGTCGGTGCACGTACCGGTGACGCCCGGTCTGGTGGTCGAGGACCGCCAGACAGGGTTCGTCGGCGCCGCAGTGGCGGTGGAGAAGTCCGGCGGCCAGCACGTCGTAGTCCTGGAAGACCGTCACGGCACGCGGCGCGGTTTTGCCTTGGGGCCGGGGTTTTGGATCGAGGGACGCCCGGTCATTCTGGACCCGCCCGTGGCGCGAAAACGCACACCCACCGGCCCGGTCAGCCTCGCAGGGAGGCGGTTGACGGCGTCGGGCTCCTACGCAGTCGAGGGCGAGCGGGCCAGGGTGGCGCGTGCCTCGCGCATCTGGGTGGAGGGCAAGCACGATGCCGAGCTGGTGGAGAAGGTGTGGGGCGACGACCTGCGCCATGAGGGCGTCGTAGTCCTCATGCTCGACGGCGTCGACAATCTTGAGGAGGTCATGGCCGAGTTCGGCCCGGCCCCCGAGCGACGGGCCGGCGTCCTCGTGGACCACCTGGTGGCCGGTTCCAAGGAGTCGCGGATCGCCAAGCGCGTGGCCGAGATGCCCGGTGGGGAGAACGTGCTGGTCCTCGGTCACCCGTACGTGGACGTGTGGCAGGCGGTCAAACCCGCCCGAGTGGGGCTGGAGCGCTGGCCGGATATCCCGCGGGGCACCGATATCAAGCACGGCACCCTGGAGGCGCTCGGTTGGCCGCACGCCACCCAGGCCGATGTCGCCCGGGGCTGGCAGCGCATCCTGGCGACGGTGCGCTCCTACAAGGACCTCGAGCCGAGCCTGCTGGGCCGGATGGAGGAGCTCATCGACTTCGTCACGGCACCAGGCACGCGCTGAGCCCCTCCAACCGTCTGGCGGCTGGAAGGGCTCAGCGGGAGTGAGGAGCCGATAGGCAGCTCAGTCCTTATCGCCTTCGGTCTGGTCGGCCAGAGCCAGGCGGCGGGACTGGGACAGCAGAAGGGCGTCGCGGCCCAGGAGCGCAACGGTGAGCACAGCGCCCAGGGCCTTCCACAGGGCACCCGGGGCGATGAAGAGCAGGACCATGGCCGCGATGACAGGCACCAGGTGCTTCATGGCGCGTCCTACGTAGCCACCGAAGCTGGGCATCTCGACGCCGTCGGACTCGGCAACGGACTTGACCATGAAGTTCGGGCCGTTGCCGATGTAGGTGATGGCGCCGCACAGGACGGCCCCCAGCGAGATGGACACGAGGTAGAGCTCGGGGACCCCGGCCACGGTGTCGCCGCCGGGATGGGTGACCTGCCCGGCCATCTCGAAAAAGGTGGCGTAGGTGGGGGCGTTGTCCAGGACGGAGGAGAGCCCGCCGGTGAAGACGAAGAAGGTGACCTCGTTGAGAGGCAGCGAGGCGGCCACCTCGTCGAGGTAGTGCAGGGCCGGGATCATGGTGAGGAAGATGCCGATGAACAGGATGGCGACCTCGGCGATCGGGCCCCAGGTGAACTGGTTGTCCTTGAAACGGGCCTCGCGGCTTCCCAGGAAGTAGGAACCGGCCGCGGCAGCGAGCATGATGAGCTCGCGCACGGGGATCCAGTTGCTCAGGACGGCGTGGCCATTCTCTATGGCGTGGACGTCAATGGACGGGGCGAAGGCGACGGCGGCGATGATGACGGCGAAGAAGACGAAGTTGAGCGCGCCCTTCAGACCGAGGGGCTCGATCTCGGTGTCGTCGTCGTGCACGGCCTGGGCGGGCTCCTGGGAGTAGTAGTAGGAGTCCAGAGCGTAGTAGCTCACCAGCAGCATGATGTTGACGAAGAGGTACTCGCGCAGGAGGTTGAAGGTCCAGGTGAAGGGCACGCCCCGCAGGAAGCCCAGGAACAGGGGCGGGTCGCCCAGGGGGGTGAGCAGACCGCCGCAGTTGGCGACGATGAAGATCGTGTACAGCACCGTGTGCACCCGGTAGCGACGCTCCTTGTTGGTGGCCAGCAGGGGCCGGATGAGGAGCATGGCAGCGCCGGTGGTGCCCACGAAGGAGGCGATGACCCCGCCGATGGCCAGAAAGACGGTGTTGTTACGAGGCGTGGCGCGGATGTCGCCCTTGAGGAAGATGCCTCCGGAGACCACGAACAGAGACAGCAGGAGACAGATGAACTGGAAGTACTCCACCACTGCGGCGAAGACGACCTGCCAGCCGCCGAGGACCCACATCCATGCGGCCACCGGTACGCCCAGACCCACGGCGACGAGCAGCTGGCTGGAGTGCCTCTCCCACCAGTGGGCCGTGGCCGGAATCAGCGGCAGGACGGCGATACAGGCGAGCATGCCTGCAAAGGGCAGGACGGACCACCACTCAAGATGCACGGCGACTTCCTTACAGAATCGGGGCTGTTCACGTCACCATACCGCCCCGTGCAGTGGTTTCCCCGGTGAGGCCCTGTGGTCTCTCGTGCTGAGACCGGACATCGGACCGACGGCGGAGCAAGAGGTCGCCTGGCGCAGATCCAGCCGGTCAGGACGTTTCGGGCCTGCTCAGCCAGGGTGGCGATGGCGCCCTCGGAGTCGTTGCCTCAGGGGACGTGGTGGAAGCTGCCGCCTCCGGCAGTGGTGAAGGTCTCGCGGTTGAGCTGGTTGATCTTCTCGAGGGCCTCCAGGCAGTCGGAGAAGAAGCCGGGACGGATGATGGCGTCTGTCAACGTCAGCTCCCGCTCTAGCCGAGCCGCCCCACCGCGGTCCCGCGCCCCGCAGGCCAAGGCGTGCGGGGCGCAAGCAGGAACAGATTCAACGGGGGCAGCTCAGCGGACGACGTCGTAACCCTGGATGCGCACGTAGGAGTAGCCGGTCATGAGCACTGCCAGCGGGACCGTCACAAGCCAGCCGAAGACTGTGATTCCGCCGACGATGTAGAGGCCGGCGCCGGTCAGGGCGAAGGGCAGGAGCTCACCGACATGGCTGGACAAAATGTTCCAGGAGGCCCCCATTCCCGCAATGCCATCCACCCCCTTGTCCACGGTGAAGTAGACGGAGTAGTAGAAGAGGAAGAGCACGATGAACGCCGGAAAGCCACACAAGAGCGCTGCGGGAATCATGGCGACATAACTCAAGAAAGCAGCCAAAAGACCTGCAATAACGTTCGGGAACGAGAAAAGGTCATTCCACTCAAGCGGGCGCCCGGTAGCCACCTTAAGCGACATATTGGCCGTCACCATGGGGGCGAACAAACTAGCCGCAGCGGAGATATATCCACCAAACGGGACACCGAATCCAACACCGTACTCCTGGCCATTGAGGGTGACATGAAAATTAAAGCCACCCAGCAAGGACAGAGTACTCCACACACCGATTCCGGCAACAAGAATGAGCGCGTTGTCCTTGAACTTCGACCAGGCCCAGGACAGGCCGTCACCGACGCTCATCGGCACGCCACCCATGGCACCCCCTGGGTAGGGCGGCATCCCTCCTCCGGCATCCATGCCGGGCTGAGGACCGTAACCCGGGGCCGCACCGACCTGGGGACCGTAGCCCGGAGCACCTCCCGGCTGGGGGCCGTAACCGGCTTGCTGATTGCTGCCAGGCTGATCTCCGTAGCCGGGTTGCGGACCGTATCCCGGAGCGGCACCTGCCTGCGGATTGCCACCGTAGCCGGGCTGCACCCCGTAGCCCGGGACACCTCCACCTTGAGGGTTGTGGCCGGACTGGGAACCGTCGCCTGGATATCCTGGATACTGCGGAGTAGTCATTCAGGCAGGATGTCACCGCCCCCTGAAATCCTCCTGGATACGCTCCGACTGAGGGAGATCTTGAGCCACCCGAAGCCGGTCGACGACCACAATGACCTCCCTCCTGCTCCAGGCCATATTCTCCAGCCCACCATCCCGCGACGTCAGCATCATTCCTCGAGTGCAGCGATGCAGGCCGACAGCGCCTCTTGCACTGCACGCAACTGGGACTCACTGAGCGGTGAAATCATGACCCGCTCAATCTCCACCGTCACCCTCGACGCCTCCTTGAGAAGGCTCCGCCCCTCGGGGGTGAGCTGCAGAGGCAGCGCACGACCGGAAGGCGCCTGGGCTGCACGCTGAGCCAGACCTCGATCCACCAGGGTTCGCAGGAGCGTGCTCATGGTCTGACGGGTCACGAAGGCCTCTCGGGCGAGCTCGGAGGTCGAGGCTCCCGGAGCGCGACTGAGCAGCTCGAGGCAGAGGTACTGGGGAGCACTCAGCCCTAGAGGACGGAGCGCCTCATCCATGCGCGCTCGCAGCGTGGCCTGGATCCGCTTGAGCTGGTAGCCGAGGAACTTCCTGGGGTCGTCTTGACTCATGACAGTATTCTGACATATTCTCAATATGTCAGAAACCTGACATATATTGTGTGAGAGGAGATCTTCATGACCGTCACCGGCCCCGACTTCATCGCCCTGCAGGTGAGCGACCTCGAGCGTTCCGCGGAGTTCTACGAGAACGCCCTGGGACTGCGACGCGCCCCGGCCTCACCTCCTGGCGCCGTCCTCTTCGCCACAACGCCGATCCCCTTCGCGGTGCGCGAGCCCCTGCCCGGAGTTGATCTCTCCGAGGCTCCCCGTCCCGGTCTCGGGGTGGCGCTCTGGCTGCACTGCGACGCGGTTCAGGAGCTGCACGACTCGCTCGAGGCCTCAGGAGCTGCGATCCTGGCCGATCCCGCTCCCAGCCCCTTCGGCCTGACGTTCACCTTCGCCGATCCGGACGGCTACGCCATGACCGTTCACGAGAAGGGGTCGTAACCAGAGCCGTTCACGCCGGCGAGTGACCGAGTGAGCACTGGCGGCCACACCGGCCACTCGTCGGCATGCAGGCCGAACCCGACACGACAGGAAGAAAGGACAACACGATGAGGTACTGGCTTGGCATCGCTTCAAAGGATCATGTGGCTCTGGGCGTGGCCGACGGGTTCTGCCAGCTGTGCCACGGCAAGAAGGCACCACTTCAACGTATGCGACGAGGCGACTACATCCTCTACTACTCGCCGAAGCAGGAGTTCAGGTCGAACCACCCCTGCCAGGCGATCACCGCCTGCGGAGTGGTCGCTGGAGACGGGGTCTACCGGCACGAGATGTTTCCCGGTTTTGTTCCGTATCGACGCGACATCAAGTGGCAGACTCCGGTCCGCGAGGTGCCGCTTGACGTCCTGCGCACCCTGCCGGGCTGGAGCGACGTAGCACCAAAACTGCGTTTTGGTCATGTGGAGCTGCCACCCGAGCTGTTCCAGGCGATCCAGGAGTACATGCTGTCGGACGACGAAAGCGCTCAAGCGTCTGCACCCTCCCAGACACGTCTGATGCTGCCCTAGATGGCGGGCGCTCAAGACGGCCATCGCCGGTATCCGACGTCCGCCTTCATCTCTTCAACGGTTCCCACCGCTGTGCGAGGGCTGATCCTGGTACGGCGACAGAGGCCGGGAGTACCCCGCCTGCTGCGACATCTGCTTTTGAGCCAGACGGACGGCACGGCAGGGATTCCTCCGGTTGTGGATGCAACGTTTTTCCATCCACCCGGCGCTTGGATCGACGAGCACAGACTCACTGGGTCAGGGCACGGGTGACGGTGTCTGCCATGAGGCGGCCGCGCAGGGTGAGGACCGCCCGGCCCTTCGAGGCAGCGCCGTCATCGAGGAGCCCATCGGCTACGAGACCCGCCACCACGGGCACCAGGTGCGACGGAGTGGCGCCGACGTCATCGAGCGGGCCGTCTGACGGGCCGCTGAGGCTCGCCAGCGCGATGCCCTCTCGCAGGCGGATGCTCAGCATGATCCGCTCCAGCTCACGGGAACCGGCGTCGATGACCTCGTGCCCGGCCACGGGCAGGTGGCCGGTGGAGATCTGCCCGGCCCAGGCGACCGGGTGCTTGGTGTTCCACAGGCGCACGTCGCCCAGGTGGGAGTGGGCTCCAGGCCCGCCGCCCCACCAGTCCCAGTCGAGCCAGTAGGCCTGGTTGTGGCGGCACTCGGCGCCCGGACGCGCCCAGTTGGAGATCTCGTACCACTCGTAGCCGGCCTGGCGCAGGGAGGCGTCGGCCATCTCGTATTTGGTGGCCTCGTCGTCATCCTCGGGCATCGGCAGCTCGCCACGGCGGACCTGACTCCACATCCTGGTGCCCTCCTCGATGACCAGGGCGTAGACGCTCACGTGGTCCGGGCCGATCTGGGTCACCGCGTCCAGGGAGCGTTGCCAGTCCTCCAGGGACTCCCCTGGCGCCCCGTAGATGAGGTCCAGGGAGGTGCTGAGGCCCGCCCGCCGTGCCCAGTCCACCACGCGCGGCACCCGGGCGGGCTCGTGGGTGCGCTCCAGGACCTTCAGCACGTGGGGCACGGCCGACTGCATCCCGAAAGAGACCCGGGTGAAGCCACCTTCCGCCAGGGCGGCCAGCCCCGCCTCGTCCACGGAGTCGGGGTTGGCCTCCGTGGTCACCTCCGCGTCCGGTGCAAGGCCGAAGCACTCGCGCACGAGGTCCAGCATGGTCACCAGGTCGGAGGCGGGCAGCATGGTAGGTGTTCCCCCACCCACGAAGACGGTCTGGGCCGGGCGTACCGGCAGGCCCGCAGAGTCCATGGCGCTGCGTGCAGCGCGCAACTCGCCGGCGAGCGTGCCCACGAAGTCCTTGGCCGAGGCGCCCTGCCCCATGGTCAGGTTCGTGTAGGTGTTGAAGTCGCAGTAGCCGCAACGCACCCGACAGTAGGGCACGTGAAGGTACACCGAGAACGGGCGCTCGCTCCCATTCGGCGCGGGCGCGACCGCCTGCTGCGGCAGCTCCCCCATGCCTGGCAGGGGCGAGCCCACCGGCTGTGCCGGACTCATGCGTTTCCGCCTCGATCCTCGGCCCGCTCGCCGTCCTCCAGGACACCGGCCGGGACGACTCGCTCACCTCTGGCGGGCTCGCCCGTGCGGGCCGCGATCTGGGCGCACACGGTCATAAGCACCAGAACCCCCGTCACCATGGCGAAAGGGGCCACCCAGCCCCCGCTGCGCTCATGGACCCAGCCCATCACCACGGGTCCCACCGCGGCCACGCAGTAGCCGGTTGTCTGGATGACAGCGGTGGTCCGACGGTTCTCGTCGACCGATTCCGAGCGGCGGATGACCAAGGTGAACAGGGCGGCGAAGAATGCTCCCTGCGCGATGCCGGAGAGCATGCAGGGCACCAGCCAGTAGCCGGGAGCCACCGCGAGGCAGATCGGCAGCGTCAACCAGCAGGCGCAGATGACACCGAGTACCCGGCCGGCCGGCCACCGCAGTGCCTCGAACATCACCGGGACCAGCAGGGGCCCCACGATTCCCAGCAGGGAGAACACGGAGGCGGCCACGCCCGCGCCGGCCTCGCTCATGGCGAGCTCGTCGACCAGGGCCGTGGGCAGCCATCCCGCGATCGCGTAGTAGGAGAAGGTCTGGGCGGCGAAGGCCACGGCCATCACCCAGGTCAGGGGGCGTTTCCAGACGGCGGGGCCGGACGACGTCGGACGGACCAGGGCTCTCTCCGTCACCCAGGAGGACATGCCCGATCGCTCCCGCAGGCTCTGCCGGGGTGTCTGGCTGCCGGGAGGGAAGACCCACAGCCACATGGCGCCGGCCAGCAGGACCGGGACCGCGGTCCAGGCCGCGGCCGAGCCCTGCCAGCCGATGACAAGGGCCAGTGGCACGGCCAGGGCCGTGGCGGCGGTGACGATGACGTTGCAGGTTGACGAGTACAGGCCGGTCATCAGCGCCGTGCGGTGCCAGAAGTCGCGGCCGATGACCATGGGAGCCACCAGGTTGCCCACCGTCAGACCCGCCCCGATGATGACGGTTCCGGCGAAGGCCGCCCAGGTCGTTCCGGCCGAGCGCAGCAGCGCCCCGGCCAGAGCCATGGTCAGGGTGAGCAGGCCTGCGGTGTTGACGCCGAGACGACGCACTACGAGCGAGGCCACCGGGGTGAGCAGTCCGAAGCACAGGATGGGCACCGAGGTCAGCGCGCCGCGTGCCACCTCCCCCAAACCCAGGTCCCGCCCCAGGCGCGTCAGCAAGGGCGGGATGACGCCGACCGGCGCCCGTAGCACCGCGCAGAACCCGAGGAAGCCGACGACGATGAGCATGAGCCAGCCGCGGCGGGGCAGCCTGGCGGCTGCGCTCACGGCCGGTCCGCCGGGTGGAGCAGGCCGTCGCCTCGACCCTCTTGCAAGCGCCAGGGCTGGGACTCCAGGTGGTCCCAGGCCTGCCCCTCCGCCTCCAGCCGCTCCAGCATGGAGGCGCCCCGTTCGGGGATCCAGGCCACCTCGGTACGCACGGCGGTCAGGTCACGGATCGTGCGCCCGGCATCCAGCCCCCGCTGCTCGAAGCGGGTCATGACTCGCCCCTCGTAGCGAGGCGACCAGCCACCGCGCACGCCCGCCGGGGACCCCGGGTCCAGACCGTTGCCCAGGCTCCCCTCCTCGGCGGCCTCGACCCCCAGGTCGGGGCGGGCGCCGGCGTCGTCGTGCCGGAAGTAGGGCAGGGTCGCGTCAGGCCGCAGGCCGGTGGGCAGCGCCGCCACGTCCTCTATGACGTCGCGCATCTGCCAGGCGTAGTCGGCCCAGTCGGTGGCCAGGCGCCACACGCCGCCGGGACGCAGTACCCGCGCCACCGAATCGGCGAAGGCAGTGGTCACCAGGCGGCGCTTGCGGTGACGGGGCTTGCGCCAGGGGTCGGGGAAGAACACCCACACCTCGCTGGCGCAGGACACCGGCAGGGCCGTGGCCAGCAGCTGGGAGGCGTCGGCGGGAACGACACGCACGTTGTGCAGGCCCTGACGGTGGATCGAGGTCACCAGCCGGGCGATCGCGGTCTCCCAGACCTCCACCGCCAGGTAGTCCGCACCCGGGTGGGCGGCCGCGTGAGCCAGCAGCGCCTCGCCGCTGCCCGAGCCGACCTCGACGATCAGCGGCCGCACCTGACCCACGTGCCCGAAGAGCCGGTCCGGCTCGAGGCGGAAGCTCGGGGACACGGTGCGTACGGCGTCGGCGCGTGGCACGTTGACGACGTAGCGGGGGCCGAGCTCGGCCAGGGCCTCGGCCTGGACGGGGCGCAGCCTGCCGCCGGCGCGTGAGAAGGAGCGCACCCGCGAGTGGATGGCGTGGGAGCGGGGCGGGTGGTGCTGAGCCATACGGGCCTTGGGTCCTTTACTTCTGTGACGTCTCGATACCGTCTGCCTGGTGCCGTCCGGTGCTGAGCAGCACCGTCAGCCGACCTGCTCGTGGGCGGCAGCGCGCACGTACTTCTTGGTGAAGGGCGCGATGACGCAGTTGCCGAAGATCTCGGAGTTGAGCAGCCCCTGGGCGTCGCGCGGGTCGTGGTGGGCGAACCAGCGTCGGCAGGTGACCCGGTGGCCCGGGGAAGCGACCACGCGTACCTCGTCACCAGCCTGCACCGCGCCCTCATTGAGTACCGCCAGGTAGACACCCACCCGGTTTCGCGCGGAGAAGACCTCCACCCAGTCCGCCCGGCCCACACCACGGGCGAAGGTGGCGCACGGGTTGCGCACGCCGGTCACCCTGACCCGCACTCCTCCGGCGGCCGGGTCGCCGATGGACAGGATCGCGCCGATCTCAACGTCGTCGATATCACCCTCGATGAGGAGGTTCTCCCCCAGCCGGCCCGGCTCGATACCGCCCAGGACCTGCGACCAGTGGCGCTGCTCGGAGGCGCTCATGACGTAGAGGGCCTTGTCAGTGCCGCCGTGGTGGGCGCGATCCCCATGCTCATCAATGACGATCCCGGTCCGGCCGACCTCGACCGGGCCGTCGACGGCGCCCTTGTGGATCGCTGAGACGCCCGCCGGGCCGGCATCGGGCCGCAGCCGCCGGACGGCGCACACGGCGCTGACGGTTCCCACCAGGTCGCCGTCGTGGAACGGGGAGGGTTCGTCATGGTGACGGCCGTCGGCGCCGGCGTGCGGCTCGCCCAGGACCCGGGCCAGCTCGCGGGTGAGGACCAGGCCGGAACCGTCGTCGCTCAATGCCGACTCAACCGTGCTCTCCGTGTTCTTCCCTGCCATCTCAGCCATGTCGGTACCCATCCTTCCCTGGTCCGCACGTCCTTGCCTTGAGTCGTCCTGTGCCCGTACCTGCCTGCCGCTCGCCGCTACTTGCCGGGCTTGGCACCGGTGGGCGTGTCCGCGCCGAGGGCCGCGATGAAGGCCTCCTGGGGGACCTCGACCCGACCGATGGCCTTCATGCGCTTCTTGCCCTCCTTCTGCTTCTCCAACAGCTTGCGCTTACGGGTGATGTCGCCGCCGTAGCACTTGGCGAGCATGTCCTTGCGCAGGGCCCGGATGGTCTCGCGGGCGATGACCCGGGTGCCGATCGCCGCCTGCACGGGCACCTCGAACTGCTGGCGCGGGATGAGGTCCTTGAGACGCTTGGTCATCATGACGCCGTAGGAGTAGGCCGAGTCGCGGTGGACGATGGCGCTGAAGGCGTCCACCTTGTCCCCGTTGAGCAGGATATCGACCTTGACCAGGTTGGCGTCCTGGGAGCCGTCGGCCTCATAGTCCAGGGAGGCGTAACCGCGGGTGCGCGACTTCAGGGCGTCGAAGAAGTCGAAGACGATCTCCGCCAGCGGCAGCACGTAGTGCATCTCCACGCGGGACTCGGAGAGGTAGTCCATACCCTGCATGGTGCCGCGGCGCGACTGGCACAGCTCCATGACCATGCCCACGAACTCGCTGGGGGTCAGAATCGTGGCCCGCACGACCGGCTCGGAGACGGAAGCGACCTTCCCCTCGGGGAACTCGCTGGGGTTGGTCACCGTGTGCGTGGTGCGGTCCTCCATGGTCACCTCGTAGACCACGGAGGGGGCGGTGGAGATGATGTCCAGGTTGAACTCGCGCTCCAGGCGCTCGCGAATGATCTCCAGGTGCAGCAGGCCCAGGTAGCCGCAGCGGAAGCCGAAGCCCAGGGCCACCGAGGTCTCCGGCTCGTAGGTCAGGGCGGCGTCGTTGAGCTTGAGCTTGTCCAGGGCGTCACGCAGGACCGGGAAGTCCGAGCCGTCCACCGGGAACAGGCCGGAGAAGACCATGGGCTTGGGGTCCTGGTAGCCCGACAGCGGCTCGGCGGCCGGGGTCGCGGCGGAGGTGACCGTGTCACCGACCTTGGACTGGCGCACGTCCTTGACCCCGGTGATGAGGTAGCCGACCTCACCGGCCCCCAGGCCTGCCGACGGCGTGGGCTCAGGGCTGATGACGCCGATCTCCAACAGGTCGTGGACGGCCCCGGTGGAGAGCATCTCGATGCGCTCGCGGGGCTTGAGGGCGCCGTCGACGACGCGCACATAGGTGACCACGCCGCGGTAGGTGTCGTAGACGGAGTCGAAGATCATGGCGCGGGCCGGGGCACCGGGGTCACCGTGCGGGGCCGGGACGGTCTCGACGATCCGGTCGAGGAGCTCGGGCACGCCCTGGCCGGTCTTGCCGGAGACCTTGAGGACGTCGTCGACGTCGCAGCCGATGAGGGAGGCGATCTCCTCGGCGTGCTTCTCCGGCTCGGCGGCGGGCAGATCGATCTTGTTGAGGACCGGGATGATGGTCAGGTCCCCCTCGATGGCCATGTAGAGGTTGGCCAGCGTCTGGGCCTGGATGCCCTGGGCGGCGTCGACCAGAAGGACCGCTCCCTCGCAGGCGGCCAGGGAGCGGTTGACCTCGTAGGAGAAGTCGACGTGCCCGGGGGTGTCGATCATGTTGAGGGCGTAGGCGCGCGTGACGCCGTCGTCGCCCTCGAGGGCCCAGGGCATGCGCACGGCCTGGGACTTGATGGTGATGCCGCGCTCGCGCTCGATGTCCATGCGGTCCAGGTACTGGGCGCGCATGTCACGGGGCTGGACGACGCCGGTGGCCTGAAGCATGCGGTCGGCCAGAGTGGACTTGCCATGGTCGATGTGCGCGATGATGCAGAAGTTGCGCAGCCGCGCCTGCTCGGTGGCGGCGGGCTGGACGCTGGTCATCTGCTCTGGTGTGGGGATCGGTGACACGGAGATCGGTTCCTGGCTCTTCCTCATATCTGGCATGGGTCTGGCCCAAGTGTCCCACGACGGCGCCCCGCCGCCCCAGCCCACCGGGCCCGCCCGCGGTGTGAGGTGCGGCCGCTCATTGATCCCCGTAGACGCAGGCACAGGCGACTCCACAACCGAGCACCGACCAGCTTAGGTTAACCTTCCTCACATGCTGGAATGGATCCACAGCCTGCCCTATCCGTGGGTGTTCCTGTTCTTCTGGTGCCTGGGCATGATGCGCTCGCACACCATGTACTGGATCGGCCGGGGCGTCACGGTGGGAACTGCGCACACCCGTTGGTCCTCGCTGCTCGAATCGCCCATGTACGCCCGCGCCCAGTCGTGGTCGGCCCGCTGGGGCGTGCTGGCCGTGCCGATGTCCTTCCTGACCGTCGGCCTGCAGAGCTTCATCCAGATCTCCGCGGGCGTGGCCCGCATGCCGCTGCGCCGCTACGTGGTGGCCACAGCCGCCGGGGCGATCGTCTGGGCGGCCGTCTACACGACCATCGGCATGGCGATCGTGACGGCCTGGCTTACCGGCCCGATCGGCCGCATCGTCATCATCCTGGCCGCAGCGGCGCTGGTCGCGTTCATCGTGTTACGCCGCCTCGGCCGGCAGCCGTGATCAGTAACCCGTACGGCGGTCGGTAAGGCCGCTGGTGAGACCGGTTTCGTCTCCTGGGGTCGGCAGGGTTAGAGTGACCGTCATGACGACACGGCGCACGACCTGGTGGTGGCTCCCCTTGAGGCGAGCCACCATCCTGACGCGCTAGGACGTACCGGCTCGCTCACCGCGGGCCCGCCCGACGCATGAGTGAGAGGCCCGCCTGACCCACGATCTCAGGAAAGAGGCCCCATGCCACCCACCGTGTCAGAGAAGGAATCTACGGTCGCATCGTCCGCGGCCCCGCCCACTGTCCTCACGCGCCCGGTGCGCTACCCCTCCGACGGCGGGGTCCTCCTTGAGCGCCTCACCCGAGCGGGCCTGCTGCGCACCACCCGCAATCCGGCAGACGAGAACGCGGCTGCACGTCCCGTGGACTGTGTGCTGCTGGAGAGCGCCGACATCACGACGAAGGTCTCGCGCACCACGGTCGCCGTCCTGGAGGCCTCGGCCAGGCTGACCTGCTGGGACGGGACCGTCACCGCCGAGGCGCTGTCCACCGTCGACGGCGAGGGCCCTGGCCCCGATGGCCTCGCAGCCCTGGCCCGTCTGGAGGAGCGCCTGGGCGAGCACGTCACCGGCCACTCCCCCGACCGGCTGACCCTCACCCTGCCCACCAGCTCCGACGACGACCCCACCCTCGAGGAGCGCGAGCGCCTGACGGCCCTGTCCACGATCGAGCCCCTGCGGGTGCTGGCTCAGGCAGAGGTCGACCACCCCCACCTGCCGCTGGAGGTAGGTGCCTTCGCCTTCGACTACCTGTCCACCTTCGAGTCCCTGCCCGAGGTGGCCCAGGGCGCCAACACCTGCCCGGACTACCTCTTCTACGACGCGCGCATCATCCTCGTCGTGGACCACCCCACGCAGGAGGCGACCCTGGTGGGGGCCTCGGTCGACGCCGCGGGCCTGGAGTGGCGCATGGATGCGCTGGCCGCCGCCATCAACACTGCAGCCGAGCAGGCTCCGGCCTCGCCCACGGCCGCAGCCGACTCCCCGGTCCTGCGCGCCGTGCCCACCACCTCGGATGCCGACTTCGAGGCGGTTGTGGAGGAGATGCGCGGCTACATCGCCGACGGCGATGTCTACCAGGTGGTGCCCTCGCGCGGCTTCACCATCGCCTGCCAGGACACGCTGGCCGCCTACCACGTGCTGCGCCACGCAAACCCCAGCCCCTACATGTTCTACCTGGCCGCCCCGGACTTCGAGCTCTTCGGCGCCTCCCCGGAGTCGGCACTGCTGCACTCGGCACGCACCGGTCGGGTCGCCATCCGTCCGATCGCCGGGACCCGGCCACGCGGACTACACCCCGACGGCACGGTGGACCACGAGCGCGACACCCGCCTGGAGCTGGAGCTGCGCACCGATGCCAAGGAGGTCGCCGAGCACGTCATGCTCGTGGACCTGGCCCGCAACGACGTCGCCCGAGTCAGCCGCCCGGGCACTCGCAGCGTCCAGGACCTTCTGCGTGTGGACCGCTACAGCCGGGTGATGCACCTGGTCTCCGAGGTCTCCGGTGAGCTCGCCGAGGACCTGGACGCCCTGGACGCCTTCCGCGCCTCCATGACGATGGGAACCCTCACCGGTGCCCCCAAGCTGCGTGCCGCCGAGCTCATCCGCCAGGCCGAGGGCGTGCGCCGCGGCTCCTACGGCGGCTCAGTGGGCTACATCCGCGGCGACGGCGAGCTGGACACCTGCATCGTCATCCGCTCCGGTTTCGTGGCCGGCGGCACCGCCCTGATCCAGGCCGGCGCCGGGGTGGTAGCGGCCTCGTCCCCGGCCGCCGAGACCGCCGAGACCATCCACAAGGCCCGCGCCGTCCTGGAGGCGGTCGCCGCAGCCCAGGGAGCCACACTCGTCATCGACACGACCGGTAAGGAGGCCTGAGCCATGGCCGTCACCAGCACTGAGCATCACGGACAGGACGTGAGCCAGCACCCCGAGGGCAGCGCCGCAGCGACTCAGTCCCCGGCCCGCGTGGCCCTGCTCGACAATCGCGACTCCTTCGTCTACAACCTCGTCGACCAGTTCGCGACCCTGGGCTCCCAGATCGAGGTCTACCGCAACAGCGTGCCGGCCTCCCGGGTGCTCGCGGCGCTCGAGCCCACCGACGCCGAGCGCGAGGCCGGGCGCCGCCCGGTCCTGTGCCTGTCGCCTGGCCCGGGTTACCCGTCGACGTCGGGCTGCCTCATGGAGCTCATCGCCGCCGCCCTGGAGCAGGCGATCCCCACGTTGGGCATCTGCCTGGGCTTCCAGGCCCTCGTCGAGGCCTGCGGCGGACGGGTCGCCCCGGTGGGTCCGGTCCACGGCCGCTCCGACCGCGTCGAGGTCACCGAGGCGGGCCGCACCGACCCGGCCTTCACAGTGCTCGACGGCGGACCACTGGACGTGGCTCGTTACCACTCCCTGGGCACGCGCACGCTGCCCGAGGCCCTCGTCGGCCTGGCCCGTACCGCGCAGGCGAACGACGACGGAAGCGGCGGCAATGACGGTACCGGTGGCATCGTGATGGCGGCCCGGCACCGGTCGGTGCCGGCGGTCGGCCTGCAGTTCCACCCCGAGTCGATCCTCACCCCGCAGGGGCCTGCCCTCCTCAGGGCCATCACCGCCGACCTGGCCCGGACTCCCTAAGCCACGCACTCTTCGTCATCCCACAGATGCAGTCATCCACGCCGCCGCTCGGGCAGAATCATCTCCGAGCGCCCCAAGCCTCAACCACCCGTGAAGGAGCCACAGACCGATGAGTGAGACCAACAGCGCGGCCCCCGCCGCTGCGGACGGCACGCATGTTGCCACGGCGCAGGAGGCCCATGAGCTGCTGCGCGAAGTCGTTCAGGGCAGGCGCCTGACCCGCGAGCAGGCCTCCACGGTCTTCGCTGCCCTGGGCGCCGGGGACCTGTCCGAGGCGGAGACGGCGGCGCTGCTGGCGGCGCTGCACGCCCGCGGCGAGGAGCCCCAGGAGGTCGCCGGGGCCGCGAGCGCCTTCCGCCAGGCCGCCCGGGCCTTCCCGTCGGTAACCTTCCCGCTGGTGGACGTCGTCGGCACCGGGGGCGACGGCGTGGGCACCATCAACATCTCCACGGGGGCGGGCCTCGTGGCCGCCTCGATGGGGATCGCGGTGGCCAAGCACGGCAACCGGGCCGTCTCCTCCAAGACGGGGGCGGCCGACGTCATCGCCGAGCTGGGGCTGCCCTTGGACGTGGAGCCGGCCACGGCGGTCGAGCTGCTGGCCCGCGACCACTTCACCTTCCTGTTCGCCCAGGCCTACCACCCGGCCATGCGGCACGTGGCGCCGGTGCGCCGGGCACTGGCGACCCCCACGATCTTCAACGTCCTGGGTCCGCTGGTGAATCCGGCCCACCTGACCTTCCAGCTCATGGGCGTGTGGGATCCGAGCATGCTGGACATGATCGCCGAGGCGATGGTCCAGCTGGGGCGTGAGCGGGCGCTCGTCGTGCACGGCTCGGGACTGGATGAGATCGCCGTCCACGGGCCGACCCTCGTGCGTGAGGCGACGCCCCGAGGGGTCAAGGCCTACGAGGTCGTGCCCGAGGAGCTGGGAGTCACCACCTACGAGCTGGCTGATCTTCTGGGCGGAGAGCCCTCCGAGAACGCCCGCCTGCTGCGCGAGGCCATCTCGGGTGAGGGAAGGCCCGCCCACCGCGACGCCATCGCCGTCAACGCCGGCGCTCTGCTGTATCTGGCGGGCCCGGCCGACAACCTGGCCGACGGGACCGCCATGGCGCTGGAGCAGATCCGCTCCGGCGGTGTGGCCCGCCACCTGGAGTCCATGACCAAAGCCGGCGATCTGGCCAGTGACCCGGCCGGCGATTCAGCCGCCGAGCGGGCCTGAGGAGAGACCGTGACCACCTCCGACACCGCCCCCACTGACTCCGTGGATGCCGGCTCCTCGGCCCCGGACCCCGGCGAACGCACCCACCGCGAGCCGGTTGAGGCCCGCCTCATCGCCACGGGCACGGTCCTGGACTCGATCGTGCAGGCACGCCGTGAGCGCATCGACGAGCTGCGCGCGCGCTTCGGGCACCTGAGCGTCGAGGAGCTGGCGCGCTCGCAGCGCTCCCTCGCCGCTGCACTGCGCACCCGCAATGGCCAGAGCCGCAGCCCGCAACCGGCTCTCATCATGGAGTGCAAGGCGGCCTCGCCCTCGCGCGGCACCATCCGCTCCGACTACGACCCGGCCTCGTTGGCCGCGCAGTACGCGCCCTACGCCGCCGCGGTCTCGGTACTCACCGAGCCCGACCGCTTCAACGGCTCCTTCGACGACCTGGCGACCGTGCGCGAGGCGGTGGACGTACCCGTCCTGTGCAAGGACTTCATCGTCGATGAGGTCCAGGTGCTGGCGGCCCGCAGCCTGGGGGCGGACGCGGTCCTGCTCATGCTCTCGGTCGTGCCCGACGACGTCTACCGCGAGCTGGCCGAGCTGGCCCACTGCCTGGGCATGGAGGTGCTCACGGAGGTCTCCACGCCGGAGGAGATGCACCGGGCGGCGGCGCTGGGCGCCGAGGTCATCGGCATCAACAACCGCGACCTGCGCACCCTGGAGACGGACCTGGCACGCACCGAGGAGATGGCCCCGCTGGCCCCGGCCGGGGTGGTCCTCATCGGCGAGTCGGGGGTCAGCGCACCCGACGACGTACGGCGCCTGTCCGGCCTGGTGGACGCCCTCCTGGTGGGCTCGTCCCTGTCCGGCGCCCCCGACCCGGCCGAGGCCGCCCGGGATCTGGCCACCGCGGTCCCGCTGCCCCAGCGGGACGGACAGCCCCAGAGCCAGGACGCGGCGTCGTCGGGCCAGGAGCCGGGCGAGGGCGGGCAGGCGGGGCATCACCCGCGCCTCCCCGCGTTCTTCGGCCCCTACGGCGGCCAGTTCGTGCCCGAGCTGCTCATTCCTGCCCTGGACCAGCTCGAGGACGCCTTCATCGATGCCCAGGCGGACCCCGCCTTCGCAGCCGAGCTGGACACGCTCATGACCCGCTACCTGGGGCGCCCCACGGCCGTCACAGAGCTGCGCAACCTGCCCCTGGAGGGCAACGCCCGCATCCTGCTCAAGCGCGAGGACCTGGTCCACGGCGGCGCCCACAAGGGCAACCAGGTCTTGGGCCAGGCCCTCCTGGCCAAGAGGATGGGCAAGCAGCGCATCATCGCCGAGACCGGCGCCGGACAGCACGGGACGGCCACGGCCATGGTCTGCGCTCTGCTGGGACTGGACTGCACCATCTACATGGGGGCCACCGACGTCGTGCGCCAGGCGCCCAACGTGGAGCGTATGGAGCTCATGGGCGCCACGGTGGTACCGGTGGACAGCGGGGCCGGCACGCTCAAGGACGCCGTCAACGAGGCGCTGCGCGACTGGACCGCCTCTTTTGCCGACACCCACTACCTGCTGGGCACTGCCGCCGGTCCCCACCCCTTCCCCACGATCGTGCGCGAGTACCACCGGGTCATCTCCCGGGAGGCCCGTGCCCAGGTCCTGGGGCTGACAGGGCGCCTGCCGGACTCGGTCATCGCCTGCGTGGGCGGGGGCTCCAACGCGATCGGCATGTTCGCCGAGTTCATCGACGATCCCGGGGTCGAGCTCATCGGGGTTGAACCCGCCGGCGAGGGGCTGGACACGCCGCGCAACGGCGCCCCCATCAACAAGGGCCTGGTGGGGATCCTCCACGGGGCGCGCAGCTACCTCATGCGCACCTCCGAGGGGCAGGTCGAGGAGTCCTTCTCCGTGTCCGCGGGTTTGGACTATCCGGGTGTGGGGCCCGAGCACGCCTGGCTGTCGGACACCGGCAGGGCCAGGTACGTCGGCATCAGCGACGACGACGCGATCGAGGCCTTCCGGCTGCTGTCGCGCCACGAGGGGATCATCCCGGCTGTGGAGTCCGCCCATGCCCTGGCCCAGGCACTGGCCATGGCCCGGGAGGTGCCCGCCGGCGATGAGCCCCCGATCCTGCTCGTGTGCCTGTCGGGTCGAGGGGACAAGGACCTCGACCAGGTGCAGGCGCGGCTGGGCGGCTCGTTCTCCACCGACGGCGCCGTGGCCCGGGCCGCGCGCATGGTGGAGCAGATGGGCAAGCGCACTGAGTACGCCGGCCTGAACGCAGGCACGAGCACTTACCCGGACGAGGAGTTCTGAGATGAGCCGCTATCCCGCGATGTTCGACGTCCTCAAGGAGCGCGGCGAGGGTGCCTTCGTCCCCTTCGTCATGGTCGGCGACCCCGACCCGACCACCAGCGAGGCCGTCATCGAGGCTCTCATCGCAGGTGGGGCTGACGCCTTGGAGCTGGGCGTGCCCTTCACAGACCCGGTCGCCGACGGCCCCACGATCCAGAGGGCCCATGTGCGTGCCCTGGCCGCGGGGACGAGCTTCCACGACTGCCTGGAGGTGGTCGAGCGGGTGCGCCGGCGCCATCCGCAGCTACCCATCGGCATGCTCATCTACGGCAACGTCCCCTTCGCGATGGGCCTGGAGCGTTTCTACGACGAGTGCGCGCAGGCCGGTATCGACTCAGTCCTGCTGCCCGATGTCCCGATCCGGGAGTCGGCCGCCTTCAGCCAGGCCGCTGAGGCGGCCAGTGTGGACGCCGTCTACATCGCGCCGCCGTCGGCCGCCGCCGAGACCCTGGACGCGGTGGCGGCGGCCTCTCGGGGCTACGTCTACGCCGTCTCCCGAGTGGGTGTGACCGGCACCGAGAGGGCCTCCTCCGTCGAGGGTCTCGCCGAGTCGGTGGAGCGCCTGCGGGCCGATGCCGCTGCGCCCGTCATGCTGGGCTTCGGCATCTCCACGCCCGAGCAGGTCTCCGAGGCCATCACCGCGGGCGCCGACGGTGCGATCAGCGGCTCGGCCACGGTCAAGATCGTTGAGCGCTACGCCCCCGAGATCGTGGCCGCCACCTCCGAGGAGCACGGCGGACCCGGCAGCGAGGAGCGGCGTCACTACGCGCTCGGGGCGCTGCGCAGTGAGCTCGTCGCCTTCACCGCCGCCATGAAGGAGGCCACGCGCCGATACTGAGCCGGCCGATCGCCGGGTGATGGCCGAGCGTCAAAAGCAGTAGCCCCTCTTTACGAGTGATCTGCACCACGCTATATTGACCAAGTAGTTACTTCCGTCCTGACTGCTCTGGAAAAGAGGTTGCCCATGCATCTGCGACACCGACGACCAGCTTCATCCTGGCGACGCCTTGCCGGCGTCGCCACAGCCCTCCCCCTGCTCGTCGCCGGCCTACTCACCTCGCCGGCACAGGCCGCCCCCGGCACGGAGAGCGTCATCGCCTCCGGCATCTACAACTCGAACGGCACCGGGTGCCAGGGCTCGAGCGCCAGCGCCGACTGCCTCAGCTGGGGCCTACGCATTCCCTCCACCATCGCACCGAAGAAGGACCTCACTGTCACTATTGAGGCCGACTCCGCCCCCGGCCAGTGGGTCTGGAACTGCCTCGCGAGCGACCGGGTCGCCGGTACGGCATCGTTCTACGACTCCCCGAACGGAGATGGGACCAGGAAGCTGAGCGAGTCCGACCTCAGATACTTCGCGCACCTCTATTACGGAATATACGGGGACAGCGCCGGACAGGTCGACGCCATCACGTGCACCCCGGAGCATCTGAGCATCACCTACAAGATCGATGACCTGGTGCGCTCGGAGGGCTCGTACCTCGATCTGAGCTTTGGAACGACCACGGTGACCCCGGGATCGGGCGAGCGCACCTACTCCTTCTCGCCGACCGTCACGACCTCCGCAGACAACACCTCTCAGAAGATCACAGCAACCGTGCAGAAACCTGCTGAGAACGCAGCGCCCCGTTAGAGGCACGGAAGACAGAAGGACGAAGGTCGGGTACACGAAAGTATTCGTGTACCCGACCTTCGTCTTCGCCATCCCTAACGGGGCAATAGATCGCACGTGGGGAGTATTCCAACCTTTTGATAATGTCCTTCTTGACGATATATTAATGAGGCAATTGGTTCCCTTCCCGATCCCCTCGGAGAAAGGCGTGCTCGTGCACACCCCACCTTCTCTTCCCGCTGGGCTGCGGCGACGCCTCCTGCGCATTGCCTTGGCTCTTCCCCTCATCGCCGTCGGCGCCGTCTCCGCTCCGGCGTCCGCTGATGCCGACATCACCGTGGAAGGGCTCTACCACACGGCCGGTGCCGGTTGCCACGGCTCCGACAATGCCGAGGGCTGTCTGAGCTGGAGAGTTCGCATTCCATCGGCCATCGCCCCGAAGGGCTCCACGAATGTCACCATTGAGGCCGACTCCGTGCCGGGCCAGTGGACCTGGGCCTGTCCTTCCCCGGACGGTGACGAGGTGGCCGGGACGAGCTCCTTCTACATCGACAAGGGCAATGGCGAGCCCCCGATCTTGATGGCGGACTCCGGGCTGAGCTCCATCTCTGAGCTGTACAACCCCCTGCTGGATGACTCCATCGGCTCGGTCAAAGCTGTTTCCTGTACTCCTAAGCACCTGAAGCTGACCTATGAGGTCAACTTCTACACCTACTGGGACAAGAGCAGCTACTTCGACCTGGACCTCGGGACCACGGTGGCGGCTCCCGGCGCGGCGGCGCGCAACTACCGTTTCACGCCCACGATCGAGGTCTCCACACGCAACGCGATTCTTCGCCCCACTGTCACTGCCCAGAAGCCCGCTGCCAGCGCGGCTCACGCCACCGTCTCCGTCGAGGACGTCAGAGTCGATGGGGCCGCCAAGGACACCGCCCGCTTCACCATAACGGCGAGGAATGACTCCACCACGCCCTTGTCCGACTTCGCCATCTCCACGGACCGCGTCAAAGGGCGCGCTCAAGCAGCCTCGGTGACCTGTGACCTGACCGCCTTCGGCGGCGAGGTCGTCTCCGCCACGGGTCCAGCCGAGAGCCTCACAGTCTCCAGCGGCAAGGCGAAGGTTCCCCAGGGCAAGGAGATCACCTGCCAGGTGGACCTGAACGGCGTCGTCGGACGCAACAGGGTCAAGGCCGCACTCACCACCGGCGGACAGACCTTCTCCCGCGACTACGTCAAGGACCAGCCGGTGGTCGAGGTGGAGACTCATCCCACGGATCTCTTGGTCGAGGCCGCCCCCACCGGCACCTACGAGGTCGAGGTCGGCTACACCGTCACCTTCACCAACACCACCGACGCCGACGGATCCGGTTCCGATATCGTCCTGCACCCCCGGGTCCCCACCGGCTTCACGCTCAAGAGCGTGACGGGTACTGGTACCCCCTGGTGGGTCGGCCCGGACAGCTATGTTCTCCAGGATGACGGCTCCTTGTCATTGCGTACCGGTGACTCCCTGAACGCCAACTCGTCAACCACGATGACCTTCACCAGCATCTACGAGGTCAACGCAGAGGCGGTCACCGAGGACGGCTGGAGGGCCCTGGGCACCTGCAGCCCCCAGGACCCCTCCCAGGGACTGACCACCCGGATCGACGTCACCGGCAGTGAAGGCGGCACTGAGGCCGGGACCCACTCGATCTGCACCCCCGTGACGCGCACAGGGAACTAGCACCTCAACAATGTGAACCTCCGGGCGCGCTGCACAGTCACGGTCACTGGCGCCATCACCGGCGGTCCTCTCACCACACCTGGGAGAGGACCGCCGAGTCGTCTACGAACCGCCCTGACGTCCGACGGTAGGGTGGCGTCCATGGCCAGCCTTCTCAACCGGATCCTCACCCTGCTCGGGCGTGCCGCCTCCGACGCCCTCTCTCAGAAGCCCTCCGCGCCGTCAGGCACCTCCGGCAGCACGACTTCCGGTTCCGCCGAGCCCGCGCGGGCTCGCGACCCCAAGCCGTCATCGACGACGAAGCCGGCTCCGACCCATCCCCACTCCCACGACAACGGCTCCTCGACGAGAGCGGCGGCCCCCTCGTCGCAAGGCGTCAGCGTCTACGACGTCTCCACCCTGGGGCTGCCCGCCTTCAGCTACTCCCCCGACCCCGACGGCGACGCCGACCCCGGCGAGGTCGTGTGGACCTGGGTCCCCTACGAGGAGGATCCCACCCAGGGCAAGGACCGGCCGGTGCTGGTCCTGGCCAACCACGAGGCCCGCCTCGTCGTGGCCCAGATGACGAGCAAGGACCATGACCGCGATGCCGCCCAGGAGGCACGCTGGGGTCGCTTCTGGCACGACGTCGGCACCGGCAGCTGGGACCGTCAGGGCCGCCCCAGCGAGGTGCGCCTGGACCGTCTGCTCCTGGTGGAGCCGGCCTCGGTACGCCGAGAGGGAGCCACGATGGACCGGGAGGTCTTCGACGGAGTTGTCACAGCCCTGCGCCGCCACCACGCCTGACCACCCCGGAGCACACCGCCCCGAGGGGCGATGCACCTCACGCCCACGCCCCGGTTCGCGCCTGGGACCGCGGCGATCCTGAATGATACAGTCGCCTATTGGACCTCTGGCCTGGCCGGCTGCGGGGTCCGGCGACCGGGTCAGCCAGGTGCCCCACCACCTCATGTCAGCCCGTGGCGCGAACCCTCTCTCCGGCCATCGACCAATCAGACGCGAGAAAGTTTCACCGTGGCGAACATCAAGTCCCAGATCAAGCGCATCAAGACCAATGAGAAGGCCCGTCTGCGCAACAAGTCCGTCAAGTCCGAGCTCAAGACCTACGTGCGCCGTGTGCGCGAGGCCGTTGAGGCCGGAGACAAGGACGCCGCGCTCGAGCACCTCAAGGCCGCTTCCCGCAAGCTGGACAAGGCCGTCTCCAAGGGCGTCATCCACAAGAACCAGGCCGCCAACCGCAAGTCCAAGCTCGCCAAGCGCGTCGCCTCCCTCTGAGGTCACTGCAGCAGTGAGCAACTGAAGGGCGCCTCCCCGGTGGGAGGCGCCCTCCCCTTTTTCCATATCCCTCAGCCTGTTCATCAGACCGCTTCAAGGAGAGCCCATTGCGCATCGGATTCGACCGCGACAAGTACCTGCGGATGCAGTCCAGCCACATCGCGGAGCGCCGCGCCCAGTTCAGCGGCAAGCTCTATCTGGAGTTCGGCGGCAAGCTCATCGACGACATGCACGCCTCCCGCGTGCTGCCGGGCTTCACCCCGGACAACAAGATCGTCATGCTCGCCGAGCTGGCCGACGAGGTCGAGATCGTCATGGCGGTCAACGCCAAGCACCTCGCCCGCAACAAGGTCCGCGCGGACCTGGGCATCTCCTACGAGGACGACCTGCTGCGCCACATCGACGCCTTCCGCAGCTACGGGCTCTACGTGGGCAGTGTCGTCGTGACCCAGTGGACCGAGGACAACCGCCAGGCCCACGACTTCAAGCGCAAGCTGGAGGCGCTGGACATCACCGTCTACCGTCATTTTCCCATCCCCGGCTACCCCGGCGACGTCGCCCGCATCGTCTCCGAGGAGGGCTACGGGCGCAACGAGTACATCAAGACCAGCCGGGACCTCGTGGTGGTCACCGCCCCCGGCCCGGGCAGCGGCAAGATGGCCACCTGCCTGTCCCAGATCTACCACGACCACCAGCGGGGACTCGCCTCGGGCTACGCGAAGTTCGAGACCTTCCCGATCTGGAACCTGCCACTGGACCACCCGGTCAACATCGCCTACGAGGCCGCCACCGCCGACCTCGACGACGTCAACATGATCGACCCCTTCCACCTGGCCGCCCACGGCGTCCAGACCGTCAACTACAACCGCGACGTCGAGGTCTTCCCGGTCCTGAGCCGCCTGTTCGAGGAGATCCTGGGGTCCTCGCCCTACGCCTCCCCCACGGACATGGGTGTCAACATGGCCGGCAACTGCATCAGCGACGACGACGCCTGCCGGCAGGCCGCCAGCCAGGAGATCATCCGCCGCTACTACCGGGCCCTGGTGACCGAGAAGCGCGAGGTCATCGCCCCCGTCCAGTCCCAACGGATCGCGCTGCTCATGGCCAAGGTGGGGGTCAGCAAGGAGGACCGCCCCGTTGTACCGCCCACGCTGGAGGTGGCCGCCGCCACCGGCGAGCCGGCCTCGGCGATCGAGCTGCCTGACGGGCGCATCGTGACGGGTAAGACCTCGGCCCTGCTGGGGTGCTCCTCGGCGATGCTGCTCAACGCCCTTAAGCTCCTGGCCGGGATCGATGACGGTGTTGACCTGCTGGCGCCGGCATCGATCGAGCCCATCCAGAGGCTCAAGACCCAGGGACTGGGCAGCCGCAACCCGCGCCTGCACACCGACGAGGTGCTCATCGCCCTGGCCGTGTCCGCCAACGGGGATGACAACGCCCGCAAGGCCCTCGAGCAGCTCGAGACGCTTCGGGGCTGCGACGTCCACACCTCCACGATCCTGGGGTCGGTGGACGAGGGCATCTTCCGCGCGCTGGGTGTCCAGGTCACCAACGAGCCCGTCTACGCCACCAAGTCCCTGTACCGCAAGAAGTGAGGCCCGGATGCGGGCGGCCCACCTGCGGTGCCGCCCGCATCCGAGCACCCGAGCTGGGAGCGTCGTCCGCGACCACCACGTACGAGAACAGGCTCGGACTGGACATCATGTTGAGGTGGGGCTGGTCACATGGGCGCGGGGAGGCGGTCGAACGCACTCGCACGCGGTACATTCTCCCCAACGAGATGAACTCGTGTGCTCTGGGGTCGGTGAAAGTCCGAACCGGCGGTGACAGTCCGCGACCCGGTCGCATCCAGCGACCGGCTGACCAGGTGGAACTCCTGGACCGACGGTGAGAGTCCGGATGGGAAGTGCACACGGGACACACAATGCCGTGCCGGGTGCCGTGCACCTGGTGGGTCCGGCATGACGGTGTCTCTCCCCAGCGCACCCGAGGGAGAGGACCGGATGACCTCGTTCACCCCCGTGCAGACGGCCGCGATGCGACGCGCCCTCAGGGCCGCGGCCTCCCCTGATGCCCCGCCCGGCCCCAACCCCAGGGTCGGCTGCGTCATCCTCTCTGCCGACGGTGACGTCCTCGCCGAGGGCCACCACCGTGGCGCCGGCACCGCCCACGCCGAGGTCGACGCGCTGACGAACCTCGCCGCGGCGGGCGCCTCCGCCCAGGGAACGACCGCCGTCGTCACCCTCGAGCCGTGCGACCACGAGGGCCGTACCGGCCCGTGCGTCCAGGCGCTCCTCGCCGCAGGCGTGGCCGAGGTCATCTACGCCCAGGACGACCCGACCGAGCAGGCCGGAGGCGGCGCGGCGACGCTGGAGGCCGCCGGCGTGCGGGTACGGCGCGGGCTGTGCTCCCAGGACGCCGCGCGTCTCAACCGCCCATGGTTCCTCGCCGTGACCCGCGGCCGCCCCATGGTGACGTGGAAGCTCGCCGCCACCCTCGACGGCCGTATCGCCGCCGCCGACGGCACCAGCCGATGGATCACCCCGGCGGCGGCCCGCCGCGATGCCCACCACCTGCGCCGTCAGTGCGACGCCGTCATGGTGGGAACCGGCACCGCCCTCGCCGACGACCCGGCCCTCACGGTCCGCGACGAGACGGGAGAGCCCGCCCCGACTCACCTCCAGCCGCTGCGCGTCGTCGTCGGATCCAGGCGCCTGCCTCCCGCCTCCAGGGTGCTCGCCGACGACCACTACCTCCTCCTGCCCGACCACGACCCACGCACCGTCCTCGCCGTACTCGCCGAGCGCGAGATCCGCCACGTCCTCCTCGAAGGAGGCCCGACCCTCGCGACCGCCTTCCTGCGCGCCGGCGTCGTCGACGAGGTCGTCGCCTACACGGCCCCCGCGCTTCTCGGCGCGGGGCCGGCCGCCCTCGCCGACTTCGGGGCGACGACGATCACCGACGCCCTGAGGCTGCGCCACCCCCGCGTCGAGGTCCTCGGCACGGGCGACGAACTCGCCGTCCGCCTCTCCGGCGATCTGGGGGCCGACGACATCCACCCCGACGCCCCTCCGGTCCCGAGGCCGCGGCACCGCGTTCAATGCACAGGCCACCGGGACCGCACTCGTCTCCCTGCCCACCACCACACTGAGGAGAGTCACTGATGTTCACCGGAATCGTCGAGGAGCTCGGACGCGTCGCCCAGCTCGAGACCGTCGAGGACAGTGCCCGGCTGACGGTCGAGGCGCCCACCGTCACCCAGGACGTGAGCCTGGGCGACTCCGTCAGTGTTAACGGGTGCTGCCTGACAGTCGCCGCCGTGCACAGGAACACCTTCACCGCCGACCTCATGGCGGAGACTCTCACGCGCACCACCCTGGGCTCCCAAGCGCCGGGAGACCCGGTCAACCTCGAGCGCGCCCTGCGCGCCACCGACCGGCTCGGAGGGCATATCGTTCAGGGTCACGTCGATGCCACCGCCGAGGTCCTCGGCCGCCACCACGGCGAGCACTGGGACCTCCTACGCATCGGCCTGCCACAGGAGATCGCCCGCTACGTCGCCGTCAAGGGATCGGTCACCCTCGACGGGGTGTCACTGACCGTCGTCGACGTCGATGACGCCAACGAAGCCCGGCACGACGCCGCCCCCGACGTCTCCCCTACGCTGGGAGCAGGGGCGTCGCTCAGCGTCGGCCTCATCCCGGAGACGCTGCGACGCACGACTCTGGGCACGAGGCGGCCGGGAGAACGGGTCAACCTCGAGGTCGACGTCATGGCCAAGTACGCCGAGCGTCTTCTGGGCGCCCGCCTGAGCGAGGAGGAGCGGCAGGCATGCTGAGCACCAGGAGCATGCGTCCGGACACGCGCATGGACAGCGTCGAGGACGCCCTCGCCGCCCTCCGCGATGGCCGGATGGTCGTCGTCGTCGATGATAAGAGCCGGGAGAATGAGGGGGACCTCATCCTCCCCGCGGCGACCGCCACGACCGAGCAGCTGGCCTTCGCGATCCGACACTCGACCGGCATCATCTGCACACCCATGACGGCCCAGGAGCTCGACCGCCTGGGCATCCCCATGATGACCGAGCACAACACCGATCCCAAGAGGACGGCCTTCACACTGAGCGCCGACGCACGCACGGGCATCACCACGGGCGTGAGCGCCGCCGACCGGGCACGCACCATCCGTGTCCTGGCGGACCCGGGCTCAGCGCCGACCGACCTCGTCCACCCCGGCCACGTCTTCCCCCTGCGTGCACGCGAGGGCGGGGTCCTCACGCGCCGCGGTCACACGGAGGCCGCCGTCGACCTCATGCACCTGTCGGGCAACCGACCCGTGGGCGTCCTCGTGGAGATCGTCAACGACAACGGCACCATGGCGCGCCGACACCAGCTGCGAGAGCTCGCCGACACCCACGCCATACCCATGATCACGGTCGGCGACCTGGAACGCTACCGGTGGCTGCACGAGGATCTCGTCGAGGAGGTCGTCTCGGCGCACCTGTCCACCGCGCATGGTGAGTTCACCGCCCACGCCCTGCGCAGCAGGGTCGACGGCGCCGAGTACCTCGCGCTCGTGCGTGGCCGCGTCACCGACGGTGAGGACGTCCTCACCCGCGTCCACTCCGCCTGCCTGACCGGCGACGTCCTGTCCTCCCTGCGCTGCGACTGCGGGCCGCAGCTGCGCGCCGCCATGGAGGCGATCGGCGCCCGCGGCCGCGGGGTCCTCGTCTACGCCTCCGACCACGAGGGGCGCGGCATCGGGCTCATCGACAAGCTCCGCGCCTACGCGCTGCAGGAGGAGGGAATGGACACCCTCGACGCCAACGTCGCACTGGGGCTGCCGGCCGACGCCCGCAGCTACGCCACCGCCGCCCAGGTGCTGCGGCACCTGGGCGTGCGCTCGGTCGAGCTCATGACGAACAACCCGGACAAGGTCGCAGGCCTGGAGCGCTACGGTGTGAGCGTCCACTCCAGGACGCCGACGCCAACCTTCGCCAACGGGGAGAACCTCGGCTACCTGCGCGCCAAGCGCGACCGCATGGGCCATCTGCTCACCGGGCTCGAGCCCACCGGGTCCCGCACGGACGTGCCGCCCGGCGAGGGTGTGGCCGACGATGCGCCCTGGCACACGACCAACGAGAACGAGGGAGAGACACGATGAGCGGATCCGGGGCACCTGAGCAGAGCGCACCTCACGCGCGGGGCATGAGGGTGACAGTCGTCGCCGCCCAGTGGCACGAGCGTGTCATGGAGGGCCTGGTCACCGGGGCGCTGCGCGCCATCGAGGAGGCCGGGGCTCAGGCGAGCGTCGTGCGGGCGGCGGGTTCCTTCGAGCTTCCGGTGCTCGCCGCGGCCGCCGCGCGGGGCGGTGCCGAGGCGGTCGTCGCGCTGGGCGTCGTCATCCGCGGCGGCACCCCGCACTTCGATTACGTGTGCCGGGCCGCGACCGACGGGCTGAGCCGGATGGCGCTCGACACCGGGGTACCGGTGGGCTTCGGCGTGCTCACGTGCGACGACGAGGCCCAGGCGCTTGCCCGCTGCGGCGGGCCGGGCTCGGACGAGGACAAGGGCTACGAGGCGGCGTGTGCGGCGATGTCCACGGCGCTCACGCTGGCCGCCATGCGGGTCTGAGGGGTGGCTCAGCGCCGGCGGGTACCGGAGCGGCGGGCGTTGCAGATCGTCAGGACCGCCCGCTCGACGGCGTAGACGGGGTCGCGGCTGGCGCCCTTGGCCTCGGCGTCGGCCCGGGCGACTGCCAGGATCGAGGTGGCCAGGGCGTCGTCGGACCAGCCCTGGAGCTCGCGGCGGGCCCGGTCCACCTGCCAGGGGGCCATGCCCAGCTCGGCCGGGCTCATGCGTCTGCCACCGGCGGCCGCGACCCGGGCGAGCTGGCGCACCTTCATGGCCAGGGCGGCGACGATGGCCACCGGGTCGGTTCCGGTGGCCACGGCGTGGCGCAGGGCCGTGATGGCGGCCGGGGTGTTGCCTGCCGCGGCGGCGTCGGCCACGGTGAAACCGGTGGCCTCAATGCGACCGGCGTAGTAGGTGCGCACGTGGTCGACGCTGATGGTGCCCTGGGTGTCGGCGAGGAGCTGGTCGACGGCGGAGCACAGCTCTCGCACGTCGCTGCCTAGGGCGTCGACGAGGGCGCCGACGGCCTCGGGTGCGATGCTTCGCCCGGCGCGGCGCACATCGGCTACGACGAGTGAAGACTTGTCCTTGGCGTTCTTGATGGCGTCGCACTGGACGGTCGGGTAGGGCGAGGACCTGATGGCATCGAGCAGGCGCTTACCGCGCTGACCGCCGTTGTGACGCAGGATGACGCTGACCTCGGGGTCGGCAGCCTCTACGTAGGCGAGGAGGTCGGCCAGGAGGGCGTCGGTCATCTGCTCCAGTGCGGGGACGTAGACGAGCCGGGGCTCTCCGAACAGGGACGGGGACACGAGGGTGTCGAGCTGGTGGGGCTCGTAGGTGGCGGCCTCGAGGCGCGTGACCTCGGTGGTGGGGTCCTTGGCCCTGGCCTGCGACAGGAGGCTCGTCACTGTGCGGTCGGCGAGGACCTCCTCGCCGGCGCGGATGAGGACGATCGGCGCCAGCTGGGCCTGGTCCCACCGGAGTCCTGCCGGTGCCTTGCGCTGCCCCCGGGAGCGGGAGGTTCGGGTCGCTGCCATGGGGCAAGCCTGCCATGAGCCGACCGCGCGAACCGCCTCAGCCGCTCACGCAGGGCGCGGTGAGTTCCCGGAGCCGCCAGAAGCAGGACGCCCGCCTCGCAGGCCCCCAGCGCCAGGGCACCGGGGATCCCGGACGGCCAGGGAACCGTAGCGCCGGGCAGGTGGGCGAAGAACCCGGCGACCCACACCATCCAGGAGCAGGCCGCGAGCGCTGGCCAGACGATGACGGTGGCGGCCGCAGGCCAGATCGGGAAGATCAGTGCGGCCAGGAGACCGCTGATGGTGGCGACGGCCGCCGCCGGCTCGGCGAGCAGGTTGGCGGGAACCGACCATAGGCCCACTGAGGGCTGGAGGAGGACGAGGATCGGCCCGCAGGCCGCCTGGGCAACCAGTGGCAGGGCGACGGCGGCGGCCGACCACCTGGGCAGGCGACGTGACAGGTGGACCGCGACCGGCCTGGACCCGATGACGATGCCGGCGGTGGCCACCACGGACAGTGCGAAGCCGTAGTCGCGGGACTGCCAGGGATCGACGAGCAGCAGGACGATGATCCCGGCGCACAGGGCGGGCACGGAGGCGGCGCGCCGTCCAGCAACGACGCCCAGGAGCATGACGGCCCCCATGGTGGCCGCGCG
The DNA here is from genome assembly GCF_000195595.1 of Actinomyces sp. oral taxon 170 str. F0386. Taxonomy (GTDB): domain Bacteria; phylum Actinomycetota; class Actinomycetes; order Actinomycetales; family Actinomycetaceae; genus Actinomyces. The sequence goes on from NZ_GL882544.1 coordinate 366,102, forward strand.
CAGCACGGAGCCCGAGGGGCGCACCAGGATCACGAGCAGGGTCAGTAGGGCCGCCCCGAGTAGTGCGCGCCACCGCCGGGGAAGGATCCCGAGGGCCGCCAGCCCCAGCCCCAGGACGATGGCGACGTGCTGCCCGGAGACGGCCGTCAGATGGGTCATGGACACGGTGCGCATGTCCTCACGCACCTGGGCCGGTAGGGCATGGTCATCGCCCAGGGCAACGCCGGGCACGAGGGAGCGGGCACCAGACGGCCACCAGTCCTCAGCCACGTCCTCCATGCCCGCCGTGCTCGGTGATCCGACTGTCTTGGCCAGACCGGTGCGGATGCTGGTGACGGCGCCGAGCACACCTGAGGGCGGGTTGAGGACCTTGAGGTCCGCCCGCTTGGGAATGATGGCCGCCTCGGACTGTCCTGGGTCGGTGGGGCGCAGGCGCGTGCGCACCTGGACTCGGGTGGCCATGGACAGGGTCAGCCACTGCCGGTCGCCCAGAACCGTGACGCTCAAGGACGATGCCCGCCCGTCCACCCGTTCGATGTCGAGAGCTGTGATGACGAGGGTGGAGCGACTAGTGGCCGAGACCCGGGGCTCCCGGGTGACGGTACCGATGAGGGTGACGGGGCGACCGGAGGTGAGTGCCACGGTCAAGGGGTCGTTCTCGCGTGCCCACAGGTGGGCGGAGCTGACGGCAAGGGCCGTCGCAGCGCACAGGACGCATACGAGCAGGCTGGCACTGAGCGTGCCGATGGCGCCGGGGTCCTGCTCGGGAGCTCCGGGACGCGGGTCGGCCCGGTGGCGCGGGGGCCGGAAGCGCCGCACAGGAACGATCAGCGCCGCGGCCATGGTGGCGCAGAAGGCAGCGAGAAGAAGAACGGGTCTCCAGGCGCCCGCCCCGTGGCGCCCCATGGCCCACCAGGTGCCGGCCCAGCAGGTGACTGCCGGGGCGAGCAGACGCAGGTCGAGAGCCTCGGGAGCCTTGGAGGAGGTTGCGTGCGTGGGGCGTCCTCGGCGTTGGCTCCGGTCCTGCTCCTGGCGCAGGCGCTCATATAGCGCGGGGTCATCCCACGGGGCCCGAGAGTCCTTCCATGCCGCGGTCTTCATAGGTACGCACGGGCCTTCATACGGCGGCCTGCTCTCGCAGAGCCTCGAGCTTGGCCTTGCCGATGCCGGGGACGTCGGTGAGCGCGTCGACGCTGGCGAAGGGGCCGTGGGAGTCTCGATACTCCACGATCCGCTGAGCCAGGGCCGGGCCGATGCCGGGCAGCTTCTCCAGCTCGGAGGCAGAGGCCGTATTGATGTTGACCGTCCCGGATGCGCCGCCGTCGCCGGGTTTCCCCGGGGCTGTTCCCGCCCCGGAGGAGGCGGCTCCGCTGGGCTGCGGTGCGGGGTCGGGCAGGACCTCGCCGACGCGTGGGACCCGGATCTGCTCGCCGTCGGTCAGGACGCGAGCGAGGTTGAGCTGCTCCGTGTCCGCGTCCGGGGCGGCTCCTCCGACCGCTTTGATGGCGTCGGCGATGCGGCTGCCCGCTCCCAGGGTCACGACTCCCGGCCTGGTGACCGCCCCGGTGACGTGGACGATGACGCTGCCGGCTCCGGTGGTGGGGCCGCCCGGTCCCGCCATCAGACCCGTGCCCCGCGCTGTAGCCGGTGCTGTGGCTGGCGACGAGGCATGCGTCGGCGCAGTCGTACTCGCTGCACTGGTTCCCTCAGCCGTCACGCTGCCGGAGCCGGTGGAGGCCAGCACGGTCCGCAGTGCCAGGACAAGAGCCAGTATGAGGAGGACGGAGCCAGCGACGACGGCTGCCCGCGGTGCGATCGCCAGGCGGCGCGGCCTGCGGATAGGCTCCTCGGGATCGGCCGAGCAGGCCAGACGGACGAGGTCGTCCAGGGACTGGTTCCCGGTGCTCTTCCTGATGCCCACGCCTTCAACGGTAGGTTCTGGGGCGGCGGGCGGTGGGATCGGATCGTCTGCCCTGTGGAGAGCACTCGCACCCGGCCGCCTGTGGCAACCGGGCTGCGCCGTCAGGCCTGGGTCAGTGGGCCTGGAGGTCGGGAGCGACGGCGATGCCGAGGGCTCCGGGGCCCACATGAGTCCTCGTCGCCTCGTCGACCGGGAGGGTGAGGACCTCGGTGACGATGGCCCCGGCCTCCTCCATGGCCTCATGCAGATCGGTCTCGAGCTGTGCCAGCATGTCGGTGTCGTCGCCCTGGATGGCCAGGCGCACTGGGTCGGCGGGGTGTCTGGGGCCGGACAGGGCGGTCCCACCGGCAGCGCGGACGGCCTGGGCGATGAGATGGCGTCTGGCGCGGGCCTCGCCTCGCACGGTCTCCACCGCACGGATCCCGTCACGGGTGAGGGCCAGGACCGGCCGTATTCCGAGCGCTCCGTCCAGGCGTGCGGTGGTGCGGTCGATCCGACCGGAACGGGCCAGGCGGCGCAGGTCGTTGACGACGAAGAGCTGGCAGGAGCGAGCGGTGCTGGCCTGAGCCAGAGCCGCACCGCGCCGGGCATCGTGTGCCCGGGTGGCGGCCAGGACCGCAAGCCCCAGGGCCCCGGAGCTGGTGCCGGAATCGACGACACGCAGCCACTGCGGTCGGCGACGCCTCACACTGCCGCCCTGACCGCTGTACTCGGTCTCGAGCCGGGCGGCTGCGATACGGGCGTTGTCCACGGTGCCGGACAGGGCCGAGGAGATATGGATAGCCAGAACCTCCTCGGCTCGGCCGGCTGCGCAGCGGTAGACATTCACCAGCTCCTGGACGCTGGGTCGTGACGTGGTCCCCGATGCGCCGTTCCCGCCGGGGACGGCATGGAGCGCCACGATCTCAATCACCCGGTCACCCATGAGGGACTCCGTCAGACAGGCGGCGGAGTCGGTGACGACGGCGAGCGACATGCCCCTACCTTATCGGCAATGCCGCTGCTCACCGGTCAGGCGCTGCCAGCGACGGTGCCTGATCGATGTCTTCGGCTACCGGCCTCCGGCCTCCAGCCACCGTGCGCTGCGAGAGGTGAGGAGGTCGTCGTAGAGGTCGATGAGCCGTCTGGTCATCGTCTCGGAGTCGAACTGCCGGGCCACCTCCAGGGCGCCGTCAGACAGCTCGGCGAGCCGAGCGTCATCGGTCAGCAGCGAGGCGAGGGCGCGGGCGAAGTCCTCCCCCTGGATCCCGTCGGTGAGGATCGCGTTGCGCTCGGTGAGGCACTCGGTCATCCGCTCGTCGCAGTAGACGATCGGCAGCCCGGAGGCGGCGGCCTCGAGGAACACCATGGGCTGGTTGTCGAAGTGGTAGGAGGCCAGGGAGAAGACGTCGGCCTGCTTGAGCAGGACGGCGACCTCCTCGGGCGAGCACTTGCCGGTCAGGACCACACGGTCGGCCACCCCGAGCTCCTCGGCGCGACGACTCAGCTCCTCATGAGAGGGACCCGGCCCCACCAGCACCAGCTTGACCGGCAGGTCGGCCAGGTGGGGCATGGCCTCGATGAGCGTCATCTGCCGCTTCTCGGGGCTGAGGCGGGCCACGCAGATGATGATCCTCTCGCCGGGAGCCTTGGGAACCGGTGAGTCAGTGGTTCGAGCCCGCCGGTATCGGCTGGAGTCGAGCCCGTTGGGAAGGACCATGCAGGGGGCGGTCAGTCCACCGTCGTCGATGAGGATCTGGGCCAGGTGCTGGGAGGGGGATAGGCAGGCGTCGCACTTGTTGGCGAAGGCCGCCGTCAGCCGCCACCCCTGGCGGGACAGGGCGGTCTTCATGTCGCGCTTGTTGAGGTGCTTGATGGAGTCTCGGTGGACGCGTGGCAGGACCGGCATCGACTTGAGCGCCACGGGGAAGGCGACGGACAGGGCCAGCAGTCCGGAGACCACGGCCAGCGGGTAGTCGTCGATGAGCTCGGTGTAGAGGGTGTGGATGGTGGTGACGTGGGGGATGTCCTGGCGCTTGGCCACCCAGTGAGCCAGGACCCCCAGGCTGAACTGGGTCTGGCTGTGAACGATGTCGAAGTGGTAGTCGTCGAAGCGTCTGGCCAGGCCGGGGTAGATGGTGGCGACCTCGCGGCTGTCGAAGACGTAGTAGCGCGAGGAGGGCAGGCGGATGACGTGGTCGTCGGTCTCCTCGTAGCCCTCGGCCTTGGGAGCTACCACGTAGACCTCGTGACCCATGCGCTCCAGGGCGGCCCGGAAGGTGGCCGTGGAAGTGGCCACGCCGTGGACGGAGGGCAGGTAGTCGTCGATGAAGAAGGCGATCCGCACGGCAGTCATCCGATCCTGCGGGATGAGGGTGTCAGCAACCGGCCCCGCAGGGGCGATGCATCCAGGTACGACGGCGCAGGGGGCAACATGGGTCGAGCAAACCTCACGGCACAGAGGACGGGTGGAGGAAGTGGGGCCGGACGCGTGGTCTCAGAGCTCTCGTGCTCAGAGGCTACCTTGTCAGCCGGGTCCCTGGCGCCCGCCAACCCCGATGCGGCATCAAGACGGTATTCCGCTCTGCTCGCCCCTTTGGCGGCGGCTGACGCCTGTCAACCCCTATGGACGGGGAGGGGACTGCCGAGCACGCGCACGTCCTTTGGCACGCGGACGCGTCAGGCTCCTGGCACGCCCAGGTCAGCGCGCTGGCAGGTTCGGCGTTTACGATGATGTCATGACCGACTCCGCTGAGATCGCACGCCTCAAGGCCGAGGCCGCCCAGGCCGCGGCCGATGCTGCCGCAGCCAAGGCTGCCGCCGCTCAAGCCGCCCTCGATGCCGCCATCGCCTCCACCCCGGCCTCTGCCGACGCGGCTCCCGTCACCGAGCAGGCCGGCGAGCCCGCCGCTCAGACGGCCGACGTCTCACCCCCTGGCGAGCAGGCGGCAGTACGGGCCGCGGACCGGTCCCAGGTTGCCGAACCGGCACCTGCTGCTGAGCAGCCTCAGGAGGAGACCCCTCCGCAGGCCGAGGAGACAGCTCCGGCCGCACAGACCGCGGGCACCGAGGAGTCCGCCTACACCGCCCAGGTGCGTTCGGGCTACGGTTTCTCCTCCCCGACGCTGCCGGTGGGCACCTACCTCGACACGCTCTCCGGGGGTGAACCCGCAGCGGTCAAAGGACTGTCCGTGGGCATCCCCCTGGGGCTGCTCAACCGGCACGCGCTGGTGGCCGGCGCTACCGGTACCGGTAAGACCCGCACGCTCCAGCTCCTGGCCGAGGGCCTGTCCAGCGCGGGCGTGCCGGTGTTCCTCGCCGACGTCAAGGGAGATCTGACCGGCCTGGCCGAGCCCGGCGCCTCCAACGACAAAATCGCCTCCCGGATCGGTTCCACCGGTCAGGACTGGTCTGGCCAGTCCTTCCCCATCGAGCTGTTCAACCTCGGCGGAGGGGACTCCGGCGGCGGTATCAGCGGTACCCCGATCCGCACGACTGTGACCGAGTTCGGGCCGATCCTGCTCTCGCGGGTCCTGGGCCTCAACGACACGCAGGCCTCCGCCCTCCAGCTCGTCTTCCACTGGGCGGATAGTCAAGGGCTGGCTCTGCTGGACCTCAAGGATCTGCGCGCCGTCGTCGACTACCTGACGAACACCGACGCCGGCAAGGAGGAGCTCAAGACCATCGGCGGGGTCTCAGCGGCCACGGCCGGGGTCATCCTGCGTGAGATCGCGGCCCTGGAGGCCGCCGGAGGTGAGGCCTTCTTCGGTGAGCCGGCACTCGACGTGCGTGACCTCATGCGGGTCTCCTCCGACGGGCGCGGCATCATCTCCGCCCTGGAGCTGGCCGACATCCAGTCGCAGGGCACCCTGTTCTCCACCTTCCTCATGTGGTTGCTCGCCGAGCTCTTCGAGACCCTGCCGGAGGTCGGCGATCCGGACAAGCCCACCATGGTGTTCTTCTTCGACGAGGCCCACCTGCTGTTCTCCGGCGCCTCGAAGGCCTTCCTGGAGGCCGTGGTGCGCACGGTGCGGCTCATCCGCTCCAAGGGAGTGGGCATCGTCTTCATCACCCAGTCCCCCACGGACGTGCCCGACGAGGTCCTGGCCCAGCTCGGCAGCCGGGTCCAGCACGCCCTGCGCGCCCATACCCCGGCCGACGCCGCCAACCTCAAGAAAGCGGTCTCCACCTTCCCGGTCAGCCCGGTGGACCTCAGCCGGGTGCTCACGTCGCTGGGGACCGGTCAGGCCGTCGTCAGCGTCCTGGATGAGAAGGGGCGCCCGGCCCCGGTGGCCCCGGTGGTCATCAATGTTCCCGCCGCCGTCATGGGACCGGCGCAGGAGGGCACCGTCAGCCAGGTACTGTCCTCCTCACCGCTGAAGCCCAAGTACGCCACCGGTGTGGACAACGAGTCCGCCTACGAGCTGCTGGCCCAGCGGGTCCAGGCCGATGCCGAGGCCGCCCAGGCAGCTCGCGCCGCTGAGGAGGCGGCCAAGGAGCAGGCCAAGGCCGACGCCGCCGCCCAGAAGGCGCTGGAGAAGGAGGCGGCCCGTGAGGCGGCTCAGCGCCAGAAAGAGGCCGAGCGGCTGGAGCGTGAGGCCGTCAAGGAGGCTCAGCGTCGCCAGCGCGAGGCGGAGAAGGCCGCCGAGCGCCGTCAGCGGGAGGTCGAGAAGACCATCGGCTCGGTGGGCCGCCAGATCACCCGCGAGATCACGCGCTCCATCTTCGGCACCCTGAGGCGCCGCTGAACACTGGCTCAAGCAAAGCGGAGGGGCTGCACCAACCATCTCGGTTCGTGCAGCCCCTCGCGCTGTTCCTCCGCTACTCCGGCGCGGCCGTGAGCGACGCCGTCGGAGAGCTCTCGCTGGTCACTCGGGGACGATGCTCACCAGCTTGGGGGCGCGGACGATCACCTTGCGCACACCGCGCCCGTCCAGGGTGCGGATGACGCCGGGGGCGGCCAGAGCCAGCCTCTCCAGCTCGTCCTCGGAGATGCCGGGGTCGACCTCAATGCGGTCGCGGACCTTGCCCTTGACCTGAACGACACAAGTGACCTTGTCGGCGGCCAGCAGGGACTGGTCGGTCACGGCCGGGAAGGCCTCATGGGCCAGCGAGTGCTCGTGCCCCAGGCGCTTCCAGATCTCCTCGGCGATGTGCGGGGCCACGGGCGCCGTCATGAGCACAAGCGGCTCGACGGCCTCGCGCGGGACCGAACTGAGCCCGGTGAGGTGGTTGTTGAGGACGATGAGCTTGGCGATGGCCGTGTTGAGGCGCATCCCCTCGTAGTCCTCGCGCACGCCCACGATCGTCTTGGCCACGAGCCGGCGGGTCTCCTCGTCGGCGGGCTCGTCGACCACCGTCAGCTCACCGGTGGTCTCGTCGACGACGTTGCGCCACAGTCGCTGCAGGAAGCGCTGGCTGCCGGCGACGGCGCGGGTGTCCCACGGACGATCGGCGTCGAGCGGCCCCATGCTCATCTCGTAGACGCGGAACGTGTCGGCGCCGTAGGCCTCGTACATGTCGTCGGGGGTGACGATGTTCTTCAGGGACTTGCCCATCTTGCCGTACTCGCGGCGCACCGGCTCGCCCTGCCACAGGTATGTGGTGGAGCCGTCCTCGGCGGTGACCTCCTCGACCTCGTCGGCGGGTACGTACTGGCCGCGAGCGTCGGTGTAGGCGTAGGCCTGGACGTAGCCCTGGTTGAAGAGACGGTGGTAGGGCTCGGAGGAGGAGACGTGGCCCAGGTCGAAGAGCACCTTGTGCCAGAAGCGCGAGTAGAGCAGGTGCAGGACGGCGTGCTCGACGCCGCCGACATACAGGTCGGTGCCGCCGGAGGTGTTACCGGCCTCGGGGCGCGGCCCCATCCAGTAGGCCTCGTTGGCCGGGTCGACGAGTGCGTTCTCATCGGTGGGGTCGATGTAGCGCATCTCGTACCAGCACGAGCCGGCCCACTGCGGCATCGTGTTGGTCTCGCGGTAGTACGTCCGGGGGCCCTCGCCCAGGTCGAGCTCGACCTCGACCCACTCGGTGGCCTTGCCCAACGGCGGCTCCGGAGAGGAGTCGGCGTCATCGGGGTCGTAGGAGCGCGGTGAGTAGTCGGTGACCTCGGGCAGCTCGACGGGCAGCATCGACTCGGGCAGGGCGTGGACGCCGCCGTCCTCGTCCCACACGATCGGGAAGGGCTCGCCCCAGTAGCGCTGGCGGGAGAAGAGCCAGTCGCGCAGGCGGTAGGTGACCGCGCCCCGGCCCACGCCCTTGGCCTCCAGCCAACCGATCATGGTGGCCTTGGCCTCGTCCTTGCTCATGCCGTTGATGTCCAGGTCGCCCTGGGCGGAGTTCACGACGACGCCGTCACCGGTGTAGGCCTGGGCGCTCAGGTCGACGCCGTGGGGGTCGTCGGCCGGGCCGATGGTCTGAATGATGTCGATGTCGTACTTGGTGGCGAAGGCGTAGTCGCGCTCGTCGTGGGCAGGCACGGCCATGATGGCACCGGTCCCGTAGCCCATGAGGACGTAGTCGGCCACGAAGACCGGCACCTTCGCCCCGTTGACGGGGTTGATGCCGAAGAAGCCGGTGAAGACGCCGGTCTTGACCCGGCCCTCGTCGGTGCGGTCGGCGTCCGACGTCGCCGCGGCCCGGGCGCGGTAGGCGGCCACGGCCTCGGCGGGGGTCGCGTAGCCACCGGTCCAGGCCTCCTTGGTGCCCTCGGGCCAGGCGGCCGGGACGGTCAGGGCCGCGGCGTCGTCGGCGATCTGGGCCTCGGCGCGCACCGAGCCGGAGGCCTGGAGGCCGCCCAGCACGGGGTGCTCGGGGGCCACCACCATGAAGGTGGCGCCGAAGAGGGTGTCGGGGCGGGTGGTGTAGACGCTCAGCGACGCGTCCTGGCCAACGCCCTGACCGGCCCCGGGCACGGCGAAGGTCACCTCGGAGCCCTCGGAGCGGCCGATCCAGTTGCGCTGCATGAGCTTGACCTTCTCGGGCCAGTCCACGGTGTCCAGATCCTCGGCGAGGCGGTCGCCGTAGGCGGTGATACGCATCATCCACTGACGCAGGTTGCGCTTGAAGACCGGGTAGTTGCCGCGCTCGGAGCGGCCCTCGGCGGTGACCTCCTCGTTGGCGAGGACCGTGCCCAGGCCGGGGCACCAGTTGACGGGCGCGTTGGAGACGTAGGCCAGGCGGAAGGAGTCGATGACCTCGGCCTGCTCGGCGGCGCTCAGACCGGCCCAGTCGCGGCCGCCGGGGACGGGGACCTGCCCGAAGGCGAGCTTGTCGCGCAGCTCGGACACCGGCCGGGCCGCACCCTTGCCACGGCCGTCGCGGCGTGGGGCCTCGGGGTCGAACCAGGAGTTGAAGACCTGCAGGAAGATCCACTGGGTCCAGCGCACGTAGTCGACGTCGATGGTGGCCAGGGAGCGGCGAGGGTCGTGGGACAGGCCCAGGCGGCGCAGCTGGCGGCGCATGTTGGCGATGTTGGCCTCGGTGGAGATGCGCGGGTGCTGACCGGTGGTGACGGCGTACTGCTCGGCGGGCAGGCCGAAGGCGTCGTAGCCCATCGTGTACAGGACGTTCCTGCCGGTCATGCGGGTGAAGCGCGCGACGACGTCGGTGGCGATGTAGCCCAGCGGGTGGCCCACGTGCAGGCCCTTGCCGGAGGGGTAGGGGAACATGTCCAGCAGGAAGTACTTCTCCTTGTCCGCGCCGGGGCCGGCCAGGGAGCCGACGGGGTTGTCGGCGTTGAAGGTGCCCTCGACCTCCCAGCGGTCCTGCCAGGCGGTCTCGATGGAGCCCGCCAGGGCCGCCGTGTAGCGGTAGGGGGTGTCGGACTCGCCCGGTGCGGTTCTCTCTGACATCGCGGCAGCGCTCTTTTCCTACTCGTGCTTCCTGGTGCTGGGGCACAGCCTATCGCCCGGCGGCAGCGGGGCCCGACGGCGTCCGCCCCACGGGCGGGCGAGACCGGTCACGTCGGTGGAGACCGGCGGCCTCGGCAGGCCCGGGGCTTACTCCCCCGCCTGGCTCCTTATTCCACTCGGGTTCACTCGCCGGCCATGGCCTTGAAGCGGTTGAGGGCGCCCTGCTCGCGTGCCAGCCGGCTACGGTGCCGGTTGATCCGCTCCTCAACGGCGTCGAGCTCGCGGCGCAGGCCGGGGCACATGGTGATCGCGACGGCTCGGCTGTCGCCGGTGATCTCGACGCAGTCCAGGTAGCGACGGGCGGCGGCGACACCGAGGCCGGTGGCCAGGATCGGCCGAATGCGTGCGACGACGTCGAGGTCCTCGGGGCGGTAGTCCCGGTAGCCGGCCGAGGTCCGTTCGGGCACGAGCAGACCGGCCTCCTCGTAGTGCCTCAGGGAGCGGGGGCTGACGCCCGCCTGTCGGGCGAACTCTCCGATGCGCACGAGGAGATCCTTTCCGGTGAGCAGCTTCCGCTTGACCTTGCCAATAGTGTCAATGTCTACCGTCCAGGGGCATGGATCACGTTACAGAACATCGCCCCTTTAACGGACTCGACGAGGTCGACAGAGTCATTCTCGTCCACGGCTTCGGGGCGGGGCCTGACGACCACTGGTTTCCGTGGCTCGCGCGAACCGTCCGCCATGTCGAGGTGCCGCAGCTCTCTCATCCGGAGACTCCGGAGGCCTCGACCTGGGCGTCAACCATCGCCGAGAGGATCGGGACGTCGCCGGACGGGCTGGCGGGGCTCGCAATCGTGGCGCACAGTCTTGGCGGCCTGACCGCACTGCGGGCGATCGAGCGAGTCATCGCGTGCGGCTCACCGGTGAACGGCGACGGTCAGCATCTGGCGGCCTTCATCGCCGTCGCGCCCTTCGCGCAGCAGCTTCCACCGACGGGAGAGGCGGAGCTCGACCATTTCCTCGTCACTGGACTGAACGGCTTTCTCGACGGCGCGAGCCCCGGTGAGCTGCGGCCGCTTCTAGGGCCCACCACAGTCATTCACTCCGATAACGACCCGCTCGTCCCTCAGGCGGCTTCGCGGAGATTCGCCACCGCGATCAGCGCCGACGTCGTCACCGTTCCGGGCGCGGGCCATTTCCTGGCCTCCGACGGCGTCACGTCACTTCCGCAAGTTGTGGCTGCGTTGATGGCAAACCGGCACTTTCTTCAAAGATGACGCGTATTCGCGTCGGCTTTGAAGAAAAGGTCGGTCCGATGCTCTGTCACGCTACCGGACTGTCCAGACTCGCGGGCACGAATTCGCCCCAGCCGTCCTCGATGAGGCCGGCCCGCAGACGCTCCATGGCGGCATCGAGCTCCTCCCCCTCGGGGTGGCGGGCCGAGGAGAAGGACAGGTCCTCCTCGGAGCGGATCGGCAGCACATGCAGGTGCAGGTGGTCAACGCCGTAGCCGGCCACGATGAGCCCGGCCCGGGGTGCCTCGAAGACACGCACCTGCGCGACACCGATGCGCTTGGCGACCACAGCCAGGTGCGCCACCACGTTGTCGGGCGCGTCCACGTAGGAGTCGATCTCGTCGCGTGGGACCACGAGGACGTGCCCGTCGGTGTGCGGCTCAATGGTGGCGAAGGCGACGCAGACCTCGTCCGCCCACACGAAACGGCCGGGGATCTTGCCCTTGATGATCTCGGTGAAAATCGTGCTCATGGCCCTATTGTCCCCCAGCTCCACCCAGGCCCGTCCAGGCGTCCAGGCACTGGGGCATCTCAGGCCAGCAGCCACAGGGAGCCGTCGGGGATGATGGCCTCCGGGGTCATCTCGGGCACTGCGCCGTGTGAGGCCTCCGGGTCCAGCAGGGTGATGACGGTTGCCCGACGGCGCTTGCCGCCTTCCTCGGCCGGAGCCACGGTGCCGCGGTCGCGGATCCGCACCCGGCTGTCCAGCCCGATGCCGGCCTTCCTGAGGCGACGCAGCGTCTCAGTGTCGTCCTGGATCCGCCCGACGACGCCGTCGGCTCCCACCGGCAGGGTCTCCAGGCGCACCAGGTCGGGCACGACGAGCCGACCGTCCGCCGTAGGAATCGGGTCCCCGTGCGGGTCGCGGGTGGGGTGTCCCAGGACCGCGTCGAGCCGCTCCAGCAGCCGCTCGGAGACGGCGTGCTCGAGCTCCTCGGCCTCGGCGTGCACCTCGTCCCAGCCGAAGCCGAGCTGGGTGACCAGGTAGGTCTCCAGAATGCGGTGGCGACGGATCATGCCCATGGCCCGGCGCCTGCCCTCCTCGGAGAGGGTGACGGCCCGGTAGGGCTTATGGACGAGCAGCCCCTCCTCCACCAGACGGGCCACGTTCTCCGAGGCGGTCGACGGTGCCACCTCCATGCGCTTGGCCAGGCCGGTGATGGAGGCACCCGCCCCGCCCCACTCGCAGGCGGCCCACACGACCTTGAGGTAGTCCTGGGTGACGGTCGAGTCCCCCGCCACCGACGGCTTCCAGGCGGGCCCGGCCGAGGCCGTCCTGTTCGCGGGCGGCGTCACCCGAACAACCTTGCCAGCTGGCCACCGAAGGCGATGATGATGGTGAGGACCACGGCCAGGTACATCGCCGCCATGATCCACCAGCGGGCCTTGAGCAGGTCGAGGGCCAGGTTGTCCCGCAGCCCCAGGTGCCCGCCGGCCGCCGCCCAGGCCCAGGAATGGGCGGCCACCGGGATGGTGACGGACCAGATGACCAGGCAGAAGGGGCAGAGCTTGCCGAAGGTCATGATGGAGACGGCCAGGAACCAGATGACGAAGGCGATCCCGCCGAGGCTGCCGGCGCTCAGCCCCCACCACATCCACCGCGGCAGGCGTGCGCCGCTGAGCAGGGCGGCACCGATCGCGGCCAGGGCACCGAAGGCGATGGCCCCGATGAAGGAGTTCGGCACGCCCAGGAGGTTGCCCTGCCACACGTTGAGGGAGTCGCCGCAGGACACCAGAGGGTTGACATCGCACACGAGCGCCGCATCCGGGTTGCGCAGCAGCCTGATCTGGGAGCTGATGAGCTCCCAGCAGGCGACGAGCCCGATGAGGGCGCACACGACGAGCAGCCAGCCGAAGCTTCGCTCGGCCTCGGAGCGGCGCATCCAGGCAGGCCGGTCGGCCGAGCCTTCGTCGTGATCGCGGCGGGTGCGCCGGTCGAGCTCCCGGCCGGGGGATGATCCCAGGTAGGCCTCGAGCTCGGCCTCGCTCATCTCATCGATCTCGGCATCTGTGGGCATGCGCGACATCGTCAGTCTCCTCACCGGTGGTGCGTCATCAGTTCTTCTGGGCGTTGTGTGGTCATCAGGATGCGAGCGTATGCCACCAGGGGCGCGTGCGCCCTACCCGTCCGAAAACTCGGCCTGGTCCTGGGGCTCGGCACCCTCCTGCGGCTCTGTGCCCTCCTGGGACTCGGCCGGCGCCTCCGTGGGGACCTCGGCCGGTGCCTGCTCCGGGGTGGCCGACGCCGACGGATCGGGGGTTGAGGCCATTGTCGCCGTCTCCTGGCCGGAGGAGATACCCGGTACCGATCGCCAGGCCCCCACCGTCACCGAGGCATCGGGGTGGAGGATGACGGCGCGCCAGGCCACCAGCGCTCCCGCTGAGTCGAAGGACAGGACGTGGAGGAAGGCGTCCTCCGTGACCGAACCCAGCGAGGTGCCGCCCTTGCCCGCACCGGAGACGATCCCGGTGACGGGTCTGCCGGAGCGGGGGCTGATCGCCGTGGTCATCCCCCGCTCAGCGTGGACGTGCCCGGCCAGGAGCAGCGGCGCGCAGCCCTCCTTCATGAGCGGGTCGAAGGTGGCCGGCTGGTGGATGAGGACGACGTCGACCGGTGTGCGCCCGCAACTGACCTTGGCCAGGCGAGTGGCGATCTGCTCGGTGGTCTCGCCGCTGCGCAGCTTGGTGCCTGCCGCTGTCGTTCGCTCGGCGTCGTCGTCGCCCAGGACATCGATACCGGCGACCCTCTGGACCGAGCCGTCGGTGACGGTCCACCCCTGGGAGCGCAGGCGGGAGGCGGTGGCGTCGGAGTCGTGGTTGCCGATGGTGGCGACCTTCGCCGTCGAGCTCGGGACCGCCTGGGTCAGTGCGTCGACGCACACCCGCTCCGGGTCGGAACCGGTCATGGTCAGGTCGCCGTCATCCATGTGGACATCCGCGCCGGAGAGCTGGTCGAGGACCCCGGAGAAGCCGATGACGTCGAGGTTGCAGTGCAGATCGGTGGTGAGCACGGCCGTCCTGTGCCCGCGCTGGGGAACCGAGCGGGCTCCCGTCACCGGCGGCGCCGAGGCCGAGGGGGTCGCGGAGGCCGACGGCGTCTCAGCACCCGCCGGGCTCTCGGAGGACTCCGGCGTCTCCCCCGGTGACGGGGGCGACGCGGGCTCTGCCTCGACCACGGTCTTGGCGGAGGAGGCCTTGACCCGCGCCTGCAGGTCCGTAGCGTCCACTTTCCCATCAGCGGCGGTGACGTCCACTAGGCCCTCGGTCTGCTCCGCGGCCTTCCAGGCGGCGCGCAGGTTGGTGTCTGCCTTGGCGTAGAAGTCATTGTTGGTCTCGACGAAAGAGCGCGCCTTGGGGCCGTAGGCGGTGACGACGTCGGCGATACGTCCCGAGAAGCGGGCCCGGGCAAGCGGGGTGCCCTCCAGAACGGACAGGGTGGAGCCGTGCGTGGTGGCCGTGCGCATGGCCGGCACCAGGAGAGAGGCCACGGTGGCCACTGCCGCCGAGAACGCCACGGTCGTCGCCCAGCGGTGCGAGGCGCCGGCGCGAACCGTCTCGCGCCAGGGCTTCGTCGGTGCCAGGCGCCAGGCGGCCACGCAGCACAGGAAGATCGCCTCGATGACCCCAGCCCGGCGCAGAGCGTCTCCGGCCAGACCGTAGAGCCCTTGCCGGATCGTCAGATCGGGGTGGGAGACGAGCGAGAGGTAGGATGCGGCGTCGGAGGACAGCGACTGTCCCACGCTGGCTGCGTTGGCGGCATTGGGGGCCGGGTCGCCGGGAATCTCGCCCAGGACCACTGTGACGCCGAGGACCCCCGCGGGCGACTCCATCGAGGCGGTGCCCAGCGGTCCAAGGTCGAGTGAGATGGTGGAGTCCAGGGTCGCCGACCAGGTCGCCTCATGCGGGCCGACCGGAGCCGAGGCCGTTGCCGTGGACAGCCCCAGGAGGAGGGAGGCCAGGCTGGAGGCCAGAATCATCGCCGTCGTGCCAAGGACCGTGCGGGTACCGGAACGGAGTCTGCGCCACCGGGTTCTTACCGACAGCAGTACCGTGAGAGCCAGGGCACCGCAACGGCGGACGGCCGTCAGCAGGCCGGTCCACAGGTCGGCTGCGCGAGCCGCGACGCCGGTACCCTTGTCAGCGTCGGTATCCGTGCCAGGACGTACCACGGCCCACCTCAGAGACGGGCACCCAGGGCGACCTGAGCGGCGTGATCCTCACCGCTGTGCTCCTGGGAGGCGATAAGGCCCGCCAAGGAGGTGACGTAGGTTACAGTGTCCTGCCATCCGCCCACGGCCTGGCAGAGAACACCCAGAGCCTTGACCGGGTAGTCGTTGCCCTCGGGGTCCAGGCGGTCGCCGACGAAGAGCATCTCCTCCAGCGCGATCCCGGTGACCTCGGCCAGACGCCTCATGCCGTAGGCCTTATCCACCCCCTTGAGGGTGATGTCCACGCTCGTGGAGCCGCCGGAGCGGACCTCCAGGTCCGGCAGGAGCGGGGCGACGGCGTCGCGCAGGGCCGCCTTCTTCTCCCCCGTGGGGTCCCAGGCGCGCTTGGCCTCCAGGGGGGCGTCCTGCCCCAGCGCGGAGAAGGTGATCTGGCTGCCGCGATCCTCCAGGATGTCCCCCCAGGTCCGCTCCTCCCACAGACCGAGCCGGCGGGCCTGGGCCTCGACGATCTCGAAGCCGGTGCGGATCTGCTCGGGCGTGAGGTCATTGGCGTAGACCAGTCTCCAGGCGTCGGAGCTCTGGCCGGCCTGAGAGGGGTCGTAGGTGTAGTACCGCGTGCCGCAGGTAGGCATGAGGTGGAGCCTGGAGAGCTCGTCGGCATCGGCGTCGAGGTGGGCCAGGACCTGGTCGCGGAACTGTCCCACCTGTCCGCCGGAGATGATGCAGACGGGGACGACGTCGAGCAACCGCCTCAGTGCCGTGGCCATGGCGGGTGGCATGGCCGACTTCGAGGGTGCCAGCGTGTCATCGAGGTCGAAGGCCACCAGACGGGGCAGCACCTGAGGGCTCACATCAGTCTGAGTCATACGCGTATTGTGGCCCACCCGCCTGGAAACCGGCCGAAGCGGGCCCCAGGCGGGTGGTGGAGTTAGTCTCTTTACAGCAGTGGGTCAGTCGATCTGCTCGGGATGGAGCATGTGCTCGCGGGCCCGTGCGGAGGCCTCCGCACGGGCGTCACGATCCTCGCGGCGCCCACGCGAGATGAGCGCGGTGACGGAGACCGCCAGGCCGCCCCAGATGATGATGATGGCGGCAAGCATGATGAGTACGGCGGTTCCGGTCATCTCAGTCCTCCTCCTCGGCGGTGACCTCGAGCTCAAGGGGCTCGAACTCGTCCACCGGAGTCTTCCAGGGGACGAGGGTCATGATCGCGGTTGCAAGGGCGACCAGCAGGAGCATCCCCCAGCCGAAGACCATGACGAATCCGTTCGGATAGGTGTCGTACCCCTGGATCATGTAGGACCACAGGGTCTGGAAGAACATGTAGCCCAGCAGGACGGGGACGATACCGCCGACAAAGACCCGCCACCACAGGCCGACCATCCGCGACTCGGAGACGGCGTTGAGATGGTCCTGGAGCAGCCTGGTGCGCCGCAGGACCCAGGCCACCACCACGCACATGATGATGGCCGAGGCGACCACGCCGATGTTGTTGATGAAGGCGTCGACGACGTCGAGGTCCGGCAGGCCCGAGCTGGTGGCGAACAGGATGAAGGACAGCACGGCGGCCGGGATGCTGACGACGAGCGAGGCCGTCCTCGGGGACAGACCGAGCTTCTCGCCGAACCCCGCCGAGACCACCTGGATGATGGAGATGAAGGAGGTCAGCCCCGCCATGGCGAAGGAGGCGAAGAAGAGCACCCCGAACAGCGCACCGCCGGGCATCTGCGAGATGACGGTGGGGAAGGTGATGAAGGACAAGGACGGGCCCGCGATGTTCTCCAGCTTGTCCACGCTGGTGTTCTGAGCGTTGGCCATGAAACCGAGGGTGGCGAAGACCCCGATGCCGGCGAGCAGCTCGAAGGAGGAGTTGGCGAAGCCCGCCACCAGACCGGTGCCCACCAGGTTGGAGCGGCGCCGCTGGAGGTAGGAGGCATAGGTGAGCATGACGCCGAATCCCACTGACAGGGATAAGAAGATCTGCCCCAGGGCCGCCATCCACACCTTGTAGTCCAGCAGGGCCGACCACTTGGGGGTGAACAGGGCGTTGAGTCCCTCCCCCGCACCGGGGAGCATGAGGGCTCGCACCACGAGGGCGGCGAACATGAGGACAAGCAGCGGCAGGAAGATCCTGTTGGCCCTCTCCACGCCGTCGCTCACGCCCAGTGCGGTGACCACGAGGCCGAAGGCCCACACGAACAGCAGTGGAATGGCCACGCCCACGACGACTGCCGGTGAGTAGCCGACCTCGGAGCCGAGCCGGTCCATCCCGATGTAGCGCTGGAAGAAGCCTGCTGCGTCGTCACCCCAGGCGATGGTGAAGGAGAAGAACATGTAGCACAGGGACCAGGCCACGACCACCGCGTAGTAGGTCATGATGACGAAGCAGATGAAGCCCTGGAACCACCCCAGCCACTCCAGCTTGCTGGACATGCGCCGGAAGACCGCGGGCGTTGAGCCGCGGAAACGGTGGCCCAGGGCGTAGTCGAGCAAGAGGATCGGCAGCCCGGCCGCCAGCAGCGCGATGACATAGGGGACAACGAAGGCCCCGCCACCGTTGGTGTAGGCCACACCCGGGAAGCGCCAGATGTTACCCAGCCCGATCGCCGACCCGATGGCGGCCATGAGGAATCCGAGCTGACCGCTCCACTGCTCGCGCGGAGGCGCCTGAGGAGACTCGCTCTCCCCTGTCCTGGAGGTCATGAGCAACCTTCCGTCATGTCACGAATGAAGGCGACCCGACGGCCGCCTTTTCCTGCGGATTGGTCGCAGGCCCTTTTGTCGCTGGACGCTAGTCGTGGCGACCACGATGTGTCGCCTGATGTCCACGATGCGGACTGGCGAGTACAGTTCGCTGACCTGTCTTTCTTCATGCGTCCCGTGCCACACTGAACGGCACTCCGTCCCACACACCTCGAGAGGAACCCCATGGCCACCCCGCACATCGCCGCAGAACCCGAAGACTTCGCCCCCGCCGTCCTCATGCCGGGCGATCCCAGGCGAGCCCAGCGCATCGCCAAGACCCTCATGGACGACGCCCGCCTGGTCACCGACGTGCGCGGAATGCTGGGCTTCACCGGAACCGTTGACGGCAGGCCGCTGAGTGTCATGGGCTCGGGCATGGGGCAGCCCTCCTTCACGATCTATGCCACCGAGCTGTTCAGCCAGTTCGGAGTGGAGCGGATCATCAGGGTGGGCACTGCCGGCGGCATCTCCCCGAAGGTCAAGGTCGGCGACGTCATCGTGGCCACCGGCGCCCACACGGACTCCTCCATGAACCAGTTGCGCATCCCGGGCGTCAACTTCTCCGCGGTTGCCGACTTCCAGCTGGCCCGAGCCGCCCATGACGCCTCGCAGGCCGGCCGGGCCGGCACGGGCGGAACGGTCCACCTGGGCACGGTCATCTCGCGCGACCACTTCTACTTCACTCCCAAGGGCCAGACCGAAGCCCTGGCCACCCACGGAGTACTGGGCGTGGAGATGGAGGCCGCCGCCCTCTACGGCGTCGCCGCCGAGTACGGCAAGCAGGCACTGGCAGTCCTCACCATCTCCGACCACCTGCTCGACCACTCCGGCGACATGAGTGCCACTGAGCGGGAGACACGCTTCGCCGACTCCCTGCGCCTAGCCGTGGCCGCCGCCCTCAGCTGACCCGCAGCCGACTCGTAGGCACCCCGGACCCACACACCGGTGAACGCACTACACCCGGATTGCATCGAAAAATCGGAATATCGTAATATCGATGTATGTACCATAAGACACAGGACCTCGACACCTGGATGTCGGAGGTCGATCGCCGCCTCTGCGCGCTGGAACAGACCCGCACCTCCAACGAGACCGCCGGATCCGCGATAACGGCACCCGAATCATCTCCACGGACCTTCTGGGCCCTGGAGGAGCTGCAGCGCCAGCGTCAGACCGAGAAGTCCATCGCCGACGGCGTCGTCATGCTGGTCGGCTCTGTCACTTTGGAGGGCGATGTCCCGGTGGAGTGGCAGGAGGCGCGCTCCAGCCGTGAGATCCTGGACTCCCCGTGGGAGGAGATCGCGGCATCGCTGGCGGCCCTCGGGCACCCCGTCCGCCTGCAGATCCTGCAACAGGTCCTCAGCGGCATCGGCACGACGGCCGACATCGCCGAGGCCCTGAGTCTGTCCTCGGCCGGCCAGCTGCACCACCACCTGCGTCAGCTCGTCTCGGCCGGATGGCTGCGGCACGCCGGCCGCGCGGCTTACGAGGTTCCCGCCTCGCGAATCGTGCCCCTGCTGGTCATCGTCCATGGGAGCGAGTCATGAGGGCGTTCGTGATCGCTGGTCGCTGGTTCCTGATACTTGCCCTATGCTCCATGATGGCCCTTTTCGCCACAACGCTGGCATCTCTCTGCCTGCCGGCGCATTCGTTCCTTCGAACTGGCTTAGATATCGAAGCGGCACTCCTCTTCACGGGATTGGCCCTCACAGTCCTGTGCAATCTTCGCATCACCTTCCTCCATCAGCGCTCGGCCGCCACCGATTCGGGGCGCGAGCACGCGGTTCTCGCCCCGACGACAGGACGGTGGGTCGCCCTCAATTCTCCGGCGAGCAAGGTACCGAGCCACAACTGGCTCTTGGGACAGGCCTACGCCATCGACCTGGTGGCCGCCCCTTCCAGACAGGAGGTGAGTGAAGGAGCCATCGCCCGGCCAGATTTCTTCCGCGGCAGCCCCTTCAAGCCCCCGCGCGCCTACCCGGCGTTCGGAATGCCGGTCCGGGCAATGGTTGACGGCGTCGTGGTCTCGTCTGAGGACCGTTACCGAGATCATCGCGCCCGTAGCAGGTGGATCGGCTTCATCTACCTCATGGCGGAGGACGCGATCCGCTCCTTGGGGCCGGTGGGGTGGTTGCTCGGCAACCATGTGACGATCAGGACCGACAGCGGCATCTATGCCCTCGTCGCCCACCTTCAGCACGGCAGTATCCGGGTCAAGGTCGGTCAGCGGGTCCGCGCCGGCGAGGTCATCGGCGGGTGCGGCAACTCCGGGAACACCAGCGAGCCGCACGTGCACGCCCAGCTCATGGACCGTGCCGAGCCGCCGATGGCCCTCGGACTACCGATCTCCTTCATCGGAGCGCGGGCTGAGTCCGCCGAGGAGTACAGCGAATTCGTTCAGGAGCCTCGAAGCAGCGCCTTCAAACCGCTGAGGGGTGCCCTCCCCTGCAACGGGGAAGCTCTTGTCACGCCCGCGCAGGACTGCCTTACCTGCAAGGAATAACGAAAATCGCCGGCACGCAACCGCACATTCTCCGAGTAGTCGAGATTGCGCGTACCCGCCTCGACATCACCCACTCAAACGTTGTCATTCCAACGTTTTATCATCTCCAGTAAAGCAGGCCAGGCTGTCCTTCGTTGCCGGGACGTGGGGACGGATTTACGTTATTCATGTCCGCAGCGCACACCCGCTCGAAAGGAAAAGCATCATGTCCGTCACCCAGATCACCTCCTGCACCACCACCTCCTGCGCCTTCAACAACGGGGGCTGCACCGCCTATGCCATCACCGTCGGCGGCGACAACGGCGCTCCGGCCTGTGACACCTTCATCAGCCTCGACGCCCGCGGTGGTCTGCCCGTGGCCGAGGGGCACGTGGGCGCCTGCCAGCGCCTCGAGTGCGTCCACAACAAGGACCTCATGTGCACCGCCAACGCGGTGACCGTCGGCGGCGACACAGCCTCCTGCCAGACCTACGAGGTTCGCTGACCGGAAGGCTCTCCAGCTCGAGCGGCTGGGGGCCAACGGGGGATGCCACCGCATGGTGGCATCCCCCGTTTCGGCATCCATGGCCAGGCCGACTAGAGCCCAGCCCGGGCCGGCTGCGGTAGGCGACCTCAGGGATGAGTCAGGCGCTGAGGGAGGGCCTGGGAGGCGAGCTTTTCCAGCGCGGGCCCGACCTCCGCAGCACTGCCCAGGGCCTGTGGGAAGGAGACCACGAGAGTGGCAACCTCCTCCCCGGTGATGGACATGAGGGTGACCCCGTAAGAGTCAACGTCGACGCACAGGGTTCTGTCCCACAGCGTAGGGCACACGCCGACGGCGGGGCGGGAGGAACAGGTCCAGCCGGGCATCTGTCCTTCGCGCACTGCATCGCAGACCGCACGCAGTCCCAGCTGGCCGACCGCGCTGACGGCCTCATGGGCGTCCATGACCTCTTGGGGGCTCCAGGAGGTTGAGGAGGCCATACCGGCATCGGTAGGGGCGACGTCGAGGATCTCCTCGATGCCATGGCTGGAGACCCCGGAGACGCAGTGGAGCATGACCCGTTCGCAGGCGATGACGCCCAGACGCCCTCCGGGCCCCGCGGCGATCTCACGTACGCGCTCAAGAGGGTCCTCACCGACGATGGCGCAGTGGCAGGCAGATGTCCGGGATGAGGCCAGAACGAGCGCCCGGTCCTCACCGTCTACCCACGTCAGACTGCCCAGCAGGTGGGCCGTGGCAGCGGTGATGCGCACGCCGGGCTCAGCGGCGTCGAGGGTGACGTCGAGGCGGACGTCGACGGCGACGTCGTCGGGCGCGATGGCCAGCGGGGTACCTTGAGGCGGGCAGGCGGCCACGAGGATCCGACCATCGGCCCGCATAGCGTGAGCGACGAAGGCGGCGGGCGCGGAGGGGTCGATGCGGTAGGCCGTCACCGCGGCGCTTCCACCGCCGGCCAGGAGGCGCCTGGCCGTGCGCCGGGCGCGCTGCATGATGTCGGGGACCTGAACGGACGTCACACGCTTACCTTCCTACCGTGTTGCTGCACGTGGGAGCGGGTGCCCCAGCAACATCTGAAGGTGAGGCTACCCTCAGAGTCTCTGAAGAGCCAGCCCTTAGGGACACATGTGCGTGGAGCGCGTCTCAGCGAGCCAGCCCAGGGAAGAGGTGCTGGATCCCGACGACGATCATCTGTACCGCGATCGAGGCCAGGATCATGCCCATGAGGCGGGTCATGATGGTGCGCATCGTCATGGACAGACGCGCACCGATGGTGGCGGAGAAGTAGAGAACGATCCCGAGTGTCAGGAGGATGACTGCCAGCGCAGTCGCAACAGCCGCATGCCCGCCCAGCCCCCGAGCCTGGGACTGGATGACGATGATGGTCGCGATCGTTCCCGGACCCACGAGGATAGGAAAGGTCATGGGGTAAAAGGCGACATCGTTCCCACTGCCAGCAACGGCGTCGTGCTGCTCCTTCTCCCGGGCGCTTCCCTCGTGGGCGCTGGATCCACTGCCGTTGAGCATGGACAGGGAGATGATGAGCAGGACGATTCCGCCTGCGATCCGGAAGTCGTCGACGCCGATGCCGAAGAACCTCAGGATTGTCGCGCCGAGAAGCAGGATGACGGCACACATGACGGTGGAGGAGATCGTTGTACGAACCGCCGTGCGCCGCTGTGTCGCGGCATCCTGGTCCTGTGTGAGACTCAGGAACAGGGGCAGGTTGACGAAGGGGTTCATGATCGCGAAGAAGGCGCCCAGGGCCTTGACCAGCACAGCGATAGCCATATCCGCATTGTGCCGCACACGCCGCGGCGAGCAGAGAAACAAAACGGCCCTCGCCTGACGGCAGGACCTGCTGATGAAGAACTGTGGAGCTAGGGGGATTCGAACCCCCGACCTCTTCCATGCCATGGAAGCGCGCTACCAACTGCGCCATAGCCCCGACGTGGGTGCTCCACCCGGAGAAGAATTCCGAGCGGTTCGTGGAGCTAGGGGGATTCGAACCCCCGACCTCTTCCATGCCATGGAAGCGCGCTACCAACTGCGCCATAGCCCCGTCCGGGCGTCGCTCGCGTGCGGCGACGCGGATAACTGTATGGAGACTGGCCCCGTCAGGGCAAATCCGCGACGCGTGTACTACCTCACCCACTCAGCCGAGGATCTTGCCCAGAGGGCTAGGGTCCACCGGCGGCCCGGCGTTCCACTTCACCACGGACCAGCCCGGGGGACGCTCGCTAGTGCGCATGAGCGCGTAGCAGCAGTTGCTCATGCCGCGCAGGCCGAACCACTGCTGAGGGTCCATGCCCAGCAGATAGGTGGCCCCTAGGTTGGTGGCCGCCCCATGGGAGACGGCCACGATGACCTCATCCTTTCCGGCATCGAAAGCGATGGTCTTAAGCGTCTCCCCCACCCGCTCAGCTGTCTGCCGGCGGCTCTCGATGCTGAACCGGGGAAGATCGCCGCCAGCGCGCCAGGTGGCGTAGTGGTCAGGCCACTGCTTCTTGATGTCGGCCGCCTTGAGGCCCTCCCAGTCTCCGAAGGACTTCTCGGCCAGTCCCGGGTCGATCTCGACGCCCAGCCCAGTCAGTGACGCCAGGACCTCGGCAGTGGCGCGCGCTCGCGTCAGCGGGGAGGAGACGATCCGTGTGGGTGCCAGTGCCGCGATACCGTCGGCCGCTCGCCGAGCCTGCTCTCGCCCCGTCTCATTGAGGGGGATATCGACCCGTCCCTGGATGCGCCCCTGAAGGTTGTAGTCGGTCTGGCCGTGGCGCCACAGGATGAGGTCGGTCATGATGCAGCCCCCACCTGACCGTCTTCCTCGCCGCCTTCAGGGCCGCCCGGCCGCGTCAGGTCCGCCGGCAGCTCGATAGCGGGGCAGTCCTTCCACAGACGCTCCAGGGAGTAGAACTCCCGATCCTCGTTCTGCAAGACGTGGACGACGACGTCCCCATAGTCCACCAGCACCCAGTGGGCGTCGGCGAAACCCTCACGGGTCCGACGCTTGGCCCCGGCACGATGCATGGCCTCGTCGACCGCGTCAACGATGGCGTGGACGTGGCGTTCATTCGTGCCGGAGGCCAGCAGGAAGACGTCGGTCAGACCGAGTCGCTCGGATACGTCGATAGCGGCGAGGTACTCAGCCTTCTTATCGGCCGCGGCGCGAGCAGCGGCGATAGTCAGATCGGCAGCATGTTCGGTGGCGGGCACGAGTCTCCTTCGGGACGGTCAGTCAGGCATCTGCAGCAGCGGCGACTGTACCGCGCGCGCCGTCCTCACACGAGCTGACGGATCCACTCCCCGGCCCCGGCAGCGGCGCTCATGGCGCTGCTACTGGTGCCCCTGTTCATCAGCAGCACGACCACGACCGCGATGATGAGCAGCACGACCACGACGATGAGCGCGGCCATGAGGATCCTACCGATACGCGAGGAGGAGCCGGGCTGCTCCATCGGCAGGACGTGGTCGGGGGTGGGTACCCTGCCGGTTACCTCGTTGACGGGAGCCAGGTAGGGCTCCTCGGGTGCCTCGGCGGCAGGAACCGCCACGGAGTCCCACTCGGAGCCGCCAACCGGACCGTTGCCGACCTCGGCCTCGTCGGAGTAGAAGGCGTAGGGGCTGACGGCCTCACCGGACATGACGTCGTTGGTCTCAGCCATCCCGGTCACAATCGTCTCCTGGAAGCTGTCCGCCTGGGAGGGCTGGTGCAGCGACTTCCACTGCGGAGCACCGGGGGCGCCGAACTCGGCGTCCTGCTGCGTGAGCGACGAGGGCATCATGGCCTGGGCCTCGACATCGATCGCGACGCTCTCCTGCGTCATTGGCTCCTCGATGGAGGCGACGCCATAGGGCTCCTGGCCATAGGGCTCCTGGACATCGACGGCGTCCTGGGCGGAGGGGGAGCTGTCCACGGGCTGAACCGAGCTGAGCTCGCCCGTGGACGAGTTAACGGTGCGCACCCCCTGCGCAGCGGCCGGAATGCGCACGATGGGCCGACGCACCGAGCCGGCGGAGGAGGCCGATCCAGCGCTCAGGCCGCTGCGGGCGGACTCAGTGGCCTCAGACGCGCCGCCCCCGAAGGTGGCGAAATCGGCGGCCCCGGAAGCCGATGCGGACACGGCGGAGACCGCGGTGACGGCTTCCGCCGACTGAGAGGAGGGTTGCGAGGACACTGACTCACTCTCCTGCGACGTTGTCGCAAGGCCCTCTCGGTAGTCATAGGGGCTGGTGGCGGGCTCATCGGCCCCCGCACCGCCGAAACCCTCTGCGGGTCCCCGTGACTCGATACTCTCCTGCTCGTCAGCCTCGGAGGTGGAACCACCTTCAAGGCGCTCCTTGAGCGAGAAGCGGGTGGGCACCGGCGCCGGCTCAGAGCTGGCGTTCGCCGCCCAGTGGGCATCGTAGTCCAGGGTCGCCACCGGCAGGTCGACCGCCTCCATGAGGCCGGTCTCGATCTCGGAGATCGCCACGGCCTCGGCCGCCGACAGCGAGCGCCAGCTCGGAGCGGAGGCGGACGGTCCCTCGGGTACGGACAGGTTGAGGGGCGGGTTCTGCCCCTCTTGCTCGAGGTAGGCCGCCCCGCCCTCGTCCACGGCGGGGAACTCGGCCGACTCCTCCAGCCCGACCTCGGCGTCGTCGCCCGACTGGGCGGAGGAACGGGGAGTGACTGATGCCGGGTCGGCAAGAGGATCCTGAAGCGCCTGAGCCTGCTCAGGAGTGATCTCGCCCGCCTCGACGGCCGCCCTGAGAGCCTTGGCCTCCTCACGCAGGCGCCTCATCTCGCGCCGGGTCAGGAGCGGCTGCTGGCCGGTCAGGATCGCCTCCCGCTCGGCGGCGCGCTCCGCCTGCCGGATCGCACGACGACTGCCGCGCGGAGCGTGCTCATCCTGCGTCGGCTCCTCGGACGTGGGGGCATTGACGCCGGTCTGCTCAGTGCTCACCGTCGTTCTCCTTCCTCAGGGACTGCTCGCGGGCCACTCTCGCCGTCATCGACGTCGCCGACGCCGACCGCAAGGCCATACGATAAAGCCCGTACTTGCGTATGTACTGCACGACACCATCGGGAACGAGGTACCACACCGGGAACCCCTCTCCGACTCGCTGACGGCAGTCCGTCGACGAGATCGCCATGGCCGGCACCTCCACCAGCGAGATCCGGTCACGAGGCACCCCGGAGTCACTGAGGACGTGCCCGGGACGCGTTACCCCTACCAGGTGGGCCAGGTCGAAGATCTCCTCACTGTCCTTCCAGGTGAGGATCTGCGCCAGGGCGTCCGCGCCGGTGATGAAGTACAGCTCCGCGCCCGGGTACTCGGCTGCGATGTCATGAAGGGTGTCGATCGTGTATGTCGTACCGCCCCGGTCGATGTCGACTCGGGACACCGTGAACCTCGGGTTGGAGGCCGTGGCGATGACGGTCATGAGGTAGCGGTGCTCGGCCGGGGAGACCCGGCGATCCTTCTTGAAGGGCTGGGCCCAGGTGGGCACGAAGATAACCTCGTCGAGGGAGAAGACGTTCTGAACCTCACTGGCCGCAACGAGGTGCCCGTGGTGAATCGGATCAAAGGTCCCGCCCATGATACCGATGCGAAGCGGACGAGCAGACTGTGTCACGCGCTACGCCTCGCTTCTTTCCTGGGGGACACGTTGGCTCTCCTCAACCGGTTCGGACGACTGCAGTTGGCGAACATACTGCCACGGCCTGCACCCATTGTGGGTCTCCGCAACGCCATAAGCGAGTTGTCAGCCAACGGCGCAGAGACACAAGGTTATACTCAGAATAACATCAGGTTACTGACAGTTCTTCAGGGCGCGTCCGGCCGCTCCCAGCGCTCGGGCCGAGTTCCCGAGTCGGGCCGGCACCAGCCTCGGGGCCGGCAGACCTGCCATGAGGACAGCCACTCGCCCACGCAGCGGCTCAAGAAAGACAGCCTCCCCGGCCCGGGTCAGTTCCGAGCTGATGACGACGTCGATGGGGCCGAGCAGGCCGGCGCCGCGAGCGATGAGGTCGGCCAGCGCGTCCAGACCCGTGTCCCAGACGCGGCGGGCCTCCCGGTCCCCTGAGCGCATCGCGCCGAGAAGCGAGTCGAGCCCCGAGGAGAGGGAGTCGGCACGTGCGGCGGAGACGTCAGAGCCAACAGAACC
The DNA here is from genome assembly GCF_000195595.1 of Actinomyces sp. oral taxon 170 str. F0386. Classification (GTDB taxonomy): domain Bacteria; phylum Actinomycetota; class Actinomycetes; order Actinomycetales; family Actinomycetaceae; genus Actinomyces. The sequence continues at coordinate 393,194 of NZ_GL882544.1, forward strand.
GACAGAGCCACCAGAGTCGTCGACGAGGCCGGCGGTGTAGCGCCTCACCATCGCATCAACGGAGGCGACATCCTTCAGACGGGCTCTTTCGCCGCTCCAGTCAGGATCGGGAACCAGGACCCGCCCGACCTGGCCGGCCCAGCCCCCGCCGAGCACCGGGACGCCGTCGAGCAGAACAGCCGCGGAGATGCGTTCACCAACGGAGAGGTAGAGGCAGCTCTGTCCACCCGCTCCCCATCGGCTCTCAGCCAAGGCGCCGCACCGAGCGTCCTGGCAGAGAGTCACCCCAACAGCCCCGGCAGACTCACCGGAGTCGGCCGCCAGGATCCGACCGACAAGGCTCGCCAGCGGAGCGTCCTGCAGCCCAAGGACGTCGCTGTGACGGACGCACCCCTCATCCTCATCGACGATGCCCGGCACACAGATCCCCACGACCGGGGCCGGAGCCCCCATGATGTCTCCGGCCGCCTCCTCGGCGGCACTCGCCCGCAAGGAGGTGATGGCACTGCCGATCTCCTCGGCCAACCGGCGAGCGTCCGAGTGACAGTCCTGCGGGGCAGGACGCTCCAGGGAGGAGATGGCCCTCCCCCGCCCATCAGCAGCAACCGCGGTGATTCCGTCGGCGCCGACGTCGACCCCCAGCGCAACGGCGCGTTCCTCGGAGCAGGAGCACTCGGAAAGGTCAGCGGGATGTGCCATGTCTTCTCTGTTCTCAGGGGCGGGACGGCGAGTCGCAGGACCACCACCCCACACGTTGGAATGATCGGTGTCGACGACAGTAGCAAGGTTCGTACCCCTATGTGCCGCTCTCAGCGGGCAACTCAGGGCATGACTGATCTATGCTGACGTCAGCACGCCGACTACCTGCCGCGCGGTCAGCAGGATAAGGCGAGTAGTTGATTCACAAATCATATGTCGTGCTCCAGCCCCACCCGGCCCCGCTCCCGACCCGGGCCCACCTTGATCTCCAGGAGGATCGAGATGTCTCGGCATGATCGCCATTCGGCCATCCTCAACATCGTCATGGACGAGGGCAGTGTCCATATCGATGACATCATCACCCGCCTGGGCGTCTCGGCGGCGACCGCGCGGCGCGACCTCGACCACCTGGCGGACCAGCAGCTGGTCACCCGGACCCGCGGCGGTGCCATCGCCAATCCCACCTCCACCGAGCCGCCTCTTCGATACCGCACCTCGAGGATGGCCGATGAGAAGACCCGGATCGCCAAGGCGGCGGCCGCCATGGTGCACCCGGGGGACTCCATCGGCCTCAACGGCGGCACCACGACCACGGAGGTGGCCCGGGAGATCGTGCTCCTGCCGGAGCTGACCGACCCGGACGTGCCGGTCACCCTGGTCACCAATGCCGTCAACATCGCCAGCGAGATGACCGTGCGCCAGTGCGTGCGCGTCGTCGTCACCGGTGGTATCGCACGGGCCCGGTCCTTCGAGCTCACCGGCCCGTTGGCCGAGCTCATCCTGCCCTCGATCAGCATGGGCACGCTCTTCCTGGGCGTCGAGGGCCTCGATGAGCGGGGCGCCTACGCTCAGCACGACGGCGAGGCCGCCGTCAACGCCGCCCTGGTCGAGGCCGCCCAACGCGTCGTCGTCGTGTGCGACAGCTCCAAGCTCGGCACGACCGCCTTCACCCTCATCTGCCCCACCGCCTCGATCGACGTGGTCATCACCGACGACGGTGCCCCAGCCGACCAGGTCGAGGCCCTGCGTCGGGCAGGAGCCGAGGTGCGGCTGGTCTAGCCTCCAACAAACCTGAGAGCTTTCTCATCCACCCCTAATCATCGTCTTCCCCTGGCCGGTCAGAATCGTTTCAGAACGATCCAGAACTGACACCAGGGAAGAGACGATCCATGACAACCGTTCCCCTACGGCTGGCGCTCTACAGTCACGACGCCAAGGGGCTGGGACACCTTCGCCGCAACCTTGCTCTGGCCCATCACCTGGCCCGGGCACTGCCGGGGCTCACCGGCCGCGATGTCACCGGCCTGGTCATCACCGGGCTGGCTCCGGGACAGGAGCACCGGCTTCCTGAGGGTTTCGACTGGCTGGTGCTGCCGGGGGTCAAGAAGGCCGAGGGCACCTACCTGCCCCAGCGCCTGCGTATCACTCGTGAGGACCTGGGCCTGGTCCGCAGCGCCCTGCTGTCCGGTGTCCTGACGACCTTCACCCCGGACCTGCTCATCATCGACCGTCATCCCTACGGGGTGCACCAGGAGCTGCGCGAGCCCCTGGCACGTCTGCGTCAGGCGAGCCCCGGCGCTCGCGTGGTGCTCGGCCTGCGCGAGGTCCTGGACACGCCCAAGACCGTGCAGCGCGAGTGGGAGGAGCTGAGCGAGGCCGACACGCTGCGTGGGCTCATCGACGAGGTCTGGGTCTACGGGGACGCCTCGGTCCATGACCTGAGCGCTACTGGCGAGGCTCCGGCGGCGCTGGAGGAGCGGATGCGCTACACCGGCTACCTCGCCCACGGCCGCGACGCCGTAGAAACCACTCATGGCTCTGAGGCGTCAGGCGCCTTGGCCGGTAACGCCGAGGTTGCGGAAGCCTTCATCCTGACCACCGCCGGTGGCGGCTCCGACGGCATCAACCTGCTGCGTGCCGCGGCCGCGGCACGTGTCCCCGACGGGTACCGGCACGTCGTGGTCACCGGCCCCCAGCTCAACGCCGCCCGGTTCCACCAGGTCACTCAGGCGGCAGGCCCCCGCACCGTCGTGCGCCGGACCTGGGCGGGGATGAGCCACCACATCCAGCGGGCCGCAGCGGTCATCTCGATGGCCGGATACAACACGGTCAGCGAGATCCTCGCCTCCGACACCCCGGCTCTCCTCGTTCCCCGTGAGACGCCTCGCCTCGAGCAGTTCATCCGGGCCACCGCTCTGAAGGACGTAGGCGCCACTGACCTCCTGAGAGTCACGGACCTGAGTACTGCGGCACTCGAGGACTGGCTCACCGAGCTGCTGCGTGACCAGGACGCCGGCGCTCGCAGCCAGCTGGCGGGGCGACGTCGTCTGCGCCTGGACGGTCTGGAAACCGTCCCCCTGCTCGCCGCCCAGCTCATCGGCGATCGGAGCGAAGGTCTCAACGCCCGACTCAGCCATCTCAACAGCCACACCACCAGCCTCACCAGGATGGAGATCCCCGCATGAATCCCGCAGCCGACAACCACCAGGACATTCGCTACAACGGTGCCCGCATCGGATACGTCCTCAAGGTCTACCCGCGCTTCTCGGAGACCTTCATCGTCACCGAGATCCTGGCCCGCGAGGCCCAGGGCGAGGACCTGAGCATCTACGCGCTGCGCCCCACCACGGACTCGCGCTTCCACCCCGAGATCGCCCGGGTGGCCGCCCGGGTCAACTGGGTGAACCGGCCGGTACGGGCCATCGACCTGTGGAGCCAGTTCACCGACGGTCTGACCCGCAAGGACGACCGCGAGCGCTTCGCCGCCATCATGCCGGTGCTGGCCGACCTTCCCGGTGACGAGGTGGCTCAGGGCGTGGAGCTGGCACGTCAGGCACGCAGGGACTCCATCACGCATCTGCACGCGCACTTCGCGTCTCTGGCGGGCCGGGTGGCATGGATCGCCTCGGCCCTGACCGGTATCCCCTACACCGTGACCACCCACGCCAAGGACATCTTCCACGAGTCAGTGGACCCCGTGTGGCTGCGTCGCATCTGCACCGACGCGCAGCGGGTCATCGCCATCAGCCGGTACAACAAGGAGCACCTGAGGACGGTGCTGGCGGGCACAGGGGCCACGGTGTCCCTGCGCTACAACGCCATCGAGCTCGACCGCTTCTCCTACCGCGCTCCGCTACCCGTGCCGGCCGGGAACTCACGGCCGCTACGGGTGTGCGCCGTCGGGCGCCTGGTTCCCAAGAAGGGCTTCGCGGACCTGATCGAGGCGGTGCGGATCCTGGTGAGCTCCGGTGTCGACGTCGAGGTCGATCTGGCCGGTGACGGCGACGAGCGTGAGCGCCTGACCGCGCAGATCGACCGCCTGGGTCTGACGGACCGGATCCGACTCCTGGGTCCGCTCACACAGGCGGAGGTGCGTGGCCTGCTGGAGCGCTCGGACGTCTTCGCAGCGCCCTGCATCGAGGCGGCCGATGGCAATATCGACGGTCTTCCCACGGTGATCCTGGAGGCGATGGCCTGCGGGACGCCGGTGGTGGCCACGGCGGTCTCGGGGCTGCCGGAGGTGGTTCGCGACGGTGTCACCGGGCTCCTGCTGCCGCCGGGGGACCCGACCGAGCTGGCGGTTGCCCTTCGCAGGATCGCGCTGGGCGAGGTCGACACCGTCTCCCTGTCTCGTGGGGCACGGTCACTGATCGAGGAGCACTTCGACTCCCGTGCCCAGGCCGAGGTCCTGGCCGCCTGGCAGTCGGGACCCCGCCCCGCTCCCGCCATGTACCTGACCGATCGAGAAGGAGCCGCCTGATGCGGATCGCCTACATCTGCTGCGACCCGGGCATCCCGGTGTTCGGGACCAAGGGCGCCTCGGTGCACATCCAGGAGGTCGTCCGTGAACTGCGATCCATTGGCCACGAGATGGCCCTGTACGCCGTGCGTTCCGGAAAGCACGTTCCCGACGACCTCACCGACCTCGAGCTGCACCTGGAGGCCGTGGCCGACGTCGAGCCCGCTGCGCGGGAGCAGGCGCAGGCGCACGCCGCGGAGCGGATCGTCTCCCGGGTGATCGCCGACGGCGCCGACCTGGTCTACGAGCGCTACTCCCTGTTCTCCACGGCGCTTGCTGACATCACGGCCGCCACCGGTGTTCCCGGGATCCTGGAGGTCAATGCTCCGCTGATCGATGAGCAGCGTCGTCACCGCTCGCTGGTGGACGCCTCCGGCGCGGCGCAGGTGCTGCGCCGTCAGGTGGCGGCCACCCGGGCCACAGTGTGCGTCTCGGACCCGGTGGCCGACTGGGTGCGTCGTCGCACCGCCGACCTGTCCGATACCGGTGCGGACGCGGACGATGTCGCCAACAGGATCCACACGGTTCCCAACGGTGTGAGTGTGCGCCGTATTCAGCCCCAGCCGGAGGACCCGAGCCGGGTGGTCGTCACCTTCGTGGGGACTCTGAAGCCCTGGCACGGGGTGGCCGACCTCATCACGTCGGCGGCCCTGGCGCGTGAGAGCTGGAGCCTGCGGATCATTGGTGACGGCCCCGAGATGGAGTCGCTGCGTGCTCAGGCCGAGCGCCTCGGGGTGGAGGTGGACTTCCTCGGGGCGGTCGCTCCGCAGGATATCCCCGCCCACCTGGCGGGCTCGGCGATCGGAGTGGCCCCTTACCCGGACCTGGGCGGGGGCGAGCAGCAGTACTTCTCCCCCATGAAGGTCCTGGAGTACCTGGCCGCGGGGCTCGCGGTCGTGGCCTCCGACGTCGGGCAGGTCCCCCAGTTGCTTGAGGACGGCTCTGGCCGGCACGGCGTACTCGTGGCCCCCTCGGACCCCACGGCCCTGGCCGCAGCCCTGGATGATCTGACGGCATGCCCGGATCGGCGCGCCCGCATGGGCCGCGGCGGGCGCCTTCTGGCCGAGGAACGCCACTCCTGGCGTCGGACCGTCGACCGGATCCTGGAGCTGGCCGGCCTCGCTCAGGATGGTGAGCGGTGATGGGTGCTCCTGCGCGTCGGCAGACAGCCCGGCCGCACCGCTCCCCCATGCGCCAGACCCTGCGCCTGGTGGGGCCCGATGCCGCGCCGCAGTGGCGCCTCATGGCCGGGGGCACGGTGGTGCTTCTGGCAGAGGTGGTCTTCCGGGTGCTGGAGCCCTGGCCCCTGAAGATCGCCATCGACTCGTTGGTGGCGGCGCTGGGTAAGCACACGGGCATCGCGCCCGCCACGGCCTCCTCCTTGGTGGGTCTGGGCGTGGTCCTCCTGGTGATCGTGGCCGGTCGGGCGTTGTGCAGCTACCTGGCCACCGTGGCCTTCGCCCTGGTCGGCTCGCGCACGGCGGCCTCCCTGCGCAGCCGGGCCTTCCACCACGTGCAGGGGCTCTCCCAGCAGTTCCACGCCCGCAACCGCAGCGCGGACACGGTTCAGCGGCTCATCGCCGACGTCAACCGCATGCAGGAGGTGGCCGTCACCGCCGGCCTGCCGATGGCCGCCAACACCTTGACCCTGCTGGTCATGGTCGTGGTCATGGTGTTCCTGGACCCGCTACTGGCCATGATCGTGGTCGTGGCGGTGGTGGCCTTCGCGATCGCTTCCTCCGGCAACTCGCGGCGGATCTCCGCGGCCTCTCTGCGCAGCCGCAAGTCGGAGGGGAACCTGGCCAACACTGCCCAGGAGGCGCTCGGTGCCATCAAGGTGGTCCAGGCCTACGGTCTGGAGCCCCTGCTGCACGAGCGCTTCACGGGCGCCAACACTGTCTCTCTGAGCGAGGGAGTGCGTTCGCGCCGCATCGCCGCGCGCCTGGAGCGTTCCACGGACGTCATCGTCGGCGTGGCCACCGCCGTGGTCATGGTCGGCGGGGGCATCCGAGTTCTGAACGGTGCCATGTCTCCGGGAGACCTGGTGCTCTTCACGACCTACCTGCGCACCACCATGAAGCCGCTTCGGGACATGGCCAAGTACACCGGCCGCATCGCTCGGGCGGCGGCCTCGGGTGAGCGGGTGGCCGACCTCATGGCGGTCGAGCCCGAGATCGTCTCCCCCCACGACGCCATCGTGCTTGACACGGTCCACGGCATGGTCCACTTCGACCGTGTCCATGCCGCCTACGAGGGCCACCAAGTGCTCCACGGCCTGAGTCTGACGGTGGTCCCCGGTGAGCACGTGGCGCTCGTAGGGCCGTCGGGCTCGGGCAAGTCCACCCTGGTGTCCCTGGTGGTGCGGGCACTGGATCCGACGTCGGGCACGGTCAGCCTAGACGGGCACAGCCTGAACGAGCTGGACCTGAGGTTCCTGCGCTCGCAGGTCTCGGTCCTGCACCAGGAGGCGGTGCTGCTGACCGGCACGATCCACGAGAACATCCGTCTGGGGTGGCCCGACGCCTCCGACGATGAGGTGGAGGCGGCCGCACGCGCCGCCCACGCCCACGACTTCATCACCCAGATGCCCGACGGCTACGACACGACCGTGGGCGAGCGGGGCGGTACCCTCTCCGGGGGCCAGCGTCAGCGCATCGCCATCGCCCGGGCACTGCTGCGCGACTCGCCGATCGTCATTCTGGACGAGGCGACCACCGGGCTGGACCCGGCCTCGACGTCGGCGGTGCTCGAGGCGATCGACGAGCTGGTGGCCGGACGCACGACCCTGACCGTCACCCACGATCCGCAGGCCGCCATGCGCGTCGACCGGGTGGTGTGGATCCAGGACGGGCGGATCCGGCTGGAGGGGAGTCCTCAGCACCTCATGGACATCTCGGACGAGTTCCGCCGGTGGGCGAACAGCCACCTGTCGGACTCCTTCGCCTTGGAGGGGAGCGGATCGTGAACCTGCCAACGATCTCCACAGCGACCACAGCCGACGCCGTCTGCGCGGTTCTCGATGCCGACCGGCTCAGTGAGTTCATCGGCCAACCAGTGCGGGCAGGCCGACTGCGCATCAAGCCGAACGTCTCGGTCCTGGTGTCCTTGACGGGGCGCTCCACCGGGCTCACGTCCGGGTGGGCACGGCTGCTCTGGCCGGTCTCGCACTCCAAGGCCGCCCAGGCCGAGCGCCTGGCCACCTCCCTGGGGCTCGACCAGGCTCCGGTCACCCGGTCCGCAGGCGGCGACCTGCTGCTGCAGAGCGGTCCGATCCACACCGACCCCAAGCTGGCCGAGCCGATAGCGGGCGCCGCCCGCCAGGGGGTGCTGAGATCCTGGGAGGCTAGGGACGTTCTACGCTACAACCCCTCACGCCGTCTCGTACTGCGAGACGGCTCCACGGTGGTGCGGATGCGTGCTCAGGCCGGCAGCCCGGCCGACGACGTTCATCGCGCCCTGTCCGAGTTCCTCCCGGTCCCGCGTCTGCTCGATTCCGAGGCCGTGGCCCGGTGCGAGGGGCATGTCAGCCTCCAGCAGTGGTGCGGCGACACGAACTTGGCCGAGCTCTCCGATGACCGTACCGCTGAGCACGCCGCATCCGAGGCCGTAACCGAGTCCGCAGCGGATGCCACGCGGCGCGTGGGGGCGCTGCTGGCCGAGCTGCACTCCTGCGTGGAAGCACTGAAGCCGGACCTCGTCGACCGGCTGCCTCACCAGCATCCCGATCCTTGGGACCTGGCCGAGGTTCACGCCCGTCAGCTCGATGTCCTCGATCCCGAGCTGGCCCGCCGCGTGCGGGCGGTGGGCGGCATGCTGCCCATCCGGTCGTCTGGCGAGCCGGTCCTCACCCACGGCGATGCCTCCCCCGACCAGGTGCTGTACGAGCGCTCCTCCGGGCGGATCTGGTTGACCGACTTCGACCGGGTGCGCCTAGCCCCAGCGGCCACCGATCTGGGCTCCTACCTCGCGATGGCGCCGGTCTCCCAGGGGCGTGCCCTGCTGGAGGGCTACGCCGAGCACGGACCGGTGCCCGCTGCCGAACAGCTGGGGGTGGCGGTCGCCCGCTCGCGCCTGGCACGGCTGGCCGATCCTCTGCGCCATGCCGATCCGTCCTGGCGAGAGCGCATCGGGGTGGAGCTGGCCGCCATTGAGAGCATCGCCCGGTCACCTGAGAAGGAGGCCACCTGGAGATGACAGAAGTCTCGACTACGACACAGATGACTGAGATGACTCAGAAACCAGAGATGAACGGCATGCTGAGCACGCTGCGCGCGATCCCAGGGCTGCGCCGCGCCTGGCCCGGGCACCTGGACTCGGGCTCCACGAGCGTGAGCATCGAGTGCGTCGACGGCAAGGGCCGTCTGCGCGCCGGGCACGTCACCACAGGCGCCGCACCCGAGCTTCTGCCCTACGCCGCGGACCCGGCGCTGCCGGCCCTGTCCGCGGGTCTGACCGGGGCGCTCGTCGTTCATCGCGTCGGCCGTCGCGCCGTGGTGATGGAGGAGGCCCGAGTCCGCAAGATGGTCCGGCCCCACAAGGCCGCCTCCCTGGTGCGGGCGCACACGACCGCCGCCTCGGTCCTGCGGGTCACCGGTCTGCGCACCCCCAGGATCCTGAGCAACAACGACAACGTCGTCGACTTCGAGCTGCTGCCCGGCCGCAGCCTCAATGAGCTCGGCGATGCCGGCCTGCCCGGGTGGCAGCGGATCGCTGAGTCCTGGTCCCATCTGGCCCGAGCCGAGGCGGACCTGCCCGTCCACGGGCCGCGTCAGGAGGCCGAGGTGCTGCGCCGATGGTGTGCCTCCGCCCAACGCTACGGCGTCATCGACCAGCCGGCTCTCCTGCACGAGCAGGTGGTGGACACATGCCTGAGCCTGCGGGAGGACGACGGGGTGCGCATCATCGCCCACCGAGACCTCCACGACGGTCAGCTTCTGTGGGACGGAATCGAACTGTCCCTGCTCGACCTGGACACCGCGGCGGTGGCTGAGGCGGCCCTCGACCTGGGCAACCTCTGGGCCCACGCGGACATCATGGCGGTTCAGGGCCGGCTCGGCCTTGAGGCCCACGCACAGGTCCGCGGGCTGCTCGACAACCTGGCCCGCACGCTGCCCACGACGGCGGAGCGTCTGGAGACCTACTACCGATCCTCGGCGCTGCGACTCGTCTTCGTCCATGCCTTCCGCCCCACCGCCCACCAGTGGCTGCCCATCTGGGTGCGCCACTGCCTAGGACACGCCTCCCCCTTCATGCCCCTCGACCTCAGCAACGATTGGAACAACTCATGAACCCTCTCAAGCTCACCGTCATCGGCTGCGGATACCTTGGTGCCGTCCACGCCGCCGCCATGGCCCACCTGGGGCACCACGTCCTGGGAATCGATACCCGGAGCGAGCAGGTCGACGTCCTCTCCCAGGGCCGCGCCCCCTTCTACGAGCCGGGCCTTCCCGAGCTGCTGATCACCGGCGCCCAGCAGGGCGATTTGCGCTTCACCTCAACGCCGACGGCGGCGGAGCTGGCGGAGGCCGATGTCCACTTCATCGCCGTGGGCACCCCGCAGTCCGCCACTGGCGGTGAGGCGGATCTGAGCCAGTTGTGGAGCGTGGTCGACATGCTTCATGATGCCCTGCCCGAGGGCGGGCGCAGCATCGTGGTGGGCAAGTCGACCGTCCCGGTCGGCACCGCCCAGCAGGTGGCCGAGCGCCTGGCCGACCGCGCCCTGGTGCTGTGGAACCCCGAGTTCCTGCGCGAGGGCTTCGCCGTGGCCGACACCCTCCACCCCGACCGCATCGTCTACGGGATGCCCGCCGACCCCCGCGACGCCCAGGAGGCCCAGGCCGCTCTCGACGCCGTCTACCAGCCCCTGCTGGAGGAGGGCATTCCCCGCATCGTCACCGACTACCCCACCGCCGAGCTGGTCAAGACCGCCGCGAACTCCTTCCTGGCCACCAAGATCAGCTTCATCAACGCCATGGCCCACCTGTGCGACACAGCCGGTGCCGACGTCACCGTCCTGGCCGATGCGATCGGCCACGACCCGCGCATCGGCAAGCGCTTCCTCCAGGCCGGCGCCGGATTCGGCGGAGGCTGCCTGCCCAAGGACATCCGGGCGCTGCAGGCCAGCGCCGATCTTCACGGCGCCAGGCACCTGGCGGACCTGCTGGGGCGGGTCGACTCCATCAATCGCGAGCAGCGCAACCGGATCGTCGATCTGGCCAGGGCTCACGCGGGAGGAGACTTCTCCGGCAAGGCGATCACCATCCTGGGAGCCGCCTTCAAGCCCCTGAGCGACGACGTACGCGACTCCCCCGCCCTGGATGTCGCCTCGCGCCTGGCCGACCTCGGGGCGGAGGTGACCGTCTGCGACCCGCAGGCCCTGCCCGTCGTGGTCCGGTCCCATCCCCATCTCACCTTGGAGGATGACCCCCGCACCGCACTCCTGGGCGCCGAGCTCGTGCTGCTGCTGACCGAGTGGGACCAGTTCGTGGCCCTAGACCCCACTGAGACCGCTACCGGCGTCGCCGATCGCGTCATCATCGACGGACGCAACGCCCTAGACCCTGCGGCCTGGCGCCAGGCAGGGTGGACCTACGCCGGAGTGGGACGCTGAGTCGGGCCGGTACCGGCTCCGCCCGTGCCCGGGCTCGTCGGGCGGAGCCCAGTAGGTCCGGGCACAATGGCGATGTGACCTCACTGATGCACACCCGTACCGTCACCATCGGTACCCGCGTCATATGGGCGATTGTGCTGGTCGCCAGCATCGCACTGGTCACCTGCGGGGCGATCGTGTGGGCTCTGGGGCACTCGAGTGTGTCGGCCGATGCCACGAACCGGCTCGAGCACAGCCGAGACCGGATCCGCGAGCTGGCTGTGGACGGGACGGATCCCTCCAGCGGCCAACCCTTGGAGGACATCTCGGCAGTGCTTCGCGTCCACATGCAGCGCACCGCGGAGGGGCCCGGTGAGGCCGAGCTCGGCTTCGTGGGCACCAGCTCCAACACGGAGCTGATCTGGCTCTCCGCAGACAACGTCTCCTTCCGACCGGAGGAGGACGCGAAGCTGCTTAAGCACGTGACATCCCGGGCCGCCGCGTCGGAGTCCGTCATCGAGACCGTGCACACTCCTTCATCGAGCTACCGGGTTCTCATCGTCCCGATCCAGGACGGTTCCCAGCACGGGGCCCTGGTGCACGTCATCGATCTCAAGGTCGCCGAGTCCCAGCTGCTGCGCACCATGGCCTTCTACGCGGCGGCGGCCGTGTTCACCGTAGCCCTGGTGACAGGTCTGGCCTGGTTCGCCGTCGAGCGGCTCCTGCGCCCCATCGAGCAGCTGCGGCGCGCCACCGAGTCCATCGGTGAGGACGACCTGACCACTAGGGTGCCGGTCAGGGGCCGAGACGACCTCACCGCTCTGGCCGCTGCCGTCAACCGGATGCTCGACCGGGTCCAGACCTCGGTGGAGGCACAGCGCAGCCTGCTCGACGACGTCGGCCACGAGTTGCGTACGCCCATCGCCGTGGTCCGCGGTCACCTCGAGCTCACCGATCCCACCGATCCTGAGGACGTGCATCAGACCCAGCTGCTGGCCATTGATGAGCTCGACCGGATGGGAATGCTCGTGGGCGACCTGATCCTGCTGGCCAAGAGTGCTCAGAGCGACTTCGTCACCCCGGTGGACACCGATGTCGCCGAGCTGACCGAGATGGTCTTCGACAAGTCCCTCGCCCTGGGTGAGCGCCGCTGGCGGCTGGAGTCGGTGGCCTTCACCCGGGCCAGCATCGACCCCACCCGGATCACCCAGGCGTGGCTCCAGCTGGTGGCCAACGCGGTGAAGTACTCCGCGCCCTGCAGCACCGTCTCCCTGGGCTCCGCCGTCCGAGACGGCCACCTGCTGATGTGGGTGGGCGACGAGGGCATCGGGATCGCCCCTGAGGACATCGACGTGGTGCGACAGCGATTCAAACGCACCGCCGGTGCTCAGGAGATGGCCTCGGGAACAGGGCTGGGACTGAGTATCGTGGAGACGATCGTCGCAGCGCACGGAGGGCGACTGGACATACGCTCTAAGGTAGGCGAGGGATCGGTGTTCACCATGACGATCCCCCTGGAGGCGTCCCCTGTTCCGTCCTCGTCCGAGACCACGACCTCGGGCGACGCCGGTGCCTCACCCCCTGAACAGTCCCCGACGGCGTCCGAGGAGTGACCCACCATGAGCAGCATCCTCATCGTTGAGGACGAGTCCCGCATCGTCGCGTTCCTCACCAAGGGTCTCAAGGCGGCCGGGTTCACCACGCACACCACCGCTGCAGGTCGGGAGGCGGTGGAGCTCGCGCTCCAGACAAGCTTCGACCTCATCATCCTGGACGTGGGCCTGCCCGACATCGATGGCTTCGAGGTGCTTCAGCAGCTGCGTGGTCAGGGGGTGGCTGCACCGGTCATCATGCTCACGGCCCGGTCCTCAGTGGCCGATCGCGTTGCCGGTCTCGAGGGCGGCGCGGACGACTACATGCCCAAGCCCTTCTCCTTCGAGGAGCTCCTGGCCCGCATCCGGGTGCGACTGCGTCCGGAGGCCGCGGGAGCGGACCAGATGCGGTTGACCCACCGCGACATGGTCCTGGACCTGCGCACCCGGACCCTGACGCTGGAGGGCCGGACGGTGGAGCTCTCGGCACGGGAGTTCGCCCTGGCCGAGGCCTTCATGCGCCACCCCGGCCAGGTCCTCAGCCGTGAGCAGCTCCTGAGCGCCGTGTGGGGTCTGGACTTCGACCCCGGGTCCAACGTGGTGGAGGTCTACGTCTCCTACCTGCGCAACAAGCTGGGCAGGGACAGGGTGGAGACGGTACGCGGCATGGGCTACCGGCTCACCTGATCCGCAACGCCTGCGTCTCCGAGCACCGGCCCGTGACCGCTGCGTCAGCCATCTAGTCGGTCATCCATTCAGTCGTCGATGTCGTGGTCGTCGTCACCGGCTTCTCTCACGCCGTTGTTCGCCGGTTTCCTGTCGTCATCATCGTCGACCTCGGTGCGGGAGTCATCGGACCGTCCAGTGGCGGCCGGGGCAGCAGGGGCGGCCGGCGCCGGCTGACGACTGCCGTGGTCGACGGCGACAGGCGGGTCGGGCTCCACCGCCTGAGGCGCGTGGTGGCCCTGCGTCGAGGAGTCCGATGAGGCTGCGGATCCCGCTTCGGTGCTGTCTGGCTCGTGCTGGGTACTACTGGCACCACCGGCACTCCGGCTCGGCGTCGCCGTGGTCGAGGACTGGGAGGATGTGACCCGTGGGGTTGCCGTCAGGACGATTCCCGGTTCCTTCGCGGACTCGGTGGGGTGGGAGAACACCATGCGGGTGACCGCGAGCAGGAGGCCCGCTGTGACCACGACAACCGCGCTGGCGACGACGCGGCCACGACCGAAACGATGTAGCAGACTCGCCACTCCAGCGCCCCCTCTCCCCAGCCTTCCTGGACTTGCCCGACTCTCGTCGACCGTAACACGAATGAGATAACAAAGCACCGGAGCATAGCACCAAGGAGTCACAGAACTGATGCGCAAGCTTTTCAGAATCAGCACAACTCCGAGGCGTCCCGGCGTCGCTCGGAGGTGCGACGGTTCAGGGACGGATGTGGCCGTCGCCCTCGACGATCCAGGTGGTCGTTGTCAGCTCGCTCAGCCCCATAGGGCCGCGGGCGTGGAGCTTCTGGGTGGAGATGCCCAGCTCGGCACCCAGGCCCAGCTGGCCGCCGTCGGTGAATCGGGTCGAGGCGTTGACCATGATCGCCGCCGAGTCCATACCCGCAATGAAGGCACTGATGACGCCCACGTCCTGAGCGAGGACCGCCTCGGTGTGCCCGGTGGTGTGGGCCCGGATGTGGTCGATGGCCTCGTCCAGGTTCTCGACGACGCGCACGGCCAGGTCCAGGGAGCCGTACTCGGTGTCCCAGTCCTCCTCGGTGGCCTCGGTCAGGAGGGCCTCGTGCCCGCTGTCGGCGGCCGCCGTGGCCAGGATCCGGCCGGCGGCCGGGTCCGCATGCAGGATGACGTCCTGGCCCCACAGGGCGGCGGCTGCGGACGGGAGGTAGGCGGCCGCGGCATCAGTGTGGACCAGGAGCGTCTCGGCAGCGTTGCACACGCCGACGCGCTGGGTCTTGGCATTGACGATGATGTCCACAGCGGCCTCGAGGTCGGCGCTGGCATCGACGTAGACGTGGCAGTTTCCCGATCCGGTCTCGATGACGGGAACGGTGGACTGCTCGACGACGGTGCGGATGAGCCCGGCCCCGCCGCGAGGCACGAGGGCGTCGACCAGGCCGTGGGTCCGCATGAGGGCGCGGGCCCCGTCCCGTCCGGCGGCGTCTACGCTGGTGACGAGGTCGGCCGGCAGCCCCTGGGCGTTCAGGGCACTGCGTAGGGCCGCGATGATCGCGGCGTTGGAGTCCTGGGCGGCGCTGCCTCCGCGCAGGATGATGGCGTTGCCGGACTTGACGGCCAGTGCGGCGGTGTCGACGGTGACGTTGGGGCGGGCCTCGTAGATCATGCCGACGACTCCCAGGGGCACCCGAACCCGGCGCACCCGCAGCCCGTTGGGCATGACCGAGCCGTCGACGACCTGCCCCACGGGGTCGGGCAGGGCGACAACCTCCCGCAGGGAGTCGGCGATGCCTGCCAGGCGGCCGGCGTCCAGAGCCAGGCGGTCCAGGAGTCCGGGCTTCATCCCGGAGTCGCGTCCGCGCTCCAGGTCGGCGGCGTTAGCGCTCAGAATGGCCTCGGTGTGCTCGGTGAGGCTGTGGGCCATGGCTTCCAGGGCGGCGTCCTTGACGGCGCGCGGGGCCGTGGCCAGGCTTCGTTGCGCGGTGCGGGCGGCATGGGCGGCTGCGGTGACGAGCTCGTGGGCCTCGACGTCGTTCATGGGGACACCATAGAAGAAGAAAGCAATCTAGCAAAAGCGAAGTTGAAGCGATAGACTAGTTGAATCCTTGCAGACAGCAACCATTCGATGGGAGTAAATCTTCCATGAAGATAACCCACATTTCTGCGAACAACTGGCGAAACTTTAAAACAATAGACTTCGACCTTGAACGCAGACTATTCATTGTCGGCCCTAATGCGGCCGGAAAATCCAACCTACTCGATCTCTTCCGATTTCTGGGCGAAGTTGCCGCACCTGGAGGGGGTCTCGCCAGCGCAATTTCCAGCCGAGGCGGCCTCAGCAAAGTACGCAGCCTATTCTCCCGAAACTTTCGAAAAGGAAGGCTCATCATTGATGTCGATCTTGTCGACGGCGACACGTCCTGGAGATACTGTTTATCCATCAAGGGAGAATCGGGGGGACTCAATCGACCAATCGTCGATGAAGAACTTGTCGAACAAAACGGGAAGACAATTCTCAAGCGCCCCGACTTCGTGGATAACTCCGACAAAGAGCGCCTCACGCAAACACACCTTGAACAGATCGCAGCAAACCAGGATTTTCGCGAAATAGCAGACTACTTCAGCAAAGTCCAGTATTTCCACTTAGTTCCGCAGATTATTCGAGATCCAGGACGAATTAATGCCACTCCTCAAGACCCTTTCGGGAGAGACTTCATCGCCCAAATGAACGCCACCCCCAAACGCACGAGGGATGCATGGATGCGGCGAATGCAACGAGCCCTGCAAGCAGCCGTCCCCGAGTTCGAGTCCCTTGAGATCGAGGTGGACCCCTCAGGCACCCCCCATCTCAAAGCCGGCTACAGGAACTGGCGCTCCACCCCCTCAACACAGTATGAAACAGATTTCTCGGACGGAACTCTACGCCTTATCGGCCTTCTCTGGACCGTCATCAAGGCACCGAGCAACGCCGGAGTCCTCCTCCTAGAGGAGCCCGAATTATCACTCAACTCAGCTATCGTCAAGGTTCTGCCTTCCATGTTCGCCATGGCACAGCGTTCCAACGATCTTCAGATTGTTTTATCTACTCACGCTCCCGAACTGCTCGACGAGGAAGGGATCAGCCCGAAAGAGATACTTATTCTAAGGGTGACTGACGATGGCACAACTGCTGACCTCCTCTCAGATCTCGATCACCCTATGGACAACATTGAGCTTGGACTGCCCACCTCGGACGTCATCCATCAACTCATTGCACCACATGAATTGCAAGGCCTAATCGACTCCTCCAGTCGATAAAGGTTTCATGAACATGAGCAATCCCTATGTCAGCACAGTATTTGAGGGTACCTCAGACCAAGAGATGGTCAAAAAAATAATCAGCCACTCCGGTCTACTCATCCAGCAAGCCCTACCGAAGAACGGCTCGGGCAACGTTGACAAACTGGTCCCTAAACTCGCAAAGACCGGAGCATGGAATCCTTGGATAGTTTTCCGCGACTCAGATACTGCATGCCCAGTCAAACTGTACAAAAAGCTCACGTCATCGACGCCACCAAATCCAGCATTCGTTCTTCGTATAGTACATCCCATGAGCGAGGGATGGCTTATGGCCGACGCCCAGTCTTTTTCTCAGTACTTTAAAGTTCCTGTAAGTAAGATACCTGTCGACACAGAAGCTTTAACTCATGCCAAGCGACATCTTCTTTCTCTATGTCTGAAATCACGTAGTGGAAACATTCGTAATGACGTAGTTCGCTCTGACGGAACCACAGGCCCCTTGTACGCCTCGAGAATTAATGACTTTGCAGAGAAGCACTGGGATGTTCGAACGGCAGCTGAGAACAGCCCGAGTCTCCGTCGTGCTCTCGTACGCTTAGAGGAACTGCGTTCTTTCCTATTGTCGCGGTAGAAGAGCTGCTTCAGACTCCGGCGATACGGGGCAGCTCGGCGAGATCGTCGCGGTGGATCACTGGGGCCACGTGATCGGGGGCGGCGGCGCCCTCGGCCCGGGCCGCCAGGACCTCCCCGAGCTCAGCAGCGGCGTAGCGGCATATTCCCCGTGCCAGGACACCCTCGGGGCCGACGACATCGACCACGGAGCCCGACTCGAAGTCCCCGTCGACGCCGGTCAGGCCGGGCAGCAGGAGCGACTTCTTCCCCACGGTCAGGGCCTGGGCCGCCCCGGCATCGATGAGAACACGCCCTTCGGGCTGGGAGGCGTGGGCCATCCACAGCCGGCGGCTGGGGCGGTGGGGCCCGGTGGGCTCGAACCAGGTGCCCAGGTCGCTGGGAACCCGTCCCTGCCCCAGGAGCCCTGCGGCGTCGTCGGCCCGAGCTATGAGGGTGGTGGTGCCCGAGGCGCAGGCGATGGTGGCGGCCTGAAGCTTGGTGGTCATGCCGCCGGTTCCCACGAAGGAGCCGCGCCCGGAGACGCTGACCCCCGCCAGGTCCGCTGAGGAGCGCACGAAGCGGATGGGCGTGGCGCCGGGGGTCCCGGGGCGCGCGGTCCACAGGCCGTCAACGTCGGTGAGCAGCACGAGAACGTCGGCGGTCACCAGGTGGGCCACGAGAGCGGCGAGCCGGTCGTTGTCGCCGAGGCTGAACTCGCTGGTGGCCACCGCGTCGTTCTCGTTGATGATGGGGACGGCTCCCAGTGAGAGCAGGGAGTCGAAGGTGGCGCGCACCGTGCGGTAGTGGCTACGTATGGCGACGTCATGGGCGGTGAGGAGGACCTGGGCGGTCACCAGTCCGTAGGCGCTCATCGCGGTCTCCCAGCGGGCGGCGAGCCGGCCCTGTCCCACGGAGGCGGCCGCCTGCAGGAGACAGAGCTCGTCGGGACGCCGGCTCATCCCCAGGGGCACCAGCCCTGAGGCGACGGCCCCGGAGGAGACCAGGACGACGTCGTGGCCACGGCGTCGCATGCCGGCGATGAGGCCGGCGAGGATGTCGATGCGGTTGAGGTCGAGCCCGCCGTCAGCGCGCGTCAGGGACGAGGAGCCGACCTTGACCACCACGCGAGCGCCTGCGGGCAGTCGTTCGGGGCGCTCCTGTCCGTGGTCGGAGCTGGCGCCGGTTGCTGCTGGAGTCATGGGTTCGCGCCTCAGTCCTCGTCGTCCCCGTGCCAGGAGGCGGCATCGGTCCACAGGCCCTCGGCGGCCTCGTCGCGCAATTGCTGGCGCGCGGCCTCCTTGGCGTCCATCATCTCGCGGTACTGGCTGCGCCGCTCCACGTTGGTCCGACGCCGACTGGTCTCCAGGCGCAGGTCGGTGCCTCGGGCGCCCAGCAGCTCGGGACCGGTGGTCATCGAGGGCTCCCAGGTGAAGAGCACTCCCCCGTCGACCTCGCCGATGAGGACGGTGTCTCCTGCGTGGGCGCCGGCCTTGACGAGCTCGTCCTCGACCCCGGCCGCGGCCAGGCGGTCGGCGAGGTAGCCGACGGCCTCGTCATTGGAGAAGTCGGTCTGATGCACCCAGCGCTCGGGGCGCTGCCCGCGGACCTGGTAGACCTGCCCCTCGCTGGGATGGGCCAGCAGACGTACCTGGGCGACGCTCTCCTTCTCCCGGCGTCCGACCGCTGCGGGCCGGATGATGGGGCGCGGCTCACCGGATCCCTCGGTCTCACTGGACTCGCGGTCGCGCTGGGGAGTCGCCGGAGCGGCCTTGCGGGCCCGCTCAACCTCGCTTGCCAGGGCGAAGGACAGGGGACGCAGCCCCGTGTGGGCAACCGCCGAGACGATGTGGACGGGCAGGCCGCGGGCCTCGATGTCGGCTCGCACGAACTCAGCGAGCTCGGCGGCATCGGGGACGTCGACCTTGTTGAGCACCACGATACGTGGCCGCTCCATGAGCGGGACCCGGCCGGTGAGAGCGGGATCGTCCTCCTGCTCGCCCAGGCGCTCGGAGTATGCGGAGAGCTCGGCCTCGATTGTGTCCAGGTCGGACAGGGGGTCGCGCCCAGGCTCGAGGGTGGCGCAGTCCAGGACGTGGACGATGACGGCGCAGCGCTCGATGTGACGCAGGAAGTCCAGCCCCAGCCCCTTGCCCTGGGAGGCGCCGGGGATGAGACCGGGGACATCGGCGATCGTGTAGCGGACCTCGCCGGCCTCGACAACCCCGAGGTTGGGCACGAGGGTCGTGAAGGGGTAGTCGGCGATCTTGGGGCGGGCCGCGCTCATGGCGGCGATGAGGGAGGACTTGCCGGCGCTGGGGTAACCCACCAGGGCGACGTCGGCGATGGTCTTGAGCTCCAGAGTGACGTCCCTGGCCTGGCCGGGCTCGCCCAGAAGGTGAAAGCCGGGGGCCTTGCGCTTGGAGGAGGCCAGTGAGAAATTGCCCCGCCCGCCAGTACCGCCTTCGGCGACGACGATGCTGGCGCCCTCCCCCACGAGGTCGGCGATGACCTGACCACCCACGTCCTTGACCACGGTGCCCTCCGGAACGGGCAGAACGAGGTCCTTGCCGTCGGTACCGCGACGCCAGTCCCCCATACCAGGAGTCCCGTTTCCGGCCCGCTGGTGCGGGGAGCGGTGGTAGCTCAGCAGGGTCGTCACCCGGGAGTCGACGGCCAGGACGACGTCCCCGCCGTGGCCACCGTCGCCGCCGTCGGGTCCGGCCAAGGGCTTGAACTTCTCACGGTGCACGGAGGTGCAGCCGTTGCCGCCGTCGCCGCCGGCCACGTGGAGGACCACTCGGTCAATGAAGGTGGGCATGGGGTCTCCTGTGAGTCCGGGGATAGCGCGAGGGCGGACGGCAGGTGCCGTCCGCCCTCGTGTGACGTGTGAGGTGCTCGGGGCTCAGGCCTCGGGAAGCACGACGTTAACGACCCGACGCCCACGGAAGGTGCCGAACTCGACGTTGCCGGCGGCGGTGGCGAACAGGGTGTCGTCGTTGCCTCGGCCGACGTTGCGACCGGGGTGGAAGTGGGTGCCGCGCTGGCGGACGATGATCTCGCCGGCCTTGACGAGCTGGCCGCCGAAGCGCTTGACGCCGAGGCGCTGCGCGTTGGAGTCACGGCCGTTGCGGGAGGAACCAAGACCCTTCTTGTGTGCCATGGTTTAAGGCTTCTTTCTTCTCGAGCGTGTGCGTTCAGGATGCCCGCGTGCTGGCTGGCGCCGGGGCGGTCACTTGATGGCGGTGACCTTGACGGCCGTCAGCTGAGCGCGGTGGCCCTGGCGCTTGCGGAAGCCGGTCTTGTTCTTGAACTTGAGGATGTTGATCTTGGGGCCCTTCTCGTCACCGATGATCTCGGCGGTGACGGAGGACTTGGCCAGGTCGGCGGCAGCGGTGGTCACCTTGTCGCCGTCCACCAGCATGACGGGGGCGAGGGTGACCTCGTCGCCGATCTCACCGGCAAGCTTGTCGACAACCACGACGTCGCCGACGGAGACCTTCTCCTGACGGCCGCCGGCCTTGACGATCGCGTAGACCACTTGAATGCTCATCTCTGTAGATTCTTCGAAAGGCTCTCACTCACCGCGAGACTCTGATCAGCCTCGCCGGGAGGACCCTGTCCTGGGCAATGGCGCAAGACGCACCGGCAGATAACTCTAGGCGATCATGTCGCCAGCACCAACCTCCGGCCTGTCCTATCCCCTGTGTTCTTGGGCACGAAGGCCCTGTGGACGTCAGGCCGACACCTCCGGGACCTCCGGGGCGTCTGAAGAATTCTCCGGCGACGGTGCGGCGCTCTTCGCGGTGGCCCGCCTCCTCGTTCTCCTCACAGGCTTCTCACTCGTCGGTTCCTCAGGCGCCTCACCGGACTGCTCGGCCAGCTCCTCAGGCTTGTTGCCGGCCTTCTTCTCAGCCTTCTTCGCGGTCTTCTTCCCCGGCTTCCTGTCCGCCCTGTCACCGGACTTCCTCGCCGACTTCCTCTCAGTGGCCTTCCTTGCCCTGGTCTTGACCGGCTTGTCCTCGACCGGGGAGACCTGGCCCTCCTGACCGCCGTCAGGCTCCACCATGTCATCCACACTGTCACTCACGCTCTTGGCCGAGTCCTCAACGGCCCCCTGCGGGCTCTTCGCATCCTGAGCCTCGCGGGACTCCTGCCCCTCCTGCTGAGCATCCTTGTGCGCCTGCTCGGCAGCGGCCGCGATCTGGGCCAGGGCGCCGCGCACCGCCGCCCGGGCCTCGTCATCGGCTCCGGGCTCAGGTGAGCCGACGACGTCGCTCCCTCCGGCTCCCTTGCCACCACCGGAGCTCTTGGCACTCTTGGAGCCCTTGGTCTCCTGGGAGTCCTTCTTGGCTCCCTTCTTACCACCACCGGCAACCGCCTGCTCCTCGCGGTTCTTGCGCCCGCGCGAGCGCCCACCACCGCGGGAGGCAGAGGCCGACATGTCGGCCTGCTGGTTCTCCACGGGCTCGTCGTGGACGATGAAGCCACGGCCCTTGCAGTGCTCACAGGTGGTGGAGAAGGCTTCGACCAGCCCCTGCCCGACCCGCTTGCGGGTCATCTGGACCAGGCCGAGGGAGGTGACCTCGGTGACCTGGTGGCGGGTGCGGTCGCGGCCCAGGCACTCAACGAGCCGGCGCAGGACGAGGTCCCGGTTGGACTCCAGGACCATGTCGACGAAGTCGATGACCACCATGCCGCCGATGTCGCGCAGGCGCAGCTGACGCACGATCTCCTCGGCGGCCTCGAGGTTGTTGCGGGTGACGGTCTCCTCCAGGGTGCCGCCCGCGCCGGTGAAGCGGCCGGTATTGACGTCGATGACGGTCATCGCCTCGGTGCGGTCGATGACCAGGGTGCCGCCACTGGGGAGCCAGACCTTGCGGTCGAATCCCTTGGCGAGCTGCTCGTCCACGCGGTGGGCGGCGAAGACGTCCTCGGGGCCGGTCCAGTGCTCGAGACGCTCAGCCAGGTCCGGACTGACCTCATCGACGTACTGGGAGATCGTCGACCAGGTTGTGTCACCGGAGACGATGAGCCTGCGGAAGTCCTCGTTGAAGACGTCTCGGATGACCCGCACGGCGAGCTCCGGCTCGCCCTTGAGAAGGACCGGGGCCTTGCCGCTGCCCTTCATGACGGAGGAGGCCTTCTTGTCGATGCTCTCCCACTGGGCCACAAGCCGTTCGACGTCCGCGGTCAGCTGCTCCTGGCTGGCGCCCTCGGCGGCGGTGCGCACAATGACCCCGGCCGAGTCAGGGACGATCCGCTTGAGGATCTTCTTCAGGCGGCTGCGCTCAGTGTCGGGCAGCTTGCGGGAGATCCCCGTCATGGTGCCGCCGGGGACGAGGACCAGGTAGCGCCCCGCCAAAGTGATCTGGCTGGTGAGGCGGGCTCCCTTGTGCCCGATGGGGTCCTTGGTGACCTGGACCAGGACGGTGTCACCGCTGGAGAGGGCATCCTCGATCCGGCGGGGCCGCCCCTCCAGCCCGGCGGCGTCCCAGTTGACCTCTCCGGCGTAGAGCACCGCGTTGCGGCCCTTGCCCAGGTCCACGAAGGCAGCCTCCATGGAGGGCAGGACGTTCTGGACCCGGCCGACGTAGACGTTGCCGACCATGGAGGTCTGGGTATGGCGGGAGACGTAGTGCTCCACGAGGAGCCCGTCCTCCAGGACGGCGATCTGGTTGAGGCCGTCGGACTCGCGCACGATCATCTGGCGGTCCACGGACTCCCGGCGGGCCAGGAACTCGGCCTCGGTGACGATGGGCCGACGGCGTCCAGCCGCTCGTCCCTCGCGACGGCGCTGGCGCTTGGCCTCCAGCCGGGTGGAGCCCTTGAGCGCGGTGACCTCGTCGCGCGGATCCCCTCCCTCGGAGCGGGTACGGGAGCGACGGCGGCGTCGACGCGATCCGGACACGGCCCCCGCAGCCGCCTCGACAGCTGCATCCGCGGAGGTCTCGCGCGCCGAGGATGTGGCGGCGGCATCCTCCCCAACGGCCTGGGAGTCGTCGTCGGAGCCACTGCGCTCAGAGCCCTCGCCACCCTCACCACGTGAGCGCGAGCGCCGACCGCGCCCACCGCGGCGGCGCTTGCGGCGGGCTCCGCCCTCGCGGGCGCCATCCGACGAATCAGCCTGAGACTCGTCGTCAGTCCCGGAGACCTCGGTGCTCTCATCACCGGACTCGTCGGCCGGAGAGCCTTCACGCCCCTCCTGAGGAGCACCGGCACCTGCGACCGCCCGACGACGACGGCTGCGCCTCTCGCCCCGACCCGCTCGGGGCGAGGCGGAGTCGGCCTCGTCGTCCTCATCCCGCTTGCCGGCGTTGGTTCGGGCGCCGGTCTGCGGGCCCTCATCCTCGTCCGTCCAACCGCCCGTGCCCTGATGGCGCGAGGCGGTCGGCGCCTCCTGAGGAGCACCGGTCGCAGCGGTGACGCGCCGACGACGACGGGCCCGACTGGGGTCCGGAGCCTGGAACAGGAGCGAGGCGGCAGGCAGGCGGGGCACCTCGGGCTCTTCCTCGTCCTCCCGGACGGCCTCGTCATCCGGACCGTCCTGTACGTCAGGTTCCTCGTCGGCGGCGTCTTCAGCCTGCTCGTCCTCAGTCGGTGACTCCGTCTCAGCCTCTACTGCTTCCGCGAGCGGCTCGGCGCTCAGCTCAGCATCCTCTGGCTCATCGGGCTCGCCGACCTCGTTACCGGGCACGTGCTGCTCAGCGGCCGGGACCGCCTCAGGGGCCGCCGAGGCGGCGACGACCCTGCGACGACGACGCGGCGGATCCGCTGGAGCGACCGAGACGGCCGAGGGCTCGGGCTGCTCAAGGCCAGGATCGCCGGCACCTGAGGTGGCGACAGCGTCTGCAGGAGCCGCCGCGACCGGCTGCTCCGCAGCAGGGGCCTGGGCGGGAGCGGCGGCGGCAGCGGTGACCCGACGGCGACGACGCGGAGCCGGGGCGTCCGCGGCAGCCTGGTCCTGCTCGTGGGATTCTGTTGATTCTGATGTGGTGCGACGTGCCATGGGGCTTGCACTCTCCGAGGCTGACGCCGTCGTCGTACCCTCGACGCGTCAGCGCGGTTGTGCTCCCCAGCGGGAGCAGCGAAAAAGTCTCGAACGCGCCCAGTGAAGGGCACCTGCCTCGCCTGACGTCCACACAGACCGGGCTCGCAGCGGCGCAGCTCAGGCGGCGCAAGGTCCTCGGACAGGGTTGGTCGGAAGGCGCGACCCCAGGTACCGGTACGAAGCACCTGAAGTCGGCTCGAAGTATCCCACACATACAGCGATAAGCGCCTGCGCGACTCGTCGCAACCGCGGGTGGCCCACGTCTCGTCCCACACAGATCTCACACCACAGTCGGTTTTCTCTCAGTATTCAGTCAGCTTTCAGTGGACTCTCGCATCTTACTTACGGGCCTTCAGTCCCACTCGCAAGATCATTAATCTTCAACATCCACGGCCCGAACACCCTCCGAGAACTTCTTCGAACGGTAGTCTTAACAAGGAAAGCAGGAGGTCCATACGGGCGCCGTCATCGCATTGAAACTCACCTGTTTCACGACATCACGTCATAGATGACCTACAATCCCCCTATCGACCTGTAGGACGTTCTACAGAGTACCTTATCGATCTCATCGTCATCTCCGAAAGGTGGCACGGATGGCCATCTCTCCTATGGCGCTGGACTCTCTGGATCTGGCGCGCTGGCAGTTCGGTATCACCACCGTCTACCACTTCATCCTGGTTCCGCTGACCATCGGGCTCTCCCCGCTGGTGGCTCTCATGGAGACGCTGTGGCGCCGGACCGGCAACGAGCAGTGGCTGGTGGCCACCAAGTTCTTCGGCAAGATCCTGCTCATCAACTTTGCGCTGGGTGTGGCCACCGGTATCGTCCAGGAGTTCCAGTTCGGGATGAACTGGTCGGAGTACTCGCGGTTCGTGGGCAACATCTTCGGTGCGCCGCTCGCCTTCGAGGCACTGCTGGCCTTCTTCATGGAGTCCGTCTTCCTGGGGCTGTGGATCTTCGGGTGGGACAGGCTGTCCCCAAGGCTCCACAATCTGTGCATGTGGGCGGTGGCCGCGGGCACGAACTTCTCCGCCTTCTTCATCCTCACCGCGAACTCCTGGATGCAGCACCCGGTGGGCGCCGTCGTCAACCCCAGGACGGGGCGCGCCGAGCTCGACGGCGTGAGTGGCTTCCTCAAGCTCCTTTCCAACGAGCTGGTGTGGGTCACGGTCCTGCACGTCATCTCCTCGGCCCTGCTGGTGGCCGGCGCCGTCATCATGGGCGTCTCGGTGTGGTGGATGGTCAAAGCCACCCGCGCGAAGCAGGGTTTCGAGGCGCGCGAGCTGTGGCGGCGGGTGACGCGCTTCGGGGCCATCGCCATGGTGGCCGCCGGTCTTGTCACCGCCGGCACCGGGCACATGCAGGGCCAGCTGGTCGCCGAGTACCAGCCGGCCAAGATGGCCGCCGCCGAGGGCCTGTGCCACTCTGAGTCCAAGGCGTCCTTCACCGTGGCCGCCTTCGGCGACTGCAAGAACGAGGACGGCATGGTCCGGTTCATCTCGGTTCCCGGTGTCTACTCCTTCATGGCCACCAACGACTTCAACGCCGAGCTCACCGGGCTCAAGGAGGCCAGTGACACCTACGCGGAGCGGTACGGCACCACCGACGCGCGCGGCAGCTCCGTCGACTACAGCCCCAATGTCATGGTCAACTTCTGGTCCTTCCGCCTCATGATCGGGCTGGGGATGGCCTCGATGGGCCTGGGAGTCCTGGCCCTGTGGCTGACCCGTTCCGGGCGTCTCATCTCCCGCACACTTCTGGGAAAGGCAGCGCTTGCCACCATGTGGCTGCCCTTCATCGCCTGCTCCTTCGGCTGGATCTTCCGCGAGATGGGGCGCCAGCCCTGGGTCATCGTCCCCAACCTGTCCGACCCGGTCTCCCAGGTCTACATGCTCACCGCGGACGGCGTGTCCTCGGTGGTGTCCTCGACCACGGTGCTGGCCTCGATGGTCATCTTCACACTGCTGTATGCCGCGCTCGGCGTGGTCTGGTTCGTGCTGCTGCGACGCTACATCCGCGAGGGCGTGCGTACCCCGGTGCCGGACGAGACCATCAAGGCCGACGGCGAGCCCGACGGCGCATCCGGCGAGAGGTCGGTCGATACCGCCTCCGCCCTGTCCTTCGCCTACTGAACCGAGGAAGGTAGAGACCCATGACACTGAGCATCCTCTGGTTCACCCTCATCGCCGTCCTGTGGATCGGCTACCTCACCCTGGAGGGCTTCGACTTCGGCGTCGGAATGATCCTGAAGATCCTGGGCCGTGATGAGCGCGAGCGGCGTGCGACGCTGGCCACCATCGGTCCGCACTGGGACGGCAACGAGGTATGGCTGCTGACCGCCGGTGGGGCGACCTTCGCCGCCTTCCCCGAGTGGTACTCCACCCTGTTCTCGGGAGCCTACGTCGTCCTGTTCGTCATCCTGCTGTGCCTCATTGTGCGTGTGTGCGCCATCGAGTGGCGTCCCAAGGTCAACTCCCAGTCCTGGCGCGACCGATGGGACTGGGTCCACACGGTCAGCGCCTGGCTGCCCTCCGTCCTGTGGGGCGTGGCCTTCGCGAACCTGGTTCAGGGCATGCACATCGAGGTCGTCCAGATCTCCAACGGCGCCGTGGTCCCGGCCAATCAGGTACCGGCCGACTCCCTCGTGGCCGGCGCCGCCCACCAGATCACCGGCGGTCTGCTCACGATGGTGACGCCCTTCACCCTGCTGGGCGGTGCCGTCACCTGCCTGCTCTTCCTCAACCACGGTGCGCTCTTCGTGGCTCTCAAGACCACCGACGAGCTCTCGCAACGAGCGCTGCGGATGTCGCGTCGACTCGCTCCTGCAGCCACCGCCGTCACGGCCGCCTGGGCCCTGTGGGCGCAGCTGGTCTACTCGGACAGCGCCCTGTCCTGGATCCCACTGGCCGTCGCTGCAGCCGGGCTCATCGGCTCGCTGCTCATGGGACGTAGCGGCAGCGAGGGGCGGGCCTTCGCCCTGCACTTCGTGGGAATCGCCTTCGCCGTCGTCTTCATCTTCGCCGCGATGGCCCCCAACGTCATGCGCTCCTCGGTGGACCCGGCCTACTCGCTGACGATCCAGCAGGCCGCGAGCGCTGACACGACGCTGCTCATCATGACCGTCGCCGCGGCCGTGTTCGTCCCCGGGGTCCTGGCCTACACGATCTGGAGCTACAAGGTGTTCGCTTCGCGCATCAGCATTGAGGGCATCAACCCCGATCAGGGCGGACTGCACCCCACGCTGGTGCGCGACTCCGCCCAGCCGGAGGCGCACTTCGGGTACTGATCAGCCGCCTAACGCATCGGCCAGGGCTTCCGGGCCTTTGGACCTATTCCCTTATCCTTAAGCGGGTGAAGCCTCTCGATCCCCGGCTGATGCGTTACGCCCGCTCAGCCCGCCGATACATCGCCGCCACGACCGTGACCGGCATGGTGACCGCCGCACTGGTAGTGGTGCAGGCCTTCCTCATCTCAGGTGCTCTCTCCGCCGTCGTCTCGGGCGGCGCCGGCCCCACGGAGGTCACAGGGCTGGTGGCGGCTCTGAGCGGAGTCGTGGTGGTCCGCGCGCTGGTGGTCCTCCTTCAGGAGGTTCACGCCCACCGTTCGGCGACAGGGACGATCGTCGAGCTACGCCGCCTGGTCCTGGAGCACGCCGCCCGGCTGGGGCCCCGGTGGCAGGCACTGCACGGCGCCGGGACCGCCACCCTCCTGACCCGCGGCCTGGACGACCTCGAGCCCTACTTCACCCGGTACCTGCCCCAGCTGGTGCTGGCTGCCACGGTCACCCCGGCGACGGTACTGGTTCTCATCACCCAGGACTGGCCTGCCGCAGTGGCCGTGATGTGCACGCTCCCCCTCATCCCGATCTTCATGATCCTCATCGGGCGGATGACCCAGTCCGTCTCACAGGAGCGGCTGAAGGCGATGCAGGTCCTGGGAGACCAGGTGCTCGACCTCATCGCGGGACTGCCCACGCTCAAGGCGCTGGGACGCGAGCAGGGGCCGGCAGAACGGGTGCGAGCCCTGGGGCGCGCCTACCGTCGCACCACCATGTCGACCTTGCGGTTCGCCTTCCTGTCGGGCGCGGTCCTGGAGTTCATCACGACGCTGTCGGTGGCGATCATCGCAGTCGAGGTCGGATTCCGGCTGGTGGCCGGCCGCATGGACCTGTTCACTGGTCTCCTCGTGCTCATGGTGGCGCCGGATGTCTACCAGCCGCTGCGGCAGGTGGGCTTCCAGTTCCACGCCTCGGCCAACGGGGTGGCCGCCGCCGAGTCGGTCTTCGAGGTTCTTCAGACGCCTGTCCCCGAGCAAGGCCCCCTACCGGCCCCTGATCTGCGCACGGCCACGATCGAGCTCGACGCCGTGTCGGTGGCCGCCCGAGGAGCATGGGCCCCGGCGGGCCTCAGCGCGACGATCCGCCCCGGCAGTCTCGTGGCTCTGACCGGCCCATCGGGTGCGGGCAAGACCACGACGACGCAGGTCCTCCTCGGCCTGCTGCCCGCCGACCGGGGGCGGGTGAGGATCGTGCCCGACTGCGACGAGGACCGGCGGGACGGTGCCGTCGATCTCAGTGAGATCGACCCGGCCACCTGGTGGGAGCAGATCGCCTGGGTGCCTCAGCGTCCCACCATCACCCCCGGGACCGTCCTGTCCAACGTGCTGGACGACGCACCGGGCGACTCCGTGGCCGGGGGCGCCCCCGACGAGCTGGTGAAGGCGGCCCGCGCAACCGGATTCGATGAGGTCGTGGCGGATCTGCCGCAGGGCTGGGACACGCTCGTGGGTACCGGCGGTGTGGGACTGTCCGTGGGGCAGCGCCAGCGCCTCGCCCTGACCCGGGCTCTGTGCTCGACGGCGCCGCTGGTGATCATGGACGAGCCGACCGCGCACCTCGACGCCGTCAGTGAGGGGCATGTCCTTACCGGCGTGCGCGCCCTGCACGCCTCGGGGCGCACAGTGGTGGTCATCGCTCACCGTCCGGCGCTCATCGCCCTGGCGGAGCAGACCGTTGCCGTGACAAGCGAATCGATACTACTGGAGCCACAGGAAGGCGTCTCGCCTGGCCGGGCGCCCGTCCATGAGCTGTCGCGGCCGCAGGAGGAGGACCAGTGAACCCGGCGACCAGCCCCCTCTCCCCCGCCCTGTCCGCCAGCGAGCGCCGGGCGCTGCGCCGGGCCGTCGGCCTGCTGCACCTGGACCGTCCCCGTTTCGTCCTGGCGGTCCTGGCCGGCACGGCCGGGATGGCCTCGGCCGTGGCCCTGTCCGGGGTGGCGGCCTGGCTCATCGCGCGGGCCTCCCAGATGCCCGACGTCGTCGCTCTGGGAGTGGCACCGGTGGCGGTACGGCTCTTCGGCATCTCCCGCTCGGTGCTGCGCTACTGCGAGCGGCTCATCTCCCACGACACCGCCCTGAAGGGCATGGGTGCCCTGCGTACCCGTCTCTACGAGGCGCTGGCCTCGGCCCGCAGCGACACGGTCGCGGGACTTCGCCGCGGCGACGTCCTGGCACGGGTGGGCAGCGACATCGACGCGGTCGGCGATCTGGTCGTGCGCGCCTACCTGCCCGCGGCGGTCGCGGCGGTCCTGGGCGCGGCCACCTGTCTGGGTGTGGGACTCGTCTACTGGCCAGCCGGCCTCATCCTGGCCGTCTGTCTGCTGCTGTCCGGGCTGGGGGCGCCTCTGGCCACGATCCGCTCGGCCCGGATCGCCGAGCAGGCGCGTCAGAGGCAGTCCACCGAGCTGTCCGCCGAGGTGCTCGCAACCCTTGAGGGCGCCGCGGAGTTGACCGTCTCCGGGCACCTGGCAGGCTCCATGCGCCAGGTCGCCTCCCGGGAGGAGAACCTGGTACGCCTGCGAGACCGGGCCGCGGTTCCCGCGGCGATCGCAGCTGCCATGGACGTGGCAGCCATGGGGATCGCCGTCGTGGGCAACCTGGTGGTCGGGATGAGCGCTGTGACCGCCGGGCGGCTGGGCCCGGTCTGGCTGGCGGTGATCGTCCTGGTGCCGCTGGCGGCCTTCGAGGCCACCTCCGCACTCGGCCCGGCCAGTGTCCAGCTGGTGCGATCGGCCGGCGCTGCCTGCCGCATCGTGGAGCTCATCGAGACGGCTGAGGCCGGCACTCAGGCCTCGGCTGTCACCAGGGAGCTGCCGGCGCTCTCCGCGCGGGGACCACGTCTGCGGGCCAGGAACCTGGCAGTGGGCTGGCCGGGTGGGCCGATCGTGGCCGAGGGCATTGACCTTGACCTTCAGGCAGGCAGCAGGGTGGCGATCGTGGGGCCCTCGGGAATCGGGAAGTCAACCCTTATAGCCACGTTGGCGGGCCTGCTGGAGCCCCGGGGCGGCTCGCTGACGCTCGATGGTGTTCCGCCGTGGCAGGTCTCCCGCCCCGAGGCGGCGGCCCGGGTCTGCCTGACCGCGGAGGACGCTCACGTCTTCCACACGAGCGTCCTGGAGAACCTGCGCGTGGCACGAGGGGATGTCACACCCGCCCAGGCAGGAGAGCTGCTGAGGCAGGCCGGGCTCGGTGACTGGTTCGAGGCGCTGCCCGATGGTCTCGACACCATCATCGGAACGGATGCCACGACGCTGTCGGGCGGCGAGCGGCGTCGACTTCTGCTGGCCCGGGCGCTGGCGGCACCCGCACCCCTCATGCTCCTGGATGAGCCCGGTGAGCACCTCGACGCCGCCACCGCCGACCGGCTCGTGGCCGACCTGCTGACGGTGGGTGCCCGCCAGGGCCGCGGCACGCTGCTGGTCACCCATCGCCTCAGCGCCCTGGAGCACGCCGATGAGGTCCTGGTCATGGGACGTCCCTCGCAGGCGGCCACAGAGCAGGCACCGGCGACTATCCTGCACCGGGGAAGCCACCACGAGCTCAAGGATGTCTCCGAGGGCTACCGGTGGTCACTCTCCCAGGAGGACCAGGACAAACCACAGGACGATGTGCCTGACGTGAGCCGGACGAGCTGAGCACGATGACGACACACGACCAGCACCACCCAGCAGACAAGCTGCAGGGGCACCGTTTTCCCGGTGTGCCCGAGGACGATCCGCAGAAGCTCGACGAGTCTGCTCTGCTAGGCGAGGAAGCGGTGGCAGCGTCCTCCGAGGAGTCCGTGCCGGCGGGGCGGCTGGCCTACGCCGTCCACGCCGACCAGCTCGTCTCCACCCGGGGGCGACAGGCGGCTATCCAGCAGCCGAGCCTGGATGAGGCGACTGTGAACCTCATCCAGGCGGCGCTGAGGCTGACCAGCTCCTTGCGGGTCCCTGACGCGCTGCGCCGTCTGGTGGAGTCGGCCTGCTCCATCACGGGGGCCTCCTGGGGTACCATCGCCGTGCTCAGCCACGCGGACATGGACGTCGTCGACGCCATCGGCACCGGGGCCTCCCCCGAGGGCTCGAGCACTGGGTTGTGCAGCGGGGTGCCCACGGCAACCCTCGATGAGCTCGCACAGATGGCCGGCGCCCCCGGTACTGCTACCGCATCACGCACATCAGCGGACACCCCGCTCAGCGGTCTTGAGGGTACGGGGCTGGTCATCGACAACGACCTGGGCCGGGCCTCGGCCTTCACCGGCGACATCGAGGACGAGGAGACCGGCAGCCTGCTCTCAGCCCCGCTGCGCCTTCATGGGCAGGTCTACGGGCACCTCTACCTGTGCGACAAGCCCGGGGGCTTCAGTCGTTCGGATGCCGACGCCGTCCTGACCCTGGCACAGGCCGCGGCGGTGGCCGTGGAGAACGCGCGCTTGTACCGCGAGGCCCGCGACCGCGAGCAGTGGATGGCCGTCTCCCAGGAGCTGACGACGCTGCTGCTCTCCGGAGCCGAGGAGGACGACGCCCTGACCCTCATCGCCCACCGGGTCCGCCAAGTCGCCCACGCCGACACCGCCGCGCTCATCCTGCCCAGTATCGGGGAGAGCTGGATCTGCGAGATCGCCGACGGCGAGCACGCCGGAGAGCTGGTCGGCACCTTCTTCCCACCCGAGGGCCGCGCTCTGACCACCTTGGCGCACCAGACCGGTCTGGTGGTGGCCTCCTTGGAAGACGCCTGGCAGGGCGGCGACCTACACGTCCCCCAGCTGGCCCGGTTCGGGCCGGCCCTCTACGCCCCGATGATCCACCGGGGCCGGGGTGTGGGCGTCATGCTGCTGCTGCGCTCCCCCGGAGCAGCCCCGTTCACCGCCCAGGACCTGGAGATCGCCGAGCTCGTGGCCGGCCAGGCCACCATGGCCTTCGAGCTGGCCGATGCTCACCACGCCGAGGAGATGGCCACGCTCCTGGACGAGCGGGCCAGGATCGGCCGGGACCTGCACGACCTGGCCATCCAGCAGCTCTTCGCCACCGGCATGCAGATCTCATCGGCTCGGGAACGCCTGGCCGCGGCCCGGGACGGCGACGAGGAGGCCGGTGCGCAGGCGGACCTGGACACGGTGTGCTCCGTGCTGAGCACTGCGCTGGAGGCAGTGGACGACTCCGTGGGCCAGATCCGCTCCATCGTGCGCTCGCTGCGCGACCGTGACGAGGAGGTCGGTGTCGTCGAGCGGCTGCGACGGGAGGCCTCTCTGGCGCGCAACGCCCTGGGCTATGCGCCCTCGCTGCTGCTGAGCGTCGACGGGCGGGGGCTGGCCCAGGTGGACCGCGATGAGGAGGACCGGCTCATCAGCTCGGTCGACTCCGTCGTGGGCGCCGACATCGCCGACGACATGGTGGCCGTGGTGCGCGAGGGCCTGAGCAACGTGGCCCGCCACGCCCACGCCTCCTCGGTGACGGTGGACGTCAAGCTCGAGGGAGTGCTGCCCGGCTCGGAGCTGTGCTGCGGACCGGGGGACGACGAGGGCCACGCCTCAGGAGACGCCGAGCCCTTCCGGGGCAGCCCGGTGGTGGAGATCGTCTGCCGCGACGACGGCGTCGGAGTGAACCCGTCCGTGACGCGACGTTCGGGGACCGCCAACATGGCCGAGCGGGCACGCCGTCATGGCGGCAACTTCGTCATCGGCCCCAGGGCCCGCTCCGACGGAGAGCGACGCGGTACCTGCTTCACCTGGCGGGTGCCGCTGAACGCGGGCGGCCGGCTGCACTGAACCCGCTGGTCAGCTGTCGCACCCGCGGGTAGGAGGGTCGATCAGCCGTTGCGCCAGCCCGAGGCCCGCTGCCCGGCCACCCAGGCGGCGACCTGGGTGCGCCGCTGCAGGCCCATCTTGGCCAGCAGGGAGGTGATGTGGTTCTTGACCGTCTTCTCCGCAACCCCGAGGCGCTCGCCGATCTCCCGGTTGGACAGGCCGTCGCCGATGAGGTCGAGCACCTTGCGCTCGGCGTTGGTCAGGTCCGCGGTGGGGTCATCGTGGTCGGCCCGGCGGCGCGTGACGGTGCGCTCGTCGAGCAGGACGCGACCGGAGGCGACGGCCCGCACGACGTCGCTGATCTCGGCGCCGTGGACGGTCTTGAGCAGGTAGGCCCGGGCCCCGGCGGCCAGGGCCTCGGCCAGGGCCTCGTCGTCGTCGAAGGAGGTCAGCACGATCGGCAGGGCCTGGGGCACCGACTCGCGCAGCTCCTGCATGAGCTCGATGCCGGTGCCGTCGGGCAGCTGGAGGTCCACGAGGATGACGTCGGGGCGCACCAGCTCGGCCCGACGCACCGCCTCGGCCCGGGAGCCCGCCTCGGCGACGACGTCGAGCCCGTCGGCGCGGTCAATGATCTCGGCGATGCCGCGACGGACGATCTCGTGGTCGTCCACGATCATGACGCGGACGATCTCCGAGGAGGGGGTGTGTGCCATGCTCATGACATTACCAGGGGCTGGAAACCTACGTCACACCTCTGGCGACGCCGTGGCGCCATTGTCGTGGGGTTCCCAGCCGGCACCGGGGGCTGCCTACCGGCGCCGGCGCGGACGGCGCTGGCAGCGGGGACAGTAGGTGTGGGAGCGTCCGCCCAGGGCCTCACGGAGCATGGTGGTCCCGCAGCGACGGCAGGCCTGTCCCTGGCGGCCGTAGGCGCCCAGCTCGCGGGCGAAGAAGCCGGAGGCGCCCTCGACGTCGACGTAGAGGGCGTCGAAGCTCGTGCCACCGGCCTCCAGGGCCCGCCGCATGACCTCCGCGGTTGCCTCCAGGATCCGGGCCACGACCCGGGTATCGAGGGCCGTTCCCAGGCGCAGACCGTGCACCCCGGCCTCCCACAGGCCCTCATCGGCGTAGATGTTGCCGATGCCCGAGACGAGTCCCTGGTCGAGCAGAAGGGTCTTGATGGCACGCCTCGAGGCGCGCACCCGGGCGACGACACCTGTGGGACCGGCGAGCTCCAGGGCCGGATCGAGCAGGTCGCGAGCGATATGCGTGGCGTCGGCCGGCAGCAGCGGCTCAGGGCTGCCTGCACCGCCGGGGGCGCCGTCGACGGTGGGGGTCAGGTCGACGACATGCAGGCCGCCGAGCATGCGCTGGTCAACCAGGTCGAGAACCGCCCCGTCGGTGCCGTCGGCACTCGGGTCACTGCTGAGATGGACACGTACACGCAGGTGGCGCGGAGAGGCCGAGATGTCTCGCACGTAGCGGGGCCGCTCGGTGGCACTCAGGTCTACCGGGCGCCTGCCGAGCCGGGTGTCCGGGTCCACCAGGAAGGCCGCGGCGCTCCTGATAGCCGGGTCTCGGTCGGAGGCTGCGGCGGGACTGGTGCCGCGCACGAGCAGCTGGCCGCTCATGCCCAGGTGGGCCGACAGGGCTCGCCCGTCGTCCAGCGGCAGCCACAGGAACTTCCCCCGCCGGACGACCGCGGTGACGGTGCGTCCGGTGAGCTGGTCGACAAAGGCCCGCACTCCCCCGTCCTGACGGCGCAGAGGACGCGGGTCGAGGACCTCGACACCGGTAACGGTGCGTCCGGCCACGTGCCGGGCGAGTCCGGCACGCACCACCTCGACCTCGGGGAGCTCGGGCATCAGCTCTGCGGGGAGTGCCGGGAGTCCTGCTGGGTGAGCAGGTCGGCGCGCAGGGCCTCGTTGACACCGGGCAGGTCCAGTCCGCCGTCGCCCCGGGCGGCCAGGATGGCGGCGTAGGCGGCCTCGGCGGCATCGTGCTCGGCGATCTTCTTCGAGCTGCCCGTGCCCCGTCCCATGACCTGGCCGTCGACGACGGCGCTGGCGGTGAAGACCCGCTGATGGTCGGGGCCGGTACCGCTCACCTCGTAGCCGGGATTGCCGAGCTGGTGGGCGGCGGTGAGCTCCTGGAGGCTCGTCTTCCAGTCCAGGCCGGCCCCGCGGGTGCGGGCCGAGTCCAGGAAGCGCGAGACGAGCCGGGTGACGACCGTGCGGGTCTCCTCCAGGCCGTGGGTGAGGTAGGTGGCGCCGATGAGGGCCTCGACCGTGTCGGACAGGATGGAGTCCTTGTCGCGCCCGCCCGAGAGCGCCTCACCCTTGCCGAGCTTGATGAACTCCCCCAGCCCCAGGTCGCGGGCGACGGCGGCCAGGGCCGGCTCGGAGACCGTGGCGGCGCGCATCTTGGCGAGCTGGCCCTCGGGGACGGTCGCGTGGGTGCGGTAGAGGTACTCGGTGACGATGATGCCCAGGACCGAGTCGCCCAGGAACTCCAGGCGCTCGTTGGTGGGCAGGCCGCCGTTCTCGTGGGCGTAGGAGCGGTGGGTCAGGGCCAGGTCGAGCAGCCCGGCGTCGATACTCGGTCCCCAGCGGTAGACGAGCGCCTCGGTGTCGGTGCGAGCGGGCGGGGCGCTGCGGCGCTTGGCCATCAGGGTCGCCCCTCCTCGGGATCGTCGTCCTGCTGGCAGGTCTCCAGCAGACCGGCCAGCACGGACCAGCGCGGATCGAGAACCTCATGGTGGTGGTCGGCGGGCAGCTCCTCAAGCCGCTGCCCGCAGTCGGGGCACAGTCCGGGGCAGTCGGGGCGGCACAGGGGCTGGAAGGGCAGTGTGGGCACCAGGGCGTCGCGCAGGGCGGGCTCGAGGTCCAGGGTGGTGTCCCCGACGGCGAGGAGCCCGTCGGCCTCCTCATCGCCCTCGGCCCGCTGGGCCTCGATGGCCTCGGGGAAGAGGTAGAGCTCATCGATTCTCACGGTGCGGTCCTCGTCGAGGACGCGCAGGCAGCGCACGCACTCGCCGTGGACGTGGAGATCGGCGTCGGCGTGCGCCAGGACGCCGTCGTCCATGGAGGTCAGGGTGACATCGAGGGCGAGGTCGCTGCCCTCGGGCACGCCGATGACCTCGGTGCCCAGGTCCGCGGGGGCGGGGGTGCGGATCCGCAGGTTCTTGACCGAGCCGGTGGCGCGGGGCAGGTCGACGATGTCGACGACGAGTCCTGGCATGGTTTCCTCCACAGCTGGTTGACCGCGCCGTCTGGGACGGTGACCGTCGTCGGCGAGGTGATGGATGAGGGGTCTGGCGCGAGCGTACCCCGAGGTTACGGCGCCGCCGGTTCAGCGGGCGGAGGGGTCCACGGACCAGCCGGAGCGGCGTCGGACGGGTTCCTGGACCTCTACCGACTGGTCCAGGCCATCGCCCAGGCGACCGGCCAGGACCTCCCGGCCGGCCCGGATCTGCTCGGTGATCTTGGCGATCTCGGCCTCCAGGGAGGCCAGGGCGCGGTCGGAGTACTCGTCAGCCCCGTGGCGCAGGGAGGCGGCCTTGTCCTCGGCGGCGGCCACGATGCTGTCTGCCCGGTCGTTGGCCATGCGCACGATGTTCTCCCCGGCCACCAGGCGCTCGGACTCCTCCTGGGCGTACTGGACGAGCCGTTCGGACTCGGCGCGTCCCTCGGCCAGGACGGCGTCGGCGTCGGCGACGATCTTCTCGGCTCGGTGGACGGCGGTGGGGACCGCGTCACGGGCCCGGTCGATGAGGTTCTGGGCGGCTTCCCGGTTGACGATCGCGGAGGCGCTCATCGGCATCGATCGGGCATGGGTGATGAGGTCGTCAAGCTCATCGAGGATGTGCAGCAGGTCGTCTCCGGCATCGCGGCTGGTCGTCACGGTAGGTCCTCTCGTGTGTGGTCGTCGCCGACGAAGCGGCCTGGCGGGGTTCCGGGTGGGACGGGTCCTGGGGAGACGCTGTTCTGGCCGGGGCCCTGGCGGGACGACTGGGAGGTCTCGGCCAGTCGGGCCCCCAGGATCCGGGCGACGGCGGGCGGGACGAGTGCGGAGACGTCCCGGCCGTAGCCGGCGATGTCCTTGACGAGGGAGGAGGAGATATGGGCGTAGGCGGGCGACGCCGTCAGGAAGACCGTCTCGGGCGCCCCCAGGTCCCGGTTGAGCAGCGCCATGGGCAGCTCGGCGTCCAGGTCGCTGCCGTTGCGCAGCCCCTTGATGATGGCGCTCGCGCCACGCTGGCGGCAGTAGTCGGCCAGGAGCCCGGGGACGAGGTCCACCTCGACGCCGGGAAGGTGGGAGGTGGAGGCCCTGACCAGGGCCAGGCGCTCCTCGACATCGAGCAGGTGACGCCCGGCCTTGGCGGCGTTGTGGGCAACCCCGATGACGACGACGTCGAAGAGCGTGGTCGCACGCGAGGCGATATCGACGTGCCCCAGGGTGAGGGGGTCGAAGCTTCCGGGGTAGACGGCCAGGCGCATGCGGCCACGCTACTGTCTGGGCGTGTCGCCGTGCGGGACGCGCGCCGCGTCGTTCCTTTCCAGGGCCGGTACGGGCCGTCAGGGGAGCCCCCCGCCTGCCCACCTTCGCACTCTGCAGCAGCGCATCACTTCCCGATCCCACCGTCCGCCGGCGTCCAGGAGCACTGCACAGGCGCTGCTATATTTTCTCCTGTGCCCACACGCGTGACCCTGAGTGACGTGGCTGACGCGGTCGGAGTCTCGTCTCAGACCGTCTCCCGCGTGCTCAACAACCACCCTTCGGTCCGCCCCGAGACGCGCCAGAAGGTGCTGGCCGCCGTCCAGGCGCTGGGCTACGAGCCGAACCTCGCTGCCCGCTCGCTGGCCTCGGGCTCCTCCGGGGCCGTGGGAATCCTGCTGACCGCCGGGCTGTCGCATGGCATGGCCTCCACCTTCTCCGCGATCGCCCGGGCTGTTCGAGAGCGCGGCGGTACCTTCGCACTTGCCACCGCCGACGGCAACGACTCGGAATCCGTGCGACAGGCACTCGCTCACCTGCACGGCTACCGCGTGGCCGCCACTGTTGTCCTCGCCCAGCGCGCCGATGTCCTCGCCGTGCTGTCCTCCCAACGACGCCCCGGCCCCATCGTCGCGATCATCTCCGGTCAGCACGACTTCTCCACGCTGTCGACTGTCTCCATCGACCAGGCTCTGGGGGCCCGTCTGGCCACGGAGCACCTTCTGGCTCAGGGGCGCAGCCGTCTGCTGCATGTGACCGGGGACCTGTCCTGGCAGGACGCCTCGGAGCGGCTCGCCGCCTACCAGTCGGTCTGCGCGGAGGCCGGGATTCCTGGCCGCTGGGTGGGCACGGACGCCTGGACAGGAGAGGCCGGAGCCAGAGTTGCTCGGCGCCTGCTTGGTGCCGGCCTGCCCGACGCCGTCTTCGCAGGCAATGACGACATCGCACTGGGCCTGTGCCATGAGCTGCTCGCCGCCGGCGTGAGGATCCCCGACGACGTCGCCGTCGTCGGGTTCGACGACATTCCCCTTGCTCGATGGGCCACGCCGTCGTTGTCCAGCGTCACACAGGACTTCGACGCCCTGGGAAGGGCAGCGCTGAGTCTGTCCGATGAGCTCGTGGCGGGCGGCACCCCCCGCAGCGTCACCTTGACCCCGCAAATGGTGGTTCGGGGCTCCGCGCCCAGTCGGTCCCGGATGACGTCACCATGAGCGCGGGTGGGGGCTCCCTGTGCTCCAGGCAGCCCCCACCCGCGCGTGAGCAGGGTCTGACAGCAGATCCCCCTCGGCGTCACCCTGCTCCGACCGAGCGCTCAGGTCGCGGACGCGTCAACCGTCGCGGTGTCCTCGCGGTCCGCACGCAGCGTGTAGAACCCGTAGGCGGCGACGATACTCAGGCAGACGCCCACCGTCACGTAGGAGAATGCCGCTGAGGTAAGGTCCATGACCCATCCTTGAACCAGGGGCATCGTCGCTCCGCCGATGATGGACATCACCAGGCCAGCGGCTCCGAACTTGGTATCCTCGCCCAACCCCTTGAGGGCCTCGCCGTAGATGGTGGGAAACAGCAGCGAGATGCTGGCCGACATCAGTGCCACTGCGACGGCTCCGACGATATTGACGCTCACCATCGCGAACAGTGACAGCCCGACGCCGAACAGGCACATGATGATCATGAGCTTACGAGCATCGAATCTTCCCATGAGTCCGACCATGAGAAAGCGGAAGACCAGGAACACCAGCAGACTCGCCTGCAGCCAGTACCCGGCGACCTTGTCCGACACCCCCAGGGCGTCTGTGACGTAGTGAAGGGTGAAGGTCCAGATGCAGGTCTGAGCCGCGATGTTGAAGTACTGGGCAACGACCCCGAAGCTGTAGCGCTTGTTGCCCAGCAGTCGCTTGAGCCGTCCACCCGATGAGGCCGGCTGCCCCGTGGAGACCACAGGAGTCTCAGTCACCTTGACGAAGGCGATCGACACCGCAAGAGCGATGTAGAACAGACTGAGTGCCACGAAGGGCCCCATGACGGCCTGCAGCTCGGAGGAGCGGGTGGACAGCAGCTCGGCCTCACTCATGGACGCACGCTGCTCCGCCGTTGCGGGACTGATGTGGGGCAGGATGAGCGTCGCCGCGATCAGCACCCCGAGGTTGGATCCGATGGGATTGAAGGCCTGAGCGAAGTTGAGGCGCCGAGTGGCGTTGTACTCCGGTCCCATCGACATGACGAAGGGGTTGGCACTCGTCTCAAGAATGGACAGCCCTGAGGCCAGGGTGAACAGCGCGGCCAGGAACATCGAGTAGGTCATCACGTGGGACGCCGGGATGAACAGGAGTCCCCCCGCAGCGGCCAGGCCGAGCCCGATGAGGACCCCGCCCTTGTATCCCAGACGGCTGTTGATGAAGGCGGCGGGAATCGCCAGACAGAAGTAGGCACCGTAGTAGGCGGACTGCACCAAGGAGGACTGGACGTTGTTCATGGAGAACACCGAACGGAAGACCTTGACCAGCGGTGCGGTCATGTCCCCAGCCATTCCCCACGCCGCGAAGCAGGAGACGAGGAGGATGAAGGGAACGAGCATGCCGGGGTACAGGAATCCCTGACCGGAGGAGCTCTGCGCGGCGGACGCAGTCTCATTGTGGCTTGAGCGCGCGCTCCGTGAGGACGACGAGGCTGCACCCGTGTCATCCGGGGGCACACGTTCAGCGGTGGACATGGTGGTGGACGTCATGGCTTCTGCTCCGTTGCAGGTAGGTGGATCTTCGTATCAACGGCTCGATGTAGGCATCCTCGATGCTCACAGCACCCCCTTCTTGAGGATGAGGTTCCCGTACAGCGCGGTCTCGCCGGTGAGGACCACGGCGTAGACGCTCGGGGTGTAGTCGTAGAAGGCCATGCGTTCGATCGTCCTGACGCTCACGGGACCGGCGTCCTTCTCCGCCTCGTTCCAGATCTGCTCGTAGACGTCCCACACCGGAGGCCGGGGGTCGTCGCCGACCGTCTCCATGAGGGCCACCTGGTAGCTGCTGTACCGGTCGAGGGGCATGAGGGTGAGGATGGATGTGAGCAGGTCGGGAATCCCCAGACCGTCGGCCCGCACTGTGGTGGGGTGGAGGTGGTGTCCGGGGAAGTTCGCATCGGCCAGGAGGATCTCGTCACCGTGCCCCATCTCCAGCAGGATCTTGACAAGGTCGGGTGAGAGGTTGGCGGGAATATTGCGGAGCATCGTCGCTCCTTTCATAAGCGAGTTGACAGGTGTTGGCGTAGAAGGTGGATAGGTGTAAGCGCGCGCAGACCAAAGGATCAGCGGACGGTGGCGTTGAGCAGCCGCTCGCGCATGATGTCGAAGGCGCCGGGCGGAACGATGGAGTCGGAGGGGTCGACGTCGACCAGGCTGACGCTGCGGCGCAGCACCTCGCCGCGCGAATCCGGCTCGACGGCGCCGGTGGCCTTGAGCTGGGCGAGGATGTTGCCCAGGGCACTGGCCTCCGGCGTGCCCACGACGACACGCCGGTTGCAGGCCGCCGCCGTCATCGCCGGAAGGAGGCTGTTACGAGCTCCTCCTCCCACCAGATGGATCGGCGAGGCGGGGTCCAGCAGATCGCCGACGACGTCCTGCAGCCCCTGGGCGTAGGCGGCGTGCGCGCAGGCAAGCGACTCGAGAATGAGCCGGACCGTCTGCGCCGGCCCCTCGGGCTCCACCGCGTAGTGGTCACGGCACCAGTGGGCGATCTTGGCCGGCATGTCCCCGGGGGTGGCGAAGAGCGCGTCGTCGGGGTCGATCACGACGCCGAGCGAGGTGCACTCCCCCGCCGCCTTGACCAGCGCGCCGGTGTCAGGCTCGTTCCAGGAGCGCTGGCACTCCTGGAGCAGCCAGAAGCCGGTGAGGTTGCGCAGGAGCCGGATACCGCCGTCGGTGCGGACCTCGTTGGTCAGCCCTGCCCGCAGCGCCGCCTCGTCCAGGACCGGATGGGGAACGACGGCGCCGATGAGGCTCCAGGACCCCGAGGAGATGAACAGACGAGCCTCGTCACCCCTCAGCCCGAGCGCGTGGACGGCGCAGGCGGTGTCGTGTCCGCCGGGGCGCACGATGGTGATTCCCTCCGGCGTCGTCCCGGCCACCGTGGCATCGTCGACGAGCGGGGGCATCCACCGCTCGGGGATCCCAGTGGCCTCAAGAACCTGAGGCGCCCAGTGCCTCGCCCCTGGTGAGGCGAGCCCGGTGGTCGAGGCGATCGCCCGCCCCGCACCGGCCGGGGCGCCGAGCAGGTACGCCACCAGGTCGGGCAGCGGCAGGAAGCGGTCGACCCGGTCAACGAGGTCCGGCTCCTGCCTCAGGTCCGCGTAGAGCTGGTAGACCGTGTTGATCTGCTGGGGCAGGATACCGGTCGCTCGCCAGGCCGCCTCCGGGGAGATGACCTGGTCCAGGTCCGCGGCCCACCGGGCCATGCGCCCGTCGCGATAGGCCCGGGGAGCGCGCAGCAGCTCTCCCTGGGCGTCGAGCAGGCCGTAATCGACGCCCCAGGTGTCGATGCCGATGGAGTCGGGAGCCCGCCCCAGGCGCCCAGCCGCCTCGACGATGCTCCGACGAGCACCGTCCATGATGCGCTCGAGGTCCCAGGTGAGGGCGCCCTGGTCATCCACCACCTGGTGGTGGAGCCGGAAGACCTCCTCAGTGCTGATGACTCCCTGACGGTAGCTTCCCAGGACCGCTCTCACGGAGCTGGAGCC
The DNA here is from genome assembly GCF_000195595.1 of Actinomyces sp. oral taxon 170 str. F0386. Lineage (GTDB taxonomy): Bacteria > Actinomycetota > Actinomycetes > Actinomycetales > Actinomycetaceae > Actinomyces. The sequence continues at coordinate 435,787 of NZ_GL882544.1, forward strand.
GAGGTCGAGCGCGAGGGCGTGGTGCTCGTCGGTGCTCGTCATGACAGCGATCCTTCAGCGGTAGAGGGGGCCGAAGGTGGCGCAGGCCCGGAAGTCGGCGCTCTCGGGCTCGGCGGTGCCGAAGGGCACCCAGGCCTTGGGACGCAGGATCCTCTCGCGCTCGACGTTGTGCATGTAGACGGGGATGCGCAGCATCGAGGCCAGAGTGATGAGGTCGGCGCCGAAGTGCCCGTAGCCCGTGGCCGTGTGGTTGGCGCCCCAGTTGGCCATCCAGTCGTAGACGGAGGTGAAGGCGCCCTGGCCGGTCAGGCGCGGGACGAAGAAGGTCGTCGGCCAGGTCGGGTCGGTGCGGTTGACGATCTGGTCGCGCACGTCGTCCGGCAGCTCTACGGTCCAGCCCTCGGAGATCTGGAGGACGGGCCCCTGACCGGCCACGAAGTTGAGGCGGGTCGCGGTCACGGGCATGCCGCCGGCGGTGGTGAAGTGCGTGGAGAAGCCGCCTCCGGGGAAGTACTCGCGCGTAGCGGCGTGGAAGGTGGAGGCCTTCAGATCCGCCTCGATGTCCGCCTCGGTGATCTCCCACCAGTGCTTGATGATCGGGTTGCCCTCGGTGTCCTTCTCCTCGCCAGTGGCGTTGAGGGTCGTCGCCCCGGAGTTGCGCAGGTCGATGAACCCGTTCTCGGCGCGTCCCTCGAGCTTGTATCCGGTGACCCGCTCAACGGCCTCGGGGCTCCAGTAGGTGCGCACGTCGCTGAAGAGCTGGGGGCGGTGGGTCAGGACGGAGTTAAAGAGCATGGCGACGGCGTTGCCGGCATCGCCCTCCGTGGCGAAGACCTTCTCGGGCCGCTTGCCGTTCCAGTCGAAAGTGGTGTTGAGGAAGGTCTCGAGGATGTCGCCGTTGGGCTTGTAGTCCGTCCACTGGCGCTGCCCCTGGAAGCCCGCCGCGATGGCGTCGTGCCCGTCGGCCTCCTCGACGAAGCCGAGCTCGGCCAGGGCGGGGTTGCCCTCCATGAGGTCGCGGCCGATGAGGAGCATCTTGATGCAGTAGTCGAACTGCTCGTCGTACTCCTCCTGGGTGAAGCGGTTGGCCTCGGGGTTGCGGTTCTCCCCGATGGTGAGGTGCTCGCGGGCCCAGGCCAGGGCGGTCTCGTACTCCTTGTGGTCGTAGATGCCGTTGGCGATTCGGCGGTCGATCTCGATCATATCGATGTACTCGGCGCGCATTCCCAGGTAGTCGACGAAGAACTGCTCGGGGACGCGACATCCCGCGATCCCCATCGAGACGGTCCCGATCGAGAGGTAGCTGCGTCCCTTCATGAGACCGACCCCCAGAGCCGCGCGCGCGTAGCGCAGGATGTTCTCGACGACGTCGTCGGTCAGGCCGGAGTCGTCGGCGTCCTGCACGTCGTGGCCGTAGATGCCGAAGCAGGGAATGCCCAGCATGTTGTAGGCGGCGGCCGCGGCGGCCAGGGTCACGGCCCCCGGCCGCTCGGTGCCGTTGAAGCCCCAGATGGCGTGCGGAATCGAGGGGTCGAGGTCAAGGACCTCGGTGATGTAGTTCCATGAGGCGGTGACGGTCAGGTCGGCGCACACGTTCTCAGTGCGGAACTGCTCCTTGCAGCGGTTGGCCTCGGACACTCCCCCGATCGCGGTCTCGGAGATGACGCAGCGCACCGGGCTGCCGTCGGGGTAGGTCAGGTGGGAGGAGATGAGCTCGGCGACATCCTTGGCCAGCTGAGCGGTCTTGTCCTCGAGGGACTCCCTGACGCCGCGACGGCGGCCGTCGATGAGTGGGCGGATTCCGATGGCGGGGTAGGACGCGGTGGGCATGGCAGGTTCCTTTCACTGGGCGACGATGACCAGGTCCCACATGAATGTGAGCGCAAACAAAGCATGACCCCAACCACCCAGTAATGTCAAGTGTGAAAAGAAAAAGACGTAACCATAGACATGTGAGCGCAAACATGAGATGATCCGCTGGTATCACTTCAGACGCAACGGGGCGCGCTGCGGTACGTCCCGAGGAAAGAGCTCACGATGCTTCTCCACGACGCCCGTCAGCAGATCACCGATGCCTGCTTCCACCTTTCCGACGACGGCCTGGTCGTCGGCACCGCCGGCAACCTGTCCGTCAGGGAGGGCGACCTGGTCGCCATCACTCCCTCGGGCCTGCCCTACCAGGACATGCGCCCCGACCTGGTCGCCGTGGTCGACTACGCCACGGGCAAGCAGCTCGAGGGGCCGCTCAAGCCCGCCAGTGAGCTCGACCTGCACCTGACGGCGCTACGGGCGACCGGTCAGATGTCGGTGGTGCACACCCACTCCTACGCGGCCACCGCCGTCGCCAGCCTCGAGGGCGTCAGCGCACTTCCTGCCGTGCACTACTACATCTGCATGTTCGGTGGCAGCGACGTGCGGGTGGCGGACTACGCGATCTACGGCTCCCCTGAGCTGGCGGCCAACGTCGAGCGAGCGCTCGAGGGGCGCACGGCTGCCCTCATGAGCAACCACGGCTCCGTGGTGACCGGCCCTGACCTGGCCTCCACCTACATCCTGGCCCAGGAGCTGGAGTGGGTCTGCGAGCTCTACCTGCGCACGCGCACCGTGGGCGCTCCCAAGATCCTCTCCGAGGAGCAGATCGCGGCGGTGACCCGCAAGATCCGGGACACCGGTTACGGTCAGCACGCTCCGGCCCAGGAGGACTGACCGGTTCGGGGACGCCCAGGGTGCGAGAACCGGGGGCGGAGGTCACGTATGGTCGGGCCATGACCAGGATCGTGGCTGGAACCGTGGGCGGGCGCAGGATCGAGGTGCCCCGGTCCGGGACGCGCCCCACCTCAGAGCGGGTCCGCGAGGCACTCTTCGCCCGGCTGGACCACTACGGGGTGCTCGACGGCGCCCGGGTGCTGGATCTGTGCGCGGGCTCGGGGGCCCTGGGCCTGGAGGCGGCGAGCCGAGGGGCCGACGACGTCATGCTCGTGGACTTCTCGCGCGCGGCCACTGACACCTGCCGGCGCAACATCCGGGTGCTGGGACTGGACGGGGTCCACGCGGTGACCGCGAAGGCGGACGCCTTCCTGACAGGCGCGGCGGGAGCACCGGTGGACCTGGTACTGATCGACCCGCCCTACGATCTGAGCGAGGAGGAGCTCACCGCGATTCTCAGCCCCCTGATCCGCAGAGAGGACCCGTGGCTGACCGCAAGTGCCGTCGTCGTCGTCGAGCGCTCGAGGCGTTCAGCCGAGCCCACCTGGCCGGAGGGCATGAGACGCTTCGCGGACAAGCGCTACGGGGAGACCATGATCTGGTTCGCCGAGCCGACCGCTGAGCCCGTCGGGGCCGCCGATCCTGCCTGAGCCCGCCCTGTCACGCTCGTTCGAGGAAGGCCTGGGACTCCTCGTCGAGTCGCTCGACGATCGCCGCGGCCAGGGCCCGGTGCTCGCGCAGCTGCGGATCGTCGGCCACGATCCGCTCGGCCTCACGCCGGGCGGTGGCGATGAGCCGGGCGTCGCGGGTCACGCGCAGCAGGTCCAGGCCGGAGGTACGCCCTGACTGCGAGGCCCCCAGGACGTCGCCCTCGCTGCGCAGGTCGAGGTCGGCCTCGGCCAGAGCGAATCCGTCCGTGGTGGAGGCGAAGGCCTTGAGCCGGTGGAAGGCGGTGGAGCCGACCTCCACACCGGTGACCGCCACGCAGACGGACTCTCGGCTGCCGCGTCCGACCCGACCGCGCAGCTGGTGGAGCTGGGACAGGCCGAAACGGTCGGCGTCCAGGATGACCATCATGGTGGCCTCAGGCACGTCCACCCCGACCTCGATGACGGTGGTCGCCACCAGGACGGGAGTGGCGCCGGAGGCGAAGTCGGCCATGGCAGAGGCCTTGTCCTCACTGCTCATACGCCCGGTGAGGCTCCCGACGCCGACACCCTCCAGGGCGGGCTCGGCCTCCAGCCGCTGTCGCCATTCCTCGACGGCGGCCAGAGGGCGGTCCGGGCGCGAGCAGGACTCCTCGAGCTCAAGCGGCCCTGGGGTCTGCTCGGCGGCGGTATCGGCGCCGGAGGCCATCGCGGCCTCCTGCTGAGGCTCGTCGTCACCGACCTCGATCCGCGGGCAGACGACGTAGACGCGTCCACCGGAGGCAGTCTCCTTGGCGGCACGTCGCCAGATTCCCTCCACCCAGGAGGTGCGCGACCAGGGGACCAGGTGCGTGGGGACGGGGCTGCGTCCGGCGGGAAGCTCGTCAAGGACAGAGGTGGCCAGGTCGCCGAAGACGGTCATGGCGATGGTGCGTGGGATCGGGGTGGCGGTCATGACCAGCAGGTGGGGGGTGTGACGCTGGCCGGTGGCCGAGTCGGTGACGCCGCCGCGCTCGCGCAGGGCGTCGCGCTGAGCGACGCCGAAACGGTGCTGCTCGTCGACGACGACCAGCCCGAGGAAGGGGATCTGCACCGTGTCGGACAGCAGGGCGTGGGTGCCGACGACGATCGCCGGCTCACCGGCGGCCAGGTCGGCGAGGATACGACGGCGCTGGGCGGCCGGGGTGGAGCCGGTCAGCAGGTGGACCCGGGTGGCGCGCTCAGCCTCACCGAGCATCCCGGACAGGGCCAGGGGGCCGAGAAGCGCCTCCAGGGAGGAGTGGTGCTGGGCGGCGAGCACCTCGGTGGGGGCCAGCAGGGCCGCCTGTCCGCCGCCGTCGACCACCTGGAGCATAGCGCGCAGGGACACGAGGGTCTTGCCGCTTCCCACGTCACCCTGGAGGAGGCGTTGCATGGGAACGGTGCGAGCCAGGTCGGCGGCGATCTCCTCACCGACGCGCACCTGTCCTGCGGTCAGGTTGTAGGGCAGGGAGGCGTCGAGGTCGGCCCTCAGGGAATCGACCACCTGCGGCTCTGGCCAGGCCACCGCGGTGCGCGTGGCCTCGTGGTGGGCCCGTCGCTGAGCCAGGGCCACCTGAAGGATGAGAGCCTCCTCGTGGCGCAGCCGGCTCCGGGCCGCCTTCCACTGGTGGGCGTCATCGGGCCGGTGCACCCAGCGGTAGGCGGTATAGGCGTCGATGAGTCCAGCCGAGCGCCGCAGGTCCTCAGGCAGGGGGTCGGCAACGTCGCCCGGTCCGAGCTGGTCGAGGACGGTCCGTACCGCCTTGGCCACCGACCAGGACGGGAGGGCCTCCGTTCCCGGGTAGATAGGTATGGGGCGGGCCAGCAGGGCCTCGCGCTCGGCCTCATCGAGCTCGTCGAGGACGTACAGGCGCGGGTTGGTCAGCTGCTTGCGTCCGCGGTGAAGCCCGACCTTGCCGCTCATGAGGACGGTGGTTCCGGGAGCCAGCCGGGTGGCGCGGGCACGCATCTGGCCCGCCGCACCGAACTGGACGACGTCCATGGTGGAGACACCGTCAGTGACGGTGGCCTCCATGAGGGCCGGAGCCCGGCCGGAGCGGGTGCGTCGGGAGGAGGCGCGCGCGATCTGGGCCTGGATGGTGGCCTGCTCACCCTTGACGAGGGTGCGCATGTCGGTCAGATCCCCCCAGGTGTCGTAGCGCCGGGGCAGCAGGCGCAACAGGTCGGCCCCGGTCTCCACCCCCTGCTTGGCGAGCTGGGCGGCCGTCCGCTTGCCCACGAGCCGGGTCACAGGACGCTCGAGGAGACCGACGCTTCCGGGGCGGGGCGCGCGGGTTGAGCGATCAGGCGAACTGGTCACGACACCACCCTATGACGAACATGAGGCGGATCAGCTCCCGAGCCGCTACGCAACAGCTGCTGGATGCCCCGCGGCAACGGGGCCTGCGACGGCTACTCGATGGCGATGAGGACGTCAGGGTGCTCCTGGCCGCCCGCATGGACGGCGACCTCCACATCCTCACCAACCACATGTCCTCGGGCGCTCACTGCCGCGCTGGCGGCCAGGGCGCCGACGTCGCGGCCGGCGTTGCGTCCGGTGATGACGGTGAGCAGCTCGTCGGAGGGCCGCAGCGCCGAGGCCACGGCGTGGGCCACGGCGTCGGCATCGGCCTGCGCCCCGTTGAGGGAGATGGTGCGCAGGCCCGCGGCGGCGCTCCAGGCGCGGCGAGCCAGGTCTGCCAGCTCGGCCTCCTCACTCCGTCCGGCCAGGGCGACCGCGGCGGCCAGGACCCGGGCCTCATCATCGGTGTCGCACACGAGGAGCTGGATGCCCTCGGCCGCGTAGCGCTCCGACGACGATCCCGCCTGCATCCCGGCACGAGCGGCCTCACGAGCGGCTCCTGCGTTCCGCGTTCCGGCCGGAGGACGAACGGTGGAGACGGCCGAGCGCGCCGCCAGGAAACGAGCGGCATCGTGGGCGGCCTCCGTGCAGGCGGCGTCACAGGGCAGCACGATGACCTGGGAGGAACCCAGGTCCGCAGCGGCGCGTGCGATCCCCTCCCGGTCGGGGTTGAGGACGACAGCGGCGTCGGAGCGGGCGAGCTGCTCGATGAGTCCGGGGGCCCGGGTGCAGGCGATGACACCGATCCCGGCCTGTCGCGAGCGGGCGGCCAGACGCGGCGTCTCCGCCGGTACAGGGCGCGGCGCAGCCGCCTGGGAGGGGTGCATCCGTACCGACTTGGCCTTGCGCTCAGCCCGGCGGGCGGCCAGTCGCTCGAAGGAGACCACGTGGCCCGTGGGATCGGAGTCAAGCGCCCCCCACGGGGACGGGGGCTCGTCGGTGGAGGCCACTAGGGCGGTGGGGTGAAGGTGGTGGATGCAGATCTGGCGGGCACGGCCCACGTGCGGCAGGGCCGCGCGCGGTGTGTCGGTGTGGACGTGGACCTGGTAGAGACCCACCCCCAAGGCGTCCGGAGTACCGACAACGCCCACGGAGTCGCCGATGAGCTCCAGGTCGCGGCGCAGTTGGCCGGCTTGGACGGCGGTGGCCTCCAGCAGGTACATGACCTCGAACTCGCCGGTGGACATGCCCAGGGGCTCAGGGCCGACGCTGTGCGGCACCCCGCCCTCGGCCAGATCGGTGAGCATCTGCCGGGCGACGGCCGTGTAGGGGGCGTGCTCGTCGGCGTCCTCGTGGCCCTGACGCAGCTCTGGTGCCTCATTCTTCCCGCTGCCGACCTCCTGGATCGCGTCAATGGTGTCCGACAGGCAGGTCAGCAGCAGCATGAAGGCTGCTCCCCCGGCATCCACCGGGCCGTGGCCGAGACCCGCGGTCTCGACGACGGACTCCTGGGACCCGAAGGCCGCAGCGGCGGCGATGATGCTTAGGGTGGCGGGCGAGCTCGCCGTCGCCTCCTCCAGGGCGGATCGGGCGGCCGTGGCCGCGTCCCTGGCGACCGACAGCAGGGTACCCACCACCGGCCGGGAGACCGCGGCCCAGGTGGTGTCCGCCATGGCCTCATAGGCGTGCACGAGCTCGACGGGACGCAGGCCGGTGGGGTTGGGGGCGTCGGCGCAGATGTCGGCGAAGGCCGCCAGCGCCTGAGAGACCAGAAGACCCGAGTTCCCTCGGGCCCCGCGAACGGCGCCGTCGGCGGCGGCGCGGGCGACCTGCGCGGCATCGGCGGCCCGCCCCAGCCGGTGAAGGG
>NZ_GL882544.1:443372-471173 GCF_000195595.1 Actinomyces sp. oral taxon 170 str. F0386
CGGCGGCCCGCCCCAGCCGGTGAAGGGCGTCGGAGGCCGAGCGCAGGGTGAGCAGAACATTGGTTCCCGTGTCCGCGTCCGGCACGGGGAAGACATTGAGAACGTCCACGAGATCACGGGTCTGATCAGCGACGATCTCCGCCAGCGCGATCCACCGCCGCACTGTGGATCCCTGCAGCACGTAGGCGCCTGAGACAGGGGTAGCGGGGCGGTGTCCTTGCGACTGCGCCATCTTCGCCTCCCCTGGGTCCTGGCTGCGACCACCACACCATGTGTCTCACGCTGCGAACACCTTCTGTTCCACTGCATGATCTGCATATGTGCCGGCGTTCAGCGAGCCTGGTTCATGGCTGGGCCGAGCCTCTGGGTTGATATGTAGTTTTAGAGTACCTGCCCGGGCACATTCCTCCCACCGGAGCGAGGGCCGCCAGCGACGGCCCGTTCTGCCCCAAGAGGGCCAATTGGACAACCGAACCACTGACACGCTGGTCAAACTGCCTACCACCTCCCTCGCTTAGGGCAAACGTTCATCATATGGTGAGATCCAGCACGTTTTGTCGTTGGTCGAGCGCACGACTTCTGGGCTTCGACCACCGCGACGTGTGCCCGAACCCACGCCCTGGCGGCTTGGGAGGCGACGAGAGGGTCCGCTATTGTGTTCGGGTTGCCCAGCGCTCTGCGTCTGGGCGGTAAGACCTGGCGCCAGGCATCATCGGCCTGAGCGTTGAAGCATTGAAGATCAGGAGTGAGACCGTGGCTGCTGTGTGCGACGTTTGCGGCAAGGGCCCCATCTTCGGCAAGAGCGTCTCGCACTCCCACGTGCGGACCAACCGCCGGTGGAACCCCAACATCCAGCGTGTGCGTGCTCTCGTCAACGGCGCCCCCAAGCGCCTCAACGTGTGTACGTCCTGCCTCAAGGCCGGCAAGGTGACGCGCAACATCTGAGCGCATCACCTCGAGTCCTTCGAGCACGAGGCCGCCGCTACCACCACCAGCAGCCGGCGGCCTTTGTCGTGCTCCTGTCGCGCCTCGGCGCTCTCTCAGGAGAGGACGTTCAGACCCTGGCGAAGTGGTCCCAGCCGGTGCGCTCCTGGACAGGTTCTCCCCCCAGGAGGACACCTGGTCGGTGGCCCAGCGCGCGTGCCGATGGGGCCTGCGGGTCCAGGACGCGGCCGATCACGCTGACGTCCGCCGGTAGAGGGGTTGAGGGGGCCGCCGGGACGGTGGCGAGCATCCCATGGTCCTCTCCCCCGGTGAGCAGCCATGTGCGGGCCAGAGCACGCGCTGTCGCCCCTTCGCCGCCCGCCACGAGCGCGGCGACCGGTTCGAGGAAGGACATGTCGGGCAGATCGCCCGGGTCATCCAGGTCGATGACGACGCCGCTGGCCTGGGCGATCCGTCCGGCGTCGCGCAGCAGCCCGTCCGAGACGTCCATCATGGAGGTGGCTCCGGCATCGGCCAGGGCCGGGCCGGCTGCCAGCGCCGGAGTGGGCGCGCGGAAGGCGGCGAGGCAGGCCCGAGCCTGAGTCGGGTCCCCATCCTGCTCAGCTGCCGCCACGATCTGCGACCCGGCGCTGAGCAGTGCCAGCCCTGCCGCACTGCGCCCCAGGGCGCCGGCATGGACGACGAGGTCGCCGGGGCGGGCACCGCTTCGCAGGACCGGCGCCCGGCCCTCGAGGTCTCCCAGGACCGTCACCGACACGACCAGCGACTCCCCACCACTGAGATCGCCGCCGACGACACCCGCCCCGCAGGGCTCACAACCCTGAGCCAGTCCCTGAGCGAAGTCCCGCACCCATGTCACCGGCGTGGTCGGCGGCATGACGAGACCGACGACGAGGGCGACCGGCCGGGCCCCCATGGCGGCGGCGTCGGCGAGGTTCTGGGCCGCAGCCCTTTCGCCGACGTCGCGTCCCGTGGACCACTCGGTGCGGAAGTGGTGCCCCTCGACCAAGACGTCGGTGCTCACCACCGTGCGGGCGTCGGTGAAGGACACCACCGCGCAGTCGTCCCCGGTGCCGACCGGGGTCTGTGCGGCACTCGGCAGGAAGGGGGTGATGATCGCGAGGAGCTCCTCCTCACTGAGGTCACCGACCCGCATCTGCTCACCCACGGCCTCACCACCGGGAGGAGACGGCTCAGCGGTTGACATCGGTGGAGCGGACAAGGGCCAGCTCGATGAGCTCTGAGACCAGGTCGGTGTAGCCCAGACCGGAGACCTGCCACATGTAGGGGTACATGGAGAAAGGGGTGAAGCCGGGCATCGTGTTGATCTCGTTGACGACTGCCTCGCCGGCCTCGGTGAGGAAGAAGTCGACACGGGCCAGGCCCTCGCAGCCCACGGCCTCGAAGGCCCGGGCGGCGGTGTCCATGATGAGCGCGCGCTCCTCGGGGCCGATGCGCGCCGGGCAGACCATGGCGACGGCGTCGTGGGCAAGGTACTTGGTCTCGAAGTCGTAGAACTCACCGGCGCCATGGGAGGCGTCCATGGCGATCTCGCCGGGTTCGGCCACCCGGGGGGCGTCGTCGCCGCGCCCCTCAAGGACGGCGACCTCGACCTCACGTCCCACGATGCCGCTCTCCACGAGGACCTTGGGGTCGATCGCGCGAGCGGCCTCGATGGCACCGGGAAGGTCCTCGGGGCGCTCGACCTTGCTGATGCCCAAGGAGGATCCAGCGCGGGCGGGCTTGACGAACAGAGGGTAGCTCAGGGACCGGCAGGCGTCCAGGATCACCTCGGGATCGCGCTTCCAGGCGTGGGGGCCGACGACGACGTGCGGCGCCGTGGCGATACCGGCTGCTCCCAGAAGCACCTTGGTGACCTGCTTGTCCATGCCCGCGGCGCTGGCCAGCACCCCGCAGCCGACGTAGGAAACACCCATCATCTCCAGCATGCCCTGGATGGTTCCGTCCTCGCCGTAGGGTCCGTGCAGAAGCGGGAGGACGACGTCGATCTGGCCGAGGACCCGGGGGCCCGTGGGCCCGAGCACGGTGAGCTCGCCGCCTCCCAGCGGGGCGGAGAGCGCCCCCTGCCCCAGTCCGTCAGTGGTGATCTGTACCGGCGGCCGGCTGTCGCTCAGCTCGAGAGCGGCCGGGTCGTCCTCGACGAGCACCCACCGGCCCTCGGGCGTGATGCCCACAGGGAGGACCTCATAGCGGTCTCGGTCAATGGCCGACAGGACTCCGGCGGCGGTGGCGCAGGAGATCGTGTGCTCACCGCTACGGCCACCGAAGACGACGGCGACACGCACCTTGGACTTGTCAGGACGGGGAACGGAGGGGCCGGTTTCCTGAAGATCTGTCATAGGTCCCAACGCTACCGCGCAGGACCTCGTATGCTGTTAACGCACAGAGACACCGGAATAAAGCGGGCGCTTCGGACGCCCCGCGAAGTGAGGCAATGATGCACCACCGCTCCGTCACGCCACTCACCCTGCTGCTCAGCACGACCCTGGCACTGGGCGCCTGCTCGCTGAGTACGTCGTCGCCCTCCGCCGCTACCGGCACAGGGGCACCGGGAACTGCTGCGGAGGCCACGGCGCCACCCACTCACCCACGCCAGAACAGCTCGGACGCCCCGGACTGGGGCGCAGGATCCCAGGGGCAGCAGGCAGGAGAGGGCAGTACCCTCACGGTCGCCGACGTCAGGGTCGGAAACCACCCGGATGAGGGCTACAGCCGATTCGTGGTGGAGTTCGACGGCCAGGGGACGCCCGGCTGGAGCCAGCCGCAGTGGGACGTCCCGGTCTCCACCATGGGCAAGGGCGACCCGATCGAGGTTGAGGGGGAGCGCACGATGGTGATCCGGGGCAGCGGTGTGGCCGCTGTCCCTCCGGACGGGCAGAGGGTGAGCGGTCACCGCCAGATCGAGCTCGACAACTCCGCCAACGACGACCGGAGCATCGACTCGGCCTACATCGACCCCGGGTTCGAGGGAGAGTTCCAGGTGGTACTGGGCACCGACTCCCAGACCTACCGGGTCTTCAGCCTCTCCAACCCCACGCGTCTGGTCGTCGACATCGCCCTCGACTGAGCACAGGAACCGACCGCGTTCCCACAGATGTCTCGGACCAGTGGGCTCCAGAGGACCGCTGAACGGGCTAGGCCTGAGACGGCTCCGCGTGCACGCCCTCGGCCTTACGGGGGCGGGCCAGAAGAGCGTCCGTCACCTGGGCGACGCTGGCGGCGCCCTCGACAACGGCGACGACCCCGGCGGTGATCGGCATGTCCACACCGTGGGCCCGAGCCAGATCAAGGACGGCACGAGCCGACTTGGCGCCCTCGGCCACACCCCGGGAGGCTGCGGCGGCCTCGGCCACGCTCATCCCCTCACCGAGGTGACGCCCGAAGGTCTGGTTGCGGCTCAGGGGCGAGGAGCAGGTGGCCACCAGGTCCCCCATGCCGGCCAGCCCGGCGAAGGTCTCGGGCCGGGCGCCGAGCTCCAGGCCCAGGCGGGTGATCTCCACCAGGCCCCGGGTGATGATCGTGGCCTTGGAGTTGTCCCCCAGGCCCCGTCCCGCTGCGGCGCCAACGGCCAGGGCGATGACGTTCTTGACCGCTCCGCACAGCTCGACGCCCAGGACATCGGTGTTCGTGTAGGGGCGGAAGGTCCCGGTAGCGCACAGGGCGGCGATCCGGGCCGCGACCTGCTCGTCGTCGGCGGCCACCACGGTCGCGGTGGGTTGCCCGCCGGCGATCTCGTCGGCGAGGTTGGGCCCGGAGACGACGACGACACGGGAGCGGTCGATGCCCAGTACCTGGGCGAGGACCTCACTCATCCGCAGCCCGGTGCCCAGCTCGATCCCCTTCATGAGGGAGACGGCCACGGCGTCGTCGGCCAGGGCGCCCCGGACGGGCTCCAGCACCTTTCGGGCCTCCTGGGAGGGCACGGCCACGACGACGGCGCACGCCTCATCGACAGCGTCGGCCAGGTCGGTGGTGGCCGTGACGCCCGCCGGCAGGCGGTGGCCGGGAACGTAGCGCCCGTTGGTGCCGGCGTTGATCTCATCGGCGATCTCCTGGCGCCGTGCCCAGATCACCGTGGGAGTACCGGTCTGGGCCAGGAGGCCGGCGAAGGTGGTGCCCCAGGCTCCCGAGCCGATGACGGTCGCCCGCCGCACTGCCGCTGCACCGGAACCGCTCACTGCCCGGCCTCCTTCTGGCTCTCCCCAGTACTCTCGCAGGCCTTCTCGGTGTCGCCGGGCTCGTCGGGGTGCGGCTCGGGCAGCGGGTCAGGACGACGCACGCCGATCCTGCCCTTGCCAGGGTCGCCGTCGTAGTGCAGGTCGAAGGGGCGGGGGGCCTTCTCACCCCGGAGCTCCTCGACCAGGGCGGTGATGGCCCGCATGATCTCAGCGGTGCAGGCACGCACGGCCTCACGGTCCTGGGTGTCCGTCCCGAAACGGGACAGGTCCATGAGCTCACCGATGGTGACACGCACGTCCTTTCGCGGGAAAGGACGGAAGGAGCGCCCGTAGGTGTCCAGGATCTCATGGGCTCCCCACTGCCCCATGGGCAGAACAGGCGCTCCACTGGTCATGGCCAACCTGGCCGCGCCGGTCTTGGCGACCATCGGCCACTTAAGGGGGTCACGGGAGAGGGTGCCCTCGGGGAAGATCATGATGGCGCCGCCGTCGGCCAGGACATCACTGGCGGCCTTGAGGGCCGTAGCCGCGTTCTGGGTGCCCCGCTGGACCGGGATCTGGCCGCCGGCCCGCAGGATCGAGCCGAGCAGCGGCACCTTGAACAGCGTGGACTTGGCCAGGGAGTAGACCGGCACGTCGGTGTCGACCAGGGCGCGCATGGCTGTGAGCGAGTCGAGGTCAGTCAGGTGGTTGGCCACGGCGATGAAGCCGCCCTGACGGGGGATGTTCTCCAGACCGGTCACCTTCTGCCGGGAGACCACCTTGAGGAACGGGATGATCGCCCCGCGCGCGGCGAAGCGGTAGAACGGAGTCATGGGGCGTGTTGCAGGCACAGGTGAACTCTAACCGCTCAGCGAGCCGAGCGAGGTTCTCCGAGCCGTACCCGGCCCCGCGCGTGCGACCCAGCCGCCGGCCTCACTGATGCACGGCTGGCGGTAGCCTCAGTCAGGCCAGGCGGGTGACGGCGGCGTTGAGGGACTCGAGCTTGGACATGAAGTGCTCGTAGCCTCGGTCGATGAGGTTGACGCCCTCGACCCGGCTGGTGCCCTCGGCGGTCAGGGCCGCGATGAGGTGAGAGAAGCCGCCCCGCAGGTCGGGTACGACGATGTCGGCACCGGTCAGCCGCGTGGGCCCGGAGATGACCGCGGAGTGGTAGAAGTTGCGCTGCCCGAAACGGCACTCGGTCCCGCCCAGGCACTCGCGGTAGACCTGGATGGTGGCCCCCATCTTGCGAAGTGCGCCGGTGAATCCGAAGCGGTTCTCGTAGACGGTCTCGTGGACGATGGACAGGCCCTGAGCCTGGGTGAGCGCGACGACGAGGGGCTGCTGCCAGTCGGTCATGAAGCCGGGGTGGACGTTGGTCTCCACCACGATGGAGCGCAGGTCCCCGCCGGGGTGGTAGAAGCGGACGCCCTCGTCGGTGACGTCGAAGGCGCCCCCCACCTTGCGGAAGGTGTTGAGGAAGGTGGTCATGTGGCTCTGGTGGGCTCCGCGCACGAACACGTTGCCGCGGGTGGCCAGGGCGGCCGAGGCCCAGGAGGCGGCCTCGATGCGGTCCGGCAGAGCCGAGTGGGTGTAGCCGCACAGCTCGTCGACGCCCTCGACATGGATGGTGCGGTCGGTGTCCACCGAGATGATGGCGCCCATCTTCTGCAGGACGTCGACGAGGTCCATGATCTCGGGCTCGACGGCGGCGTTGCGCAGCTCGGTCAGTCCGTGAGCGCGTACGGCGGTGAGCAGGGTCTGCTCGGTGGCACCGACTGAGGGGTAGGGCAGCTCGATGACGGTGCCGTTGAGGCCACCCGGTGCCGTCAGCCGAATACCCTGGGCCTGCTTGTCGACAGTGGCGCCGAACTGCCGCAGGATCTCCAGGTGGAAGTCGATGGGGCGGTCACCGATACGGCAGCCGCCCAGGTCGGGGATGAAGGCCTCCCCCAGGCGGTGCAGGAGCGGGCCGCAGAAGAGGATCGGGATGCGCGAGGAGCCGGCGTGCGCGTCGATATCGGCCATGTGCGCGGACTCGACCTTGGAGGGGTCGAGCTGAAGGACGCCCTCGCGCTGGTCGTAGTCGATGCTCACGCCGTGCAGACTCAGCAGTCCCGAGACCACGTCGACATCACGGATGAGTGGGACGTTGCGCAGCACCGAGGGGGATGACCCCAGCAGGGCCGCCACCATCGCCTTGGGAACCAGGTTCTTGGCTCCGCGGACGGTGATCTCACCAGTCAGCGGGCGACCGCCCTCGACCTGGAGCAGACCGTCGACCATGCGCACCTCCATGACGTCATCTGGGTGCGCCGTGCGCGTGAGCCGGGTACCCAATCCTCGCGCGGGCGCGCGAGGCCGTCCCAGCATAAGCGCACCGACGGGACTCCCAGGACCGTTTTCACGTCCGCATCGGGTGGCCTTCGACTCACAGAAAGTCCTGATCAATAACTGACATCGCCGTGACAATTCCGATGAAATCGGCGTCGGGGAGCCACGACGACTCGTCTGATCCGGCCGCTGTCAGGGCTGAGGCATGTCCGCGGTCCTGGCCGAGACGACCTCCTGAGCAGGGAGGTGCTTGGCCGGCTGGGTACGCGGCTTGAAGGCCGGGCGAGCCTCCTCGTAGGCACGGATGGCGTCCTCCTGGGTCAGGGTCAGGGAGATGTCATCGAGCCCCTCCATCAGGATCCAACGCACGTAGTCGTCGATGGCGAAGGTGCAGCGGAAGGCCCCGACCTCGACCGTGCGGTTCTCCAGGTCCACGGTCACCTCGGTGCCGGGCTCGGTCTCGAGGATCTTCCACAGCTGCTCGCAGTCCTCCTGCGACACCACTCCGGCCACCAGCCCCTGCTTTCCGGCGTTGCCGCGGAAGATGTCGGCGAAGCGGGGAGCCAGGACGACCTTGAACCCGTAGTCCTTGAGGGCCCACACGGCGTGCTCGCGCGAGGATCCCGTACCGAAGTCGGGGCCCGCCACGAGCACCGAGGCCCGCTTGTAGGCCTCCTGGTTGAGGATGAAGTCGGGCTCACCGGCCCGCCAGGAGGCGAACAGGGCGTCGTCGAAGCCCGTGCGCGTGATGCGCTTGAGGTACACCGCCGGAATGATCTGGTCGGTGTCGACGGCGCTGCGCCGCAGCGGGGCGCCGATTCCGGTGTGCCGGATGAACTTGTCCACAGCCTCTTTCAGCTCCTTGCCTTACGTCTCTTCATCTCTTTCGCGGGGCCGGGCGCTACAGCGCAGTCACAGGGAGCGTGACCGACGCTGACGACGGCGCCGGCGGAACCGCTGTCACCACAGGAATGCCGGAGGCGCTCGAAACCGGCCCGCCGGCGGCGTCGGCCTCCTCCCATCCTGCTGACCGCGGGGGCAGGTCCCCCGGGGCGGACAGGGCCCCGCGCACGGCGGTGGCCGCGGCGACGACGGGCGAGACGAGGTGAGTGCGTCCCCCTTTGCCCTGACGCCCCTCGAAGTTGCGGTTGGAGGTGGAGGCAGCGCGCTCCCCGGAGGAGAGCTTGTCCGGGTTCATGGCCAGGCACATGGAGCAGCCGGCGTTGCGCCACTCGGCACCGAAGCTCTTGAAGACCCGGTCCAGCCCCTCGGCCTCGGCCTGCAGACGCACCCGGGCGGAGGCCGGTACCACGAGCATGCGCAGCCCTTCGGCCTTCTTGCGTCCGCGCACCACCTCGGCGGCAGCCCGCAGGTCCTCGATCCGGCCGTTGGTGCACGAGCCGATGAAGACGGTATCGACCTTGATCTCACGCAGAGGCGTTCCCGGAACGAGATCCATGTACTCCAGGGCGCGTTCGGCGGCGAGGCGCTCGGTGGCGTCGGCGATGTCCTCGGGGTCGGGGACCGTGGCCGACAGCGGAAGCCCCTGCCCGGGGTTGGTTCCCCAGGTGACGAAGGGCTCGATGTCCTTGGCCTCGAGGACGACCTCGGTGTCGAAGACGGCATCGGGGTCGGTGCGCAGGCTGGACCAGTACTCCACGGCCGCGTCCCAGTCGTCGCCGACGGGTGCGTGGGGGCGGTCCTTGAGGTAGTCGAAGGTGGTCTGGTCGGGGGCGATCATGCCTGCCCGGGCCCCGCCCTCGATGCTCATGTTGCAGATCGTCATGCGGGCCTCCATCGAGAGCTGCTCGATGGCGCGGCCGCGGTACTCGATGACGTGGCCCTGGGCGCCATTGGTCCCGATCTTGGCGATGATGGCCAGGATGATGTCCTTGGCCCCGCTGCCTGAGGGCAGGTCGCCGTCGATGGTGACGCTCATCGTCTTGAAAGGGGCGATGGGCAGGGTCTGGGTGGCCAGGACGTGCTCGACCTGGGACGTGCCGATACCGAAGGCGAGTGCTCCGAAGGCGCCGTGGGTAGAGGTGTGGGAGTCTCCGCACACCACGGTCATGCCGGGCTGGGTCAGCCCCAGCTGCGGGCCGACGGCGTGGACGATCCCCTGGTCGGCGTCCCCCAGCGAGTGCAGGCGCACCCCGAACTCGGCGCAGTTAGCGCGCAGGGTCTCGATCTGGGCGCGACTGGTGACGTCGGCGATCGGCAGATCGATGTCCAGGGTGGGGGTGTTGTGGTCCTCGGTGGCGATGGTCAGGTCGGTGCGGCGGACCTTGCGTCCGGCAAGACGCAGCCCCTCGAAGGCCTGGGGGCTGGTGACCTCGTGGACCAGGTGAAGGTCGATGTAGAGCAGGTCAGGGGCACCGTCGCTACCCTTGGACACCACATGATCACGCCAGACCTTCTCGGCGAGAGTCATTCCCATCGACTTACATCCTCTCAGAAACGGCTGTCAGCGGCCGTACCGCACCTCCGTCGCAGGTTCTCACCTGGACCTCAGGATGCTGACACTGTGCCGCTTCCGGGCACGACCTTAACTTGAAATCTCACACCTTGAAATGACAGTATCAGATTATGGACAGCTCCCTAGAGAACGACAGCAGCGGCGTCGGCGTGATCGACAAGGCGGCCCTGGTGATGAGCGCACTGGAATCAGGCCCGGCGACCCTTGCCCAGCTCGTGTCCGCCACTCACCTGGCCCGCCCCACGGCGCACCGCATCGCGGTCGCCTTGGAGTTCCACCGTCTGGTCACCCGCGACTCCCAGGGACGCTTCATCCTGGGCCCCCGACTCACTGAGCTGGCCAGCGCCGCGGGCGAGGACCACCTCCTGTCCGCCGCAGGCCCCGTGCTGACGGCCCTGCGGGACAAGACCCATGAGTCCGCGCAGCTCTATCGTCGTCAGGGTGATGTGCGCATCTGCGTGGCCAACGCCGAGCGCCCCATCGGTCTGCGCGACTCCATCCCTGTGGGCGCCACCATGTCCATGCAGGGCGGTTCGGCCGCCCAGGTGCTCCTCGCCTGGGAGGAGCCCGACCGCCTCCATCGCGGCCTGGTGGGCGCCCGCTTCACCGCCACTATGCTCTCCGCGGTCCGACGTCGGGGTTGGGCCCAGTCGGTCGGGGAGCGTGAGCCGGGGGTCGCCTCGGTCTCGGCACCGGTGCGCGGGCCGGGAGGCAAGGTCGTCGCCGCGATCTCCATATCCGGCCCCATCGAGCGCATGGGACGTCAGCCCGGCCGGGTCCACGGCCACGTGGTCATGGCGGCGGCGCGCCGCCTGTCTGAGGTGCTCAGCGACACCGGCGTCGCCTGACGCGCGCCCCTGAGCCCTCCGACCTCCCCGGCCCGGCCCAAGACTAGCGAGCGCCTCGCAGGTCGATGGCGCGATGGTAGGCCTCGACGTTCATCTGGACCACGGACCCCCATACAGGCAGGGGGGTGATCTCGTAGTTGTGGGCCTTGATGCGCCCGAGCAGATCGTCATCCCCCAGAAGAGCGGCGAGCTCACGGGCCAGGCCGGTCTCGTCGTCGGCGAGGAGACCGTCAACGCCATCGGTCACGAAGTCACTGACTCCGCTGGAGCGCAGCGCCACGACCGCCAGTCCCGCGGTGCGGGCCTCGAGGGTGGAGATGCCGAAGGAGTCGGCGGGCGAAGTCTGCAGGTAGATGTCGGCACGGGTGAAGGCCCGGGCGAGCTCACTGCGCTCAACGCGCCCCACCAGGGTGATGCGGTCAGCCAGGCCGGAGTCGGTGACCTCCTGGGCGAGCCTGTCGCGCAGCGGGCCGTCCCCGTAGATCCTGAGGAGGGCATCGGTTCCAGGAGTGCTTCTGACCGCCTGGGCGAAGGCACGCACGACCTGCAGAGGACGTTTGCGCTCGATCCAGCGCAGGGAAGCCACCACCGTGACCGGCCGGTGCGCCCCGATCACCTGAGGTCCGGGGCGCTCCAGCCGCCAGTCATCGACGGTGATGCCGTTGGGCAGGACGGTCACCGGATCATAAGCCCCGGCGCGCCGGACATCGGCGGCCAGCATGGAGGACACGGCCGTCAGATCGGCACCGCCGCGCTGCCACAGCCGCACGGGGCCAACAGGCCCCAGCACCCCGGCCGCCGACGCCCAGGGCCCCAGGACGCAGTGGAAGGTGACGGCCAGCGGGAGTCCCACCCGCCGGGCCGCAGCGATACCGGACCACGCGAAGGGGGAGACGATGCCGACGTGGGCGTGAACGACATCGGGACGCAGGCGGGACATGAGCTCACCCAGCTCACGCCCGGCTCGTGGGTGCACGGGCAGCTCACCGGGCAGGTTCGCGGTGGTGCGGTAGACCGGGAAGCCATCGTCCCGCTCGACGCTGCGGCCGCGATCATCACCAACCGGTGTCGCGGTGACGACGGCGGGCTCGTGGCCGGCCAGCCTCAGGTTGTGGGCGAGGTCCTGCACCTGGGTCTCGATGCCGCCCAGCCTGGGCGCATAGCAGTCGGAGACGATGAGAACGCGCATGACCTCAAGTCTGCCACGCCGCCTTCCTCGCGCGTGCTCTTCAGGGGCCGTCCATGATCCGTGCGTCGCTGAGGCTAGGAGCCGACCTCGGCGCGGCGCAGCTCGGCGATGGCGGTCTCGAAGTCCTCCAGGGAGTCGAAGGAGGAGTAGACCGAGGCGAAGCGCAGGTAGGCGATCTGATCCAGATCGCGTAGAGGGCCGAGGATCGCCAGACCGACATCGTGAGAGTCGACGAGGGCCTGACCTCCTGCACGGATGGCCTCCTCGACCTTGTGCGCCAGGAGCGCGAGCTGATCGTCGGAGACAGGGCGCCCCTGACAGGCCCGCCTGACTCCGACCATGACCTTGTCGCGACTGAAGGGCTCCACGACGCCGGAGCGCTTACAGACCGACAGGCTGGTGGTCTCCAGAGTGGTGAAACGGCGTCCGCACTGCTGACACTCACGTCGGCGGCGGATCGAGGTGCCGTCCTCCGCGGTCCGGGAGTCGACGACCCGAGAGCCGTCATGACGGCAGAAGGGGCAGTGCACGCCTCCGACCTCCGATCTCACTGGACTACCTGTCAGTCCATCGGAGACTAAACGCCCGGCGGGCCGCCCCGCAAGCCTGCCCCACAGTGCGACCAGCACACGGGCGCTCAGGCAGAGGGGACCTCAAGGGTCTGTCCGGCACGGACGGTGGTGTCCTGAAGGTCGTTGAGCTCGACGATCCGAGCCACCGTCCCCGCAACGTCCGAGGTGCCGCTCGCCGCGGCGATCTCCCACAGGGACTGACCAGGACGAACGACGGTGGTGACCGTGCTGACCGGTGCCTGACCGGCCACTGCGGCTGAGGTCGAGGAGGTCAGGCCCACCAGCCCGCCGAGCATGAGTCCGCAGCAGGCGAGCACAATCGCAGCGATGACGACGAGGGAATCATCGCGGAGAAGACGCAGGTCCACCCGAGAGCGCACCGTCCGCCCAGGTCGGCCCGGCCGACCCTGAGATGCAGCACCGACATCGCTCCGCACCCGCTGCGAACCGCTGTCGTCCTGAGAGCCCGCCCGCAGCCTGGCGGCGCGCACCGCAGGGTGCTGGGGAGCCAGCGCCTCCAGCTCTGAGCGGCGGTCACGCAGCGCCGCAGGCCTGGAGGGACGACGCATCGACGATGGCGTCGGGATCGAGTCGGACGCCACCGAGAGGTGTCGAACGGAGGCGTCGTCGCCGCAGCGCTCCGAGACCTCCGGGACGAAGTCATCCGTGACCAGCCGCAGTCGAGGCCGCGAGGAGCTCCGCACGGCCGGCTGCCTGTCGGAGGCTTCCGAAACCTGTCCGGTAGTGCACCCACGCCCCCGGACCCGAGACGCCGGACGGGGCGGGGGCAGGACTGCGATGGCGCTCATATCTTCCTCCTGAACACATGTTCGACAAACGCTTGTTCGACACACTAGCGCCTGACGGGCGACACGTCCAGCATTTCTTCGAACATGTGTTTGAATCGTGGTCGTCTCGCCGTTAGGCTTGTTGCATCCAAGAAGATCACGGACCACCGACATCTATGTCGCGCCCTTAACGCCTGCGGGCCTGAGGGCTGTCCAGCAGGGAGGGCCAGGACCATGAGCACCACGGCTGACCGGGGCAACGCACCAGCATCGGCCTCACCCGCAGGTACGGACGCAGGCGAGGCAGTCACCCGCATGGACACCGGCGCACTCACTGAGGCCGTCAGCGGTCTCGACAAGCGGGCCCGGGCGGTCTACGAGGCAGTCTGCGAGGCCATCGCCGCCCACGGATACCCTCCCTCGCTGCGGGAGATCGGTAAGCAGGTGGGCCTGACCAGCCCCTCCTCCGTCAAGCACCAGCTGGACAAGCTCGAGCACCTGGGCCTGGTACGCCGGAACCCCAACCGCCCCCGGGCGATGGAGGTGATCGGCGCCCATCACGACGCCGGCCCCCGTGGAGACGTACCCGTGGACGTCTCGTCCGCCGTCTCACTCGAGGCTCCCCGGGTCCTGGGGATTGAGGACGGGGACGCGGTCGCCGTGCCGCTGGTGGGGCGGATCGCCGCCGGGGCCCCGATTCTGGCGGAGCAGGACATCACCGACGTCATGGCGCTGCCCCGTCGCCTCACCGGCCAGGGCGAGCTCTTCATGCTGGAGGTGCACGGGGACTCGATGATCGAGGCCGCCATCTGCGACGGAGACTGGGTGGTGGTGCGCTCACAGCCGGACGCGGCCAACGGCGAGATCGTGGCGGCGATGGTCGAGGACGTCGACGGAGCCTCGGCGACGGTCAAGGTGCTCTCGCGCCGTGACGGTCACCAGTGGCTGCTCCCCCGTAACTCCAGCTACGCCCCGATCGACGGTGACCGCGCCACGATCATGGGCAAGGTGGTCACGGTGCTGCGGTCCCTGTAGGGGCTGCCGGTGGGCGCACTGACGACCAAACCCGGCTCATATCCGTACGACTGAAGGCCCGCCCCGGTGACCGGGGCGGGCCTTCAACGGCTCAGGTCGGTGATGCCGGAGGCTCAGTAGCCCAGACCGCGGGCGACCTCGCGAAGGTGGTCGGCGGAGGCGGTCAGGCGCTCCTTCTCATCGGCGGTCAGGGGCAGCTCGAGGCGACGCCCGGCGCCCTCGCGGCCCACAATCGTGGGGACGGCCATGCAGACGTCGGAGATGCCGTGCCAGTTGTCCAGCAGCGGGGAGATGGTGAGTACCCGCTGCTCGTCGTTGAGGACGGCGCCGATGATGCGCTGGACGGCCAGACCGACGGCGTAGTTGGTCGCGCCCTTGCCCTCGATGATGCGGTAGGCGGAGCGGACGACGTCGTGGGCGATGCGCTCGCGCTTGGACTCGTCGAACACACCGCCGTCGAGGGTGGTGCCCCACTGGGTGATCGGCACGCCGCCGATCTCGGTGGAGGACCACAGAGGCACCTCGGAGTCACCGTGCTCACCGGAGATGTACCCGTGGATGTTCTGGACGGCCGTGCCGGTCTCCAGGGAGATGAGGTAGCGCATCCGGGCCGTGTCCAGCACCGTGCCGGAGCCGAAGACCTGGTTCTCGGGCAGGCCGGTGATCTTCTTGGCGCAGTAGGTGACCACGTCCACCGGGTTGGCCACGAGGACGAAGATGGCGTTGGGGGCGACCTCCACGAGCCTGGGGAGGATCTTCTCCATGATGCCGACGGTGGCACCGGCGAGCTCGAGGCGGGACTGGCCCGGCTTCTGCTTGGCGCCAGCGGTGATAGCGATGACGTCCGCGTCGCGGCAGATCTCGGGGTCGTCGGAGCCTGAGACGGATCCGGCGGAGGTGAACTGGATTCCCTGGGCGATGTCGAGGGCCTCCGCCTCGACCTTCTCCTTGACGATGTCCTGCAGAACGACCTCACGGGCCACGCCCTTGGTCACGCAGGCGTAGGCGAGGGTGGAGCCGACGGCCCCGGCGCCGATGACGGCGACCTTGGAGGGACGGCCGGAACGGTTGGTGGGGTAGGAGCCTTCAGCGGTAGTGGTGATGTGGTCTGACACGTTCTTCTCCTCAGTGGGATCTGCTGGGCAGGACCGCAGGGCGCGAGCACCCGCTCACGCCAAGCCTACGTGCAGATCCTACTGAGGGGCACATACCGAAGGGCCCACCCGGAAGGTTCGCTACCTCTTTGGGACCTCGGGGCGGACGGACAGGCGCTGCAGAGCGGCGCGGACCACGTCGGGCTTCGTCGTCGGCCACAGGGCGGGCATGGACCGGGTGAGGAAGCCCCCGTAGCGGGCGGTGCGCAGGCGGGAGTCCAGGACGGCGACGACGCCGCGATCCTGGCTGCGGCGGATGAGCCGCCCCGCTCCCTGAGCCAGGAGCAGGGCGGCGTGGGTGGCGGCCACGCTCATGAAGCCGTTGCCTCCGGCGGCCACGACGGCGTCGGTGCGGGCTTGGGCGACCGGGTCGTCGGGGCGGGGGAAGGGGATGCGGTCGATGACGACGAGCCGGCAGGTGCGTCCGGGAACGTCCACGCCCTGCCACAGCGACAGGGTGCCCACCAGGCAGGCCGCCTCATCGTCTGCGAAGGCCTGCACCAGGGTGGGCAGCTGGTCGTCCCCCTGGGCGTAGACGGACAGGTCGGTGGCTCCGCGCAGCACCTCGGCGGCCTCCTGGGCGGCGCGCTTGGAGGAGAACAGCCCCAGCATGCCACCGCCGGAGGCCTCGACCAGTGCGATCATCTCGTCCAGGGCGGCCTCGGAGATGCCGGCGCCGGGGCGGGGCAGGTGGGCGGCCACGTAGAGGATGCCCTGACGGGGGTAGTCGAAGGGCGATCCGACGTCGATGCCTCTCCACGGCTGCTCGGCCAGCGACAGCCCCAGGGCCCGGGCCATGGGGTCGAAGCTCTCCCCCAGGGCGAGGGTCGCCGACGTCATGACGCTGGTGCGGCCGTTCAGCAGGTGGCCCGCCACCGAGCCGGCCACCTCGATGGGGGCCAGGAGGAGCCGCGGGGGCTCGGCGCCCATGCGGGGACGCTCGATCCAGGCGACGTCGCGCTTCTGGGCCACCGATTCCGAGGTCATGCGGTCCAGCGCGTCGACCAGGTCACCCACGGCGGTGCGCGCGATCGCGAAGCCCCCGGCGGCCTCACCGGAGCGGTCTCGGCCCAGGGCACGTGCCCGGTCGCGCACGTCGGAGGCGACCTGGCGGGCGGCACCGCCCAGGACCACGAGCGCATCGTGCAGGGCGGCGGGCAGAGGCGCCTCCAGCCGGCCGTCGGGCAGCTCGGCCAGGGCCAGCTGGAGGCTCTGCCCCGCCGACTCCAGCTCGCTGACCAGAACGGAGGCGTGCTTGCGGGCGGTGGCGGCGGTGCGCGCCACGGCGGCCGCCGACAGGGCGATGGTGCCCTGAGAGCGGACACGGTCGGCGAGCTCATGGGCCTCGTCGACGATGAGGACCTGGTGGTCGGGCAGGACCCCGGGGTTGCCGGCCACAACGACGCCGAGCATGGCGTGGTTGGTGACCACGAGGTCTGCCCGGGAGGCGTTGGCGCGGGCCAGCTCGGGGAAGCACTCGGCCTTCAGGGGGCAGGACTGTCCCAGGCACTCGGCGCGGGAGACGGAGACCTGCGCCCAGGCGCGCTGGGAGACACCGGGAACGAGGTCGTCCCGGTCACCGGTGTCCGTTCTGGCCGCCCACTCGCGCAGGCGCACCACCTGCTCCCCCAGGCTCGCATCGGCTCCGTGTCCGGCGGCCGGCTGGGCGATGGCGTCGCCGACACCGAAGAGCGCTGACTCGTCCTCGTCCTGCGGGTAGCCACCGTCCAGGCGGTGGCGGCACAGATAGTTCTGCCAGCCTTTGAGCAGGGCCACCTCGGGGCGGGTGCCGGTGACCTGCTCGACGGCGTCGGCCGCTACAGGCGCGTCCTTGGTGAGGACCTGCCGTTGGAGGGCCAGGGTGGCGGTGGAGACCACCACCCGGTCTCCTGTCTGCACGGCGTGGACCATGGCGGGCACCAGGTAGCCCAGGGACTTTCCCGTTCCGGTGCCGGCCTGCACCAGGAGGTGGGCGCCGTCGGCCACGGACCGGACGACCTCACGCACCATGGTGACCTGGCCCTGGCGGGGACTGCCGCCCATGGCGGAGATCGCGGTGTTCAGGACGTCCAGGGCCTGCTGGTCACCGGATCCGTCAGCGGCAGGCCGGCTCGGCTGGTCCGGTTCGGTTCGGGTCACGGTGGGCTCAGCCGACTGAGGCGCCGGCGGCATCCTCGATCTCGGCCGCCAGAGCGGAGCCGACGCGCGCGACCACGCGCGTACCGGTCTCGACGTAGTCGACCGTGTCGATCTCGCCCTCGGCGTGAACCCGGGAGACGAGGTCGCCACGAGAGTAGGGCACGACGACGTCGATACTCACCTGCGGGTGGGGCAGCATCCGCTCGATGCGGGTGCGCAGCTCCTCGATCCCCTCCCCCGTGCGGGCCGAGACCGCCACAGAGCCGGGTAGGCGGGTGCGCAGTGCCGCCAGGGTGACGGCGTCGGCGAGATCGGTCTTGTTGAGGACGATGAGCTCGGGCACGTCCAGGGCGTCGGGGATCTCGGACAGGACGGTGCGCACGGCCGCCACCTGGCTGAGCGGGTCGGGGTGGGCGGCGTCGACGACGTGGAGCACGAGGTCGGCCCCGGCCACCTCCTCCAGCGTGGAGCGGAAGGCCTCGATCAGCTCATGGGGCAGGTTGCGCACGAAGCCGACGGTGTCGGTGAGGGTGTAGGTGCGTCCCTCGGAGGTCTCGGCCCGCCGCACGGTGGGGTCGAGGGTGGCGAACAGGGCGTCCTCGACCATGATTCCGGCCTCGGTGAGGCGGTTCATGAGGGAGGACTTGCCGGCGTTGGTGTAGCCGGCGATCGCCACCGAGGGGATGGCCCCGCGTCGGCGTGAGCCGCGCTTGGTCTCGCGCGAGGGCGCCATGGCCTGGATCTCGCGGCGCAGGCGGGCCATGCGCTGGCGGATGCGACGCCGGTCGAGCTCGATCTTGGTCTCGCCGGGGCCGCGTGAACCGATGCCCTGGCCGGCGGCCACGCGGCCTCCGGCCTGCCGGGACATGGACTCTCCCCATCCACGCAGGCGCGGCAGGAGGTACTCGAGCTGGGCGAGCTCGACCTGGGCCTTGCCCTCGCGGGACTTGGCGTGCTGGGCGAAGATGTCCAGGATGAGGGCGGTGCGGTCGACGACCTTGACGCCGACGACGTCCTCCAGGGCACGGCGTTGGGAGGGGGCGAGCTCGCCGTCGACGATGACCGTGTCGGCTCCGGCGGCGGCCACCACGTCAGCCAGCTCGCGGGCCTTGCCGCTGCCCAGGTAGGTGGCCGGATCGGGATGGTCACGCTTCTGGATGACGGCGTCGAGGACCTGGCTGCCGGCGGTCTGGGCCAGGGCGGCCAGCTCGCGCAGGGAGGTGCCGGCGTCCTGGGAGTCGCGGGCCCCCGGCGCGTTACCGGTTGGCGCACCGGGTGAGGAGGCGTGCCGGGGCAGCTCGAGACCCACCAGGACCACCTTCTCCAGGCGGACCTGCCGGTACTCGACCTCACTGACGTCCTCCAGCTCGGTGGACAGGCCGGCCACGCGACGGCGGGCGGCACGGGCCTCACGCTCGAGGGAGCCGTCGTCAACACCGTCCGCATGCTCGTGCTGGGCGGCGGTGGAGGCCAGGGCGGTTCCGGTGCGGGACAGAACGCGGGCGACGACGTCATGAACGTCAGCGGCGGCCTCGGGTGTGGTGGAAGTGGCTGGGTGGTGATGGGTCACAAGAAGTCCTTCGTCGTATACCTGCGCCCCTCGCCGGGGGGTGATGGTTCGTCCGGGGCGTCGGCCGCCGGTTCAGCGCATACGAAGGATCCACATGGGGGTGATGCTACTGCCCACGGGTCTGGGAGGCCACCCGCTGCTCAGGCGGCGCGTCGGGCCAGCAGCGGAGTGAGGATCAGGCCTGCCGCGAGGACGGCGAGGGTCGGCCACAGCCGCCCCGCCTCGACACCGGCCCCGGTGGGGGCGACGAAGGCCGTGGCAACCGTCCCCAGGACAGCGCTGCCCGTGGCTCCGGCTATGGTGACGGCGGTGGCGGCCTGGGCGTGGGTGATGCCATCGGGCTCGGCGGGATCGGTGACGATGCGGTTCATGGTGTCCAGGTGGGTCAGGCCCATGCCGATGCTTGCCACGCCATAGCCCAGCGGCAGAGCCCACCAGCCCAGGTAGCCGGTCACCGCGACGATCATGACGACGATTCCGAGAGTGAAGAAGACTGCCGCTGCTGCCGTACGACATCGGTAGGCATCCGGTTCGCTCGCCGGTCTGGCACCACAGGCGATCGCGACGACCGACCAGCCGATGCCCCCGGCGGTCAGTGCCCAGCCGGTCTGCGTCGGGCTCATACCCAGAACGTCGTGGGAGCCGGGGGCCACCAGGTAGTCCACTGTCAGGAACAGGGCGCACACCCACATGAGGGTGGCGATGCCGGCGCGCCGGCCGAGCGCCAGGCGTAGGCTGCCTGCCGGAAGCACCTGAGAGCAGGACCAGAGCACCAGAGCGGCGCCGGCCAGTGCGCCGGGCCAGAACCAGGGGCTGGAGGCGCGCAGCGCCCCGATGAGCGCCACGCCCGCGGCCATGGCCAGGGCGGGCAGCCATGGCACCGCCTCGTCGTGCCCCGTCTCCTCATCCATGCTGAGGTCGCGGATCTGAGTGGCCATGACGGCCCGGGCAGCGATGAGCACGGGCAGATAGGCCACGAGGGCCCAGCGCCAGCCCCAGGAGGCGCTGATGCCGGAGGCGTAGACGGGACCGGCCAGGGCCGCCACGACCCACATGCCCGAGCCTGCCGCCAGGCACAGTCGTCTCCAGGCGTCGGGCAGGCCGGCAACCATCACCCCCATGGTCGCCGTTTCCAGGGCCCCGGCGGCCAGACCCCGCAGGATCTCCCCAAGGACGTAGACCTCGATACTCGGGGCGAGGGCCCCGGTAGCGGCGCCAGCCACGAGCAGGGCGGTGAGCGCGGTCATGAGGCGGTCGGGCCGCCATCGGGTGAGCATGGCCCCACCTAGCGGCATCGTGAGGAAGGAGGGGACCTGGGCCGCGGCGGTCACCAGACCGTAGGTGTTGCGGGCGTCCATCTCGGTGGCCAGCAGCGGCAGGACCGTCTGGTTGAGGTAGACCTGCATGCCCGCCAGCAGCTCGACGACGAGCACGGCCAGTGCCAGGTGGCCCGTCCGCGAGCCGAGCAGCGCCCGGATCGAGGGACTGCTGGTGGAGCTGGGCGGGGCACTCATGCGCGTCAGGCTACGCGGGTAGCCTGCGGGTGTGAGCGAGCACTACTTCACCGTCTTCCCCGCCGTCGAGGCTGAGGAACGCACTCACCGGTTCTCGATCCGCGGCGTCGAGCACACGGTGGTCACGGCCTCGGGCGTCTTCAGCGCCGACCGCCTCGACAAGGGCACACAGGTCCTCCTCGACCACGTCCCCGATCCGCCCGAGACCGGTTCCTTTCTCGACCTGGGATGCGGCTGGGGCCCGATCACGCTGGCCCTGGCCGACGCCGCTTCTGGGGCCACGGTCCTGGCGGTCGATGTCAATGAGCGCTCGCTGGCCCTGACCGCCCGCAACGCCGAGACCGCAGGCCTGGACAACGTACGCACATCCCCGGCCGAGGCGCTGTTGACCGAGCTGCGAGAGAGCTCCAGAACGGTGGACCTCATCTGGTCCAATCCCCCGGTACGCATCGGCAAGGAGGCCCTGCACACGCTGCTGCTGGACTGGCTGCCGCTTCTGTCCGACGAC
This sequence comes from Actinomyces sp. oral taxon 170 str. F0386, assembly GCF_000195595.1. Lineage (GTDB taxonomy): Bacteria > Actinomycetota > Actinomycetes > Actinomycetales > Actinomycetaceae > Actinomyces. The sequence continues at coordinate 464,626 of NZ_GL882544.1, forward strand.
GGCGAGGCCTGGCTGGTGGTGCTCAAGAACCTGGGGGCCGACTCCCTGGCGGCCTGGCTGAGGGATCAGGGCTGGGACGTGAGCCGGCAGGCGTCGTCGAAGGGCTTCAGGGTGCTGCGGGTGCGCCGCTGACCGGACGGCTACCGGCGTCGTCGGGCCGCCAGGCGCAGGTCGACGACGGCAACCGCGGCCGACACGGCGATGGCCGCCACGACGGCCAGCAGTCCCACCTGGGCGGCGGCGTCCCAGCCCGAGGAGTGCGAGACGCGGAAGGTCAGGCCCGTGATGGCGGCAATGCCGATGGAGGTGCCGATGCGCTCACCGGTCTGGAGGATGCCGCCCGCGGCCCCGGCGTACTCCAGGGGGACGTCGGCCAGGGAGAGGGTCTGGTTCGGCGAGACCACGAGCCCCTGCCCCACACCGAGCACGAGCAGCGTGAGCGTCAACCACCAGGGGCTCCAGCCCGCACGCACGTGCATGTGGATGATGCCCACGCTCGCCAGCAGCCCAGCCATGCCGAGCGCCATACCACCGAGCACCATGGCACGGCCCACCCGGATCACCCGGCGGCCGGCGACGGCGGCAGCGACCGATCCCGCCAGGGCGGCCGGGACGCCGATGAGGCCACTGGCCAGAGCGGTCGAGCCCAGACCGGCCTGGACGTACTGGGCCACGATGATCCACACGGAGGTGTAGCCCAGGAAGTACACGGCGATGGCCAGGCTCCCGTAGGCGAAGGAGGGAATAGCCAGCAGACTGAGGTCCACCATGGGGGCACCGCCCCGGGCCCGGTAGCGCCTCTCCCAGGCAGCCCAGGCCGCGATGATGCCGATGCCCGCCACCTCCAGGCCCCAGATCCAGGCGCCGGCCGACGCCTCCATGAAGGGGACCATGATCAGGAGCGTGCCGACGGTGAGCAGCCCCATCCCCACCGGGTCGAGGTCGACCCTGCGCGATCGGGGCGCCCCGTCCACGTTGGTGTGATCCATGTGATCCGTGCCGCTTCCGCAGCACCAGGCGGAGGCCGGCAGGTAGCGGCGTGCGGCCCAGATGCCGGCCAGGGCGAGGGGGACGTTGATGAGGAAGGAGGTGCGCCAGCCCCAGTCGTCCCCGAGCCAGCCGATGAACCCGCCGCTGAGCACCGGCCCTACCGCTACCGAGACCCCGATGACGGCGCCGAAGAACCCGAAGGCCCGGCCACGGGCCTCACCGGAGTAGTACTGCTGGATCATGCCGGTCACCTGCGGGTTGAGCAGTCCTGAGCCGATTCCCATGACCACACGGGCCAGGTTGAGGGTGACGACGTCGGGAGCCAGGCCCGAGGCGAGCGAACCGACCCCGAACATGAGCATGCCGATGACGAAGATCCGTCCTCTCCCCATAACGTCGCCGGCACGACCGGCCGGGACGAGGACGACTCCGAAGACGAGGGCGTAGCCGGAGACGACGAGCTGAAGACCGGTGGTACCGGCGCTCAGGCTGTGGGAGACCGCCGGCAGGATGACATTGACCGAGGAGACGGCCAGCAGCGTGATGAAGGCGGGGACGAGCAGTGTCGGCAGGAGCCGCCTGTGATCCAAGACCGTTGTCGTGGCCGCGTTGAGGGGACGAGAGATGGGCACTCCGCGAGGTTACCGCGCGCTCAGCGACTCAGAGCTGTGAGGCCGCAGCGTGCTCGACGTCGTGCTGGACCTTGCTGGACTCATCCGGTACCGGAGTGGACCAGGCTCCGGACCTGATGTCCAGGGCGATCCCGATGCCCAGGGCGATGAGGGCCGGCAGGATCCATCCGGTGGAGTCGCTCCATAGCCCGGTGCGCGCCAGCAACCTGCTGGGTCCCTCCCATCCGGCGGCGGTGATGGCGGAGACGGAACCGAAGATCCCCGCCGTGCTCACGCACCACAGGTAGGCGGCCTTGAGCCGTCCGGGAGCCAGGGCATCGACGAGTGTGACGGCGACCAGGGCGATGGCGAAGGGGTAGAGTAGGAACAGCAGAGGCCCTGCGATCTTGAGGATGGCGCTCAGTCCCAGGTTGGCCAGGGTGAAGGAGACGATCGCGCAGGCGGCGAGCTGCCGGTTGAAGGAGACCGCCGGCCAGGCGGTGTAGGCGTATCCGGCCCAGGAGGCCAGCAGGCCCACAGCGGTGGTCAGACAGGCCAGGATGACGATGGCGGCGAAGATGACGACGCCCGAGGTCCCCAGTGTGGAGGAGGCTGCGTTGCGCAGCAGCTCGGTGCCGTCCTTAGTGCCGGTGGTGATCTCCCCCCGGGTGCGGGCGCCCAGGACGGCCAGGCCGATGTACACCAGCCCCAGGAACGCGGCGGCGATACCACCGGACAGGATCGTGCCGCGCACCAGGGCCCTGGGGGAGGTCAGGCCGCGCTCGCGCAAGGAGGTGATGACCACGATGCCGAAGACGGTGGCCGCCAGGACGTCCATGGTGAGGTAGCCCTGAGTCAGCCCGGTGGTCAGAGGTGCGCTCGCGTAGGGCTCGATGGCCTCCCGCTCCACCCCCGGGGCCATGAGGACAGTGACCCCGCACAGCAGGGCCAGCAGGGCCAGCAGGGCGGGCGTCAGCCAGCGGCCGACGCGGTCGGCCAGGCGGCTCGGGCTGCGGGCGATGCCGAAGGACACAGCCATGAACGCCGTCACGTGCACCAGGAGGGACAGGCGGGAGTCGTGGAGCCCCCACAGCTCGAGCACTGGGCGGGTCGCCAGCTCGTAGGCGACCGTGGTGACACGGGCGATGGCGTACAGCGGGCCGATCGCCAGGTAGACCGCCAGTGGCATGACCAGTCCGAATCGGGGTCCCACCCTGCGGGCCAGGCCGAGGATTCCCTCTCCTGAGGTGGACACGGCCACCACGGTGATGAGTGGCATGAGGACGCCGGTGGCGAGGAATCCCACCATGACCGGGACAAAGGACCTGCCCGAGGCCGCCCCCAGCAAGGGCGGGAAGATGAGGTTGCCGGCCCCGAAGAACAGGGCGAAGAGCATCAGTCCGGTCGGCAGGATGGTGCCGACGGTGGTTCGGCTGGGTCTTTGGGTCATGGTGGTGGTTGGTTTCTCTTCTCGGATGCGGCGTCGGTGCGACGTCCGGGAGCCGCACTGATGGCGGCAGGTCTGGAGGGGCTCAGGCGATGGTGACCCGTCCGGTGACGGCGGCCGGCCCGGTCAGCAGCACGGTGCTGTCCTCCGCCAGGGGATTGGCACCCACGTGGACCCCGATCTCTCCACCGGGCACGAGCAGCCGGTAGTCCTCGGGGGCGCCCGGGCCGGTCCAGGTGTGCAGGGCGACGGCTGCGGCACAGCACCCCGTTCCGCAGGAGAGCGTCTCCCCCACTCCACGCTCCAGGACGCGCATGCGGGCGATACCCACCGGCGCCTGAGTGTCGGGGTCGACCTCCTCCCCCAGCGGCACGACGAGCTCGAGGTTGGTGCCGACCTCGGGAAGGGGGTCGTAGACGACCGGGGCTGCGGAGTCGGTGAGCCCGGCGAAGACGGCTGCCTCAAGCTCGTCCTCCTCCCCCAGGGCGACGACGGTGTGGGGGTTGGGCATCTCGACGCTCAGGGCCGCTCGCGGCCCGGCCAGGCCGGGAACCATGACGGTTGTGTCCCAGCCCTCGTCGTCGGCCTCCTCGGGTCGGGTGAGGCGGGCCGGTCCCATATCCACCGTCCACAGGTCGCCCAGGCGGGTGACGGTACGGGCACCGCCGCGCGTGCCGATGGTGACGGACTCACCATCGGCGATCGGACGCAGGCCCTCACTGTCCAGGACGTGGGCGAACAGACGTGTGGCGTTGCCGCACATCTCGGCCACGGATCCGTCGGCGTTGTAGTAGTCCATGAACCACTCGGCCTCGGGCACGGACGCGGCGAAGGCCCCGGCACCGGGCAGGGCGGTGGTCCGCACGACGCGCACGAATCCGTCGGCGCCGATACCGCCGTGGCGGTCGCAGACGGCGGCGATGTCGGCGCCGCTGACGGCGACCTCACAGCTGGGGTCGACCAGCATGAGGAAGTCGTTGAGGGTCGCGTGGCCCTTGATGAGCTCGCGACCACGAAGACCTGTCGAGTGCGGCATGGCTCCAAGCCTAAGCGACGTCGTGAGATGCGAGAACGTGCTCCCATGCCTGCCTGGTCACCCGGGAGCGCTCCTGGTCGGTGCAGCGTCCGTTCTCGTCGAGGTCGACGTCGATCCAGTGCACTCGAGGGTCGCGCCGGAACCACTTGATCTGGCGGGAGGCGAGCTGGCGGGTGGCCAGGGCGGTGGAGGCGACAGCCTCGTCAACGCTCAGCCGGCCGTCGATGACCGCGAGCGCCTGGGCGTAGCCAATGGCCTGTGACGCGGTCTCGCCTTCTCTGAGGCCCTCGGCGACGAGCGCCTCAGCCTCCTCCACGAGCCCGCCCTCGAACATGGCTCGGGCCCGGGCACTGATGCGCAGGTCCAGGAGCGCTCGCTGGCAGCGCAGAGCCAGGTGGACGGTGGGGGCGATGTCCTCGTAGCGGGGCAGTGAGGCGGAGAAGGGGCGGCCTGTGATCTCGATGACCTCGAGGGCCCGCACGATTCTGCGGGTGTTGGAGGCCTCGATCCGCTCGGCGGCCACTGGGTCGACTCGGCTGAGCTCGGCGTGGAGGACAGGGGCTCCCTCTCGCTCGGCGCGCTCGCTCAGGCGGGCGCGAACGGCCGGATCGGTACCGGGGAAGTCGAGGTCGTCAGTGAGGGCACGCACGTACAAGCCGGAGCCCCCGACGATGATCGGCAGATGGCCCCGTGACTCGACGGCGTCGATATCGCCGCGGGCGCTGCGCTGGAAGGCCGCCACGGAGGCCCGGTCCCTGACGCTGAGGACGTCGACCTGGTGGTGGAGGACATGGGCCCGTTCGACGGGGGTGGGCTTGGCGGTTCCGATGTCCATGCCCCGGTAGAGCAGGGAGGCGTCGGCGTTGATGATCTCGGCACGGGCGGCCGGTCCGATGGCCTGTACCCGTTCGGCAAGGTCGAGGGCGAGGGCTGACTTGCCGGTGGCGGTGGGACCCACCACCGCGACTCGTGGGAGCCGGATGGTGCTCGAGGCCGTAGGGCTCACGGTGCTCAGATCTCCGGCAGGAGGGGGCCCACGAGGCTGAGGGCCTGGGTGCAGGCCGACAGGGCCGTGTCCAGGTGGAGGCGCAGCTGGCTGTCGGTCGCCCCGGCGGACAGGTCGGTGAGGTAGGTGGCTCGCACCAGCGGCCCGATGGGGGTGTCGACGACGCCGACGGTGGGGAAGAACTTGTCCCGGTTCCAGTCGTTGACGCTGGCGGCGATCTCGTCGCGCTGGGAGGCGGGGGCGGGTTCCTCCCAGTCCCCGGAGACCAGGAGCCAGCCGTCGTGCCCCTCGGGGATCTCGATGACGAAGGGGAAGGAGTCCCACGTGCCCAGGAGGCAGGGGTGCTCGCGGTCGTCGGCCAGCTGCACGTTGTACTCCATGGGGCCGGTGAGCATGGACTCGATCCGGGACAGGGTCAACGGCTCGGCCTTCTCCCCGGTCTCCTCCCCGCTTGTCGATCCAACGAGACCGGAAGGACTGGAGTGGCCCGATTCCGCGCTGTGGGAGCGGCCGGCGTCGGCGGTGTCCGCCGACGCGGTGGTTGTGGCAGTGCCTGATGGATCCGTCGAGTCGGCCGACCCCGTTGAGGGTGGGGCGTCCGGCGAGCCGGGGGTCTGTGCCGGCCCGGTCGACGGCCCAGTCGATCCGGTCGCCCTCACCGGATCGGTCGGGCCAGCGGCCTTGGAGCGGCCGACGGCTCCGTCCCTCTCGGGAACGACCGGATGGCTCCGCGTACGGCCCTGCTGACGGTCCTCCAGCGCGCGCACGTCCCACTCCTTGCCCAGGAGACGTGCGATGAAGTCGGTGAGGCGTTGCAGTCGCGGCATCAGGGCTCCAGGCTTCCACGCAGCTCGTCGGGGAACTGCTCCTCGGCCTCGTGCATGAGAGCCACGATGAGCCGGCAACCGCCGAAGACGAAGTCCTCGAGCTGCCGGTCCGTCATCCCCGCCTCGAGGGGGTAGGTGTACTCACCGTGAAGACGCACCACTCCACCGTCGGCGACGGTGAGGTAGGCCTTGGGGCCGATGCGGGTGGTGTTCCAGTCCTCGACCAGGGCGCGCAGCTGGCTCAGGTGCTCGGTGTCGGCGATGCGGTGCCAGATCCCGCGCATCTGGACGGCCCTGGTGTCCTGAAAGATGGCGTGGACGGTGACGTAGCGCCACGGGATGCCGACGTCGCCCTCGTCGTCGATGAAGTAGCGCAGTCCCAGTCGCTTGACGCACTCGTGGATACGGTCGACGTCCACGGGCCTGGGGACCGTGGCGGCGGCAGCAGAGCTGGCGTCGGAGCTGGGCATGCTTCCCAGCCTAGCGGGGTCGGCGGGCTGCTCCCCACCGCATCCGGCCCGCTCCACCGTCAGCGCAAAACATATCGGGCCCTCAGCCGGCGTCCCAGCCTTCTCCCATCGCTCACCGCCGGACGGGGAGGATGCGGGCAGTGCGACCGAAGTCGCCACTG
>NZ_GL882545.1 GCF_000195595.1 Actinomyces sp. oral taxon 170 str. F0386
CAGCCGCAGCGGCGCCGGCGTCGTCGGCGCTCTGCTCGGCCGGAGCCTCAGCGGCAGGCGCCTCGGGGGCGGCGGGAGCCTCAGGGGCGGCAGCGGCAGGTGCGACGGCCTCGACCTGCGGAGCGGCCTCGGTCACCCAGCTGGCCTGGGAGATGGTGATCTGCTGGCGAGCAGCCAGCGCCTCACGGGCGTTGGCGGCAAGGATGCCGACTCCGGGAGTCACGCCGGAAGCCTCGATGGTTCCGGTGGAGGAGGAGGTGACCTCGGTGCGGCCGGCGGCGTTGGCACCCGAGGCAATCATGGTCAGGGCAAGACCGGACGACGCGGCGACGGCCAGACCTCGGCGCGCGGTGGGAGCAAAGTCATCCAGTGGGGTAAGGGCGCGGGTGGCTTTGCGGTGACGTGCGATGGTGCGTGAGGACATGAGTGCTTTCTCCTGTTGGGCCGACGAGGTGAGCTGTCGGGTTCGGACTGGAGACGCCCGGCCCGCGGATGCGGGCTTCACCCCAAGGTCATTCGGACTGGTTGCCCGAGTGGCCGGTGGTTGGTTCCCCCGTTCCTGCCACTTGAGTTGTTGGTTCCACGTGCCTCAGACCGAGCGGCAGGACTAGGCCCCGATCCGAGACGCCACCGAGACGGTTGCCTGCGGCGACGACCTGAACGCTACATGACAGACCAACGCTTCGTCACGGCCAGGTGTCGCACACTGCTGTGAGCCGAGACACTTTGGAGCGCCTTTCGGATTCCTCCATATAGCTCCAGGGACCTCAGTCCGCCGGAACGCACGCACATCGCCGAGCAAAACGTTGGGATGATGCGGAAAAATCACACTGTCCTATCGGGCTCATCGCCAGGCCCCCAACATCTCCTCCTCAGTGGCACTTCCACCACAACAGGACCGCCCGACCACACTCCGGATCACGAAGCAGCGCCTCGCATCCCACATACCGGGACGCGAGACGCCAGTAAAACCTCATGCCTGCACAGAACTTTCTCAGAGTTTCTTGAGACTTCTGACAGGGCGGCCGATCCTCGTCACTCAGCGCCGGACGAAGAGGTGGCGGGCAATGTCGTCGGCCAGGACCACGGGATCCCCGGATGGCCCGACGAGGCGCACCCCGCCGGCACTGACACGCAGCTCCACATGGGCCCCTGCCGTGATCGCCGCGTCCTCGAGAGTGGTGATGAGCTCGGCATCAGCCTGGATCGGCTCCCCGATACGGCTGACGACGGCCGCGACCGTCTCTCGGCCGGCAAGACGGTCCACACTGACCTCGTCGGTGGAGGGGCTGGGGTGCTCGGCGGCCCGCGGCGGGATGGGGTTGCCGAAGGGGTCCACGGAGACGTCGTCGAGGATGGCGGCGAGGCGCTCCTCGACCTGTTCGCTCATGACGTGCTCCCACCGGCAGGCCTCCTCGTGGACGAGCCGGCGGTCCATGCCGACGACGTCCAGCAGGAGCCTTTCGGCGAGGCGGTGCTTGCGGATCACGTCGGTGGCGCGCCTGCGGCCCTCGTCGGTGAGCTCGAGGGAGCGGTCGTCGGCGACCTTGATGAGACCGTCGCGCTCCATGCGCGCCACCGTCTGGGAAACCGTGGGGCCCGAGTGGTCGAGGCGCTCGACGATGCGGGCGCGCAGCGGCGGAACGCCGTCCTCCTCAAGCTCGTAGACGGTCTTGAGGTACATCTCGGTGGTGTCGATCAACTCGCTCATGAAGCGGACTCCTGCTTGAGGTGGGTTAACCCGGCGGCCCGAGCCCCGAGTAGGGCCCCGCCGGACTGCGCTCCTTGCAAGGATAATCGGCGTTCTGCGATGTCCGGCAACATTTCCTGACAGCGCGCCGATTCGCAACTGGGGAGGACTCCCCGGTGCCAGGGAGATGCGCGAGGGGTAGCGTGCGTATTACTCGCCCGGCCATTCGACCGGCCGCTCGATCGGCTCCGTCAGTCGGCGTCGTCGCTCCGACTCTCGAACTCCGGGGCCCGCGACGGTGTCTCCGGTGTCCTCGGGGCGGCCCTGAGGTAGGGGCGGGTCGAGGAGTAGTGCAGGGACAGGTTCCAGTGCCTGTAGCTCCAAGCGAAGGCGACCAGGGCGGCGAGGACGGCGCTCAGGCCGCCGGCCGCGATCGCGACGCGCGGGCCCCACTCATCGGCGACCCAGCCGATGAGTGGGGCGCCCACCGGTGTCGAGCCCAGGAAGAACATCATGTAGATGCTCAGGACCCGGCCGCGCATGGAGGGCTCGGTAGTCATCTGCACGGTCTGGTTGGCGCTGGTCAGGAGCGTGAGGACGCACAGGCCCACCGGGATCGTCATGATCGTGAAGGTCCGGTAGGTGGGCATGACGGCCAGCAGGAGGGAGAAGACCCCCAGGGCGAAGGCCGCCGCCACGACGGTGCGCAGGCGGGGGTTGCGGCGTCGGGCCGCCCACAGGGCCCCGGACAGGGAGCCGACGGCGAAGACCGAGGAGACGGTGCCGTAGGCGTCGGACTCCAGGTGGAAGACGGTGCGCACGGTGGCGGCCATGGTGACCTGGAAGTTGAGGGTGAGCATGGAGACGACCGCGACCACGGAGATGATGACGATGAGGTCGGTGCGGCCGCGCAGGTAGGCCAGGCCCTCGCGGAGCTGGCCGGCGGCGCGTTGGGCGCGGGGCATGTCCACGAGCTCGCTCACGCGCATGGCGGCCAGAGCCGCAGCCGGGAAGAGGAAGGTGGCGGCGTTGACAGCGAAGACCCAGCCGGCACCCACCCAGGTGATGACGACTCCGGCGAGTGCCGGCCCCAGGAGCCGGGCGGCGTTGAAGGAGGCGGAGTTGAGACCCACGGCGTTGGACAGGTGCTCGGCGGGCACCATCCGGGCCACGAAGGTCTGGCGGGCCGGGGCGTCGTAGGCGGCGGCCAGGCCCCCGAGGAAGGCGGCGAGGTAGACGTGCCAGAGGCGGGCGGTGCCGGCCAGGACATCGATGGCGACGACGGCGGAGACCAGGCCCATGGCGCTCTGGGTGAGGATGAGGAACTTGCGCTGGTCGACCCGGTCGGCGACGAGTCCGGCGTGGGCCGACAACAGGAGCATGGGGAGGAACTGCAGGGCCGTGGTCAGGCCGGTGGCGGAGGCTGAGTCGTGGGTGAGGACGCGCAGCACCAGCCAGTCCTGGGCCACGCGCTGCATCCAGGTCCCGGTGTTGGCCACGAGGGCGGACAGGAACCAGATCCGGTAGTTGTGGAATCTCAGGGAGGCGAAGAGGCCGTTGCCGGGGCTGCGTGGTGAGGTCGTGCGGGTCATGTCCTGGGCGTTGAAGGAGTGGAGGAGGGTTGACGAATGTCAGGGGTGGCGCCGGAAGGTGCTTCGCAGGCGACGGACGCCCCATCCGAGAAGGGTAGCTCTGGAAGCACCGGCGATTCCCATCGGCGCACCCCCTCCCTCCCCGCAAGAGGTTGACGAACTCGCCCCTCTCCTTACCGATTGGTAACAAAATGGTGACGCCACTGCATGGCGCCATGAAGGGGAGGAGTAGGAGTTGAACGGTGACGGCTACGGGAACGTTCCGGGCCCGGGCTCCGGGGAGCCTCCTCGGATCTGGCCGGCGTCTCGGCGCCCGCCCGAGCAAGAGGGCCGGGACAGGACGCCGGCGGCGGGACAACCGCCAGCGGGACAGCCATCAGGCCATCCTGCGGTGGGACAGCCGACGGCGGCCTCCGGCCACGTTCCACCGCCCGCAGCACACGGGGTCACACCACCCCAGAGTCATGGTGGCGTCCCGCCCGCGGGGCCGGTGGTCGGTCGCGCGCAGACAGCCGCCTACGGTCGCATGCCCGACTCCGGCAGAGCCTCCGAGCCGCCGCCCATCCAGGGAGCCGCCCACCAGCCGCAGCCCGCAACGGCACCTGTCCAACCGACTGCTCCGGCCATGACGACCACTGCTGCTCCGGGGACTGCGGCCGGACCGGGGGCAGATGCACCGCCGAGGCAGGAGTGGTGGGAGCGGCTGCGAGACCGTACGTCGAGGTCCCGGATCTTCCTGGCGCTGCGCCGAGTGCGGGCCGTTGCGACCTGGTTCGCGCTGCTGGTCCTCGTTGTGGCCGTGGTGGCCTCGCCGACGCTCCGCACCGCGCTGGGGGCCTGGATCGGATGCCTGTGGCTGGTGGTGTGCTGGTTCGCCCTGGCTCGGGCCAAGACCGTCTCCTGGGCGCTGACCTCAGGGGTGCTCGCCACCGGGATGCCGTTGGCGCTGCTCATCGCGATGGTGAGTCTGTGGGTCTGCAGCGTCGCCGGCGTCACCCCGTCTGATACAGCCGCATCGATAGTGGTCGCCTCCGTGGTGGAGGAGGTTCTCAAGCTGACGCCGTTGGCGATTCTCGCCCTGGCCGCTCCGGGGCGGGTACGCCGTCTTCTGGTGAGCGACTGGATCGTTCTCGGAGCGGCGGCGGGCGCCGCCTTCGAGACGGTCGAGGAGGTCACCCGCCGTATCGCGCTCCTGACCGGCAGTGGCAGCCTCCTGGATAGTCTCCTCTGCCCCAAGGGCGGAGCGAGACAGGTGGAGTGCAACGGCGCCACGACCTATTCCCTGAACCCGTTCTCCGGGGTTGCCGGGAACGTCTTCCCCTACGCCGGGCACGCGGTCGTCACCGGGTTGGTGGCCGGGGCGATCGGGCTGGGGATCGCCCTATGGCGCCGCGGCCGTGTGCATCGCGGTGGGTACAGGGCCGTGTTGCAGGTTCTCGCTCTGCTGGTCCCGCTGTGGACCTGGTGGGTGGCGGTGGTCGACCATATGGGGCGCAACGCCTCCGACTACGTGATGTGGTTGCAGACGGGAGGCGAGGCGCCGTCGTGGCCGATCGGGGCGACGGCGTCGCTGACCGGCCACGGGCACGGACGTGGCGTCATTCTTCTGCTGATGCTGGCTCTGGCCTGGGTCATCGACAGCCGCACGCTGTGGGGCGGCGGGTACGTGAGCTTCGTCGAGAGCAGCAACTACGGGAACCGCTGGGCGCCGTGGCGGTGGCGCGTCTGGGCAGGAGTGCCGCGCAACGCCTTCGGGCGATTCCTGGCCGACGGCGCCTGCCTGGTCTCCGTCGTCGGCGTCGAGTGGCGGTGGGCGTGGATGACGCTCATGGAGGCGGCCGCGTTCCGCGAGCCGAGGCTGCTGCTGACGACGCCCACGAAGCTGCGGATCGCGCGGGAGGAGGCGGCGCGCACCGAGCTGGATCCGGCGCCGGAGCAGTGGTGGAGGGTGCGGCTCGCGGGGCTGTGCGCGGTGGTGGCCGGTGTTCTCGTCATCGTCCTGGTTCCCGGGTTCACGCAGAGCATGGCCGATAGCCTGGGCGAGGGCTCGGCGCACTGGTTGGCGGGGCTTCTTGATGCGCTGGGGGCGGCGTGGGAGTCTTTGAGCTGGGAGCAGAAGCTCGGGCTGATGCTCTTCGCCGGGGCCATGATCCTGTTGTCCGGGGGCACGCTCGGTCTGGCCTTCGAGGTCGGCATGGGCGTGGCCACCGTGCTCGGCTCCGCCCGCGGGGCAGCCGCCTTCATGCGCGACCCCCAGGGCACGGTAGCCCGCTACCTGTCCACCCACACACCAGCCGAGATCGCTCTGGACCTGGCCACTGCCGCCTTGACCACGGTCGCCGGCGGAGCCGCCAGCGCCATGGGCGGCCAGGTCGCCCGCGGAGCCTACGCCGCCACCCGCGAGGCCGAGTACGCCGCCTGGCTGTGGCGCACCGACCGAGCCGCATGGCGCCAATACGTCCGAAACGCACGCAGGCTCGCCCGAGACGAAACCGGCGCAGCCAGCGCCGGCATGTGGAGCCCGCGCAACGGCATCCACTACCCCGGGCTGCGCACCCCCAGACCCGGGCGATCCGAAGGCGGCCCCGGCCTGTGGGGCAAGGGAAAGAACTACGGCTCCGCCCGCTCCCAACTCTACGAGGAACAGGTCACCGGAGTCCCCATCGAGCACTCCTACTATGTTGGCGGTAAAGAGTTCGACGGCTACGACGGCTTCTCCCTCGTCGACGCCAAAGGACCCGGCTACGCCTTCCGCATCAAATCAGACTGGTCGGACGAACCATTTACCACACCCGAAAGATACAGCGAGACAAAAGGAAAGATCATCAAGGAAAAGAAAGGACTCATCGATATAGGTAAGGAACAGGTCGAGGCCGTGCGCTCAACCGGAACCGACACCCCCATCCAATGGCACATCGCAGAAAAAGAAACCTTCGACGAGCTCTTCAAGCGGCAGAAGTCGGGAAAGTTCCCTGCCGAGATCGAGCTCTTCTACACGCCACCCAACTAACATCTTAGTCAATCAGCACCGCGAGGAAAGGACAATCATCATGGAATGGAGTCTCGTATTTGACTGGCGGGCTCTTGGGGACCCGATCTCGGAGGGACGTCGGGTGTGGGAGTGGATCCAGCGGGTCAGGCCCCTGCACCCGTCCCTGGACCTGTGGCGCCCCACCGCCGACAGCCGCCAGGAGGCCGAGCAGGCACCCCCCATCACCCAGGACTACCTCCTCCAATACATCCGCGACGCCCAAGCCACCTCCAGATTCCCCGACTTCGGCCTGGCACCGGCCTTCTCAGGACAGATCGGCCAAGGCAACAAGCTCGAGCTGAGCTTCAACATGCCCAACCCCGGTAACGCCGGAATCGGACTCATGATCGGGGAGGCGCTCGGGGCTGCTCTGGATGCCAGCGAGGACCTGGCCGACACCCTCATGCACACCACCGCCAGCATCTTCGCCCCCAACACCATCGGAGCCCTGACCCGTAAGGACCACCCTCTTAACCCCACCCCAGAGCCCTACAACTACATCCCTGGCTGGAAGATGTTCTTCGCCTCCGACTCACCCCACTCCCAACGAGCCCCCCAGCTAGCCACCCGAGCCGCTCCCGTGGCCAACGGAGCCATCTTCACCTTCGGCACCCCCGACACCTACCCCACCATCCTCAACCAATGGTGACTCTTACGGCGACTGCCCGAGCACTTGATATATCAAATACATCATGGGCGTCAACTACCTCTACCCAGCCATCAATCCAGGACACATTATTGTCGATGTCGACACTTTTCTTTATGAAGGGTCAAGAAAATGGTCAGACAGCAGAGCATTGCGCTGGAGCGAGGAAGACATAACAGATGCCGACATCGTTCTTAATCCAGAAGGGCCGTCAACAATCATCAGCCATTTCAAAGACAATCGACTGATCTCTGCCAGCGGACTAGATTTTGAGGAGGCGGCCAACATCGCCGCCTGGGTCCGTTCACTGAACCCCGACCCAAATCTGATGCTCTGGTTCACCACCACCGTCTTTGACGGACACACCGTTCTCACCCCCGACATCACACCACAACAGGTCATCGACCAGTGGGTCAACCACACAGAGCACGACCCCTACATCGAGTACCCCCAGTACTTCCACTAAAGGAGACAACCATGAGATGGGACCTCAGCTTCAAACGGCGGGCTCTTGGCGACCCAGTCTCGGAAGGCAGACGCGTGTGGGAGTGGATCCAGCAGGTCAGGCCCCTGCACCCCTCCCTGGACCTGTGGCGCCCCACCGCCGAAAGCCCCCAGGAGGCCGAGCAGTCGCCACCCATCACCCAGGACTACCTCCTCCACTACATCCGCGACGCCCAAGCCACCTCCAGATTCCCCGACTTCGGCCTGGCACCGGCCTTCTCAGGCCAGATCGGCCAAGGCAACAAGCTCACACTGAGCTTCAACAGGCCCGCCTCAGGTGACGCCGGCATTGTACTGATGATCGGAGAAGAACTCGGGGTCGCCCTGGATACCAGCGAAGACCTAGCCGACACCCTCATGCACACCACCGCCAACACCTTCACACCCGGAATCATCGGAACCCTAACCCGCAAAGAGCGCCCACGTTCTGCCACTCCACCGCCCTACAGATACCTGCCCGGCTGGAAGATGTTCTTCGCCTCCGACTCACCCCACTCCCAACGAGCCCCCCAGCTAGCCACCCGAGCCGCTCCCGTGGCCAACGGAGCCATCTTCACCTTCGGCACCCCCGACACCTACCCCACCATCCTCAACCAATGGTGAACACTCAGGCCCCCACGCCAACACCCGCAGCACCGCCGTCGAGCACCCCTCACCGCAGGAACCTAGCCAGCACCGATAGACATCAGGCCATGATCCTGTTGTCCGGGGGCACGCTCGGTCTGGCCTTCGAGGTCGGCATGGGCGTGGCCACCGTGCTCGGCTCCGCCCGCGGAGCGGCCGCCTTCATGCGCGACCCCCAGGGCACAGTGACCCGATACCTGTCCACCCACACACCAGCCGAGATCGCCCTGGACCTGACCACTGCCGCCCTGACCACGGTCGCCGGCGGAGCCGCCAGCGCCATGGGCGGCCAGGTCGCCCGCGGAGCCTACGCCGCCACCCGCGAGGCCGA
>NZ_GL882546.1 GCF_000195595.1 Actinomyces sp. oral taxon 170 str. F0386
GTCCTGAGCGCCACCCCCGACGACCGCCGCCCCGGGGACCATCCGCGGCGACCTCGGCCGTCACTGGGGCGGGCCGGCCATCCTCAACCTCGTCCACGGCTCGGACTGCGAGGCCTCCGCCGAGCGGGAGATCGCCATCTGGTTCCCCGGCCTCGACTCCTGAGCGAGACTCGCCGACGGGTCGGTCCGCCGTCAGCGGCGGGCCCTGCCCGGACACTCAGACGTGCGTGCGGCGCGGCACCCGGTGGGCGCCGCACCGCACGCACCGGCCCGGTCAGGCGTTCTGGCGGCCCAGCGCCTCCTTCAGGCGTACCCGGGCGCCGGTGCGGGTGACCGCCCGGGTGTAGATCGTGGCGGCCAGGCGCACGAGCAGCGGGAGGGTCGCGATCGCCAGGGCCACGAGCTGCTCCGCCCAGCTCGACTCCCCGATGACGAGGCGGGCCGGCATGAGCCAGGATGAGAAGGGCGGGATGTAGGCCAGCACGTGGTAGATCATCTTCGAGGGGTCCGAGATCATGGCGAAGGTCAGCATGTAGGGGACCATGAAGATCATCGTCAGTGGTGTCGTCACGTTGGGGGCGTCCTCCTGGCGGCTGACCAGCGAGCCGGCGGCGCCGTAGGCGACCGCCGCGATCGCGTAGCCGATCACCATCCACATGACTATGGCGATGAGGACGGAGTCCAGACCCGGGAGCGTGTCGGGCAGGACTCCCGCCGCCTTGGCGGTCACCCCCGCGACGATGCCGATGAGGCCGTACTGGACGATGACGGCCGTCCCCGTGCCCAGGACCTTCCCGGCCAGCAGAGAGGTCGGGCGCACACAGGCCAGGAGGATCTCCACGATTCTGCTCGACTTCTCCTCGACGACGCCCATGGCCACGATCTGGCCCCCGGCCATGATGACGGCGATGAGCAGGACGTCGATCGTCAGGAGCATGCCGTAGCGGGGGCCGAAGTCGGCGGCGTCGTACCGGGGCGGGTCCAGGGCCTCGACCTGAGGAACGGCCGCGAGCAGGCCCCCCGCGACTGCCGCGGGGTCGCCGCCGAGGTCGGTCACCTTCTGGGCCAGGGCGGACTGCTGGAGGACGGCGGTGACCGAGGTCGTCACGGCGCGGTCGGAGTCGCTCTCCTTCGTGACGAGGAGCCGAGGGCGCTGGTCGGTCAGGTCGAGGACCATGTCAGCCCTCGCCTCGCCGGCACCGTCGCCGATGCCCAGGGCCGGGCCGGCGGCCGAGCCCGTAAGGTCGACGATGCTGACGGTCCTGCCCTCGGAGTCCTTGACCTGCGCCAGGTCGGAGGCGATGGCGCTCGACGCGGCCGCGTCCGGGGCGATGACGCCCAGGCGGTAGGGATCGTCGTCGCCCCCGCTGAAGCGGGCGTAGACGAGGATTCCACCGACGGCGAGGACGAGCATGACGACGGCGGTGACGAGGGAGGCCCGTTTGAACAGCTGGGTGCGCAGCTCGCGGCCGGCCACCAGACGGATCTCGGCGCTGCGGGACATGCCCGTGTGGGGTGTCTGCTCGGCGGACGACATGGCTCAGGCCTCCTGCTCGGTCGTGATGGTCAGGTCGGCGGGTGCGGCGAGGGCCTCGCGGAAGACCTCGGCGAGAGGACGGCGCACCGGCCCCAGCTCGCGCAGGCGGCCCAGGTTCTCGGCCGCCCGGAGCAGTCGCTGCTCGTCGGGCCCGCCGGCCACGAGCGTGAGGCGGGTGCCCGTCTCCGAGGGAGCCCCGCTGACGTCGAGGCCGGGCACGCCGGCGAGCACGGCCCGTGCCGCCTCCTGCGCGGCGTCGGGGGAGCCGACGAGGGCGGCCGCCAGCTGGACGCGCTGCTGGTTGCCCAGGCTCAGCTTCTGGACATCGTCGCCGCGTCGCTCCTCGATGCCCAGACGCTCGGTCCACTCGTCGCTGGCCCGACGGGCTGATGACGCCTCGACGCCGTGGAGCCGGGCGAGGTAGGTCAGCTGCTCGCCGACCTTCATCTTGGGGTACAGGCCCCGTTCCTCGGGCATGTAGCCGATGCGGCGGCGGGCGTCGGCGTCGAGGGTGGTGCCCCTCCAGGTCACCGTGCCGGCGTCGGCGGCGAGCACGCCCATGATGATGCGCATGGTGGTGGACTTCCCCGCGCCGTTGGCGCCGACGAAGCCGACGAGCTCATTGTCTCCCACGGTCAGGGAGAGGGAGTCGAGGGCCTGGATGCTCCCGAATCGTTTGGACAGATGACTGACTTCCAGCATGAGATCTCCGGGGCGTTGGGGGGTGCCCCCTGGCCGAGGTCATCCGCCACTTGCGGCCGCGGCGTGACTACACATCCCCCACAAAACCCGAAACGATCCACCAGTGAGGGGAAGAACGATCCCTGGCGCAGTTTGAAGACAGCCAGGTCGAGCTGTCCGGCCGGGGTTGCCACCGTCTTGGGGTGGGTGCCGTTGCGACGGGCGGTGTACTCGTAGCGGCTGGCGCCGATACGGGCTCCGGCTTCGGGGGCCTGTTCAATGGTTTGTGTAAGCCCTCCTGGAAGGACTGATACTGATAATCATGACCGATGAGAAGGCCGCTGCGGGTGGTGCGGGTCGTAGGGCGGTGGAGGAGCTGGTTGCCTCCGGTGGCCTGGACGGCCTGTTCGAGCAAATCGATGCTGGCCAGATCTCGCTGACCGGCGCTGACGGGCTTCTGCCGGCGCTGCTCAAGGAGACCCTGGAGCGGGGCCTGCAGGCCGAGCTGACCGACCACCTAGGCTACGACAAGGGCGAGCGCGCGCCGAGCGCGCGGGGCAACGCGCGAAACGGGACGTCAACCAAGACGATGGACTCCGAGGTGGGCCCGTTTGAGATCGAGGTCCCCCGCGACCGCGCCGGCACGTTCACGCCCCGCCTGGTGCGCAAGGGCCAGCGGCGCATGGACGGGCTGGACGGCATGATCATCAGCCTGTACGCCGGCGGGATGACGGTGCGCGAGATCCGCCACCACCTGGACTCCACCCTGGGGGTAGAGCTGAGCGCGGGGACGATCAGCAACATCACCGACGCCGTCCTGCAGTGGCAGAGTCGCCCGCTGGAGGAGTTCTACCCGGTGATCTACCCCGACGCGATCCGCGTCAAGATCCGCGACGGCGGGCGGGTGTCCAACAGGGCGGTCCACATCGCCGTCGGAGTCGACATGGAGGGCGTCAAGCACGTCCTGGGGATCTGGGTGCAGGCCGACGAGGGCGCCTCCTTCTGGGCTCGCGTGTGCGCCGAACTCGCCAACCGCGGCGTCGCTGACGTGCTGATCGTGTGCTACGACGGGCTGACGGGCCTGCCCGAGGCGATCGAGGCGACCTGGCCCGGCTCCATGGTCCAGACCTGCGTGGTCCACCTGATCCGCTCCTCGATGAGGTTCGTGTCCTACCGGGACCGCAAGAAGGTCGCCGCCGCCCTCAAGCCCATCTACACGGCTGCCAATGAGGAGGCCGCCCTGGCGGCCCTGTCCGACCTCGCGTCCTCGCCCCTGGGGGTGCGCTACCCCGACACGGTGGGGGTGTGGGAGCGGGCCTGGGAGAGGTTCATCCCGTTCCTGGCATTCCCGCCGGCGCTGCGCCGCGTCATCTACACCACCAGCTCGATCGAGTCGCTGAATTATCAGTTGCGTAAGGTCACCAAGAACCGCGGTCACTTCCCCAACGATGTCTGGAGTGCGTGGTGTTTCTCGGACAGGGGG
>NZ_GL882547.1 GCF_000195595.1 Actinomyces sp. oral taxon 170 str. F0386
ATATTCACCTACACCCTATGAATAAACCTCTTCCTGCTGGGGACTTGCTGTCAAAGTCTTGGAATGCTGATTTTAACTAGTATTGAAGTCCCGCAATTAAAAGCAACGATATTGCGTTGTCAATAAACAATTCGAGGAAATTTTCTACTTTGATTACGTATCGTGATTAACGCTTTAAGAGAATAAAATGCTTGAGATGCGTGTTTGACCGTGATAATCTGTGTGGCAACAGACATCCTGGAGGTGTGGGTTTATGTCAGATATTATTCTCTCCGCAATAATCGGTACTGCAGGAACGGTTATTGCTGCGGTTATTACTGTGATTCCTTCGTTTAAAAAGGAAAACGGTAGTCAATCCGCTATTGTTAGTGGTAGTAAAAATATCGACATAAAACAATCTAAACATATTACTAATAATTACGGATATAGACAGTCGAGCTCGGATGACGATGAAGTTGGCCGCATCTTTGTCCTATTGATTGCCTTTCTTCTTTTCGTTGTTGGTATCGGAATGTTTGGAAGACCTATTATGTGGGGTCTCGCGTTGATGGATACCTTATTTGTGTTTGTTCTGCTGACTTTGGCGGTTCGCGGCAATTTCACGATAAGAAAGTGGTATCTTGCTGCTTATGTGTCATCTGCTGCACTAGTTTGGGGTGCAGTTTATCGAATTGATAATTCGTACATATTTAAGACACTTACTGAGGCTGTTTCAGATGGGAGTCTGGGGCATAAGATAACATCGGTGATCCAGACAAAATATGTTGGTCACGGTACCTTACTGGCGTTTTCTGCAGTGACTTTTTCTGTATTTTTAACAATCGTTTCGGGAGGTAGGTTGATTAAAAAATTCTATAATAGTTCTGAATTGGTGGACGAAAAAGGTGGCAGGGAGTGTGTGATTTGTTTGTTTGGAGTTGTTTTGTTGTTCGTATTGTGTTTTGGTAGTGGATATTTTGACTCATGGATAATGAGGGTGAATTCTGAGGGTGTTGCATTGATTTCAGGATAGAGATGATGTGGGCTGCAGCGTCGTGCGCTGCGGCCCCCGACCTTCGTCCTCGGCCTGCTCAGCTGCTCTGGGCGGTGCTGGACTGGCTGCTCGACTGAGTGTTCTGGTTGCCCTGGTTGCCGGGCTGCTGGCCGTTGGGCGGCTGGCCGCCGCCGGGCTGACCGCCCTGACCCCCGGGCCCACCATCCATGGGGCCGCCCATGCCGGCGGACAGCGCTGAGGCCGTTCCCGTGGCCGAGCCGCCGGACGACGTCGCCACCGTGTACTCCTGGCCCTCGGTGAGCCCCAGCACCGTGATGGCCGCGGCCGTGAAGTCGACCTTGACCGAGGCCACCTGCGATCCGGAGGAGTCGGTGACGGTGAGCGTGTCTCCCGCGCTCACCGACGGCGAGCCCGTCACCCCCACGAACTGGCTCTCACCGTTGGCGTCCACCGAGCCGTCCATCTCGCCGGCCTGCCCCGAGACCACGACGATCCCGCCCTTGATGTAGGCCGAGCCATTGGAGTCGATACCGTCGGAGGAGGCGTAGGAGACCTCCACCTCGCCCCCGCTGATCGTGAGCACCGAGCCGTCGTCGGACTCGGTGTCCGCGTTCTCGTGGCCCTCGATGACGTGGTCGCCGTTGGAGGCGTTGATGCCGTCGTCGCCCGCCGCGATCGAGAGCTCCCCGCCGGCCACGTTGATGAACGGCGCCTGCAGCCCCTCGTCGGCCGCGTTGACGGTGACTGTGCCGGAGTCCTGCGTGTAGCTCACCCCGGCGTTGATGCCCTTGGGCGAGGGCGTCGTGGAGTCCGCGGTGGACTCCTGCCCGGGCGGGGCCTGCTCCTCAACGGTGGCGTTGGCCTGCCCGCCGCCGGCCGTGATCGTCAGGGTGGTGTCCTTGACGGTGACGTCCGTGGTCGCGGCGATCGCGTCGTCGGAGGAGGTCAGGGTGATGCTCGCCTTGCCCAGGGAGATGAAGCCCTTCGTCTCGTCGTTGCCCTCACTGGACTTCAGGCCGTCGCCGCCGGCCTCGACCGTCAGCGTCCCGGACTCGACCACCAGGTAGTCCTTGCCGCGCAGGCCGTCGTCGGCGGCCTTGACGTTGATCGTGGCGTTCCCGGTGATAATGAGGCCGTTCTTGGAGGAGATGCCGTCCTTGTAGGAGCCGGTCACGTCCAGCCGGCCGGTCCCGGTGACGGTGAGCGTGTCGGAGGAGAACAGGGCCGCGGTGGCCTCCTGCCCCGAGGCGTAGGTGGCGCCATCGGTCAGCGTGTTCTTGGAGTCCTTGGCCAGGACCACGATCGCGTTGCCGGTGTCCTGAAAGTCGATGGCCGGCCCGTCCGAGCTCGTGATGCTCGCGCCGCTGAGAACCAGGCGCACGTCGGCCTTGGGGGCGTTGACGACGATCCGTCCGTCCGCGAGCTCGCCGGAGATGACGTAGGTGCCGCCGCTGCTGATGGTCACGGTCCCCCCGTCGACCTTCACGTTGCCCGACGCCGACCCGCTGGCCGAGGCCGAGGAGCCCGACAGCGTGATTGTGGTGGCCGACGACCTGTCCGTGGTTCCGGCGTCGTCCGCAGAGCTCGAGGCGTCCTCCACTGAGGCGTTGGCCCCCAGGATGTCGGAGACGCTCGCGCCGGTCGACGTCGTGGCCACCGATGAGGAGATCGTCGTCCACGTCGTGTCCGAGCCGCTCGAGCTGGAGGCACTGGCCTTGCCGGAGGCCGAGGAGGTCGAGCAGCCGGCCGCCAGGGCGAGCGCGGCCAGGAGCGCGACGGCTCCGGTCGCACGACGGCGGAGTCGGTGGAAGGGCTTGGTCGTCATCGTCGTGGTGGTCTTCATGGTTCCTGTGTCTCTTCTTGTCGGGCCCGGTGGCGGATCAGTGGTCGGTCAGCGGTATCGGCGGTGCTCGTGCTCTCCAGGCTGGAACGGTCCGTGCCGAACAGGCCGGCGAGCTCGTGGGTCAGAGTCCGGTACCACCTGTTGGCGGGCAGCTCGGGGTGGAGCAGCGCCATCCCGGTGGCGTACTTCGAGATGCGGGCCGGACGGTATCCGGCATCCCACAGGGTCCGGTCCGCAGGCGAGGGCGTGGTCGGGTTCTTCGTCTCGACGACGGCGATATCCGCCACCGCTACCGGCTCGCCCGCGTTGATGGCCGCGGCCAGGCCGGCCGGGCGCAGCGCCGAGGGGCTCGCAACCGCTCCGGCGACGACGGTCCCGGCGGACCACCCCGCGGATATCGTCGGTCCCAGGCGCTGCCAGGTCAGCGCCGTGTCGATGGTGGACCGGGCCTCGGCGCGCGGCAGGTGCAGGGTGGTGCGCTCGTAGGTGGTGGCCAGCACCGGCCGCAGCGCGGCGGCGACCTCATGGGCTGCGGCCGAGCCGATGACCCCCGTGCTCGCCAGGCAGGCCGCCACGAAGGCGCGTCCTGGTCCCGTGAGGCGGGAGGCGTCGTCGGTGTGGTAGCCCATGCGCCGCTTGACGGTGCTGCCGCGCGCGCCGCGGGTCTTGACCTCCAGGAAGCACGACCCGGAGTCCAGGTAGGTGCGGGTGCGCACCTTGAAGCGCCGACGCCGCTTGCGGGCCGTGAGCATGAAGGCCTCCAGCGCTGGGGTGTCGAAGTAGGTCGAGGCGTAGGAGAAGCGGCGCCGCCCGTCAATGGTCAGGACCCGGGCGTGGGGCGTGAGCCCGTCCACGAGCTCCTGGGCGCAGGAGGCGGGTACCAGGTACTTGCGGTCCACGCGGGTGAGCAGGCCGGCGGCGCTGTTGAGCTCCGCGAGCGTGGTCGCGGCCAGGTGCTCCGTGCTCAGGGCCGCCGACGCCGCAGCGCCCTGGTTCGCGGGGAAGGTCGTCATGGAAGTGGTGGAGGTCGCGGGAGAGATCGTCATCGCGGTCCTTTCGGTTCTGTCGATCGCCGTGAGCCGGTGTCAGCGCGTGGCCATGACGGCGCGGGTGGCCGTCTCGCGACCGGTTGATCGTCGGACCGGGCGGCCGACTGCGCGGTGGAGCGGGTGACGTACTGGGCGGCCGGCGTGATGGTGAGGGGCTGGGTGTCGGCCCGGACGGCGTGAGAGCCGGTCTGAACGGTGCTCAGGCGGGTGCCGGCCCAGGACTGGGCGGTCGGGGCGGCGGGCGCACTGACCGGCTCGGTGGTCTGCGCGCCGACCTGTTCCATGGCGGGGACGTCGTCGTTGGAGAGCTGGGAGACCTCAGCGGTGTCGGGCTCGAGCTCGGCGGGGGTCTGGCGGGGCACCCGGAAGCGGACGTCGACAATGGTGGTGTCGTTGACCAGGTCGAGGCGCTGGACCTCCACCGAGCGGACCTGCCCGCCCAGGGTGTGCTCCAGGTGGGCGATGAGGGTGGTCTCGTTGGTGATGGCGTGGTCGAGGACAATCACCTGGTGACGGCTGCGGCGCATGAGCGCGGGGTGGTCCCCGATCCACAGGGCCGCGACGACGGTGCCCATGAGGGCTGCCACCATCCCGATCGGCGCGGTCTGGATCCCGCCGAGCAAGCCCAGGGCCAGGGCTGCGAAGAAGTAGGCGACCTCGTGCTGGGCCAGCTCGGTGGAGCGCAGGCGGATGATGGACAGGACGCCGAAGAGCCCCAGGCCCAGGCCGGCCGCGACGCTCGCCGTCGACAGCAGCAGGGTGACGGCCAGGACGCCCACGTTGACGCCGATGTAGGCGGCCATGAGGTCCTTGCGGGAGTGACGTGGGGCGTAGAGCGCCCCGACCAGGACGGCGAGAGCGATCAGGTCGGCGGCGATGTAGGTCAGGGCGGTCAGGCTCATCGGGAGGCTCCTGTCGGGTCATTCGGACCGGTGTCGGGGCCTGGCTGCGGGGCGGGCAGTGGAGGCGTGCTCTCAGCGCGCCGCGATGCCGTGCGACTCCGTCCGGTGAGTAACAGTCAAGGAGCGCATTCCATGAGCGGGCTGTGAAAGGGTCATGGGGGAGGCATGACTTGCTCCGCCGTCGGTGTGAAGCAGTGAACAGCGCCTCCGGGGCGGGCAGTGCCCGTGGCTCCCGGAGGCGCTGATGATGAGGTGGGATGGTGGCTGAGCGTCAGCGGGCGCCGGCAACCGCCGTGGTGCCGATGCCGGTCGGCGGCCCGATCCCGTGATGCTCGGATGCTCAGGCCGCCACCTGGCGCAGTGGGACCTGACGCCGGTAGCGCCCCAGGTCCCGCATGATGGTGCGGTGCCACCGGTTGGTGGGCAGGTTCGCGTACAGCAGCGCCATCCCGGTGGCGTACTTCGAGATACGGGCGGGCCGGTGGCCCTGTCTCCACAGGAGCCGGTCCGTCGGGGAGGCCGTGGAGGGGTTCTTCGTCTCGACGACATTGAGGTGACCCACCGAGACGCCTGTCTTGAGGCGGCGTCCGTCGGGGTCGAACAGGTCCCAGGTCAGCTTGGTGTCGAAGGTGGCGCGGGCCTCGTCGTGGGGCAGGTGCAGAGTGGTGCGGCTGTAGGTGGAGTCCATGACCGGGACGAGGGCCTCGGCGATCCTGCTCGCCTCGTCCAGGCAGCAGGTGGAGGACTCCACCAGGCGCTCGATGACGAAGAGGCGGCCGTCGGGCGTGATGCGGTCGGCATCGTCGGGGTCGTACTTGAAGCGGTCCTTGACCGTGGACTCGCGCGAACCGTTGGTCTTGACCTCCAGGAAGCACAGTCCGGAGTCCAGGTAGGTGCGGGTGCGGATCTTGTAGCGCCGACGGCGCTTGTGGGCGGCCAGGAAGTAGGCGTCCAGCCCCGGGGTGTCGAAGTAGGTCGAGGCGTAGCGGAAGTGGCGCAGGCTGTCGATCTGGAGGACCTGCGCTCGCGGGGCCAGGTAGTCGACGACGTCCTGGGTGTCGCCAGGGGGCACCAGGTACTTGCGGTCCATGCGGGTCAGGAGGCTCGCCTCGGAGTTGAGCTCGGCGAGGGTGATCGTCTCAATGCCTTCGGTGTTAGGCACGGTGAAGTCCTTTCCGGGATCGGGAGTCGCGGGGTTGAGGCGAGAGGCCGGTGCTGCCTGAGGAGGTGACGGCGATGGGGTGCGCGGCAGTGACGCCGTCGCCGAGGTGGTGGACCGGGCGCTCAGTTGTAGCGGGGGTGCACCATGGGCGGGGCGGTTGACTGGGTGTGCTGCGGGGAAACGTGCTGACTCCGGTTCCCGGTGATCCAGTCGTACCGGGGCGGGGCGGTGGCCGCTGTTGCGGCGCTGTCAGTCGTGGGGGCGTCGGGCCAGACCTGCTGCCTGGTGGGCTGGACCGGGGCGGGAGCCTGAGGGGGGACCTCCTGGATCAGGTGGGGACCCTGTGCGCTCTCCGGATGCGGGGTCGAGGCCTGCGGGGCGGAGGTGGCCTCCGGATGAGTGGCCGGCGGCGCCGTGCGAGGTCGGCGACTCATCCGGTAGTGGACCTCGACGATGGTGGTGTCGTTGACCAGGTCCAGACTCTTGAGGTCAACGCTGCGCACCTGGGCTCCCAACAGGTTCTCGAGCTCGGTGATGAGCTCGCTCTCGTTGCTGATGGCCCGGTCGAGGGTGACCGTCTGATTGCGGTTGCGGCGCATGAGCGCCGGGTGGTCGCCGACCCACAGGGAGGCGAGGATGAGGGTCATGAGGATGGCGACGATGATGAGGTGGGTCTTGATGCCGCCGAGCAGGCCCAGGGCCAGGGCTGCGAAGAAGTAGGCCACCTCTCCCTGGGCCAGGGAGGAGGAGCGCAGGCGGATGATGGACAGGACGCCGAAGAGCCCCAGCCCCAGTCCAGCGCCGACGTTGTCACTCGTTGACAGCAGCAGGGTGACGGCCAGGACGCCCACGTTGACGCCGATGTAGGCGGCCACGAGGTCGCGGCGCCCGTGGCGCGGGATGTAGAGCGCCCCAACCAGGAGCGTGATGGCGATCAGGTCGGCACCGATATAGGCCAACGTCAGTGGTAGTTCTTGCAACACCTGCTGCATGATGAGGAGTCCTTGGGGAGAGATGGGTCGGGAACCGTATCATTACGATACAGTAACGATAAATCGACCTATGCAAAAAATGCTAGAGCGGGGACCTCTTGCCTGATGTGAGACTGCATACCCTTGGCTCCTCCGCGGGGTTCCCTCTCCCTGCAGCGCGGTATAGGCGAGAGGTGGCAGCCAGAACAATCATCTTCAACTACCTTCGGGTTCCGACCGCCTGCCGGATGTTTACTGGGAGTGGCGACACGCCGGGCTTGCACGTGAGCAGAGGTGAATTTCTCGTCTTCGTCCCCAGGGCTGGGGGCAGTGTGTCGTCGTGGGCCGGTCCTCCCTGTGGTTAAGGCGCCCGAATAGATGTCACACCTGTGTAAGACCATCGTTCTGCGGATCGTGGAGGTGGTCCTGAGGGCTGTCGGCGGGGCGCCTGCGAACTGTCTCCACCTGCCATCCACAGTCTGGTGAATGTTTTCCACAGAAGGGAGGGGTGGTGTGCACAGGACCACGTCAGACACAGCATCTTGGGGTGGTGGACCCGGGCTACCCCAAGGGGTAGTGTCTTGCTCCGCGGGGCCGTTCTGGCCTCCCGTGAATGACAAGCGTGTGGTGCCGCCGGCGCAGTCCCTGCCAAGGGATGAGCCGCAGTCACCGCCACCGGACCCTGAGGAAGAGACGGCCATGGCGATCACCATCTACAGCAAGCCCAACTGCGTCCAGTGCACGGCCACCTACCGCGCCATGGACAAGGCCGGTCTGTCCTACGAGACGGTGGACATCTCCCTGGACGCTCAGGCCCTCGAGCAGGTCAAGTCCCTGGGGTACGCCCAGGCTCCCGTCGTCGTTGCCGGTGAGGACCACTGGTCCGGCTTCCGTCCGGACAAGATCAAGACTCTCGCGCTCGCCATCGAGTCCGTCGCGGTCTGAGACCGCGGGGCGTGCCGTGAGCAGCAGGCCCCTGCTGGTCTACTTCTCCTCCACCTCGGAGAACACGCACCGATTCGTGGGCAAGCTCGGCTTCCCGACGGCGCGCATACCCCTGAGGCGCACGGACCCGCCGCTGACCGTGAACGAGGAGTACGTCCTCGTCGTGCCCACCTATGGCGGCGGCTCCGTCAAGGGGGCGGTGCCCAAGCAGGTCATCGCCTTCCTCAACAACCCGGACAACCGGGCCCTGTGCCGAGGCGTCATCGCCTCGGGCAACACCAACTTCGGCCAGGCCTACTGCCTGGCGGGTGACATTATCGCCAGCAAGCTGGGGGTGCCGTTCCTGTACCGCTACGAGCTGCTCGGCACCCCCACGGACGTCGTACGCGTCAAAGAAGGATTGGAAGACTTTTGGCAGACACGCTGACGGACACCGGCTCAGAGACCGTGTCCTCCCCGGATCTGGACTACCACGCGCTCAACGCGAAGCTGAACCTCTACGACGCGAACGGCAGGATCCAGTTCGACGCCGACCACGAGGCGGCTCGGCAGTACTTCCTTCAGCACGTCAACCAGAACACGGTGTTCTTCCACGATCTGGAGGAGAAGCTCGAGTACCTGGTCGAGGAGGGCTACTACGAGGGCCATATCCTGGACAAGTACTCCCCGGAGTTCGTCAAGGACGCCTTCAAGGCCGCCTACGCCCACAAGTTCCGCTTCGAGACCTTCCTGGGCGCCTTCAAGTACTACACGTCCTACACGCTCAAGACCTTCGACGGGAAGCGCTACCTGGAGCGCTTCGAGGACCGCGTCACGATGGTGGCCCTCACCCTGGCCGACGGCGACGAGCAGCTGGCCCTCGACCTCATCGACGAGATGATGTCCGGCCGCTTCCAGCCGGCCACCCCCACCTTCCTCAACGAGGGCAAGGCTCAGCGCGGTGAGCCCGTCTCCTGCTTCCTGGTGCGCATCGAGGACAACATGGAGTCGATCGCCCGCGGCATCAACTCCGCCCTCCAGCTGTCCAAGCGTGGCGGAGGAGTGGCCCTCCTGCTGAGCAACCTGCGTGAGATGGGTGCGCCCATCAAGCGCATCGAGAACCAGTCCAGCGGCGTCATCCCCGTCATGAAGCTGCTGGAGGACTCCTTCTCCTACGCCAACCAGCTCGGGGCCCGCCAGGGCGCCGGGGCCGTGTACCTGCACGCCCACCACCCCGACATCATGCGGTTCCTGGACACCAAGCGTGAGAACGCCGACGAGAAGATCCGCATCAAGACCCTCTCACTGGGCGTCGTCATCCCGGACATCACCTTCGAGCTGGCCCGCAACAACGAGGACATGTACCTCTTCAGCCCCTACGACGTCGAGCGCGTCTACGGCATGCCCTTCGCGGACGTCAACGTCACCGAGAAGTACCACGAGATGGTGGACGACGGGCGCATCAAGAAGAAGAAGATCAACGCCCGCACCTTCTTCCAGACCCTGGCCGAGATCCAGTTCGAGTCCGGCTACCCGTACGTCATGTTCGAGGACACGGTCAACAAGGCCAACCCCATCAAGGGCAAGGTCGTCATGTCCAACCTGTGCTCCGAGATCCTCCAGGTCTCCGAGCCCAGCCGCCTCAACGAGGACCTCACCTTCGCCCACGTGGGCAAGGACATCTCCTGCAACCTGGGCAGCCTCAATATCGCCAAGACGATGGACTCCCCGGACTTCGCCCGCACGATCCGCACCGCCGTGCGCGGCCTGACCGCGGTCAGCGACCAGACTCACCTGCCCAGCGTTCCCTCCATCGACCGGGGCAACCACGAGTCGCACGCCATCGGCCTGGGGCAGATGAACCTCCACGGCTTCCTGGCGCGCGAGCGCATCCACTACGGCTCCGAGGAGGGCCTGGACTTCACCAACGTCTACTTCGCCTGCGTCCTGTTCGCCGCCCTGACGGCGTCGAACGAGATGGCCGTGGAGCGCGGGGAGAGCTTCGTGGGCTTCGAGGACTCGACCTACGCCAGCGGCGAGTTCTTCGAGAAGTACGTGACCCAGGACTTCGTGCCGGTCACCGAGCGGGTCAAGGAGATCTTCGCGGCCTCCAGCGTGCACGTGCCCACGCGTGAGGACTGGGCCGAGCTGGCCGCCAAGGTCAAGAAGGGCGGCCTGTACAACCGCAACCTGCAAGCGGTTCCGCCCACCGGCTCGATCTCCTACATCAACAACTCCACCTCCTCGATCCACCCGATCGTGGCCAAGGTGGAGATCCGCAAGGAGGGCAAGATCGGCCGCGTCTACTACCCGGCGCCCTTCATGACGAACGACAACCTCGAGTACTACCAGGACGCCTACGAGATCGGCCCCGAGAAGATCATCGACACCTACGCCGCGGCCACGCAGCACGTGGACCAGGGCCTGAGCCTCACGCTCTTCTTCCCGGACACGGCCACCACCCGCGACGTCAACCGCGCCCAGATCTACGCGTGGCGCAAGGGCATCAAGACCCTCTACTACATCCGCCTGCGCCAGGCCGCCCTCATCGGCACCGAGGTCGAGGGCTGCGTCTCCTGCATGCTGTGAGACGGCCGCCGTCAGCTGCCCGCCAATGATCGACGTCGGGGGCAGGAGGGTATGACTCCTCCTGCCCCCGACGTCGCACTGGATGGGGGGGGGAGTTGTCGGTGCGAACCGCTTTGATGATGCGCAAAACCCGGCTCGCCCACCGTCCGGAAGGCTGCCGGGTCTACTTCACAGGGCTACTGCCCTAAGCAGTTCGAGCATACCCGATGATCGGGGCGGCGTCTGCAACAGCGCAAGCGCCGGGCCCACATGACGACACGGGTGCACCGGCGCTTCCTTCCACTCCGCGCCGTAACGCGGCGGCTTCATTATGATAAGGGACTTGTCAGTAGGTGTGGGTGTACTCCACGGGGGTCGGAGTCTCGTGCAGTGCGGGCCGCCGAGGCGCTACTCGAGCTCGTCGTCAGCGCCGACGTCGTCGTCGGAGTTGGGCTCCTCCTCGGGCTCGCGCCACACCTCGTCGCAGCGGTGGACGCTCGTGGCGATGAGGCGGGCATTGGGCAGGTCCACCGTGCGCACCCAGTGGCCGGCGTCGAGCGCGTTTTTGCCGAAGTCCTCGTGCCGGTTGATGAGCCGGGGAACGAGCACCTCCTCGGGCACGTCGATGTGGATGAGGAGGTCGATCCGTTCTCGTACTGCACCCCAGCCGCGTGTCTCGAGCGCAAGGTAGTTGCCCTCGGTGACGACGACGCCGGTTCCGGAGACGACGTCTCCAGCCGACACCGACTCGTGCAGGTCGCGCCGATAGACCGGGACGAAGACCTGATGGGCGCCGTCGGCTCGCACCCGGTCCAGGGTCGCCAGGTAGCCCTCGACGTCGAAAGTGTCCGGTGCGCCCTTGCGGTCGTGACGCCCCAGCTCGTCCAGGACGGTGTCGGACAGGTGGAAGCCGTCCATGGCAATGAGTCCGGCGAAGATGTCGGCGTCCTTCAGCTTGGCTTCCAGGTCAGCGGCGATCGTTGATTTTCCCGACCCGGGTGCCCCGACGAGCCCGACGACGAGACGCGCAGGTGCGCCGTCCTCCGTCAGCCGCTCCTTGAGCTGGTCGACGAGGCTGCTGACAAGGGTGGCGATCTCGCCCACCCGCACTGTAGTACTCATGGAACTATTATCTCAGTCAACTACCTGACTGAGGAGTGGACGCAACATCTGTATCCATTGTGATGCCTTGAAGATCGCATGTCGGGATGAGATGCGACGTCGTAGGGAAAAAGGGACAGAAGGACGCCGGCTTGCCCATGGCCTCGCACGGGTGGGCTATGCGGCGGTCATGTATGTCGTTGTTGGGCCGGGATGGAGACCCCTGACGGCCGTGCGGAGAGTCTGGGAAGGGTTGTGCGCTTTAGCAGGTTGAGATCCGATGGCCGCAAAGTTGTGACCGCAGATGAGACCTGCGCCACTGACTCTCACCCTCGAGGAATCTAAATTCAGGCAATTGTAAGCCTCTTTTCAGAATTCTCTCGAAAGGTCGCCCGTGTCCGCCATCCCTATCCCCAGGGTGCTTGGCACTTCTGCGCGTGCGATAGGTGCACTTGTCGCACTGGTCGCGCTCGTCGCCACGCTCCTGACGGTCCTGCCCACGCAGGCCCGAGCCGCCAACAATCCGTCGATCACCGTCTCCGGCCTGTCGCTTGTGGTCTCCAACGCCAACGGCGTCGAGGAACCGGACAACACCTCGGTCAAGGTCGATGACATCCTCAAGCTGAAGTTCGCCTGGGATGCTCGCAACGCCAGCGTCAGAAGCGGCGACTCCTTTCAGATCCAGCTGCCCGAGCAGCTCCGCAACCGGGAGCGCCTCTCCGAGCCGATGAAGAGCTCCCACCAGGGCGCTGAGCACACCATTGGTGAGTGCGTGATGGACGACCGCACCATCACCTGCACCTTCAACAGCACTCTCGACACCATCATCGGCCAGGGCTTCACCGGCCTGCAGGGCAATGGAACGGCTCTGGTGCTGGCTTCTCAGGCCAGCGACTCGGCCAATGTGACGATCGATGCCAACGGCAAGCAGACCGAGGTGCCCGTGCCCGGCGGCAAGATTGCTGAGAACGTCGGGCATGCACACAAGCCGCAGTGGATGAGCAAGTGGGCCGCCGATATCACCAGCACCTCCAAGAAGGTGGACTGGGAGGTGACCTTCGGACCTGACCAGGTCAAGGAGGCGCTTGAGAAGAACGGCCAGTCGCTGACCGTGGACGGCAGGACCCGCTCGACCATCACCTTCTCCGACGAGCTCGGCCCCGGGCAGGTCTACGTCCCGACTAAGAGCGACTGGAAGCTGAAGATCGGAACTGCTCAGGGGCGGAACTACATCTACGGCCAGGTCACGGACGCCAGCGGCACCGACCAGGACACCAGTCAGGGCGACTTCGACCTCGATGTCGCCATCCAGGGCAACACCGTCACCATCACCGTGACCGGCCCCTTCGCACCTCAGACCAACTACCACATCTACTACTCCTCCACCCCGACCACGGCCGACGGCGTTGTTCAGGCCGGCGTGGAGTACACGAACAAGGCCTCTGTGGTGGGGAGCGGTCTGGAGCACTCCTACTCGGTGCACTACACCAAGTCCTTCACCATCAACGTTGAGATGAAGCCCGGATTCGGTGGACTGGACATCACCAAGCTCCTCACCGGGTCCGAGACCGCCAAGGTGCCAGCCGGCACCACCTTCCAGGTGGGCATCAACTACACCCTGCCCGGCGGTGCCACTGTGGACACCTACCCGGGGTGGCAGGCTCCGGGGACCGTTAACCAGGCCCGTACCGGTGGCAACACCTCCATGACCGTCACCGTTGGTGAGAAGGCCGTGTACAACGGCACCTTCCCGGTTGGGACGGTCCTGACCCTCGACGAGGACACGACGACGGCCTCAGCCACTCCCGCCGGCGTCGTCTGGGGCAACCACACCTTTACGGTAGGCGACCAGAACACCAATAGCCTCACCGTCGAGGACCAGAAGTCCACGGCCGTGACGCTGCGCAACTCCGCCGACCCCGCCGCTGTGGAGGAGGGTGACTTCACGGTCACCAAGGCTCTGGCCGGCGACGGCGACTTCAGCAAGTCCACCTTCGAGTTCACCTACACCTGCACTGACGGCTCCGAGGGGTCGCTGACGGTGACCGGAGCCGCGACCTCGGAGAAGTCCAAGAAGGTCAAGGCCGGATCGACCTGCACCATCACCGAGGACAGCGCCAAGGCCGGTCAGAACGGCTACACGCTGACCGCCCCGGCAGCGCAGACCGTGACGATCACCAAGGATCAGACGGCCGCGGTGACGATGACCAACACGTACGCCCGTGACATGGGCACCTTCTCGGTGACCAAGGTCGTCACCGGTCTCGAGTCGGTGGACAATGAGTTCGCCTTCTCCTACACCTGCGACAACAACGTGAAGGGCACGCTGAAGGTCAAGGCCGACGGCGCTGCGGTTTCCGGCCCTCAGCTGCCCGTGGGCACCAAGTGCACCATCGAGGAGAACGCACAGTCCGCTGCGGTCAAGGGGTACACCCTGGAGGCGCCCGCCTCCCAGACGGTGACCATCAGTGAGAAGGAGCAGGCGGTGCTCGTGACCTTCACGAACGCCTACACCCCTGAGCCGGAGCCCACGCCGACTCCCAGCGAGTCCCCGACGCCGGAGCCCACGCCGACTCCCACGCCCGAGCCCACGCCGACTCCCAGCGAGTCCCCGACGCCGGAGCCTTCGCCGACTCCCACGCCCGAGCCCTCACCGACTCCCAGCGAGTCCCCGACGCCTGGTGAGACTCCGGACCCGAGCGAGTCTCCGACTCCGGCGCCCAGTGAGTCGCCGTCCCCCGATCCGAGCGCTACCCTGGACCCGAGCGACCCCGCCACGCCTGGTGCCCCCTCCTCGCCGAGTGGTACTCCGCCTGCCGCACCCAGCGACCCGGCGAAGCCCCAGGAGCCCTCTGGAGGCCCTCTGGCCAGCACCGGTGTCAGGGTTGGTCTGCCGTTGGCGGTCGCCGTGTTCGCCGTGATGGGAGGTGCTCTGCTGGTGAGCCGTCGCCGCGCCTGATGCCGGCCACCGGTTCCCACCTCTCATAGGGAGATGCACCCGAGCCCACCTGAGTCCTGCACTCAGGTGGGCTCGGGTGCATCATCGCTCGCCACCAGCCGCGCGAGATGGGGAGCGGAACACCGCTGGCCGGGGCTGCCGCGGGGCTCGGCGCGAGGCGAATGCTCATACTCGGATGAACCGCTCAGGTGTCAAGGACCAGGGTCCTGACCGGACGGCGTCGGATCGGACAGGAGACGGGGGCGCGGAAACGAATGTCGAAGCGGTTCTTGTGGCGCCCGGCACGGTCGTAACCTGAAGGGGTCCGCCATGCCGCACGGCATGAAGCGAGTGCCGTGCGCGACTCTTCCGACGTCAGGAAACACACCATGGCAGAGTCCTCCCAGTCGTCACCGTCCTCCGCCTCACGGCCGCCGGCCACATCCTCACCCGCCTCGACCTCGGATGATCCGGGTTCGACCGTCAGTCGTATCAACGCCCGGATCATCGGCATCTGTGTAGCCGCGGCCCTGGGCGGGTTCCTATTCGGGTTCGACACCGCCGTCATCAATGGCGCCGTCGATGCCCTCTCCGACCAGTTCGCCCTCAGCGATGCGCTCAAGGGCTTCTCCGTCTCCTCGGCGCTCATCGGCTGCACGGTCGGTGCCTGGTTTGCCGGGCCGGTCTCCAACCGGCTGGGGCGGGTGCCGGTCATGCTCATCGCCGCCGTCATGTTCCTGGCCTCCGCACTCGGATCAGGGCTGGCCTTCGGTGTCATCGACTTCATCGTGTGGCGCGTGGTGGGCGGCCTGGGGGTGGGGGCGGCCTCCGTCATCGCTCCGGCCTACATCGCCGAGGTCTCGCCGGCGAGTGTGCGCGGCCGCCTGGGCTCCCTCCAGCAGCTGGCGATCGTCGTCGGCATCTTCTCCTCACTTCTGGCCGACGCCTGGTTCTCCGGCCAGGCGGGCGGGGCCGCTAAGGAGCTGTGGCTGGGGATGGAGGCCTGGCGGTGGATGTTCATCGCCGAGGGACTGCCGGCCCTTGTCTACGGGATCTTCGCCTTCCGGCTGCCGGAGTCCCCGCGCTTCCTGGTGGCGCGCGGCGACTACGACAAGGCCTCCCAGGTGCTCTACGACTTCACCGGCATCATCAACGTCAACCTTAAGATCGAGGAGATCCGCTCGACCATCGACTCCGAGAAGCGCGAGTCCCTGTCCGACCTGCGCGGCGCGGCTCTGGGGCTCAAGCCGATCGTGTGGGTGGGCATCCTGCTGTCCGTCTTCCAGCAGTTCGTGGGCATCAACGTCATCTTCTACTACTCGACGACGCTGTGGCGCACCGTGGGCTTCCAGGAGTCCGACGCCCTGACCATCACGGTCATCACGTCGGTCACCAACATCGCGGTGACGATCCTGGCGATCCTCCTGGTGGACAAGGTGGGGCGCCGGCCCATGCTGCTGGCCGGCTCGTTCTTCATGACTGTCTCCCTGGGGCTCATGGCGTTGGCCTTCTCCTTCGCAAACGTCAGCGGTGGCGAGGTGACCTTGGAGGCACCCTGGTCGCCGATCGCGCTGGTGGCGGCCAACCTGTTCGTCGTGGCCTTCGGGGCGACCTGGGGGCCGCTCGTGTGGGTGCTGCTGGGCGAGATGTTCCCCAACCGGATCCGCGCTGGGGCTCTGGCGGTGGCGGCTGCGGCCCAGTGGGTGGCGAACTTCTTCATCTCCACCACCTTCCCCAGCTTCTCCAGCATCAGCCTGACCTTCGCCTACGGCTTCTACGCCGTCTTCGCGCTGCTGTCCTTCCTCTTCGTCTTCTTCCGGGTGCCCGAGACCAAGGGCAAGGAGCTTGAGGAGATGGAGGACCTGGCGGTCTGGCCTGACTCATGACAGTTTGGTGGGGTTTGGGTTTTGAGGTGGGTTTTTCGTTGGTATCGCGTGGTGTTTGGGGGTGTGCTGACACACTAAAGGGCTAGTATGGTCGGGGTGGTGAGCCCGTTTCTGCGTAAGGTC
>NZ_GL882548.1 GCF_000195595.1 Actinomyces sp. oral taxon 170 str. F0386
CCGCGCGCCACGCCGGCCGAGCCCTGGCCGCCGGCTCGCCCAGCAGCGCCCCCTCGCGGAAGGCCTCGGCCACAGCGGCCGCCTACACCTCGGCGGTCTCCGGCGGTACTGTCTCCGCCGACGGCTACGGCGTCGTCATGGCACCCAGAACGGCCAAGGCCGCCAAGGCGGCGACCGTGTCATCGGCCTCTGCGGCATCGGCGGCCTCCGCCAGCCCAGCCGTCTCCCACGCCGACGCCGCGGCCGTCGCAGCGGCCTCCGCCACTCCCATGGATCCTCAGGCCTCCGCCGCGCTGGCCGCCGCTGAGGCCTCGGCCAGGACAGAGGCCGCCCAGGCGGTTGACGAGCCTTCGACGCCCTCAGCGGAGCCCTCCGGAACGAGCGTCTCGACCCCTGGCCCCCGGGGCACAGCAGCTGCCCCCTCCCAGGCTCCGGGTACCGTGAAGACCGCAGAGGTCAGGCCGGCGACGACACCGACACCGCGGACGAGCATCAAGGCCAAGACAGTCGGCAAGGATCCGGTGGTCGGGCGGTCAGCACCGGGGAGCGCCCCCTCGAAGCAGCCCTCGCAGATGGACGCCGAGACCGCCACCCTCGAGGCGATAGACGACACGCCCGGGCCGTCCGGGTCCACGGACAAGGCCACGAACGAGGCCGAGAAGCCGTCGAGTCACGCGCCCCCCGCATCGCAGCACCCGGCCGACCAGCAGTCTCCGGAAGCGACGACGCCCTCAGCGGAATCCTCCAAAACAGCGGCCGATTCCAAGGCATCCCAGGCCTCTCCTTCGCAAGATGCGACACCATCGACACAAGTCCCGCGCTCGAAAGCCACAAAACCCGTAACATCACAGACGATGGAACCACGACACGCCCACGCCCAGCGCTGGAGGATGCAGTCCGGTCACACCGGCAACAAGAAGGCCTCCAGCTCGTCTGCTGCACCTGCTGAGGATCAGCGAGAGCCGGCGTCACAGCCCGGTGTTCCTCGCCGCGAGAGCCTCTTCGCCTCTGATCGGCACCGCTTCGCCTCTGCGGCGGGCTCCGCCCCGGAGGTCGCGCACACCTTCGACACCTCCAGCATCCTGCCCTCGGGGGACCGCAACACCCAGGCCCTCATCGACTCGGTGCCCTGGTCCTCGGTTCCCACCTCAGTGGATGCCGCCACAGTGGACTCCCTGCCGGACGGGGTCATCGTCTCCGACGACGTCCTGTCCCGGAAGCCCTCGGCGGCCTCGGTGCCGGCCTCGTCCTCGGCGTCCCCGGTGGACCTGACCAACCCCGCGACGGTGCCCGGCGGCGTCCCGGCGTCGTCGGCAAGCACGGCGCACCCGACCGTGCGCAGTCACCGCAGCCACGCCCAGACCTCCGGCAGCAGCGGCTCGGCGAGCACGGCGGCCCGGGATGAGACGCCGTCACGGCGCTCACACTCCTCGCACCGCTTCCAGGGGCCGGGGATCCCTGCGCCCGCCGAGGAGGAGACGGCGGCGCACAGCGAGTCCCACGACGAATCGCACGGCGGAGACCTCCTCAGCGGAGGGGCCGTCACTGAGGCCCCGCTCTCGCGCCGTGAGCGCCGCGACTCCGCTCAGGCAGCGGCACGGTCCCGGACGAGCTCGGCCGCGAGCACCTCGAGGCGCGGCGGGGCCCATACCGGGCACAGCGCCAGCAGCGCTGCGAGCAGCTCGGCGGGCACCGCGGCACCCGCCGTCGTCTCTCAGCCCTCTGTCACCCCGGTTCCCACCGCAAGCGCCCAGACGGCCACACCGTCGCTGCCCTCGGCGTCCTCGGCCGCCCCGGCCCTGTCGGTTCGCCTTGTGCCGCTGCTGGGCGGCAACCCGATCCTCATCCACGAGCCCACGGTCGTGGGGCGCGACCCCGACAACATCTCGGCCTACCCCGGTGCGGAGCGCGTCGCCCTCGATGACCCCACGCGCTCGGTGTCCAAGACGCATGCAGCGATCTTCCCGCTGCTGGACGGGGTGTGGGTCACCGACCTTCACTCCACCAACGGCACCCGGGTGGAGTACCGCGACGGGCGCAGTGTCGAGGCCGTACCGGACAAGGCGCTGTCGGCTCTGGAGGGCAGCACGATCTACTTCGGGCGCATCGCCTTCAAGGTGGAGGTCGTCTGAGCCCGACGCCGGTTCCGTCCGCGGCTGGGGCCCGCACTCTGTCACAGAGTGCGGGCCCCAGCGTCTGGCAGTGCCTGAGCGAGTCCCTGGCACGCATCCGATCTATCAGGTTACATGCGAGCTTCAACTTTCCGGATGGTTGCCGGTGGAACTGCCAGGTTGCACCGTTACCTACGACCTGCTCTCACACGGCACGGCGCGCTACGACGTGTCGGTTTCATGCGCTGGTCTACCCCGAAGACATATCTGTCGTACTGGAACTCAACACCGATCTCTGGACACAACAGACCGGTTTGGAGCGGATTGTGTCTGTCACGAATCTGCTGCACCGGGCGGCAGAATCACCGGGGAAGCGCTTGTCCCAACTAGACGGAATGATGCGGTGACATTGCGGGGGGTCATCCCACCCTCGGTGTCACCCTCACCAAACCATGCACCGCTGCAAGCCGCGCAGCTGCATCCTCCAGCACCTTGGACGGCGGCGCCTGCTCACCTGGAAACGGGGTGACGACAAGATTCCCGTCATCCATTTCCCAGACGCCGGTGATCCGCCCTCCCCGGGTCAGGACGGGAGCGATCCAACCCGCAGCCTTGCTCACCCTCGAGCGATACTTACTCGCCAGCATGTGAGTGTCCTTAGTCCCAGGACCAAGGACGAACTGGTCGAACGCTCCTAGGAGATGGGTAGCGCGGCTGGGCCGGGTGGCCGCGAGCTCGTCCTCATGCTCGGCGAGCAGATATCGTGTCTCATCCTTCACCCGCACCTCGACGATTTGCCTGCCAAGACTAGCGAACCAGCCCTTGAGCGTTGACTTCTTGTTGCTGTTGCGCGAAAGCCACGCGTCAAAGGTTTCAGGGGTCGCTGGCCCATAGACGGAGAGGTATCGCTTAATGACCGCTGGTGCTGCCTCTACAGGATCAGGTAGCCCATTCCAGTTCTTCAGAAAACTGGCAGGGTTAGTAAATGTCACCTTCGAAGAACGGCTCGGGCCATAGCACAAGACACCCTGCCATGCGAGAGGCTTGAGCAGAGCACCCCACCCGGAGCGCAGTTGTTCTTCCATCCCCTTGAACCGTTTGTCCTGAACCAGTTCGCTCACTAGCTCATCGCGAGACAGTACCTGACCATCGAGAAGGTCAGCGACAGACTCCGTCAGTTGTTCGACCTCCTCTGGCGTAGCGCCGAAGTGCCGTGACCAGGTGGGCTTGGTCCACGTACGAGCGCTAGCCAGCAGCGATAGGTACTCCGCTACGTCCGCAGACCGCATCGCGTGCAGCGTTCCGCGCATCGCCCAAGTCTTGACAAGCGAGCGGTCGGAGTACGCACGCTTGATCCCTTCAGGTCGCGGGTTGCGTTGCCGTAAGGCGATAGCGGTCTCAGCAGCGGAAGCCACCTGCGCCTGCGTACCGCAGAGCCGTTCGACGATCTCAACAGGTCCTGCGTCCGTCAACGGTTCCAGGTACTGCCTGTGCAGCCGCCATGCGAGCACCTGTTCGGCGGAAACCTCGATCAACGTCGCCCCCTCTCGTCGTTACCGTCAGATTCTAGGCCTCTTCGGAGCCTTGATTCGGTACACCGGGTAGCACTTCACGCAACCAGTCGCTGCGTGCCCGCCGAGCTTTCCACTCCCGCGGGTATCCCACCGACACTTCCTCGAAGCGGACGCCGGAGAGCCCCCAACCCCAGCAGCCCCCGCCAGACACCATCACGACTGCGGGCGACCGCTCTCGGAAGGCGCCCTCAGGGCGTATCGACGCAGGCGGTCTTGGCCTGGGACGCCTTGCCGTCCGAGCGCACGGCGGTGACCTCGAGACAGGTGCGTCCCTCCTGGGCCTCGACGACGACCTCGTTGGTGCGGACGGAGTCCACCTCGGTCTCCTCGTCGGGCAGCTTGACCCGGTAGAGGTAGCTGCCGGTCCAGCCGGTCTCCGGCTCGCCCCAGGTGAACTTCACCGTGCCGTCCCCGAGCACCTCACCCTCGATGTCGCCGACCATCGGTACCGAGGCCTGCAACGGATTGGCGCCGGGCTGCGGGGCGATGGTGGCGACGGGGTTGTCAGTCTTCTTCCGTGTGTCCTGGTTCCGGGAGAAGACGATCGCGCCGATGACGGCCACTACCATGGCCAGGACCAGCAGGGCGGTCAGGACGGCCCGCATCCGGTTCGGGCGGCTCGACTCGCCGGCCTCCGAGGCCGACGACGAGTGCTCGTCCTCGCCGTCGGGATCGACCCGCATGGCGATGTGCTCACTGGTGACATCGACCTGGTTGAAGACCCCCATCTTCGTGGCGGTGTCGTTCTCGTCGGAGCTGGGACGCCGAGCGGACTTCGCGGCCTTATCCGGCTCCTGGAACAGGTCGACGGTGGTGATCGGCAGATCGAGCTCGGCCTGGACCTGCTGGAGCGCCCGGGCGAAGGCCAGCGCCGTCGGGTAGCGCGAGCCCGGGTTCTTGTCCATGGCCACCGACAGCACGCGGTGCAACGACGGCGGAGCGTCCTGCCGGCCCAGCGGCGGCAGGGGGTCCTTGACGATACGGCGGGAGAGCTCGTAGACGTCCGGAAGACCGTCCGTCTCGAAGGGGCTGCGCCCTGTGAGCATCGCGAAGGTCGTCGCCCCCAGGGAGTAGATGTCGGAGGCCGGGTTGGCCGAACGCATCCCGACCAGCTGCTCGGGAGGAGCCCAGGGCACGCTCATCCCCCGCAGCTCCTCAGAGCCCTCGGGGCCGCTCATGGCGGAGATGCCGAAGTCCGAGAGAACCGGGCGACGGTAGGTGGTGAACAGGATGTTCGCGGGCTTGATGTCCCGGTGGACGATGCCGGCCCGGTGAGCGGTCTCCACTGCTCCGGCGATCTGGATGGCCGTCGACAGGGTCTCAGCGACGTTGAGAGGACCCTGGCGCAGGATAGCGCCCAGCTGCGGCGGCGGGCAGTACTCCATGACCAGGAAGGGGTGGCCGTCGGCGGAGACGCCCGCGCCGTAGATGGACAGGATGGCCGGGTGGGAGGAGACCCGTGCCATGAGGTTCGCCTCCGACTCGAAG
This sequence comes from Actinomyces sp. oral taxon 170 str. F0386, assembly GCF_000195595.1. GTDB lineage: Bacteria > Actinomycetota > Actinomycetes > Actinomycetales > Actinomycetaceae > Actinomyces. The sequence continues at coordinate 5,174 of NZ_GL882548.1, forward strand.
CGGGAGGCGGTCTTGTCCTCGACGTCGGCGTTCATGACCTTGACCGCGACCTCGCGGCGGGGCATGTGCTGCTCGAAGAGGTAGACCGTGGAGTAGCCTCCCGCTCCGAGTCTCTCCAGGTAGGTGAACCCAGAGATAACCGGAGGCGGTCCCTTGTGATCCAGCATCAGGGGAGGTTCTCAAAGGCGAGGGTCTGACCGTCGCCGAGGTCGAGGACGTCTCCGCTGCGCAGGAGCACCGGGGTTGCCGAGGACAGGCGCACAGGCGCCTCGTTCTGGCGGTTGAGAACGGTGCCATTGCAGTTGCCCAGGTCCTGGGCCAGCACGCTCCACGCATCCAGATCGATGAGGATGTGGTTACGTGAGACGAGCTGGTTGGGGCTGGCGACGGTCAGCGGACGGAGGGGCACCTCCGCGACGCTGGTGATGTCGTCGGCCACAGGGTTGCGACCCACCAGGAGGGGACGGTTGAGCTCGATGCTCTCGCCGCCGGAGGTGACCACGCGCCCCAGAGGGGGGCAGGCCACCGACTTGGCCGGACGGTTGAGCTCGGCTCCGCAGACGCGACACACGGTGTAGTTCGTGGGGTTGGGGTGGCCCTGGGGGCACACCGCCGACAGCACGATCCGGATGGCGTCGGGTTCACTGGGAGAGCTCGCCGAGGCCGGGGACGCCGGGCTGGAGGGCCCGGAGCCCACGAGGGAGACGAGCTCGCCCACCAGGTCCTCGGGCAGGCCGTTGATGGTCTGTCCGTCATGGTCGCCGCGGCCGAGGCCGGCGGTGGAGGGCTCATCCGCGGAGGGCTGCGCGAGCTCGACCACCGTCTCAGCCGCAGCGGCGGATCCGGCGGACTCAGCAGCCTCCGCCGACCGGCTCGGTTCCAGGGGACCAAGCCCCTGGTTGAGCAGCTCGGCGCGCAGCTCCTGGGAGAGGTCGTCGGGCAGGCCGTTGACGGTCTGTCCGTCATGGTCCCCGGAGCGTGCGGGCTCGTCCTCGGCATGCGCCTGCGCGGCGGCCTCGGCGACAGCGGTGGCCTCCGCGACCACAGCGGCCTCGGCGGCCTCAACGGGCACGAGGTCGGCCGGGGTCTGGGCGACCTCGGTGGCCTCGACGGCAGCGTCCTTGATACCTGCAGCCTCAAGATCCTCGCTCGACGGGGGTGGCGGGGGCGGGATCATGGCCTCTGCCTCCGGAGCGGAGGGGATCGGCAGGGCCGGGATATCGAAGACGGGGGCGATCAGCAGATCCTCTCCGGAGGTCTCCGGTGAGGACGCGGTGGCGACCTGGGCAGCCTCAGGGGACTGGGCCTGCTCGGTCACGACGGGAGCCTCGGAGGGCTCAGCGCTGTGAGCGCTGTGGGCACTGCGAGCCGAAACGACGCTCTGATCGGAGACCTCGTCCGTCGGAGCATCCGTCTCGACGATCTCGGTGACCAGGCCGTACTCGACGGCCGGGGCGGCCTCGGCGAGCTCGGCGGAAGGCGCAGAGGGCTCAGCCGCTTCGGTCACCTCGGTCGCCTCAGCGGCCTCGGTGATACCGGCGACGACGGCCAGCAGGTCGGCGGGCCCCTCGGACTCGACGAGCCGTGCGGGCTCCTCAGGAGCGTCCGAGGCCTCAGCGGAGGCTGCGGACTGGTCCGCCTCAGCGGCCTCGAGGGACGCGGCGAGCTCGGCCCCGTCGAGGGCCTGCTGCTCGGCGTTGTCCTGCGCGATCTCGATGAGGTCGTCGACGACGTCGGGAGAACCAGCGGCTTCGGCGGGCGCCCCTTCGGACGAGTCGTCCTGCTCCGAGCGGTCCGACGAGGCGGACTGACGGCGCGAGGCGCGGCGTGACGCCCGGCGGGAGGACCGAGACGGCCTCACCGCGGTGGCGGGTGATCCGGCAGAGCCGGCGGAGGTGGTGGAGTAGTCAGGACCGGCCGGGTCAGGGTCATCGTCGTCGGAGTCACCGGACCCCTTCGACGATGCACGGCTGGGGGACGGGGTCCCGCTCGACTTCTCGGACCCGCGCAGCACCAGGTGACCGGTGCTCACGACGGCGTCGACCGCTGGGCGACGCACCTGACCGGCGCCGTCGGGCGCGCTGACGATGACCGAGTTGGGGGCGGTCACCGTCGTCTCGAACCAGGTGGTGACCGCGGAGGCGTCCAGGGCCTTGCCGTCGACCTCCATCTGCGGGGCACCGCGCAGCGCCACGTGGAAGACGTCCTCGGGTGCCGAGACGGCGAGCACGAAGTCCGGGATCGCCCCCAGACGTCCGCCCATCCCCATCACCAGCTCATCCAGGGCCCGCGTCAGCGAGGCCTCCTCACTACGCAGCAGCCGCCACAGGCGCTCGGTGAGGTCCTGCGGGACCGACGGGGGCAGGATCATCACAGCACGTGGCGTGACCACGCCTGTCCACGAACCCTCGGTCCACCAGACCTCGTTGTTCGCGCTGCTGTTCGGGCTGTTTGTCATCATATTTCTCCTCAACGGACGATACAGACACCGTCACCCAAGTATGCCTGGCGTCCCCGGTGCACGTACTCCGGTCGACCCGGCGAGAGTCGATGGACACCCTCCTCGTCCTCGATGTGCGTGCCGTTGGTCGAGCCCAGATCTGTGACGAGCACCCCATCGGAGGCCGGCACAAAGAGCGCGTGCGTCTTGGACACGGAGTCCTCCGAGCGCAGCACCGCAACGAGCTGAGCGTCCGGGTGGGACTCGATCGGGGCGGGGCGGCGCCCGAGGACAATCGGCCCCAGAACTGGGATTACTGACCCCTCAACCACTAGGGAGCAGGTCGACACCGAGGTCGGTCTGGCACTGAGGAGGACCGTCCCGGCCAGCCGGTCGAACCAGGTGCGCTGTTCAGTACGCCATAGTGAGAGGATCCACAAAATAAAGGGGGCAAGCCCTGCGGTTGCCACCAATGAAAGGCACAAAAATGCGACGTAAATCACCGCTGAGCGTCCAGGTGGGCCGTTCGGGTCCGTCACCCTCCGAAGCCGGACCCCGGTCACGAGTCCCCCGGGTGTGGCACCGGTCATCGCCACCATGGCAGTCATCACAGCAATAAGCAGCACAACCACCCCAACAGCGAATAAGATTCCACAGCAGCGCTCCGTGACGGCACAGAGTGCGATGATGAGCCCAGCATCTACCAGCACGCGGACCACACGGCGGCGTGCGGAGGCAGGCATAATTGTCGTATGTCGCTCTCGGGTCCTCATAGGACAGACATGGTAGGCGCCCAGTCCACTGCCTCGCAGTCAGTCGAGGTCTCGGAAGGAGCACACAGTGCAGATCGCGGTCACGCCTGATCCCCAGCGATGGGTGATCATTCCGCCCTTCCCACCTCCGGGATGGGCGCGGGAGGAGGCGAGGCACCGCAGCGCCCACCTGGGGGTGACCGGTCCGCAGTGGCGCTCCGAGCTGGAGTCCCTGCTCAACGAACTCCAGGCCATGGAGCGTCAGGGGCGTTTCGCACGCCTCATGCACATCGACGACGTCGCCCACCCGCCCTTCGTCATCGACCTCAGCCTGGAGATCGCCAAGGACGACGGTTCCAAGGAGGGGCGTCGCGCCACCCAGCGCCAGATCGTCGCCGCGCTCCTGCCCGAGGCCGAGCTGGTGCGTCTACGGCCGGGGCCGGACATGGTGGGCTTCTCCGCCTTCTACGAGTCCAACGGCCCCACCCAGGGCGTCGTCGTCCTGAGACTGGCAGGGTTGCCCACGGTCCCGGTGGACCTGGTCATGCGCCTGTGGGGCGCCGCCGCCGAGGACATCGCCCCCAACCTGGAGCACCTCGTCGAGCTGGCCCGTCAGGTCGCCCCCGTCGTCTGAACAGTCCTCAGGCCTCAGCACTCACAGCCACCGAGGTCATCCCAGGTCACCGCCGACCGCTCCCTCTTCTGACATCCCCGTCCCGCCCTCTCCCCGCACCAGAACTTCCTCCCGTCCCTTGACAACCTGTCCTCCCCGAGCCCCTCACAGGGGCGTGACGACCACGCCGTCTCAGGACTCCAGCGTCTCCGCCACCTCGAGCCACTGCTCCTCCAGCTCTGCGTGAGCAGCCTCAGCGGCAACGAGCTCGCGGCCGAGCTCGGCGAGCTCCCCCACCCGGGCCGGATCGGCCGAGACCTCCTCCATACGCACATGCAGCGCGGCAACCGCCTGGGACGAGCGCTCCATCTTGCGCTCGATGCGCGCCAGTGCCTTCCTGGCCTCGTGGCGCCTGGCCCCACTCGTGGCGCCGCGCTCGGCCCGGGGCCCGGCGTCAGCCGGCGTCGTCGGGGAGTCCACTGAATCAACAGCGCCTCGGGACGGCCTCATGGCCTCGCGGCGCAGCTCGAGGTACTGCTCCACCCCACCGGGCAGATCGCGCACGCTCCCGTCCCCCAGCAGGGCCACCTGGTGGTCGGTCACCCGCTCCAGGAGGTAGCGGTCGTGGGAGACGACGACGAGGGTGCCGGGGAAGGAGTCGAGGATGTCCTCAACGGCGGCCAGGGTGTCGGTGTCCAAGTCGTTGGTGGGCTCATCGAGCAGGAGCACGTTGGGCTCGGTCATGAGCAGGCGCAGCAGCTGAAGGCGGCGGCGCTCCCCGCCGCTGATCTCGCCGACCCGGGTCCAGGCGCGCTGGCGGGTGAAGCCGAGGCGCTCAACGAGCTGGGCGGCGGTCATCTCCCTGTCGCCGACGACGACCCGCTCCCCCACCATGGCCACCGCCTCGACGACGCGCAGGTCCGCGAGCGCGTCGAGCTCGTGGGTGGACTGGGACAGGGTGGCCACCTGAACGGTCTTGCCGCGGGCGACGCGGCCGCCGGCGGGCTCCTGGACACCTTCGAGCAGGCGCAGCAGGGTGGTCTTACCGGCTCCGTTGACGCCGACGACGCCGACCCTCTCGCCCGGCGCGAGCCGCCAGGTGACGTGGCGCAGGACCTCCCGCTCGGCCGGGGCGTCGGCCCCATCGGCCCCACCAGCCTCGTCTGCCCGGCTGGCCGAGACCGGGTAGCGCACGGTGACGTCCTCGAGGTCGAGGACCTTCTTGCCCAGGCGGGCGGTGGCCATGGCGGTCAGGGCCACGGTATCGCGCGGTGGCGGGACGTCGGCGATGAGGGCCTCGGCGGCCTCGATGCGGAAGCGGGGCTTGGAAGTGCGGGCCGGGGCGCCGCGGCGCAGCCAGGCCAGCTCCTTGCGCAGGAGGTTCTCACGTTTGGCGGCGGCCACGGCGGCCTGCCGGGCGCGCTCGGCGCGGGACAGGACGTAGGCGGCGTACCCGCCGTCGTAGGTCTCGATGCGGCCGGCCACCTGGGGACGGCCGCCTCCGGGATCGACGCCGGGGACGACCTCCCACACGTTGGTGCAGATGGCGTCCAGGAACCAGCGGTCGTGGGTGACGGTGACCAGGGCGCCGGCGCCTCGCCCGCCCGGGCCGCTGAAGCGGGCCTGGAGGTGGCGGGCCAGCCAGTCCACGCCCTCGACGTCGAGGTGGTTGGTGGGCTCGTCGAGGATGACGACGTCGGCGCGGCGGGTGAGGACCGCAGCCAGGGCGACGCGGCGGCGCTGGCCGCCGGAGAGGGTGGCGACGTCGGCGTCGAGGTCGAGGTCGGCGATGAGCCCGGCGTGGATGTCGCGAACGGCTGGATCGGAGGCCCACTCGTGCTCGGGGGTCTGGCCGTGGATGGCAGTGCGCACGGTGGCGCCGGGAGGCAGGTCATCGGCCTGGCTGAGGAGGGCCACGCTCACGCCGCCGGTACGGGTGACGCGTCCGCCGTCGGGCTCCCGCCGGCCGGCCAGCGCCGCCAGGAGGGTGGACTTGCCGGCGCCGTTGGGGCCCAGGACCCCCACGCGGGTGCCGTCCTCAAGCCCCAGGGTGACGTCGTCCAGGAGCAGGCGGGAGCCGACGGTCAGGCGCAGGTTCTCCACGCCGAGCAGGTGCGCCATCAGCCCACCACCCGGGCACCGGCCACGGGGGCGTCGGCGCGCAGGACGTCGGCGACCATGCCCGAGGTCGTCAGGGCACGCGAGACCCGCTGGGCGCTGCCGGGGTCCTCCACCAGGGCGGCGATGGTGGGGCCGGAGCCGGAGACGACGGCGCGCAGGGCGCCGGCCCCCTCGGCGACGGCGATGACCTCGGCCAGCTCGGGGCGCAGGTCGACAGCGGCGACCTGGAGGTCGTTGTGCAGGGCGGCGGCCAGGGCGCGGGCGTCCCCGGCGCGCAG
>NZ_GL882549.1 GCF_000195595.1 Actinomyces sp. oral taxon 170 str. F0386
GCCCTGGGTTTTGTGGAGGCTGGTTTATCTGGTGCCGGTGGTTGCCGGTTGTGATTGTTTCTGGCTGTTCTGGCTGACGTCGGGGATCCAGGCGGCTTTGTGCTCGGCGGGGGGCGCATGCCGATGGCGGAGTGTGGTCGGATGGTGCCCGTACCAGTGCACCCACTCGGCGGTGGCGACCACGGGCGGCGTCGATGTCCTGCCAGGGTCCCTGGTTACGGATCAGCTCGGCCTTGTACAGCGAGTTGAGCGCCTCGGCCAGAGCGAAGCCGAAAGGAGTCCCCCTTTGGAACCCACCGAGGCGACCGCCTCGCACTCGAACAGGGCCTGCCCGTAGCGGATGGACCTGTACTGCACGCCGCGGTCGCAAGTGATGCACCAGGCCAGAGAGATCAGCCCCTTGACGTTTCCGCTGCCAGACGGCCATCTCCAGGGCGTCCAGGGCCAGGTCGGTGCGCGCTGGCCGGTAGGTGGTCTGCCAGCCGATGATCCTCCGGGAGTACACGTCGGTCACGAAAGCCACATAGACCCACCCGGAGAAGACGCGTACATAGGAGGGGGGCACCTCCCGCTTGCGGGGGAATGTC
>NZ_GL882550.1 GCF_000195595.1 Actinomyces sp. oral taxon 170 str. F0386
CGCGGTCGCGCGCGGTGAGCTGCTCAGCCGCCTGACCAACGACGTCGACAACGTGGCCAACACTCTTCAGCAGTCCCTGTCCAGCGCGCTGACCTCGATCCTCACGGTGGTGGGCGTGCTGGGGATGATGTTCTCCATCTCCTGGCGCCTGGCGCTGGTGGCGCTGGTCATCTTCCCGCTCATGGGTGTGGTCTTCGCCGGTATCGGGCCGCGCTCGCAGAAGGCCTTCACCCACCAGTGGGCCCGCACCGGCAAGATCAACACCCGGGTGGAGGAGTCCTTCTCCGGACACGCCCTGGTCCAGGTCTACGGGCGCACCGAGGCGGTGCGTGAGGCCTTCGCCGCCGAGAACGAGGAGCTCTACGCCGCCTCGCTGCGAGCGCAGTTCCTCTCCGGGATCATGATGCCGGTCATGCTGGTCATCGGGAACCTCAACTACGTGGCCATTGCGGTGGTCGGCGGCGCCATGGTCGCCTCCGGGTCACTGCGCCTGGGTGACGTGCAGGCCTTCATCCAGTACTCCCAGCAGCTCACGAGGCCACTCAGTCAGATTGGCGGCATGGCCACGGCCGTGCAGTCCGGTACCGCCAGCGCCGAGCGGATCTTCGAGCTGCTCGACGCCGACGAGGAACCGTCCGACGACGCCACCCCGGAGGGCGCCGGCACCTCAACTGCCACGGGCACGGCAAACGCGGCGGGATCCACCACCTCCGGGGGCGCCGGCCGGGATTCGGCGGCCGGCCCCGGTGGGCAGGCGGGTCCGGGGGGCCCGGGTGTCATCGAGATGGAGCACGTGCGCTTCTCCTACAGCCCGGAGGTCGAGCTCATCGGTGA
>NZ_GL882551.1:0-5888 GCF_000195595.1 Actinomyces sp. oral taxon 170 str. F0386
ACCGACATCCCCATCAAAGGATAGGCGATCACCTTCATCAGACACAGCATGAGTAAAAGTGTGTAGGGTGCCTGGTATTTCTTGGACTGGGGAGTTTTCTTTCCCTGAGTCGATAGGATAGTCCGTATCAGCAGTGAAATACTCTGAGGAGCTGCTAGGTCCAGGTGGAGCGTGAGGTTATCGAGAAGGATCGAACAATAGCATCGGTGGCCGACTCCTACGATCTTGTCGCCCAGACAGCAGGCAACCGGGTCGCCAGGTACAGGAAGGGACACGCCATCGAACAGGACGAGGCGAAAATGGTTGAGTCGGATTAAGAATCATTAAACTCAGGGTGAACTACAGGGAGCTGCATAGGGAGAACGAATTCCTGAAAAAGCAGCAGCTTTCGCGTGTCCTAAACAGAAGGGAACTTTTGTTGTAGTTTGGCAGATTCTGAATGGTTTTGCGTAAATGATGAGGCCGCGGCTCCTCAAAATCGTTGTGCGGATGATGGCCTCAAGCCGCCTTTTGCCGCGTTGACTGAAGACCGTCATGGTGAACGTTTAAGGAAAAGGCGCCCGTGGGCGGGTTTCAGGCGGGGGCCGGGAAAACGAACGTGAGCGAACCGCTGTTGAGGCGTCGAAATGCTTGGATGGCATCAGAGCTAGGATTTGAAGGCACCCTGGGATAAGTCTGGCGGTGTGTCCGTAGTGCTGGCCTGATTTCTGACACTTTGGTGGGTTGTGGGGATGGCGTGAGTTTTCGTTGGTATTGCAGTGTTGGGGGTCTGATTATGGGGGCACCAAGAGGCCATATGACGCGTTGGTATGAGCCTGTTTCTGCGCGAGGTCAGGACCTCCTCAGGGGTCACGGCGGTGCAGATCGCGGTCAAGGAGGACGGTATGCACCGGATCGTGGAGCACCTGGGCTCACCATACGAGGGCGCCAAATGGGGCGAATGCCCCTGGCAATCTACACGGTGCTAATGTTTGATGAGCGTGGACAGGCAGGAGAGAGTATATGAAACGACTGAGCCACCATCTACACCACATCGTGACCAACGAGAAGGGAACGATGCTCCCTTACGCCGTCGCAGGAATTTTTATCATCGCCCTGATCGGTTACATGTTGATCGGATATCTCGGTGAGGGCTACAACGAGAATCGTCAAACTAAGACCGCAGCCGATGCAGCCGCACTGGCTGCCGCGGAGGCCTGGGGGCAACAACTTGAAGCAGAATACACGAAAGCTCTCACATCCACAAGCCAATCTGAGTTTTGGGGCCACTTTGGTCGCCCTCTAGCTCTGACCAAAGGGAGGGCCGACATTAAAGCAGCCGAATATGCAAAAAACAACGACGCTACGATTACATCAGTAAATTATGATTCACATACGGCGACCGTAAAAATCACGGTGCGAGGCGATGATCAGATCAAAGACACCGGAAAGAAAGCGGAAGCGACCGCGACAGCAACTGTCGTCTTTGAAAGCGGAATCTGCAATTCCGACGGAAATCTTGGATTTTCAATCAAGGGCGCATGTGTTGACAGCCCAACCTCAGCGAAACTCCCGAATGGCTTCGAATATGCTGGCAGCCTGAAAGGGGTATTGCCGGAAACGCGCACAAGACTGACGCGCGAAAGGCGCTAACCTCGAGTGCTGGATGTTTTCTCGGTTAGTGTTTTTTGTTGCAGACTGCCTTAGTTAGAACCCAGAGAGGGTCGGCAAACTTGATGGGCGATTATATGAATCTCTAGCCTGAGTTTTCATCTTTGGGGCACTGAAAGTGGCGCGAAGATATTGCTTTGCCTGAAATATTGTGGGTTGCTGATATTCGAGAACTCCAGGGAAGGAAATTTTCGCGGTGAAGAATAGCGGGTTGTACCCGGCTGTGGGTGTGGAGTCGGGGATGTTCCTAACTCTTCGCGTTTGAGGGTGTGTTAGGTGAGTCTATCTGCATATTTGCGTCCTAGCCAGCTCGGTGATCTTCTCCAGTCCGTCGGATACGGTCTGCCTCAGGGAACTGATGAGCCGTCGCATCAGGTGCTTTCCCAGTCCCGGATCCTCAACCCGGGAGGCCTGGATGAGGCGCCGGTAGAGGCCCCAGGTGGCCTGAACGGCGGCGTGGTGCTTGTCGGCGAACAGGTCCTCGAGACGCTTGGCCTGGGTGCCGGTGAGCAGGTCGACGTCTGTCAGCAGGGTGTGCCGAGCCTGGTGTATAGCGCCTCGCCCTTACGGCCTCGACGCCCTGTGTTCGCTCGCTGGATGCGGCGGCACTACTGATCGGCCTTGTTTCCTGCCAGCGCCACGGGGTCCATAACCGCCCGAGTAGCTCCTCGCCGGCGGCGCTCTTGAACCCGGTCAAGCCGTCCACGGCCACCATCTGAACCTGCTCACGCCGGCTCTGATCACGCAGCCAGCCAGGTCTTGAAGGCCTTCTTGGACCGGCCTTCGACCACATTGAGAAGTCGGGCTGGACCACTGGCGTCGCGTACGGGGGTCAGGTCGATGATCACGGCGGGCGTACTTATCGCCCCGTTTTATGTGGCGCCGCACAGAAGGGACACCTCCCGCTTGATAGCGAAGCGCGCAAGGGAATCATCGACACCGAGGACCTTCATCCACACCGCCGAAGCGGTCCGGGTCGCCGGTGAGAGGACCTGTTCAGCGCGGGTGAGGATCGTGGTGCTGGCGGTGTGCCATGCCACCCCCAGCAACTGCGCGACGCGCAAAACGGACATGAACTCACATCCCAGGGCCTGTACAGCCCCCGCTGGACCGCGCAGTGGGTAGGCGGGCTCTGGGCCCAACCAGACGGGTCGTGTCCTGCCGCCACAGGCGGTGGCAGTGGGTACAGGTGAAGCGTCACACACGCACCAGCAACTGTGTGGGCGCCTTCCCGCCGACACGTGGGCCAAGCACCAAGCCACCGTTCCGCAGACTACTCCTTGGGTCCCGCAGGATCTACATAAGGGGTCCTCGAAGCCAGAGGGCATGCGGCACTCGATCACCGCCCACTCCGCCGTGAGGAGCTGACCCAATGTAGTCAGTCCCAAGGCGTCCAGTCCCAGGAAGGTCGTCAGATCAGCCTCGGTGAAGGTAGTCTCAGGCACGTCGAGATCTCTTGTGACGGGGTGTGTAGCAGCTTCCATCATCGGGGGGTCTCAACCTCTATCCAGCGCAACGACGCATCCCTACCCCGAACACATATAAATAGGTCTTACTTACTGCGTTCTCAAATGTGAAGAGCCGTTAAAAGCCGCCACGGGCTGTTCCAGATGATCAAGGTCCTCAACTGGCACGTAGTTTGGAATTTCTGTGTTGTCTCATGGCTTCTGAGAGTTTCGGATGTCATGGCATCTGAGACACGGTTGGGGTGGGTTGCCTAGGGGTATGGGTAACTCGATCTCGCCGTTGCGGCGCCAGCAGGTCTGACTTGATGCAGCGTTCGTGTCTGGTTTTGGGGTGATGATCAGACCGCATCGGTAGGGTCTTCGTGGCACCTGAGGAGGGTGTGCGCTGAGTGATAGTGATGCTGACACGACGAAGGGCGCTGGGCGCCGGGCCAAGGTGTTCTTGCCTCCTTCGAGGAAGTACGACATCTACATCCAGCTGATGCGTGGGGAGACCACGGTTGGAGCGGCCGCCGCGCGGGCCGGGGTGGACCGTTCCGCGATCATGCGGTTGCAGCAGGTCGCCAGGCAGGGCGCTCTGGAGGCGCTGGCCGCCTCACGGCCAGGGGTCTCGGGTAAGCCTGCTCGTAACGTCGAGCTTGACCAGGCCCGGGCCGAGATTGACCGACTCACGCGCACGGTGACCGAGCAGGCGGTCAAGCTGGTGGTGCTGGAGGAAAAAAGGGGGCTTAGCCTGATGCCCACCGAACCGGTTCCCGTCCGGGTGGACGCAGCCACCAAGCAGGGGCTACTCGACCTGGTCGACTACGCCGCAGGCCGGGGCTGGCCCGTCTCCAAGACCTGTGAGGTCCCAGGGCTGTCCGACAGACGCCACCGGCGCTTCAGACGCCGCCAGGACAGTGGGAACAAGCTGGATGATGGTCGGCCCGGAGCCTAGCCGGGCGCGCTGATGCCCAGCGAGACCTGTGGCGGATCGTGGAGGCCTTCGAGACCTTCGCCGACAAGGACTTCTCCCACCGGCGCCTGGCTCACCGCGGCTCCTACGGGCGAGCTGCTTGTGGGCCTCGGCCTCCACGGTCCGCTGAGTGCTGAACGACCATGACCTGCGCTTGAGGCACCCGCCCCGGTCGTCAGGTTCCAAGCGCCGTCCCTGACTGGGCGACGTACCAGCCCAACTCGATATGGATCTACGACTCCACCCACTTCGCCACCTGCGGGATGACGGTGCTGATCATCGAGGACCTGGTCTCCCGCAAGTGGATCGCCCACGCCCGTCTCCGCGGAGGAGACCCACATCCAGGTCCGCCTCGCCTTTGAGCAGGTCCTGGAGGCCGAGGACCTGCTCACCTCCGCCTTGGAACGCACTGACGTCCTTAAGCGTCAGCTGGTCCTGGACTGCGATGATGATCTGACTCCTGACTCATGACAGTTTGGTGGGTTTGGAGTTTTGGGGCTGGTTTTTCGTTGGTATTCCGTGGTGTTGGGGGTGTGCTGGCACACTAAGCGGCCGGTAGGGTGGGGGTGGTGAGCCCGTTTCTGCGTAAGGTCAAGACTGCTTCAGGAGCGATGGCGGTGCAGATCGCGGTCAAGGAAGGACGCCGGGACAAGGTCATCGAGCACCTGGGCTCAGCCCACACCCAGGCCGAGCTGGCGGCCCTGATGGAGATCGGCCGGCGCCGTATCGCTCCGGACCAGCTGGCCCTGGACCTGCCCCCTACGCCACCAGCGCCACAGCCAGCCTCCTCGGGCCCGGCCAACGTCGGCGCGGTGGTGGCCTCCAAGCGCTCGGCCCTGTTGTGGGACGTTCTGCACGGGGCGTATACCCGCCTGGGGCTGGGCGAGGCGGTCGGTGGTGATCGTGCCTTTGAGCAGATGGTTCTGGCGCGCTTGATCGAGCCGACCTCCAAGGCCCAGGTCCCCCGCGTCCTGGGAGACCTGGGCCTGGAGCCGGCCAGCGTACGGACCTTGTTCCGCTCCCTGGGGCGCTGCATCGAGCGCGACTACCGGGAGGCCATCAGCGCCGCGGCCCTGAAGCACGCCATGGCCGCCGGCGACGTGTCGCTGTGTCTCTACGACGTCACCACGCTCTACTTCGAGACCGAGAAGGAGGACGACCTGCGCAAGGTCGGCTACTCCAAAGAGCGTCGGATCGACCCCCAGATCATCGTCGGGCTACTGGTCGACCGGGCCGGCTTCCCCCTGAGAATCAGTTGCTGGGAGGGCAACCGGGCCGAGACCACCACGATCATCCCCATCGCGGAGGCCTTCCAGGCCGCCCACGGCATCGAGGACCTCATCATCGTCGCTGACGCCGGCATGCTCTCGGCCGCCAACCTGACGGCCCTGGACGACGCGAGGCTGCGGTTCATCGTCGGCTCACGCACCACCCGCGCCCCGGAGGACCTGGAGGCACACTTCCACTGGCACGGGGACGCCTTCACTGACGGGCAGGTCATTGACACCATCACCCCCAGGAGAGGCTCCAGGAGCGAGCGGGACAAGAGCCGCAAGGCCGAGCCTGTCTGGGACCCGCACACCCATCCCGGCTCGTGGAGGGCCATCTGGGTCTACTCATCCAAGCGCTTCACCCGGGACAACCACACACTGGACGCCCAGGAGAACAGGGCCAGGGCCGTCATTGCCGGCGACAAGCGCCCCAAGTCCACACGTTTTGTCACCACCCACAAAGGAGACCAGGTCCACGATGAGGCATCCCTGGCCAGGGCCCGGCGCCTGGCTGGGCTCAAGGGCTACGTCACCAACATCCCGTCC
>NZ_GL882551.1:5898-6474 GCF_000195595.1 Actinomyces sp. oral taxon 170 str. F0386
ACGTCACCAACATCCCGTCCCGCCTGATGGACGCCGCCGAGGTCGTTTCCTCCTACCACGAGCTGTGGCATGTGGAGGACTCTTTCCGTATGAGCAAGCACGACCTGCGAGCCCGCCCCGTCTTCCACCACACCCGCGATGCCACCTGGGCCCACCTGACGATGGTGATGGCCTCCCTGGCCGTAGCCCGCTACCTCCAGGACACCACCGGGATGAGCATCGCCAGGATCGTACGCGAGCTGCACGGCCTGCAGGAGGTCGTCATCAACATCAACGGCCACTACATCAACGCCGTCCCACAACTAACCCCCAAGGCCAAGGAAATCCTCACCACCCTGAGCACCCCACCCCCGGCACACTAAGCGTCATGAGTCAGGTCACCGCCTACACGCCCCTGATCGCCCGGGCTTTGGAAGTCAGTGTGCCGACTGTGGAGGACCTGGATCCCACCGTGCAGCTGATCGTCGACGGCACCCTGCTGGAGTGCTGGTCCTGGGCCGACCACCCCGAGCTGTACTCCGGCAAGCACAGGACCACCGGAGTGAACGTCCAGGTCGCCTGCACCCTGTCAGGAAC
>NZ_GL882552.1 GCF_000195595.1 Actinomyces sp. oral taxon 170 str. F0386
GCGCAGCCGCGAGGCGCCCGAGTCCGTCTCCGAGCCCATCACTTGTGGCACAGGGTGGCGTCGACGGCCTCGTTGACCTTTGCGCTCTTCTCCTTGGCGGAGCTCTCCGGGTTGCTCTGGTCGGCGATATCTGAGGATGAGGCAGTGACAGTGACGGTGAGGGCGGTGCCGTCAGGGCCGACACCGTCATGAGTCTCATATCCAGCAATACCGCCATGGTGTCCCCATGCAGTACCTCCGCAGCTCAGCGAGGTACCGATGAGGCCCAGCCCGTACACCGTCCCCGGTCCAAAGCGCGAGCTGGCGTCAACCGCTCCGTTCTTCATCTCGTCGATGCTGGCCTGGGTCAGCAGCCTGCCGTCGAAGACGGCCTGGAAGAAGGTGTTGAGCTCGCTGGGGGTCGACACCATGCCACCGGCGGCCCAGGCAAGTGAGGTATCCAGATCGGTCATGTCCTCCAGCTTGCCCTCAGCACTGAGGTGATAACTCTGAGGGTGAGGACCGTGGAGCTTCTTTTCGCCGTTTCCCGGGAGGTAGGTGTGGGACAGTCCCAGCTTCTTGACGATGCGCTGATCGATCTGCTCGCCCACCGGCCGCTGGGACACTCGCTCAATGAGGATCCCCAGCACGATGTAGTTCGTGTTGGTGTACTTCCACTGAGTGCCGGGCTCGAAGGCCGCCGGCTTACCCAGAGCCGTGCCCAGCAGATCACGCGGAGGAACATAGTGCTGCATATTCTCGGACTCCGCAGCTCTGCTAGAAAGGTAGGTGTCGGTGTACTCGGGCAGGCCACTGGTGTGCTGGAGGAGCTGACGCACCGTGATCTTTGATCCGTCAATACCCTCGCCTCTGATGAGGCCGGGCAGGTAGGTCTCGATCGGCTCATCAAGCCCGACCTTGCCCTCCTGGACCATCTGCATGACCACCACGGCCACGAAGGTTTTCGAAGCGGAACCGACCCGCACCTCGCCGTCCATCGGCGGGGCCTGACCTGTCTCCAGGTTGCCCTTGCCCACAGCCACCCCCGCCGACTCGCCCTTGCTGTCGCTCACCGCCGCCAGCGCCGCCGGGTAACCGGCCTCCACCAATCCCTGGGCCCGGGACTTCAGACTCTCAGCCTCCCCCTTCGACGGCGCCGCCGACGCCGCACCACCAGCAGCACCCAACGCAATCGCCGCCGCCACAGGCACCGCCAACACCCGCCACACCAGCAACCGGCGACGAGACGAGCGGGACGACGACGGGCTG
>NZ_GL882553.1:0-4140 GCF_000195595.1 Actinomyces sp. oral taxon 170 str. F0386
CGCGGCCGCGGCCCCGCCCGGGGCGGGAGGGGCGCCGCGGCGGCTGCGGGGTCGGGGGGCGCATATCGCCATCGTAGGATGCCAGGGCCCGGTTAACCTGCCGGGCGGTACCGAAGCGCGCGCAAGGTCACACGCGTCTTCAGGCACCGGAAACCCCCTCCGAGGCGACTTTCGGTTAATTTCCGCAACGAAAGTCGTGCGCTGCCGGGTGCTGGCTCAGACGATCTCGTAGCCGATCTCGGGTGCGAGTAGAAGGGCATAGAGCGTTGCGTCGGCCAGCGGCGCCGCATCCCGGGGCAGTGCTGGCAGGCTCTCCTGCGCCGGGGAGAAAAGTACCGTCATGTCGTCCCCGGTCATCGTCGCGCGGCCGAGCAGAGTGGCGACCTGGCGTGCACTCAGGGATGGCACGAGCATGATGCATCGAGTCTGCATCTGCATGCATACATGATGCATCTCGTTGATTCTGGGTGGATGCCGATTCACGAGGCGAAGCATGAGGTTCTCGCCGTCACGGCCCGGACCCCGATTGAACCGAGGGCACCCGGCTCGCTGCGAGCATCTCGGGTGGCAGGCGCGAACGGAGCGTCTCGGCGACGGGCTCCAGGGCCGGCCGGATCAGCGTCCTCCTCCATCGCGGTTGTGACCGCCAGCGGCGGGGCGGCCACCGGGCCGACCTCAGGCGGCGTCACCGTCTCCTGAGGGGGTGACGGCCCCGCCCGATCGGCGTCGGTCCTATCTGGGGTGGGGTCTGCGAGGCTCATCTGTGGGAGAGGGCCGCCGTTGGTATTTGAACCGGAAACAAGAATCTCACAAGTGTTATGAAACCGTGACCAACGTGGCTGTGCCATGCATGCCTGAGTGAAGTCGTAAGGACTTCTGGATGATGATTGGGAGGGATGGTGGTCGGCGATCCCAGTAGTTGCAACAGACCGAGTGGTCGGAGATCTCTGCGCTGGTAGGGGCCGGTTAATTGTGTGAAAACAGAGACCAAGTCGTCATCCACGTCACGGGCAGGGCACGTGGAGGTCACACTTGAGCGGATTATTCCGATCAGGGCCTTTCCGCCTTGCAATTCCCTTACTGGAAGGTGCCATGATTCGGCCATGAACACTGTCAGTACCCCGACCTCGCCCCAGGCTGCCCCGGCTAGACGGCGTGGACCCGGGCGCCCCAGAGCGGGCAGTGAGGACAAGCGAGTACGCATCCTCAACGAAGCCGTGGTTCTCTTCGGAGAGCACGGATATGCCGGCACCTCCCTGGCCGACATCGCCAACGCAGCAGACATCTCCAAGGCCGGGCTGCTGCACCACTTCTCCTCCAAGGACGAGCTCTTCGCCAAGGTGCTGGAGCGTCGTGACCGCGAGGACGCCCTGAGCATCCTCGTGGAGTCCCCGGCCGTGGAGGACAACGTCGTCGACGTCCCCGTGGATACCGTCGGCAACGTGGACACCCTGGAGGTTGCCGCCGCCCCTGACGTCGACGTCGACCCGTGGGCGCTGCTGGACCGCTACATCGAGCTCCTCGAGCGCAACGTCGCCCACTGGGACCTCACGGCGATCTACACCGCGACGGCGGTCTCGGTCCTCGACGCCGCGCACCCCGCGCACCGGTGGATGGCCGACCATCTCAACGGCGCTGTTGAGCGGTTCGAGTCCAGCTTCGAGGCCGGCAAGGCCGCCGGACTCGTGGACCCCCAGATGCCCTCGCGCCTCGTGGCGCGCAGCCTGGTCGCCCTCACCGATGGGCTCCAGCTGCAGTGGCTGTGCTCGACGACGCCCGAGACGGCCGCCTCGGAGGCCCTGGGCACCGACCTGGTGGCGGAGATCCGTCTCTACGCCGACTGCCTGCGCAGCCAGTGGGAGCTCCAGGAGACCCCGGAGACCCCGCAGCGCCCCAAAGCGGCCTGAGGGCGGTCTGAGGCGCTGCGTCGCACTGCTACGCGCAGGCCCTCGACGAACCCTGCTCAGAATCCCTACTCGTCCCATCCGGCTCGGGAACCGCGCGTTCCCGAGCCGGTCCTATGTCCGGGCTGCGACGTCGGCCCGTGTCAGCGCTGCGCCCACAGCAGCAGGTGCGGGGTGATCGAGGCCAGGTCGGGGACGACGACGAGCCCGGGATCGGCCGGGAAGTGCTTCTGCGCGCCGATCTGCACGACGTGGATCCCGTTTCCCCTGGCTGAGGCCGCTCCCGTGGGGGAGTCCTCGACGACGACGCAGTCCTGTGGCCGCAGGTCGAGGCGCTCGACCGCCGTGGCGTAGGGCAGCGGATCGGGCTTGGCCCCGACGCCGTCGTCGCCGGTGACTAGGACCGTGAAGACGTCGCCGAGCGCGGAGGCCACCTTCTCGACGATCCTGCGAGGTGAGGCCGAGACGATCGCCTGGGCCAGTCCCACCTCCGACAGCGCCGAGGTGATCCGCAGCGCCCCGGGCAGAAGGGGAGGAGCGGCGGTCACGGAGGCCTCGACGTCGTGCGCGATCGCCTCGAAGGTCTCCCGCGTGGTCGGATCGTCCCAGGAGCGCGTGGCGCCGGTGGCGGCGATGAGCTCGTAGGCCGTGCGGATGGAGGCGCCCGTCATCCGGGCGACGAGCTCGGGGCGCGGGTCGCCGCCAAGGGCCTGGCAGTGGTGGATGAAGGCCTCGTCCCAGAAGGGCTGGGAGTCCATGAGGGTGCCGTCCATGTCCCACAGGACAGCGCGCACCGTGAAGCCGGGACGGGAAGAAGGTGTCACGGGGGCAGCCTAAACCACCCCAACGGTCGCCCGTGTCGACGCACGGGTGCGCTCCGGCAGCGGCGCGCCTGATGCGACGACCCGCCTGCCGCCGTTCAGGGTTATGCGCTGCGTCGTCGTCCTGGCAGACTGCCGTCAAGCCGCCGGATGGCGCACGTACGGTCCCAACGGATCGGCGGGCGCGGAACGGGCGGCGAAGTTGGATGGACTGGGGAGGAGGCGGGGTGAACGACACCTACAGGCCCACCATGGAGGACGTGGCCAGGGTGGCCGGCGTCTCCCGCACCACGGTGTCCTTCGTCCTCAACAACCGTGACGGCGCCCGTATCGCCCCGGAGACGCGCGACCGCGTCCAGCAGGTGGCCGCCGAGCTCGGTTATCGACCCCACGGTGGCGCACGCGCCCTGGCGTCGCGCCGCTCGTCCCTCATCGGGCTGGTCTCCGAGATCGTCACCAGCCCCTTCGGTGCGGCCACGATCCGCGGGATCCAGGACACGGTCCGGCGTGCCGGCTACACCCTGTTCATCGTGCCGACCTCGACCGAGGCGGCGATGGACTCCGAGGCCTTCGAGACGCTCCTGAAGTCCCGGGTCGAGGGCATCATCTACGCCACCGGTTGGAACTGCCGCGTCCGTATGCCGGCGCAGGCCCGTGAGATCCCCACCGTCCTGGTCCACTGCATCGACCCGGTCTCCGGTCTTCCCTGCGTCCGCCCCGACGAGGAGCAGATGGGGCGCCTGGCCGCTCAGGCCCTCCTGGAGGGGCACCACCGGGACATCGGCGTCATCGAGCTGGATCCGAACGACGGCGAGGCGGCGCCCGGCCGACGTGTCGGCTGCGAGGCCTACCTGGAGCAGGCCGGTATCCCCTGGAGCACCGTGAGGGTCGCCGTCGGCCACGGCACCACGCGGGGCGGCTACGCCGCGGCCGCCCGCCTCCTGACGGACCATCCCTGGTTGACCGGTCTGGTGTGCGGTAACGACCGCATGGCCATGGGCGCCTACGACGCCATCCGTGAGCAGGGCCTGCGGGTGCGCGACGACGTCGCCGTCATCGGGATCGACGACCAGGAGCTCATCGCCGATCAGCTCCACCCGGCCCTGACGACGGTGGCCCTGCCCTTCGAGGAGATGGGGCAGGTGGCGGCCTCTCACCTGCTGGCCCTCATGGAGGGCGAGGAGGTGCCCGCTGAGACGCTCCTGCCCGGGCAGATCATTCGCCGCTCCTCGGCCTGGCACCCCTGACCCCGCCGGCCGACTCTGCCGACCCTGGCCGCTGGAAGTGGGGCTCACACCTGCCGACGGCGCAGACGCAGCACGTAGGTGCCGGTCGTCGTGGCCAGTACGGCCAGGACACCGAGTGCCAGCGAGGCGCCGGTGCGGGCCAGCGGGAACCCACCTGACCGTCCGTTG
>NZ_GL882553.1:4153-42609 GCF_000195595.1 Actinomyces sp. oral taxon 170 str. F0386
CCTGCCCGTCCGTTGCCGGCGGCCGCCGCAGCCGGCCTCGCCGACGCCGCAGCCGCCTGACCGTGCCCCGGCTTCTGGACGGCGGGCTGACCCGGACCGGGGGAGCCGGGGCCCTCGGCGGCGCCACCGGCGTCCTCGGCCGGCCCCAGGTGCCACAGGCTCAGGGAGTCCAGGTGGGCGGTGCCGCCCTCGGCGTAGAGCGAGACGTTCGTGGCGCCCTCCTTGGGGTAGACCGTCTCGGTGATGACGGGGGTGCCGTCGGCGGCGAAGACCTCCACGGAGTGGGCGTCGACAACGACGCGCAGGTGGACCTGCCCCTTGCCGTCCGGCGACAGGGCGGCGGTGGATCGGTCCGGGAACTTCGAGGAGAAGTCGGTGACCCCGGAGCGGGTGCGGTCCACGACGACCTGCTTGGTCTTGGCGTCGTACCCGACGAGGGTGTACTGCTCGCCGTTGTCGAGGACCTTGAGGCCGGCGAAGGAGGAGTCGCCTGGGCTCAGGTCCACGTTGATGTCCAGGGAGGTGCCCTGAGCGGCCTGGCCGAGCGAGGTGTCTCCCACAGGGATGTCGGTGTCCTCCTGGGTGATCTCCTTACCGGTGCGCAGGGACTCCAGGGCGGTGATCGGCTCGGCGGTCAGCCGCAGCTTGCCGTCCACCCGGGTCAGTCCCAGCTCGCGCACCGTCGACATGGCGGTGCGCCAGGTGGTGGTGGGCAGATCGCGCACGTAGGCCCAGTTGCTCATCCAGCCCACCTGGTAGCGCTTGCCGTCGGGGGTGTTGTCCCAGGTGACGGCCGCGTAGTAGTCCTTGCCGTAGTCCAGTCGCGGGACGACGTCGGCCCCCGAGAAGGCCTTCGTGTCGGACTGGACGATCTGGTCGACCATGAGGTGCCCCCAGTCCTCGGCGTTGCCGTTGTGGTCCTCGATGACGAGGCGGGCCTTGCGGCCCTTGTAGGCCGAGACGTCCATGCTCGTCCACTCCAGGGTCCCGGAGTTGTTGCCGGTGGCCGAGGCGACGACCTTGCCGTCGACGACGAGGTTGACCGAGGTGTTGTCCGCGATGGGGGAGGCCTTCTTGTCCGAGGCGCGCACCTCGTCCAGGAGGATGTGGCCCCAGGGGCCGGTGGCCGTGTCAGTGACGACGATCTGGGCGGACTTGCCCTTGAGGTCGCTGACGTCCCAGCTCTGCCAGTTGAGCTCCTCCAGGTTGCGGCCGGTGGCCGAGCGCACCACCTTGCCGTCGACGACGAGCTCGACGACGCTCGCTCCGGAGCCGCCGTCAGCGCCGCCCTCAGGACGCGGGTTGTTGCCGCCGCCCATGAGGAGGTTGAGGTAGGTGGAGTCGATGGTGAAGGTCGGGGAGGTCGCGGTGCCGGTGGTGGCGTCCGAGCCCTGCCCGGTGGAGACGTCGAAGTAGGTGTTGAGCAGCCCGGCACTGGAGTGGTTGACCAGCGGTTGCTGGCCGGGGGCGGCGCCCTGAGGGGGCGTGGCCCCGAACGCGGTGCCCTCCACGGTCCAGCCGTCCCAGGAGCCGTCGAAGCCGGCCAGGAGCTTACCGCCGCCGTTGTCGCCGGTGGCCTCGGGATTGTAGGGGTGCCTGCCGCCGGCGGTGCGCAGGTTGATGTAGGACGAGGAGACGGTGAACTCCTCCGAGGTCAGTGTGCCGGTGTCGGCGTCGCCGCTGCCGAAGGAATCCACGTAGGCCGTGCCCTGGTGGCCGGGCAGGTCCCCGGTGGCCGGTCCGGAGCCGAAGGCGGCGCCGTCTGGCTTCCAGCCGGTGTAGCCGTTCTCGAAGTCGGCCAGGGTCGTGCCCTCCTCGCCGGTGTAGTGGGGGATCTCGTCGGGGGTGAAGGTGGAGCCGTCCCAGCTGCCCACGAAGTACTGGGCGGAGTCGGCCACCGTGACCACGAGGACCCACTTGGTCTCCTTGGAGTTGCCGTCCACCGGCAGCGGGAAGAAGTCCGGGCACTCCCACACCGCCGAGGTGATGCCCTCGCCGCCGAAGCTGGACTGCTCGGTCCAGTGGATGAGGTCGGGTGAGGAGTAGAAGGAGATGCGGTGCTCGGTGGCGTGGGAGACCACCATCGTCCAGCGCCCGGAGGTCTCGTCCCAGAAGACCTTGGGGTCGCGGAACTCGTTGGAGCCGATGTCCAGGACCGGGTCACCGTTGTTGTAGAGGTTCCAGGTGCGGCCCTTGTCCGTGGAGTAGGCCAGGGACTGGGACTGGTTGCCGCCGACGTCGGCCCGCGTCCACACCGCGACCATGGCCGGGTTGTCCGGGCTGCCCAGGCCGGAGGTGTTCTTGGTGTCGATGACCGCCGAGCCGGAGAACACCCCGTACTGGGAGGTGTGCGGGATCGCCACGTCCAGCTCCTCCCAGTGGACGAGGTCCTTGGAGACCGCGTGGCCCCAGGACATGTTGCCCCAGTCCGAGCCCTCGGGGTTGTACTGGTAGAACATGTGGTACTCGCCGTCGTAGTAGACGAGTCCGTTGGGGTCGTTCATCCAGTTCTTCTGGGGGGTGTAGTGGCTCTGCGGGCGCCACTGCTCGCCGGCCTGGTCGGCGTTCGGGGCCGCAGGGGCGGCTGGGGCGGCGGGGGCCAGTCGGGCCTGGCCGGTTGCGGCTGCGGGCATGGAGGCCAGCGTAGAGCCGGCTGCGAGCAGGCAGAAAACGGTCAGGGCGCTGAGTGGTCGGGTGATCCGACTCATGGCATGTCCTCCGGGGAGCGGGCTCGGCGTGGATGATGGCGCGCGGACGCGGCGGGGCGCCGGCGCGGAGCGGATCGATGGTGCGGCGAGGGACTGCATGCCCGTGTTTCGCACTGGCATTGTGCACTGATTCGCTAACGCGCGTTAGCGCCAATGATAAATTACGCGGTCGACCGGTTCTGGGCAAGCGCTCAGGGGTGAGTCCCAAGAAACATCGGGGACTTCTCAGGGTGCTCCCCGATGGCGGGTGACGAGCCTTCGCGGCCAGACTTGTAGTCATGACACAGCAGCAGTACCCCGGTCAGTTCAGCCAGTCCGCCCGCTCCGAGGGCGACGCCGGCTCCTCCTTCGGGCGGTCCGGTGAGTTCTCCCGCTTCCGCGGCTCCCTGCCCCGCCGCTCCCGCGAGCACCGCATTCTGGGCGGTGTCTGCGGAGGCCTGGCCGAGGCCTGGGGCATGCCGGTCACCGCCGTGCGCATCGGGGCGCTCCTGGCCTGCCTCCTACCCGGCCCCATGTGCCTGGTCTATGTCGCGGCCTGGTGCCTCATGCTCGACGAGCCCGCTCCCGCCCAGTACTGACTGTCGTCAGCTCGCCCGGGTGCGTTCGTGGCAGTCTTCCTGCGACCTTTAGCGCCGCGGCAACATGACCCCTACCAGACTCACAACCACCGACACTGGCCGATGACGTCGGAGTCTCCGGCCCCGTTGAAAGAAAGGTGATGGCTGTCTCTTCTCTCTCCTCATTGCTTCTCTCCTGCCGTCTCTCCATCACTCGCTTTCTTCTGACGCGTGCCCGTCCCTGCCGCCACCGGTTCCAGGCGGCGCCGCGGGCGCACGTGTGAGTGATGGACTGCGCCCACCTCATCGCCCCCGGTTCCACGGGTGACGTGGTGGGCGCAGCTCACTCCTCGACTCGCCCCTCGGCGGGGTCGTTCCATGCGGCCGGGTGCGCCCGCTCATCGACAGGGGCATTCGACGAGGGTGGCGCCCTCGCGGGGAGGTGCCGTCGATGGGAGGATCGAGTCGTGACCGACACCGTGAATGACGCCGCGAGCACCTCTGTGATCGACTCTGCGGCCGACATCGAGTTCCTCTCCGCCTATGACCAGGGCTTCGCCCGCGTCGCTGCCGTCACCCTGCCCGTGGTGCCGGTCAATCCGGCCGCCAACGCCGCAGCCATCGTTGAGCAGGCCCGGTTCCTGGCCGACGACGGCGTCTGCCTGGCCGCCTTCCCCGAGCTGTGCCTGACCGGCTACGCCATCGACGACCTCCTTCTGTCCGACGTCCTTCTGTCCGACGTCCTCGCCGCGATCGAGACCCTGCGCGCCGCCAGCGTCGGCCTCCTTCCCGCCCTCGTCGTCGGCGCGCCCCTGCGCCTGGGCGACCGTCTCTACAACTGCGCCCTGGTCATCCAGGGTGGGCGGGTGCGCGGTGTCGCCCCCAAGTCCTACCTGCCCACCTACCGGGAGTTCTACGAGAAGCGACACTTCGCCCCCGGTGACGCCCTGCCTACCGGGGTGGACGCCATCGAGCTGCCCGGCGTGCGCGACGGCTCCGATGACACCGAGACGGCCGCCCGGGTCCCCTTCGGGGCGAACCTCCTGTTCGAGGTCGACGACGTCCCCGGCCTGACCTTCCACGTCGAGGTCTGCGAGGACATGTGGGTGCCCGTCCCGCCGTCGTCGCTGGCGGCTCTGGCCGGGGCGACGGTCCTGGTCAACATCTCCGGCTCGCCCATCACCGTGGGGCGGGCCGAGGACCGCGAGCTGCTGTCCCGCTCGTCGTCGGCCCGGGGTCTGGCCGCCTACGTCTACGCCGCCGCCGGACAGGGCGAGTCCTCCACGGACCTGGCCTGGGACGGTCAGACCCTCGTCTACGAGAACGGCGAGCTGCTCGGCTCCACCGAGCGCTTCCCGGACGGGCCGCGCGCCACCGTCGTCGATGTCGACATCGAGGGCCTGCGCGCCGAGCGCCTGCGCCAGGGGACCTTCGCCGACAACGCCCGCACCCTGAGCACCGCGGCCGCAGGCTCCCCGGCCGCGGCCGTCACCTTCACCGACCCTGCGGCCTTCCGGCGCATCGCCATCTCCAGAGCCGACCTGGCGGCCCCGCGCACGGACATCGGCCTGCGCCGTCGTGTGGACCGCTTCCCGTTCGTGCCCGACGACCCGGCCCGCCTCGCCCAGGACTGCTATGAGGCCTACAACATCCAGGTGGCTGCCCTGGTCCAGCGCCTGGGCGCCATCGGTAACCCCAAGATCGTCATCGGCGTCAGCGGCGGCCTGGACTCCACCCACGCCCTCATCGTCGCCGCCCGCGCCATGGACCGCCTGGGCCGGCCGCGCTCGGACATCCACGCGATCACCATGCCCGGCTTCGCCACGAGCGCCGGCACACGCCGCAACGCCGAGGACCTCGCCGTCGGCCTGGGCTGCACCTTCGAGGAGCTCGACATCCGGGCCACGGCCACCCAGATGCTCACCGAGATGGGTCACCCCTACGGCGAGTACGCCCGCACCGGGGCCCTGCCCGACGGCGCGAGCGGGCGCGACCTTTACGACGTCACCTTCGAGAACGTCCAGGCAGGTCTGCGCACCGACTTCCTCTTCCGCATCGCCAACCACCGCGGCGGCATCGTCCTGGGCACCGGTGACCTCTCCGAGCTCGCCCTGGGCTGGTGCACTTTCGGTGTGGGCGACCAGATGGCCCACTACGGCGTCAACGCCGGCATTCCCAAGACCCTCATCCAGCACCTCATCCGCTGGGTGGTCGCCGAAGAGCTGTTCGACGACGCCGTTGGGCGCACGCTGCTATCCATCCTGGACACCGAGATCAGCCCCGAGCTGGTCCCGGCCGGGGCCGGTGGGGCCATCCAGTCCACCCAGGCCAAGATCGGCCCCTACGCCCTGCAGGACTTCACACTGTGGCACGTTCTGCGCCGCGGATCACGCCCGAGTCGCATCGCCTTCCTCGCGCACAAGGCGTGGTCGGACGTGGCCGCCGGCGACTGGCCCGAGGGGCTGCCGCAGGCGGAGAGGGTCGCCTACAGGCTTCCCGAGATCCGCCACTGGCTCGAGCTGTTCCACCGGCGCTTCTTCACCAACCAGTTCAAGCGCTCCACCCTGCCCAACGGGCCCAAGGTGGTGGCCGGCGGCTCGCTGTCCCCCCGGGGGGACTGGCGCATGCCCTCCGACGCCGCGGCAACGGCCTGGCTGGCCGAGCTCGAGCGCAATGTGCCTCGGGTGTGACGTTGTCGACATGAATCGGGACTATCGACCTATGGAGTGATGCAAAACACAACCAACCGGTTCTTGCATTTCCTGTTCGGGATTGATGAGTTTGAAACGCGTATTTACGCCTGAAAGTCACCTTTTCGTTGTGGTAACTCGTGTTACCTGCGTTGTTTTTGTGTGCTTTTGTGTGAAAGTGGTGGGCACCTGAGTGGTGGCGATCACGTGGATCGTCTCTATCGTCGCCATGTCACACACGTCGCTGTTGCCCAGACCTCACAAGTCCTCGGCGGCAGCCCGGATGGAAAAGGTTCCCGCCCATGGCTTCCCTGGTCATAGCTGCTCACGGACACCTGGCTGAAGGCCTCGTCGCCTCTGCTGCGATGATCGTCGGCCCCAGTGACGACGTCGTCGCCGTCACCTTCGACCCCTCCGAGGGGCCCGATGACCTGCTGGCGAAGTACACCGCCGCGGTCGAGGCGTCTCCCAGCCAGGAGCACCTCATCCTCGTCGACCTCTTCGGCGGCAGCCCTTACAACGCTGCGGCCCGTTTCGCGGCGGGGCGCGAGGACGCCGACGTCGTCACCGGCGTCAATCTGCCCATGGTCATCGAGGTCCTGTCCCGTCGCCTCGCTGGCGCCGGACTCACCGAGCTCGTGGAGGCCGCCCGGACGTCCGCCACCGACGGCGTCAAGGTCCTCTCCGAGGTCTTCACCCCTGCACCCACCACCACTTCTGATGATGAAGGAGACGAGCTCTGATGGACATCAAGCTCCTGCGTATCGATTCCCGCCTGGTCCACGGACAGGTCGCCAACAACTGGGCTGGATCCCTGGGGGCCGAGGCCATCCTCGCCGTCTCCGACGGCGCCGCCAACGACGAGCTGCGCAAGACCCTCATGCTGCAGACCGGTGGCGGCAAGGTGAAGGTGCACGTGCTGGGCGTTGAGAAGGCCGCCCGCGTCTACAAGAACCCCAAGTACGAGAACCTCAAGGCCGTCATCGTCGTCGAGACCCCGGCCGACATCGTGCGCCTGCTCGATCTGGGTATTGAGGCCGAGGAGGTCAACGTCGGCGGCATGACCTTCAAGCAGGGCACCAGCCAGGTCTCCCAGGCCGTCTACGCCGGTCCTGAGGACGTCGAGGCCTTCAAGGAGATCGACTCGCGCGGCATCAAGCAGTACGTCCAGCAGGTGCCCTCCACCGTGAGCTCCGACCTCATGGGGGCTCTCAAGGACAAGGGCCTGCTCTGAGGGGCCGCGCTCTCTGACGCGCCTGCGTCCCCTCCCCGAGTATCCCTCTGACACTTCCCATCCCGCGCCCCTCGGTGGCGGGAGCAGGAGGGGTGTCCTGTCAACCCTCACGTGAGAGAGACGAACCGTGCAAGATATCAACCTGATCCAGATCATTCTGGTCACGCTCGTGGCATTCGTCGCGGGCATGGCCAGCGTCCTGGACGAGCGGCAGTTCCACCGCCCGCTCGTCGCCTGCACCCTGACCGGTATTGCCCTGGGCAACCCCACCGTCGGAATCGTTGCCGGTGGAACCCTCGAGCTCATCGCCCTGGCCTGGATGAACGTCGGTGCCGCCATGGCGCCCGACGCCGCTCTGGCGTCCACGGTCTCCACGGTTGTCGCCGTGGTGTTTGTCAACCAGGGAATCGCCCAGGGCAATGCTATTAACCAGGCCGTGACTGTGGCTGTATTGGTGGCTGCGGCGGGGCAAGGACTGACGATCTTCGTGCGAACGATCGCCATCTTCTTCGCCCATCAAGCGGACCGCTTCGCTGAGCAGGCCAACTATCGGGGCATCGCCATCATGCACTTCACCGCCCTGGGTCTTCAGGGGCTTCGGGTGGCCGTTCCGACGGCTGCCGTTGCCATTCTGGCCGATGGTGAGACCGTGAAGGATACCCTGGAGGCCATTCCCAAGGTCATCACCGATGGGCTCAACATCGCCGGCGGCTTCATCGTCGTCGTCGGTTACGCCATGGTCATCAATATGATGAAGGCGCGCAAGCTCATGCCCTTCTTCTTCCTGGGCTTCGTCTTCGCCACCTTCGGCACCACCGTCACTTCCCACAGCGGGAAGGTTGAGGACCAGTTGGATAAGGGGGTCAACGGCATGGCCGACTGGATCGTCAGCTCCACGCCGACCGCCGTGTCGCTGGTGGCCCTGGGCATCCTGGGGGCCTGCCTGGCTGTCATCTACGTCCAGCTCAACCCCGAGTTCCACGACTCCGTACGTCTGCCCGCCGCTGCCTCGCCCGCAGCCGGTGGTGGCTCCAACAGCGACCTGGACGACGACCTCGACGACGAGCTCGACTGAGCTGGAAGAAGGACGATTCTGATGACTACTGAAACCGCTCCGGCGACGTCGGAGAAGATGCTCGACAACCGCGATCTCATGCGGATGTACTGGCGCTCCACCTTCCTGCTCGGCTCCTTCAACTTCGAGCGCATGCAGGCCATGGGCTTCTGCTACACGCTTATGCCGGCCATCCGGAAGGTCTATCGCGGCGACAAGGCCGCCGAGGCCGCCGCCCTCAAGCGGCACCTGGAGTTCTACAACACCCACCCCTGGGCCTCCTCCGTCATCTTCGGCGTCACCGCCGCCATGGAGGAGCAGAAGTCCAAGGGCGAGGACATTGGTGAGGATGCCATCACCAACGTCAAGATCGGCCTCATGGGGCCGGTTGCCGGTATCGGCGACCCCATCTTCTGGGGCACCGCCCGCCCCGTCCTGGCGGCCTTGGGCGCGTCGTTGGCTCTCAACGGCTCCTTCTTGGGTCCGCTGCTGTTCTTCGTCGGCATCAACGTCCTGCGCGTTCTCACTCGCTGGTACGGCCTGAAGGTCGGTTACGAGCGGGGGACCACCCTGGTCACCGAGGTCGGCGGCGGCCAGCTCAAGAAGATCACCCAGATGGCCGCCATCATGGGTCTGTTCGTCATGGGCGCGCTGGTGTCGCAGTGGACCAAGATCTATTTCCCGCTGGTGGTCTCTAAGGTCGAGAACCGAGAGACTCATATCGTTACAACGACGACTCTTCAGGACGTCCTCAACCAGTTGCTGCCCGGCCTGGCGGCGCTGGGGCTCACCTTCCTGTGCATGTGGCTGCTTAACAAGAAGGTCAACGCCCTGTGGATCATCCTGGGCATGTTCGTTATCGGCATCCTGGGGCGCTGGGCCCACGTCCTGGGAGTGCCGGGAGCCTGACAGCCGTCTCACGCCACTCGCCACGGAGCGGGGAAGACCCGGATAGGGGCTTCCCCGCTCCGCGCACTCGGTAGAATGCGCGAGGCCCTGCCGGGTTCTACCAGCACATCATCCGTCCTGTCCGACGTCGTCTCCCGCTCCTCTCGGCCCCGCCCTCCACGTCCCCCTGCAGCAAGGAACCAGCGTGACCCGACTCCTCGTCACCGACCTGGACGCCACCATCGTCTTCGACCGCTCCGTCTCCCCGGCCGACCGCGAGGCCATGGCCCGCTGGCGGGCCGCCGGCAACCTCCTGGCCGTCGACACCGGCAAGTCCTCCTTCGCCACCCGAGACGTCCTCGAGCCTTTGGGCATCCACTTCGACTACGGCGTCGTCTTCACCGGGGCGGTCCTCATCGACAGCAGCTACCAGGTCCTCTCCGCCCGCTACCTGCCCGACGGCGTCGCCCGCGACGTGGCCACCCGCACCATTGACCTGCCGGGGGTGACCACCTACGCCACCACCATCGAGACCGACTACATCCTGGCCGACAACGACGACGAGATCTCCTCCATCCTCGCGGTCTTCGAGCACATGACCCTGGAGGAGATGGACACCCACCGCTTCATCGGCGTGCCCCTGCTCGTCACCGACGACGCCCTGCGTGAGCGCCTCCAGCAAGACCTCACCCAGCGCTGGGAGGGCGTCCTGGACTGCCACCGCAACCAGGAGTTCCTCGACCTCGTACCCGCCGGCGCCACCAAGGGCGCGGGCCTGCGCGCCCTCCTGGACGGGCCCCTGGCGGGGCGGGAGGTCGAGGTCTGGACCATCGGCGACTCCTGGAACGACCTGGACATGCACGCCCTCGCCGACCACGCCGTCGCCCTGCCCTGGTCCCCGCCGGAGGTAACGGCCGCGTGCGAGACGACCGTGGGCTCCATGGCCGAGCTCATCACCACGATCCTGGAAGGCGACCGGCATGAGTGACAGCAGCAAGACCGACGGCGCAAGGACCCTGGGCACCCGGGCACGCGACTGGTTCAACGGCGGAGACCCCGACGGCCCCGCCAAGATCCGCACCTGGGCCACCGGGGACGACGACCGCTGGCACGGCTACACCCACTCCATGGGTAAGTATGTCACCTGGCTCATGGTCATCGCCTGCATCCTCTACCCCTTCACCCGGGGGATCGGCTCGATCCTGGCCCTCGTCGTGGCCATCTTCCTCATGGGCGGGCGGGCCCTGATCGAGCGTCAGGTGCGCCGCGACGTCTCCGACCTCGAAGAGGCCAAGAAGCAGTACGGGCTCACCCGCAACCCCGAGTACCTGCAGTTCATGACCCTGCGCGCCGAGGGCCTGCTCGAGGACAACAAGATCCTCACCCCCGCCTCCCGCACGCTCCTGGAGGGCTACGCCCAGTGGGCCCGCGAGCGCCAGGAGCGTGCGGACAAGAAGCAGGCCAAGAAGGCCCGCAAGGCGGAGAAGAAGGCCCGCCGCGAGGCCGACACCGGCCGGAGCGAGATATCGGTGGATGACGAGTCCGCGGACGCGGCCGCAACGGTCGGGGAGAATAAGGCTGCTGACGGCTCCTGAACAGCTCCTGGGCGGCTCGCAGGCCGCTTTGAGACGGCTGAGGACCGGCGGCACCTGAACGGAAAGGATTCCCATGCCACGCAGGCTCATCTCCACCGACCTGGACGGCACCATCGTCTTCAACGGGTCGATCCCGTTGCGCGACCGCGAGGCCATGGCCAGGTGGCGGGCTGCCGGCAACCTCCTGGTCATCAACACCGGCAGGTCGGTCTCGGCGCTGGAGCACGTGGTGGTGCCCATGGGCCTGGAGTTCGACAACGCCATCCTCTACACGGGGGCGGCCATCGTGGACGAGGACATCAGGGTGCGCCACTCCACGGCCCTGCCGTCCGGCGTCGTCGAGGACATCCTCGACTTCGTCGAGGGGATGCCGGGCGTCACCGTGTTCACCACCGGTCTGGACGAGGACCTGCTCATCTACGACACGATCGGCTCCGGATCCGATCTGCTCACCCTGTTCCGCCCGGCTACCCGGCGCGACCTGGAGGGACGCGAGATCATCGGCGTGCCGATGCGCTTCACCGACTCCGAGACGGCCGCCCGCACCGAGACCTACCTGCGCCGTCGCTGGGAGGGGCAGGCGGTGGGCTTCCGCAACCAGGACTTCATCGACGTCGTCCCCGCCTCCGCCTCCAAGGGGGCGGGGCTCGGACGGCTGGTGGCGAGCCTCAACGAGCCGCCCGCCCCGGAGTCGTCCGGCGAGGCTGGGGACGGCTCCGCTGACCACGCTGACAACGCCGCCCACGTCGCCGCCTCAGGGGCGGCCGAGCAACCGGTTGAGCCCATCGAGACCTGGTCCATCGGGGACTCCTGGAACGACATCTCCATGCACGCCGCCGCCGACCACTCCTACGCCCTGCCGTGGTCCCCGCCGGAGGTGGTGGCCCAGTGCGACGGCACGGTCTCCAGCCTGGCGGACCTCATTGACTCCCTCATGGGGCGACCGACGGTCTAGGCCCCACACACTTCGACAGAATCTTCACAAACGACGCGGCTCCGGGTCATTTATGAAGATTCTGTCGAAGTGCTGAGGCGTCGATGTGCTGATGCGCGGGGCGGTCTCGGGGAGCGCGAGCTATGCTCGCCGGCATGCGTCTGCTCGCCACGGATCTTGACGGCACTCTCGTCTTCCACCACGCCCTCGGGCAGGCCGACGCCGAGGCCCTCGTGCGCTGGCGCGAGGCCGGCAACCTTCTGGTCCTGGCCACGGGTCGCTCGGTGCGGCTGGTCCAGCACGCCGTCGAGGTGGCCCGGGCCTCGACGACCATCGGGCTGGACTATGACTACGCCGTGTGCGCCACGGGCACGACCGTCATCGATGCCGCCGGTCAGGTGCACCGCACTCGGACGCTGGAGGCCGACCAGGTGCGGGCCGTGACCCGGGCGGTCGGTGTCGTCAGCCGGGCGCCGGTGTCCGTCTTCGCCTCGACCCTCGATCGCGACTACGTCCTGGACGACCCGATCGGCTTGTCCACCGACCAGCGCACGCCCGCCGACCGCTTTACCGCGGCGCCCCTGTCGCAGGTCGCGGGCCTCGGGGTCACCTCGATGCCGCTGCACGTCCCCGATCCCCGGGCCGCCGAGGCACTGGCCCGGGGCCTGGAGGAGACGGTCGAGGGCATCAGCTGCACCCGCTCGACCGGCTTCGTCGACGTCACGGCGGCCGGGGAGTCCAAGGGGACGGGACTGGCCCGGCTCGCCGTGCTCCTCGCCGATCGGGGCGTGGAGATCAGTGAGGTGGCCGCCGTGGGCGACTCCTGGAACGACATCTCGATGTTCGAGTGCGCCGACGTCTCCTACGCCATCGACGGAGCCCCGGACGTCGTCGTCGAGGCCGCCGGTGGACGTACCACCCCGAGCGTGGCCGCCCTCATCGACGCCCTCATGGCCTGAAGGCGCGCGGAGGCGTGCCTCGCTGCTCAGGCCTGGGCATAGCGGTAGACGTTGGTCTCCCGCAGCTCGAAGCCGGCGCGGCGGTAGAGGCGGTTGGCGGCCTCGCGCGAGGGGCGGGAGGTGAGGTCCACGGTGCGCGCCCCCATCTTCCCCGCGTGCTCGACGGCGGCCGTCACGAGGGCCTGGCCGGCGCCCTGGCCGCGGGCCTCGCCGTCGACGACGACGTCCTCCACCCAGGCGCGCAGGCCCGTGGGGATCGTGAAGGTCGCCAGGGTGAGCATGCCCAGGATCGGGGCGCTCTGGCCGACCTCGGCCTCGGGGCGGAAGACGAAGAGGAAGACCCCCTCCTGGGCGATGAAGGCCTCGCACTGCTCGGCGCTCAGCGCCGGGGCGCTGCGGGAGAGCTGTGGGATGAGGCGCTCCATGGCCTCGACGATCTCCGGGCTGGAGGTGGTGACGAGCTCGACGGTCATGAGGAGTTCTCCTGCTGGTTGGAAAGAGGCGGCGGGCCGCAGCGGGTGCTTCCGCAACGGTTCCCTGTCAGCCCTGGAGCCTACCGTCTGGAGGTGCTCCGGGCGGTGAACCGGCCCCACCGATCGGAAGAATGCGGTGGGCCGTGTCGGTCGGCGCCGGGCGGCGCGGTCAGGGCCCGGTCAGGCCGAGGCGCCGATCGTCTTGACGGTGGGGTTCATGACGGCGGCCTCCAGTAGGGCGGTGCCACTGGTCAGGTCCCGTAGCCGCAGCACGTAGGGGTGGTCCACCGTGAGCTCGACCGGTTTGTCCGGCTCCGGCGCCGCCATGGCCTCCACCCCTCCCTCAGTGAGGGCGGCGGCCACCGTACCCTCCTCGTCCAGGATGAGGCGCACCTGCTGGACCACCTGCGCCAGCGTGAGCTCAGGCGCGATCCGGTCCAGGCCATCGGGCTTGAGCCCCTGCTCCTTGAGGAAGTCGAGAAGCTCCTTGGGCTCGGAGGTGAGATCCACCTTGGGCAGGGCCAGCCTCACCTCGCGGGCCTCGGCCTCATCGAGGGCCTTCGACGCCGCCGCCCACGTCCCGGCATCCATGGCGGACGGCGGGGTTCCGGCGTCGGGCAGGACGACGTCGAGGGCGAGGTTGGAGTCCGTACCGTCCTCACCACTGGCGTACTTCAGGCGCACCGCCGCCCAGCCCTGGCCGGTGGTGTAGGGAATGGAACGGGTGTCGTGCATGAGGTTGGCCTTGACGGTCTTGCCGCCGGCGAGCGTGAAGTCCTGCGGCGAGGTGTCCTCGGCCTTGAAGGGGGAGTCCCACTGGGCTGAGAAGAGCAGGGCGTTCTGCACCACCAGGCGGGTGTCCTTCGTGATGGTGATGCCGCTGCGCGGGATGAGACCGGCCGTGTTGCGCGAGGCCCAGGCGTCGAGGTTCTCCTTCATGGAGTCCAGGCCGACCTGCTCGATCTCGGCGGAGAACCAGCGCAGGACCTCATCGAGGTAGGACTGCTTGACCTCGAGATCCTTCTCGTCGGCGATGAGGACGTGGTTGGCCAGGTGGACGAGCGGCTTGTCCGGGATCTTGTCCGGGTCGAAGCCCTTGAGGTCGCCGTCGTAGCGGTTGAGGGAGTTCTGAATGGCCGACCACGCCCGGTCGCGGTCCTCACCCGACAGCCCCAGAATCGAGTCATAGCCCTGGGTGGCGGCGTCGGTGGCGCCGTCGGCCAGGATCGCCAGGGTCAGGGCGAGGCTGAGTGGGGAGGCCATCGCCGTCGTCGATGAGTCCGCCTTGAGGTAGTGGGCCAGGAGCCCTCCGCCGAGCTGGTCGCAGGCGGCGGCCGCGCTGGCCACCTGCGGGGCGACGTCGGAGGGCATCGTCGTCTCGTGGGCGATCTTGGAGGTCAACGCCTTGCCGGACGCCGACGAACACGCTCCCAGCAGCGCCGCGGCCGCAGGAGCCAGGGCGGCCAGCGCCAGCAGGTGGCGGCGAGGCGGACAGGACCGTCCACGGCGGTCGGAGCCGGGAGGGCTCATGGACTCAGACGAGGTCATAGGGCCAGGCTAGGGACGGTTTCGCCGGCTGTCAGAGACTTGGCGGGCACCCGGCATGGGGACTGATCCCCGGCGGTGCCCGCACTGGGCACCCGGGGATACCGACTCCGTCTGCTCGATCGGCAGGAATCAGCCGGATCACTGTGATGCGTCGCCCCACCGGGTTCGGCCGCCTCGTGCCCGGGGCACGAGTAGGCTTCCGACCAAGGTCCCACGACGGTTCCGCAGGCACCGCCGCCCGTCCGCTCTCACCCAGCTTCCGCCCCGCATCCGCGCCCGCCCTCAAGGAAGGTCACTCATGGTCGAGTCCGCCGCCCCCGATGAGCACGTCTTCGCCGCCGACGAGCTCTTCTTCTCCACCACGGACTCCCACGGTCGCATCCGCCGCGCCAACTCCACATTCATGCGCCTGTCCGGCTACCCGCGCGGCGCCCTGGTGGGGCGGGCCCACAACGTCGTGCGGCACGCGGACATGCCCGCCGGCCTGTTCCGCTCCATCTGGGACGCCATCGAGGAGGGCCGGGCCGCCAGCGCCTACATCACCAACCGCTCCTCCGACGACGGCCGCTACCGCGTCTTCGCCACGATCGTGCCCTCCGGCTCCGGCTACCTGTCCGTGCGCACCCTGCCAATGCTCACCGACCTGCGCGACGACGTCGAGGCCGCCTACGCCCGGGTTCGCGACGTCGAGGAGGCCTCCGCCGCGGCCGGCTCCACCCGCCGGGAGGTGGCCGCCGCCGGACAGGCCGCCCTCCAGGCCGAGCTGCAGGGGCTGGGCTACGCCGACGCCATCGACTTCACCCGCCGGGTGCTGGTCGCCGAGGTCGGCGCGCTCCTGGCCCACGGCGTCGGCATCCCCGACAGCCCGCAGGCCGAGGGCCCCGTGGCCCGGATCCTGTCCGCCATGAGCCGGATCGAGGCCGAGACCGCCGGGCTCGTCGGCATCCTCCAGGAGGGGCAGCGGCTCGTCGACCTCCTGGGCAGGCGGGCCGGTGAGATCGAGGCGCTCTCAGCCCGCCTGGGCGCCCTGCGCGAGGCCATGCGGGCCGTCGGGGCGGATGTCGCGGTCCTCGGGGGCGGGCCCCGGGTCGACGACGTCGACGAGCGCTGCCGGCAGGTCGACGCCCTGGTCCTGGAGTGCTCCGAGCAGCTCCACCCGTTGCGCAGCCAGATCGAGGAGCTGCGCGGTGACCTGGACTCAGTGAGCTTCCGCGTCGCCCTGGCCCGCCTGCACAACCTGGCCGCCGGGATCTTCGCCCTCCAGATCATCGAGGGGCAGGACGAGGTCGACGCCAACGACGCCGTCGGCAGCCTCACCGAGCTGTGCTCGGCGCTGAGCGACGGCGCCGACGCCCTGACCGAGCGCGTGGCCCTGCTGGATGCGCGCCGCGAGCTCGTGGGTGGCGAGCTGGATCTCGTGGCCGAGGACCTCGGCGTCATCCAGACCCCGATCCTGGAGCTGGTCGAGGCGGCCGCGGCCGCCGGCGCAGGGCAGGCCGACTCCGTGGCCACCGCCCGCACCCTGGCCGGCCAGGGCTTCGGCGAGGCCCGGGGCCTGGCCGACCTGGCCGTGCGCGTGCGCGACCTCGAGGTCCCCTACGAGGCGGACGCCATCAACACCTGCCTGGCCGACGTGCGCGCCGCCCTGGGCGAGCTCGAGTAGCCGCACGCCGGAGCCCGCCTCGGGCCGCGCCCCCTTGGAACCAACCATCTAGCCACGGACCAGCTCGACGAGTACCTCGGCGTGGTCGGTGTGCGGGAACATGTCGAACAGACGGGAGCGCACCACCCGCATCGAGGGCAGGCGCGCGAGGTCCGCCGCCAGCGTCCGCGGGTTGCAGGAGGAGTAGAGCACCCGCTCCACGCCGGATGCCTCGATCCGTCCGGCCAACCGCTCCCCGATCCCGCGCCTCGGCGGGTTGACCACGAGCAGGTCCGGGCCCCGGGCACCGCAGACTCCTAAGGCACCGGCTCCTGGAGCGGCCGGGTCCAGGACTCGGGCGTCCCCGGCCTCGAAGCGCACGAGTGCCGGATCCAGACCCATGAGAGCGGCGGCCGCGTGCGCC
This sequence comes from Actinomyces sp. oral taxon 170 str. F0386, assembly GCF_000195595.1. GTDB lineage: Bacteria > Actinomycetota > Actinomycetes > Actinomycetales > Actinomycetaceae > Actinomyces. The sequence goes on from NZ_GL882553.1 coordinate 20,860, forward strand.
CCGTCAATGGCCGACGCCGAGACCTCCACACCCAGCACCCGACGTCCCGGAGCCGCCAGGGCCAGGGCGAATCCGCCGACCCCGCAGAACAGGTCCCACACCCGGGCCGGTTCGGACTCCTCGACCCAGGAGCGGGCGGTGGCGTAGAGCGCCTCGGCCACGGCCGTGTTGGTCTGGAAGAAGGAACGGGTCGGCAGGTAGAGCGGCAGCTCGACGTCATCGGCGCACCGGACGGCTGAGGCACCCCCAGACGATGCCGGCAGGCTCAGGCGCATGAGGAGGCGGTCCTCCTCGGTCAGCACGATCTCCTCGGGTCCCTCGATGACGGCCTGGTGGACGCCCTGGATGTTGACACCGGCCACCGCCAGTTGGGGCAGGGACCGGCGCAGGTCCGGCAGAGCCGCGCGCAGGTGGCCCACATGGCGCCGGGAGCGCAGGACGAACCGCACCATGAGGTCGTCGTCGGGCGAGGCCGTCACCAGGATGTGCTTGAGCTCGCCGCGGCGGGCGGGCACGTCATAGGGGTGCAGGCCCAGGTCGGTGACGAGGTCGGCCAGGACCGGCAGGGCCGCCTCGATCGCCGGCACGTGCAGCGGGCAGGTGCGCAGGTCGACGCCGTGGCCGGCGGCGTCGAGGATCCCCAGGGTGGGGCGGGCGGTGGTCCCGGCCACCGCCATCTTCGCCTTGTTGCGGAAGCGTTCCGGGGCGCTCGCGGCCGGTGTCTCCCACAGGTCGGCCGGGACGTGCTCGGCCAGCAGCGCGGCCACGCGGGACTGCTTGGCGACCAGCTGGACTGGCAGCGGCAGGGACAGGTGGGGGCAGGAGCGGCAGGTGCCGGTCTCGTGGAGCGGGCACGACGGCGTCGGCGATGCGGTCACCGACATGTCCCCTCCCAGTGGTGAGCTCGTTGCCGGGCCGTGGGGTAGGTCTGAGACAGGAGTGTGCCGGGCCCCGGACGGCTGCGGGCGGTGAGTGGAGCCGCTTGTCGGACTCGAACCGACGACCTGCTGTTTACAAGACAGCTGCTCTACCAACTGAGCTAAAGCGGCGCGCGGCCGGCAGGCGGCCGCAGGTGCGTGGGACAGTCTGGCACAGACGGCCCCGGGGCGGGAAACCGGCGAGGGTGAGCCTGCTTCGGCGTCGCCCTGGACCTGTGGGACGCAGCAGGTGCGGGCGCGGGGTCGGGGCGTGCGCCTCAGCCCTGCTCGCCCTGCTGCTCGGCGGCGCCCTCCTCGGCCGGTTGCTGCTCAGCGGGTTGCTCGGCCGGTTGCTGGGCGGGTTGCTCGGAGGACTGCTGAGTGGGCTGCGCCGTCGGTGTGGACCCGGTGACGAGCTCGGTCAGGGAGGTGGGTGACTGCAGCTTGCCCAGGTCGACCTGCTCCCCCTTGAAGAAGACGGACGGGGTGCCCTGCAGGTCCCTGTCGGCGAAGGCCTTGTCTCCGAGCTCGACCCACTTCTTGTACTTGTTCGAGTCGACGGCGGCCTTGAACTTGGCGGAGACCTCACTGGGGACACCCACCTTGGTGGCGGCGGTGACCAGGCTGTCCACGGTCATGAGGCTCTGGTTCTTGGTTTCCAGCACCTGGGAGAAGATCTCGAAGGCGGCGCCGTGGAAGCTCAGGGACTGCGCCGGAGCCTCGTCGAGCACCACGCCCATGGCGTTCATGACCACGCTGGTCCACTCCTGCTTGAGGAGCTTGCAGGGGTGGAGAGCCAGAGTGATCTTCTTGTCGCTCAGGAGCTGGTTGATCTCCTGGGTGTGGATGCCCTCGAACTGGGCGCAGTGCGAGCAGGAGTAGTCGAAGTAGATGTCCAGGACGGGGGCGGAGGAGGCGACGGTGTCGGGCTTGTCGCCCTCGCCGTAGGTCCAGGAGGCGTCCGCCAGGACCTGCTTGGGAACACCGCTCTGGTTCGCCTTCTCGGTGGCCAGGCCCTTGCCCGCTGCGGGGAACTCCTTCTTCCCCTGGTTCTGGTTGACAGCCAGGTAACCGAGGTAGCCCAGGCCGCCGGCCAGGGCCACTCCCGTGGCCCCGATGAAGCTGCGGCGCGCGATCGCGTTGCGGTGTGCGCGGCGTTCCTCGGCCTCGCGCAGCTCCTTGGCCTTGAGGCGTGCGGCCTCGCGGCGCTGGGCCTTGGACTGGCCGGGCTGTTTAGTGGACACGCGGTGCTCCTTGTGGTGCGGTGGCAAGCGGACGACGTAGGTGAATAATCAACGAGTTACAGTTGTAGCGATGCCATTCTGCCTGACGATGCAGTCCGAAACCACGCCTGACGTCTGCCGGTGGCGGATTGTGACGCATCGGTCGTTGCCTGTGCCCGTCCGTGCTGAAGGATGCCGCGGAGGGGCTCCTCTGCGTTGAGGGCAAGACGGTCGGTCGCCACCCGCCTACGATTTTCAGTCTCCGAACGGGGCGGTGCTGGGGACTGGGGCCAGTCCGGCAAAGTTCAACAGGAGCGCGATGACGCCAATGGCGAGCAGGATCGTTGTGATGCGCCTTCTGCTGTGATCGCTGTGGGTGAGCATATTGATGATATGTGCGCCGCCTCGTCGGGTGGCCGCGCCCCACGGAACCAGCCACAGGACAAGAAGGTAGAAGGCGACTTCCAGCAGGAAGAATAGGATGAAGCGGGTGAGAAGAGGGACCGAGCCAAGAGATGAAGGACTGTCCTCCATGATTCCAGTGACGTTGGAGATCCATAGGGTGAGGGCTGCGACCATCAGGCCCAGGATGAAGGCGAAGCCAGTGGACAGCAGTGAACGTAGCAAGTACCACGGGGTTGCCACCCACATGCGAGAGGTGTCCGACGGCGAGGCGGAGCCGCGTTGCAGTCGGTTCCAGCGCCGAGCATCCTGAGCTCGGCCTACAGTGCCGGCGATCACTGCGAGAACTGCTGCGAGGATGGCCATCCACCCCGGCCTCATGATCCCCAGGGCGGACATTGCGAACCACAGGGCCAGCATCACCCGCGGGCGACGCTGAGGCTCCTGCGCCCAGTCGGGCAGGTCGGCCGTACGGGTGGGGGCGGTGAACCGACGGACCTGTGCGGGCCGAGCACCGGTCGCCATCGGTCCGGCCATCGCGCCGGTCGCCGGCATGGCCGCTGGTGCGGGGCCGGCAACGGGCCTGGGGTAGGCGGACGGGGAGGCCGTCGGGTGATACCCCGAGTAGGGGAACATCGGCACCTGTCCGGACGGTGCGGGCCGCGGGTAGGCCCCCGACGGCGTCACAGGAGCGGGGCTCCCGGCGCCGTACTGCATCGACTGCGCTGACTGTGCCATCCCTGCCGGCATCGGTGAGCCGTTCTGGTACCACGACCGAGGCGGGATGGCGGGCGGGGGCTGGACCGAGGCCGCTGAGGAAGCCGACGGCGCACTGTAGCCGTAACCGCCCTCAGCACCGGAGGCCGCCGAGACGGGGCTGCCGTAGACTGCGGGGGAGGCCGAGGTCGCGCCGTAGGCGTCTTGAGGGGATCCCTGGGTCGGGCCGTAGCCCGGGGCGACGCCGTAACCCGGCGCCGTGCCGTACCCCGTGAACGTGTTGGTGCTCCTCTCCGACTCCTCGGAGCCGGGCTCGTCCTCCTCCGGCCCCAGGAGCCGGTCGACGGCCTCCTCGCCGGTGCCGCCCTCGGCGATCTCGTCGAGCACCTCCAGCAGTCCGTCCGGGCCTAGTCGGTCCTTCGCCTCCGGGGCGAGCGCTGCCGTGAAGGCCCTGGCCAGCGCAGGGCTCTCCTGCTCCAGGGTGCCCAGCTCCGGGGTGCCCCCGTAGACGCGGCGGAAGACCACCTGCCATGCGCCCGAGCCGAAGGGCGCCAGCCCGGTCACGGTGAACAGCAGGACGCCCGCGCAGGCGTACCAGTCGACGTCGGCGGTCGGCTCCCCGCCGTCGAGCATCTCCGGGGGGATGAAGCCCGGTGTCCCCGTGACCTGACCGGTCTGGGTGAGGCGGACGTCGTCGGCCACCTGGGCGATGCCGAAGTCGATGAGAACCGGGCCCTGCGCGCCGAGCATGACGTTGGAGGGCTTGAGGTCGCGGTGGATGACGCCAGCGGCGTGGACGGCGCGCAGTGAGTCGACCAGCCCGTGAGCCAGGTCGGCCAGGTCGCGGGCGTCGGTGGTCAGGTCGTAGACGCCCTCGTGCTCCACCTCGTGCTGGAGGGTGGGGCCCTCGACGAGTTCGGTGATGACGAAGGTGACCCCCATCGAGCCGTCGCCGGTCTCGATGTCCAGGATGCGGGCCACGCGCGTGTCCCTCACCCGAGCCAGGACGCTGGCCTCGCGGTCCAGGCGGCGCCTGGCCGTGGGGTCCGCGGCGATCTGGGGGTGGAGGATCTTCATGGCCACGTGGCGGCCGCCCTCGTCGGTGGCCTCCCAGACCACGCCCATTCCCCCGGCGCCCAGGCGACGCAGAAGCCGATAGCCCCCTACCAGGGTGCCAGCGCGCAACTTGCTCAGGGTGACCGGCTCTCCCGGGTGCGCGTCGAAGTTCTGCGTCATGGCCCCCACAGTACCGGGCTATATCGGCTCGTGGGCACCGCGCCCCTGTGGGGCTATTCGCCCGACTGTGGGCCATGTCGCGGGAGAAAAGCCAGCTCTGGAGCGGCATTGCCGGCAGTGGCCCAGTCCGTTTCCGACGGCGGGGATGGGGAGGTCTATACCGGCCGCTCCTCAGGGACGGGCCGAGGCTCGACCGAGCTGCGCCGAGGCCTCATCGGGGTGTCATCGGTGACCGGTGAGCGACGGTTGAGGGTTCACCGGCCCGACGACGGCCTTTCGCCGTCATTGCGGAGGAAGACCAACCTGACAGTTCTCTGTGAATCGCTGGTCAAAGTGGGGAACGTGTGTCAAAATGAGCCCGTCCACGGTCGAACGGCTGACCGCGGTACGTGTCAATGCGGACACGCATCGGCACCTTTCACGACGGATCGTCCGGCACGTACCTGCCGGTGAAGGGAAGCACCACCCATGGCAACTGTTACTTTCGAGAACGCCACGCGCATTTACCCGGGCAATGACCGCCCCAGTGTTGACGCTCTCAACCTCGAGATCGCCGATGGCGAGTTCCTCGTACTCGTTGGCCCCTCCGGCTGCGGTAAGTCCACCTCCCTGCGCATGCTCGCGGGCCTGGAGGACGTCAACGCCGGCCGCATCCTCATCGGTGACCGCGATGTCACCGACGTTCAGCCCAAGGACCGTGACATCGCCATGGTCTTCCAGAACTACGCGCTCTACCCGCACATGACCGTCCACGACAACATGGGCTTCGCCCTGAAGATCGCGGGCACCCCCAAGGCCGAGATCGACAAGCGTGTGCGTGAGGCCGCCAAGATCCTGGGCCTGACCGAGTACCTGGACCGCAAGCCCAAGGCGCTCTCCGGTGGTCAGCGTCAGCGTGTGGCCATGGGCCGTGCCATCGTGCGCAAACCCAAGGTCTTCCTCATGGACGAGCCGCTGTCCAACCTGGACGCCAAGCTCCGTGTCCAGACCCGTACCCAGATCGCCTCGCTCCAGCGCTCGCTGGGCGTCACCACGGTCTACGTCACCCACGACCAGACCGAGGCCCTCACCATGGGTGACCGTATCGCGGTCCTCAAGGACGGCGTGCTCCAGCAGGTCGGCACCCCCCGCGAGATGTACGACCACCCCGCCAACGAGTTCGTCGCCGGCTTCATCGGTTCGCCGGCCATGAACCTGGGGCAGTTCACGGTCAAGGGCGACGTCGCCACCGTCGGCGCCGCCAAGATCCAGCTGTCCAAGGCGACGCTGGACGCCATCACCTCCGAGGACGGCGGCAAGGTGACCATCGGGTTCAGGCCCGAGTCGCTCGACGTCGTCTCCGCCCAGGACGAGCACTCCATCCCGGTGCGCCTGTCCTTCGTCGAGGAGCTGGGCTCGGACGCCTACATCTACGGTGAGCTCGTGGGCGCCGAGGACTCCGAGGCCAAGCTCGGCTCCGGTGAGGACTCCAGTCAGATCATCGTGCGCGTGCCCCCGCGTACCGCCCCCGAGCCGGGCGAGACCGTCTACGTGCGGATCCGCCCCGGTCAGGAGCACATCTTCTCCGCCTCCACCGGCAAGCGCCTGCCTGCCTGAGGACGCTCATGACGACGGCGCCGCTCCCTCTCCCGGGGGCGGCGCCGTCGTCATGCTCACCGGTGCGGAGCCGGGTGGGCCGGCGCTGGGCTATGAGTCGGCTCGACGTCGTCACCGGCCCGTTCAGTGAGACCTGGATCGCTCCCGAATCCTCTCAAGATGCGGACCGCGGTTCCCGCCCTGAAGGGCGAAGAAAGCCCTGGCCTGAAAGAATGACGCCATGCCCCAGTCCATGAAGATCACGGCGGCGACGATTGATCCGGCGCTGCTTGACCTCCCTTGGGAGACGGCGCTGGAGGAGTGGCCCGCTGAGGTCCTCGCCGCGCTGCCCCGCGGTCTGTCCCGTCACATCGTGCGCTTCGTCAATCTCTCCGAGCGCGTCATCGCGGTCAAGGAGATCGGTGAGTCCGTGGCGCACCACGAGTACGAGCTCCTGCGCGACCTGCTGCGACTGGGGGCGCCCTGCGTGCATCCGACGGCGGTCATCACCGGTCGGCGCGGCCTGGACGGGGAGGAGCTCAACTCGGTGCTCATCACCGAGCACCTGTCCTACTCCCTGCCCTACCGGGCGCTGTTCAGCCAGTACATGCGGCCGGAGACCGCCACCCGGCTCATCGACGCGCTGGCCGTGCTGCTGGTGCGCCTGCACCTGCTGGGCTTCTACTGGGGGGACGTGTCCCTGTCCAACACGCTCTTCCGCCGCGATGCCGGTGCCTTCGCCGCCTACCTGGTGGACGCCGAGACCGGTGAGCTCTACCCCGAGGGTCTCACTGACGGCAAGCGGCTCTACGACATCGACGTGGCCCGCACCAACATCATCGGCGAGCTCATGGACCTGCAGGCCGGGGCCCTGCTGGAGCCGAGCGTGGACACCATCGAGGTGGGGGACCGGATCGTCAGCCGCTACACCGAGCTGTGGGACGTCCTCACCGCTGAGGAGTCCTTCTCCCTGGATGAGCGCTGGCGCCTGCGTCGCCGGGTCCAGAAGCTCAACGAGATGGGCTACGACGTCGCCGAGCTGACCATGAACACGGACTCTCAGGGCGAGCACATCACCATCCAGCCCAAGGTCGTCGACGCCGGCCACTACCACCGACAGGTGATGCGGCTGACCGGTCTGGACGTTCAGGAGCGCCAGGGCCAGCGCATGCTCAACGACCTGGAGGCCTACCGGGCCATGTCCGGGCGCAGCGACGACCCCATCGAGCTCGTGGCCCACGCCTGGCTGGCGGAGGTCTTCGAGCCCACCATCCACTCCGTGCCCATCGAGATGCGTCGCAAGCTCGAGCCGGCGGAGATCTTCCACGAGATCCTCGAGCACCGCTGGTACATGTCCGAGGCCCAGGACCGTTACGTCACCACCCAGGAGGCGGTGGACGACTACGTGGCCACGGTCCTGCCCCAGCACCGTGACGAGCGGGCCTACCTCGGGGTCGGGGACACCCAGGAGATGGAGGCGATCGTCGTCGACGACGACGTCGATGAACCGCTGCCCGAGGACGACGCCGAGTTCGCCGCCCGTGACGAGCAGACCCTGGCCGACTACGCCGCCAACCCCCTCGGCTTCACCGCCGGCATGAAGTTCAAGGGGGAGTAGGGCGTATCGGTTGCGCGCTCAGGGGCCCGAGGGCGTCCGTGCGGGATAGTCTGGCCCTCGATCAGCTGAGGCGATGCGAAGGGCTGTGAAAGGGACATGAGTGAGGACGTACCCGGATTCCAGGCCCTGCCCGGGGCGACGCCGGAGAACAGCGCCTTCATCGATCTGTACTTCAATCCAAGTGTCTCCCTGCCCGGGAAGAGCACGGTGTCCATCGAGATCAACGATTGGCAGCTGCGTCTGTCGGTGGGCCAGTCCGTGAGGATCGCGGTGCCCCCGGGGGTGGTGAGTGTCGTCGTCCACTGCTCCATGGCCTTTCTGACCCCCAAGCCCCGACTGCGGTTCGCCGTGCAGCCCGGCCAGGTGGTGCCGGTGTTCTACCGGGCCTCCATCCTCCGGGGCGATCCTGGTGCGCTGAGCATAGGGCAACATCGCGGCATGTCCCGCTCCGAGAAAGGGTCACTGATCTTCTCACTGGTGGTGCTGGTCTCTCTGCTCGGAGGCTCGCTGGTGATGTTATGGGGAATCTGGTCGATGGGGATGTTTCCTCAGTAGCCCAACGGTGCGCAGGACACGTCGAGCCCACCAGGGTGAGTGTGCCTGCGTCCACCGTCGATCCTGTCGGCTAGAGGCGGCGCCGTTCCTGTAGCCACTGCGCGTAGGTGGGACCCGCTGCAGGGACGTCGTCGCCGGGAACCAGTGCGCCGCGATGGAAGGCGAGTCCCCAGCCGGTGGGAACCACCAGGGGAACCGGCCTCGCCATGAGGCTCGGCAGCTGTGCGGTCATCTCCCACAGCGTCATGACCTCCGGTCCCGCGACCTGGTAGGTCTGGCCGTCGGTCTCACTCAGGGCGGCCCGGGCCACCGCCTCGGCGACGGTATCGAGGCTGACCGGCCGCATCCTCATCGAGGGAACGAGTGAGACGGGGCCGTAGCGCATGCGCTCCATGTTCTGCTCGGCGAACTCGAACCACTGGGTCGAGCGAACCAGTGACAGGCGCTTGCTCGACTCGCGAGCAAGCCGCTCCTGCGCGCACTTGCCCGCGAAGTAGCCGTAGCCCTGCACCTCCGGAAGGTCGCAGTTGACGATCGACAGCAGGACGTGCCTGGCGTCCAGGGCGTTCGCGGCCGCTGACACGGCGCGGGTCGAGCGTGTGAAGAACTCGGTGGCGACCCTCTTGCTGGTGGTGAACCGTCCGGTGGCCTCCACAATGACGTCCGCGCCGGACAGTGCGGCAGCCCCGTCGTCGCGCAGGACGTCGAAGCCGGTACGGCGCGAGTGCAGCGTCACCTGTGCCCCGGTCGCCTGCAGGGCTCGCTTGATGGCTTTCCCCGAGTCACCCGCTCCGACAACTGCCACCTTCACTGCGGTCGCCTCCTCATGCCCCGGTCTGGCCGTCGTGTATATCTCTACGATCATAGAGTGCTCTATAATCGTAGAGGTCCATATGGTCGGAAGGCAAGGAGCGGGCACGATGGGGCGCAGGGAGCAGATCGGTGACGCCGGGGTCGGGCTCATCGCCCGTGACGGGGTGCATGCCCTCACTCATCTGCAGGTTGACACGGAGGCGGGACTGCCCCGCGGGTCGACCTCCTACTACGCCCGGACTCGCCGTGATCTGCTGGCGCTCGTGGTCAACCGCCTCTCCGAGGGCTCGCAGGCTGACATCAACGACATTGAGATCCCCGCGTCCGTCAGCCGGCAGGAGGCCGCCGAGATCGTCGTCGGCATCCTGGAGCATATGGTGCGGCGTGCGGACGCCCAGGCCGCGCGTGGGGCATTGCTGTTCGAGCTGCGCGACGACGTCGAGCTCCGGGAGCTGCTCACAGCGGAAGCGCCGGTCAGGCGGCCTCTGACGCGTCTGGCCGAGCGGATACTCGTCGCCGCGGGTGTCGACCAGGCCTCTGCTCACGCTCCCGACCTGGTGGGGCTGGTGGACGCCCTGCTCATGTACCAGGCGGCCAAGGCGGCACCCGTGGACGCCCGCAAGGTGCTGAGGGCCTACCTCGAGGGGCTTGGCTGACCGCCCGCTCTGCGGCGTGACGCTTCTAGGCGCCGAGCTCCTCGGCGACCAGGGCCATCTCCTCGTCGGCGCGGCGGCGCAGCTCGCGATGGCGCGTCCAGGAGGCCAGGGAGACCTCGGTGATGGCGTCCACCAGCAGGAAGGCGCCCACGGCGGCCACTCCGCCCGGAATGCTCCCGGTGGACCGGCGACGGCGCACGGCGGCCCCCAGGAGCGTGCCACCCAGGCCGGCCTCCAGGAGCGCAGCGCCCCGCACGGCCCACGGCTTGTCCGTCACAGTGCGCACGTAGCCCTGCCAGAAGGCCGAGCCCGGGGTGGAGGGGTCGGCCAGCAGCAGGCCCACGCTACGGCCCACGGCGTTGGACAGCCCGCGCGGCTCGTGCACGACGACGCCGGGGACCTCCACCGGCGCCAGGCGGCCGGTGAGGACCTCCAGCACCCAGTCGGGCAGGCCCAGGGCCTGAAGCATGGCGGCGAAGCCGTCGAGGCCGGGCTGGACGATGGCGGCGGTGGCGGCCTCCAGGTCCGCGCCGGGGACGGCGTCGACGATCCCCGAGGCGTCGGTCAGGTCCGCCAGGAGCTCATCGACCAGGGACCTCAGGGCCGGTCCGGGCTCCTTGACCCCGCCCCACACGTAGCGCGACATCATGCCCCAGGAGAAGACGGCGTCGTCCTCCGGGTCCCCGGTGGGGATGGCGCGGATCGACATGTCCTCGGCGTCGGCGGTGAGCACCAGGGCCGGCAGCGACTCCTCGTCCCATCCGAAGGTCCCCAGGTCCGTGCCCTCACCGGAGTACATGACGATGCGGCGGTCCAGGCTCGGCGTCGAGGCCACCGCCAGCGGGCGCTCCAGCAGTGTGGCCTGCAAGGGCACCATGTAGGCGCTCATCGGGGAGACCACCACGGTGCGGGCGCCGGCCGAGCCGGGACTGGAGATCGTGGGCAGCTCGACGTCGTCGGGCAGGGCGTTGAAGGTGGCCGGGCCCACGGCGACGTCGGCCGTGAACTCCCGGGCCAGGGACTCCACGAGCTCGCTGACACGTGGGCCCGGCACGACGCCCCCGCGCGAGGGCGGCGTCACCGCGACCCGGCCCTCGACGTCGGTCATGAGGGTCAGGCTGAGCAGGTGCGTGGTGGCCGGGAACCACTCCAGGCGCACGACCACCCCGCGCTCGGCGAAGGCGTCGGCGACCGCCTCCGGCGTCGTGCCCGGCGCGATGAGCACGCCGTCGGTGCGGTTCCAGCGCTGCGAAGCGTCCTGGGCCATGGGGACCTCCTGTGGATCGGATGCGGCCCATTGTGTCAGCAACGGGGCCGTCATGGGGAAGTGTAAACCGGGCGCTTTCGACCGGGGCGGCCGGATCGGCCGGCTCGGCCGGGGGTGGTAGGGCGTCAGAGGCGGTGCGGGTCAGCTGCGGCTGTGGGCGGCCCGGCGCCGCAGGCGGTCGACCTCGTAGAGGCTGATGCCGGTGGCCACGGCGGCATTGAGGGACTCCACGCTGCGGCTGATCGGTACCGAGGCCAGCACGTCGCAGGTCTCGCGCACCAGGCGGGACAGGCCCGCGCCCTCCGCACCGGTCACCAGCACCAGGGGGGAGTCGGCCAGGGTGAGGTCCTCGATGTCGGTACTGCCTGAGCCGTCCAGGCCGACGACGAAGCAGCCCTCCCTCTTCACCTGTTCCAGGGCGCGCACGAGGTTCGTCTCGCGGGCCACGCGCACCCGGGCGGCGGCGCCGGCCGACACCTTCCAGACGGTGGCGTTGACGCCCACTGAGCGACGCTCGGGGATGATGACGCCGTCGGCCCCGAAGGCCCCGGCGCTGCGCAGGACCGCGCCGAGGTTGTGGGGATCGGTCACCTGGTCCAGGGCCACGAGCAGCGGCGTGCGCTCCAGTGAGCGGGCGCGATCCAGCAGGTCGCGGGCGGTGGTGTACTCGTAGGCGGGTACCTCGATGGCCACGCCCTGGTGGGCGGCGGAGTCGGTCAGGGCGTCCAGGTCCAGCCTGGTGGTCTCCAGCACCGGGGCGCCCAGCAGGGCGGCGCGGCGCACGACGGCGCCCAGGCGCTCGTCGGACTGGGCCGAGACCGCCATGAAGACTCTTGTGATGGGCACCGAGGCGTAGGCGGCCTCGGCCACGGCGTTGCGCCCGCACAGGATCTCGTGACCCTCGGGAACGTCGAAGCGGCGCTTGAGCTTCTCGAGCTGCTTGGCACGGGTGGGCTGGGCGGCCCGGGCCTCGGCGCGGGCCTTCGCCCTCGCCTTGGGGTGGCCGACGCGGTTCTCCGCGCGGGGGGTGGGGCCCTTGCCCTCCAGGCCCTTGCGGCGCTGGCCGCCGGAGCCCTTCGTGGGGCCCTTCTTCGAGCCGGGGCGGCGCTTGGCGCCGGGGTACTGCTCGTTGCCGGGCATCCGGGCCTCCTGTTCGTGACGGTGGCGAGTGTGCTGCGAAAGAGTAGCGGGTGGTGGCGCTGTGCGCGGGGCGCCGGCCGCTCAGGCCAGGTGCCAGCGGGCGCCCGAGGGCGAGTCCTCGACGACGACGCCGGCCTGGGTCAGCTTGTCGCGCAGGGCGTCGGCGCGCGGCCAGTCCTTGGTGGCGCGGGCCCGGGCCCGTTCGTCGAGGTCGTGCTGGATGAGCCGGTCGAGGGTCTCCATGGCGGTGCCGCTCTGGGAGGAGCCGACGCCGTCGAGGACGTGGGTGCGCCAGGGCTCGGCCAGCGGGTCCAGCCCCAGGACGTCGAGCTGGGAGCGCAGGTCCAGGGCCAGGTCGGCCACCGACTCGTGCAGGTCTGCGTCGGCCTCCTTGCTGCTGCTCGACCCGGCCTCGGCCTTGGCCAGGGCCACGTTGAGGGCCTTGAGGGTGGCGTGGACGACCGCCATGGCGCCGGCAAGATTGAGGTCCTCGTCCATGGCGGCCGTGAACTCGGCCGGCAGGGCCCGGGCGCGCACCTGCGCGGCGGGGGCGTCGACGGAGTTCGCGCCTCCGTCGTCGGAGAACTCGTAGGCCCGCAGGATCGCGCTGGACAGGCGCTCCCACAGGGCCTCGGCGTCGGCCAGGGTCTCGTCGGAGAACTCCACGGTGGAGCGGTGGTGGACGGTGCCCAGGGCCAGGCGCAGCACGGCGGCGTCGTAGCGCTTGAGCAGCTCGGCCACCACCAGGGAGTTGCCCAGCGACTTGCTCATCTTCTCGCCCTTGATGGTCACCCAGGCGTTGTGGACCCAGTGGCGCGCGAAGCCCCAGCCGGCGCCGTGGGACTGCGCCTGCTCGTTCTCGTGGTGCGGGAAGCGCAGGTCGATGCCGCCACCGTGGATGTCGAAGGTGTCACCCAGATAACGGCGCGACATGGTCGAGCACTCCAGGTGCCAGCCGGGTCGGCCCCGGCCCCAGGGGGCGTCCCAGGCGGCGTCGGCCGGCTCGGTGGGCTTGGCGGCCTTCCACAGGGCGAAGTCACGCGGGTCGCGCTTGTCGGCCTCGACGTCGTCGTCCAGCTGGGACTCGTCCTCGGTGGTGGCCAGGTCCTCCAGGCGCTGGTTGGTGAGCGAGCCGTAGCCGGGCAAGGAGCGCACGTCGTAGTAGACGTTGCCGGACTCGCCGATGTAGGCGTGGCCGGCGTCCAGCAGGCGCTGGACCAGGTCGATCATCTCCGGGATGTGGCCGGTGGCGCGCGGCTCGTAGGTGGGTGCCGCCACGCCCAGGGCCCGGTAGGCGGCGTCGAACTCCCGCTCGAAGCGCTGGGCCCAGGCCCACCACGGTACGGGCGGCTCGGCGGCGGCCGACTTGCTGAGGATCTTGTCGTCGATGTCCGTGACGTTGCGGATGAGACGGACCTCCTGGCCGCCGCGCTCCAGCCAGCGGCGCAGGACGTCGAAGGCGATGCCGCTGCGCATATGGCCGATGTGGGGGGAGCCCTGGACGGTGGCACCACACAGGTAGATCGTCACCAGGCCGGGGGTGGCCGTGGGGGCCAGCGGTACGACCGCGCGGGCGGCGGAGTCGTACAGGCGCAGGGCCGGCTCGGAGGCGCCCGCGGGTGTGGGGGACGCTGAGGGCGCGGTGGCCGCTACTGGGGACTGCGGGGATGCGGCGGGCTCGGCAGACGCGTCGGTCTGAGTGGGCTCAGTGGGTGTGGTGCTCACGGGCACAGGCTACCTGGCCGCCGGCCACCGGTGTCCACTGGGCCTCAGGGGTTTTCGCCGGGGCCCGCACGGAGGGACGCTCCCGCGGCGCGAGCGAGGGGCCTGCAGGTCCCCCGTGGCTGTGCCTGGCGTCGCGATTCCTGAGGTTCCGCAGCGGACAGCAGTCGGTCGAGTGCTCCTGGCGGCTCAGCCACGACCGGCGGCCCCGGGCACCGGGTAGACCAGGGCGGTGGCGACGGCGAGCAGGCCCTCGGTGCGGCCCGGGAAACCCAGGTGGTCGGTGGTGGTGGCGGTGAAGGAGACCCGGGCGGAGGCGGCCTCGGACAGCGCCCGGGAGGCCTCTGCGGAGCGGGCGGCCACGCGCGGGCGCTCGCCCACGAGCTGGACGGCGACGTTGCCGATCTCGAAGCCGGCCTCGCGCACGCGGCGGGCGGCCTCGCTCAGGAGCGTGGCCCCCGAGGCGCCCTTCCACTGCGGCTCGGAGGTGCCGAAGTTCGAGCCCAGGTCGCCCAGGCCGGCGGCTGAGAACAGGGCGTCGCAGCAGGCGTGGGCGACGACGTCGCCGTCGGAGTGGCCGGCCAGGCCCACCTCGCCGGGCCACTCCAGGCAGGCCAGGCGCATGGGGACGTCGGAGTCGGGGACGGCGAAGGCGTGCACATCAGTGCCGATGCCGGTGCGCGGCAGGAACTGGATGATCTTGTCCAGGTCGATCATGGGCGGGCCGGCGGCGTGACGTGCGCGGGAGCGGAGTGAGGCGGGCGCGGCGTTGACGGGCGCGGCGTGAGCAGGCTGGGCGGAGTGTTCTGGCTGGTCTGGCTGGTGCTCGGACATGGGCCGTGTCTACCAGAACTGCCCGCCCAGGGGAGCGCTCCCCTGGGCGGGCGGCACGGGGCGGCATACCGTTCGATCATGATTATCTGGCGTGGCTGGAGCATTCTCAGCGTCTTCATCACTCTGCTGATCGCGGGCATTGTGGCGTCGTCCCTCAATGCGCTTCTCGGCAGTGACAGCACGATGCTCTTGTCCGGGTACGGACTGGGACTCCTCTTGGCTGGTCTGGCCAACTACTTCTTCGGGCGACAGGTGAATGCCGTCGCCCCTGCCAAGAAAGTCGAGGCGATCAAGGAACAGATGCGTCACGAGATGTGGAATCGCGTGGCGCAGGGGGCCTTTCAGGTAACGCCGGGAGCTGCGCCGCCGGCAACCCGCGAGGAGGCGCATCAGCGGGTCGAGTACCTCGTCGAGCGGATCAGCGCCGACGGTACGAAGGGTCTGCGTAATATCCACATTCTTCTCTTCATCCCGGTCCAGTGGATCGGGGGCCGCTGAGGGTGTACTGGCTGTGGTCCTGGTGGTCCTCTCGGTGGTCCTGCCCTTCACCGGCTGACTTCCGATCTAGGCGCCGCACTGTACGAGGGTGGGGTGCTACTGGCCGACACAGGGGTGTACTGCATGATGGTCGGGGTGTCGGGCAGTGCGGTCGGGTGACGGCCAGTAGGTCCCGAGGTTCGTGGGGTCTCGAGTCCAACGCGGGGCCACACCCTCGAAATTGAAACTCGGATCCACAGGGCTGAGTTGCGAAGGGCGCCCGACGGCGTCATTGCGCGCAGTCTTGAGACATGACGCCGCGATCATCGTCCTCCGGGCCCGACCTCGATCTGCGTCCCCGCCTGGTGCGCACCACGCGCAGCTCCCGTAGAGGCTGTCTGCCGTCGTCGGCTTATATTCGTCTGGCTCGCGGCTACTACTGGCTGCCGGATCGTGACGCTGAGCGCTGGCAGCACCGTCACACCCTCTCGTTAGCGCGGGCCGTGGTCGCTCAACGAACCCAGCTCGCCGCCGCCTGCCTCTCGCACGCCTCCGCAGCCCTGGTGCTTGATCTCGACATGTTCTCCCAGGAACCCGATGTCTATCTCGCGGTGCCCAGCGCCCCTCGCCGGGTTCATGTCACTCTGCCCCGCATCTGGGTGCCAGACCATGGAATACCCGTTTCGATCTCGGATGACTCTGTGGGACCCTCCTCCTGCCGTGGCATCACCCTGTGGCGACGACACCTCACTCTGAGTTCCAACGAGGTTGTGCCGGTGGGGCGGGTGGTGACGACGACGGCGTTGCGCACGGCTTACGACTGCGCCTTCGACGAGCCGCCGCACAATGCCCTCGCCATCGCCGACTCCGTGCTGCGCCGCTGCTGCCGACCGAACCGGGAGAGGCCCGAGCTGTGCCAGGCGGCGACTGCCCGGGTGAGGCAGGAGTGGGCGCACATGCTCGAGCGTGAACCGAGACGTCGTGGTGTGGCTCAGGCACGGGCGGTGCTCGGCCTGGCGACGCCGTTCGCCGAGTCCGTGCTTGAGAGTGCGGTGCGGTGGCTGGTCCTCGTCCTGGGCCTGCCGATCCCGCAGGTGCAGCACCCCATTGACACTCCTGAGGGGTGCTGGTGGGTGGATCTGTGCTGGCCTGGTCAGAGGCTCGTCCTGGAGGTCGACGGCAGGAAGAAGTACCAGGGCTCCGAGGACCTGTGGAAGGAGAAACGGCGTCAGGACGGGATCGAGACGCAGGGGTGGACGGTGCTGCGCGTGTCCTACGGCGACATGATGCGGCCCGACAGGCTTGGTGCGAAGATCCTGACGCGGTTTCCACCAGCAGAGGTCGCGCGCCTGCGGCCCCGGCAAGACCTGGCATGGACGGGGATGCGCCTGGAGACGGGCCTGCGTGAGGCCTCGTTGCTGGGCCGGCGGCTTCCCCGAGGAGCGGGCTGAGGCTGCGTTCAAAAGGGGTGGACGGCCTGTTCTGCCGCCGTTCGAGTCCCTACTGCACGAGGATGGGGTGCTACTGGCCGACACAGGGGTGTACTGCATGATGGTCGGGGTGTCGGGCAGTGCGGTCAGGTGACGGCCAATAGGTCCCGAGGTTCGTGGAGTGGGCGCGAGGCGGGTGCGGGTGTCAGGGCAGGCGCCAGTCGACGGGGGAGGCCCCCATCTCGGTGAGGATCGTGTTGGCGCGGCTGAAGGGGCGCGAGCCGAAGAACCCGCGCGAGGCGGACAGCGGGGAGGGGTGCGGCGAGGCGATGACCGGCGTCTGGCCCAGCATCGGGGTCAGCGACTGCGCCGGCCGCCCCCACAGGATCGCCACGAGCGGGCCACCGCGCTCCACCAGCGCCTCGATGGCCCGCTGCGTCACCTTCTCCCAGCCCCAGCCCTTGTGCGAGGCCGGTGCTCCGGGTCGGACGGTGAGAACCCGGTTGAGCAGCATGACGCCCTGCTCGCACCACGGCGTCAGGTCCCCCGACGTCGGCTGGGGCACGCCCAGGTCGCTGACCAGCTCGCGGAAGATGTTCTCCAGGCTGCGTGGGGGCCGCACACCGGGCGCCACCGAGAAGCTCAGCCCCATGGGGTGCCCCGGAGTGGGGTAGGGGTCCTGCCCGACGATGAGGACACGCACATCGTCCATCGGGTAGGTGAAGGCGCGCAGCACGTCCGTTCCCGCCGGGAGATATCCGACGCCGGAGGCCACCTCCTCGCGCAGCCGCTCCCCGATCTCATGGATCGTGGGCTCCACGGGTGCGAGGGCCTGCGCCCAGGAGGGGTCGATGATTTCGGACAGGGGCTTGGCGGTTGTCACGCTGCGAGCCTAACGGTCCGGCACCGGCGCCCGCAGGATCTTTCCGGGCCCGATGTCACGGTGATGTGAGTCGGACGTGACGAGCAATACCCACGAACGACGCTCGGACCGGTATCTTGTGAGGGTGAGCAACTATGACTACCCCGAGGACGAGTTCGACGTCGGCGAGGATGACGGCCCGGTTCCGGTGGGCGTGCACCGCGCTCAGGTGCCTCGGTGGCGCAGCTGGGTGCCGCTGCTGGCCATCCTCATCATTGTCCCGGCGCTCGCCTGGGGCGCTGTGACGCTGTTCCTCAACGGCTCGGGCGGTGGCTCGTCGGATGCGGTCTCGTCGACCCAGCCCGCCCAGAGCGGACAGGCCGGCAAGAACCAGGCCTCGGGCGGGAAGACCGCTGAGGCCTCCAAGCCCGCCGACAACAAGTCCGCCGACGCCTCGGCCAAGCCCAGCGCCTCCGCGAGCGCCACGGGCAACATCGACTTCAACACCGGGGTCACCGTGTCCAACGGGACGGAGACCAGCGGCCTGGCCAAGGGGGCCGGCGACAAGCTCACCAACGGGGGCTTCACCGCGGTGAATGTCACCCCCGGGATCTACGAGAACGCGGAGCCGGCCAAGTCAACGGTCTACTTCGGCTCCCCGGAGAACCGCCCCGCGGCCGAGGAGGTCGGCAAGAAGCTGGGGATCACGAACGTGGTGGAGAGCGCTGAGAACGCGCAGTCCAACCCGATCGTCGTCATCCTGCGAGATGACTACAAGGCCTGACAGGTAGCACAGGCTCATGCGGCCGCTGACGCGTCCCGGACGTCGTCGGATCCTGGCCCTTGCCGCGGCAGTCCCGCTCACCGCTGCCGCAGCCATCTGGGCCGGCCCGCGTTTACCGGGCCTGTCGCGCCGTGAGCCGACGCTGCTGAGCGAAGGCCTCGTCGTGGGCCCGGGAGGAGGCCTGTACCCCCTGGTCTCGGGCAGCTCGGGCAGCGCGATCTCCTACGTGCCGGGGACCCGTCTTCCCGAGGATTCCGCGTCGTGGGGGCTGACGACGTCGGAGCGTGACGCCCTGGTGCAGCAGGCGCTTGCGCGTCGCCGGACCGCCCGCCTTCCCTCAGGACGATGGAAGGACCTGGCCGACGCCGCCCTGGCCGATCTCCTGGCCCTCACCGGGCCGGCGCTCATGACGGGGCCGCCCGGCTCATCTCTGACGGCATCGGCATCGGTACCGGTGCAGAGCCCCGCGGTCGGCGCCGCGAGCAGGACGGAGCCGGCGAGCGGTGCCGCGCCCGGGACCGTGGACGAGGTCGTGCCGGAGCGCGAGAGCGCGCCGCAGGACGCTGAGCTCTTCCCGCCGGGGGCGGTGGTGGCCGCACCGGTCGGCAACTGGCGCTACGTCTGGCCGAGGGACGCCGCCTTCGCCGCGGCCGCCCTCAGCGCGGTCAACCTGCCGGCGGAGGCCCTCGGCGTCCTGACCAACCTGGCCTCCTGGCAACGGGACGACGGCGGTTTCGAGGCCCGCTACACCAGCAGCGGCCAGGTGCCCGATGACCGCCCCGCCCAGACCGACGGCGCGGGCTGGTTCCTGTGGGCCGCGGCCCGGCTCCTGGCCGACGGCGTCTCCGCTCCCGAGCTGAACGGCCCCTTGGGAACGCACCTGGTGCGCGCCGCCTCCCGGCTGCTGACGATCACGGACACACCCTCGCGCCTGCCCGCCTCCAGCCCCGACTACTGGGAGGTCGGCGAGACGGTGCTCACCCTGGGAACGGCCGCGTCGGTGCTCCTGGGGCTCGAGTCGGCGACGGCGCTGGCCCAGGCCGGCATCGACCCGGGGGCGTCTCCGGAGGTCCTGGCCGGCCGAGCCGCAACGGTACGTCGCGCCATGGAGCGGAACTTCGCCCCCGGCTGGGGGCGGCACATAGGACGCGACGACGTCGACGCCGCCATCGCCCTGGTCCTACCGCCTTTCACCCAGCCGCTGGCCGGGGCTCGCGCGGTGCGGGAGACCGCCGCCGCCCGCATGCGGCGCTCCGCCGGTGGTCTCGCCCCGGGCTCCGGTTGGCGGGACGACGGCGTCTCCTGGACTCCGGAGACCGCACTCATGGCCTGGTCGGCGCTGGCGCTGGGGAAGGAGGACGAGGCCGCCCGACTGCTGTCCTGGCTCGACGGGCACCGCACCGATGCCGGTGCCCTGCCGGAGAAGGTCGCGGCCGACGGCGCCCCGGCTGGTCCCGCGCCCCTGGCCTGGACCTGCGCACTCGTTCTGCTGGCCACCGCCGCACGCGAGCCGCGGGTGAGCGGTCGTGAGACGGGGCAGGACGGCTGAGGGGATCGCGGCGGAGCCGGGGCGATTCCCTGCTTCGCCGTCGGAGGATTCGGCGTGGATCAGATCTGAGCGCCTTGCACTCAAGGACCGAGAGTGCCAGCATTGCGGTTAGCACTCGGAGTCCTCGAGTGACAATGCATCCACCAATGCAACCAAGTTCATCCAGGCTGGAACGTGAGGACCGGCGTCGGGCGTGACGTGAACGTCCGGGGACCGATCCGTCCGTCGCGGGCACGAACCGGCCGCCCCTACCACGCAGTGGAGGAAACTCAATGTCCAAGATCATCGCCTTCGACGAGGAGGCCCGCCGCGGCATGGAGCGCGGCCTCAACACTCTGGCCGACACCGTCAAGGTCACCCTGGGCCCCAAGGGTCGCAACGTCGTGCTCGACAAGAAGTGGGGCGCCCCCACGATCACCAACGACGGCGTGACCATCGCCAAGGAGATCGAGCTCGAGGAGCCCTACGAGAAGATCGGCGCCGAGCTCGTCAAGGAGGTCGCCAAGAAGACCGACGACGTCGCGGGTGACGGTACCACCACCGCCACCGTCCTGGCCCAGGCCCTGGTGCGCGAGGGCCTGCGCAACGTCGCCGCCGGCGCCAACCCGATCGCCGTTCGCCGCGGTATCGAGAAGGCCGTCACGGCCGTCGTCGAGCGCCTGCTCGCCGACTCCAAGGACGTCGAGACCCAGGAGGAGATCGCGGCCACCGCCTCCATCTCCGCCGCCGACGAGCAGATCGGTGCCTTCATCGCCGAGGCCCTGGAGAAGGTCGGCCACGAGGGCGTCGTGACCGTCGAGGAGTCCAACACCTTCGGCCTCGAGCTCGAGGTCACCGAGGGCATGCGCTTCGACAAGGGCTTCATCTCCCCCTACTTCGTCACCGACGCCGACCGCCAGGAGGCCGTCCTGGAGGACGCCTACGTCCTGCTGGTCGAGTCCAAGATCTCCAACGTCAAGGACCTGCTCCCGCTGCTGGAGAAGGTCATGCAGACCGGCAAGCCGCTGGCCATCATCGCCGAGGACGTCGAGGCCGAGGCCCTGGCCACCCTCGTCGTCAACCGCATCCGCGGCACCTTCAAGTCCGTGGCCGTCAAGGCCCCCGGCTTCGGCGACCGCCGCAAGGCGATGCTCCAGGACATGGCGATCCTCACCGGCGGCACGGTCATCTCCGAGACCGTCGGCCTCAAGCTCGAGAACGCCACCCTGGAGGACCTGGGCCAGACCCGCAAGGTCGTCGTCACCAAGGACGAGACCACCCTGGTCGAGGGCGCCGGCGACAAGGAGGCCATCGAGGCCCGCACCGCCCAGATCCGCCTGGAGATCGAGAACTCCGACTCCGACTACGACCGCGAGAAGCTCTCCGAGCGTCTGGCCAAGCTGGCCGGCGGCGTGGCCGTCCTCAAGTCCGGTGCCGCCACCGAGGTGGAGCTCAAGGAGCGCAAGCACCGCATCGAGGACGCCGTGCGCAACGCCAAGGCCGCCGTCGAGGAGGGCATCGTCGCCGGTGGTGGCGTCGCCCTGCTCCAGGCCGCCGAGGTCCTCGACTCCCTCAAGCTCGAGGGCGACGAGGCCACCGGTGCCGCGATCGTCAAGGTCGCCGTGGAGGCCCCGCTCAAGCAGATCGCTGCCAACGCCGGCCTTGAGGGCGGCGTCGTCGTGGACCGCGTGCGCAACCTGCCCACCGGTGAGGGCCTCAACGCCGCCACCGGCGAGTACGTCAACCTGCTGGCCGCCGGCATCGCCGACCCGGTCAAGGTGACCCGCTCCGCCCTGCAGAACGCCGGTTCCATCGCCGGTCTGTTCCTGACCACCGAGGCCGTTGTGGCCGACAAGCCCGAGCCCCCGGCCGCTCCGGCCGAGGGCGGCGCCGGTGACATGGGCGGCATGTACTGATCGACGTGACTCCTCAGGAGGCAGTCGACCCCCGATAGCCCGGCCGCGACGCCGGTCGGGTCCGGGACCTGGCGGCGG
>NZ_GL882553.1:42653-49822 GCF_000195595.1 Actinomyces sp. oral taxon 170 str. F0386
CGCCGCTTCGTCTGTGCCGCCGGCGGCATGTGCCGCAGCGCGCGGCCGGTGATGAGGTACGCGGCAAGCTCATGGCACGGGTGGGCCGACGGCTGGGACCGATCACCCGCCCATCGTGGGGCCTACCAGCCGGCCACGGGCCCCGGGCCCGTGGCCGGCGCTGGTGCGGGGGCCGGTGCCGGTGCCGTCGTGGTGAAACGGCCCTGATTGGTGGTCTCGGCGTCGTCGTAGCAGATGGCGGCATTGTCCAGGGCCAGGCTGATCTGATCGAGGTTGGACTGCACCTGGAGCTGGGTGAGGTGCCAGTCGGCCGCGCAGGTGGCCATGGAGTCCGACGCCGTCCCGGTCCAGCAGGACTGCAGCAGGCCGATATCGCCCTGCATGGCGTCGACCTCGGTCTGGATCGTCGAGATGCGGGTCCGGGTCCGGGCGGCGGTGTCGGCCACCGCGGCGGTGTCGACGGAGTAGGCGGGCATGAGGGGTCCTTTCGCGAGAGGTGGCCGAGAGCTGCGCACCTGTGTACTCAGTGCTGCTCAGCAGGTGCACCGTGGTGCGCGCTGTGTCTCTCACGGTAGGGGGTGGACCCGGGGCGTGTCGGGTGAGCGTTCGGCCCTGTGGACCCGGCCCGCAGATCACGGCCTGTGGCCCCGCGGGATCCGTGTCGGATCGGGTAAGGGCGGGCGGGACACCTCAGAGGTCCCCGGCACCGTCGTCGATGATCTCCTCGGTGATGGGGGTGATCTCGCCGGTGCGGGCCTCGCGCAGCTCCTTGGCCTCCTGGGTCTTGGCCCGCAGCTTCTCGGCGAGCTTGTCCCGCTCGGCCTGGACCCGGGCGCGGCGGTCCTCGGCCTCGTCGGAGCGGTTGCGCGAGCACATGAGCAGGTCCAGGTCGGCGACGCAGGACTCCATCGAGGCGGTGTGCGCCATCGCCTCCTCGTCGTCCTTGTCCTCACGTACCTCGCCCCGTTCGGTATGCGCCTCACTGGGCCGGCGCGCAGGGGCGGATGAGACGGCCGGAATGCCTCGCGCGGGGGTACGCGGCGAGGACGCGCTCGACGGCGACTGCGACGACACCGGTGACGACGGTGAGGCCGGCGGGGACAAAGGGGCCGGTGAGGCGGCCGGCGTCGGGGTCGTGGCCGACGGCGCGGATCTCAGGGCCCTGAGTTCAGCGGTATTGAGACGCAGGGTGTTGCCGTCCTGGGACGGTCCGGGGGCGACCGGCTGCCCGATCGGCGTCAGCGCGCGCAGGCCCAGCGGAGGAGTTCGGGGATCGCCTCCGGCGATGTCGCCGAGTCGCTCGGGCGCCGGTCCGACTCCTGTGGCCGCGGGCTCGGCCGATGCGTCCCCCGGGAAGGAACGCGCCGACGTCGAGGCGGTGAGGGTCTCAGGGACGTCCTGATCTCCCTGCGGTTCCGGCCTGCTCTGCTCGGCGGCGAGCTTGGCGAGCTTCTCCTTGAGGCGCCGCTGCTCGGCCGACAGGTTCTCCCTGGCCGCGCGCTCCCAGCGCTCGCCCAGCGGGGAGTGGAAGAGGTGCTCGCGCTCCAGGAGCCGGGAGACGATCGTCAGGCGGCCGCGCAGATACTCCTCCATGGGGATGTGGGAGTACTCCTCACGCAGCAGACGCACGTACTCGGCGTAGGTCTGCGGGTCCACGGCCAGGGTTCCCAGGTCGGCGTCGATGAGCGCCTGGGCGTCGATGTCGTGCTCGTCGAGCATGTGCCGCTTGAGGTTGACGATGAGGCAGCACACCCGTTTGACCGTCTCCATCGGGACGCCCAGATGATGAAGATCCGCCTCGGCGAAGGCCGCCGAGGCGGTCTCGTCCTCACCGCCGTTGCCGCGACTGACCTCCTCGACGTCGGAGGAGAAGACGCACCCGTGGTACCAGCAGGCGACCCGCATGATGTCCGGGTTGTGGGACTCCTCGGCGAGCTCGTCGACGCGCGCGAGCATGTCGATGAGGTGGCGAAGATTGTGGAAGCGGCGGTCCGGTGTGGACCAGCGCTCAATGAGGAGCTCGCCGGCGGAGCCGATCGCCTCTGGGGGCTGAGTGGCGCCGATCGCCTTCACCGAACGGGTGAAGGCCGGCAGGAGCCATTGCGGTGCGTCGATGACACCCATGGGGCAGTCTCCGTGTTGGAAATGGAACGCGTGCCATCGTAGGACTGTCCTCGCCGTGACGTCGACGTGACACAGTGTCTCGCGCACCACTCTTCAGCGTTGCCGGCGGAGTCGCTCGGGAACGGCGTCGGGGAGGGCACGGCGGCTCGCACCTACCAGGCCGGGGCCGGTGGCAGCTCGATATGGACGGTGGCTCCGCCGCCGGGGGTCTGAAGCATCTGGACCGTGCCCTGGTGGGCGGCCACGATCCCCAGCACGATCGCCAGGCCCAGGCCGGAGCCGCCGGTCTCCCGGTTGCGGGAGGTGTCCGAGCGGTAGAAGCGCTGGAAGACCTTCTCGGCCGCCTCGGGCGGCACGCCGTGGCCGTGGTCGCGGACCTCGACGACGACGACCGGCTGCGCCGTCGGGTTCTCACGCGGGGGCGCCATGCCGATGGCGATCTCCACCGGTGTCCCGGAGGGCGTGTGGCGCACGACGTTGCCCAGCAGGTTTGTGAGGATCTGGGAGAGGCGGTCGCGGTCGCCGATGACCTGGATCGAGGGCGCCTCCATGCCGGCGGCCTCGTCGCGGGGGTCGAGGGGGATGAGGCCGCAGTCGCGCTCGGGGGCCAGGACCATCATGTCGCTGAGGGCCCCGGCGGCCAGGTCGGTGAGGTTGACCGGCTCCATCGACATCTCCCGGCCCTCGTCGATCCGGGCCAGCTGAAGGAGGTCATCGACGAGGCGACCCATCCGGTTGGACTCGGTCTCGATGCGCCCCATGACCTCGCCGGTCTTGTAGGCGGGCACCCCTCCCATCCGGTAGAGCTCGCCGTAGCCGCGGATCGCGGCCAGGGGCGTGCGCAGCTCGTGGGAGGCGTCGGAGACGAACCGCGTCATCCGCTCCTGGGCCACGACCTGGGCGGCGAAGGCGTTCTCGTTCTGGGTGAGCATCGTGTTGATCGCCCGCTGCAGCGAGCCGACCTCCGTGGTGCGCGGCTCGGTGACCAGGATGCGGGCCGACAGGTCACCGTGGGCGATGCGCCCGGCCACGCCCTCGATCTGGCGCAGGGAGCGGAAGGAGCGGTGAACCAGGTAGGTGGCGAAGATGGCGCCCGCCGAGATGATCAAGACGTCGGCCAGGGCCACCACGAGGCGGGTCCGCTCCACGGTCTCCACAACGTCGCTCAGTGGGAGAGCCAGGCCTATGGCGCCGGTGTACTCTTTAGTATCCGGGTTCTGAGTGACCGCCGTGATCATCCTCCACTGGCGGCCGGGCTTATCGGAGTTGACCGTGATGATCTCGTAGTCGCCTTTTTCAGCATGTGTCAGAGCCCGCTTATAGTTCAGGCCCTTGACCTGGGGATGACCATACTTGGCAGCGGTGTCCCCTGAGATCCACTCCCCGTTTCGGCTGGCGTCGTGGAACTCTCCTTTGACGTAGTAGCTCGAGGGGATGCCGCTGGGGATGCGGCCTTCGCGGAGCTGGTCCAGGAACTGTTGTCCTACGGGGCTTGTCGTGGAGCGAAGCTGGGTGTCGATCTGCCCCATCATGTGGCTGTAGAGCAGTGAGGTCACCACGAAGGAGACGATGACGAGCCCGATGGTGAGCAGACCCGTCGTCATGAGGGTCAGGCGCGTGCGCAGCGGCATCGCCTGCCAGGGCCGCTGGATCGCGGTGATCGGGTGCCATCGGCCCCGTTTGATCGGGCGGTGCTGCTTACCGGACGACTTGGCCGGGCGCGTGCTCCCCCCACGCGCCGCCGCCATCACTCGGCCTTGGGCTCGCGCAGCATATAGCCCACTCCGCGACGGGTCTGGATGAGTGGAGTGACGGGCTGACCGTCAGCCCCCTGGATCTGGTCCACCTTGCGGCGCAGGTAGGAGATGTAGGACTCCACGATGGCGGCGTCACCGTTCCAGTCGTACTCCCAGACGTGGTCGAGGATCTGGGCCTTGGACACGACGCGCCCGGCGTTGAGCATGAGGTAGCGCAGGAGCTTGAACTCGGTGGGGGACAGGTCCACCTCCACCTCTGAGCGGTACACCTCGTGGGCGTCCTCGTCCAGGACCAGGTCGGCCACGCGCACGACGCCGTCGTCCTGGTTCTCGATGGCGTGGGTGCGACGAAGGATGGCGCGGATGCGGGCGATGACCTCCTCCAGGCCGAAGGGCTTGGTGACGTAGTCGTCGCCGCCGACGGTCAGGCCCTGGACCTTGTCCGCCATGTCGTCGCGGGCGGTCAGGAAGAGGATGGGGGTGGTCACGTCACGCTCGCGCAGGCGCCGGGCCACGGTGAAGCCGTCCATATCGGGCAGCATGACGTCGAGGACCACCAGGTCGGGGGACGTCTTCTCCACCGTCTTGAGGGCGCCGTTGCCGTCTCCGGCGATCGAGACCTCGAAACCTGCGAAGCGCAGGGACGAGGCGAGCAGGTCGCGGATGTTGGGTTCATCGTCGACGACAAGGAGGTGAGCTTCGGTGCGGGACTGCTGGGAACGCTCCATGGGCCTCACCATCCCTTCAGTTTCTGGTCGTTTCCTGAGTGAGTTCCGAATGGTCGCTGTTGATGGGTCAAGTGATTGGTGGGACCCGAGGCGCTGTAGGCGGGGTGAGAACCTTGGGATTCCCACAAGAACGCGAGGGGTACGTG
Source organism: Actinomyces sp. oral taxon 170 str. F0386 (assembly GCF_000195595.1). Lineage (GTDB taxonomy): Bacteria > Actinomycetota > Actinomycetes > Actinomycetales > Actinomycetaceae > Actinomyces. The sequence continues at coordinate 47,409 of NZ_GL882553.1, forward strand.
GTAGCCGCCGAACAAGGGATGGCGGCTGAAACTCTTCGGCGAGTCGGCGTGTGAGATGGGGACGGGGCGACGGCGTCGACCGTCGCCCCGCCGGTGGGTCAGAGGAAGGCGAGTGGGTCGAAGTCCTCCAGCGGGATGATGCACACGCGCGGTAGTGGGATGGTGAAGGCCTTGACGTCGCTCTCCAGGTCGTAGACCGTCAGGCCCTCGCCCTCCAGGGCGGTCAGCTGGGCGTTGAGGAACTCCCGGAAGCACAGGATCCCGACCTGGGCACCGGCCTTGAGGAGCCGCTCGATCTGAGGGATGTAGTCGCCGTCGTGGCTGCCCAGCAGGACATGGGCCTCCTGGCCGGACTCGGCCCGCTCGGCCAGCGCCTCCAGGGTGCGCTGGATACCGATGTCGACGACCTTCTCCTCATTGCTTCCCGACCCGGCCAGCGGGACGGGGCGGTAGTCCATGGCCAGCAGGGCCTGGATGAAGCTCATGGGCATGTGGCCGCTGGTGGCGTTGAGAAAGAACAGGGCGCGGGCCTCGTCCTCCTCGCCCTCGGCGGCGTCGGCGGAGGACAGTTCATCACAGTATGCGAGGACGCGGTCCCAGCGGGGCCGCTCCTCAGGTTCGGGACGCCGCCCCAGCACACTCATGCCGAGGGTGGCGTCAATGTTCTCGCCATCGACGAGAAGATAAGTCGGTACGCTCATGGGTTCTATGCTACCGGTCCCGGTGTCCAACAGCCTCTGGCGACGCCCGGAGAGGTCCCAGTGATATCAACCTTTTTCCAACTTGATCCGAGTGTGATCGGGGTGTGGTCCGGGCGTGGGGCCGAGGGCGGGAGCCGGGCTCCGGCCGGCCGTGTCGAGCTGGTGGTGTGTCTGTGCTGGTCAGGCCGGCCAGCAGGGAGCCGCCCGGCCCTCGTCGCGATGACGAGGGCCGGGCGGTTGTGAATCTGTTACGCCGGTGCGGCACCGCCTGTGCGGCTGGACCGACTCAGTAGGAGGACTTCTCCTCGCCGATCGGCTGGCCCTGGTTCTTGAGGGCCTCGAAGGCGGCGTTGATGGCGGCGTCGTCGCCGTCGGTGATCTGGGCGGGTGCCTGCTGCGGGGAGGCCTGCAGCGCCGGGTTCTGCCCGGACTTCAGCGCCGCCAGGCGGGCTTCGGCCTCCAGGCCGGCGCCGGAGGCCTCGAGCTCGGCGAACTGGGACTCCAGGGAGGAGCCGGCCAGCTCCATCTGCCCGGCGGCCTGGGCCTCGACCCGACGCACCTGGTCCTCGTAGCGGGACAGCTCGCTGGTGGGGTCCAGGACGTTGATGGAGCGGATGGCGCCCTGAACCTTGACCTGGGCCTCGGCGGTCTTCTGGCGGGCGATGAGCTGGTCGCGCTTGGAGCGCAGCTCACCGAGCTTGACCTCCATCTGCTGCAGGCCGGTCTTGAGCTGCTCGACGACCTGGCGCTGGGAGGCGATCATCGGCTCGGCGGCCTTGGCCTCGTTCTCCGCCGTGATCTGCTTGGTCAACGCGATCTTGGCCAGCGAGTCCCACTTGTCCGCCCCGGCCGTGTCACCGCCGGTACGCAGCTGGTCGGCCTTGCGGGAGGCGGCCAGGGCCTTGTTGCCCCAGTCCTTGGCCTCGGCGACGTCGGCGTCGTGGTCCTTCTCCGCCAGGCGCAGGTTCCCGATCGTCTGGGCGACGGCGTCGCGAGCCTCGGCGATGGAGGCCGTGTAGTCCCGCACCAGCTGGTTGAGCATCTTCTCCGGGTCCTCGGCTCGGTCCAGGAGTGCGTTGATGTTGGCGCGGGTGAGCTGGGCGATGCGTCCCAGGATCGACTGCTTCTCAGCCATGGTGGTTCGTCCTTCCGTCGAGGTGCGACGTCGGTATGGGCAGGTATAGACAGATACGGACACGGCGCTTGCCGGGCGACGGCCGGGTGGGCCGGGCGGATCAGGCGTCATGATCGCAGGTCCGGGCGGCCGGCGTCACGCCGGCGGGGGCCGCATCGCTCAGGGCATGACTGGCATATGACCGGGTCTGGGCGGCAGAAAGACGCGGATCAGAAGTCGCCGCCTCCGTCGAAGAAGTCACCGACCCCGTCCATGAAGTCGCCGCCTCCGTCGAAGAAACCGCCACCGCCGCCCCAGTCGTTGTCGTGGTGGTGATGGGAGCTCCAGCCGCCGTAGCTGTGTCCGCCGCCCATCAGCAGCCCGCCCAGCAGGAGTGAGCCCAGGTCGAGCCCGCCGCCCGAGCGGCCGTAGCCGCCGGAGTAGCTCTCCCCGGAGCGCGGGCTCCACGAGCTCGACGACGACCCGCGCACGTCGGCCTCGGCCAGGGCCTGGGCCTGGGCCACGAGGGGCTCGGCCGCCGCGACCTCCGCCAGGGCCGCTACCGGGTCAGTGGTCTGGACGCTGGTGGCGGCCGTGGC
>NZ_GL882554.1 GCF_000195595.1 Actinomyces sp. oral taxon 170 str. F0386
GACTGCTGACGCCTTGAAGGTCGTGGGTTACGCTATGTCCGACTGCATGCACACCTCTCTGGTGTGCCAGGCCATAGACATGGCGGTCAAAAGATGCCCTGTCGAGGAGGGTGTGACGATCTTCCCGCTCGGATAGGGGAAGTCAGTACACGTCTCAGAGGTTCTTGGATCACCTCAAGGGTTACGGGATTCACCCCTCGGTGGGACGTACGGGGGTTTGCTGGGACAATGCATGGGCGGAGTCATTCAATGCCACGCTCAAGAATGAGAGGGTCCACCGAATGGTGTACCCCACGAAGGATAAAGCGGTCAGTGATATTGCCTCATGGATCGAGCTGAGATGCAATCATGTTCGCCTTCACTCAGCCCTGGGATACCGCACCCAGAACGAGGTTGAACGCGAGCTCCTGAACTTAACGAAGGCAACCTGAAACACAAAACAAGCACTGTCCGAAAAACACCCAGCAGTCCAATTCACCATATCCCCGTCATCCTAAACACCAACCACAAAACAACTAACAACACACGACACTAGCCACCCACTAACCCAGTTCCCAAACAACCTCTAAGGGATGTCGGGTCCGTATTTGCTTTCGTAGTAGGTGGCTAGCGCCGCGTTTTGTGTTTCGGTTGGCGATTTGATGGTGACTTCGACAAATGTTCCTACAGAGGCGAGGTTTATGGATGCGTTATTGGGGAGCATCCAGTCGCTGTGGGGGCCGAACTTGGCCCTACCTTCTTTGGGTGGACCGTATACTGTAGTCAGGGCGTTCCGGTAGTCGGTGTAGATGGACTGCGTGATAGTGGATATGTGCGCTTCCAGTTCTACGGGGGCTCGGGTGGTCAATCGAGCATTGATTTTGTTGACAAGGCTGCGGTCCCGGGTGTCTTCCATGATGGTTCCGTCTGTCTCCCCGCTGCTCACAGGAGTGGTGAAGAAAGTGCCGTCGTGCGGGGCTCCGGTCCATCCGCACTGGTCGCGCAGGAGGAAGGCTTTGTCGAGAGTGATGGGCCAGGCGTGCTCCGCCCAGGCTCGTACGATGGAGACCATCTGCTCGGTGGTGTACACGTAGAAGAGGAAACCGGTGGACTGGCTGTAATCTACAATATTCGATGCGCTGCTCATTCCTGTCCTTTTGTTCAGTTAAAGATTATCAATGTTCTGTTGGAGATGCTGGATCACCTCAGGTGTCAAGGTGAAGGGCTCGTCGGTGATCTGGGTGAGGTCCTCCGCCTTGGTTTTCATCACCTTGATCGTCAGCTCGGTCTCGCCGCTCTTGACTCCTTCTCATGCATCGGGGTGGTCGTGGAAGTACTGTGCGAAGCGAGGGTTGCTCAGCATACGGTCGCGAGTATAGGCGGGAGTTCCCTGTTTGGCGTTGCCCTCGTAGAGCGTCGGGTGGGATGTTCCGTCGAGGTTGACGGCACCCCCTTGTACTCGGATATCACTATCTCATCGCCGTTGGGGCTCACGGCCATCCCGTCAAGCCATCCACCAGGGGTGGTGCCGTTGTTGACGGGTACATTCTGAGAGAGGAACTCGTCGGGGATATGATAACCCTGCGACTCGAGATATGCCTCCCCTCCGGTCTCACTAATGCGAGTGCTTGATCCTGTCCGGTCGTTCCAAGAGTCGCGGCGCTATGTGGCGGCATCGTCTAGGCTTTTAGTGGCCTGCGGGTCGTACCTATTTCGTTTTAGCTCCTTGATTGTCTCCTCATATTTTCCTGAATTGTAGTGCTTCATGGTGTGCCCTTTGGGCAGCTGGCTCTCCAGTTGTCTCCTGGCTTCGTAATAGTCGGTTTGGCGCTGGGCTCGGTACCGGAATAGCTCTTCGATCTCATCGGCACGCAAACTCGCATGCGGGTTCCAGTCTGGGAGCCTGGCTGCGCCGGTTTCGTCTCAGGCGAGCCTGCGTGCGTTTCGGACGTATTGGCGCCAT
>NZ_GL882555.1:0-78253 GCF_000195595.1 Actinomyces sp. oral taxon 170 str. F0386
GGCCCGCCCGCGCCCTGACCCGGCGCGGGCGGGCCGCTCGTTCTCCCCTGCCGGTGCTTGTCACCGTGCTGGCAATCCTGGGGGGGTGCGCCATCATCCTGCCCCTGGTGGGTATGGGGACCCGCGTCTCCTGGGGGCAGCTGCCTCAGCTGCTGGCGACGCCGTCGGCGCAGGCGGCCCTGTGGCTGTCGATACGCACATGCCTGGTCTCCACGGCGATCTGCGTGGTGCTGGGCGTGCCACTGGCGCTGCTGCTGGCCCGCAGCTGGCCGGGCGTGAGGCTCGCACGGATCCTCGCGGTGCTGCCGATGACGATGCCGCCGGTGGTGGCCGGCATCGCGCTGCTGTCTACGCTGGGAAACCGTGGCCTGCTGGGGGCCCACCTGCGGCAGTGGGGCCTTCCCATCGCCTTCTCCACCACTGCGGTGGTCATCGCCCAGGTGTTCGTCTCCATGCCGTTCCTGGTGGTGACCCTGGAGGCGGCACTGCGCAGCCGCGACACTCATGCCGAGACCACTGCTCGAACGTTAGGGGCGGGGCCCTGGCGAGTCCTGACCCAGATCACACTGCCGCTGGCGGCGCCCGCTCTGGCTCGCGGCACGGCCCTGGCCCTGGGCCGCAGCCTGGGCGAGTTCGGGGCCACCATCGCCTTCGCGGGCTCCAAGGAGGGAGTCACCCGCACGATGCCGTTGGCCATCTACCTGGAGCGGGAGAAGGACACGGCCACGTCACTGGCCCTGGCCGCGGTGCTCATCGGGCTGTCCTTCGTCATTGTCGGGGCGACCAACGTCGACTGGTCCCGTCTGGCGGCACTGGTGCACCGAGTCCCCGAGGGAGGGGCCGATGAGGTTCCCCCTCCCACGCCCACCAGTGAACGCTCCCCCTCAGCTGGGCCCGACGGCGTCATCTCGGCCCCCACCGGCACGCACCCCACCCCACCGGCCGGGGACTCCCCGCACGGCCAGGACCTGCGAGTCACCTTCGAGCTGGCCGAGCGCGACGTCGTCGTCGACCTGGAGGTGGAGGCCGGGCGCACGGTGGCGCTCGTCGGTCCCAACGGCTCGGGCAAGTCGACGGTCTGCTCCGTCGTGGCCGGTCTGCTGGATGCCGAGGACGGCCGGGTGGTCCTGGGCGGGCGGGTCCTGGACGGCGCAGGGAGGTTCGTCCGCGCCGGGCACCGTCAGGTGGCACTGCTCAGCCAGGAGCCGGGCGTCTTCACCCATATGTCGGTCCTGGGCAACGTGGTCTTCGCGCTGCGCTGCCAAGGGGCGAGTCGGGGCGAAGCGGTGAGGCGGGCACGCGTCGAGCTGACCGCCGTCGGTGCCGCGCACCTGGCCTCCCGCTCAGGGGGTGCGCTCTCGGGCGGGCAGGCGGCCCGCGTGGCCCTGGCCCGAGCGCTGGCAACGGGACCACGTCTGCTCGTCCTCGACGAACCGATGTCGGCCCTGGACGTCACCGCCCGTCAGGAGATGCGCCGCCTGGTGTCGCGCCGATGCGCCGAGGAGGGGCTGACGCTGCTGCTGGTGACCCATGACGTCCTGGACCTGACGGCGCTGGCCGAGGACGTCGTCGTCCTGGAGCGGGGGCGCGTGGTGGAGCAGGGGCCGACGGCGCGGGTCCTGTCCGCGCCGCGCTCGGACTTCGTCGCCCGTCTGACGGGGACGGCCGCGCTCACGGGCGTCGTCGACGGCGAGGCCGAGGCTCCGGGGTTGCGGCTGCCGTCGGGGCGGGTCATTCACGGCCGCCCCTATGAGGGGCCGACCGAGGACGGGACCCCTGCACGGAGCGGCCAGGGCCGACAGGAGGACCAGAGCGAGGTTCTCCGCCCCGGAGCGCCGGGGATTGCGCTGGTGCCGCCCGACGCCGTCGCCCTCTACCGCGAGGCACCGCACGGCAGCCCCCGCAACGTCCTGACCGGCCGGGTGACGGGGCTGGAGCGCTCGGGGGCGCTGGTGAGTGTGCGCCTGGAGCTGGAGGAGGGACAGCGGCTGTCGGCGGCGGTCACCGCCGGGGCCGTGGCCGAGCTCGGCATCACCGAGGGTCGGGAGATCTGCTGCGTCATCAAGGCGGTTCAGGTACGTATCGTGGCCCGCCGGGGCTGAACGCCCGCCACGTGTCCGAGGAGAGAATGAGGAGGAGGACATGAGTGCAGTGAACGGGAACGACGGAGACTCGATCATTGCCGAGGAGCGTCTGCGGCCGCTGAGCCGGGATGAGCTGGAGCGTTACCACCGCAATGCCCTGGTTCCGCAGGTGGGGGTCGTGGGGCAGCAGCGCATCCGCGCGTCCCGGGTCCTGCTCGTCGGTGCCGGCGGCCTCGGAGCCCCGGCGGCCCTGTACCTGGCGGCCGCCGGGGTGGGCACGATCGGGCTCATCGACGACGACGACGTCGATGTCACCAACCTCCAGCGCCAGGTCATCCATATCACAGCCGCCGTGGGGCGTCCCAAGGTGGATTCGGCGGCCGAGGCGATCAGGGCGCTCAACCCCGACGTCGAGGTCGTCACCCACCGGACTCGTCTGACGGCCGACAACGCTCTGGGTCTGCTGCGCGGCTGGGACGTGGTCATCGACGGGACGGACAACTTCCCCACGCGGTATCTCGTCAACGACGCCGCCGTCCTGCTGGGGCTGCCGCTCGTGCACGGGGCGGTGCTCGGGTTCAACGGGCAGGTGGGGGTCTTCGACGCCCGTCGGGGTCCGTGCTACCGGTGCCTGCACCCCACTCCACCGCCCGCGGGCTCGGTGCCCTCCTGCGCCGAGGCCGGAGTGCTGGGAGTGCTGCCGGGAATTATCGGAACGATGCAGGCGGCCGAGGCGCTCAAGCTCATCATCGGTGGTGCCGAGCCGCTGCTGGGGAGGCTGGCACTGCTGGACGTCTGGGGTGGGAGGCTGCGAGAGATCCCCGTGGCGAAGAACCCGGCCTGCCCGGTGTGCGGGGAGAACCCGACTATCACTGCGCTGGTGACGGAGGCCGATTCCTGCACGATCCCCCAAACTCCTGGCGCCGACGCGCAGCCGCATGCGCGAACCGCAGAGGACGACTCCCACCGGCAATCTGAAGGGTCCAGGCCTGATTCCAGTGCGTCCCCACGGATTCAAGGGACCGGAGAGGCCCCAACAGCAGAGTCGGCAGCGGATACCGTCTCTGCTGCCGAGCTGAGACAGCTCCTGGCAGGCGCCGAGCCCCCGGCACTGCTGGACGTGCGCGAGGAGATCGAGGTGACGCTCGAGCCGATGGAAGGGGCGCTGCACATTCCGCTGCGTGAGGTAGTGGCGCGCATGGACGAGCTGGACGTCGCGCGCACGACCGTGGTCGTGTGCGCCGCCGGGATCCGCTCAGCCCGGGCCATCGAGGCACTGCGGGCGGCCGGCTACACCGGCCGACTCGTCAATCTCGACGGCGGCGTGAAGGCGTGGGCGGCCGGCTGACGGGGGCCGTGGCGCGGGGCATCGCGACTGGGATGCGGGAATGGTGTTTCGGTTAAGTGAGGTTTGCTCGCATCTTGCTAGGTGGGCTGGTGTGGATTGAGGTGTGGTGGACGGCCTCGGGTGGTGGGCGGAGGGGGACGGCTCAGGACGTGGTGGGTCGGGTAGTTGGGGCGTGTCGCGGTGGTGGAGGCGATTCCAGGGGACGGCCAAGTGCCTGGTTCGCCATGGACGACCACTGGGGTGCATGACTGCGGAGGTCGCTGGTGCGGTCCGCGAGCCCTTGGGTGCGTCTGCGAGCCTCCGGGTGCCCCGGGGCTGGCGGGTTCTAGTGGCCTTGGGCTTCCTCGGCGTCGTCAGTGAGGTAGGAGACGAGGCGGACGAGGTCGTAGGGGGTGGAGGTCTCGGTGGTGGTGATGGTGCCGTCGATGGTGCGCCACTGGGTCTCGCCGGCGGGGCGGAATCGGGTGGTCCAGGTGGTGGTCAGGGTGGTGGTGACGTCTTTTGCGGTGTGCTTGTAGTGGTGGGTGACGGTCTGGTGGGGGTAGGGGGCTCCGGGGTCGGTAGTGGTTGTGGTGGTGCCGTCGCCCCAGTTCCAGGTGTAGGAGGTGGGGGTGAACTCGACGTCGATGGTGGTGCCCAGGATGGTGGTCGTCTGGTAGCGGGTGGCGGGGTTGGTGTAGACGATGAAGGCCTTGGAGATGATGACCTTGGGGCCGGGTGGTTGGCGGGTGATGCCTGAGCCGGAGGCGATGAGGGTGGCGGCCTGGCGGGTGGTGATCGTGATCACCCGCGGGCCACCGCCGCCGGCGGCGGGTGCATCTTCCTGGGGCCGGGAGGGGTGAAGGATCTTGTCGGCTATGCAGTCCATGTCCGGGATCTGGCCACCATTACTGACGCAGTCCTGGTGGGGCTGCTCATCCCACATCGACGGATCCGACGCCGACACAGCCGGACGAGGTGGTGAGGCAGGCGAACCAGAGCCTGAATCAGGCAATTCTATCGTCTCGCTGGCTTCTCCGGTTATCTCCGACCGACCTCCAGAGTTTTTTCCATCGATACCCGGAGTCGATGAGCGAGGTTCACTTCTAGCCGAGACAGAAGGAATTGACACAAAAAAGGCAATCGCCATAGCCGCAAGAAGGCGCTTCATCTCGGAATTACCTCTCCTTCACCAATCATCCAACGACCATTCACGTACCGAACCCCGAGCTTAAGTTCTCGATCTTCATCAGGACCAGAGACAGAAGGGTCACTACCTGGATAACACCAGATCATTTGCCCATAGTTAATATGAACATGAATGAGATTGTAGTTATACCCTTCGAGCTTGTCGTAGTAGCGGATATTTGTGATGTCTTGCTCCCACTTGTTGGCCCAACCGCCACCCGCGTGAAGTTCTGCCGCCTGGTCGATGACTGATTTGCAGAAGACGCAGCCGTCTTCGCTCATAGCGGCGAGCTCGGTGGTGTTGCCGGTCATGAAGGCGTAGCGGTAGAGGTCGAGGAAGTAGTAGACGCTGCCGGTGGCACCTCGTGCGGACTCCTCGTCCATGTGCGCAGGTTTGGCGGGTGCGGGTTCGGCCAGGGCGGCGTCGCGCTGGGCCCGCAGCTCGGGTGTCAGGGCGGCTTCTCGGGAGGCGGTCGCCGAGGCGTTGGCGTCGGCGATGCCCTGCTCGGCCCGGGCGACGGCCGCTGAGGCGCTGGCACTGGTGCTTGCGCCGGCCTCGGCCCTGACATCCTTCAGCGAGCAGGCAGCCACCCCCAGGGCCAGCACGCACGCCATCGCCAACCCCGCCGCCCACTGGCGTCCGAGGCGCGGCCCGGGGCAAGTGACACGTAACGCCTGTGCTGGTCTGCTCGGGCGTTCCGGTCCTCCTGTCGGGGCGGTCCGCTCCTTGGACTCGTCGACACGGCTGCGGCTCGGTCGGGCCTGAGGGCCTTGCGGTGCCAGACGCCACTGCGCCGACATGGGTCCCCGGTTGCGACCGGGTGCTGAGCCTTGCGCGCCCGCGAGCGCAGGGGATTCTGGATGAGCTCGCGCAGTGTCAGATGGTGCGGTGGCATCTCAGGGTGCTGGTGCGAGGCTGTGCGGCGAGTGAGCGAGCTCCAGCTCGTCTGCAATCCATGAGTACAAGGGGCTGGTGTCGTAGAAGGATGTGGACCCCCAGTGGTGCACCTCGTCGTCGACGAGCTCGTCGGGCGCACGAAGAATGTGCACATCGGTCTCTCGGCGGACAAGATCGACATAGCGGGCTAAGGTCCAATTGGCCTCCATGGCCGCCTGTCTCCGGCTCAGGACGGCTGACGTGCTCGGGGTGGTCTTCGTTACCCATGGCACATGGAGCAGTACTGTCCTACTCGTGAGGTCGAGGCGTTCCAGAAGACTGCGAAAACGCAGCAGGGCCGGTCGCCACAGGTGCAGGTGCTCTGCCGTCCCCAGCTCAAGGAGCCTGGCTGGAAGCTCTTTGTATAGGCCAGCCGTCAGAGCTTCCGGCGAACGCGTCAGAAACGTCCCGGGGGCTGTTTCCAGGATGCCGAGACGTTCGTCGCTCAGGTCCCACAGCAGAAGATCAGTGTGTGCGGCGGCGGTCAGCTGCGCCTCCAGATTGCCCACCATGTCAGACAGGAAGGAGCGGCGGGCGAATGACGATCTCAGCAAGGACAGATCGAGGTCACCGACGTTTGCGGAACGTCCTGCGCTGATGAGTGACTGACGGGCGATATGGCTTTCTACTTTCCAGCCCCGGTTCTCCAGCTCGTTCGCCGCGTTCCTGGCCACGCAGGAACCGTAGACCGTGATTTGTCCTGTCGAGGTTCGGTCAGGGGTGACTGTGGCCACGGGCTGCCTCCAAGCTGCTGTCATGGGCGAGGCCTGGGAAGGAGGCCGTCTTTACTCGTTTTCTCATAACGGTAGTTGCGCAGGTGAACCGGACAAACGACAGTCGTCATGATCGCGGTGCATGCAATCAGACTGTGATGTTCCAGGCCTGCTGTGACGAGGTTGAAATCCCTTGTAATCGTTGCGATACCAGGGAATATCTGGGCTCGGTCACATGATGGCCTCAGCTGCCGCTGGCGTCCGCTCAGGGTTGATGCGCAGTTCGGCGCATTCATTGGGTTAAGTGATAAAGGGTGATCGTCGCCATACCTGAAGGCCTGCTGCGGAGGGGTAACAAGGGGAAATTGAGGGGTGGGAACTGCCTAGACTTAACGGCAAGCGCGCTCAACCGCCATACGCGCAACCAACGACAATGCCATTGGTTCTTGTGTCATTCATACAAAAGCTGACGGCTCCGATCCCGAGGACGATCCAGATGAAACGCGTAATCACCTACGGCTCCTTCGACCTGCTCCACTACGGGCATATCGAGTTGCTGCGCCGAGCCAAGGCGATGGGTGACTATCTCATTGTTGCTCTATCCACTGATGAGTTCAGTGCCTCCAAGGGGAAGCAGGCCTACTTCTCCTATGAGCAGCGCAAGGTGATGCTTGAGGCTGTTCGGTACGTGGACCTGGTGGTCCCCGAGCGGACATGGGGGCAGAAGAGTCAGGACATCGACGAGTACGGCATTGATGTCTTCGTCATCGGTGACGACTGGGTCGACACCTTCGATGAGCAGCTCGAAGGGCGCTGTGAGATCGTCTATCTGCCGCGAACCCCGGAGATCGACGCCTCTCGGATGAAGGAGTGCTGTGACACCGAGGAGGCTCGGGTGCTGTGAGTCTGAGCCGCCTCAGATGCGACGATTGTGCCCTGGGCCGAAGTAGACGTCGTCGAGCGTGGCGGTCATCAGGGATCGCTCACGCAGGATGTCGATGATCTGGCCGTAGAGGTGGGTAACGGTGGGGAAGTTCGCGTGACCGATGACGATGTGTTGCGCGAGCAGCCACTTCTGCGCCTCGCCGAGAAGAACGTCCTCTGTCAGTAACCCCGAGTCGCCGAACGAGCCGTACCACATCGTGGAGGTTGTGTACCCCATTTTCGCACAGGCCGAGTCGGTGAACGAGTTGCGGTTGCCGTAGGGGGGCCGGATGAAGGGCGCCCCGGTGATGCCGTAGGTGTTGCGCAGCAGGTTCTCGCACTGAGTGAGCTCATCGATGATTGCTCCCTCTGACAGTGTCGTCAGATCCGGGTGCGTCCAGGTGTGGTTGGCCAGCTGAACCTGCCCGGATTCCACCAGGGGCGCCAACTTGGCCTGGTTGTCCGTCCAGCTCGGGTAGGTGCCGGTGACGAAGAAGGTCAGTCGGACTCCCGAGTCCTTGGCGAAGTCCAGGTAGGCGTCCACGACTGAGGAGTCGACGCCGTCATCGACCGTGATGGCCACGACGTTGCCGACGCTCTCCGGTAGAGCGGTGATGACTGGCTCCGCCGGAGTGGGGGCGGGCAACGAGGGCGGCCCATCCTGCAGGTGGAGCGGGCTGAGCGACGGCGTGGGAGAAGGGGTCTGTGAGGAGGGTGCGGATGCCGAAGGCGAGGCCTGCGTCGAAGGCGGCGCTGATGGGCTGGGGCCGGATGCTGAGCTCGCTGCGGTGCAGGCACTGAGGCATCCGGTCGTTCCGGCGGCAAGGGCAAGCAGGAAATCGCGTCGTTGCATGGGAAGGACTTTCTTGAGCACGAGAGAGCGTCAAGCAACCTGTGTACAGAACATCATGTAGGGAAGAGGGAGGTAGCTCCGAGTGGGGTGGCTGACGGGGTTTGAACCCGCGACCTCCTGGACCACAACCAGGCGCTCTGCCGACTGAGCTACAGCCACCATGTACGGCGAAGCCGCAACGAATCGGTACTGTATCCGTTCATCTCCTCGCGCACCAAACTGAACTCGGTGCACTGCGTCACGTCACAGAAGCCCCGGGTCTTGTCATCTGGTCGGTTCGGCCATGACGCGTTCGGCTGCTTCCTTGCACTCCTGGGAGCTCGGTCCCTCGCCGCTGGGAAACAGGACGGCACGGTAGTAGCGCAGCTCGTCGATCGACTCCAGGATGTCTGCCAGCGCACGGTGCCCACCGGCCTTCTTCGGAGCCTGGAAGAAAGTCCTGGGATACCAGCGCTTCGCCAGCTCCTTGAGTGAGGAGACGTCCACGATCCGGTAGTGAAGATGCTCGATGAGCTCCGGCATGTCGCGAGCCAGGAACGCCTTGTCCGTGCCTACCGAGTTCCCGGCGAGCTGGGCGGTGCGGGGCTCGGGCACAAGGGAGGTCACATAGTCCAGGACCGTCCTGCGAGCCGCTTCCATGGTCAGGCCATCCTTCAGGTCGGTGAGAAGACCTGAGGAGGTGTGCATGGTGCGTACATAGTCGTCCATCTGCTCCAGCGCAGCGGATGGAGGCTTGATGAGCACATCGATTCCTTCGGCCAGGGGCGCGAGCTCGTAGTCGGTGACGACGACGGCGACCTCGATCAGCGCGTCAGCGCTCAGGTCCAAGCCCGTCATCTCACAGTCGATCCACACCAGCGGGTCTGAGGTTGTCATCTGCTTGCTCACGGGCCCCACTCTAGTCGCCTCTGAGGTCCTTCAGGTCATGAGCCCTGTCCTGAAGGCGGCGCGATTCACGGTGAACTCCTGGCAGAGCTACCCGGTTGGCGTCAATATCGCGATAAGGTCTCTTTGAAGCCTGACAGCCCTTGAGCGACTCGGAGACCTCATGTCCCAAAGCCCCGCCCCCCGCCACCTCGGAAGCTCCTACATCATGGAGTCCCGGATCGGCGCCGGCGCCCAGGGCGAGGTCTGGCGCGGCCGGCGGGCTGACGCTCGTGAGGTACTGGCCTTCAAGGTGCTGCGTGCCGATCTGGTGGAGAATCCCGACGTCGTCGAGCGCTTCATCAAGGAGCGCTCGACGCTGATGCGAGTGCGCAGCCCCTACGTCGTCGCCATTCGTGACGTGGTCATCGAGGGCTCCACCTTCGCGATCGTCATGGACTACGTCAATGGCGGGGACCTGCGTGATCTCCTGCGGGCTCGCGGGTCGCTGCCCCCTGCACAGGTGGCGTCCCTGGGCACACGTATCGCGCAGGGACTATCCACGGTTCACCGGGCCGGGGTCATTCACCGGGACATCAAGCCCGCCAATGTCCTGCTCAGCTCACGTCCGAGCAGAGGCGGCGATCCGGCTGAGACGGTTGCTACCGGTGTCGCTCCAGGAGGGAGCGTGCCGGAGGCTGTCGTCCCTCGACTGGCGGACTTCGGTGTGGCGCGCATCTGTGACACCTTCTCCGCCTCCCACCTCACCGGGGCGATCGGTACCCCGCTGTACATGGCTCCGGAGATTCTGTCGATGCAGGCTCCGACCTCTGCCGCGGACATCTACTCACTGGGCATCATGCTCTACGAGATGAGCTGCGGGACGACGCCGTTCGTGGGGGAACCCGCCCAGCTGCTCAGCCAGCACGCCCGACGTGACGCAGGCCGACCGGGTGGTATACCTGACGCGCTGTGGGAGCTCATCGCCTCGATGACGTCCAAGCAGCCCGACATGCGTCCCTCCATCGATTTCGTCGCACAGCGCCTGGACGTTATGCAGTCTGCGCTCGCGGGGCTGCCTGCGGCTCCAAGACTTGTGGCGCCGCCCCAGTCAACGGCCTCAATGGTCCCTTACGACTGGGACGCGCCGTCGTCGACGGATCCGGCGACAGCGCCGACGATGCTTTCTGGCTCGAACTCCTCCACGGTTCCAGGGCCCGCGGCACCGAGTATGCAGGCCGGGCAGTACGTCAGTGCTCCGAGCCACATTTCGGCCGCTGGGGGCGCTTCGGGGGATGGCGGCGTCGTTGCTCCCGCGACAGTGAACGCTCCTGCCATGCCCGGAGGCAACGGGGTCTCGCCGGCGGCCTTCTATCCTCAGCCGGGTTTTCAAAGCGCGGACCGTGTGTCGGACGGAGCTGCTGCTGGTACGCCTAGGCGATGGTGGCGTCGTCATGGGGTGGTGGCGGTCGTGGTCGTCACCGTTCTTGCGGTAGTTGGAGCCACTTGGTGGTACTTCTTCTCCGGGCCACACGTTGACAGCACCTGGCCAGCGGCGCTGCCCGACGGCGACCGCGTTCAAGAGGACCAGCGCTACACCGATGTTGACGACCCCTACCTCTCCGCGGACAGAAGCATGCTCCTGTACACCGATGCGGGTAAGGTGCACCTGTTCGACCTGACGCGCAAGGGCACCAGTAAGGTGTGGAGCGGGGAGTGTGACGAGGCTCGGTTCTGGGCGGGCCCATCCTTGCTCTGCATCAGCACGACCGGTCAATCCACTCTGGTCAACGACAGCGGTAAGACCTCCAACGCTCCATTCTCTGAGGGCTCCACCTTCCTGGGGGCGACAACCGACATAGCGGTGGTTTCCTCCGGCAAGGGAACGCTCACTGGAGGCCCCCTGATCGCCTATGACGCCTCGGGCAAGGAGAAGTGGCGCGTGGGCGGGCACTATGAGAAAGGGCGAGTTCGTAACGGATTCGTCCTCGCCTATGAGAGCAAGTCCAAGCAGGTCCAGGTGCTGTCCGCGAAGGATGGAGCGGTCCTGATGTCTGAAACTGGCAAGGAACCGGACTTCGCCAGTGACTCTCTCTTCCCTGGTGGGGTCAATATCGAGTCCGGACCGGAGGCGTTCTCCCGTGTCACCTCCTCAGGAGCCACGATCTACAAGGCGGATGGCAGTGAAGCAGGCACCGTCACAGGACACTTCTCTGAGAAGCGCCGGTGGGCCGCATCCATTCCCTTGGACTCCTCGGCGTTGAAGGAGGCCTACACCTCGTTGGCAAAGACATCGTCCTCGACCACCCCGGTCATCGGCCCCAACGGCACAACCAATGTCGCGATCGACACAAGTGCGTGCACGGCCAAGGTCGAGGGCAGGAAGCTCTCGCTTCCAGAGTCTGCGAAGGGTGAGGATTGTGTCATCAGGCCCATCGGCGGTTTGAGGGATGGGCAGCTCCTCATACAGGTCGGTAAACCGGGCTACCTGGCTGATGAGACCGTTGCCTTGGTTGTCGCAGTCTCCCCGGAGTCCGGCAAGGTCGGATGGAAGACTCAAGGAGTCTACGTCGCAACAGTGGCACCGTTGGACGGGGACAGCGGCGCCCGCTTGATGCTCGGGCAGGGAACCACTTATCAGTACGACCTCGTGGTCTCGAGTATAACCAGCAGATAAGAGATCGCGTCAGTAGATTCCGGGCGGTGAGTAGCGGTGCTACTGCTGGTTGGGGACGTACTTCTCCGGTGGGGACTACGTCTTCCTACAGGCCACGAGGGCCTGACCGTCATCGTCCGCAGGAGAGGTACGTCCTGGGGGCGTGCGGCCCAGCCGTCATAGCACTGGCATGGCGCAGGGGTGTTCGACGCCGTCGGGGGCGGTCTGCGCGTTCGGGAGCGGGAATCCGGTACCCGAACACGTGGAGCGCCCCCGGCCGAGCCCGACGAGATGCAGCGTGCGCGTCAGTGTGGCTGAAGGAGGTCAGCGCCGTCCTCGACGGGCCAGGGCGATGTAGCAGGCCACCATGCAGGCCAGGCCGATGGCCGAGAGCAGACCGTAGTTCGTCAGCCACTGCGTGGTCTCGTGCTTCCACAGTGCGTCATCTCGGTTGGGCATGATGGCGAGCATCTCCAAGGTGGAGGCAGCCATCGCGTACCCCCACCGGGATGGCATGAACCACGCCAGCTGCTCGAAGACTGCGCGTCCCGAGATCGGAATGATGCCGCCGGACAGGACGAGCTGAGCCATGATTGAGACGACTAGGACCGGCATGACCTGCTCCGAGGAGGACACCATCGCCGAGACCGCCAGTCCCAGGAGGCCGGAGACGAAGGCAACTGCCCAGCAGCAGAAGGCCAGCTCCAGTCCAGGCCACCCACTCAGGATGACCGCATCGTCAGGGCCCTTGTTGAGCATCAGGGCGATTCCCATCATCAGTGCGGTCTGAACGGTGGTGATGAGAGCCAGGATGGTCGCCTTTGAGACGAGGTAGGCACCGGATCTCAGACCGACTGCCTTCTCACGCAGGAAGACGTCCCGTTCCCCGATGAGGTCGCGAATGGTGGCCGACATTCCGGAGAAGGCCGCTCCAGTGATAAGGATGACCAGCAGCTGCATGGCCTGACTGGAGTACTTGACGATGGTGGGACCGGGATTACCCGGTGTTGGCTCTGGGTAGCTGGGTACCGCGAAGCCGTCACTTCCCTCAATCGCCTTGGTGAGCAGTCCCATGATGATGGGGAGCAGCAGCATGAATGCGAGGTAGGAGGGGTCTGCCGCGACGATCCTGAGCTGGCGTCGGACCAGGGTCGAGACCTGCCGGAGTACCGACTGCTGCTTAGGCGGCTTCTCCTGCGTCGCCGGTCCGGCGGCCGCTGCTGGAGCGCCGCCGCGGCGAGTGGAGGGCACCGTGGACTCCATGTACTGACGCAGCTCCGCGGTGTGGTTGCGGATGAGGGCGTAGACATCGGCGTAGCCGTCCACAGCGGGCGGATCCGGCAGTGTGCCCTTAGGGGTATTGAGCAGGAGTCGCCCCTGGGAGGCGATCTCATTGAGCCTCTGGCGGAAGTAGGGAAGTACCTCGCGAGGTGAGCCGTAGTAGACGGGCTTTCCCCCAGCGGCGAGGATGAGGACCTTGTCCGCTCGGTCGATATGGTTCTCATTGTGGGTGACGACGACGACGGTGCGGCCACTGTCCCCGGGACGAGTCCCATGGGCCAAGGATGCCAGCAGGTCCATGACGTCACGGTCCAGCTGAGGGTCCAGTCCGGAGGTGGGCTCGTCGAGGAACAGCAGGCTGGGGCGGGTGAGCAGCTCGATGGCGGTGGAGACCCGCTTGCGCTGACCACCGGAGAGCTTCTTGATGCGCTTGTCTACGTGCGCACTCAGGTCCAGGTCCTCCAGGACCTCGGCAATACGCTGTTGCCGTTCGGCCTTGGTCACGTCCTTGGCGAAACGCAGCTCAGCGGCGTACTCCAGGGTCTTGCGGACGGTCAGCGCGGAGTGGATGACGTCGCTCTGAGGGACGACTCCGATCTTGTTGCGCATCACCGGGTAGTGCTCATACACATCCAGCCCGTTGAAGAGTACCTGCCCCTCCTGTGCCTTCTGCTCACCGGTGAGAGCCTTGAGCAGCGTCGACTTGCCGGCTCCTGAGGGGCCGACGACGGCCAGCAGCTCGTTGCCCGGAAGCGAGAAGGAGATGCCGTCGAGCAGAGTCATGCTGCCATTGTTGACGCGGAAGGTCAGGTCCTTGCCGACCAGCTCGCCACCGGCGCCACCAGCGACCTGGACCTCGCACAGTCCGTCGGGCCTGAGGGAGATGAAGGTCGAGCCCAGTCCCAGGAGCACGGGCTGAGTCACCTGCACCTGCGAGACCCGCTGACCGTCGACGTACACACCATTGGTGGATCCCAGGTCGGTGACGACCATGCCGTTGCCCGAGAGGTCGATGCGGGCATGGTGCTTGGAGATGAGCGGGTCATCCAGGACCAGGGCGTTGTCGGGGGCTCGCCCGATCGTGCCCGAGGAGGTGATGCGGAAGGACTTGAGCGTATGCCGTGAGGCGGGGAAGGCATCCGAGTTCGCCGAGCTCGATGACGGTGATCCCTGAGGACTTCCGGAAGCAACGTAGGTGGCGGCTGACGATGCTGATCCCATGGCCGGCGGCATGGGACGGGCCTGTGATGGCACGGCTGTGGTCGGAGGCAGACCGGAGGGAGGCTGGGGGAGGGGACCGGACTGTGGCGCTGAGGCCGCGCTCGGTTGGGACGCGGTGAAAGGAGCGCTCGGTGCCGACCGGACAGGGGGGCGCATCGGCTGCGGCTGAGCTGGGGCCCCGGTGTATGAGGCGGCACCGGAGACGACCGGGGTGAGTCCCAGCGCCGGTCCCGAGGCGTCGCCCAGCTGAATCCGTGTGCCCTGGGTGACGAGTGCCTCACGGGTGACGGATCCGTTGACGAGCATGCCGTTGCGCCCCTGACAGCTCACCGTCCACCCGGCTGGAGTCGGGGTTATCAGCAGATGTGTCCGAGACACGAGAGGGTGGACGATCTGTACATCGCTGTCTGGTGCCCGCCCCACGGTGAAAGGAGCCGTGAATGTATGAGGCTCGAGTGAGGCCTGGGCGGAAAGGGAACGCACGATGAGTGCGGGAGTGGGCAAGGCGCAGTCCTTCCGGGTGTTGCGGTGGAGCTTCGGTCACGATACTGGTGTTTCGTCGCCATCGCTAAGAGTAAGCACTCCCCGGTGTGATGTTCCGTACATGTGTGGATGGGTAAGTGCAGGGGGGCAGAACCGCCTCGGCGTGTCTCCCCGGCCGGTCACAGGATGGTTGCAGTGCGGTTACGTTCACGTTGCCGCCTTGGCGGCAATCGCTTCAGGAGTCGGCTTCAGTCGCCTTGCGCAATCATCCGCGCGCCCGGTTCGATGCGGCGTCGTAATCGTGGTGTGACTGCCTCGTGATTGACCATCGGTGTCGAAGATGACGGTGAGCCGGCCCTCCTCGGGGCCTGGAGCCGCCGGGCTGATGGCGTAGTCTGGTCAAGCGCTTACGCACGCCTCCGTAGCTCAATGGATAGAGCATCGGCCTTCTAATCCGCAGGTTGCCGGTTCGAGTCCGGCCGGGGGCACTGGGCAACGAGTTCGAAAGGGTTGGGATTCCAAGGATGACCGACCGCTCGGGTCGACGCCTCGCAGGACATGACGCTGCTGCTGTCCCGACGCCGGAGCTCCTTCCCGACTTGGAAACCACGGCGAGCGGTGATGTTGAGATGCATCTGAAGGGATCTGCGGTCCTCCTCCTTCGAGGGTCGGGCCCGCGGCTCTGATCGCCGCATCGAGGGATGGACGATTCTCATCGTGGCTGTGACACCTGTGGTGCGAACCGACGAGATCAGTCGTCGACTCTGCACCTCTGTGCTCATAGTGTTGGCACATGCCCGTTCCTGCCCCCTCGCGCCACTCCGAGGACGATGCTCCCGTCTCCTCGCTGAGTCGCGCTCAGCTTCTCGATGTCCTCACTGACCTGGTGCGGGACCTCGAGCGCCTTGATCTGGCCCTGAGTGCCGACGGTATTGAGGCTGCGCGCACACTGCGTGACGGCCTCATCGGACAGGTACGTGATCAGGTGATCCCCCGCCTCCAGGACGCTGATATCCCATCCATCGTGGTGATCGGCGGTTCCACAGGTGCTGGAAAGTCGACGCTTGTCAACTCCGTACTCGGCCAAGAGGTCTCGGATGCCGGGGTGCTGCGGCCCACCACCCGGACACCGGTCCTGGTGGCCAACCCCGAGGACATGGAGTCGCTCAGCGAGCACCCTCTGACGGAGGTCTGCCGTCAGGAGGTCTCTTCTGCCATCCCGCCGGGCCTGGCTCTCATAGATGCCTCGGACCTGGACTCCGTTCACGAGGCCAACCGGTCGCTGGCGGGCAGGCTGCTGGAGGCTGCCGATCTGTGGCTCTTCGTCACCACTGCGGCACGCTACGGCGATCAGACGCCCTGGACGACCCTGGAAGAGGCCGCACGACGTGAGACCCCCATCGGCGTGGTTCTCAACCGGGTACCGGCGAAGATCCTGGCGGAGGTACGCCGGGATCTCATCACTCGGCTGCAAGGACTGGGGCTGTCCGAGGCGCCCTTCTTCGTCATCCCTGATGCCGGACCGCACGAGGGACTGCTCTCGGGTGACGGAGTGACCGAGCTACGTGACTGGTTGCGGCTCCTCGCCGGGCGTCATCGTGCGGCCGGCTTGGTTCGCCGTACCGGACGAGGCGTGTGGAGCACGCTGCGTACGGACCTGGAGCGCCTGGCCGATGACGTCGATGCTCAGGAGGCTGTGGCGCAAGGGTTGGAGAAGGAGTCTCAGGGCCTGAGAGACGCGGCGATCGAGGCGTTGAGCGCCGACATCAAGGCCGGTGCAGCAGGCCAAGGCGCCACCGCTACCCGTTGGATCACCCTGGCCTCCTCCGGTGGTCCGCTGGCCTCACTGGCTCAGGGGAGCAGACTTCGCAGAGGTTTCCTGGGGCGGGCCGACAAGGCTCGTGCCGAAGGACTGTCTCAGTTGGCCAACGATGCCCGTGAGGCACTTGCCAACCAGCTTCAGGCCGCGATCGTCGCCCTTCGTGCCAAGGCTGAGCGGGCCTGGGCCGAGGTGGGTGCCGGTGAGCGTGCGCACAGGATCCTGGGGCAGGGTGACGAGGCGGTGGCGACCATTGACGCCTGGGTCGGTTACCTCGAGGCCAATATCCAGGGCCCGCAGGATATTCGTAGACTGAGCCCTACCGGCGTCATCGACCTCCTTATCTCCGCGGCCGCTGGTGTCGACGGAGCCGTCTCGGCCGCCAGGCGCCTGGGACTGGAGGCGCAGACCGTCCAGGCCAGTACCCTTCTGGTGGAGGCGGTCACGGAGGCGCTGACCGCCACAGTCCCCAAGGGGGCGGCGATCTCGCTCGCTCCTGCCCCTGGGTTCGCCGCCGCGCTGCGCCTGCGCTCGGGCGAGCTCAAGCCCTTCACCCGCCCCGGAGCCACAGCATGAGCCAGTCCGACACTTCCTCCACCTCCTCCGTGCCCACCGTGCAGACGGACTTCGAGGTGCTCGACGCTGAGCATCTCGACGCCCGTCTGACGGCGGTTCGCGACGCCCTGCGTATGTGCCCGACCGAGGTGCCGGCCTCGCTGTCGATCCCCGCCCACAAGGCGCTTGACGCCGTGGCGCAGCGCCTGGCGCTGGGAGTGGATCACACCGTCGTGGCCCTGTTCGGCGGAACCGGTTCGGGCAAGTCGTCCCTGTTCAACGCCTTGACCCAGCTCAACTTCGCGGACGTTGGTGCGCGTCGGCCGACGACGTCGCGGGCTGCCGCCTGCTCCTGGGGTGACGACGCGGGTCCGCTCCTGGACTTTCTCGGAGTCTCCTCGGAGCGACGGATTCGGAGGGAGTCGATTCTTGATGCTGGAGACCAGGGGAATATGTCCGGTCTGGTCCTTCTTGATGTCCCGGACTACGACTCAGTGACGACAGAGCACTCGTTGCAGGTGGACCGGCTCGTCCCATTGGCTGACATCCTCGTGTGGGTCGTCGACCCTCAGAAGTACGCCGACGCAGCCCTCCACGACGGTTACCTGCGTGGGCTGGGCGCCCGCCAGGAGGACATGCTCGTCCTGGTCAACCAGGTGGACACGCTCCCGGAGAGCGGGCTGGCGAGCCTGCTCGACGACGTCGGTTCCCTTCTCAAGGATGATGGCCTCAGCATGGTTCAGGTGCTACCGGTGTCGGCGGTGCGAGGCGATAATCTCGACGTCGTGCGCAGTCTGCTGCGCCAGCGCGTCGCACGGGAGTCCAACGCGGCTCGTACCGCCTCGGCCGAGCTTGATGCGATCATGCGTCGTCTGCGTCCCACGGTGGCCAAGAACAAGGTGGAGCTCAATGCGGATCTGACCGAGGACGCAACCAAGGTACTGCTGCACGCCTCTGGTGCCCAGGCGGTGGAGGACTCGGTGCGAGCCGGTCTGTCCAAGATCCTGCCCAGGGCGCTGGCCCGCCCTGAGCCCCCCTCGCGTACCGCAGTGGCCTCGGCCCATTCCACGTGGGTTCACCGCACCTCGCAAGGGCTGCCGCCGGCCTGGGCGCGAAGCATGGAGTCGTCCGTCGTCCCGTCTGAGACCCTGGCGGGACAGACCGCTGAGGCTGTTGGTTCCGTTCCGCTCCCGGGACATCGCCAGCCGGTGATCGACCTCATGTGGTGGGGCGGCCTGCTCCTGATGATCGGTGGGGTGTCGTGGCTGGTCGCCTCCGTGGTTCGGGAAGGGGTCGGGGTGCTTCGCCACAGCATCGAGGTCGTTCCCGTGTGCCTCGTTGTCCTCGGCCTGATTGCGGTACTACTGGCTACGGTACGTCGGCGCACCAGGGCGCGCCGTGAGGCTGAGCGCTATGGGCAGCAGGTGCGTGCCCGCCTGGAGTCCGTGGTCGAGCGAGGGCTGAGTACACCTGCTGCCAGAGTTCTGGAGAAGCACCGGGCGCTGCAGACCGCGCTGGGTCTGTAGGCCCATTGCTCCGCGGTCTCCCAGTGGCCACAGCCGGTGGTCCTGCGCTTCCTGATACTCGTGTGGGGACTCAGCGAGGTGCCCGCTGGGCATCTGCGGGTGGTGACGAGCACGGTTGTGGCGAAGGGGCGGCAGAGCGCCGCCCGTCTACGACCAAGGAGCTCTCTCATGACTCGTCAACTCGACCTCACCGTTCAGGGCGTTGTCGGAACGCATCCGGTCCTATCCCGTGTGGGGGACAAAGCCCGTCCCTACTGTCGTTTTCGTGTCGCCGTCACACCGACCTACCGCACCGAACAGGGGTGGAACAACGCAGACACCATCTGGTTCACTGCCAAGGCGTGGGGACAGCTCGCCGCCAACCTGAGTCACTCGCTGCGCAAAGGGGACGCCGTCCTGCTCACTGGACGGTTCTCCCAGGAGTCCTGGGAGAATGACGGTAGAAGGCACGAGACCAACGTCATCACGCTACAGGCCGCAGGCCATGACCTGACCAGGGGGGAGTCCCGCTTCGCGAGAGTCAGAGCCGCGGAGTCCGCGCCGTCCGCGTCCTCGGGAGCCAGCGCTGGTGAGACCGAGCTCGAGTCCGGGCCTGACTACCACGTCTCATCAGATCACTGGGACACTGCGGTGACGACCGGCAGCGCTGTGGCATCGGCCTCCCAGAACACCGAGATGTTTGAAAGGCCGCCCGAGTCGCGTGGGACGCCGTCGGAGATCCCCGAGTCCCTGGTCGTGGGGCCGGCGTCCCCGCAAGCCGAGGAGCCGTGGCCCGCGTATGAGCTCGCAGACGATCTCACCGAACAGTCGGCAGAGATTAGCTGACGTCGGAATGCGAGTGGAGGAGATAGTCGAGGTCTGCGGGGTGGGCGACCTCGAGCACCTCGATGAGGACGCGAGTCACCAGTTCAGCGGTCTCCTCGCCGGCCGGCAGCAGCCGGGTGAAGACATGGCCGGTCTCCTGCCATCCGATGGTCTCCAGGATCCTGCATTCAGTGGGGCCGAGCAGGACTCTGCCCCGCGCATCAAGCTCGGGCAGGGATACCTCGATCCCGTCGGAGCGACCGACGAGGACGATTCCCGGAAGGTCGGGTGAAGCAACCGGGGGAGTGGTCAGCGCCAGCCGTGACAGCAGCCGCGACCAACGTCTCTTATGGGTCAGTTCCTCGACCTTCACCACGGGGGCTGGGGTGGTCAGCAGCAGAGTGGCACCGGATGAGGCGTTGGCCGCTTCGGTACCGGATTCCGGCAGCTCTCCCTGCTGCACGGCCGGTCTCGGTGCCGGCATGCACTCCTGTTCCAGGAACCGGGGCAGCGTTCGGGTGAAGCCCGCCCAGGACCCCAGATCGACGTGGTCCTCGAAGGACCGCGCCAGCTCGTGGGACAAGGAGATCTCACTCATGCGTGCAAGCCTAGGTGCACTGCCCTCCGGCCGTTGGAACGTCGGTTCCCATGAACACTCCGATTACAGGAGCATCACACCTTGTCGTTGCCAGGACAAGCCACATCGATGGTGGGCGTGTCACGGCAGGAAATTGGCGTGTCGGCGCATACGGTGGCCGTAACGCGATAAACCCGGACGCCGTGCCCGGGGAAGTAGCAGGGGGAGTAACGAGCAGATGATCCGCTTCGACCATGTCTCGAAGGTCTACGACCGAGGGGCGCGTCCGGCGCTTGACGACGTCGACATCAAGGTCAATCGCGACGAGTTCGTGTTCCTCGTGGGTGCCTCGGGGTCGGGCAAATCGACCTTCTTGCGCCTGGTTATACGGGAGGAACGTCCCACCAAGGGACGTATCCACGTTCTAGGACGTGATCTGTCGCAGATCTCCTCCTGGAAAGTGCCGCAGCTGCGCCAGGAGATCGGTTTCGTCTTCCAGGACTTCCGACTCCTGGACAACAAGAACGTGCTGGAGAACGTCGCTCTGGCATCCCAGGTCATCGGTAAGCCCCGTCACTACATCCTCTCCGCCGTGCCGGAGGCCCTTGACCTGGTGGGGCTGGCCGGCAAGGAGAAGCGCCTCCCGCATGAGCTCTCCGGGGGTGAGCAGCAGCGTGTGGCGATCGCCCGTGCCATGGTGAACCGTCCCAAGCTTCTCCTGGCCGACGAGCCCACCGGGAACCTGGACCCCTCAACCTCGGTGGGGATCATGCGTCTGCTCGACCGCATCAACCGACAGGGAACCACGGTGGTCATGGCCACCCATGACGATGAGATCGTTGACCAGATGCGTAAACGCGTCATCGAGCTCAAGGGCGGTGAGGTCGTGCGCGACCAGGACCGCGGTGTCTACGGCTCGGACCGCTGAAGGAGAAGAACTGTGAGACTGCGTTTCATCCTCTCGGAGACGGCCAAGGGCATGTCCCGCAATCTGGCGATGACAGTGTCCGTCGTTCTCGTCGCCTTCGTCTCCCTGCTCTTCGTGGGTGCATCGTCGCTGCTGCAGAGCCAGATCTCGACCATGAAGGGTGACTGGTACGACAAGGTTGAGGTCTCGGTCTACATGTGCCCGAAGGCATCGGCCTCGTCGAACTGCGCCAACGGCGAGGCCACCGCGGCTCAGATCAGCGAGGTCGAGAGGCTCATCACCAGTGGAGCCCCCTCCGGCTACGTCAAGTCCTATGAGATGGAGACCAAGGCCCAGGCCTACAAGAACTTCATGAAGGCCTACGCCAAGTCCGCCGTGGGACGAAACGCCACCGAGGACATGATGCCGGTCTCCTTCCGAATCAAGCTCAAGGACGCTGAGAACTACAAGCTGGTGGCCGAGCAGTTCGAGGGGCACAGTGGCGTCGAGCGTGTGGTCGATCAGCGATCCACCCTGGAGCCCCTTTTCCTCGTGATGAACCGGGCCTCCTGGATCACAGGCGGGTTGGCGACCATCATGGCGGTGGTTGCGGTTCTGCTCATCTCCACGACCATCAGGCTGTCAGCCATGTCTCGATCCAGGCAGACGGGGATCATGCGCCTGGTGGGGGCCTCGAACCTCTTCATCCAGCTGCCCTTCATTCTTGAAGGGGTGATTGCAGCACTCACCGGAGCCGTGCTGGCCGTGGCCGCCCTGTGGGTGGGGGTGCGCTATGTCGTGGAGGACTGGCTCGCCTCCTCGATCTCCTTCACAAGTGCCTTCATCAGTACCAGGGACGTCCTGTTCCTATCGCCCTGGCTGATCCTGGCGGCCATCTCCCTGGCCGCGATCTCCTCCGCATTCTCCCTGTCCAAGTACACGAGGATCTGATCTCACATGCTGTCCCGTCTGTTCCTCCGTCGCTCACGCCGTCGCGCTGCGGTTTGCGCGTTGGCGGCCGCCAGCCTCGCCTTCTTCTACTCCGGTGACATCTCCCTGGCCGATGAACGTGATGATGCTGTTGCCAACCAGAACGAGGCGCAGCGTAAGCAGCAGGAGGTCGTCTCCTCCCTCGAGGGGGTCAGCGCAGACCTGGGGCAGGCCTACATCTCACTGCAGAACGCTCAGACGTCCCTGACCGCTGCGGAGACTGAGCTGACCAGCGCTGAGACGACTCTGGCTGAGAAGGAGAGGGAGAAGCAGATTGCCAGTGACCGT
The DNA here is from genome assembly GCF_000195595.1 of Actinomyces sp. oral taxon 170 str. F0386. Lineage (GTDB taxonomy): Bacteria > Actinomycetota > Actinomycetes > Actinomycetales > Actinomycetaceae > Actinomyces. The sequence goes on from NZ_GL882555.1 coordinate 21,998, forward strand.
CTGACCACGGCGCAGAACAGCCTCGACACGGTGAAACAGGAGTCGGAGGCCTCGAAGAAGACTGCTTCGGAGACCTCCGACTCCGTGGCGGAGATCGTGGTGTCCACCTACCAGGGTGACAACTCGGTCACCTCCTGGAGCTATGTCCTTGCCTCGCAGGACGTCGAGGATCTCAACCAACGTGCCTCCGCCGTTGAGATCGGCTCCGGGGTCCAGGAGGCGGTGCTCTCCGCCGCCGAGGTCGAGCGAGCCCAGAACGCCAACCGTGAGGCCAGGCAGAATGCCGCCACCACGCGGGTGGGCACGCTCAAGTCCGAGGCGGACACCGCTGAGGAGAATGCCAAGACCGCTCGTGACACGGCTCAGACCAAGCGGGACGATGTCGCCAGGCTGGCAGCTGAGAAGCAGGCCGCCGCTTCAGCACTGGAGAGCCGCAAGAGCGACTTGCAGACCCAGCTCGACCAGGCCAACGCCGATGCGGCGGCCGCAGCGGCTCGTGTTGCGGAGATCGATGCCGCTAACCGAGCCGCGGCCAGTGCCGGCTCCATGCCGTCGGTTCCCTCCAGCTCGATTGCCTCGGACTCTCTAGGAGACGGCTACATCGGCCATCCGATCACTGGTCCGCTCGAGGTGACATCACCTTTCGGCTACCGCGTTCATCCAGTCACGGGGACCGGAACCGGACACCAGGGAGTCGACTTCGCCGCGAGTGAGGGGACGCCGCAGTACGCCTCTGTCTCCGGAGTGGCCACCTACTGGAACTCCGAGTCCTGCGGCATCGGCATCGACATCAACGGCGGCATCATCGACGGGCACTCCTACGTCATCACCCTGTGCCACCTCTCGGGGCGGGCCATCGCCGACGGCCAGTACGTCAACCGTGGCGACGTCGTGGGCTCGACTGGCTCAACCGGCTACGCAACCGGGGCGCACGTCCACTTCCAGGTGGCCCAGGACGGGGTGTACATCGACCCGATGTCACTGCCCGGCTTCTAGCCGGAGGGCTCTTGACGGACCCCGTAGACTCCTGATCCTGCGCGGGCGCGCTCACATCCCGTACTCGTGAAAGGACAGGCCGATGACTCCTGCCGCAAAGTCTGCTCGGGCTCCTAAGCCCACTGCCGGGCAGAAGGCCAAGGCCGCCTCCGACGCCCACAAGACGGTGGCCCGTAATCGCAAAGCGACCCACGACTACTTCATCGAGGACCGCTATGAGGCTGGACTGGTCCTGACCGGTACTGAGGTCAAGGCTCTGCGCATGGGACGAGCCTCGCTCACCGAGGCCTGGATCGAGATCGACCGTTATGGTGAGGCCTGGCTCCAGGGTGCTCACATTCCCGAGTACCTGCAAGGGACGTGGAACAACCACTCGCCGCGGCGCAAGCGCAAGCTGCTCCTGCACCGCAGTGAGCTCGAGCGCCTCGAGGGCAGGGTACGGGCCAAGGGATACACGGTGGTCCCGCTGGAGCTGTACTTCATCGGTGGGCGTGCCAAGCTGGAGATCGCCCTGGCTCGAGGGAAGCAGGACTGGGACAAGCGCCAGGCACTGCGTGAGGCCCAGGACAAGCGGGAAGCGGCTCGCGCCATGGCGGCTGCCAACCGGCGTCGGGACTCACAGGGAGTGCGATCGCGTCGTTCCTGAGACGTTGGGTGTTTGGTGCATGGAGCCGTTGCATCCAGCTGTGATGCAGTGAGCGGTGTCATCCTGTCATCGATGCTATTGCACTGCTAGAATCGTCTGGCTTCGTTGAGAGCACGTTCCGGGCTTCCTTCGGGAGGCCGGTGACAAGTTCATAGGGGATGATCGGTTTCGACGACGGTCGTAGGTTCAGGAGAAGCGGGTCGAGGATGCGCAGTCATCTCGTCAACGCTCTGCGCGAATCAATAGGTGCCGATAACACTCGCACCGACTTCGCCCTCGCCGCCTGAGCGAGCCACGAAGTCCGTCAGCCCGGGGATCGCTTCCGCCCCGGTTCCTGGCGTCATCTAGGAAGCCACTGCTGTGAGTCCGTGTCGGTAGGGCTCTCAGGACTTTCTATCGACTGAGCCCGTCGGTGTCCTTGCTCGCGTGAGACACCGGGGCCGAGAAAATCGCTAGCGAGCTGCACCCGGAGAAGTCCTGTTGTGCGCCCGTCGGACGGGGGTTCGATTCCCCCCATCTCCACGACTCCTCTGAAGGGGCCCGCTGAACCTCAGGGTTCAGCGGGCCCCTTCGTTGAGCAGGCCTGTTCCGGGCTCCGAGCGGTTCCCGTTGGTACCGTGCTGACCCATGTGCTGCGCTGTGAGGGGGCCACGGTCTTGCGTCGAGCAAGCGGGTTCAGGCGAGGACTGCTAGGAGTGGGGCGTAGTGCCGGGTGGTGGCCTGGCGGTAGGCCTGGACGTCTCCGGCCCGGGCCGCCTGGAGCATGGCCCGGTGAGCTCGGGCGGTTGTCAGCATGTCCTCGGGCCTGGGAGCGCCCAGGAGGGGGACGGTCAGGGTGTGGATGGCCCAGAAGGCCTCGGTCAGGTGCAGGAAGAGGTGGTTGTCCAAGGGCTCGAGCAGCCGCATGTGGAAACGGCGGTCCTGCTCGGTGAAGAGCTCTCCCTTTTGTGCGTGAAGGTCCATCTGTGCGACGATCTGATCGAGCTCGGTGTCTTGTCGGTTCTTCCAGGCGTGGGTGACGGGGCCGGCCAGGGCGTTGTCGAGGGTGATGCGGACCTCGACGATGTCGCGCAGTCCGCGGTGGTCGTCTCCGGGGTTGAGCAGGCCTCTGAAGACGAGGGACTCGACCATGGGGCGCATGGAGACCTTGCCGACGAACATGCCGTGTCCGTGGCGGACCTCGACGATGTCGAGGGCGACCAGGGTGCGCACGGCCTCGCGCACGGAGGAGCGGGACACGCCCAGGTCGGCGCACAGCTGCGACTCCGTCGGCAACGCATCACCCACCTGAAGGCCAGCTCTCAGGATGAAGTCCTTGATCGCGGTCATCGTGGTCTCGGCCTGAGTGGCCGGGGATGTCATCAAGGTGGAGTAGGTGCCGTGGGGAATCACTGCCTCCTTCGCGCCAACTATGATGCTTGTCTCATTATTTGCTGGGTCGCCTGCTCTGCCCGGCTTGGGTGCTCTGCTCACGATACTGCTCTTCTCGGTGTCGGCCACGGTTCTTGCCCTGTCAATCATTGTGATCACTGCGTTGTGAATCCGCTCGTCGAACAGTCCCGCCCCTTGGGCGGACTGCGATGATCGAGCGGTTGACCTGCGAGGTTGTGAGTGGTCTGGACGTCCCCACCTCTGCTACAGTCATCCTACCAACGTCAGACATAAGACGTCAGACTTCAGGAGAGAATCAATGGCGATCACAACTCCGGCTGGCTCCAGCCGCCGGGACTTCATCAGGCTGACCGGCACCCTCGGAATGGCTGCTGGTCTGGCTGTCAGCCTGGCGGCCTGTGGTGGTAAGGCCAAGACTGCGGGCGGCGCAAAGGGTAGTGCCATGGCCACCGATCAGGAGGTCACCCACAAGGACGGTGTTATCACCGCTGGCATTTCCTACGAGCTGGGGACCAACGGCTACGACCCCATGACGACGTCGTCGGCCCTTACGGTAGCCGCCAACTGGCACACTCTGGAGGGGCTCACCGAGCTCCACCCGGCTACCCGGGAGGTCTACGCGGCTCTGGGGGCCGACATGCCCAAGAAGGTGGATGACACCACCTACGAGGTCGCGCTGCGCAAGGATGCGAAGTTCTCCGACGGTTCGGCGGTGACTGCCGATGATGTCGTCTTCTCCTTCACGCGGGTGCTCGACCCGGCGAACAAGTCGCTGTACTCCCAGTTCCTGCCCTTCATTGACAAGGTTGAGGCCAAGGACGCGGGTACGGTGACGATCAAGCTCAAGTACGCCTTCTCGTTGGTGGCCGAGCGTCTGAGTGTCGTCAAGATCGTCCCCAAGGCGATCGTTGAGGCTGACGCCAAGGCCTTCGACATGAGCCCCACCGGGTCCGGCCCCTTCAAGATGACTGATAACGGCGCTGCCAGCCAGAAGGTCGTCTTCGAGCGCAACGACAACTACAACGGCCCTCGTCCGGCGTTGGCCAAGTCCATGACCTGGCAGGTCCTGCCCGACGACACCACCCGCACCAACGCGATGAGCTCCAGCTCCGTGCAGGCGATCGACGCCGTCCCCGCGGCCAACCTCTCCACCCTCAAGGAGCCGGTCAAGGTGGCGGCGCAGCAGGGTTTCGGGCTGCTCTTCGCCATGTTCAACAACACCACCTTCTCCAATGTCAAGGCGCGCCAGGCTGTGCTCTACGCGCTGGACTACGCCAAGATCTGTGACACCAGCATGGCCGGCCTGGCGACGCCTGCGACCTGCTTCGTCCAGGAAGGGCACCCCGCCTACAAGAAGGCCAAGACGGTCTACTCCATGGACGCGGCCAAGGCCAAGTCGCTGCTGGCGGAGGCCGGCATCACGACCATCAACGTGCTGTGCACGGACCACGGCTGGTTCTCGGCGGTCAGGCCTGTGATCCGTGAGAACCTCGAGGCCCTGGGGGTGACAGTCAACTACGACGAGAAGAAGTCCGCGGACACCTACTCCTTCATCGACTCCTCTCAAGGAGCGTGGGACGTGCTCATCGCTCCTGGAGACCCCTCGGTCTTCGGCAATGACGCGGACCTGCTCATGCGCTGGTGGTACGGCGGCGACGTGTGGACTGAGACTCGTATGCACTGGAAGGGCTCGGAGAGCCAGGTCGCGATCCAGGCGCTGCTGGATGAGGCCGTCAAGCTCGAGGGTGACAAGCAGGTCGCCAAGTGGCAGGAGGCTTTCGACAAGCTGTCTGAGGATGTTCCGCTGTACCCGATCTTCCACCGCAAGACTCCGACGGCCTACGACTCGACGACGTTGGAGAACTTCAAGCCGATCTCGCTGACTGGTCTGTCCTTCGTGGGGACGGGATCGTCCAAGTCCTGAGGTCTGTGCCCGGGCGGCACGGCAAGCCGGTGCTGGTTGGCCGTGCCGCCCGAGCCGTTTTCAGGTCTCCGGGACCTCTGGGGTCGGGAAGCGACAGACTTGCTATCTGACGTCAGACATCAGACAATTGGAGTGGCGGTGATCCTTCCCAGCCGCCAAGCCACCCAGCCGCCCTCCTCGGCGGCAGGACGCTAACGCAAAGGAGCATTTCAGTGTCCAACCTCATCCGCCTGATCGGACGGCGCCTGGTCGCGCTGCCGGTCATGGTGCTGGGCGTGACGCTGCTCGTCTTCATCGTCATGTCGTTCTCCTCGGCTGACCCGGCGCGTCTGGCGCTGGGCGAGTCGGCAACGCCAGACGCCCTCGAGCAGTACCGAGTCGTCCACCACCTCAACGATCCTCTTCTCAAGCGGTTCTGGGACTACCTTCTGGGGCTGGTCCACGGTGACCTCGGCACCTCCTTCACCGGAGTCAGGATCTCCGACATGGTGGCCGACGCCTTCCCGATCACTCTCCAGCTGACCTTCATCGGAATCTTCGTGGCCGTCATCTTCGCCACGATCCTGGGGATCATCGCAGCCTTGTACCGCGACAAGTGGCAGGACCAGGTCATCCGCGTCATCTCCATCGCCTGCCTGGCGACCCCGTCCTTCTGGCTCGCCCTGCTGCTCATCCAGTGGTTCTCCGACATTCCAGGGGGAACGGGGGCCTTCCCCGCGCTGGTATCCGAGTGGGTTCCCTTCAGCGAGGATCCAGGAACGTATCTCAATCAGATCTTCCTGCCGGCACTGGCCATCGCGGTTCCCAACACCGGATCCCTCACACGTGTGGTGCGTACAGCCATGGTTGAGGAGCTCGACCGCGACTACGTGCGCACCGCTATCGGTGGCGGTATTCCCAAGAACATCGTGGTGGCCCGTAACGTGCTGCGCAATGCGCTCATCACCCCGCTGACCGTGCTGGGCCTGCGCATCGGCTACGCCATGGGCGGTGCCGTCGTCATCGAGATGATCTTCAACATCAAGGGGATGGGACAGCTCATCTTCCAGGGCATCACTCGTAACGACGTCAACATCGTCCAGGGAGTCTCCATCACGGTGGCGCTGGCCTTCATCCTCATCAACATCGTCGTTGACATGCTCTACGTCCTCGTCAACCCACGAATCAGGAGCATCTGATGCTGCACCGTTCCACACTGGATAAGGCCTCGCGGCCCGGGTTGCGCTTCCAGGGCTGGAAGGCGCTGCCCCTCGGCTCCAAGATCGCCATCATCGTGCTGGGCCTCATCGCCCTGATCGCCGTCCTGGCCCCTGTCGTCGCCCCCTACTCACCCGGTGCCACCGGGCTGGCGGAGGCCAAGACCACCTCCTACATCGAGGGTGTCGGCGAGGTCACCGCCACCGATCCCGTGGTGGCTCCCTCAATGTCTCACCTGTTCGGTACCGACGGCACTGGCCGTGACATCTTCTCCCGCGCCGTCTACGGCGCCAGGGTCTCGCTGGTCGTGGGGCTGACCGCCACCGGCCTGGCGCTCCTGGTGGCCTCCGTACTCGGTGCCGTCGCCGCCACCTCCCGCAAGTGGGTCGCTGAGACCCTCATGCGCGTGCTCGACGTCGTCATGTCCTTCCCCGGTATCGCTCTGGCGGCCGTACTCGTCTCGGCGATGTCGACCCGCCTGCCGATGCTGCCGGTCATCATCATCTCCATCGCCATCCTCTACATCCCCCAGCTCACCCGCGTGGTGCGCGCCAACATCATCTCCCAGTTCGGGGAGGACTACGTGGCGGCCTCCAAGGTGATGGGGGCTCCGGTGCCCTGGATTCTTCTCAAGCACGTGGCCCGCAACTGCATCGCCCCGATCATGGTCTTCGCGACCGTCTTGGTGGCCGATGCGATCGTCTTCGAGGCCTCGCTGTCCTTCATCGGTGCGGGTATCAAGTCCGTCAACACCCCGACCTGGGGCAACATGCTCTCCGAGGGCAAGGAGCTGCTCCTGTCGGGCCACTGGTGGCCAACCTTCTTCCCCGGCCTGCTCATCCTCATCACCACCTTGTGCCTCAACGTCCTGTCCGAGGGGCTGACCGATGCGATGGCCTCGCCGCGCATCAAGGCCAAGCCCGACGTCCAGGCCGATGAGGAGGCCATGGAGACTCAGGAGACCCTGGACGCCTGGGATGACGCCGCCGAGGCGGTGACCTCCAACGCGACTGTCGCCGACGGGGATGACGCCGCGAACGGACTGAGCTCGCTGACCGGCGTCGTCGCTCCGGCGGCCGAGGATGTGCCCCTGTCCGAGCGACTCGCCTCCCTGCGGGTGGCCGAGCTCGCCCGTCGCGACCGACTCGTCTACAAGGACACAGAAGAGGACCCCGTCCTGGAGGTCAAGAACCTCTCGATCGCCTTCCCCGAGCAGCACGGCGAGGTCGACATCGTCGACGGCGTCTCCTTCTCGGTGCGTCCTGGCGAGACCATGGGTCTAGTGGGGGAGTCAGGTTGCGGTAAGTCCATCAGCTCGATGGCCGTCATGGGGCTGCTGCCGCCGTCGGCCCGGCTCTCCGGCGAGATCCTGTTCAAGGGGCGCAACATCCTGGAGATGACCCCCACCGAGCACAACGCCCTGCGCGGCCACGAGATGAGCATGGTCTACCAGGACGCTCTGTCGTCACTGAACCCCTCCATGCTCATCCGCACCCAGATGGCTCAGCTGACCTCGCGCGGCGGTACTCGCAGCGCCGAGGAGCTCCTTGAGCTGGTGGGGCTCGACCCCAAGCGCACACTGCGCAGCTACCCGCACGAGCTCTCCGGCGGTCAGCGCCAGCGCGTTCTCATCGCCATGGCACTGACCCGGGACCCCTCACTGGTCCTGGCCGACGAGCCGACGACGGCGCTGGACGTGACCGTCCAGAAGCAGGTCATCGACCTGCTCAACGAGCTGCGTGAAAAGCTCGGCTTCGCCATGGTCTTCGTCTCCCACGACCTGGCGCTGGTGGCTAAGCTGGCTCACCGCATCACCGTCATGTACGCGGGCCAGGTGGTCGAGCAGGCCCCCACCAGTGAGCTGCTGTCCAACCCCGTTCACGAGTACACCCGGGGTCTGCTGGGGGCCGTGCTCTCCATCGAGGCCGGTTCCAAGCGGCTCCACCAGGTGCGTGGCGTGGTCCCCTCACCCAGCGAGTTCGTCAAGGGAGACCGGTTCGCTCCGCGATCGGCTCACCCGACGGTCGGTCTGGACACTCGGCCCGTGCTCAAGCCCGTGCCGGGCACGACGGAACACAGCTACGCCATCACCCCCGAGCTCGAGGCTCTGCTCGCGAAGGAGAAGCACTGATGCCGTCCAACACCTCTGCATCGACCTCATGGAGTGAGGACCAGCCGGTCGTTGAGCTCAAGGAGGTCAACGTCATCCACAAGTCCCGCACCGGGGGCCTGTTCCACCCGGACACGGTCCACGCGGTCAACAACGTCTCACTGTCCGTCAAACGCGGGGAGACGCTGGGGCTCGTGGGGGAGTCGGGCTGCGGCAAGTCCACGACCGCTCGGGTCATGGTGGGGCTGCAGGCGATCACCTCGGGCGAGGTCATCTTCAAAGGACGTCCCCTGGGGCGCTCCGCCTCCGACCGTCGCGAGCTGGGACGCAGCATCTCGGTGGTCTTCCAGGACCCGGCGACGGCTCTCAACCCACGCATGATCGTGCACGACACGCTCATCGATCCGCTCAACGTCCACGGGATCGGTTCGCCCAAGGAGCGCGAGGCACGCGTGCGCGACCTGCTCCACCTGGTTGGTCTGCCGCCCAGTGCTCTCAATGTGCTGCCCCGGCAGATCTCCGGCGGTCAGCGCCAGCGCGTCGCCATCGCCCGCGCCCTCGCACTGGACCCGGACATCATCGTGGCCGACGAGCCGACCTCCGCCCTGGACGTCTCCGTGCGTGCCCAGGTGCTCAACCTCCTCCAGGACCTCAAGGCGTCACTGGGCCTGGGGCTGGTGTTCATCAGTCACGACATCAACACGGTGCGCTACGTCTCGGACCGGATCGCCGTCATGTACTTCGGTAAGATCCTCGAGCTCAACACCACCGAGGAGATCTTCAACAACCCTCAGGAGGAGTACACGCGCACTCTTCTGGCGGCAGTACCTTCGCTGCTCGACGCCTGAGCAGACAGCCCCGGCCACTGCCGGTGGCGCCAGCCTGTGAGGGGCGGACCCACGTGGGTCCGCCCCTCACGCGTCCACCAGTCCTGTTTGAACGACCTTGTCATTGTCGATATCGCCGGTATCGGAGTGGAGAAGCCGATTTGATGATTGCGAGGAAATGAATCATTAATCTCGTGTGAACTCGGTGCTGGTGAGCATTGACTTCCAGGTCACATGTCGAGTAGATTACTCATGTCGGTTCAGCGAGGAACCGACCGCGGCTTCTATGGTCGCCAACAAAGATGTTGATTGCGGAGGAGGGTCCTATGTATGTCACGGCGCCATGGCGCGTGACCACGGCCGCGCGGCGTCAGTCTGTCGTGCGTGAGGGTCGGGGCCCCTCTGTCATTTGCCTCTGACGGCTGGTAGAGAGCCGTAATCCGTTTAAGAGGCGGGCGAGGTCGCAGTGTGTGGCCTTCCAGGTCTCTGTGACTGCTCTCGATCCTGGAGCGACGAGAGCCTGACGGCGTGCTTGGTCCGCTGAGGCGAAGTACGCCTGCTGCCAGACGCATTCTTGATGAGCCCGTCTCACTGTGATGAGTATGAGCGGGTGTGAATGGCAGTCGAATGATCCGTTGACAGAGACCTCTGTGTCTTTTTCGAGATAGGTGAAGCGCTCATGGAATCAGTGTGCGCAACGATGCGCCTTGAGGAAGAAGTCCTCAGGAGTGAAAGAGGGAGTATCTCCTTCGAGTTCAGGTCACGATCGGACGGAAACCTGTTCGCATTACGAGGGGCCGATGGAGCCCGTCTCGACATGCGCATCGTGGGATCGTCGCTCGTGTACGAGGCTGCGGTTCCAGACGCGTGGAACAAGCTGGAGGCCGAGGACGTCCGGTCTCTCGACGACGGGCGCTGGCACAGCGCCGCCGTCACTGTCAGCCCCTCCGGCACTCGCCTGTACCTGGACGGCTACCAGGTCTTCTGCGGTACCACCACGGCCTTCCTCAAGGATCTCCCTGGTTTGACGCAAGCAGTCCTGGGACAGGGCGACAGTCCGGAGGTCGCCGCGTTCAGAGTGCACCCCGAGGTGCTGACCTCACGCGAGGTCCTGGCGCTGTCACAGCGTGCCGAGCCACTGGTCGAGTTTGCCGCGAACCGTCTGAGCCCCTACGACGTCGCCCGTTTCGCTGACGCTCGGCATGGTTCCCTCTGGCTGCGCTTCCGGGTACGGGGCCGTATGCAGCAAGGAGCCCTCCTTGCAGCCGGCGGACTCGGACGCGAGCAGCTCGCCGTGACGGTCGGGCCGGAGGGGATCACCTATGCCGGTGTGAGCAGGGCGGGCGTGCGCCGAGAGGTCAAGGCCTCCGGCGCATGGAGTGACGGCGGCTGGCACGAGGTCGTGATCACCGTGGGGCACGGTGCGGTCGATCTCTACGTCGATGGGTTCCGTGAGCAGCACGCTCCCGGTGAATTCTTCCTCGGCCAGGTCGAGGGGCTCGACGAGGTCGTCGTCGGTCAGGACTGCGACGGCGTGCGCCTGTCCGGCGAGGTTCAGCGAGCGGGGATCTACGACTACGCCCTCAGCGACGCGCAGATCAAGCGTCTGTGCGAGGCCGAGCCGATCGAGACCGACGCCCTGTTCGACCGGGGATACCGAGGCTCGGCGTCCTACCGGATCCCGTCTCTCCTCACGCTGGCCTCCGGCACCATCCTGGCCGGGGCCGACCAGCGCGTCTCCAACGCCAACGACTCTCCCAACGACATCAACTTCGTCGTACGTCGCTCCCTCGACGGCGGACAGAGCTGGGAACCGGCACACACCGTCATCGACTGCCCGGGCAGTGGAGAGGACGCCTCGTCGGTGATCGACTCCTGCATGGTCCAGGACCCGCACACGGGGAGGATTCACGTCCTCATTGATCACTTCCCCGGTGGGATCGGGCAGCCCAACTGCTGGGCGTCCACCGGATTCGACGAACAGGGACGAAGGCTCTTGCGGGACCTCGGCGATGAGCGCTACGTCGTTGAGGAGGACGGTGCGGTCACGACGATCGATGGGCAGGCAACTGCGTTCCGGGTCGAGGCCGACGGCACCGTTCTCCGAGACGGCCACCCAGCCGGCAACATCGAGCTCGCCCCCGGGGCGGACCCGGATGAGAGCCTTCTGGCCATCCCGACCAGCTACCTGCAGATCGCCCACTCCGACGACGACGGCGTCACGTGGAGCAAGCCGCGAGACCTCAACCCCCAGCTGAAGCAGCCGTGGATGAGGTTCCTGGGCACCTGCCCGGGCAACGGCATCGCCCTGCGGCACGGCCCTCATGCCGGACGTCTTGTGGTGCCTCTCTACTTCAACAATGACAGAAACTGGCTGGCCATGTGCGCCACCGTCGCCTACTCCGACGACCACGGGGAGACCTGGCGGCTCAGTCACGGTCCCAACGAGGGCAGAGAGACCTCCGACGGCCAGCTCGACCCACAGACATTCGTTGATGAGACCTGGTCTCTGCACGAGGCGACTGTCGTCGAGCGGCAGGATGGGACGCTCCTGCTGTTCATGCGCAACCAGCACCCTCATGGTCGTGTCGCGGTCAGCGAGTCCCACGACGCAGGACAGACCTGGGGGACTGTCCGCTTCGATGAGGACCTTCCCGAGATCTGGTGCCAGCCCAACGCGATCCGCCTGCCCTCGCCCGAGGACGAGGACCGCATCGTCTTCGCCAACGCCTCGCTCATGCTCCCGTTCCGGGGCTGCGGCGTCATCCGGCTCAGCCTCGACGGTGGACGTACCTGGAAGCGCTCGCGGACCTTCAACCCCGGTCACTACGTCTACCAGTGCATGTGCGTCCTGCCCGACGGGAGGATCGGGCTGCTCTGGGAGAACGAGTGCCAGGGACTCTACTTCTCACGCCTCCCCCTGAGCTGGTTCGACGCCGACATCGAATCCATCGAGCCGCACACCATCGCGGATCAGGGCAGAGGCTTATGAGGCCAGCTCCTCGATCCGTCCTACACCGCTCATCCATGCCCCCTTCATCGTCCGTTCAAAGGAGAACCGTTATGACCCCGTCCATCCCCGTCCCGTCTCACCCATCACTCACCTTCAACCGCCGCAGCTTCATGATTCTGGGAGGCGTCGGAATCTGCGGGGCGCTCGCCGCGTGCGGCGGTCAGAGCTCCTCGGAGGAAGAGGAGACAGGGCCGCTGCGCGGCACCGTCACCATGTGGTCATCCTTCACCCAGGGACCACGTGCCGACTGGATGAAGAAGATGGCTGAGGAGTTCCACACCAAGAATCCCGATGTCACCGTCAAGATCGAGCAGTTCTCCTGGTCCGAGTTCAACACCAAGTGGACCACCGGGCTGACCTCTGGACAGGTGCCGGACATCTCCACTGCTCTGCCCAACAACGTCGTGGAGATGATCAACTCCGAGGCCCTGGTCCCACTCGACAAGGTGATCGACTCCATCGGCCGCGACCGGTTCCCCAAGCCGGCGCTGGCCGAGGGGCAGTCGGACGGAAAGTCCTACTCCGTGCCCATCTACTCCCACGCTCAGGTGATGTGGTACCGCACGGACGTGCTGCAGTCCAAGGGGCTGTCGGTGCCGACGACCTGGGATGAGCTGGCCACTGCGGCCAAGGCGGTTGGAAGGTCTGATGATCTCTACGGGTTGTCCGTTCCCTTGGGAACAGGGGACATGCTGGGGGCCCGCTACCTCAACTTCTACGTTCGTTCCGCAGGCCAAAGACTGCTCAAGGACGACGGTACGGCCAATCTCACCTCCGAGACTGCCCTGAACGGCATCAAGTACTGGACTGACCTCTACAAGTCGGTCTCCCCGGAGGGGGCCTTGGATTACGCCGTTCTCGATCAGGCAACGCTCTTCTACCAGGGAAAGACCGCTTTCGACTTCAACTCCGGATTCCATATCTCCGGGGTGACTACCAACCGCCCCGACCTGGTCGACTCCATCGCCGCGGCGCCACTTCCCAGGATGAAGGCCTCCGATCCGGTCAACTACCCGGCCGAGGTGTCGAACGTGCCTCTGGTGGTGTGGGAGGCCTCCAAGGTCAAGAAGGAGGCCAAGGCCTTCCTGGAGTTCCTGTTCACCAAGGACGATTACATCGAGTTCCTCCACTCGGTCCCCGGTGGCATGCTCCCCGTCCTCAGTGACATCTCACAGGACTCCAGCTACCTGAGCAACGAGACGATCCAGAAGTACTCCGACTCGATCAAGGTGATCCAGGACCAGGTCGGCGTCGGCAGCGCCATCGGTATGGAGAAGGGGCCGCTCGTCCAGGCCGGAGTACTCACCAGCCAGGGACTGATCGAGAAGATGTATCACTCGATCATCATCGATGGGACCGATGTCGAGACCGCCGCCAAGGACTGCGAGAAGAAGCTCAACGAGGCGTTCAAGTCGGCAGGGGCCAGTATCAAGTGAGTCGGAGAGCTGGTGGGGGCGTGACGTCGTCCCCGCCACCCAGTCCGAAAGGTGAACTCATGACACATGTCAAAAGAATGAACTGGACCGGTGTCTGCTTCGTGGCGCCGTCGATAGTCGTTGTTCTTGCTCTTCTGATATACCCGGTCTTCTCAAGCATCTGGTACTCCTTCACAGACAAGAACCTCTTACGCACCAACTACCATGTGGTGGGGATCTCCAACTACACGGACCTGCTCGGCTCCTCGAGCTTCTGGAACGCATTCGGGGTGTCGATCAAGTGGACCGCGGCCTCGCTCGTCGGTCAGCTCGCGGTGGGAATGGTGCTGGCTCTAGCCCTGGATCGGGTCCCGCGCGGATCGGGACTGTTCCGCACGCTTCTCATCGTGCCCTGGGCGTTCCCGGCCATCATCACCGCCTTCGCCTGGAAGTGGATCCTCAATGATGTCTACGGGTTCGTCCCCAATCTTCTGACGTCTCTCGGTCTGACCGATAAGAACACGGCGCTGCTGGGGAACCCCGCGACGACCTTCTGGATCGCGCTGCTCATCAATATCTGGTTCGGCGCACCAATGTTCATGGTGAACATCCTCTCTGCTCTGAAGACTATTCCTCAGGAGCAGTACGAGGCCGCCATGGTGGATGGCGCCTCCGGGTGGCAGAGATTCAGGTTCATCACCTTGACGCATATCCGAGAGGTCATCGGGCTGCTGGTCATCCTGCGCACCATCTGGGTCTTCAACAACTTCGACATGCTCTTCCTCCTCACAGGCGGTGGCCCAGGGGAGAGGACGACGACGCTACCGATCTTCGCCTATCAGGAGGGCTGGAACCTGCGCCAGCTCGGTGTCGCCTCCACGGTGACGATCCTGCTGCTCATCTTCCTGCTGGTTCTGGCCTTCGGTGCTTTCAGGATGCTCAATCGCTGGGAAAAGGAAAGGGGCTGAATCATGCGACGTGCTGGTCGTAGTCCGTGGGGTACGGTGTGCGTGTACCTTGTTCTCATTGTTGCCGCCTTCGTCGCGGTGTTCCCGCTCGTGTGGGTTGTCTCCTCTTCCTTCAAGACCTCTCATGAGCTTGCGCAGAGCCCACTGCAGCTGTTCTCAACCTCGCCGACGCTCGAGCACTATCGCAAGGTGATCGAGGAGATAGGGTTCCTGGTGAACCTGAAGAACTCGCTGCTGATCGCAGGCTGCTCGACGGTCATCGCCGTGGTGGTCTCCATGCTCGGCGCGTACGGGATCGTCCGATTCTTCCCACGGGTCGGGAAGCAGCTGACCAAGATCCTCATTGGGACCTATATGTTCCCGCCGATTCTGCTTGCCATCCCGTACACCATCACCATGGTCAAGCTCGGCCTCATGAACAGCTATATCGGGTTGATCATCGCCTATCTCTCGTTCTCGATCCCCTATGCGATCTGGATGCTCATCGGCTTCTTCCAGACGGTTCCTATTGGGGTGGAGGAGGCGGCGGCTGTCGACGGGGCGAGCCGTTTCAGGGTGTTCTGGCAGATCTCGGTCCCCATCATCCTCCCCGGGATCGTGGCAACCGCCGTCTACACCTTCATCAATACTTTCAACGAGTTCCTCTACGCGCTCCTGTTCATCACCGAGTCGGACAGGATGCCCGTCGCAGTCGGCCTCTACTCTCTCCAGGGGTCGGAGGTTCTCGACTGGGGAGCCATGATAGCTGCTTCTTCATGGTCATTCAGAAGCACATCTCGGGAGGGCTCTCGGAGGGCTCGGTCAAGTAGCCCCTCCGTTGCCCGCCCTCAGTCCCGCCTCCTGTCGCCCCGGTGCCTGCGACGCAAGTGATCGCGCGTGCGCATGCACCGGGGTGGCGCTAAGCGGGAACATCTGCAAGAATACCTCATGACGTCAGATGTCAGACGTCATATAACCTTTCAATGAAGAGAGACATCACATGGACAACCGTTTCACCGGCGTCATCCCGCCGGTCGTCACCCCATTCACCGCCGAGGGCGAGATCGATCTCGACAGCCTGGACAAGGTCGTTGAGCACCTCGTCGTCGGGGGTGTCAACGGCCTGTTCGCCCTGGGGTCCTCCGGAGAGGTCGCCTACCTCACCGACTCCCAGCGCGACGCCGTCATCGAACGCGTCGTCAAGAAGGCCGCGGGCAGGGTACCGGTGCTCGCCGGAGCCATCGACACCACGGCCCACCGTGTCATCGACCAGGCCCGCCGCGCCGTCGCCCTTGGAGCCGATGCGGTCGTGGCGACCTGTCCCTTCTACGCGCTCAATGACGCCGAGGAGATCAAGGCTCACTTCCGCGCCATCGCCGCGGCCATCGACGTTCCGGTCTTCGCCTACGACGTCCCCGTGCGTCTTGGTGGAGCGAAGCTCGGCCGCGACCTGCTCGTCGAGCTGGGCAAGGAGGGCGTCATCGCCGGCGTCAAGGACTCCTCCGGCAACGACGTCGCCTTCCGCAGGCTCGTCGCGGCCAACGAGGCGGCGGGGCACCCGCTCGCCCTCCTGACCGGTCACGAGTGCGTCGTCGACGGCATGCTCCTGCTGGGGGCGGACGGACTCGTCCCCGGTTACGGCAACGTGGACCCGGTTCGCTACACCGAGTTGTGGAAGGCCTCCCGCGAGGGCAAGTGGGACGAGGTACGTCGTATCCAGGACGAGATCTGCGCCGGATTCGAGATCGTCTTCGTTCCCCAGGGACGTTCGGCCGACGCCACCGGCATCGGCGCCTTCAAGACCGCCATGGAGGCGATCGGGATCATCGCCACCAATGAGATGGCCTTCCCGGTCAAGGCGCTTCAGGGCGACACCAAGGACGCAGTCCTGGAGATCGTCAAGGCTCAGGGCCTCGTCTGATATCCCGCCGGTCGCGTACCCGACGGCCTCGATGTCGAGCGAGTCGGGTGCGCGGCCGGCAGTCGCATCGGTGGCTGCTTGCGGGCCGTGCTTCGCCTGGCCCCGGAACAGCCATCGCCTTGATCCCGAACCATCTTTTCCTTAAGGCGGCGCCCCGTGCCGCGCACCAACCTGGAGAGCGTCATGAGCCAGGATGTCCTCCCATCCGCCCCCATCAACCCCTCACCGTCCGGCGAGGCCCCGCTCGTCGTCGGACTCGACCTCGGCGGCACCAAGATGGCCGCCGCCCTGGTGGACATCGACGGGACCCTGCAGGGGCCGGTGGCCTCCTGCCCGACCCCGGCCCACGACGGCCCAGCCGCCATGCTCGAGGCCATCAGTGCCCTGGTGCAGAAGGTGGTTACGGCAGGTACCCATCGGGCCCCGGGTGCAGCCGTGTCGATCGTGGCGGTCGGCATCGGTACCGCCGGCGTCGTTGACGTCGAGCACGGGACGATCCTGTCCGCCACCGACGCCATCACCGGGTGGGCCGGCACGAGGGTCGCCGCCGGCGTGCGGGAGCGGCTCGCGACCGCGGGGCTGGGTGCGCTGCCGGTCCACGTCGAGAACGACGTCGACGCCTACGCCGCTGGTGAGGCATGGCTCGGCGCCGGTGCCGGCGCCGAGGTCGTCCTCATGGTGGCGGTGGGTACCGGAGTCGGCGGTGCCCTCGTTATCGAGGGGCGAACCCGTAGGGGTGCCCATCACGTGGCCGGCGAGATCGGTCACGTGCCTGTCCCCGGCGCGCAGGGCGAACCCTGCACATGCGGCAGGCCGGGGCACCTCGAGGGCGTGACCGCCGGCCCGCAGATCCACCGCCGCTACCTGGCCAAGGGGGGAGAGCCCGAGGTTCCCGACGCTCGCGAGGTGGAGAGACGCGCGGCCGCGGGGGACCGTATCGCTCAGGAGGTCTACCGCGACTCGGCGGCCTGTCTGGGCAGGGCGCTGGCGGGACTGGTCACCGTCATCGATCCCGACGTCGTCGTCGTCTCCGGTGGCCTGGCCCGAGCGGGCGACCTGTGGTGGGAGCCTCTGCAGCGGACCTTCGCCGCAGAGATCATCGACCCCCTGGCCTCCATCAAGATCATTCCCGCCACCTTGGGGACCACCGCGCCGATCGTCGGCGCGGCTCGCGGCGCCCTCGCCCTGGCCTGCAACAACGACAACCACCGCCCCTAGCCACCAGCTTCTGCACCATTCAGACAGGACACACCTATGACCGAGCAGTCACCATCACAGTCTTCAACGGACGTACAGACCGCCTCCACGGGGCTCCATCCCGTTCTGGAGCGCATGAGAGGAGGGCTCATCGCCTCAGCCCAGGCCTACCCGGGCGAGCCGATGCGCGACCCCCGCACCATGGACGAGGTGGCACAGGCCTGCGTCGCCGGCGGCGCCGTCGGTATCCGCGCACAGGGACTGGCGGATCTGGCCCTCATCTGCCAGCACGTCGACGTCCCCGTCATCGGCCTGTGGAAGGACGGTCACGACGGCGTCTTCATCACCCCGACACTCACTCACGCCATTACCGTGGCCGCCACCGGGAGCCAGATCGTGGCGCTGGACGGTACCCGCCGCCCCCGTCCCGACAAACTGAGCCTGGCTCAGACCGTCGAGGGTCTCCGTCAGGCCCGTCCGGAGGTCCTCATCATGGCCGACTGCGGGTCCCTGGATGACGCCAGGGCCGCTCAGGATGCCGGGGTCGACATCCTGGGGACCACCCTGGCCGGCTACACCGGGGAGCGTCCCAAGACCGACGGCCCCGACCTCGAGCTCGTCGACCAGGTCGCCGGTATCGCGGAGGTCCCACTCGTCGTCGAAGGGCGGGTTCACACCCCCGCGCAGGCAGCTGCCGTTATGGAGCACGGAGCCTTCGCCGTCGTCGTCGGTACCGCGATCACCCACCCGACCACTATTACGTCGTGGTTCGTGAACGCCCTCCCCGGTGCCCTGTGGAAAGGCTGAGTGGAAGGGCTGTCCAAAACGGCGCCGTTCCGCGGCTTGCTCTGCGTGTGACGGGTGTGACTGCTGGGGTGCAAATGTGCGAATTGTTACTCGCCATCCAGCGCGACACTCCGGTCTGACCTGACAAACCCAAGGTTTTATGCGTAGCGTTGCCAGAAGTGGCACCACACAAGGGTGTCCGTCCACGATCGAGAGGGAAGACATGTCCGTCAACCGCACCGAGCTCATCGCCGCCATCGCCGAGAAGGCCGGCCTGACCAAGACCGACGCCGACGCCTTCCTGGGAGCCTTCCAGGATGTCCTCGTTGAGAACGTCGCCAAGGGTGAGGCCGTGAAGATCACCGGTCTCATGGGTATCGAGCGCGTCGAGCGTGCCGCACGCACTGGCCGTAACCCCCGCACCGGCGAGGAGATCCAGATCCCCGCCGGCTACGGCGTCAAGGTCACCGTCGGTTCCTCGCTCAAGAAGGCTGTCGCCGAGTGATACGTGGGGCCGTGCCCCTGACATCCTGATTCCGGTCCGTTGCCGCCCCGTCGAGGTGTGGCAGCGGACCGGAATCATGTGCGTGTCCCATTTCTGTTTACCGCGGGACCGGCGCAGGTCATTGTGAGGCCGTGGCTGTGTCCCTGATGATGCTCAGGGGCCTGAAGGAGTAGGTCAGTACCTCCGATCTCCTCCTGTCGGCGGAGGGTTGAATAAGTAGGCGCTTTTACAGTAGAAGCATGTCTGCGTCCACGCCTGCAGCGAGTCAGCCTGATCGCCCCGACACGGTCGCCGCACTGGCCGGGGTGCCACCCGGCTCCGCCTCCGTGCCAGCACTTCGGCTGGTGGGGCTGGTCAAGACCTTCGACCGCAAGATCGCGGTGGATCAGCTGAGTCTCGATATCCCGGTCTCCAGCTTCTATGGCATCGTCGGCCCCAACGGGGCGGGTAAGACGACCAGTCTGTCGATGGCCACCGGTCTGCTGCGTCCCGACGCCGGGCAGGTGCTGGTCCATGGCGTCGACGTGTGGGCTGAGCCCAGGCGGGCCAAGGCCCTCCTGGGGGTGCTGCCCGATGGGCTGCGGACCTTCGACCGTCTCAACGGTTTGGAGCTCGTCACCTACTCCGGCCTTCTGCGTGGTCTTGAGCGCGATGTCGTCGTGCCTCGGGCAACAGAGCTGGTCAAGGTCCTGGGACTGTGGGACGCCGGCACAACCCTGGTGGCCGACTACTCAGCGGGAATGCGTAAGAAGATCCACCTGGCCTGCGCCATGGTGCACTCACCCTCCATCCTGGTCCTGGACGAGCCCTTCGAGGCCGTCGACCCGATCTCGGCGCAGACGATCCAGGCGATCCTGCGAGACTACGCCGCCGCCGGCGGGACCGTGGTCATCTCCAGTCATGTCATGACCACCGTGCAGCGCCTGTGCGACCACGTAGCCATCATCAACGCCGGTCGGGTCGTCGCAGCGGGGACGACGGAGAAGGTCGCGGTCGGCGGGGACCTCGAGCAGCGCTTCACCGAGCTGGTGGGGGCCCAGGTGCGAACGGAGGGGCTGTCATGGTTGCGACCCTCGTCAAGCTGAAGTGGCGCCTGACCCTCAACGCCGTGACCAAGAGCACATGGGCTGTCGTCGGCACCGTGATCGGGGTCCTCTACGGGCTGGGAGTGCTCGGCATGGTGCTGGCCGGCGCCGTCGGTCTCGGGCTGAGAACGGATACCCAGGTCATCGCGCTGCTCATGGGCGTCCTCGGGGCGCTGCTGGTAGCCGGTTGGGCCGTGGTGCCGCTGCTCGTCACCGGGGTCGACTCCACCCTGGACCCCCGAGCCATGGCCGCCTGGACCGCTCCGTCGCGAGGACTGGCCATCGGGTTGCTGGCCGCCGGCGCACTTGGTGTCCCCGGCTGCCTGACGGCTGTCATCTGCCTCGTTCCGGCCCTCACCTGGCTGGTAGCGGGCCAGATTCTGGCGGCGCTCCTGGCATTGCTGTGCGCACCGGCCGCCCTGGCCACCTGCATCATCCTCTCCCGTATCGTGGTGACGGCTGTGGGAGTCTCCTCCTCCCGTCGAGGGCGTGAGACGACAGCGATCATCGCCTTCCTGTCCTTTTTAGTGGCCACTCAGCTGCCGAACCTGATCCCCAGGATCATCGGGGACGACATTGCCGGCTTTCTCGAGCGACTCAAGACCATTGCTCAGGTCATGGGGCTGACTCCCTTCGGGTGGGGCTTCACCGCCCCCGGTCTCATCGCCACCGGCTCAGCGCTGCCGGCACTGATGCTGATGATCGGCGCCTGGATCGTCCCGGTGGCCCTGTTCCCCGTGTGGCAACGCGTCGTCGGCAGAGTGATGACCTCGCCGGGGACGGCGCAGACTCGCACCCGCGCCTACTCCTCGCGCGGCAGACGCATCGGGGACGGGCACGCCGACCCACGTGGGGAGGGCCAGATTGATGTGCTCCCATGGGCTCACAGACTCGGTTCCGTACTGCCGCGTCCGGCGGCCGCCGTGGCCGCTCGCTGCCTGCGCTACTGGCGTACCGATCCCCGGTACCTGGTCCAGCTCCTGTCTATCCTCCTCGTGCCCGTCATCCTCGTCCTGGTTCCCGCCCTCAACTCCAGCCGATTCGTCATCATCGTCAACGGTCAACGGCTAGGAGGCAGCCTCGCCCTCGGACACGCCCCGGTGCTCCTGCTGTGCATGGCGCCGGCGCTGGCGATGTTCATGGGATGGGTGATCCACGACGACCTCGGCCTGGACTCCACCGCCCTGTGGAGCCACATCAGTGCCGGTACCAGCGGAGCGCACGACCGACTGGGGCGGGTTGCCGGAGCGGCTCTGTGGCAGGTGCCCCTGCTGATCGCCGTCGAGGTGACCATGGGGGCGTGGACCGGGTACTGGGCGGCGCTGCCCGCCGTCTCCGGTGCCTGTCTGGCCCTCTACGGCTGCGCGCTGGGATGGTCCTGTCTCACCAACGTCCTGCTGCCCTATGAGACGCTTGCGCCCGGAGACAGCCCTATGCGCTCGCGGACATCGGGAACCGCTCTTCTCGCCTCCATCGTCCAGGCGGTGGCGATGCTCCTTCTCCTCGCCGTCTGCTCGCCTGTACTCGGGGCGGCGGCCTACGGCGTCGTCCAGGGCTCGCCGATGTGGGGATGGGCGGCGCTCGTCCTGGGGGGCGCGTGGTGCTCTCTGGCGCTCTGGGGCGGCGTCGTTGTCGGTGGTCGTCTGCTCGACCGGCGCGGTCCCCAGGTTCTTGCGACGATCCGCTCCTGGCCGGGGCACGCCCAGCCAGTGTGATTGCTGTGGTCACATCGTCGTAGAGTGATCGATTCTGATAAATCGGGGTAGGATTGCTGTAAAGTCGCTCAAGAATGTGGCGGCTCACAGAGGTCAGTAGACTCAGAACACCCAGTCGATATGTCAGAGAGGACATCACCGTGCAGCTTGTCATTCTGGACTCCGCTCAGGCGCTCGCACAGCGGGCGGCCGATGAGATAGAGGCGCTGCTCAAGGACAAGCCGGCAGCCGTGCTGGGGACCGCCACCGGGTCCTCACCCCTGCCCCTGTATGACGAGCTCGCCACGCGCTGCGCCGCCGGCCGCATCAGCTTCGCCGAGGTCACCGGCTTCATGCTCGACGAGTACGTAGGCCTGCCCGCAGGGCACCCGGAGCGCTACGCCACCTTCATGGAGACCAATCTGCGTTCCCGCGTCGACATGCGCCCCGGTGCCCTCCGCGGTCCGGACGCGCTGAGCGAGGACCTTGAGGCCGCCTGCCGCGACTACGAGGCGCAGATGGCGGCAGCCGGCTACTGCGACCTGCAGATCCTCGGCATCGGATCCGACGGGCACATCGGATTCAACGAGCCCGGCGGCGACCTCGACTCGCGCACGCACGTCGGCGAGCTCCACGAGCAGACCCGCCGCGACAACGCCCGCTTCTTCGACGGCGACGTCGACGCGGTACCCACCCAGTGCATCACCCAGGGGCTGGCCACCATCATGGAGGCCCGCAAGCTCGTCCTCATCGCAACCGGGGAGGGCAAGGCCGAAGCCATCGCCCAGCTCGTGGAGGGCGAGGTGAGCCCCGAATGGCCGGCAACCGTCATGCAGCGCCATGACGACGCCCTGGTGCTGGTCGATCCCGCGGCTGCCAGTAGGCTCGCCTCGAGACCCTGACGGAGGCGTCGCGCCTCTCAGGGAGAGCCTCCCCACAGAGCCAGGGTGGGGTGGGCGACTGCCGGTGCGTACCGTGCGACCTAGACTGGACGGCATGACAGACGTCCTCGCCAGCGCTGATCCAGGATCGCCCGGAGCCCCGACCGACCCGGCCGCCGAGCCCACGCAGGGTGTTGGTACGGCCGTCCTGGAGCGCGAGGAGCTCCAGTCGACCGACGACGGCGACGCGGACCGCTTCGCCCACTACGTCCGCAAGGACAAGATCGCCGCTGCAGCCGTCACCGGGCGTCCCGTCGTCGCCCTGTGCGGCAAGGTGTGGACACCCGGGCGCGACCCGTCGAAGTACCCGGTGTGCCCCACCTGCAAGTCCATCTACGAGGAGATGCGCAGCGGCGACGACTCCGGGAGCAGCAAGGGCCCCCGTTTCCCCCGCCTCCCCTTCGGGCGAGGAAGTCGGTGAACGCCGCCCGCGGCGGCCAGGCGACCCACGCAGTCCCGACGCGAGCCTCGACGTCGGCGGCCCAGAACCTCTCCCCGGCCTACCCGCGCCGCGCGGCCTGGGGAACGGCCGGGTCGCTGCGCGCCTGGCAGGCCGCGGCCCTGCGACAGTACCTGGAGAGGATGCCCCAGGACTTCCTGGCCGTGGCCACGCCCGGAGCGGGAAAGACGACCTTCGCGCTGCGGGTGGCCACCGAGCTGCTCAGCTCCGGTGATGTCCACAAGGTGACCATCGTCTGCCCCACCGAGCACCTCAAGTACCAGTGGGCCGAGGCCGCCGCCCGTGTCGGCATCCACATCGACCCCTCCTACTCCAACTCCCAGGGGGCGCTCGGATCGCGCTTCGACGGCGTCGCCCTGACCTATGCGCAGGTGGCCGCCAACGCCAACCTGCACCGAGCCCGCACCGACCAGGCCCGTACTCTCGTCATCCTCGACGAGATCCACCACGGCGGGGACGCCCTGAGTTGGGGGGACGCGATCCGCGAGGCCTTCACCCCGGCGCGCCGGAGGCTGGCCCTGACCGGAACGCCCTTCCGCTCCGACACCTCCCCGATCCCGTTCGTGCGGTACAAGGAGGATGCTTCCGGCTCGAAGCGATCCCAGGCGGACTACTCCTACGGCTACTCCGACGCACTGCGCGACGGCGTCGTGCGCCCGGTGATGTTCATGTCGTACTCGGGGCAGATGCGATGGCGCACCAAGGCCGGCGATGAGGTCGCGGCCCGCCTGGGGGAGCCGTTGACCAAGGACCTGGAGGCCCAGGCCTGGCGCACCGCGCTCGACCCGGCGGGGGAGTGGATCCCTGCGGTCCTGGCCGCCGCCGACCAGCGCCTGACCGAGGTGCGCCGCCAGGTGCCCGACGCAGGAGCCCTCGTCATCGCCTCCGACCAGGCCAAGGCCCGTGCCTACGCCAAGCAGCTGCGCGCCATCACCGGCGAGGCCCCCACGGTTGTCCTCTCCGACGACAACGGCGCCTCCAGCCGCATCGAGGCCTTCTCCGCCTCCACCGACCGCTGGCTCGTGGCCGTGCGCATGGTCTCCGAAGGGGTCGACGTCCCCCGGCTCGCCGTGGGTGTCTACGCGACCTCTACCTCCACCCCGCTGTTCTTCGCTCAGGCAGTGGGGCGGTTCGTGCGTTCGCGGGCCCGAGGGGAGACCGCCTCGGTGTTTCTCCCCTCGGTGACGCCTCTGCTGGTCCTGGCCGGCGAGATGGAGGTGGCCCGTGACCACGTCCTGAGCCGTCCCGACTCGGCGAGGCAGGAAGATGCTCTCTTCAGCCCTGAGGACCGACTGCTCGCCGAGGCCAACAAGACCGAGAATGCCTCGGCCGAGCTGCTGCCCGGCTTCGAGGCCATGGACAGCCGGGCCGAGTTCGACCGCGTGCTCTTCGACGGCGGCGAGTTCGGGACCGGTGCCATGGTTGGCAGCATCGAGGAGCAGGAGTACCTGGGGCTGCCGGGTCTGTTGGAGCCCGAGCAGGTGACCGCCCTGCTGCGTCAGCGTCAGGACAAGCAGATCGCCTCCCAGAAGAAGCAGGCCGCCGCCGAGGCGCAGAGGCGGAAGAACTCAGGCATCGACGACGCCCGGCGCCGGGCAGCGGCCCGCAAGGAGCTCTCCCAGCTGGTGGCCGCCTGGGCGCGCCGCTCCAGCCAGCCGCACGGCGTCGTCCACAACGAGCTCCGGCGCGTGTGCGGAGGCCCGGAGGTGGCGGCCGCCTCCACCGAGGAGATCGAGAAGCGCATCCAGACCCTGCGGCGCTGGTTCGTCGGCAAGCGCTGACCCACCTGGACGGTCAGGTGCGGATGCGGATCCGCTCTGACGTCCTCCTGGGACGTCTCAGCGCCGGATGGCGCCTTGACCGTTGAGGTCGACGTGGCGGGTCTGTAGTGCAGACTCCCCGTCGCTCAGGCGCCAGGCGTCATAGGGCAGCTCGGCGCGGGCGGACCGGTGCCGCTCCGCCGCCGCACTCAAGGCCTCTTTGCCGCGGTGCTTCTCGACGATCCGGCCCTCGTCGACCAGGAGTACCTGGAGCGGCCTCGCACCGGCCTCATCCAGTGCTGCCAGGCCCTGGTCCTGGGAGCTGCTGGAGACCACCAGCTCCTCGGCGGCCGTGCCCTTGGCAGTCAGTGTGCGGCCGGCCCACTTGCGGCCGCCCACGGTGGACTTGCCACCCGAGGAGAACTTGGCGACCTCCTCCATGCTTCCGTCGGCTCCCTCACGCTCCACCAGCTTGTAGACGAGCGCC
Source organism: Actinomyces sp. oral taxon 170 str. F0386 (assembly GCF_000195595.1). Classification (GTDB taxonomy): domain Bacteria; phylum Actinomycetota; class Actinomycetes; order Actinomycetales; family Actinomycetaceae; genus Actinomyces. Next base: position 47,301 of record NZ_GL882555.1, read on the forward strand.
GCGGTCGGGCGCCCTGAGCCGGTGACGAGCTTGGTACCCACACCGTAGGAGTCCACGGGGGCCGCCCCCAGCGCAGCGATGGCATGCTCGTCGAGGTCGTTGGTCACCGTGATCCTCGTCGACGTCGCACCCAGGGAGTCGAGCTGGGCACGCACCTTAAAGGCCTCGGCCACCAGGTCACCGGAGTCCAGTCGCACCGCCCCGAGCTCCCCACCTGCGGCCCGCGCTGCCTCGACGGCCCGCTCCACGCCGGTGGTTATATCGTAGGTGTCCACGAGGATGGTGGTGCTCGGCCCGAGGCTGGCCACCTGCGCGGCGAAGGCATCCTCCTCGGTGTCGTGCAGGAGGGTGAAGGAGTGCGCTGAGGTCCCCACCGTGGGAATCCCGTAGAGGAGTCCCGCCTCCAGGTTGCTGGTCCCCACAAAACCGCCGACGACCGAGGACCGGGCCGCGGCGACGGCCGCCAGCTCATGGGCGCGGCGCGCACCGAAGTCCACGCAAGGCCGCCCGTGGGCAGCGATCGTCATGCGGGAGGCGGCTGCGGCGACGGCGCAGTCGTAGTTGTAGATCGACAGTGCCAGGGTCTCCAGGATGCACGCCTCGGCGAAGGTGCCCTCGACCGTCAGCAGCGGGGATCCGGCGAAGTAGCACTCGCCCTCGGCGTAGCCGCGGATCGTGCCGGTGAAGCGGTAGCTGCGCAGGAAGTCCAGGGTCTCGTCGTCGACGACCCCAGTACGGTGCAGGAAGTCGATCTGTGTGGGCGTGAAGGTGAAGGCCTCAATGGCGTCCAGCAGCCGACCGGTGCCGGCAACAACCCCGAAGCGGCGCGATCCGGGAAGTCTGCGCCCGAAGAGCTCGAAGACGCTGCGCCTTGAGGCGGTGCCCGAGGCTAACGCTCCCTGGAGCATGGTGAGCTCGTACATGTCGGTCAGCAGCGAGGTCGAGGCCGCCGACACGTCCATGGAGGCAACCGGTGAGGCGGCGGGGGATTCGGCAGTGGGCACGTAGTCGTTCACGGGAACAACCTATCGCGCCTTGCCGCAGCGGTGATCCATCACTGGCCTACTGCTGCCGGGACGCCGTTACCCTGGTGGCATGAGCGCCTCGTTGCCCGTTGCGGAACCGGAGATCCTGGAGGAGTCGCGCGCCCGCGCCCAGCGCCTGTGGTGCACGGTGGTGCACGACGACCCGATCAACACGATGAGCTATGTGACCTGGGTCTTCCACTCCTACTTCGGCTTCTCCCTGCCCGTGGCCGAGGCACGCATGATGCGGGTGCACACCACTGGCCGCGCCGTGGTCTCCCGAGGAGCCCGCGAGCGCATGGAGGTCGATGTCACCGCGATGCACGGTTACGGCCTGCGCGCCACGATCGAGCCCCTGGGTGACGACGGCGATGGATCCGCGAGCGATTCCGCAGGAGGAGAGTAATGCGAGCCTTCCGCCGGGTCTCCGAGGGACTGGCCTGCGGCCTCGATGACTGGGAACGAGAGCTCCTGGCCCGATTGGCCCTGGAGATTAGAGCCCTGCTCCAGTCGGATGACCCCGCCCTCAAGGACACGGGCGAATCCGCGATCTCGCAGCCCTACCGCAGCGATCCGGGGCGCCCGGGGGAGAGCGATCGGGACCGCGAGGTCTTGGCGGCCCTGGACGTCGATCTTGACCCTCCGGCCAATCACGTTCACGCCGGTCGGCCGACCACGGATCCCGTCGTCGGCATCCTGCTTCCGGAGGCCTCCGAGGATCCCGTCACCGCGATGGAGGTGAGCAGCCTGACCCGGGCGCGCCTACGTGACGACAAGTCAGACCGCCTGGCGCGGCTGGTCGCCGAGATGCGGGTGCCCTCGGGCCCTGAGGGAACGATCCTGGTGCCGTTCGGTCAGGAGGCCGACTGGCTCGGTGCGATCAACGACATCCGTCTCGTGCTGGCCCAGCGTTTGGGCATCGAGTCCGCTCAGGACGCCGGGCGTATCCACGACGTCGCCTTCCAGGAGGCTCCTGAGAGCGAGACTCCTCACGAGCAGTGGTACAGGGGCACGGCACTCGTCTACGACATGGTCACCTGGTGGCAGGAATCACTGGTATCCGCGCTGTTCGGGGGCACAGGGCCCGCATAGTCTCGCTGTGTGAATGATGCTCCGATCGGGATGTTCGACTCTGGGGTCGGTGGCCTCACCGTCGCCCGTTCTGTCCTCGACCAGCTGCCCCATGAGAGGGTGCTCTACATCGGGGACACCGCCAACGGTCCCTACGGCCCTCGAGACATCGCCGAGGTCCGCTCCCTGGCACTGAGCATCATGGACGAGCTCGTGGATCGCGGGGTCAAGCTGCTCGTCATCGCCTGCAACACTGCCTCTGCGGCCGTGCTGCACGATGCACGTGAGCGTTACACCCTGGGGCGGGGCGTCCCAGTCATCGAGGTGATCCACCCGGCCGCGCGCACGGCGGCCCGGGTGACCCGCAACGGCCGGGTGGGCCTGATCGCCACCCGGGGGACGGTCGACTCGCGCGCCTATGACGACGCGCTCCAGGCCGTCCCCGGCGTCGAGCTCTTCTCGCAGGCCTGCCCGCGCTTCGTCGAGCTCGCCGAACGAGGTGTGACCACCGGCCCCGAGGTACTCGACGTCGCCGAGGAGTACCTGGCTCCCATCAAGGCCGCCGGCGTGGACACCCTCATCCTGGGCTGCACCCACTACCCCCTCCTGGTCGGACCGATCTCCTACGTCATGGGGGAGGAGGTCGCTCTGGTGACCTCCTCAGACGAGACCGCCAAGGACGTCTACCGGGCGCTGGCCAGAAGGAACCTTCTGCGTGGACCCGAGGCCTGCGAACCGCGCCACGAGTTCCGCTCTACCGGCGATCCGGAAGCCTTCTCGGTGCTGGCCCGGCGCTTCCTCGGGCCCGAGGTCGCCGCCGTTGAGCGCGTGGCCTTCGCCTCCACCGCATCGGACTCCCCTGTGTCCCCCTCCGCCCTTTCCTCCCTCCCCTAAGGACCTGCATGAGACTCACGATTATCGGCTGCTCGGGATCCATGTCGGGGCCCCAGTCCTCGGCCTCCTCCTACCTGGTTCAGGCTGACGGAGTCGATGCCGACGGCGCGCTGCGCACCTACTCGATCGTGCTGGACCTCGGACCGGGGTCCATGGGACAGCTGCTGCGTCACCTCGATCCCGCTGAGCTGGACGCCATAGCGATCTCGCACTGCCACGCCGACCACATGGTCGACCTGGTGGGGATGCACGTCTACCGGCGCTGGCTGCCCACCGGAGCGTTGGGGCCGGTGGCCTGCCTGGGCCCCTCGGAACTGCTGGAGCGTCTGCAGGGGGTTGACGGCGTCCCGCCCAGCGAGCGCTACGCCACCGAGTTCGGTTTCGTCACCGCCGTGCCCGGCAGGTCCTACAGCGTGGGCCCCATGGTGATCGCACCCTTTGAGGCGCTCCACCCGGTGGAGGCCTACGGGTACCGGATCGAGGGGCCGAGCGAGGCCGACCCGTCTCTCCGGGTCAGCCTCGCTTTCACGGGGGACACGGACTCCTGCCAGGGTATGAGCGATATGGCTCAGGGCGTGGACCTCCTCCTGGCCGAGGCGGCCTTCGTCGAGGGCCGGGACACCGTGGGTGGAATGCATATGACCGGTCGCCGCGCCGGGGAGCTCGCCGCGCAGGCTGGTGCGGGACACCTGGTCCTCACCCATATCCAGCCCTGGACGGACCCGGCCGTGCCCCTCAAGGAGGCCGCAGAAGTCTACTCGGGTCCGTTGGAGGCGGCGACGGCGGACGCCGTCTGGGAGCTGTGAGCGCCAGCGGGAACGGTCATCCTTCCCGGCAACGGAGGATCTCCTTCACCCCGGCTCTTCCCGACGGGGCGGACTGTCCCTGGACCAGGGGCAGGAGGACGCGTTGGTGGCTGGTGGTGCCCTCGGACCTGGTGGCAGTGGTGCTCGTGGCACTGTTCGGCGCCGCCTCGACGCGCACGATGGGGCAGGTCGTCACGCCGCTGTGGCAGGCAGTCCTGGCTGTGGGCATCTCCTGGGGTGCCACCTGGTGCCTTCGACATCGCCACCCTGATCACCTCGAGATGGCCCTGCCCGAGGGGCTCATCATCGCAGGCCTGACCTGGGTGATATGGACCGCGCTGCACTACCTGACCGATCTGGCGGTCACTGGCGTCTTGGTCGCAGTCTCCTGGTCGCTCATGACCGGGACCTTCCTCATCGTGTTCCTGGCCGGGTGGCGGTGGCTCTACGGCTACGTGCGCGCCCACGACTCCCTGACCCCCAGGCCCGTGGCGCGCCGCCTCGCCGAGCAGGAGCAGGGAGGAGTTGAGCACCACGGAGCTCGCCGGGTGCCCGGTGAGTGAGACGTGAACGGCTAGCTACCGGCCCAGGAGCTCGGCTAGGACTGGTGCAAGGGCACGGAAGGCCCGGCCCCGGTGGGAGATGGCGTGCTTCTCCTCAGGCGTCATCTGGGCGGTGGTACGGCCTCGGGCATCGGACTCGTCCTCCTGGAGGGGGACGAAGATCGGGTCGTATCCGAACCCTCCCTCTCCCTGAGGAGAGTGAGCCAGGCGCCCCTCCATGGAGCGCTCGATGGCGGCGACCCGCTCCGGTGCACTGCCGGTGGCCGGCTGAACCAGGACCGCGGCGCAGGTGAAGCACGCTGTGCGATGCGGATCGGCGACGTCGGCCAGCTGACTCAGAAGCAGCTGGAGGTTGGCCTCATCGTCCCCATGTCGGCCGCTCCAGCGTGCCGAGAAGATCCCCGGCGCTCCGCCCAGCACGTCCACGCACAGACCCGAGTCGTCCGCGACTGCTGGCAGGCCAGTGGCCCAGGCCAGGGCGCGGGCCTTGAGACGGGCGTTGTCAGTGAAGGACAGACCGTCCTCCACTGGTTCGGGTACCTTGAGCGAGGCGGCCGAGATGATCGCGCCAGGATCCAGGTCTGGTACGAGCGGCTTCAGGATCTGCCGCAGCTCGGCCAGCTTGCCGGCGTTGTGGGTGGCCAGCACGAGACGGGCGCCATCAGGTACCTCGACTCGGTCCGTGAGCAGGGGAGCGCCGTCGGCGCCAGAGGGATCGTTCACGGATCAGGCCTCCGTCGACTGAGAGGAGGACACAGTGAAGGGCTCGTCGTCGGGGCCGGCCAGGGCTCGGCGCTGGAGCGCTGCCAGCCGGGTGTTGCCGGTGGCGGCCAGGTCGAGCAGTGATCCCAGCTCGGATCGGTCGAAGGGGGCATGCTCGGCGGTGCCCTGGACCTCGATGAACCGGCCGTCACCGGTCTGGACGACGTTCATGTCGGTCTGGGCGCGCACGTCCTCCTCATAGGGCAGGTCGAGGCAGGGAACACCGTCGATGATCCCCACCGAGATGGCCGACAGGGAGTCGGACAGCACCGGCTTGCCGGAGCGGGCCTTGATGAGACCTCGTTCAGTGCCCCAGGTGACGGCATCGGCCAGGGCCACGTAGGCGCCGGTGATCGCCGCGGTACGGGTGCCGCCGTCGGCTTGCAGGACGTCGCAGTCCAGGGCGATCGTGTTCTCACCCAGCGCGGACACGTCAATGATGCCGCGCAGGCTACGGCCGATGAGGCGGGAGATCTCATGGGTGCGGCCGCCGACCTTGCCGCGCACCGACTCGCGCCCTGAGCGCTCCGACCCGGCCCGAGGGAGCATGGCGTACTCGGCGGTCACCCAGCCTTCACCGCTGCCCTTGCGCCAGCGCGGGACGCCCTCGGTGAAGGAGGCGGCGCACAGGACACGGGTGCGCCCGAATGTCACCAGGACCGATCCCTCGGCGTGGTCGAGCCAGTGACGGGTCATGGTCACGGGGCGAAGCTCGTCGACGGCGCGACCGTCCTTGCGGGTGAACGAGGCAGTTGTCATGGGCTCAGGCTACCCGGCCACCACCCGGCTTCGGGGCTGTCTCAGCGCCGTGAGGTACCAGTGCCTGTAGTCCGAGGCTGTGGTCAGGCGGTAGCGTTCGCTGTGACGCCTGTTCCGGCCCGGAGCCGACAAAGACACCGAGGAGAACATCATGACCTACGTCAACATCACCGCGCTGACCTTCCCCGAGGGCGCCGAGGCCGAGATCGAGAAGCGCTTCGCCGCACGTAAGCGGGGCGTCGACACCTCACAGGGCTTCCAGAGCTTCGAGCTGCTGCGTCCGGTGGTTGGTGAGGACCGCTACTTCGTGGTGACTCGGTGGGAGACGCGTGAGGACTATGAACGCTGGCAGGCCGCGCGGCCGGCCGGTGGGCACGACGACGACAGGCGCCGGGGAATGCGCGTGGATGTCCTCGGCTTCGAGGTCGTTCAGCACGAGCAGTGACTCAGGTCGCCGGGGACGGGGCAGTGACGAAGACCGACTCCGGTACACCGAACCAGTCGTAGACGAGCTGGCAGGAGTGACAGGGGCCGACATCCTTGGCTGGGTCATGGATCCTGACCCGTGTGACAGTCTTCGGAAGACGCTCGACGCCGTGTTCGCCGGCGCTCTGCTTGAGCATCTTGTAGGCGGCGTCGACCTGGTAGGACCACTGCGCAAACGGCCCACCACCGCGGATCGCATGATCGAGCCAGGCCTCGTACCAGGATAGGAAGCTCGGGGCTACGCGGACAAAACCATCGTCGCAGGCCCGTGAGTCCAACCAGACGCTGCCGTCGTAGGGGCTCATACGCCACTCGGCGCCGCAACCGGCATCGGCGAGGTGGATGCCTCCGTCGTCTGCCGGGTAGATGTCCAGCCCGTAGCCGGGGCCGGCGCCCGAGCCTGCGATGGTGCCGAGGAACCAACGCATGTCCTCAGGAAGAGAGAGGCCCTGAGGCAGGCTCGGCGGTCCCAGCCTCATGCTGTGGTGTCTGCTACCCAGCCAGCCGGCTTCACTGCGTGGGTTGTCCGAGGTGGCGCGGATGAGGTTGAGGGTGTGCTGCAGATCGTCCCGGGTCAGTGCCGGGGCTGGCTCCAGGGGTGTGAGCACCGCCCACTCCCGGAGCATACGGTAGCCGCCGTCCTCCGGAGGGATCGCGTCCAGAACGCTGCGCCCTGCGGGCCAATCGGCGCCTGCGAGCTTGAGCTCGGTGATCGGCTCCGGTCCGATCGAGACGTAGCAGCCCAGTGCTACGGCCTCACCAGTACGAGTGGCGGGAATCAGAGGGCTGGAGAGCACCCGGTTGGTTAGGGCGCGAGGTCCGCCGAGTTGTTGGCGATAGGCCGTCACCTCCTCGATCGGCATATTCATGCTGCGATCGAGATGACCGGCGCTCACCCGGTAGCGTCTGCCTCCCACTGTGGCCTCGAACTGCTCGAACTCAGGGTCTTGGGAGCTGATCAGGTCCGGGCGGCCGATTCCGGCCAGAAGGGCGGGGCCGAAGGCACAGGCCCAGTTGCATCCGGCGGTGACAACCGACGCCAGCTGGCTTGAACCGTAGCCGCTGGCCGTCACCAGCGTCTGGGTATCGCCGAAGGCGCCCGACGTGATCTGGAGAAAGAGGAATGCGCCATATGGCTCGTGGTCTTGAATCGTATCGATGAAGCACTCAATAACGGGAAGGCCGTTGCCCAGTCGGACCGTCTGGACGCCGTCGATGGCCTCGGCCACGGCGCCTTGAAAGTGTCTGGCGATCGTCTGCGCCAGCACAGCATCGAAAGCGGGCGTATCCTGATTGAAGGAGTTCTCTTTCATCGATGCCTCGGATCAGGCTGGGGAAGCGGCAGAGTCAGAGTGGACAAGGATGACAAGCCTGGCTGTCGGAGCCCGCAGGCCCTGACCGTGCCGGGAAATGAGATCTGTACGCGAGAAGGGATTCGAACCCTCACGCCCGAAGGCACCAGGACCTAAACCTGGGGCGTCTACCAATTCCGCCACTCGCGCTGTGTTGCGTCCACTCTACCGGTTTGCACGCGGATGGCCGAACACGGCGGTCTCCCAGCGTGCTGTCGTCGACAGGGGTGGGCGCAGAGGATGTGAGAATAATGGCCTCAGGGCTCGTCAGTCCACACCGAGTGCGGCTCGCAGCCGCTTGACGTGCCCGGTGGCGCGGACGTTGTACTGGGCCAGTGTCACGGTTCCATCGGGCGCGACCACCACGGTTGAGCGGATGACGCCGGTGTAGACCTTTCCGTAGTTCTTCTTCTCACCCCACACGCCCCAAGCCTCCATGACGGCGTGGTCGGCGTCCGACAGCAGAGGGAAGGGCAGGCCGTGGCGGCTGGAGAACGTGGCTTGGGCGGTCACCGGATCGGGGGAGATGCCGACGACGGCGTAGCCGGCCGCCTTGAGTCCCTCCAAGGAGTCCCTGAAGTCGCATGCCTCCTTGGTGCAGCCCGGAGTGCTGGCCTTGGGATAGAAGTAGACGATGACGCCCCTGTCCGTGCTGGTGCGAAGGTCGTCGAGGGTCACGGTGTGATCGTCCTGATCGGGCAGGGCGAAATCCGGGGCGCGATCACCGGCAGCGAGCTGGGGCATAGGTCCTCCTCGGGTTCCTGGGCGGATATGCTCATCCTCGCATCGCGGCCGGTAGTTGCGGCAGTGGATTCGGCGACTTACTTTCGTGATCTGGCGAACGTTGACCACATCGGCTCTGCGATCCTGACCCGATGCTGCGCCCCTGCTCAGGCGACCTGGGAGAGCGGCTGCCGTGATGCCCTCTGCGCTGCTTCCAACCGCTCCAGCGCCCGCTCAAGGCGCGAGGGCGAGGTCGCTGCGCCCAGTGACGCGAGCTCGGCGCGTGCAGCGAAGAGCTCGCGTTCAGCCGCTTCGCGGGCTGTGGCCGCTGTGGTGGTGTGAATGTTGTGCGTCATACGTACTCCCTCAACTTCCTTCGACGTCGTCGGCCCAGTGGGGCCTTGCAGGACCGCGTGCGATAGCAGGTACATGCCTGCGAGTCGGCGTGCTGCGGATCAGGACTTCTCACGCCGCAGCTGGTTGGCGCAGCCGCTAACTGGGATCACGAGGCGGCAGTGTCTGGTGGAACGGTGACATTCCGAGGACTTCCCGGCCTTGCTGGAGGAGGTTGCCCCCCTGGACGCCGATGTTCACGTGCTGCTTACGCCTGCGGGGTCATCCCGAGCGGAGCACATGTCCCTCGTGGTACACCGCCAGGGACTTGAACCCTGAACCCGCTGATTAAGAGTCAGCTGCTCTGCCAATTGAGCTAGCGGTGCTCGGTCTCGGCGACCGTCGTCCCCGGCCTACTGGGCCGGAAGATCCGTACACCGCCAGGGACTTGAACCCTGAACCCGCTGATTAAGAGTCAGCTGCTCTGCCAATTGAGCTAGCGGTGCATCACCACAGCGATGTCATTTGATGTGGCTCGCTGGGCGACGGAGGAATACTTTACGGATGAAGGTGGGGGACGTCCAGTTGGAATCCACGAAAGCGCCCTATTGTGTGGCAAGTCTCAAGGAGTCTTGTGGGGGTCGGTGGTTATGACGGCCTGGTGATGCTCACCTGCGGGGTGGCAGCCACCCGTATCCAGCCGTCCCGACCGGGAGGTAATCCTTCGCGTTGGTATGAGCGCGGTTCAGCGTCACACGCCTGCGGCCCTCGCCGCGGAGCCGTGCGCGGTAGCGTGGGCCTCATGAGCGACCCGATTGTGACGCTGGCTACCTGCGCCGACTTCCCAGAGCTTGACGACGACGACCGCGGCCTTCCCGATGCCCTGCGCGCCCGCGGCATCGAGCCGAGGATCGCCGTGTGGAACGACCCCGACGTCGACTGGAGCCAGGCCGGCACCGTCGTCCTGCGCAGCGTCCGCGACTACGCCACCAAGGGCAACTACTCCGGTTTCCTTCAATGGGCCCGCTCGGTTCCCAGACTGGCCAACCATCCCGACGTCGTTACCTGGAACTCGGACAAGCACTACCTCACCCGACTGAGCGAGTGGGGGGTGCCCATGATTCCGACGACCTGGCTGGAGCCGGAGGCCGGCTACTCCAAGCACCAGGTGCACACCCGCTTTCCGGCGCACGGTGACTTCGTCGTCAAGCCGGCGGTATCCTCAGGCGGGCGCGGCACGGGGCGCTACACCGCCACGAACGCCTCCTCCCGTTCTGCGGCGATCAATGACGCCATGCACCACCTGCGCCGTGGGCGCACCGTCATGGTCCAGCGGTACCTTGAGGAGGTCGACCGCAAGGGTGAGGTCTCGCTGGTCTACTTCAACGGAGTGCTCTCTCACGCGGTGGAGAAGGCTCCGATGCTTCACCCGTCCTTCAAGTCGACTGACCAGATTCACGAGGAGATCGTCACCGCGCGGGAGCCCAGTGAGCAGGAGTGGCTTTGGGGTGAGCGGGTGCGCAAGGCCATCCATACGCTCATCAAGGAGGTCTCCGGCCGAGACATTCAGCTCCTGTTCAACCGTGTCGACGTCGTTGGAGACGGTCAGGGCGGCTTCTACCTCATGGAGGTCTCGCTGATCGACGCAGGACTCTACCTCGGGGCAGCGCCGGAGGCGCTGGACAACTTCGCTGACGCCATCGCTCAGCGCATCTTCTGGTGACCGCCTGCGAGCGCGGGCACATTGTGGTTCCCGCGTGTGGTACATAGATGACATGCGCACGCTGCTCAACATCATCTGGGTCGTCCTTGGTGGGTTCTGGCTGTTCCTCGGCTACGTCTTCTTCGGTCTGATCGCCTGCCTGTTCATCGTCACGATTCCTGCGGGAATTGCCTCCTTCCGCATAGCCGCATACGTCCTGTGGCCCTTCGGGCGCGAGGTGGTCCCCGCCCCTGGAGCCGGCGCCATGACTGGGATCAGTAACGTCATCTGGTTCCTCGTTGCCGGGCTCTGGTTGGCGATCGGCCACGTCACCACCGCAGCCGCGCAGGCCATCACCATCATTGGGATCCCGCTGGCGGTGGCCAACATCAAGCTCATCCCTATCACCTGCTTCCCCTTCGGTAAGCAGATAGTCGAGACTCGTTGAAGGCTTGTCATGTGCGGTGGAGGACTGCGTAGTCCTCCACCGGCTTTCTAGAGGCTGATCCGGCGGTTGGCTCCCCAGTAGCCGAGGTAGCAGACCGCCAGGAAGAGCGCGGTGATCCCCAGGGCCGGGCGTTGCTCAGGGTCGAAGGCGATAAGCAGGCAGGAGGCCGCCGATAGTGCCAGCGCCGCGATCGATACCCATGGGTACCCGGGAGCTCGGTACGCCAGCTCCGTCAGACTGCGGCCGTCGGCGAGCCAATAACGTCGGAATGACAGGTGGCAGACGGCGATGACCACCCACACCAGGACCACGGCGAGTCCGGAGATGGATACAAGGACCAGGTACACCGTGGAGGCGGCGTAGGTCGATGTCAGCAGGGCCGCCAGCCCGCCCAACATGGACAGTCCCATGGCCAGTGCCGGCACCCCGAACCGGTTGGTGCGAGCCAGGGCCTTAGGCAGGGTGCCCTCGTTGGCCAGAGACCACAGCATGCGGGTCGAGGCATAGAGCCCCGAGTTCGCCGCCGACAGGATGGCGGCCAGAATGATTACGTTCATGATGTCCCCGGCGCAGGGAACGCCGATCCTCGACAGGACCGTTACAAAGGGGCTCTCCTCGACCCCGGCCCTCTCCCACGGGATCAGTGCTGCGATGACGACGATCGAGCCGATGAAGAAGATGGTCAGGCGGGCCAGGGTCGCCCGGATCGCGCGAGGAATGGTAGTGCCCGGGTCCTCGACCTCTCCGGCGGTAACGCCGATGAGCTCGGTGCCGGAGAAGGCGAAGTTGATGGCCAGGATCGTGGTGAATACCGCGCCGAATCCGTTGGGGAAGAGGCCGTCCTGGTACAGATTCGTCAGCCCCAGGAACGAGCGGTGCCCCTCGTAGGGCAGCAGCCCAATGATCGTGGCCGTGCCCAGAGCGATGAATATGATGATCGCCGCCACCTTGATCCCGGATAGCACCGTCTCCGCCTCGGCGAAGACCCTGACGGAGACCGTGTTGAGCACGAGGACCAGGATGATGAAGGCGGCCGCCCATACCCATACGGGGACGCCTGGGAACCAGCCATACATGATCATCGCTGCGCCGGTGAACTCACTTCCCAGGGCTACCGTCCACGTGAGCCAGTACAGGATGGCAGTGACGAATCCCGTGGCCGGCCCCAGGTACTGGTGGGCATAGACATGAAAGGCGCCGGTGAAGGGCATCGCGACGCTCAGCTCTCCCAGACACAGCATGACCAGGTAGACGATGACGGCGCCGATGGAGTAGGCCAGTACGGTCCCCAGGGGGCCGGCCTGGTGAATCGTGTTGCCAGTGGACAGAAACAGTCCCGTGCCGATGACCCCGCCGAAGCTGATCATCATGAGATGACGTGGGTTCATGCGGCGTTCCAGCGCCTTCACATGCCTCTGACCGTCGAGGGACACTTTCTCCGGTTGAGAGGAGGAGATGGGTGAGGTTGCTGATTCTTCTAGTTCTTCGGCGGTCCCATGGGGATCTGCAACGGGTGCCATAGGCGAGACGCTACCGGCGCCGCCGGAGACCATTCGATACCGTGTCGCAATGCGAACGTCCTCGGTATCCACTCCCAGAAGTCGTCCGCCCTCTCGGCGGAGAACGGCCCGCCTGTCCGATCTTCTGGTGAGTGGTCCGGTCGTCCTGGACGGAGCGATGGGGACCGAGCTCGACGCCCGTGGCGTTGACACCCATAACGCACTGTGGTCAGCGCTTGCGCTCACCGCTGCTCCTGAGGCGGTGTATGCCGTCCACACCGACTATCTGGACGCCGGCGCCCGCGTCATCACGACCAACACCTATCAGGCGACCCTCCCCGGACTGCGGCAGGCCGGGCATGACACAGTCGGTGCCAGAGATGTCATTGCGGCCGGGGCTCGCCTCGCTAACGATGCCGCCCGTTGCTTCGAGAGGGAGCATCCCGAGGAGCCGGTGCTCGTGGCTGGAGGACTTGGGCCCTACGGCGCCTACCTGGCTGACGGCAGCGAGTACACCGGCGCCTACGACGTCGACGTCTCCGAGGACTCCGGCTTCCAGGAGGTTCACCTGCCTCGCATCGAGGTGCTGGTGGGGGAGGGGGTTGACCTGTTCGCCTTGGAGACGCTTCCGCGTCTGAACGAGGCGCAGGCGCTCGTCACCATGGTGAAGGGCCTCTCTCCTCAGGCCGAGTGCTGGGTCTCCTTCCAGGTGCGGCCCGACGGCGTCCGCCTGGCCGACGGCACTCCGCTGGTCGAGGCGGCGGCCTGGGCTGCCGGGGAGGAGGCGGTCGTCGCCGTCGGCGTCAACTGCGTGGCCCCCGACGTCGTCGGTCGAGCGCTGCCGGTTCTGCGCGAGGTCACTGCCAAGCCGCTGGTGGCCTACTCGAACTCAGGCGATAACTACGACCCTGGGACCAAGACGTGGAAGGCCGGAGACGAAGGGGGCGGGTTCACGGCCCTGGCGCCCTCCTGGATCGCCGCAGGCGTCAGACTCATCGGCGGCTGCTGCCGCACCCGCCCAGCACAGATCCGCGAGATCGCCCACGCTGTCCGTACGTAGCCACGAGTTCTCCGACGCCGACAGCCTGGTGAACTCAGTCCGGAGTCGTCTTGCATGCCATTGCTCTAGTGCTAGAGTAATGGCATGCGTCTCCGACGCCGACATCGTCGTCCTCTCGCTCCTTGCTGAGCAGCCGCGCCATGGCTACGACCTCGACCGGGTCATCGAGCAGCGAGGTTACCGCCAGTGGACCTCCTTGGCCTTCTCATCCGTCTACTACGTCCTCAAACGCCTGGCGGAACGGGGGCTCGCCGTGCCCGACGAGGGGTCCACGGAGCGTCGCACCGTCTTCCGTGTGACCGGCACCGGGCACAGTGAGCTGAGCAAGGCCGCCGGTGAGCGTGTTCTCGCCCCGGCTCCACCCACCGCCGGTGTGCTCCCGGCACTCAATGCCTATGCCCGGCTCGATGAACCCGAGCTCGTGGCCGCCCTCGCGCAGCGTGCCGAGGCACTCCTCGAGAGGCTCGATGAGTTGCGCGGGCTGCGCGCTCAGGTCGATGAGAAGCACGCCCTGGCCATCTTCGACTACGAGATCCTGCGTCAGGAAGCGGATCTCGCCTGGACCCGATCCCTTCTCAAGGAGAGCAGACACTGATGAGGACTGATATCAAGAAGGACCGCAAGGATCTCTACCTGCCGGGAAGAACCGACTTCACCGAGGTGGACGTGCCGGCCATCACCTACCTGGCCATCGACGGTCACGGCGACCCCAACACCTCGCCGGCCTACGCCATCGCGATCCAGGCCCTGTACGCGGGCGCCTACGCGATCCGCTCCGCCCTCAAGAAGCGCACCGGTGACGACTTCGTCGTCGGTCCTCTCGAGGGACTGTGGACGAGTGCCGATGACTCCGCCTTCGTCGCCCGCGACAAGGGGGAGTGGGACTGGACCATGATGATCCCTCTGCCCGACGCGGTCTCATCGCAGGACATCGTCGACGGTCTTGGGCAAGCCGCACGCAAGAAGCCCGAGCTTCCCATCGCCGCTCTCAAGGAGCTCCCACTGAACGAGGGCAGGTCGCTGCAGATCCTCCACGTGGGCGCCTACGACGACGAGGCCCCCACCCTGGCCCGCCTCCACGACGAGGTCATGCCGAGACTCGGACTCACCTGGAACGGGCCCCATCACGAGATCTACCTCAGCGACCCCAGGCGCGTGGCGCCGGAGAAGATGAAGACCGTCCTGCGCCAGCCGGTGAGGCCTGTCGCGGACGCCAATGAGGCGGGCTAACCCTGCTGCGGACCCACGGACAGCAGGTGGATGACCGCGTGCTTGTCCCTGTCGCACTCGGCCAGGTCCACCAGGGCCGTCAAGCGCCAATCATGGTCGCCGTCGGGGTCCTCCAGGACCTGCGTGGCCAGCCATACCTGCCGTCCGGAGGCCTCCAGGGCCTCGCGCAGGCGCTCGCTGACGCCGGCAGCGGCCAGAGCCGTCTCGTCAGGAGCCTCATCGAGCGGTGCCAGCGAGATCGCCCGGGCCGAGGTATCCGTGCCGATCCAGTCGTACTCGTCCCAGTAGCGCCCCAGCACCTCATCCCAACGGTCCTCGCCCCAGCCGGAGGAGGCGTCCAGGCGCCCCAGGGCCTCGACGTCGTCGCGCGCCATGAGCTCCACACGCCGGAACATCTCCCGTCGTACCGCGACCCGGAAGGCGTGACGGTTGCGGGTGAAGGCGACCGTCCCGTCCTCGTCCGCGCCGAAGGCCCGCTCCACCCCGGCCGAGTCGTCCGCACCGGGACGGTCGCCCTCCAGCAGGCCGGCGGCCTCACCCGCCCTGCCCGCCTGGGCCTGACCGAGCGCCTCCCACTCGTCGAGCAGGGAGGAGTCGACGGAGCGCACGAGCGCCCCCAGCCAGTCGATGAGCTCGGTGACCTCGGGTGTGCGGTGCTCCTCGGGCACGACCTGGCGCAGCGCCCGGTAGGCGTCGGTGAGGTAGCGCAGCACCACGCCCTCGCTGCGTCCCAGGTCGTAGCGGGAGATGAGGTCGGAGAAGGTCATCGCGTTCTCCACCATCTCGCGCACCACCGACTTCGGTGCCAGCTCGTGCTCGGCGATCCACGGGTTGGTCTGCTTGTACATCTCCAGGGCAGGAGTGAGCAGCTCGGCCAAAGGCTGGGGCCAGGTGATCTCCTCCAGGGCGGCCATGCGCTCCTCGTAGTCCATGCCCTCGGCCTTCATCGCGGCGATCGCCTCGCCGCGGGCGGCGCGCTGCTGGGCGTAGAGCAGCGGGCGCGGGTCGTCCAACGTGGCCTCGACGACGCTGACGACGTCGACCGTGTGCTCCGGAGCCTCCGCGTTCAGCAGGTCCATGGCCGCCAGGGCGAAGGGTGCCAGGGGCTGGTTGAGGGCGAAGTCGGCCGGCAGGTCCACGGCCAGCCGGAGCCGGGGGCGCCCGTCGGCGGCGGCCTGGGCGCTGGAGACGTGTGTGAGGACGCCCGCCGTGCGCAGGGACAGGTAGATCTCCAAGGCGCGGCGCACGTGCCGGCGCCGCTGGGCCTCGGGCTCGTGGGCGCGCTGAAGGAGACCCGCCATCGCCGCCACCGGGTCGCCGACGCGCTCCATGAGGTTGAGCACCATGGTGGTGGTGACCTGGAACTGGCTGATCAGTGTCTCCGGGGCCGCGTCGCGCAGTCGCTCGAAGGTCTTGTCCGTCCAGTTGACGCGCCCCTCAGGGGCCTTCTTGCGCACGATCTTGCGGCGCTTGCGCTCGTCGTCGCCGGCCTTGGCCAGCGCCTTGGCGTTCTCGATGACGTGCTCGGGGGCCTGGACGACGACGTAGCCGCGGGTGTCGAAGCCCGCGCGCCCCGCCCGCCCGGCGATCTGGTGGAACTCGCGCGCGGTGAGGTGGCGCTCCCTGGAGCCGTCGAACTTCACCAGCGAGGTCATGACCACTGAGCGGATCGGTACGTTGATCCCCACCCCGAGCGTGTCCGTGCCGCAGATGACGGACAGCAGGCCCTCACGGGCCAGTCGCTCCACCAGCCGCCGGTAGCGCGGCAGCATACCCGCGTGGTGCACACCGATCCCGGCACGCAGCAGCCGTGAGAGCGTGGCCCCGAAGCCACCGCCGAAGCGGAAATCGCCCAACGCCTTCACCACCTCCGCCTTGCGGGACCTGGGCACCAGGTCCACGCTCAGCAGGGAGGCGGCCCGCTCAACCGCCTCCTTCTGGGAGAAGTGGACGACGTAGACCGGAGCCTTGTCCTGCCCCACCAGACGCTGGAGCAGCTCACCGATCGGCTCGACGACGTACTCCATCTCCAACGGCACCGGCCGCACGGCGTCGTCGATGACGGCGACCTCGCGGCCCGTACGTTTGCGCAGGTCCCGAACGAAGAAGGAGACGTCACCCAACGTGGCCGACAGCAGCACCATCTGCGCCTGGGGCAGCTCCAGGAGGGGCACCTGCCAGGCCCAGCCGCGCTGAGAATCGGCGTAGTAGTGGAACTCGTCCATGATGACGCAGTCCACGTCCATGTCCTCGCCCTCACGCAGGGACTGGTTGGCCAGGATCTCCGCCGTGCAGCAGATGATCGGTGCGGCGGCGTTGATGGAGGTGTCCCCGGTGACCATACCCACGTTGTCCGCCCCGAACAGGCGCACCAGCTCGAAGAACTTCTCACTGACCAGGGCCTTGAGCGGCGCCGTGTAGTAGGAGCGGCCCCCACGGGCCAGGGAGACGGTGTGGGCGGCCAGTGCGATCATCGACTTGCCCGAGCCGGTCGGGGTGGCGGCGATGACGTGGCGGCCCTCCAGGATCTCCGACAGCGCCTCGTCCTGGTGCGGGTAGAGCGGACGTCCGGTGGTCTCCGCCCAGTCCGAGAAGGCCAGGTAGACCTCCTCGGGCTCGGGGACGCGCTCGGGATCATCAGCCGGGATGAGGACGTCGAGCATCGCGTTGAGGGCCGGAGCGTTCTGGGAGGTCACGGCGTCATCGTCTCACGGGGCTGGACGGTGAACGATCCGGGGCGGCTTGCGGGAGAGCCTCTCCAGATCGTGACCCGTCCTGAGGAATGGCCGCGCTATGTCCCGGGTACCGATTCGTGAGACCATGCGGGCCGTCCCCTGCCTGCAGTGACACCGTGAAAGGCCGAATCTCCCATGGATGCCCTCGCCGCCCAGCTCGCGGCGGTCTCGGACTGGATCACCCTCCACATCACCATGTGGGTGCTCGTCGGTACCGGGATCCTGCTGACCGTCCGCACCGGTGCCGTCCAGCTGCGACGACTGCCGGACATGTTCCGCCAGGTGGCCGGATCGCGCTCCGGCGCTCAAGGAGGCATCTCCTCCTTCCAGGCCTTCACCATCTCCCTGGCCGCCCGCGTGGGCATCGGCAATGTCTTCGGCGTGGCCGCCGCCCTCATCCTGGGCGGCCCCGGGGCGATCTTCTGGATGTGGATCGTGGCCCTGGTAGGCATGGCTACCGCCTTCTTCGAGGCGACCCTGGCCCAGATGTTCAAGGTGCGCCACACCGACGGCTCCTTCCGCGGTGGACCCGCCTACTACATGGCCAGGGGACTGCGCAGCCGCCCCCTCGGTGTGGTCTTCGCCTGTCTGACGATCTTCACCTGCGGCTTCTCCATCATCATGGTCCAGTCCAACGCCGTCGCCGGGGTCATCGGGCCGGGCTCCCCGCTGAACCTGCCCTCGAGCGTCGCCGCCGCCGTTCTGGTGGGGCTCTCGGCCCTCGTCATCCTCGGCGGGGTGCGCCGGGTCGCCCGCGTCACTGAGTGGATGGCGCCCATTATGGCCCTGGTCTACGTGGTCATGGCCCTCGTCATCGTCGGGCTTCACGTCACTCGGCTTCCGGGTCTCCTGACCACCATCGTGTCCTCGGCCTTCGGTCCCGCTCCCTTCGCCGGAGGAGTCACCGGTGGCATCATCGCCGCCCTGACCAACGGCACCCGCCGCGGCCTGTTCTCCAACGAGGCCGGACAGGGCACCGCCCCCTTTGCCGCCGCCACCGCCACCGTCGCCCATCCCGTCCAGCAGGGACTCATCCAGTCCCTCGGCGTCTTCGTCGACACGATCGTCGTGTGCACCGCGACCGCCTTCATCATCCTGGTCTCCGACGTCTACAGTCCCACCCTCGTCGAGTCCGGCGCCCTGACGCCGGACGCTGCGGGCACCCTCACCTCCGACGCCGTCGCCGCCACCCTGGGCGGATGGACGGCTGTCCCCATGGCGATCGTCATCTTCGTCCTGGCCTTCTCCTCCATCATCGCCGCAGCCACCTACTCCGAGGTCTCCATGACCTTCATCTCGGAGCGGCCCGAGTGGCGCTGGCTGCCCCGCCTCGTCTCAGTGGTCTCCACCGGGCTGGGAGCCCTCGCCTCCTTGACGGTGGTGTGGAACACCGTCGACATCACCATGGCCGTGATGACCCTGACCAACCTGGTCGCCCTCGTCTGGCTCGCCCGCTGGGGCGTGGGCGCGCTCAAGGACTGGGACGCCCAGCGCCGGCAGGGTCGAGACGCCCCCGTCTTCATCGGCGTCGGCAACCCGCACCTGCCCGGAGACCTCCCCGGCGACGTCTGGGCGGGTGAGGGCTCCGACGCCGTCGGCACCGACGAACCTGCCCGGACCGACGACGTTCCCGCCCCCACCCCGGCCAGCAGCCAGCCCGCCGCCTCGACAGGAGCCGACGCATGAGCCTCACCAGCATCGAGAACCTGCTCAACTCCGTCGACGACTTCTTCTACACCTACCTTCTCGCCGCCCTGCTCATCCTGGTCGGCATCTACCTGACCGCACGCACCGTCCTGGTGCAGCTTCGCCACTTCGGCACCATGGTCAACTCCCTGTCCGGATCGCGCTCGGGTGCTCAAGGAGGCATCTCCTCCTTCCAGGCCTTCGCCGTGGGACTGGCCGCACGTGTCGGCATCGGAAACATCGCCGGAGTCGCCCTGGCCGTCGTCGCAGGCGGACCCGGCGCCCTGTTCTGGATGTGGGTCGTGGCCCTCATCGGCATGGCCACCAGCTTCGTGGAGTCCACGCTCGCGCAGATCTTCAAGGAGCGCGGCCGCGACTTCACCTTCCGAGGGGGCCCCGCCTACTACATCAAGAACGGGCTGGGGTCGGCCCTGTGGGGCAAGGTCTTCGCAGCCCTGTGCATCATCTCGGTGGGCATCACCGTGGTCATGGTGCAGACGAACTCACTGGCCCAGATCGTGACGGCAACCGTTCCCAACCTGTCGGGCTGGATGGTCGGGGTCTTCCTCGTCCTGCTGACCGCCCCCGTGGTCCTGGGCGGGGTCCGCCTCGTGGCTCGCGTCGCCGAGTGGTTGGCCCCCGTCATGGCCCTGGCCTACGTGCTCATGGCCATGGTGGTCGTCATCCTCAACGCGGACCGCCTCCCCGAGGTCCTTCTGAGTGTCTTCGAGGGCGCCTTCGGCCTCAACCAAGCCTTCTTCGGCACAGCCGGCGGCATCATCGCGGCGCTGCTCAACGGCGTGCGCCGCGGCCTGTTCTCCAACGAGGCCGGCCTCGGCACCGTCCCCAACGCCGCCGGTACCGCCACCGTTGCCCACCCAGTGCGTCAGGGGCTCATCCAGTCCTTCGGTGTCTTCGTCGACACTATCCTCGTGTGCACGGCCACCGGCCTGCTCATCCTGCTGGCCACTGACACCTACCGCCCCGGCGACGACTCCCTGATCGGGGCGGTCCTCACTCAGCAGGCCGTTGCCGAGCACTTGGGGTCCTGGACCGCCTGGCCCATGGTGGTCCTCATCTTCGTCCTGGTCTTCTCCACAGTGCTGGGCTGCTACTCATACGCCCAGGTCAACGTCAACTTCCTGGGCGGGGAGCGGCGGGCCGAGCAGGTCTTCGGGATTCTCCTGACCGCGGCGGCCTTCGGCGGCACTGTTCTGACCCTCCCCATTGTGTGGGCCCTGTCCGACATCGCCCTGGGGCTGCTGGGTATTCTCAACCTCATCGTCATCGTGCGCCTGGCCCCCTGGGTCATCGGAGCTCTGCGTGACTTCGAGTCCCAACGCGCCCAGGGCATCACCGAACCGACCTTCATCGGTCACGGCAACTCCCTTCTGCCCGGCGACGTGGTCCCCGGCATCTGGGAGCCCGACGACGTGGCGAAGCGGGGCTGATCTCCATGTCTCCAATGGTGCGCACCTCGTGGGCGGACCAGATCGACGCCGCCCTGACGTCCACCTCCGACCTGCTCTACTCCTGGGTCCTCATGTGGCTGCTGGTGGGAGCCGGAATCTTCTTCACGATCAGGACCCGCGGTGTTCAACTGCGGCACACCGGGGCCATCGCGGTCTCGGTGTCGGGCTCCCGTGACGGGCGCCATGGCGGGATCACCTCCTTCCAGGCCTTCGCCGTCGGGCTGGCCTGCAGGGTGGGAACCGGCAACATCGTCGGGGTCGCGCTGGCGCTCATCATGGGCGGACCAGGCGCCGTACTGTGGATGTGGCTCGTCGCGATCCTGGGAACCGCCACCGCCTTCAGCGAGGCGACCCTCGCTCAGCTGTTTAAGGTGCGCCGCTCGGACGGCACCTTTCGCGGTGGCCCCGCCTACTACATCTCCCGCGGACTGAGGCTGCCGATCCTGGGCGGCCTGTTCGCCGTCGTCTTTCTCATCGCCAACGGCCTGGTCATGCCCATGGTGCAGGCCAATGCCATCACCGCCTCCCTCCAAGGCGCCGGAGGGCTCTCGCCGAACCTGGGTGCCGTTCTCGTCGTGGCCATGACAGCCCCGGTCCTCCTGGGAGGCCTGCGTGCGATGGCTCGGGTGGCCGAGTACCTTGCCCCGCTCATGGCACTGGCCTACCTGGTGCTGGTCCTGGCCATCCTCGTCACCCACCCCCTCCAGGCCTGGGAGGCGCTGCGCTCCATCATTGAAGGGGCCTTCGGCCTGCGTCAGGGACTGGGAGGACTGGCCGGGGGAGTGACCGCCGCCCTGCTCAACGGCGTGCGCCGCGGCCTGTTCTCCAATGAGGCGGGACTGGGTGGAGCAGCCTGCGCAGCGGGCTCGGCCACCGTGGAGCACCCGGTCCAGCAGGGCTTCATCCAGGCCTTCGGCGTCGTGGTCGACACCCTGTTCGTGTGCACCGCGACAGCGCTGGCGATCCTGGTCGCCGGAGCAGACGTCTTCCAGCCCGGGGCCA
The DNA here is from genome assembly GCF_000195595.1 of Actinomyces sp. oral taxon 170 str. F0386. GTDB lineage: Bacteria > Actinomycetota > Actinomycetes > Actinomycetales > Actinomycetaceae > Actinomyces. The sequence continues at coordinate 68,909 of NZ_GL882555.1, forward strand.
CCGCCAAGGAGAGCGCGGGGACCCTGACCCAGGACGCCATCGCCCACCTCGTGGGGGAGTGGAGCCGCTGGCCCATGGCCCTGCTCGTCGTCGTCCTGGCCTACACCACGATTATCGGAGCCTTCTCCTACGCCCAGGTCTGCCTGGACTACCTCACCGACCGCCCCTGGATCTCACGAGCACTCCAGATCAGCGCCGTCATCTGCGCAGGCATCGGAAGCGTGCAGCAGCTGACCACCGTGTGGACCCTGGCTGACGTGCTCCTCGGTGTTGGAGCCATCATCAACCTCGTCGCGCTCGTGCTGCTGAGCCGGTGGGTCGTCGGTGCTCTGAGAGACTGGGAAGCGCTGCGCAGCTCCTTGGGCCCGGACGGGAACCAGACGACCTTCCGAGGAGACTCCGAGCACCTGCCAGCCGTCCTTCCCACGGGAACGTGGGAAGGGCCGGTCGGTCGGTAGACCGGCGGCGTCACCGAATCGAAACACTGATTCCGTAGCCTTCGGGAGTACGACGACGTATCTCCGTCCTCAGGCGGGGTGGTGTGAGGGTGAAAGCCCGTTCCTGGTACTGGACCGCACGCGCCGCCTCTTGCTTGCGTTGTCATCCCAACCCTATGGAGGTTCTTACGTGCAACCGGTTCTGGCTTCCTTCAGCAGCGCCGCATCCAGCACCGACAGCAGCTGGACCAGTTCTTTGGAGTCCTTCTTCACCGAGGGCGCCAAGATCCTGGACAAGGCCTCCGGGCACCTGTTCCTCTACCTGCTCGCCTGGCTTCTTGTGCTGGGCGGTCTCTACTTCACTGTGCGGACCGGTTTCGTCCAGCTGCGCCTCTTCCCCTACATGGTGCGGGCCATCACCTCCTCCCGTGGCGGCAAGGAGGGCGGGATCTCCTCCTTCCAGGCCTTCGCGGTCGGCCTGGCCTCCCGGGTCGGTACCGGGAATATTGTCGGCGTAGCCATCGCCATCACCATGGGTGGTCCCGGTGCCGTGTTCTGGATGTGGGTGGTGGCCACTGTCGGCATGGCCACCGGGTTCATTGAGGCGACCCTCGCCCAGCTCTACAAGGTCACCCACCCCGATGGCTCCTTCCGCGGAGGCCCGGCCTACTACATCCAGCGAGGCCTGGGCTCCAAGCCCGCCGCCCGGGTCTTCGCCGTCGTCATCACCTTCGTCTTCGGCTTCGCCTACGAGGCCACTCAGGCCAACACCATCGCGGCGACGATGAAGAGCACCTTCCACATCGAGCCGTGGATGACCGCGATCGGGCTGGTCGTCATAACCACCCCGATCATCTTCAAGGGCATCAAGTCGGTGGCTGTCGTCTCAGAGTGGCTCGTGCCGATCATGACGGTGGTCTACGCGCTCATCGCCGTGGCCATCCTGGTCCTGCACGCCAGCGCGATCCCCGAAGCCATCGTCTCCATCTTCGAGGGCGCCTTCGGAGTCAACCAGGCCTTCGCCGGAACCGCCGGCGGGCTCTTCGCCGCAGCGCTCAACGGCGTTAAACGAGGACTGTTCTCCAACGAGGCCGGTGAGGGATCGGTCCCTAACATCGCCGCCACGGCAACCGTGTCCCACCCCGTTCAGCAGGGGTTCGTGCAGTCCCTGGGCGTCTTCGTCGACACGATCGTGGTGTGCACCGTCACCGCTCTCATCGTCCTGCTCTCCGGGGTCTACACCCCGGCAGGCTCCCACGCCACCGAGGAGGCCGCAAAGGCCGCCGAGGACGCAGCCAACACCCTCACCTCCGCCTCCGTCACCCATGTGCTCGGCGGCTGGGCGCAGTACCTCATGGCGATCATCATCTTCGTCTTCGCCTACTCCTCACTCCTGGGCAACTACACCTACGCCCAGGTCAACATGGACTTCCTCCAGGGTAGGCAGCACAAGCACTACGCCCTGCGGGCCATGATCATCGTGGCCACCGCCGTCGGCTCCCTGTCTACGCTCACCTTCGTGTGGAACCTCTCCGACCTGGTCATGGGCGCGATGACCGTTATCAACATGGTCTCCATCCTCCTGCTGGGAGGCTGGGCCTTCGGTGCCCTGCGTGACTGGGAGGCCCAGAGACGAGCAGTCCAGGCCGGTGAGAAGGACGAGATCCGGTTCATCGCCACCGACAACCCCTACCTGCCCGGCAAGCTCCCCGGAGAGATCTGGGCCGCCGGCGGCCCTGCCCACGCGGCCATCATGGAGCGTCGTGCTGCTGTGGAGGAGGCCTCGAGCAGCTGATCCCAACGGGCTAGGCTGACGCCCATGAAGATCGCGCGATTCTCCACCGGCGACGACCCCCGTTACGGCATCGTCCAGGGCCTGCCCGACGACGAGGTCGCCTCGGGCGAGTCCGAGGGGCACCTTCTGGTCCTCAAGGGGGATCCCCTTTACTCTCTGCCCGAGGCCACCGGAGAGGTCGTCGAGCTGTGCGATGCCCGGCTCCTGTCCCCGGTCATCCCACGGTCCAAGGTCGTGGGTATCGGGAAGAACTACACGGGCCACGTCGCGGAGATGGGGGAGAGCGAGCCCCCGCGGGAGCCGGTCGTCTTCCTCAAGCCCAACACGTCCGTCATCGGCCCGGACGCTCCGATTGTCCTCCCCTCCTGGAGCGACGAGGTCCATTACGAGGCCGAGCTCGCCGTCGTCATCAAGACCCTCGCCAAGGACGTGCCCGTCGACCACGCCGACGACGTCATCCTGGGCTACACGGTCGCCAATGACGTCTCAGCCCGCGACCGCCAGCGTGCCGAGCCGCAGTGGGTGAGGGCCAAGGCCTTCGACACCTCCTGCCCCCTGGGCCCGTGGATCGAGGTTCCAGAGCCCGGCCGCGCCCCCGTCTTCTCACCCGACGACGCGGCCGTGCGCGCCCGGGTCGGCGGCCGCCTTGTCCAGGAGGGCCGCACTGCGGACATGATCCGCTCCGTCCCCGAGCTGGTCTCCTACGTCTCGACGATCTTCACCCTTCTGCCCGGTGACGTCATTCTCACCGGCACGCCGGCGGGGGTCGGTGAGATCAGAGCCGGTCAGCGCGTCGAGGTCGAGGTCGAAGGGATCGGTTCCTTCTCCAACCCGGTGGTGCGTCGCTGAACCGACGACCTCGGCCCAGCGTGCGCGGGCTCAGGATGATACTCCGGAGAGGCGGCGGACCGCGTCTCTCATGCGGTTGAGGGTCTCGTCCTCGATCCCCCGGCCCGTTGCCAGATTGAGGCGGCAGAACCCCGACCAGGTCCTCCCAAAGGTCACGCCCTCATTCATTGCGACTCCGCCCTCCTCGCGGAAGAAACGTGCCGGCCGCTCCAGGCCCAGGCCTCGGCAGTCCAGCCAGGCCAGGTAGGTCGCCTCCGGGAGCGTCGGCTCCATCCCCTCGATGCCGGCCAGGGCCGCGCCCACCAGGTCCCGGTTGGCACGGATGTAGGTGCGAACCTCACCCAGCCAGTCCCGACCATCGCGCAGGGCCGCAATGGTGGCCAGGGCGCCGACGACGGAGGCCTCGACCTTGAGGTGAGCACTGCGAGCATCGGCGTCCCAACGCCGACGGGCCCGGCCCGAGGCGATGAGCTGTGCGCACTTCAGGCCCGGAATGTTCCACCCCTTGGACGCGGCCGTTGCCGTGAACGTCAGATCCGGGTCCGAGCCCGGGCGGGAGGCGTAGGGGAGATGGACCAGTCCATCCTCGAGCACCAGAGGCGCGTGGATCTCATCGGAGAAGACCGGGACCCCGTACTTTGAGGACAAGGCGGCGACGGCGTCGAGCTCGGCGGCAGTGAGCACCCGCCCCACCGGGTTCCATGGGTTGCACAGGACGAGCAACCCGGCCCCCGTGGCCATGGCGGCCTCAACGCCATCAAGATCCAGCTCCCAGCTCGGCGAACCGTCCCGGGAGGGCCTCGTGACAGAAGGAACCTCGATGCACTCGCGACGGTGGCGACCGGGAATCTCGAGGAAGGGCATGTAAGCCGGGGTAGGGACGATGATGGGGGAGCCCTCAGAAGTGTGAGAAGTGATGACCGCACTCAGTGACGAGAGCACGTCGGGCAGCAGGCTCACCTGCTCGACCTCCACCTCCCAGCCGAAAGCCTCACGCTGGTAGCGGACCGTCTCCTCGCGCACCCGCTGAGAGACCGAGGGAGGCATGTAGCCCAGAAGGCCGTGGCGCATCGCCTGGTGAATCGCCGCCTCGACCGCCGGAGCGGTCCCCAGGTCCATCTCGGCGACCCAGGCCCCGACCACGTCGCCGGGGTACTGGGACCACTTCAGCGACCCGCGTTCGCGCATCTGTTGCGGGGTCAGCGAGTCGAAGGCCTGGGCCAGGGAGCTGGAGCCGTTGGTATCGGTGACAACCATGAGTGCGATCCTAAGGCCGCTGCCGGGAACTCGCCTATGTCAGTACATGTTCGTCAGGTGTCCTTGGACGACCTGCCCGAGCTCTTCTCGTCGCTCCTGCCGCTGGGAGCAGTGGCCTTGCCGTCGTCGGATCCGCTCTTCTTACCGTCGCTCCTCCCGTCCTTGCCGGAGCCACTACCGGACTCGCTCTCGTCCATGTCGGCCGGGCCAGGATGACTGATCGGAGTGGCCTCGAGCAGCTCTTCCATCTCGCTTGAGGAGTACGCGTCGACGGGGCAGGCGTACATGCCCTGGAGCAGGACCGGCGTACTCGTCGTCGTGAAGACACGTACGAAGCCGGTTAGCCGATAGTCCTTCTGATCCTCTCCGGTATAGGTCATGTCCACTCGCCTGGTCTCTATGGCGTTTCCGTCCGTGTCCTTGACCAGGGCGGAGTCATCCCGCGCAGGTTCGGTGGAGACATTCGACAAGTGCGAGCTCGTCTTATACGAATCGAGGATGGAGTCGGCTCGGTGCTCGGACTGCGTACGATCGCCTTTCGCGCTGGTATCGAACAGGTTCTGCGTAGCCGAGAACACGCAGCCATTTGACTTGTCCATCTTGTTCTTGCCGTCGGTGTCGTAGACGGTCACCTCCCAACCGGGCTGGGACTGGGGGAACTCCCATGAAGGAGCCCAGCCGATGTTGCTGTTCCCACCGGCGTCGGAGGGCTTGTCCGACGGCTTCGAGCTCTTGCCGGACGAGTTGCTGGACGGTGAGGCACTGCTGGAGGCGCTGGGCCGTGACGAGGGGGAAGGACCGGACTCGTCCTGGCACGCGGCCAGCGCGGGAATCGCCAGAGCAAGGCTGAGCCCTGCCACGAGTGGGAGCCTGAGCGCTGCGTCACGGTGACGGCCGGGACGTGACGAGGAAGGTCGGGTCGGGGACATGGATGAACCTCCAAAGGGTAGGCGGGGAGTCGGTCGGTCCGATCGAGTCAGGAGCCGTCGTCGTCACAGGTGCGGAAAGTGGGCCGTCACAGTGGGATAACGACTTCATGGAGACGACGGTAACCGCCACCACGTCGCGCGGCCATGGGGAGAATGGGCCATCGGGATACGCTGTACCCATCATGCCTGAACTCAGCGATCACTCTTCTTCTCTCCGCTCTGAGCCCGCCGCTGCGGCCGACGTCCCGGCACGGGGCACATCGTCCGTTCGCGTGCGCTTCTGCCCCTCGCCTACGGGAACCCCGCACGTGGGTATGGTGCGCACCTGCCTGTTCAACTGGGCCTACGCCCGTCACACCGGGGGCACCTTCGTCTTCCGGATCGAGGACACCGACGCCGTCCGTGACTCCGAGGAGTCCTTCGATGCCATCCTGGACTCCCTGACATGGCTGGGCCTGGACTGGGACGAGGGCGTGGGCAGGGGAGGACCTCACGAGCCCTACCGTCAGTCCCAGCGTATGGGCCTGTACAAGCAGGTGGCCGCCGAGCTGCTCGAGGCGGGCTACCTGTACGAGTCCTTCTCTACCCCCGAGGAGATCGAGGCCCGTCACCGTGAGCGTGGTGAGGACCCCAAGCTCGGTTACGACGGATTCGACCGCGACCTGACCCAGGAGCAGAAGGACGCCTTCCGAGCGCAGGGGCGTATGCCCGTCCTGCGGATGCGGATGCCGGACGAGGACATCACCTTCACCGACATGGTTCGCGGCCCCATCAGCTTCAAGGCGGGCAGCGTGCCGGACTACGTCGTCGTGCGCGCGGGCGGGGATCCTCTGTACACCCTGGTCAATCCCGTTGATGACGCCGCCATGGGCATCACTCACGTCCTACGGGGTGAGGACCTGCTGTCCTCCACCCCGCGGCAGGTGGCGCTCTACCGGGCCCTGATGGAGATCGGTCGGGCCCAGGCGATGCCCGAGTTCGGTCACCTGCCCTACGTCATGGGAGAGGGCAACCGGAAGCTGTCCAAGCGCGATCCTCAGTCGAACCTCCTCATCCACCGCTACCGCGGCATGATCCCCGAGGGGCTGCTCAACTACCTGGCCCTGCTGGGCTGGTCTCTGAGCGCGGACCGTGACGTCTTCTCGGCCGCAGAGATGATCGAGGCCTTCGATGTCCACGACGTCAACCCCAACCCGGCCCGCTTCGACCCCAAGAAGTGCGAGGCCATCAACGCCGAGCAGGTACGAGCACTGGGGGAGGAGGACTTCCGCGATCGCCTGGTGCCCTACCTCGCCGACGCCTACCCCGACCCGACCGGCGAGGCCCAGCAAGTACCTCTGGTCTCGGCGACCTCCTTCGATGAGCTTTCGGCACGGGAGCAGGAGATCCTGAGCTCGGCGGCGCCCCTCATCCAGACCCGGATCCAGCTGCTGCGCGAGAGCCGCGACATGCTGGGCTTCCTCTTCGTGCCCGACGACGATCTCGCCATTGACGACAAGGCCAAGGCCAGGCTGAAGGCCTCGGCGGGTGATGTTCTGGACGCCGGTATTCACGCCCTGGAGGGGCTCAGCACCGACCTCTGGGATAGGGACCACCTGGAGGAGGTCCTCAAGAAGGCCATTGTTGATGGCCGGGGTATGCCCGACGGCGAGGGGATCAAGCCCCGGCTCGCCTATGGCCCTCTGCGCGTCGCAGTCACCGGACGGCAGGTCTCCCCGCCGTTGTTCGAGTCCATGGAGATCCTGGGAGCCGACTCGACCCTCGCCAGGATCAAGGCATTGAGGGCCCAGCTCGGGTGACTAATGACTAACGCCGGGACCTCGCGGGGTGGGCGGAGAACACCGTGTTCTCCGCCCACCCCGCTGCTGTGCCCAGGTTCCTTTAGTCGTCCCAGCAGAACACTCGCCTCATGCTCCGCGGCCCCCTGAGGCTACATAGCGCCTGCATCGATTCCCTGTAGTCGAATACCCGCCAGGATCGTGTGCCACTGATCCTGGCTGATGAGAGAGCCCTGCGGGCACAGCAGCATGACCTCCAGCTCGAGTCCGGCGTCACCTACTCGTCTGTCGAAGCGATAGCCGTCCATGGGTGTGTTGGGGGAGTCTGAGAAGTTGGCGGTCACTGAGAACGTCTCCTCATAGCCTGGGAAGGTTCCGCTGTCGTCGCGGATGGCCTCCACCGAGGTCGGTCCTTGTGTTGTCTGATAGCCGGAGAAGATTGACTGCTGACGCTTGAGGGCTGCTTGAGACTGAATATCGTCTCCGGCTCCCCGGAGGTTGTAGTACCTCTCCTCGGCCTCGCTGGAGATGAAACCGAAGCAGGCGGGGTTGGCGTTGACCGTGTAGCCGTCGATAGTCCCGTTGGGGCCGGCCGAGTCCTTCTTGATGCGCTCGTCGTCGTGTGCCCAGACCGACGTGTCCTCGTTGGTGATCGTGACGTTCGGGGCCGTCCACGCCGTCGCTGACGGCGAAGGTGTGGACGGCGACTTCGTGGCGGTCGGGCTTGGCTTCTTGGACGGTGTGGCCGAGCTGGAGGCGCTGGCCTCGGCGGAAGCGTTGACGGGTTCGACGGTGAGCTGGCCCTTGTGGGCGGGGCCGCAGGCGCTCAGTGCTATACCAGTGGTCAGACACAGCGCTGCGACCAGACGACGACGCCGGAGTGAGGGGTGATCTGAACGGTTCCGGGAGCACTGTGAATGAGAAGGCATGAGGCTTCCATGATGTGAGGGGAGTTGAACGCGTGAGGGACGGAGTGCCGAGCTCTTGGGATCGACGGCACCTGGCTCCGGTTACCCCATGGCTCCGGCGTCAAAGCCGCTGACGCGCGTCCCGCTCAGCAGGTCATGCCATGTCTGCAGGTCTGGAAGGTTGCCTGGAGCGCACTGCAACGTGATCTCGAGAGTAGCCCCTTGTTCTCCGATCTGCCGGAAGAATCGGTATCCAGTGACGTCCTGGTTGCCGGAGTCCCTGAAGGTGACCGTGCCGGTGTAGGCGACCTCGTAACCCGCGAGCGTTCCGCTGTCATCAGGCATGACATCGACGACAGACGGCCCTGAGGTCACCGTGTAGGTGGGGTACTGCGAAGGCTGCTCCTGCACCTTGGCGGAGGAGGCGGAGTTATCCCCCGTTGTCTTTCTGCTGTCGTACGTCTCCTGAGAGGACTGGTAATTCAGAAGGCCCTGACAGGTCTGGTCATTGAAGAGGTATCCCCGCTTGATGAGGAATGAGGTCTCCAGCGGGATGCTGAGGATACCGTCGTTCTGCTGCCAGAGGTCGGTTCTCTCGTTGGTGATCGTCACGCTGGGCATCGTCCATGCTGACGCGGAAGAGGTGGCCGACGCCGATGGTGTGGCCGACTTGGAGGCTGACGGCTTGGCGGAGGGAGTCTCTGAGCTGTCTGCAGAGGCGCCGACGGGCTCGACGGTGAGCTGGCCCTTGTGGGCGGGGCCGCACGCACTCAGGGCCAGGCCGGCAGTCAGGCACAGTCCAAGAGTGAGGTAGCGAGTTCTGTGAGAGCCACGGCCGGTATGGTTGTGGCGCAGCGGATGAGTGCGCATATGGCCTTCCAGAGGGTAGCGGGGCGAGCAGGAACTCATGCGAGTCTAAGGGATGTCTCCGCTGATGCGCTCGGTTGTGGGGGTGCGGAAGGGCTCGGTGGCTTGATGGTCATGGGCTGTCAGGAGCTGCTCGATGGCCCGGTCCGTGGTGCTGCGCAGAGCCGCGTTCCGCCGCGTTTGATTTGTGTCTGTCGTCACGTCGCGACGATTTGGTGGGGCCGGGGTGGAGGTGTAGATTACTGCCCGCTGCCTCGGCCGCGATCCGTTCGAGGTGAAGCCCTTATGGGGTATGGTGTAATTGGCAACACGACTGATTCTGGTTCAGTTATTCTAGGTTCGAGTCCTGGTACCCCAGCGGATCCACTGTTATCCGCTGATCCACAGCCCCCATCGTTTAGTGGCCTAGGACACCGCCCTCTCACGGCGGCGGCGCCGGTTCGAATCCGGCTGGGGGTACGAGGGTCTGGTTGTCGTCTTCGACAGCCGGACTGTCACAGCCCCCATCGTTTAGTGGCCTAGGAC
>NZ_GL882555.1:78263-78340 GCF_000195595.1 Actinomyces sp. oral taxon 170 str. F0386
GGCGCCGGTTCGAATCCGGCTGGGGGTACGGATCAGTGAGAGTCTTTTGGCCCGAATGATTCACAACTGCATCGAGG
>NZ_GL882555.1:78453-103301 GCF_000195595.1 Actinomyces sp. oral taxon 170 str. F0386
CGGCGCCGGTTCGAATCCGGCTGGGGGTACAAGGTAGAAGGTCCCCACCACTCGTCTCATCAGTGGTGGGGACCTTCTTGTCTCTCGCAATACTTCTCATGCTGATGGCTCCGAGGTCGTCCCAAGGCTCGCCGCCCGGTCCGACGTCAGCAGATCGCTGCCCGTGGTGACGGTGAGCCCTCGCTCCAACAAAGAGCGGATGGAGCCCTCCAAGGCGGTGAACAGGTCCTCGGAGGGCTGCGTGCGGCCATCATGGCACAGGATCACTGAGCCAGCACCGGCCACGTCCTTGACTGCGGCGGCCTTCGCTGCTGATGGTGTGTGAACACTCCACAGCAGCACGTCCAACCCCTGCTGGGCAGCGACCATCATGGCCGGCGCGTCGACTCGGCCATAAGGAGGGCGCCACAGGTTCGGGGGTGGGGCCCCGGCCGCCGTGATCGCCTCACAGGTCCGGCGTACTGAGCCGGTCAGCTCTGGGAAGTCCACACCGTAGACGTCCGTGTGCACCCAGTTGTGGACGGCGACCTCATGCCCCTCATCGGCCTCTCGTGCGATCAGCTCGGGATGGGACTCCGCCGCAGACCCGAGAACAAAGAAGGTGGCACGCACCCGCAGCCTCGTCAGCATGTCGAGCACGAGTGGAGTCCAACGAGGGTCTGGTCCGTCGTCGAAGGTCAGGGCCAGCTTCCCCGTTTCCCCTCCCGTTTGAAAGACCACCCGCGCGCCGAGGGTCGGGCCAGGGGCTGAAGGACGAGGAGCAGTCCGTGAGGTGGGCGACAGGTGAGTGTCCCGCCATCGGGTGACTTCGGCTCCGGCTCCCATACCAAGAAGGCCCGTCGCAGTCGTCAGTGCCGCCACTTCAAGGAGGTGCCGTCGATCTCTTGCGTGACCTCCCGCGGCGCTGTCCGAGGTCCGAGGCCCGTCCGAGGGGAGACGTCTGTCGTCCACGCCCTCATCTTCCGGAACGTATCGGCTCTCGATCGTCACCAGCACATTGTAGAGCGAGTCCGGGAAGCCTCGGAGCGCCTCTCGGGAACGATGCAGGACTGAGACGGAATCGAAGGGATCAAACCGGATCAATCGAGAATCTGGGCATTCTCGGTAGGATGCCCGCGTGACGAACTTTCCAGCGCTGAAGACTCCCGGTCCCCTCACCGACGGCGCCATGCGCATCACCCCCCTGGGAGGCCTGGGTGAGGTCGGCCGCAACATGACCGTCTTCGAGCTCGAAGGCAAGTTGCTGATCGTTGACTGCGGGGTGCTCTTCCCCGAGGAGGACCAGCCCGGCGTCGACCTCATTCTTCCCGACTTCTCCTCCATCGAGGACCGCATCGACGACGTCGTCGCCCTGGTGCTCACTCACGGGCACGAGGACCACATCGGTGGCGTGCCCTACCTGCTGCGCCTGCGTGACGACATCCCCCTGGTGGGCAGTGAGCTCACTCTGGCCTTCGTGGAGGCCAAGCTGAAGGAGCATCGCATCCGCCCGGTGCTGCGTCAGGTCGTCGAGCACGAGGAGGTCTCCTACGGCCCCTTCGACCTGGAGTTCGTGGCCGTCAACCACTCCATCCCCGACGCCATGGCCGTCATGATCCGCACCGACGCCGGTAACGTCCTCGCCACCGGTGACTTCAAGATGGACTCCCTGCCTATCGACGGACGCATCACGGACCTGCGTTCCTTCGCCCGTTTCGGCGAGGAGGGCGTGGACCTGTTCTGCGTGGACTCCACCAACGCCGAGGTTCCAGGCATGGTCGGCCACGAGGGTGAGATCGGCCAGGTCCTGGACAACGTCTTCGCCGATTCCGATGGACAGATCATCGTGGCCTCCTTCGCCAGTCACGTCCACCGGGTCCAGCAGGTCCTCGACGCCGCCGCTCTGCACGGCAGGCGCGTGGCGCTCGTGGGGCGCTCCATGGTGCGCAACATGGGGATCGCTGCTGAGCGCGGCTATCTCAAGGTCCCAGGTGGCGTCCTCATCGACGCCCGTGACATCACGTCGCTGCCCCCGCACGAGAGAGTCCTCATGGTCACCGGTTCCCAGGGCGAGCCGATGGCGGCCCTGTCCCGGATGGCGCACTCCGAGCACCGCAGCGTCACCATCGAGCCCGGAGACACCGTCATCTTCGCCTCCTCCCTCATCCCCGGCAACGAGAACTCCGTCTTCCGGGTCATCAACCAGCTCATGCGGCTGGGTGCGCGTGTGGTCCATCAGGGCAACGCGAAGGTCCATGTCTCCGGGCACGCCTCCTCCGAGGAGCTGCTTCACGTCTACAACATCGTCCAGCCCCGCAACGTCATGCCCATCCACGGCGAGATCCGCCACCTGGTGGCCAACGGTGGGCTCGCCGTCAAGACAGGCGTCGCCCCGGAACGTGTCATGCTGTGCGAGGACGGGGTGGCTGTTGACCTGGACGGGGGAGTGGCCCGTATCGCCGGCCAGGTCCCCTGCGGCTACATCTACGTCGACGGCTCTTCCGTGGGGGAGATCGACGAGGCCGAGCTCAAGGACCGGCGCATCCTGGCCGAGGAGGGTTTCGTCTCCGTCTACGCCGTGGTGGAGACCACGACCGGCACGATCCTGGCCGGTCCGCACATCCAGGCCCGGGGCATGGCCGAGGACGACTCCGTCTTCGAGGAGATCCTGCCCGACGTCACTGAGGCGCTGTCCGCCGCGCTGGAGACGGGGAAGGCCGATGCCTACTCCCTCCAGCAGGTCATGCGCCGCACCCTGGGGCGGTGGATCGGGCGCCGTCTCAAGCGCCGCCCCATGATCGTCCCGGTCGTCATCGAGGCCTAGGAGGACGCTTACTGCATGACTCTGTTCCGGCCCGCGTGCTTCATATCCACCGGATCCATCCTCATTGACATCCCCCTTCACGTCAGCCGGGTTCCGTCGCCGGGAGGGGCGATCACCGGGGCGTCGTCGGGCCCGGTCGTGGGAGGCGGGTACACGGTGGTCTCGGCCGCTGCCCGGCAGGGCGTCCCCGCCGCTCTGGCGGCGACCCTGGGAACCGGCCCCAACTCCGCACGGGTGCGCGAGTCGATGCGCCTGGACCAGGTCGAGCTGCTCGTTGAGGAGCTCGTTGGTGATATCGGCACCTGTACCACGCTCATCGAGCCCTCGGGCCGGCGAACCTTCGTCACCACTGCGGGCGTCGAGGGCGAGCCTCAGCGCGAGGACCTCGAGAGCCTCGAGCTGAGACCGGGTGACTGGGTCTATGCCACCGGCTATGACCTGGCCCACTACACGAGCCGGGGCATCCTGGCCGACTGGCTCCTGTCGATCCCCGACGGCGTGGGACTGGTCATCGACCTGGGACCGGTTCAACCCGACATCCCCGACCAGGTGCTCATGCCGCTACTGGCCCGGGCGACGATGCTGACCGGCAACGACCTGGAGATGGGCCGCCTCGAGGATCGTCTGGGAGGCGCGCAGGCGATCCGTGAGGCCTGTCCTCGGGCGCTGATCGTCCGACGAACCGGGGCCCACGGATGCGTCCTCCACCCGGTCGACGGTGAACCGATCGAGGTCGCCGGTTTCGTGCGCGACGTCGTCGACACGACAGGGGCGGGAGATACCCACACCGGGGTCCTGGTCGCCGGACTCCTCGACGGGCTCGACGTCGTCGAGGCAGCCAGACGCGCCAACGCGGCCGCCGCCCACGCTGTGGCCTGTACCGGGCCGGCGCAGGCACCGCTTCGTGAGGAGATTGACCGGTTTCTCCGAGAGAGCGACGAGAGGCTCTAGGACGTGTGAGGATCTCGATATCCCCTCCTCGCCTGAGGACGGTTGCCCGTGATGGGGCTCAGTGAGAAGAAGGTGACGCGTCTCCGGCTGCCCGAAGCGGCGTGGCAGGGCCGCTGAAACCAAGAATCCGATAGTTTCTAAGACATCATGGCCAACCGTCGCACCACGAGAACCGCTACGCCTCCGTCTGGAACCGGCAGGGGGCGTCCTCGAGGAGCGTCCGCTCAAGGACCTGCTCCCTTCGCCGCGCCCGGATCCCAGCCCCCTGGTGGGCGCTACCGCCGCACCGGATGGGCCTTTCTCATCCTCGCCCTTGCGGCGGTCCTGGCGCTGCGCGAGTGGTTCGGGATCTCCGGTGCCGCCGGGAACCTGCTGCACCACATCGCCGCGGGCCCTGTCGGCGTCCTTGGCGTCTTCGTGCCCCTCCTCCTGGCTGCGCTGGGAATTGCCATGCTGCGGGCCCATAACCTGGGAGCGGTTCACGCCCGGGTCTCCGTGGGCCTGCTGGGGCTGCTGACTGCTCTGACCGGAATGATCCAGGTCGGCAGCGGCAACCCGTTCCTCAGGGACAACATCGGTGGCCTGGAGAGTGCCGGCGGACTACTGGGATGGCTGGTGGGCTACCCGCTCGCGGCGCTGTTCTCCTCAGTGGGGGCCTTCATCCTGCTTATCCTCCTGGCGTCCTTCTCCGTCCTGGTCCTGTCCGGTAAGACCATTGCCGAGATCCGCGACCTGCTGGCGCAGCGCCGGTCCTTGAGAGCCGATGGAGCCGGCGGCCCCTCCGATGCCGACGGCTCAGGTGACTCCCTGGCCCGGCGCCTGCTCGGGCGGGTCCGCACAGGCCTCGGATCGACCGGGAGCGCAGGCGATGATCCCGATCAGACGGCGCTCCTGGACTCCTACGACGGTGACGAGCCCTTCCGCTCCGCGCTAGAGGTGGAGGAGTCGGCGCCGCGCAGGCGAGGCAGCGGTCGGCGCAAGCGCTCCGCCGACCGGGAGGCCCAGCAGACGTCGGTCACCGATCTCTTCGAGCCGGGCAGTGACCACGCCGACGACGGCACCTTCATCGTCCCGGAGGTGGGTGATGAGAACGACGCCGTCGCCTCATCGGCGCCCTCAGTCGTCTCTCCGGCCAAGGGCGGGAAGGCGGCCGGCGCTGCAGGCGGTCCTGGAACGTCCGGACCGTCCTCCGGGACGCAGCGCAGACCCTCCGCGGAGAGGCGTCCCGCCTCGCCTGCGCCATCCGGCTTCGATGCCGTTACCGAGGAGACCCCGGAGGTCCCGCTCGAGGAGCCCGATCTCGCAGACCAGCTCGCCATGAGCGACATGGGCAACATGGCCCTGCCCGACGGCTCCACCTACACGCTGCCCGTGGACGCGCTGCTCGGCCCCGGACCGGGGCACGCCACCCGCACTCCCGCCAACGACGCCATCGTCGAAGCGCTCCAGAACGTCTTCGCCGAGTTCAACGTGGACGCCACCGTGACCGGCTACACGCGAGGCCCTCAGGTCACCCGCTACGAGGTCCACCGCGGGCGGGGGGTCAACGTCTCGCGCATCACGGGGCTGGAGAAGAACATCGCCTACGCGGTGGCCTCTGACGAGATCCGCCTGCTCACCCCGATTCCCGGCAAGAGCGCTATTGGCATCGAGATCCCCAACACCGACCGTGAGATGGTCAAGCTCGGTGACGTCCTGCGCTCCCAGGCCGCCCGCAAGCAGCCGCACCCGTTGGTCGTCGGGCTAGGCAAGAACGTCGAGGGCGACTACATCGTCACCAACCTGGCCAAGACCCCGCACCTGCTGGTGGCCGGTCAGACCGGCTCGGGTAAGTCCTCCTTCGTCAACTCCATGATCACCTCGATCATGATGCGCGCCACGCCCGAGGAGGTGCGTATGGTGCTGGTCGACCCCAAGCGGGTAGAGTTGACCATCTACGAGGGCATCCCGCACCTCATCACCCCGATCATCACCTCCCCAAAGAAGGCGGCCGAGGCCCTGGAGTGGGTGGTCCGCGAGATGGACGCCCGCTACGACGATCTGGCCTCTTTCGGCTTCAAGCACATTGACGACTTCAACAAGGCGGTGCGGGCCGGAGAGGTCCAGCCTCTGCCGGGCTCCCAGCGCGAGCTGAGCCCCTACCCCTATCTCCTGGTCGTCGTCGACGAGCTTGCCGACCTCATGATGACGGCCCCCAAGGACGTCGAGGCCTCCATCCAACGCATCACCCAGCTGGCCCGCGCCGCCGGGATCCACCTGGTCCTGGCCACCCAGCGGCCGGTCGCACAGGTGGTCACCGGTCTCATCAAGTCCAACGTGCCCTCGCGCCTGGCCTTTGCCACCGCCTCCCAGCTGGACTCCCGCGTCATCCTCGACCAGAACGGGGCCGAGACCCTTACCGGACAGGGTGACGCCCTCTACCTCGGCCCCGGGGCCTCCACTCCGGTGCGCATCCAGGGCTCCTGGGTCACCGAGTCCGAGATCCGCTCCGTCGTCGAGCACGTCAAGGCTCAGCTGACCCCCGAGTACCGCGAGGACGTCGTCGTCCCGGAGGTCAAGAAGCAGATCGACGAGGAGATCGGTGACGACATGGACCTGCTCCTGCAGGCCGCCGAGCTCATCATCTCCAGCCAGTTCGGTTCCACCTCCATGCTCCAGCGCAAGCTGCGCGTGGGCTTCGCCAAGGCCGGGCGCCTCATGGACCTGCTCGAGTCCCGAGAGGTCGTCGGCCCCTCGGAGGGCTCCAAGGCCCGTGACGTCCTCGTCCAGCCCGAGCAGCTCGAGGAGACCCTGGCCTGGATCAAGGGGGAGGGGAGTGCCCCCGGAAGCGCGGACACCCCCGCCGCTTCCAGCGACTCCCAGGACGGTCCGGCCACCGAGGAGGCTCCGGTCCCCGCAGCGGGGGAGCCTCGCACGGTGGCGCTGCCGTCGAACCGCTACAGCACCGACCCGCTGGAGGCCACCTCAACCCTGCCGGAGTCGGAGTCCTGGGAGGACTCCTCCGCCGAGGAGGACTCGGAGGACGCCTGGTCACTCACCGGCCGTGGCTCATCGTGGTGAGGCAGGTCTTCTCCCACCCTGAGCCGGCGCCACTGTCATCACTCTGAGGTTGACGACTCGCTATGAGGCGACTGCGAGGGTCGGTCCGACGGAGCGGTGTGCTGCGCGCCCACCCGTGTGAGAGTCTCCTTCCGGCTGACGATCGTCGGCGCGGGCCCAGTGGGCTTCGGCGGCGTGGTGTCCATGGTCGAGGAGTCCTTGACGTCTGAGGTGAGCATGCTCCAGCGTCGGTCGATCTCCTCTTCGCTCAGGCCCAGACCATCGGGACGCTCTCCGTCATGGAGCGCCGCCAGGTCCCTGACCTTGTAGCCACCCTCCTGGTCCACTGTGAAGGGGTGCCAGCTCAACGAGTCCACGCTCACCGAGCCGTCGGCGTGCGCGGTGACGTCGGCCCACACCAGCTGCCCGACGTCGGACAACGGGCCGCAGTAGGACTCGTTCTGGCTGGAGATGTAGTTGCCGGCCGAGTAGGACACCCACATCCCCTTCCCGTTGACGCCGCCCTTGAGCTTCTCGGCCGGCTGAGGCACATGGGGATGGGCGCCGAAGAGGATGTCTACCTGCCCGCTGTCGGCGAGGTCCTGGGCGTAGGAGACCTGCTCTCCATCGGGTGCGGTCTCATACTCCTGGCCGATCTGGGAGTGGACGACGACAAGGTCGGCGCCTGCTGCCCGAGCCGATTTCGCTGCCTTCGTGATGGCTCCGACGTCGTTGAGCGACACCGAGTAGCCGGTGGGATCATCGAAGCCGTTGAGCCCCATGGTTGTAGAGATCTGGGCAACCGTCACCGTACGTCCTCCTCGCTCGAGCTCATAGAGCGCGAAGGGCGCCGAGGCGTCCTTGCGACTCCGGTAGGTGCCGGCGTGCCCCAGGCCGTGCTCGTCCAAGGTGTCCAGGGTGGCGACAACCCCTGCCTCGCCCTGGTCCACCGAGTGGTTGGATGCGGTCGCGCAGCCGTCCCAGCCGGATCTAGCCAAGGCCCCGACGACCTCGGACGGCGCGCCGAAGGTGGGGAAGTCGGAGTACACCCCGTCCGGAGCCACAGGAACCTCCATCCCGCACAGGGCCAGATCCAGGCCCTCGACCCAGGGGGTCTCGGCAGCGACATTGCCGGTAATGTCGCCGGAGAAGTCCGGGGTGGAGGACAGGACCGCGGAGTGCATGAGGACGTCGCCGGCGTAGCCCACGGTGAAGTGCGCGTCCTTTGATCCGTCGGCCGCGCCCGGTTCCGCGGAGCCGGTAGCACTCGACTGTGACTGACCGGCGCCCGTCCCGCAGCCGCAGACCGCGAGGCCTACCGCCAGGATGACGGCCGTGAGCAGGCCAGGGCCCCCTGGCCGATGGACAGCGCGCTCGCCGTGCCCGTGCCGTCGGCCGTCGCCCGGTGACGGACCGCTCGTGGAGCTGTTGAGACCTGCCGGAGAATAAGAAGAAAACATGTATGAACGCATATTTATGAACGTAAGAACCAAACCTTAGTAGAGTGTGAGCGGTCTGTGATCCAGTGCGAAGCGCCGGGCGGAAAGCCTGAAATACCAATGAGAACAGCCGGAGGGGATTGATCCCCTGTGGTGTGTTGCGGGTGGTGGTGGCACGGAGCGGTTGGAGGAGATGAGCGTCCTTGTCATCGTCAGGAAGGTGCTTCGAGGTTTCTCCGGCGGTGTGAGGGCGTGCACTATTAGGCTGATCCCGATGAACGCCTCGACCGCCCCGGACGGCGCCGCGCAGCCAGAGCAGGCGCCGCTGCTCAACATCGCCAATGCCCTGACGGTGCTGCGACTGCTGCTTGTCCCCGTCTTCATCTGGCTCTCCCTGCTGCCGGGGGACCGGACCAGGCTCGCGGCCGTCGTGGTCTTCGTCGTGGCGGCCTTCACGGACCGTCTTGATGGTCAGCTGGCGCGCTCGCGGGGGCTGGTGACCTCCTTCGGCAAGATCGTCGACCCGATCGCCGACAAGGCCCTGACGCTGTCCGCCTTCATTCTGCTGAGCGTCAACAACAGGCTGTGGTGGTGGGTCACGATCCTCATCGTCGTGCGCGAGCTCGGTATCACGGTCATGCGCTTCTTCATGCTGCGCCGCGCCGTCATGGCCGCGTCACGGGGCGGAAAGATCAAGACGGCCCTCCAGATGGTGGGGCTGGTGGGGCTGCTCACGCCGTGGTCGGCCCTCTTCCTGCCCGTAGGACTGGCAGCGTTCCTGCTCGGGGCGTCCTACGTCGTCGTGGCTGCGGCGCTCATCGTCACCGTGGTCACCGGGCTGGACTACGTGCGTCAGGCTCTACGGCTGAGTCGACACAGCGGACGCGTCGACCAGTGAGCGCCTCGATGCGGAGGTGACGGTGAGCGCTAGGAGGGGTGTGGAGGAGGAATGCGCCCGTGCGGCAGCCGATCTTCTGCGAGCCGCTGAGAAGCGTGCGGTCACACTGGCGATCGCCGAGTCGCTGACAGGGGGCCAGGTCTCCTCGAGCCTGGTCGAGGTCCCCGGCGCCTCGCGTGTGCTCGTCGGTGCGGTGGTCGCCTATGCCGCCCGCATCAAGGCGCAGGTGCTCGGTGTGGATGCTGCTCACCTGGAACGGACTGGGCCGGTGGACCGTGATGTCGCCCTCCAGATGGCCGGTGGCGTGCGCCATCTCCTCGGAGCCGACCTGGGGCTGGCGACCACCGGGGTCGCGGGGCCAGGGCCTGCGGACGGCTACCCGGCGGGAACGGTTCACGTCGCCGTCGTCGGCCCGTGGGGTGAGGCTCATCGCGAGCTGCATCTGAGTGGTGACCGCTCGCAGATCCGGCACGGGGCCGTGCTCAACGTCATTGGGGTGGCCGTCGGCTATCTGTGCGAGGAAGGCGGGGAGGCGTGGAGCTGAGTGCTCCTCGGCGGATGCATGTCAACGACAGATCAACTACAGACCGCAGACTAAGACGCATTTCAGGTTTCTTCCAGGAATGCCGGTAGAGTGGGGCTCAACGCCACCGGAGCCGGAGAACTGGCCTCGCGTGGCGGGAATGAATCCACGACGTGAATGGTTGTGCTAGACGATGAACAACACGACTCACCCCCGCACCACTCGCCCGATCAACAACCGGATGCCGATGCGCCAGGGACCCGGGGCAGGGTACGGTGTGTCCGTGGACACCCCGAAGCACGAGAATGTCGTCCTGCGCCGCGAGATCGGAGAGGTCCTGCGCGGTGTCCGGCAGCACCAGGGGCGCACGTTGCGCGAGGTCTCCTCGCAGGCCCGTGTCTCCCTGGGATACCTCTCCGAGGTCGAGCGCGGTCAGAAGGAGGCCTCCTCCGAGCTGCTGGCCTCCATCTGCCAGGCCCTTGATGCCCCTCTGTCCATGGTGCTGCGCGAGGTCTCCGACCGCATTGCCCTGACCGAGGGCGTCATGATTCCTGACACAGTTCCCGATGAGCTTGTACGTCAGCAGGGGATCGCTCTGCGGTGACCATCCGCTGACGCCCTCAGTTCGATTGTCCTCGTAGCATTCGCGGCTGCGGTCGATGAGCTGACCCTCCCCGGCGGCGGGACCACAACAGGTGGGCTCGCCGCCGGGGCGTCTGTTGAGGAAGGGGGAGTGGTGAAGCACTCGGAGTTCTGGGGTGCCGTTGAGACGGTCTTCGGCTCGGCCTATGGCCGGTCGCTGGCGCAGGATCTGGTCCTGCCCGGGCTGAACGTGACCTGCGTGCAGGCGCTCGACGACGGCGTGGCGCCTGAGCGCGTGTGGGGCCTGCTGTGCGACGAGACCGAGTGCTCGGACGCCGAGCGGTGGATCTTCCGCTCCGACCCCCGCCGTTGAGGCGGGTCGGCCGAGGCTGTACGAGGGGGCTCGAGGTGCTGCGAGCGACACGCGCACGATGATGGTGTCGCGGTCGAACAGGTGTTCGGGTACTGTTCTCCACGAACGACGACGACGCACCTGAAGTCCACAGGGCTGACGAGGAGCGGAGATAGATGTCAGTGGTCAGGCATACCGTCGTTGGTGAGCCCCGGAGAGGGGATCTCGCCGAAGTTGACCAGCCATGCCCACCGCGGCTGAGAGCCGCCCCGAGAACCGAGGTAGAACAATGCCTGCAGCCAGCCAGACCCAGGACCGTTCCAAGGCCCTGGCCACAGCCCTCGCCCAGATCGACAAGAGCTTCGGCAAGGGCTCCGTCATGCGCCTGGGGGACGACACCCGCCCGCCGGTTTCCGTCATCCCCACGGGGTCGGTCGCCCTCGATGTGGCCCTGGGGGTCGGGGGGCTCCCGAGGGGGCGCATCATCGAGGTCTACGGGCCGGAGTCCTCGGGAAAGACGACCGTCGCCCTGCACGCCGTGGCCAGCGCCCAGAGAGCCGGCGGTAACGCGGCCTTCATCGACGCCGAGCACGCCCTCGACCCGGTCTATGCCAAGGCTCTAGGCGTTGATATCGACAACCTCCTGGTCTCCCAGCCGGACACCGGTGAGCAGGCGCTGGAGATCACCGACATGCTCGTGCGCTCAGGCGGCCTGGACATCATCGTCATCGACTCCGTGGCGGCCCTGGTCCCCAAGGCCGAGATCGAGGGGGAGATGGGCGACTCCCATGTCGGCCTCCAGGCGCGTCTCATGAGCCAGGCGCTGCGCAAGATCACCGGGGCCCTGTCCTCCACCGGCACCACCGCCATCTTCATCAACCAGCTGCGCGAGAAGATCGGCGTGTTCTTCGGCAACCCGGAGACCACCACTGGCGGGAAGGCTCTGAAGTTCTATGCCTCCGTGCGCCTGGACGTGCGCCGCATCGGCGGGCTCAAGGACGGCGACCAGCCTGTGGGCAACCGCACCCGGGTCAAGGTCGTCAAGAACAAGATGGCGCCGCCCTTCAAGCAGGCCGAGTTCGACATCCTCTACGGCCAGGGCATCTCCCGTGAGGGCAGTCTGCTCGATCTGGGTGTGGACAACGGCGTGGTGCGCAAGTCCGGAGCCTGGTTCACCTACGGGGAGGACCAGCTCGGTCAGGGCAAGGAGAACGCTCGCAACTTCCTCAAGGACAACCCGCAGCTGGCCGCGGAGATCGAGGAGAAGATTCTCGCCGCCCTGGGAATCGGTGAGCCCGGCCGCAAGGCACGGGAGGCCGAGGAGGTCGCCGCCGCCGAGGCCGCCGTGGCCGCGGCCGCCGTCCCGGTGGCCAGTGACGACACCGCCGCCACGAGTGCGGTCAAGAGCGCTCGTGGCCGCGGGAAGAAGACCGCAGGCTCCACCAAGGCAGCCAAGGCCGCTCAAGCCGCTAAGGACGCTGCAGCGGAGGAGCCGGACACCATATTCGGTGAGGATGCTGGCGGGTTCTGATGCCCTGGCTCACCCCTGATGCCCATACGCAGGCCGTCGAGGCGGCGCGGGAGATCGTCCTGCGTCGCCTCGACCGCAGTGCGGCCCCACGCGCTGCCCTGGTGGAGCTGCTCGAGCGCAAGGAGGTAGACCCTCGAGTGGCCGTTGAGGTCCTCGACCGTCTGGAGGCGGCCGGAGTGATCGATGATGCCGCCTATGCCGCTCGCCTGGTACGCACCCGCTTCGCGGAGAAGGGAGCGGCCAGACGCGCCATCGCCGAGGAGCTGCGGCGCAAGGGGCTGGAGGAGCAGAACGTCGCCGCGGCCCTGGGGCAGATCGACTCCGATGACGAGGACGCGGCGGCCCTGGCGCTGGCTCGCAAGAAGCTGATCGCCACACGCCACCTGCCCTGGGAGGTGCGTCGACGCCGTACCGCGGCCATGTTGGGCCGCAAGGGCTACAGCCGAGAGGTGACCATGCGGGCCATTGAGGACGCCCTCGCCGAGGAGCAGAGCGGAGAGACGGTCCCGTAAGTCAGGCTCCCGAGGGCGTGAGGTTCTTCTCGCCGGCCTACTAGGCTTGCCTCATGACCCAGGTGATTCCGGCCGATGGTGGCCTTCAAACCCCGGTTGACCTCGATGCCCTGGCTGCCTCGGCGGGAATCGCCGCCGAACACGTCATCCCCTACGGCCGCGACGTGGCCAAGATCGACCTGGGGGCATTGGACCCCGATGATCAGAGGGCTGATGGGACAGGCGATGGCGACTCGGACGGCGCCCGCTACGTCGTCGTCACCGCGATCACGCCGACTCCTCTCGGGGAGGGCAAGACCACCACGGCGATCGGGCTGGCCCAAGGACTGGCGCGTCTGGGTGAGCGGGCCGTCCTCACCCTGCGCCAGTCGGCCATGGGCCCCACCTTCGGCATCAAGGGCGGGGCCGGCGGCTCCGGGCGGGCCCGCATCCTGCCGGCCGAGCGGATGAACCTGCACCTGACCGGCGACTTCCATGCCATCACCGCCGCCCATAACCTCCTGTCGGCGATGATCGACAACCACCTGCACCACGGCAACGATCTCGACATCGACGAGCGCACCATCACCTGGCCCCGGGTCCTGGACGTCAACGACCGCGCCCTGCGCCACATCGTCACCGGCCTGGGGGCCACGATCGACGGCGTCACCAGGCAGGCCTCCTTCGACATCACCCCGGCAAGCGAGCTCATGGTCATCATGTCGCTGGCCACTGACCTGGCTGACCTGCGCGATCGCCTGGGGTGCATCGTGATCGGTCGCAACCGCAGCGGGGAGTGGATCAGTGCCGAGGACCTCAAGGCGGCCGGTGCCATGTGCGCCATTCTGCGCGATGCGCTCGAGCCCAATCTTCTGCGCACCGGTGAGGGGGCGCCCGTCCTGGTCCACACCGGCCCCTTCGGCAACATCGCCACCGGCTGCTCCTCGGTGATCGCCGACCGCGTTGCTGCAGCCGGTGCTCGGGACGGCGGGTACGTCCTCACTGAGGCCGGCTTTGGGGCGGACATGGGCCTGGAGCGCTTCGTGGACCTCAAGTGCGCTGTCTCCGGCATGCGCCCGCGCGCTGCCGTCGTCGTGGTGACCGTCAGGGCGCTCAAGGCCCACTCCGGGCGACACCACCTCGTCAGCGGCAAGGACCTGCCCGAGGGCATGCTCCAGGAGGGCGTCGAGGACGTGCGTGCCGGCGCCGCCAACCTGCTCAAGCACCTTCAGATCGTGCGGGGCTTCGGTATCACCCCGGTCGTAGCCGTCAACGTCTTCCCCACCGACTATGACAGCGAGATCGAGGAGGTGGAGCGTATCGCCCGCGAGGCCGGAACCCGGGTGGCCCTCTGCCACCCCGTCACTCGAGGGGGCGAGGGCTGCCTCGACCTGGCCATCGCCGTCGTCGAGGCCTGCCGGGAGGCCGGCGATGCGGTCTCCATCCGACCCGTCTACGACCCGCAGGATGACCTGCGCACCAAGATCACCAAGGTGGCCATCCTCTACGGCGCCGATGGCGTGGACTACACTCCCGCCGCGAGCAGGCTGTTGGACGACTATGAGCGCGGCGGCTTCGGAAATCTGCCCGTCATCGTCGCCAAGACCCCCCTGTCCCTGTCCGCCGACCCCGGTCTCAAGGGTGTTCCCGCCGGCTGGAGGCTCCCTGTGCGTGAGGTCCGCCTCGCCGCGGGAGCCGGCTACGTCTACGCGATCTGCGGGAGCCTGTCCACCATGCCGGGTCTGCCGAGCCGCCCCGCGGCCGAGCGCATCGATGTCGACGTCGCCACCGGAGATATCGTGGGCCTGCGCTGACACGAGGGGCCGGTGCCGACACGCGCGGTACCGGCCCCCTGCGGCCGCGAGAGCAGCCCGCGAGCGTCAGCCCCTCTCGTGCTTGGAGGTCTCGAACAGGAGGTTGACCTGCTCGTTGTACGTCGTCAGCGTCGAGGCGGGCACCCGGTTCGCCCACAGGTCATCCGTCGCCGGCTTCATGATGGCCGTAACGTCCGCGCCGAAGTAGGTCAGCGGGAAGAAGAACGTGGACCTGTCCTCCAGGTGCTGGGTGAAGGGCTTGGTGGGAAGCCCCATCTGCTCGAAGACTTGCACGGCCCTCTCGGTGGAGGATGAGATGGCCGGGAAGACGATCCCGTAGGAGGCCACGATGTCCTGAGCCTCGGCGGTTCCCAGGAAGGCCACCCACTTCGAGGCGTTATCGATATTGGCCGACTGCTTGGAGATCGAGTCTCCCAGCCCGTTGTACAGGGAGACGGACTTGCCATTGGGGCCCACGGGATTCGACGCGATCCCGACCCCGACATCGAGCTTGGCGTAGGTGCTGAACATCCACGAGCCGTTGAAGCACATGGCGATCTTGCCGCTGCCGAGCTGGACATCGGTGCTCGTCGTGGAGGAGAAGGTTCCGCGAGGAGGCATGTAGCCCTTGTCCACCAGGCCGAAGTACCAGTCCATGGCTTCCTGGAAGACCTTCTCGTCATAGCGGTAGTGGTTCCCCCACGTCTCCTTGTTCGTGTAGAACCAGTCACCGGCCGAACATGTGAACGGGCTCCACTGTGTCTGTCCGTCCCCGGATCCGCCGTCCTGGATACCCAGCCCGTAGACGGCCACACGGTTCTTGTCGAAACCGGGCTCGTCACCGCGCACGCCGTTCTTGTCGATGGTCAGACGGGCGAGGACCTTCTCGAAGGTGCCGCCGTCGGCGGGGTTCCAGGACCAGCCGGCCAGGTCCGCCTCGGACAGCCCCGCCTGGGTGAGCATATCCCGGTTGTAGAAGACCGCCACGGTGTCCCAGTCCTTGGGGCAGCCGTACTGGTGACCGTCCTCCCCCTTCCACAGGTCGATGAGGCCCTCCTGGAAGGCCGACTCGTCGACACCGGCCCAGGCGGCCTGCTTCTCCAACGGGAGCAGGACCTCCAGATCCACGAACTGGGCGAACTTGGAGATGTGGTCGATGAAGGCGTCCGGGCCGGTCCCAGCGATGAAACCGGCTGTCAGCTTGGTCCAGTAGTCGTCCCAGGCGATCTGGGTGATATTGACCTTGATGCCGGTCTTGGCCTCGAAGGCCTTGGCGCAGGCCTCATAGGCGGGCAGCTGGCTGGCGTCCCACATCCAGTACTCCACGGCGCCGGAGCCCGACTTCCTGGAGCCCGAGGAACAGGCCGCCAGGGTCAGGGCGGCCGCCCCGGAGACGAGACCGCACAGGAGGCCGCGGCGCGACAGCGACGAGTGAAGAGGGCTGATCGGTTGAGTCGTCATCTGGTGCCTCACTTGATTCCGGTAAAGCCGATGGAGTTGACGATGCGCCGGGCGAAGGCCATGAACAGCAGGAGCATCGGGAGTGCGGCCACCAGGGTGGCGGCCATGAGCCCGGCCCAGTCGGGGCCGGTTTGAGGCGCCTGGGAGCGGAAGACCGCCAGGGCCACCGTGAGCACCCGCGAGGAGTCCGTGTAGGACACCAGCAGAGGCCAGAAGTAGTCATTCCAGGCCGTGATGTAGGTCAGGATCGCCAGCGTCGAGATCGGGGCCTTGGCCATGGGCAGGATCAGGGTGAAGAACACCCGCACCTTCGAGGCGCCGTCGAGCAGCGCGGCCTCCTCCAGCTCACGCGGTATGTTCATGAAGAACTGCTTGAGGAAGAACACCGCGAAGGGCGTCATGAACATGGTCGGCAGGGCCACCCCCAGGAAGGTGTCGATGAGGTGGAGCTGCTTGACCAGCACGAAGTTGGGCAGGAGCGTGAAGATCGAGGGGACCATGAGGGCGCCCAGGAACACCGCGAAGACCGTGTCGCGTCCCTTCCAGCGCAGGCGGGAGAAGGAGTAGGCGGCCATCGCCGAGAAGAAGACCTGTCCAACGGTGACCAGCGTGGAGATGATGACCGAGTTGCGCAGGTAGAGCCAGAAGTTGATGGCTGCGCCGCTGCCGCCGTCGGCCAGCGCCTCCTCGGTGGACTGCATACCGAAGACGCGGGCGAAACCGCGCAGGTTGATGTCCACCGGCAGCAGACTGGTGGGGTGGGCCGTGATGCCCGCGTTGGAGGACAGCGCCGTGCGCAGCACCCAGTAGAACGGCAGGAGCGTGAACAGCATGATGAGGATCATCGCCGCCCAGGCCGGGGCCTTGCCGACGGTGAACCGGCGGCCGGGGGCCTCGGAGGACGCCGCAGCGGCTGCCCCGGGGGACTTTGCGGAGGACACGGATGCGGTTGTCGTTGTCATGGGTGGTCCTCCTCAGTCCAGGTCCGTCTCGCCCGCACGGGTCATGCGGTACTGCAGGATCGTGATCGCCGCCAGGACGAGCAGCAGACCCACCGCCATGGCGGAGGCGTACCCGAACTGGAAGCGCCCGAAGGCCATGTCGTAGATGTAGTACTGCAGCACGCGGGTGGCGTTGACGGGGCCGCCCTGGGTGGCCACCGAGACGGTGTCGAAGACCTGGAAGGAGCCGATCATCGTCATGATGAGCACCAGGGCCAGGATCGGGCGCAGCAGGGGGACGGTGATCCGCCAGAACATCCGCCACTCGCTGGCGCCGTCCATCTTGCCCGCCTCGTAGACCGTGCTCGGGATCGACTGCAGGCCCGCGAAGATGAGCAGAGCCGTGTACCCCACGTGCCGCCACACGTTGATGATCGCGATGGTGGGAATGGCCAGAGACGAGGAGAAGAAGTCCGTCTTGGAACCCGTCAGGGATTCCAGGAGCTGGTTGGTGACACCCAGGGTGTTGTCCAGGATCCACAGCCACAGCATGGCGGCGACCACGTTGGAGACCAGGTAGGGCGTCAGCACGATCGAGCGCACGAAGGTGGACTGGGTCAGGCGCTGCATGAGGACGGCGATGAGGAGCGCCAGGACCGTCTGGAGACCGATGTTGATGACCACGTACTCCACGGTGACGACGACGGCGTTCCAGAAGGTGTCGTCCTGGGCCATGCGCTTGTAGTTGTCCAGGCCCGTGAACTCCTCGGGGGTCAGGAGGTTGTACTCGGTGAAGGACAGCCAGATGCCTCGGATGAGAGGCCAGATGTAGAAGGCGACGAGTCCGATCGTCGCCGGGAGGATAAAGGCGAGGCCGAGCTTGATGTCGGAGCGCGGCTTGCGCTGCCGACGCGACTGTCGCGCGACCGGGGTCGAGGTTGACATCGGGTCTCCAAATCGACGGTGATGAGGGAAAACGGGTCGAAGACGGATGGATGATGGATGGGGGTAGGAACGGGTAGAAGTTAGGGCGAACGGATCAGCGACTCGGAGGATCGCCGAGCCGTCAGTCGACGGCGCTCACGCGCAGCAGGACGAGGTGGTCGGGGTGGAGCACCGGCAGTGCCAGCCCCGTGGTGGACAGGTAGGAGCCCGGCAGGGTGACGCCCTCGTCCATCCAGCCCGCAGTGAGGCTCAGCTCGGGATAGGCCGGTGCCGCCAGGCGCACGTGGTAGCGGCGCGAGGGATCCAGACCGGGCAGTGGGCGCGGCGCCGTGGGCCAGGCCAGGAGCTGGCCCAGCGAGGCGATCTCGAACAGGGCGTCGGAGCCGTCAGGGGCGACGACCCCCTCGATGCGCAGCACATCGTCGTCGGGCAGGTCGGCGTGAACCGTCACGCCCGAGTGCAGCAGGCTGCGCAGCTCCTTGTGCAGCGCGATGATGGAGGCCAGGCGCTCGCGGGTGGCATCGTCGGCCTCGGTGAGGTCCCACTCCACGCCCATGTGGCCCCATAGGGCGGTCCCGGCGCGGAAGTCGAGGTCGAGGTCGCGCAGGGTGGTGTGGGCCCGCCCGGAGCCGACGTGGGTGCCCACCAGCTCCGGGGGAAGCAGCAGTGTGGTGCCGCGCTGGATGTTCTGGCGGTCGTGGGCGTCGATGCAGTCCGAGGCCCACACTCGTTGGGTGCGCTCCATGATCCCCAGGTCGATGCGGCCGCCGCCGCCTGCGCAGGACTCGATCTCCAGGGCGGGGAAGCGCTCGTGGAGCGCGTCCAGGAGCCGGTAGACGGCCAGGGTCTGGTCGTGGACGGCGGCCGCCCCCTGGCGTCCCGTGGTGGGGTCGGCGACCTCGTGGCCCGTGGCCAGCAGGGGGGAGTTGTGGTCCCACTTGAGGTAGGCGATGTCCAGGCGCTCCACGAGGGAGGAGACGGCGTCGAACAGGTACTCCCAGGCCCCGGGGGCGCTCAGGTCCAGGACCCGCTGGTGACGGTGCTCAGGGGCCCCGCCGGCGCCGTCGGACAGGATCCACTCCGGGTGGGAGCGGGCCAGCTCGGAGTCGACATTGATCATCTCCGGCTCGAACCACAGGCCGAACTCCATGCCCAGGGAGTGGACGTGCTCCACGAGCGGCTCCAGACCGTCCGGCCAGGTCTCGGGGGAGACCTGCCAGTCGCCCAGTCCGGAGGTGTCGTCGCGCCGGGAGCCGAACCAGCCGTCGTCCAGGACATAGCGCTCGATGCCGGCCTGGGCCGCAGCGTCGGCCAGGGCCTTGAGCTTGTCCAGGTTGTGGTCGAAGTAGACGGCCTCCCAGGTGTTGAGCAGTACCGGGCGGGGGTGCTCGGGATGGGCGGGCAGCGAGCGCAGCCAGGCGTGGCTGCGGTGGGCCAGGGCGTCGAGTCCCTCGCCCCAGGAGAAGACGGTCCACGGCGAGGTGTAGGTCTGGCCGGGGGCCAGCGAGACCTCTCCGGGCAGGAGCAGCTCCCCGGCCCCCAGGAGCTTGCGCCCCGAGGCCGGGTTCATCGCCAGGTGGCGGACGTTGCCGGACCAGGCGACATGAGCTGCGTGGACGCGCCCGCTGCGCCAGCCGAAGCCGGTGGGGCCGGCGGCCAGCCAGGTGACGGCGTCGTGCCCGGGGCGCCCCTCCCAGGACTCGCGCAGGCGGGTGCCGGGGGTGAAGGGAGTGTGTACGAGCCTGCGCTCCTGGACGTGGTGCCCGGTGGTGTCGAGCAGCTCGTCGGCGCTGTCGGGTACGGGCAGCACCGGGGTCAGCTCGCCGACGACGAGGTCGGCTCCCTGCTCGCTGCCGGACTCGGGGCGGTCGTCTCGGACCCAGGCGCGCACGCGCACCAGCCCGCAGGGCTCCAGGCGCAGCTCGGTTCCCAGGGTGAGCTCGTGGGCGGTGTCGGTTCCGCTGGAGCGGACCACGCGGGTGGTACCGGCAGGAGTGTCCTCGGCGCCCTCCTCGTGGGTGAAGGCGGTGGGGTGGGGCGAGAAGGCCGAGCCGTCGGTACGTGAGAGCACCACGGCGGGGCGCGCGCTCCAGCCCAGGTGAGCCAGGGGCAGGATCGGCAGGTCGTTGGTGATCCAGGCGGTGTTGGTGCCCAAGGAGGTCGCCGCGGCCGAGCCTGCGTCGGCCAGGTCCTCGCCGCTCACCTCACCCAGGTCGGGGCCCCAATGGCGCACCACCGGGAAACGGTCGTCGGGCAGGTCGAGGACCACGGAGGTGTCGGCGCAGCGCAGATGGAGGGTCATCATCGTCCTTCCAGGGGAGGGGGCAGGAACCAGGAACGATTCCTTGTAAGATGAAAATAATTGATGGCGCCAGTTTCCGCAAGGGTTTGACCTACAGTGTCGGTACGAATCGGGCGGCGGTGGGCGTCGTCCCAGGTCATGGACCCAATGGTCCATCTAGCAGTCGGCGACGGCGGGAGCGGGAGCAGGACATGGATGGTGGAGGACGCAGCCTCGGAGCCCGGGCGCTGCTCTCCTTGATCTCTGCCGGCCCTATGAGCCGCGGTGACCTCGGGGAGCGCCTGGGGCTGTCTCCGGCGACGACGACGCGCACGGTGCGTCCCCTCATCGAGGCCGGTCTCATCGAGGAGCAGCCGCCGGCGGAGGTGGGTGGACCGGGGCGGCCCACTCGCCTCCTGGCCGTCGTCCCGAACAGTGCCACCGTGGCAGGTGTCAAGCTCACTGCCGACCGCCTCTACGCCGTCCTGACCGACCCGTTGGGTGAGGTGCTGGTCGGAGACTCCCTGCCGCTGACCGAGACCGACGCCGAGTCCGTCACCTCCCTCATCGCCTCGGTGGTGGAGCGCCTGGCAGGGCGCAGCGGACGCCGGCCGGACGTCATCGGGATCTCCCTGGGAGCGGCCGTCGTCGGAAGGCGGACCGTGGTGGTGGCCACCTTCCTGGGGTGGCGCGATGTCCCTCTGGCCGCCATGATCACCGAGGCCACCGGGTTGCCCTGCTCCGTGGCCAACGACGTGCGCGCCTTCGCCTACGCCGAGGCCTGGTTCGGGGCGGGTCGGGGGAAGGATCCCTTCGCCCTGGTCACCCTGGGGGCCGGAATCGGCTGCGGCATCGTGGTGGGCGGTGAGATCCTCTCCGGGACGAAGGGGGCTGCCGGAAGTGTCGGTCACCTCCCGGTGGACCCGACCGGACCGAGCTGTGAGATCGGGCACCCGGGATGCGCTCGGGCCCTGGCCTCGACTGCCGGGATCCTGCGGGCCTCGGCCGAGCATCTGGGGTGCGCGGCCGAGGAGCTGAGCCTCGAGCGGCTCCTGAGTCCCGGAGCGCGTCGGAACAGTGGCGTCGATGGCGTCCTGCGGCGTGCGGCACTGACGGTCGGGAGGGTTGTGGGGACCCTCATCGCCTACGTCGACCCCGAGCTCGTCGTCGTCTCGGGGGAGGGGGTCGCCGTGGTGGAGGCCTACCGGGAGGCCTTCGAGAAGGAGGTGGACGGCCTGCGGCACTGGGCCGTGGCCCCGGTCCCCGTCCTGCTGCGCCCCTTCGAGTTCGACGAGTGGGCGCGAGGCGCTGCCGCGCTGGCGCTGGAGCGGTGGACGGTGGTGGCGGGCGACCGGTAGGCGTTCCTTCCGTCCGTGGGGAGCCACGGGCATGCACTGTGATGGGAACCATGCCTGGGAACTAGGTCCTAGCGTGGTCTTGGAATAAGGGTGCCCTTAGATTGTGCGCATGAGCCGCCGCACCACCATTGCGCTGTCCACCGCCGGCCTCCTTGCTGCTGGCGCTGCACTCGCCCTGGCCGTCCGTCCAAGCCGTCCCAGCGTCCCCGCCGCCTCCGCCTCAGACGGCAGGTCCCGCCCGCCGCGCGTCGTCATCGCCGGTGGCGGCTACGTCGGGTTCTGCGCCGCCCGGGCGCTGCGGGCCCGGTTGGGAACCGATCAGGTCGAGATCGCCGTCATCGACCCGCGCCCCTATATGACCTACCAGCCCTTCCTGCCCGAGGTCGCTGCCGGGTCCATCCAGCCGCGCCACGTCATCGCCTCGCACCGGCGCTCGCTGGCCGGGTGCACGATCATCACCGGCTCCATCGCCGGTATCGACCACGCCTCGCGCACGGTGACGATCGCCCCGCCGGTTCCGGGCTCCACCCACGAGGAGGGAGTGCCGTACAAGATCGGCTACGACCACCTGGTCCTGGCTCTGGGAGCCGAGGCCCGTACCCTGCCGATCCCGGGGCTGGCCGAGCAGGCCCTCGGCTTCAAGCAGGTCGAGGAGGCCCTGGCCCTGCGTAACCGGGTGCTCTCCCGTATCGAGGACGCGGCCTCCACCTGGGACGACCAGCGTCGACGCCGGCTGCTCACCTTCGTCTTCGTCGGCGGGGGCTTCGCCGGGGTCGAGGCCATCGCCGAGCTCGAGGACATGGCCCGGGCGCTGGTTGCCACCGTCGACTCCGTGGAGCAGGAGGACGTGCGCTTCATCCTCGTGGAGGGCTCGCGTCGTATCCTGCCCGAGCTGACCGAGGAGCTCTCCGGCTACGGGCTGGAGCAGCTGCGCGAGCGCGGCATCGACGTTCGGCTCAACACCTTTCTGAGCTCCTGCGTGGACGGGCACGTCGTGCTGTCCGACGGCACTGAGCTTGACGCCGACACCATTGTGTGGACCGCCGGTGTCAAGGCCGCCCCGGTCCTGAGCGAGTCGGACCTGCCCGTCGAGGCTCGCGGCCGGGTCACCACCCTGCCTACCCTCCAGGTGGCCCGTGACGGCGTCGTCGTCCCCGGAGCCTGGGCCGCCGGAGACTGCGCTGCGGTTCCCGACGTCACCAGCGAGGATCCGCAGGCAACCTGCGCCCCCACCGCCCAGCACGCCGTGCGCCAGGCCGCCATCCTCGCCGACAACCTCGTGGCCACGCTGACCGGTCAGGTCGAGGTCGACCGACCCGATGGGCAGGGTGCGCAGCGGCTGACCGTCTACGCCCACGAGAACCTGGGGACCGTGGCCTCCCTGGGTATCGGCAAGGGTGTGGCCCGCATCATGGGGCAGAACCTGCGCGGCTTCACCGCCTGGACCGCTCACCGCGGCTACCACGTCTACGCCATGCCCACCCTCAACCGGAAGGTGCGCATCATGATGGACTGGTTCGCCGCCGTCGTCTTCCGTCGTGACCTGGCCTCCTTCGGGTCCGTGGCGGCTCCGGGTGCGGCCTTTGCCCAGGCGACCCGCAACGACGCCAAGATCGCCTCCCGTCAGAAGTCCTGAGGCGAGTCCTCAGCGGCCCGTGGGTCCCGCTCCGGCGTGCATCTGGTCACGACACTCCGTCAGGACTGGGGCGGGGCCCTAGTGCCACCTACACTGCTCGGCGATGACCATGCTCGCCGCTACCGCCCCCGCTCTCGACGCCCGAGGCGCCCTGCCGCGCACCTACCACGTGCGCACGCTCGGCTGCCAGATGAATGTCCACGACTCCGAGCACATGGCGGGCCTGCTGGAGGGAGCCGGCTACCTGCGCGTCGAGGACGTGCCCGAGGCGGCCGCCCGCGCTACCGACGCCGGTGACGGTGGGGCCGACGTCGTCATCATCAACACCTGTTCCGTGCGCGAGAACGCCGCCACCCGGCTCTTCGGCAACCTGGGCCAGCTCGCGGCCGTCAAGCGCGAGCGCCCCGGTATGCAGATCGCTGTGGCCGGGTGCCTGGCCCAGCAGATGGGGGAGGGGATCGTCGAGCGCGCCCCCTGGGTCGACGTCGTCTTCGGCACCCACAACCTCGACGTCCTGCCCGCCCTGCTCGAGCGCGCTCGGCACAACTCGGCGGCCGCCGTCGAGCTCGAGGAGTCCCTCAAGGTCTTCCCCTCCACCCTGCCCACCCGCCGCGAGTCCTCCTACGCCGCCTGGGTCTCCATCGCCGTGGGCTGCAACAACACCTGTACCTTCTGCATCGTGCCCTCCCTGCGCGGCAAGCAGCGCGACCGCCGTCCCGGCGACGTCCTGGCTGAGGTCGAGGCCGTTGCAGCCCAAGGGGCCATCGAGGTGACCCTCCTGGGGCAGAACGTCAACTCCTACGGAGTCGGCTTCGGCGATCGCGGAGCATTCACCAAGCTGCTGCGGGCGGCCGGCTCTGTTGAGGGGATCGAGCGCGTGCGCTTCACCAGTCCTCACCCTGCCGCCTTCACCGACGACGTCATCGAGGCCATGGCCACCACCGAGGCGGTCATGCCCAGTCTGCACATGCCCCTGCAGTCCGGGTCCGACCGGGTGCTGCGGGCCATGCGCCGCTCCTACCGCACCCAGCGCTTCCTGGGCATCCTGGACAAGGTCCGAGGAGTCATGCCCGAGGCGGCCATCACCACCGACATCATCGTCGGCTTCCCCGGCGAGACCGAGGAGGACTTCCAGGCCACCCTCGACGTCGTCGAGCGCGCCCGCTTCGCCTCGGCCTACACCTTCGAGTACTCCCCGCGCCCGGGCACGCCTGCCGCCGATCGCGACGACCAGGTCCCCGCCGAGGTCGTCAAGGAGCGCTACCGGCGGCTTGACGCGCTTGTGCGCCGCATCGCCCGAGAGGAGAACGAGCGCCAGGAGGGACGCGTCGTGGAGGTGCTCGTCGCCGAGGGCGAGGGGCGTCGGGACTCGGCGACCGCCCGCATCTCCGGGCGTGCCGCCGACAACCGGCTCGTGCACGTCGCCCTGCCCGAGGGACTGGCCGAGGACGACTACGCCGGCGGGGCCCCGCGTCCCGGTGACATGGTGAGTGTGCGCGTCACCCATGGCGCTCCCCACAACCTCATCGCCGACTCCGCCCGCTGTGGGCGGGAGCCGGACCCGGTCGCCGCGGCCGCCAATGAGGCGCTCAAGCCCGGTGACCGCCTCTGGCTCGACGAGGGTCCCGCTCTGTTCCAGGTGCGGCGCACCCGCGCCGGGGACGCCTGGGAGCGCCGTCAGGCCGAGGCCTGTGCCGCACCTGAGCCCGACACCGCCCCGGTGAGCCTGGGTCTGCCCACCCTGCGTGTGGGCGCACCCGTCTGACTGAATCCCACGGGAGGCTGCCTTCAGTGAACGAGTGC
>NZ_GL882556.1:0-656 GCF_000195595.1 Actinomyces sp. oral taxon 170 str. F0386
ACGCCACCCAGTACGCCAACGACGCCACCGTCGCCGTCGAGGACTGAGGCTCGGGCCAGGCGCACTGAGCTCAGCCGGCCGGGGCGTCGACGGGGCCGGCGCGGGCCTG
This sequence comes from Actinomyces sp. oral taxon 170 str. F0386, assembly GCF_000195595.1. GTDB lineage: Bacteria > Actinomycetota > Actinomycetes > Actinomycetales > Actinomycetaceae > Actinomyces. The sequence continues at coordinate 110 of NZ_GL882556.1, forward strand.
GGCGGCGGCCTGGCGGGGCAGGCCGAGGATCGTCACGGGAACAGTCACGCTGACCGTGACGTCCTCGCCGGCCACGGAGCAGGCGCTCACCGAGGCGCCATTGGCGGCGGCGACGCGTCCGGCCATGGTGCAGGGGTCGCCGGGGGCGACCACCGAGGACAGGACCGTGGCACCGGAGATGGCCGCGAGGTCCGCGGCGGCCCGGGCCCGACCGGTGGCACTCTGCGCCTGGATGAGGCCCGCGATACCGACCGCGACCGCCAGGAGCACCGCGATGACACCCAGGGCGTAGACCGTCCCCGAGCCACGCTCATCCCTTCGTGGGCGGTTCATGGGCTGCTCGGTTCGGTGTAGGCGCAGGCGCGGGCACGAGCCGTCAGGCCCAGCCCGCCCAGTGGGCCGGGCACGGGCCGGGCGGCGGTGACGCAGGTGAGCTCGCCCTGCTCGACGCCGAGGCTCACCCCACCGGCCACGCGCTGGGCGGCACCGGCATAGTCGTCCTGGCCGATGGCGGCCTGGCGGGCGGCGGTGCGTGCGGCGTCGGCCA
>NZ_GL882556.1:683-8170 GCF_000195595.1 Actinomyces sp. oral taxon 170 str. F0386
CGGGCGGCGGTGCGTGCGGCGTCGGCCACCCGCAGCTGGGTGACGCCGGCACTGACCGCCGCAAGGACCATCAGCAGCACAAGAACGACGGCGGGCAGCGACAGCGCCGTCTCAGCAGTCACCATCCCCAGCTCTCCTCGTCCAGCGCAGCCGTTCTGGTTGTCGGCCCCACCGCCTCGGCAGGACCGACGACCAGGTGAGAGATGCGGTTCCGCTCGGCCGGAAGGCCGGCGGGAAGCGGGGCCCGGGCGGCGGCGTCGGCCACCGCCGGGCAGCCGGACCCTTCGGGGGCGAGCGCGCCCACCCACTGTGATGACGCTGCACATCACACCGAGAGCGCCGACTCAATGATGGACTGCAGGGCGCCGCTCAAGCTGCCCGAGCGCATGAGCGCCAGCAGCAGGCCGGCGAAGGCCGCGGCCGCCAAGGTCCCGATGGCGTACTCGGCGGTGGCCATGCCCTCCTCCCGGGACACCAGGCGCCGCAAGCGGGTCGGCAGTGCCGACACGTCACCCGGGCGGGCCAGCATCACGCTGGCCCGCAGAGCGCGCAGAGTGGTCCTCGTAGGTCTCCTCATGGTGATTCTCCTCTGGTTGGTGGGGGCCAGCGCACCGCTGCTCCCCAGCGGGCGCCGTGCCCGCCCCACCAGAATCGGTCTGCTCCAAGCCCCTGCGCTCAGGGGCTTCTCAGTCCTGTGGAGACCACTCGCAGTTCCGGGTCTGTGGCCCCGGGGACCGCCCGCGCCTCAGCCGATCCGTCCGGCCACGTGAAGAGCGCCCGCCAGTGTTGTGAGCCTCAGCCCTCGATGAGCTCGCGGATCTCGGCTGCGGTGAGGGCCGCCGGGCTGAGGCCGCCCGTGCCGGCCGCGCCCTCGCCGGTCTCAACGTCGCCGGCCCCCTCGACGACCCGGGCGAAGAGCTCGGCCTTCTTCTCCTTGAGGGCCATGACCTTCTCCTCGATGGTGTCGGCCGAGACGAGCCGGTAGACCATGACCGGCTTGTCCTGGCCGATCCGGTGGGTGCGGTCGACGGCCTGCTCCTCGGCCTGCGGGTTCCACCACGGGTCGAGCAGGAAGACGTAGTCAGCCTCGGTGAGCGTGAGCCCGAAGCCGCCGGCCTTGAGGGAGATGAGGAAGACGTCGGCCTCGCCGGCCCGGAAGGCGTCGATGACGTCCTGCCGGTTGGGGGTGGAGCCGTCCATATAGGCGGTCCGTACACCGGCGTCCTCCAGGTGCTCGCGCACGCCGGAGAGGTAGCGCGTGAACTGGGAGAAGACGAGGGCTCGGTGCCCTTCGGAGAGGATCGGCCGCAGGTGCTCCAGCAGCGCCTCGACCTTGGCCGACGGACTCGGCCCCCGAGCCGGCCTCCGCTGCCGCTTGACGGAGGCGGCAGCCGCCTTGCCCTTCATCCCCTTCCCTCGGGTCGACTTGTTGCCGGAACCGCCCTTTCTGCCGAATGCCTCCTCATTCGCGTCCTCGGCGCCCTCAACGTCCTCGGGCTCGGTCCCGTCCCCGCCGTCGACAAGCTCGGGGTCGAGCGCCATCTGCCGCAGGGTGGTGAGCGCCTTGAGCGCGATGAAGCGCGACTGGGCGGTATCCTCCTCCAGCAGCCCGAGGATCCTCTGCCGCTCGCGGGCCAGGCGCTGGTCGTAGGCCTTGCGGTGCTTGGCACCCAGCTCGACGGCCAGGACCTGCTCGGTCTTGGCGGGCAGGTCCGCGGCCACCTGCTCCTTGGTGCGCCGCAGCAGGAAGGGCCGCATGCGGCGCCGCAGCCGCCCCAGCGCCTCGGTGTCCCCGCGGTCGATCGGCTTGCGGTAGACCTGCCCGAAGCGCTCGGGGTCGGGCAGCAGCCCCGGCGCCGCGATGCTCATGAGCGCCCACAGATCCATGAGCGAGTTCTCCAGCGGCGTGCCCGTGATCGCGATGGTCGACGGCGCCCGCAGCCGCCGCACGGCCTTGTAGGTGGCCGAGGCGTGGTTCTTGACGAACTGGGCCTCGTCACACACCACCCATGCCCAGTCCTGGGCGATGAACTCCTCCTCGCACAGGCGCGCGATCGTGTAGGAGGTGACGACGACGTCGGAGTCCTCGGCGATCCGCTCCAGAGACTCCTCGCGCTTGGCGGCGGTCCGCCTCACGGCCTGCACCCGCAGCCCCGGGCAGAAGCGCTCGGCCTGCTCCACCCAGGAGCCGACCACGGATGTCGGTGCGATGACGAGCACCGGTCCGGTCCTCTCCGGATCACCGGGATCAACGTCGGCCGTCACCTGTCCTTCGGTCTCCTCGCGCTGCTCGATGAGGCGCTGGACGGCGGCCAGCACCTGGACGGTCTTGCCCAGTCCCATATCGTCGGCCAGAATCCCGCCGAGACCGGCCACGCGCAGGAAGTCCAGCCAGCGGTAGCCTTCGAGCTGGTAGGGGCGCAGTGTCGCCCGCATCCCCTCGGGCACAGCCACCTCGCCAGCACCCTCACTAGAGCCGCCCGCGGTATCGGCGGCCCCGGCTCCACCGGCCGGCTCGGCGGCGGCCTCGGCGGCTCGCGCCCGCTCCAGCAGCCGCCCGACCCGCTCCTTCCAGCGAGCCGTGGCCCGCCCGATGACGCCGAGAGACTCCAGAACCTCGTAGTAGCCGGCGTGCAGGGCGCTGACCCGTAGCGCACCCTGCGCCTGCGGGTCGGCCAGCTCGCGCCCCTCCTCCATGAGGCGGGCCAGTGCCTCGATCTCCGGCCGCTCGATGCTCACCCACGTGCCCGACTCCAGGAGCACCTCGGGCTCACCGGCGGCCACGGCCGCCATGAGCAGCCCGATGGGGATCTCCTCATCACCCACGTGGACGCGCACGGACAGGGAGAACCAGTCGGGTCGGTCCTCGTCGTCGCTGACGCTGGTGGTGATGACCGGGGCGTCGGCGGCCTCGCGGTAGTCGGGGACGTCGTCGTCGACCTCGACGTCGAAGGCCTCCAGCTCGCGCAGGACCGGCAGCGTCTCGGTCATGAAGCGGGCCGTGGCCATGCCGCGCAGGTCCAGGGGGTGCCAGACGGCCGGGTGCTGGACGGCCAGGGGCAGCAGGCGGTTGAGAACCTCGCGGGCCAGGTGGGTCTCCCCCTCCACGTCTCGGCCGGCGGCCCCGTCCTCGATGCGGCCCTCGGCGGCCTCGGCGAGGTCCCCGACGCCGTGACCGTGCCGGACCTCGCCGTCCTCGGAGATGTAGCGGATGGACCACTCGGTGGTCAGGTGGTGCTCGTCGGCGTCGACGTGGACCGCGAGCGCAGCGCGCAGCGTCGTGGGCCGGGGCAGGCGGATGGAGGCGTCGGCGGACAGAATCGGCAGCGCCCGGGTGAGGGCCTCGAGGTGCTCGGTCTCGAAGCGCTCGACGTCTCCGGCCGGGATGGTGATCGTCTCCCTCTCGCCCAGGAGCAGCCGCGAGAGCGCCTCGGTGGGGCGCGGCTCGATCGGCATGAGCAGCAGTTCGCGTCCGGGCATCCACGTGTAGAAGCCGTGAACCGGGTCACCGATCGGCATGAGAGTCAGATCGAGCTCGATCCCTGGTACCTGCTGGCGGTTGATCTCCTCGACGTCGTCGATCTCCAGCGCGGGGGCGACGACGACGCCTCCGTCGCCCTCCCGGATGAGGTGGACGCCGCCGCGCAGGCCCTCGGCGAGGTGGACGGGCCGGCCGTGGCGCTGCGCGGTGGTGAGGGTCAGGCCGGCCGCCACCCCGCGGCGCAGCACCTCCCAGACGCGGGCAGGCGCGGTCATCAGGGAGACGCGGTCGTCGGCGTAGTAGAAGCCGTAGCCGCCGGCCATGCCGGCCAGCTCGCGCAGGACGCCGATCACCTCGGGGTCCGCCTCATCGTCGAGCCCACCGGAGGCGATCTGGCTCCAGGAGGCGCCCTGTCGGTTCCAGCCGCGCTTGCCCTCGATGAGCGGGAGCATGGATGGGCCGGCCGGGTTGCCCCACATGCTGCCAGTGTCGTCGATGATCTCCAGGGCCATCCGACGGTGCGGCATGCGCTCCAGCTGCAGCAGGCCGGCCAGACGGCTCTCCCAGGGAGCGACCTGACCGGCCGGGGCTGCGACGTCGGGCTCCTCCTGCGCCAGGGAACGCGCCATGATGAGCAGGGCTGCCACGTGCTTGCAGTTGGCGCCCACCGGGCACGAGCAGTTGCCGACCCAGGCCTCCGGGCTCCTCTGGTCGTGCTGCTTGCGGAAGACCATGGTCTGGTAGGTGCGCGCACCCGAGCCCTTGGACTGGGCGCTGATGATGTCCCCGTCCCCGGCGACGCCGATGCCCCACACCCGGCCCTTGCGCGCGTAGTCCAGGCCGCGCTGGAAGGCCCCATGGCCGACCCTGCTGATGATCTGATCATCAGTGAGCCTCACCGGCCAGTCGTCATGCCGAATCGCGCGCGCCATGGCCCCAGGCTAAACGCGGGGTGTGACACGACCGGTCGTCTCCTGCAGGCCCTCCGAACGCCCAGCGCGAACGGGCCCGGCCTCATACCTGGTGACACAGGGACTGGACGAGGGGCTGGCCGCCTCCTGGCCACAGGACCCAGAGTCTCCCCCTCAAGGAGGACCCGCTCCGGAGCCGGATCTCGCACCTACGAGGGATCACAAACGGGTCACGGTGCGATGCACTGGATTCATGAATGCGATGCTGATCAGTGAAGAACTGTTCCTCCTGCTGACCAAGGACTCCGGAAAACCCGAGAGTCGCATGACCTACCCGAGCTACGGCCTCACCGGCGCGCTGCTCACCGACCTGCTGCTGGCCGGCCGCATCTCCCTGACCGAGGACCGCAGCCCCCGCGTCTACATCATCAACTCCGGGCCCACTGGGCACCCCGTGTTGGACTGGGCGTTGACGGTGCTGCCGGCCAAGGACGGCAAGCGCTTCTCCTCCCTGGTCTCGTGGGGCAGGCTCGACCCCACTCGCCACATTGCCGCGTCCCTGGAGGCGGCCGGAGTCGTGCGCATCCACACGGGCGGACTGTTCGGCTCCTTCAGTCCTACCTACCCCACGCTCGACCCCGTTCCCGAGCGGCTGCTGCGTGAGCGCATCGACGGCACCCTGCGCGGGGTGCAGCCGCCCACCGGGTCCGACGTCGCCCTGCTGGCGATCCTGCAGGCGCTCCACGTGGCACCGGTCGTCCTGCCGCAGCAGGAGACCGGGCTCAGCCGCGGCGAGCTCAAGCGCCGGATCAAGGAGATATCGGGGGCGAGCCCCGTGGGCCGCGCGGTGCAGCGGGCCGTGGATGCCACGACGACGGCCATCATCGCGGCCACGAGCGCAGTGGCAGTGTCGACCAACTGACGGGTACGGCCGCGGTGCCGCCGAGCCGGGCAAATTTCGCGTAGCCCCACGGTTTTTCCGCCCGGCTACGCGAGAAATGCCCGGCTCGGCGGAAGACGGGTCACCCGCCGATGAAAGGGCGACATCCCCCAGCAGCACGCCACACCACATCACCCGCAACCGAGAGCCCGCAGCAGCAGGCCCCGCTCGACGTCAGACAACGGCTCCGCCCCGTCACCTCCCGCCGTAAAGGCGATCCCGGCGAGGACCGCCCCCAGGACCAGTCGGGCTCCGGCATGAGGATCCAGGTCGGAGGCCCCCTCACCGCGCGCCCGCGCCCGGTCCCGGATCTGCTCCAGGTGAGAGCGAGTGGCGGCGAGGAGCTCCCCGAGGAGCAGTTCCTTGAGCTCCGGGTCCTGCGGCAACTCACCCAGAAGAGACAGCACCGCCTGACCGGTGGCTCCTGACAGCGCCCGGTTCTTGTGGGCGATGAAGGCCTGCAGGTCCCCTCGCAGCGAACCGGTATCGAACCCCTCGGCCGTGGCGGCCCCAGAATCCACCGCTTCGTCAGCCACACCGGTCTCGATCATGCGCCTGGTCGAGGCCAGGACGAGCTCGCGCTTGGTGGGCCACCGGCGGTAGAGGGTGGCGGTGGAGACGCCCGCGCGCCGGGCCACGGCCGCCGTCGTCAGCGCGGCGTAGCCGTTCTCGGCCAGAAGGTCGCGCACGGCCAGCATGATCGCCGGCCCCAGAGCGGCATCGACCGGCCGCCCTGGGGTACGCTTGGTCCTCGTTGCTTGTGAACCCGCTGCGGTCATGGGGCGATCGTACCGACTAATAGCGAAACTGATTGACTTCGTTTCCTAGGGCTGTCAGGCTGCGGCTATGCGATCCTCGGAAACACACTCCATCAACGACTTCGATTCCAGCATCGACCTGAGCGGCATCCCAGTCGACACCAGCGGCCCCGTCATGGTCACCGGCGCCACCGGCTACCTGGGCAGCTGGGTCACCAAGGGCCTGCTCGACGCCGGCATCACCGTCCACGCCGCCGTGCGCGACCCCCAGAACATGAACAAGGTGGCCCACCTGAACCGCATGACCGAGCAGGCACCGGGTACTCTGCGCCTCTTCGCCGGCGACCTGCTCCAGCCCGGCTCCTACGACGAGGCGATGGAGGGCTGCGCGGTCGTCATCCACACGGCCTCGCCGTTCATTCGCGCAGTCGACGATCCCCAGCACGATCTCATCGAACCCGCCCTGGAGGGGACCCGCAACGTCCTGGCCGGGGTCGGGCGCTCGCCGTCGGTCACCCGCGTGGTCCTCACCAGCTCGATCGCCGCCATGTACGGCGACGCCGCGGACATCGAGGGCTACCCGGGGCGGATCCTCACTGAGACCAGCTGGAACACCACCTCCTCCCTGTCCCATGAGCCCTATCCCTACTCCAAGACCCTCGCGGAGAAGGAGGCGTGGAGACTGGCCGCGGGGCAGGACCGGTGGAGGCTGGTGACCATCAACCCGTCCATGATCCTCGGCCCCTCACTGGGCAGCGCCCCCACCAGCGAGAGCTTCTCCACGATCCGGATGATGATCGACGGCACCGCTCGCCTCGGGGCGCCGCGCGTGGGAATCAGCGTCGTCGACGTCCGTGAGGTGGCCCAGGCGCATATCGCCGCCGCCTTCCTGCCCGAGGCCCACGGCCGTTACATCGCTTCCGCAGAGGACACCGACATCTTCGCACTCACAAGCACGTTGCTGCCGCGCTTCGGCGGATCGCTCCCATTGCCGCGGCGCGCCCTGCCTCGGCCAGTGGTACTAGCGATGGCATCCAGACTTGGGCAGACTCGGACCTATCTTCGGCGCAACGTGGGCTACACGGTCCGCGCCGACGCCACCCGGAGCCGCCGCGAGCTGGGCACCCGCTACCGGCCGGCCCAGGCGTCCATGGAGGACATGGTCGAGCAGATGCTCCCCTAGCTCGGCCGAAGACAGGCGTCACTCGCCGCGGGGCCGACGACGCCGGGCGGCCCGGGCCGTACCGCCGCCTCTGCGCAGGTGGTGCCAGCGCTCGCGCCATAGGGCGTGGTCCTGCTCATTCTCGGCCAGGCGAGCCGCCAGACGGTGCGACTCCTCCACCGACAGTCCGCGGGCGTGCGCCCCGAGGTCGGCCAGGCGCGCGGCGACCGGTGCC
>NZ_GL882557.1 GCF_000195595.1 Actinomyces sp. oral taxon 170 str. F0386
CTCGTTGATGGTCATGGGCCACCTGTGCTCAGCAATGGCTCGGATGATGGCTACTGCCTGTTCAGTAGGGTAGACTCGAAGTGTTGGATGATTAGGTTGGATGGTGCCCATGGTTGTCCCTTAGTGTCCAGAGGTTGTCGATGGCTTGCTGGAGTACCTGGGCGATCTCGGGCATCAGTGAGAACGGCTGGTCTCCGACTTCCGTGAGATCAGGTGTTCTGGTGTAGATCGTTCTCGCGTTGAGCTCTCTTGATCCCCATCTCAGCCTCAACCAAGGGCTCACCGCGGGCAGTGGTGTCATAGACCAACATCCGGTCATCGTCAGAGGTGACGATATCTTTGACCCGCTCGGGCGTAATCAACTGAACCCCCTTAGGGTCGCCAAGTCGCGGAAGTGGATCTCGGGTTACAGGATCCCCCAGCCACACATCGATCATGGCGTGCGCAGTTAGGTACTCAAGAATCTCACACGCTCTTTGCAGGGCGGCATATTCATCGAGATTCTCCATAGACTGAACAGTAGTGAGGACTTCCAACCCGCTTGTCTCGCCCTCCATTCCCATAAAAAGCACTTCAGCAACAGTAGAATGAGTCATAGTGTTGGATTTCCTTTCAGTGGAAT
>NZ_GL882558.1 GCF_000195595.1 Actinomyces sp. oral taxon 170 str. F0386
AGCCCGCACCGCACCGTATCCACGAGCACTGCGTCTTCGCAGAGGACGATTCTGTTGTCAGAGCTGTTCGCCGATCCTCTGGGAGAACTCCACGAGGCGGTTGGAGAAGCCCCACTCGTTGTCGTACCAACCGAAGACCTTGACCTGGCCGTCGATCACCTCAGTCAAGGGCGCATCGAAGATCGAGGAGTGCGGGTTGCCAACGATGTCGTGGGAGACGATCGGCGCCTGGGAGTACTGCAGGTATCCGGCCAGCGGCCCGTGATCGGCAGCCTCGCGGAAGGCCGCGTTGACGTCCTCGACCGTTGCCGGACGGGAGGTGACCACGGTGAGGTCGGTGATCGAGCCGACCGGGACCGGCACCCTCATGGAAGCGCCGGTCAGACGCCCGTCGAGCTCGGGAATGACCAGGCCGATGGCCCGGGCGGCCCCCGAGGAGGTGGGAACGATGGAGGCGGCGGCAGCGCGCGCCCGACGCAGGTCCTTGTGGGGCGCATCGTGAAGCCGCTGGTCCCCGGTGTAGGCGTGGATCGTCGTCATGAGACCGCTCTCGATCCCGAAGGCGTCGTGGAGGACCCTGGCGAGCGGGGCCAGGGAGTTCGTGGTGCACGATCCGTTGGAGAACACGTCGGCGGCAGAGACATCCAGCTGACTGTCGTTGACCCCTAGGACGAAGGTGGGGACGTCGCCCTTGGCGGGTGCGGAGACGATGACCTTCTTGGCACCGCCCTTGAGGTGCTGGGCGGCCTTGTCCCGGTCAACGAAGAACCCGGTGGACTCGATGACGACGTCGGCCCCGACCTCGCCCCAGTGGATCTTGGCCGGGTCCGGCTCGGAGAAGACCTTGATGGTCCGCCCGGCGACCTCGAGGTCCTCGCCGTCGGTGGCGACGCCGTCGAGGTGCCCGGCCACTGAGTCCCACTCCAGGAGCGTGGCCAGCGTGCCCGCGTCGGTCAGATCGTTGACGGCAACGACCTCGACGTCCGCCCCGCCGGCCAGCGCAGCACGCAGGTACGTGCGTCCGATGCGCCCGAAACCGTTGATACCGATACGAATAGTCATGATCCTTCTCCTTCGGTGAATGGAGGCGCCAGCGGACACCGACGCCGACTTGTCAGGATCAGGAGGAGGCGGACCCGTCGCCCCCAGGAACCGCACCAACGGCCCCGGCCGCTACACGGAGCAGCTCGAGGGCGCCTTGACAGGCCGCGTCATACGGGGCCCTGTCCTGCTCGGCCATGGCCAGGACGTAACCGCCCTGAACAACGGCGACCATCGTGCGAGCCAGGTGGTCCGGCTCAAGGCCTGCCGGCAGACGCCCCTGCGACCTGGCCGTACCAATGACAACGACCAGCATCTCGCGAAGCCGGGCGAAGGCCTCGGCGACCGGCTCACGAAGACCGTCGTCAGCCACCACCGCCTTGTCCTGGGCCATCCGACCGACTCGGCAGCCTTTGAGCGGATCACGCGGGAGGGTGAGGTAGGCACTGAGGATCTCGAGCGGATCCTCAAGCCCCTTGAGCGCGGCCTTCCAGGAATCCAGCTGGACCTGGCAGTTGTGATTCAGGGCCGCCAGCCCGAGATCCCGCTTGGTCGGGAAATAGTGATACATGCTCCCCTGGCCGACGCCGGAGAGCTCGCGAACCGCTCGCGGGCTCGTGGCGCTGTAACCACGTTCCCACATCAGCTCGGCCATCGCCTCAATCAGCTTCTCTCTCGAGTCCACGCCAGAACTGTACATACCTCACCATGACGCACCCCTGGGAGGCACGGCGGCCACCCAACTCTGCTCCCTCCTGAACCTGATGCCAGAACTGTACATACCTCTAGGTACAGAACGCAAGA
>NZ_GL882559.1 GCF_000195595.1 Actinomyces sp. oral taxon 170 str. F0386
GATCCCGGGATCCGGTTTTCTGCATCAGGCCCGTCAAGTGGTACTTGATCGTCGTCGGCTCGACGTACAGATGCGCTGCCATCTCACCGTTGGACATGCCCTGGGCCAGCAGCCTGAGCACTTCCAGCTCCCGAGAGGTCAAGGTGACGTCCACGGAAGCAGCCCCCGCGAACGACGCCTGCTCGGATGCACCACCAGCATCCGCGGCACTGCCGACGTCCCTGTGCTGAGACCCAATGTCATGTCTGGCGAGAGTACCTGGAGAACCTCGTCTGGAGAGCTCATGCAGGATGCGGCGGGTGACGCGCTGGTCCAGGGTCCCCTCTCCCACCGCAACGGAACGGACGGCTCCCAGCAAGGTGGCCTCATCGGCGCCCTTGAGGAGAAAGCCCGCAGCACCGGCCTCAAGCGAGGCCAGGACATCGTCGTCGACGTCGAAGGTGGTCAGGATGAGCACGTCCACGTCCAGACCAGGGTCGGAGACGATTGCCCGCGTCGCCGCGATACCGTCGGTTCCGGGCATGCGGATGTCCATGCACACGACGTCGGGGCGCAGCTCACGAGCCAGCGTGATCGCCTCGGCACCGTCGGCGGCCTCACCCACGACCTCGATGTCCTCCTCCGCTCCGAGGATGACGCTCAAGCCTGCGCGGACCACAGCCTGATCGTCAGCGATGACGAGTCGAATCATGGGAATGCCGCTTCCTCCTCGGGACGAGACCCGTCGGCGCTGTCCGGAGGAACGGGGATGACAAGGCGGTTGCACCAGCCGCCGTCGGGGTCGGGGCCGGTGACCAGCTCAGCACCCACCAGGGCAGCGCGCTCAGCCATGCCGGACAGACCGTAGCCACCGCCCTTGCTGCCCGCACCCGCCTGACGCGCCTCCGCATTCGGCGGACGTCGGTTGTTCACCACGATCTCCACACACCCCTGCTGATAGGTGACCCGTACCTGGCAAGGAGCTCCCGGCGCGTGCCGCGCGCTGTTGGCGAGCGACTCCTGGACCATGCGGTAGGCGGCGGTGTCAGCTAGTGGGCTCAGGGGACGAGGCCGGCCGTTGACTGCGTACCCGACCCGCTGTTGACGACAGCGAGACTCCTCAACGAGGCGAGGCACTGCCTCCAGCGAGGGCAGGAGCACCGGCTCCCTTGCCATCCGGGAATCCGTCACGGCCGCAGCCTCGGCTGTCGCCTCGGTGCTCGACGACGTCGATTCGCTCTGTTGACCATCCGTCGCCTGCCCTTCACGCTGAGAGTCACTCCTGTCCTCGCTGCGCAGGAGACCGACGACCTGACGCAGGTCGGCCAGAGCGGTTCGGGCACTGTCCTGCACCGTCTGGAGCATCTGGTCGGAGCGTTCCGGATCCTTGTGCCGCAGGGCCGCAGCCGCCTGGGCGCTGACGATGACGCCGGAGAGGTGGTGGCCGGCGATGTCGTGGAGATCGCGGGCCAGGGCATTGCGGCTGGTTCGCAGCTCGCGCTCGACCCGCTCGCGCTCCTCGCGCTCGAGCAGCTGCTTCTCCCGTTCAAGGAGCTCGGCCTTGTCGCGCAGTGCCTGGTGCAGCCGCTCGCGCCCCAGCATGTACTCCGCCGCCACCACCGGTAGGAGGTAACGCTGGAGCAGGTGCGCCGAGAGCAAGATGATCATGGTGATCATCCCACGCTGACCGGAGTGCACCTCGCCGATGAGGAAGACCAGGTTCAAGACGATGACATTGGCGAACAGCGCGATCTGCCAGCCCGGGACGCGGTAACGCACGAGGTACCAGATGACGACCATGACCGCAACGGATCCGAGCCCCGATCGATCACTGGCGATGAGGATGATGAGATCGGCAGAGGCCACGATCCCGAGCACCCAGTACGGGAACCGCGCCGTCATCATGACAGCTGCTATCTGGAGGGTAGCGAGCGCGCTCAGGACGACCGCCCTGGAGACGGTTTCTGCCCCCTGTCTGGCGACATACTCTGGTTCTGCTATCACCATGCCGATGTAAGGCAGCACACTGAGCAGGCACAGCGCCACCGCGGCTCGTGGGAGCCTCGGTGGCGACTGCACCCGGACTGCGGAATCGGGCACGCGGCTGGGCACGCCCCGAGTCAAGCACATGCGCAGCCGCAGCCGCGAGGCGCCTGGGTCCTTCTCAGAGCCCATCACTTGTGGCACAGGGCGGCGTCCACTGTCTCATCGACCTTTCCGGCCTTCTCCTCGGCAGAGCTCTCCAGGTTGTTCTGGTCCGCAATCGCCGAGGGCCATGCAGTAACGGCGACGGTGACGGCAGTGCCGTCAGGGCCGACTCCACCTCTCGTGTGATAGCCCGCGATATCACCTCCGTGGCCCCAGGATGTGCCTCCGCAACTGAGCGGAGTACCGATGAGGCCCAGCCCGTAGACTCCTCCTCCTGATCCCATATCGACGCCCTTCTTCATCTCGTCGATGCTGGCCTGGGTCAGCAGCCTGCCGTCGAAGACGGCCTGGAAGAAGGTGTTGAGCTCGCTGGGGGTCGAGACCATCGCACCAGCCGCCCACCCCCAAGCCGGATCCATCTCGGTAATGTCCTCCAACTTGCCGTCGGCGTTGAGGTGGTACCCCCGAGGATGGGTGCCACGAATCTTCTCCTCCCCTTGAGCCGGGAAGTAGGTGTGCGACAGCCCCAGCTTCTTGACGATGCGCTCATCGATCTGCTCACCCACCGGCCGCTGAGACACCCGCTCAACAAGCATCCCCAGCACAAGGTAGTTCGTGTTGGTGTACTTCCACTGAGCACCGGGCTCGAACTGCGCCGGCTTGCTCAGCGCACTGTCAAGGACGTCTCTCGGGGTGACATAGTGGTGTCGGTACTGAAAGACATCTGTCGTACCAACGAGTGTCTCATCGAAATCGGGTAGTCCGCTGGTGTGCTGCAGGAGCTGACGCACCGTGATCTTTGATCCGTCAATACCC
>NZ_GL882560.1 GCF_000195595.1 Actinomyces sp. oral taxon 170 str. F0386
CGGCCCGGGCCGGAGACGTCCAGGCCTACCGCCAGGCCACCACCCGGCACTACGCCCCACTCCTAGCCTCTCTCACCTGAGTCGGCCGGCGGAGTACTCCTCCGTCAGGGCCGGATAGGTCCCGGCCTGCGCCACGGCCACGACGTTGAGACGCGGGTCCTCTGGACGAAGCAACCTGTCCACCCACAGATCGCGCGCTGCAGTGAGTCCCTGCGCGAGCCAGCGCGCGTTGACGAACTCCATGGCATGCGTGCCTCCGGGGTAGACGTGCAGCTCGGCATCACCACCATCACGCCACACCCTGGTAGCAAAGGCGACATCCTCGTCCCGAAAGACCTCGGCGGACGCCACAGAGATGAACAGCGGTGGCAGCCCGCCCAGCCACGCGGCACGGGCGGGCGCCTCGTAGGAGGTGACCAGATCCGTACCGCGCCGTTCCCCCAACGCAGCATCCCAGGCCACGTCGTTGTACGACGTCGGCCAGGTGCCGTCATCGGGGTACTGGCGCGCCGAGACCGAGTCCTGCCAGTCAGGCATTCCGGTGCGGTCATCCAGCATGGGGTAGTCCAGCAGCCCGCCGAGGACGAGCGGCCCCTGTCGGTCTCGCGCCATGAGCAGCGTGCCAGCACTCAGCCCTCCACCGGCACTTGGCCCGACGACGACGACGCGACCTGGATCGACGCCGAGGTCCTCGGCATGCTCAACCGCCCAGCACAGCGTGGCGTAGCAGTCCTCGACGCCGGCGGGCGCCGGATCCTCCGGAGCCAGACGGTACTCGGGACTGACAATGACACCCCCGTACCGCCGCAACCATGGGACAATGGTCAGCAGACCGTTGAAACGACACCCCATGATGAGCCCTCCCCCGTGCAGTGAAAGGAACAGGGGACCAGGCCGGCCGCAGGAGACGTCCCGGACACTCCGAGCGACCGTCGCAGGAAACGTCGTCCCATCCTCGCGAACGACCTCGACGTCCTCCAGGTCGATATCGGGATGCCTGATGAGGAACCCCTCTCGGACCTCGTCAGCGGGAACGCGCCAGCTCGGGATGTTCCGCATCGTCATGGTCCGGAAGACGCCGAGTGGTTGGATGCGCTCGAGCAGGGCGGCAGTGGCACTGTCATAGGGAGGACGGGCGGGGAGCACCGCATGCGTGTCGGACATGCCGCAACTGTTGCACCGTGAGTGTTGTAGCAGCAACTCGCTCACAATCGCTCACTAGTCCGCGGTGTGGAGCACCGCTGCCCGACGACGCCCCGATGGCGACAATCGTCCGGGGCTCCGGCAGTAAGAGGATATGTACGGGCAGGCATTCACGAGCGCACATGCACCGAAAGTCGGACAATAGGGCCATGCAGACGTCCCGCGGTGTCATGTCCGGCCTCACCACCAGTCCTATGACTCAGTCCTCCACAGCAATCGTCGAGATCAAGAACTACATTCTCGCCAAGGGACTGCAGCCGGGTGATGCGTTGCCGACGGAGTCGCAGCTGTGCGCCGACCTGGGCGTGTCCCGCTCCTCCGTGCGCGAGGCCGTGCGCACCCTGGTCGCCCTCGACATCGTCGAGGTCCGCCACGGACACGGCATGTTCGTCGGCAAGGTCTCCATGCGCCCCATGGTCGAGTCCCTCGTCTTCAGAGGCCTGCTCAACCCCGGAGACGACCACCGCGGACTGCGCGACATCGTCGAGGTCCGCATCACCCTCGACAACGCCCTGGCCGGCCCCGTCACCCACGCCTGGAAGAACCGACAAGACACCGAGCTCGACACTGTTGTCGACCAGATCGAGGAACTCGCCTCGAAGGGCGAGCTCTTCACCGAGCAGGACCGCCGTTTCCACATGCGGCTGCTCGAGCCCTTGGACAACCACCTCTTCCTGCACCTGACCGAGGCCTTCTGGGCCATCCACACCCTGACCGTCCCCCTCCTGGACAACCCCACCAGACCCGAGGACATCATCAGCGCAGCGAAGGCTCACCGGGCCATGCTCCAGGCGGCCCGGGCCGGAGACGTCCAGGCCTACC
>NZ_GL882561.1 GCF_000195595.1 Actinomyces sp. oral taxon 170 str. F0386
AGTGCTCGTGGATACGGTGCGGTGCGGGCTTAACGCTCGAGCTGTGCCCTCTTCTGGAGGCTGATTACTATAAGGGTGAAGTAAATAATTCCTGACCGGGGTAAACACAAACGAGCGTCATGGCTGTGAATAACTCTCCTAGCGTACGAACAATTCTTATGCCGCGAAAAATTTGGAAAGTTATACAAGTATCGCTATGTTCCTCCGTAGCCCGGTTCTGAGTATGATTTAACTGTAAAGACTCGCAGATTCGGAGAATTTGAAATGAATCCTACATTTGTCATCAGTAACGAGGTCAACGAGAGCATTAGTTCCGCAGTTGAAACTATCGACGTAAGTCTGTACGACGACTACCCACTATTTAAAAGTATGGTGAGGAGCATCGTGGACAACGAAGAATTCCCCTCAGATTGGCCTACTGTCTGCAGCAAAGTAAAATAATCCGCGATAATGAGCCTCATAGCGTGGTAGTTATTCGAAATGCTTCGGTGAACAGTCATATCTCTGAGCTTTCGCACGAAGAACCGCAAAAAATATCGCTTAAAAAAGACATACGTCGCAGAAGTTACTTTGGAGTAGTTTCTTCTATCTCACTGATGCGACGGTAATGAGTTACAACAAGCGCGTCAACGGAGGTTTTTTGCAGATGTATATGCCATCAAAAAATACATCGGCAGACAAACCGGATGTAGCCCGGGTGAGTTAGTTTACCACAATGACCGCACAGCCCACCCTGTTCGTGCTGATTACATCACTTTGCTTGATATGTGTCTTCCAGAAAATGCTGCTACCGTTTATGCATCCCAAAGGGAAATGATACGGGAATCGGCAGCGGCTATTTAATCAGTTGAGATGAATGTTGTTCTTCGATTATTTATGCATGGATGAGACTGAATAACAGCAGTATGCAGGCGACGGTTTTTGCGAGAAAGCTGCTTGAACGATCGTCCGTTGCTGTGATACCTGGTGCAGTACTTGGTGAAAATGAAGATAGCCATTTCAGGATACCTTTAACAGTCAGCGCCAGAGCTGGCTGAAGGAATTGCTAGATATAGAGTATATGGCTAACCTGATTGGAGAACATAATGCGTGACGGCACAACAAGTCGAGTCGCTGGAAAATGGACGGTATTATTTCTTGGCGTTTTAGCCCAAGCTATATTTTCCTGGGTGATTTCAGGAGTTCCGGTTGCTGGAATACTTTTGCAACATAAGTACGACTTGTCGTCATCACAGATAGGCATCATGATTGGGTGCATGTACCTAGGAATTGCGGCATCTGAGATTCCTTGGGGCGTGGTTGTCGATCGTAAGGGCGAACGATTCAGTCTAAGTCTTGGACTCATTGTGACGGCGCTCGCAGTAGCGTCTGCTGTTCCAGTATTAATGTCAGTTGACATAAATGCCTATTTATTATTTGCTTGCATGTTGTTTGTCGGTATTTGCGGTGGGAGCATTAATGGCGCCTCAGGCAGGGCGATTGTTCTTATGTTCGACAAAAAGTCTCGCGGCTTGGCGATGGGAATAAGGCAGGCTGCTATGCCGCTGGGAGGGGCTTTGGGATCTGGGATGGTCCCATGGATGGTCAGCCAAATGGGGTTTCCTGCTGCGTTCGTCATCACTGCCTTGCTCATATTCTTCGTGTTTGTCGTTGTTGTTTACTGGTTTAGGTTACCTACGAAAAAACTTATGGTCACAGTGGACGGGATCGATTCCGCTCAATCGCCTTTAAAATCCCGGGAGGTATGGCTGCTTTCTATTGCATCTTGCATTCTGAGTTTTCCTCAGTTCGCGGTTCTTGCGTTTGGTGTTATGATACTGGTCCGTGTAGCAGGTGTTTCTATAGTAATTGGGACCAGCGCTCTGGTAATGATTCAGCTCGTAGGTGGTGGTTTACGTATAGTTTTTGGTAAACTCAGTGACCGCAGCGACAGTCGGTTGAAGATTTTGCTAATGCTATCGTTCGCGGCAAGCCTGCTTGCATTTTTGACATATGCGTTTATTAGTACAGATAGCCGTTCTGGTTTGATTGTTACCGTAACATTATTAGGCATAGCAGCAAACTCCTGGCACGGAGTTGCGTACGCGATGATAGGCGCGGTTATTCCCAAGAGGGCTGGAACGGCATTGGGTGTCGTCAATACTTTAGTATTCTTAGCAGGTTTCGGAGTACCAGTCGTGGTGCCCTACATTCAGTTGGCATTCGGATGGAACGTTGTGTATGTTTTAATTGCTTTATTTTGTCTCGTATCTTTCATTATTTTTCTCATTCTGCTTCGTAGTTCGTACGGTGGGGTCTGGTGGTGTTTGCGCCGTTGATGATGTCGTTGAGTTTCTCAGTTGGGGTCTGTTCGTTCAATGGACTGTCAGGTGTTTTTCGGACAGTGCT
>NZ_GL882562.1:0-672 GCF_000195595.1 Actinomyces sp. oral taxon 170 str. F0386
CACCACCGTGCCCACGGCGGCCAGGGCCACAACCACCAACAAGACCCGGTAGGCACCCAACAGCCCCACCATCCGCTTGAAAGAGGGCCAGAAGGCCTCGGCCTTGCCCGGAGGCGGTCCGTCGTGCCAGTCGCCCGAGGCGGCCTGCGCCTCAGCGGCCAGCTTGAGGTCCTCCTCGCTGAACTCGTCGGGGCCGACGGCGGTGCTCGTTCCGGTGTTTGCGTTGCTACTCGTGCTGGTGCTCATGCTGTGGCCTTTGCTCCGAGCTGGGAGGTGACGATCTCGCGGTAGACGGGACAGGTGGCCAGCAGGCTCTCGTGGGTGCCGCTGCCCACCAGGTGGCCGTCGTCCAGGACGAGGATCTGGTCGGCGCCGGTGATGGTGGAGACGCGCTGGGCCACCACGATCTTGGTGATGCCGGCTGTGGCCGGTCCCATGGCCTCACGCAGCCGCGCGTCGGTGGACACGTCCAGCGCACTGAAGGAGTCGTCGAAGATCAGGATGCTGGGGCGGCGCACCAGGGCCCGGGCGATGGCCAGGCGCTGACGCTGACCGCCCGAGACGTTCGTGCCGCCCTGGGCGATGGCCGCCTCCAGTCCCCCCTCCATCTCGGAGACGAAGCCGGCGGCCTGGGCGACCTCAAGGGCCTTCCACAGCTCGTCGTCGGTGGCC
>NZ_GL882562.1:682-1233 GCF_000195595.1 Actinomyces sp. oral taxon 170 str. F0386
CCTTCCACAGCTCGTCGTCGGTGGCCTCCTGACGCCCCAGGCGCAGGTTGGAGGCCACGGTCCCGGCGAACAGGAAGGGCGCCTGAGGCACAAGCCCCAACTGGGCCCACAGCGCCTCGGGATCGGCCTCACGCACATCCACCCCACCAACGAGGACCTGCCCGCTGCTGGCCTCCAGCAACCGGGCCAGTAGCCGCACAATCGTGGACTTGCCCGACGCCGTCGAACCCACGATCGCCGTCGTCGTACCGGGCTGGACCGTGAAGCTCACCTCAGCCAGGACACGGGCGTCGGCGCCCTCGTAGACAAAGGTGACATCACGCATCTCAACCCGCCCCGGAACCGGAAAAGCGGTCACGGCCCCCGGCGCCGAGACGATAGCAGGCGCGGTGGCCAGCACCTCGCTGATGCGCTCGGCGCATACGGCCGCGCGCGGGATCATGATCGTCATGAAGCTCGCCATGACAATACCCATGAGGATCTGCATCAGATACGACATGAAGGCGACCAGGGTCCCCACCTCCACCTCACCGTCACCGACCCGGTGCCCA
>NZ_GL882563.1 GCF_000195595.1 Actinomyces sp. oral taxon 170 str. F0386
ACTCGGTCCGACGGCGCCGGCCTGGAAGGCGCGAGCTGGCGGCCCTGGTAGGGCGGCTGCGTGTGGGGCAGGAGGCCCTGCAGGCCGCCGGAGAGTCGGCTATGGCCACGGACCCGGTGCACGCCCTGGCGGTTCTGCGCCAGGCCCAGTCCTCGCGCTCGCGGCTGCGGCTGACCCTGGCCGGCCCCGACGGCGCCGTGCAGGAACGGCAGGTGAGGGTCATGGCCGTCGAGCCCGGGCGGGTGCGCCTGCGCGACGTCGTGCACGAGACCGAGCTGACCGTGGCCGTCCACCGCATCGTCTCGGTCGAGGCCGGGTGACGGCAGACGGTTATTAGTGGCTGTCTGAGGGCAGCATCCCGTCGAATGCGCTAGTCGTTGCTGAACCTGGTGCTGTCGGCGAGTTTGAGCCAGACGACTCCGGCGATGATGACGGCGAGCCAGATGGCCTTGGCCGCCGTGAAGGTTTCATCGAAGAAGACAGGGCCGAGCGCGGCAGACCCGACGGCGCCGATTCCAGCCCAGACCGCATATCCAATGCCGACATCGATTCGTTTGAGCGCGACGCTCAGGAAGAACAGGGTGCAGAGGAAGAAGACGAGAGCGACCAGGGACCAGACGAGGTGAGTGAATCCTTGGCTGCCGTTGACACTTAGGGCGTATCCGACTTCGAAGGCTCCGGCGAGGAGCAGGGCGGACCACGGGCCTGCTGCGCTGCGTCCGGTGGTGGGCACGGTGTTGTCATTGGTTGTTGTCATGATCATTCCTTTCGGGTGTGACGTGAATGATGAATCAGACGGTGCCGGCAAGGTTCAGTCCGACGACTCCGATAATGACGATGGTGATGCCAAGGAGCTTCCTCCAGGTCAGTTTCTGTTTGAGGAAGACTGCGCCAACGATGACGATTCCTACGCCGGCCAGTGAGGTCCATAGGGCGTAGCCGACGCCGACATCGAAGGTGAGGAGGGCGAGACTGAGGAAGAAGGTGGCGATGGCGCCGCTGACCAGGGTCGCGATGGTCCAAGGGATGTTTCGGAAACCTTGGGCTTTTCCGGCGGCGATACCAACGGTGACTTCGAAGATGACGGCGATCGTGAGGTAGATCCACTGCATGGGTTATCCTTTCCGAGGTGTCAGTTCCGGAGGTTTTGAAGGGCAATAAATCGGATGAATGGTTCGGTGTCACCGGAGACTCGGAGTGGCCGCATGAGGCTGCTGCGCAGCGAGTCGGTGATGCCGAATGATGGATAGCTGTGCCGGTAATCAAAGCCGAGTTCGGCGACCTGGTCGCGGTCGACGGCGACTCGGATGTCGGTGATTCGGGCATTGATGGCATGTCGGTAGCACATTCCGCACGGTTCGCCTGTGGCCAGGAGAGTGGTACCCCTCAGGTCGGTTTCCCCGCTTGATGAGAGGGCATCACGGATCGCCACGATCTCTGCGTGAGCGCTTGGGTCGCCCGTTTCCTGAACTCGATTGACACCGAACTCGGAGATCGCCTGTTGACCGTCAACGATGACGCCTACGAAGGGGAGGCCTCCGCTCTCCACATGAGTGATCGATCGTATGACCGCCTGTGCCATTAATTGTTCCAGGAATCTCGTCATGGTCTGCATCCCTTTGAAGTCGTCAGTGCGTCCACGGCCTTTTTCAGGCGTGTAGCACTGGGGGTGCCCTGGAGCGGAGTTCCGTCGATGACGATTCCGGGAACGGCTGTGATCCTCATAGTTTCGGTGGCATAGGCGAGGTCTGCTTGATGCTGACGTTTGCGTGCGGGGCTCGCCATGGCTTCTCTGACGGAGGTTGCCTCCAGTCCCAGGGTCCTGGATACGTCGACAATAACTTCCTCGTCTCCGATGTCCCGGTCGTCCTGGAAGAATGCCTGGAACATTGCATGGGAGTATGTCCCAGCGATATTGTGTTCATGCGCGAGCTGCAGTACAAGGAATGCCTTCTCCGTGCGGGGCTGAGGTGACACACTTGGTAGGCGAATCGGGATCCCGATCCGTTCAGCCATTGGATAGACAAGGTCATTCCACACGCGCGGCAAATAGTCATCCTCTGGTCTGAGCGTCGGAACGGGGTCGGGGCGTAACTCGAACGGGCGAATGTTGACCTTCACGTCTCGGTCTCGCCTCAGCTCTTCAAGGGCGGGTTCGACCAGGAAGCAGAACGGGCAGACGTAGTCAATGAATACGTCAACGGAAGTACTCATGATGTCGTGTCTCCTTAGTTGCATGTACATACATATAGTGGGGTGTCGGGTGGCACTTGTGGGTGGTGGTGTGAGTTGAGGGTGCGGCGTCTGCTAGGGGGTCAGGTCGGCGATGGTGCGAAAGGCTCGATTTGCGGTGCTGGGCGTAGTGGCGGTGGGTGGAGTTGTCAATAGCTTGGTGAGCTTCTCGCTGTAGGACGTAGTCAGCTCATGCGTGAGGTCGAGGCCGGTCTCGGTGATGACTGCGTAGACTCCGCGGCCGTCCTCGGGGCATGTGTCGCGAGTGACGAGGCCTTTGAGCTCAAGTCTTCCTACGAGCCGTGTCGTTGAACTCTGATTGAGGCCGATTCGGATGGCCAGTTCTGAGATCCGTAGCTCTCGGTCTGGCGCCTCGCTGAGGAGTGCCAGCGCCCTATAGTCGGTGAGCCCTAATCCGTGGCTCTGTGACAGCCACAGGTTAAGTGAGGTCTCGATCCGGCTGACTGTCGCAACCACTGTTGCCCATGAATCGTCCGGCTCGGTCAAGGTGGACACCTCCTCCGGCTCGGCGATTGCATTCATGTGCATGCAAATAAGTTAGAGCAGGCAGGCACCGCCGTCAAGGCGTAGCAGTAGGTGTGCCCAGGCCAACCCGCGCAGGCCAGGGCAGTTTCAGGAGCCTCCCCTACACTGGCCGAGTGACCGACACGATCGACTCTCGCACCGGCGCCTCGGGTGGAACCTCGACGGGCGGAGCCCCGAACGGCACCGATACCGGGCATGGCCCAGCCTCCGCCACCGGGGCGCGCACCTCCACGGCGACCTTGGAGCGCCCGGCACCGGGTGCGGGCTCGCCCTCGCCGGCCCCCGTGCCACGCGCCGGCGCCCTGCCCACCCCCGGCCAGCAGGCCCAGGCCGCCAAGGACAAGACCCTCACCTCCCCGGCCGCCGTCGAGCTCGCCCGCCACGCGCTGGAGGAGTTCACCGACCCCATCACCGTCGGCGAGTACCTGGCCGCCGTCCCCGACGCCGAGCGCCTCGTCACCCACCTGTTCGACTGCACCCTGAGCGGCTACCGCGGCTGGCACTGGGCCGTCACCCTCAGCCGCGTCCCGCGCAGCCGCACCGCCACCGTCTGTGAGATGGAGCTCCTCCCCGGAGAGGAGGCCCTCCTCGCCCCCGCCTGGGTCCCGTGGGCCGACCGCCTCGAACCCGGTGACATCACCCGCTCAGACCGCCTTCCCCGCAAGGAGACCGACGAGCGCCTCGAACCCGGGTGGGAGGCCACCGGCGAGGACGCCGACGCCGTCGCCCTGGACCAGCTCGACCTGGGCCGCCCCCGCGTCCTGAGCGCCCAGGGCGTCTCCAGCGCTGCCGAGCGCTGGTACGGCGGAGACCACGGCCCCGACGCCGAGGGCGTCCGCAAGGCTCACGCCACCTGCTCCACCTGCGGTTTCTTCCTGCCCATGGCCGGCGCCCTGCGCGCCGTCTTCGGAGTCTGCGCCAACGAGTGGGCCGCCGACGACGGCAGCGTCGTCTCCCTGGATCACGGCTGTGGCGCCCACTCCGAGACCGACCTGCCCGACCAGGGCCCGGAGTGGCCCGTCAATCCCTCGCGGGTCGACGACCACCTCATGGTGCCGTTGAGTACCAACGGGCTCGACCTGCGCGAGGGGCAGAGCCTCGTCGAGCTCGCCGCCCAGCAGCCCGACGACGTCGATGGCGATCCCGATGGCGCCGCTGACACAGGCGTGGCAGACGCGTCCGGACCGGACACCGGTGCTGAGTCGTCGGCCCGGAATGCCGATGCCTCAGCCAGTACCGCGATGACCACCGCCGACTCCGACGGCACTGTTGACGACGTTGCTCGTGCTGACGGCAAGGGCAGTGCCAAGCGCGCGGACACCGCCGAGCCCGTGGCCGAGGAGCCGCCGGCAGAGGCTCCTGGGAAGAAGACCGGTAGGACCACCGAAGGGCCCGCCGCGAAGCGCTCCCGCCGCGAGGCCTCCTCGACCAGGCGTCGTCGTCGCACGGCCGACTCGCCGGCCGAGACCGCCGAGGAGCGCCGCAGCCGCCTGCTGGAGCTCGACCTCGGAGACCTTGGTGGAGCCGTGACCGCCACGGCGTCGGCCTCATCGGCCTCCGGTGCCGCCGAGGTTCTCGCGGCGGCCGCGGACCCGGTGCCGCCGGCCCCCGCCAGCGCCGGATCCGGTGACTCGCCCAGTGAGCGCGCCGCCTCAGCCCGCGCGGCCGTGGCCGGGTTGTCCCTCGCCCTCGGGATCGACGCGCCTGCCGGGGAAGCGGAGGAGGAATCGGCCACGAGGCCCTCGGCCCCAGCACCAAGCGCCCGAAGCGCCGACGGCCGCACGGACGGGACGTCCCAGGAGGACGCGTCCGGCGCGGAGCCCGAGGACGCAGAGCCTCAGCACGCGCCGCGGACCCTCGCCGACCTCGAGGCCATCCTGCCCGACCGCTCCTGACACGTCCTCGGCCGCGCTTCCGCCATCATGCCTCAGCGAGGCGCTTGGCGGTCTCCAGCACCTCGTCGAGCATCGCCTCGGTGAGCCGCCCGGTGAACGTGTTCTGCTGGCTGGGGTGGTAGCTGCCCAGCAGCGTCACCGGCCTGCCATCTGGCCTGGTCAGCTCCGCCGTCGCCCCATGGCCGAAGCGCGGCTGAGGGCGGGGGAGGGTCCACCCCGCCTCGCGAGTGACCCGCAGCGCCGCGCCCCATCCGATCCCGCCCAGCGCCAGCAGCACCTTGACCTCCGGCATGAGGGCGATCTCGCGGGCGAGCCACGGCGCGCAGGTGGTGCGCTCGACGGTCGTCGGCTTGTTGGCGGGTGGGGCACAGCGCACGGCTGCGCCCATGCGCGCCCCGGTGAGTCGCTGCCCGTCACCGGCCGCCGTCGAGGTGGGCGACGTCGCCAGGCCCGCCCGGTAGAAGGCCGCCCACAGCCAGTCCCCGGAGCGGTCCCCTGTGAACATGCGGCCGGTGCGGTTCGCCCCGTTGGCCGCGGGTGCCAGCCCGACGACGTAGATGCGGGCATCCGCCGCCCCGACGCTCGCCACTGGTCGCCCCCAGTACGGCTCGTGGGAGAAGGAGGCGCGACGGCCGCTCCTGGCAACCTCCTCACGCCAGGTCACGAGGCGGTCACAGGCGCGGCACACCGTGATCCGGGCATCGAGCGCGGGCAGATCCGACGATGCACCGGCCAGGCGCGCCACGTCGGCGGCCGATCGGGCCATGGGCGTGGTGGCGGTGGCGGGATCATCGGGCCATCCGGTCCCGGGAGGGACCGGGGAATCGAAGAACGCTCCGGTGACGGGGTGCGGATCGGCCATGCCCTCATTGTGTGCACGGGCAAGAGCACCATGGTGCCGGCTTCTGTCATCGGTGAAGGGCCGCCCGCTCATCGCCAGGACGCCCCGTAGGGGCTGACGGTGAGCCGCATCCCCCTGGGGTCGCGCACGAAACCGGCCTGACGCAAGAGGTCGCTCACGGT
Organism: Actinomyces sp. oral taxon 170 str. F0386; assembly: GCF_000195595.1. Taxonomy (GTDB): domain Bacteria; phylum Actinomycetota; class Actinomycetes; order Actinomycetales; family Actinomycetaceae; genus Actinomyces. The sequence goes on from NZ_GL882563.1 coordinate 5,697, forward strand.
GGGCTCCAACGCGGTGACCCCGTTGAGGGACTCCACCACGGTACGGTGCCTGACCGTCGCGGCCCCCTGGCGCGCGAACATCCGCTGCCTGTCGGCGGCCAGCGCGGCCAGGGCGCGTGCCAGGTCCTCGCGCTCGGACGTGTAGGAGATGAGGACCTTGAGGTTCTCCGAGGCGTAGAGCACCGGGGTGCCACCCAGCACGACGACGCTCGCCCCCTGGCGTCGAAGCGGTGGGCCACCGGCCTCCTCACCGCGGCCCCCGGTCGGCTCGCCGAGGCCTGCGGGCAGCACCGGCTCGGGCCACGGCACCCCGCGCCCGATGAGACAGGCCGGGTCCTTCAGATCGAGCACGACCGGTGTCGCCGTCGTGCCGCCGGGGCTGTGGCTGAGGGACCGCAGCCGGTCAACGCTCTCCCGTTCGGCGAACTGCTCCGGCCCCAGACCCTCGATGAAACCGCCGCGCAGAATCACCCCGGTCTCCTCCATGCGTCGCAGCACCGGCATGAGCGGCACGAGCCCTCCCGCCCCACCGAAGGCCAGGGCGAGGTCGCGGCAGACGACCCCGTAGCGGTCCAGCAGTGACTCCACCTCCGCGATCGCCCGCTCCTCATCGCCGGCCGGTGCGCAAGACAGCCTCACCCAGGAGGTGGAGGCCAGAACGGAGGACAGCTGTCCGGCTGCCGTCACCTCCCCGGTGCGCGGCGTCTCCATCATGAGGCGACGGCCCCGGCGGCTGCGCACCCGCCGTGAAGACGGGGAGGTGCGCGTCCCGGCTGCGGGCGCCAGTGCCCGGCGCACCGGCTCGAAGGAGCGGCCCGTGGCGGCCCCCTCGCGAACCAGCTGCCAGAGAGCCTCCCCGGTGACTCCCGTCTGCCGACCCACCGGCGCCTCCGGCTCACCCGGCGCGATCGCCTCCCCGGCAACCGGTGCCAGGGCGGAGTCCGTGGGGAAGAAGGCGATCTCTCCCGGTGCGGGGACGTCGCCGGCCCCGGTCCTCACCCGGGCGGAACCGGACCGGGACGCGGCATCGCCGACGGGCCGCGCCCACCAGACGACCTCCCCGGAGGCGATGAGCTCATCGAGCATGGCCGGCCGGTAGTCGACGACCCTGGCGGGCAGCACCACCGACTCCCACAGGCCGGCCGGCAGCCACACGCCCTCCAGCGCCGCCAGGGCCTCCGCCAGGGCGTCGACGCCGCCGCCCGGCTCATCCAGCCCCGCCCGCTCCAGCACGAGACGCTGGAGAGCCGTGGGCGTCACCGGCGCGACGGCGGCCCGCGCCCGGGCCAGGGAGCGGTTGCGCACCCGGGTGAGGACCGCCGACTCCATCCACCCCACCGCACCCAGGTCCACGAGCGAGCCGGCCCCGGCCAGCTCGGCCAGGGCCCCCTCCGCCACCGCCGCCCCCAGCCCGAAGGCCCGTGCCACGCGCTGCGGCGTCACGGTCGTATGGGTGCGCGCGTAGCGCAGAACCAGGTCATTCAGCGGTGAACGGGCCGCCGCCGTCCGCTCGACCGCACCACCGGCCTCAGCCCGCTCCAGCGCCCAGTCGGGGACCTCCACTCCCAGGGCCAGCCGAAGATCCTGGGCGTCCTCGACCCGGGCCCACAGTTCCCGCCCGCCGACCCGCACCGTGGCGGCTCTGCGGGCCCCGGCCAGCTCGGCAAGTGCCCGCTCGACCGCGCGCTCAACGCCGCCGCCGGCCCCGCCCGCGCCGTCGCCTCGTGCGTCCTCCCCCTGATCCTGCCCGCCGACGTCGGTGCACCGCTGGGCCAGCTCGGCCGCGCTCAACGGGCCCAGCTCACGCAGAAGATCGGCGATTCCCTCAGCATCGGAGCGCACCCGCCTGCCGGGAGCCAGGTGCTGGAGCTCGGCCTCCACCTGGGCCAGGACCTCGTCGTCGAGCAGGTCCGCGACGCCGCCGTCGCCCAGCAGGGCGTCGAGAGCCTTGGGGTCCAGGGAGAGCAGCTGGGCCCGGCGCTCGGCGTGGGGCAGATCCTCCTGGTAGATCAGGGTGCTCGCGTACCCGAACAGCAGCGGGTGGGCGAAGGGCGACGGCTCGCTGGTGGCGGCCTCGACGACGCGCACCCGGCCGGAGGCGAGACGCTCCATGAGGTCGGTGAGTGCGGGCAGGTCGTAGTACTGCTGGAGGCACTCGCGCGCCGCCTCCACGCTGACGGGGAAGTCCTGGAACTGGCGGGAGGCCTCGAGCAGCTGTCCGGCCCTGACCCGCTGCAGCCACAACGGCGTGCGGTGCCCCGGGCGGGTGGTGGGCATGAGCAGGGCTCGGGCGGCGCACTCGCGGAACCGGGCCGCGAACAGTGCCGTTGTCTCGATCCGGCTCCGCACCAGGGAGGAGATCTCCGCGGCGTCGAAGGTGATGAGCCCGGCCCCTGGGAGACCGCTCTCAACCGGTGGGATCTGCAGGACGATGCCGTCGTCGGCCACGATGATCTGCGGACGCACCCCCAGCAGCTGGTGCACCCGCTCCCGTATCGCCATCGCCCAGGGCTCGTGGACGCACCGCCCCAGCGTGCTGTGGACGATGATCCGCCAGCTGCCGGACTCATCCTCATAGCGCTCCAGGACCAGGGTCTCATCCGTCGGCAGGGCGCCGGTGGCTCGGTACTGCTCACGCAGCAGTGCCAGCAGGTTGCCGCGGGCATGATCGTCCAGTCCCGCCTCCTTGAGCCGGCGCCGCAGCGCCCGTTCGGCCTCCGACTCATCGGCGCCCGCCTCCAATGGCAAGGAGGCCTGCGCCTGACGCAGGAAGACGCCCTTGGCGAGACCGGTGGCCGCAGGTCTCCCCAGCCCCTCGCCCTTCCAGAACGGCAGACGGGCACTGCGCCCCTCGGCCGGGTCGACGACGACGCGGTCCCCCGTGATCTGGCGGATCCGCCAGCTCGACGTCCCCAGCGTGATGACGTCGCCCGGGCTGGACTCGTGCACCATCTCCTCGTCGAGCTCCCCGACCCGCCGCCGCCCGGCATCCTGCGCCCCCTCGGGCAGGACGACGGGGAACACGCCCCGGTCCGGGATCGTGCCCGAGGACGCCACCGCCAGCCGCTGCGTGCTGGGCCGGGCACTGAGCTCACCGGTGGCGCGGTCCCACACGATGCGTGGCGAGAAGTCCGCCAGGTCCGCCGAGGCGAAGCCACCGGCCAGCAGCTCCAGGACCGAGTCGAAGGCCGAGCGCGGCAGCGAGGTGTAGGGGGCCGCCCGGGTGACGGTGGCGAACCAGGCGTCGGCCGTCAGCCCATCCGCCACACTCACCGCGGCGACCGTCTGCTGGGCCAGCACATCCAGGGCGTTGGACACCAGCTCCGTGCGCTCGATCGCCCCGGCGCGCATCCCCTCGGCGGCGACGGCGGCGTCCACCAGCTGAGTCCGCTCCACGGGGTAGATGACGCCGCGCGGCCGTCCGCCCACCCGGTGGTCGGCGCGCCCCACCCGTTGCAGGCCCGCCGCGACCGACGGGGGCGGCGCCACCTGGAGCACGAGGTCGACCGAGCCGATGTCGATGCCGAGCTCGAGCGAGGCCGTGGCCACCACGCACCTCAGCTCCCCCGCGGCCAGCTCCCGCTCCACGCCGAGACGCTGCTCCTTGGAGACCGACCCGTGATGGGCCTTGGCGATCACCGGGGCGCCCGCCGCCAGGGGCTCGGTGTGCGAACCGGTTCCCATCTCCCAGGACTCCCTGTGAACCGGCACCTGCGACGTCGGCCCCGCCGCCCCGAGACGCGCGGCGTAGGCCTCGTTGAGGTGCGCAGTGAGCCGCTCGCAGGCGCCCCGGGAGTTGACGAAGACCAGCGTCGTGCGGTGGGCCAGGACCTGGTCGAGGATCGCGTTCTCAAGGTGCGGCCAGATCGAGGCCGACACCCGGGCAGGCACCCCCGAACCGGGCCGGTCGGCCTGCCCCGCCGCCATGGCTCGACTCAGCGCCCGGTCGGAGCGCCAGGCCTGCGAGGACCCCGCCCGCCCAATCCCGGAGGGCTGGGCCTTCTGGCCACTGCCCGCGCTCGCGGGTGCTGCGAGCGCCCGCTCCATCCGGGTGCGGCGGTCCGAGATCGCCGGGATGCGGGCCATGTTCTCCACCGGCACGGCCACCGTGACCTCCGGCGTCGCCCGGCCGTCGTCGGCGATGATCGTCACCGGGTGCAGCCCGCCGAGGAACCGGGTGGCTTCCTCAGGGGGCGAGACGGTGGCGGACAGGCCGATGCGCTGCGCCGGGCGCCCCAGGAGGTCATCGAGGCGCTCCAGGGACACGGCCAGGTGCGTGCCGCGCTTGGAACCGGCGAAGGAGTGGATCTCGTCGACGATGACCGTCTCCACCGTCCGCAGCGTCTCTCGCACAGTGCTGGTGAGCATGAGGTAGAGCGACTCCGGCGTCGTGATGAGGATGCGTGGCGGGTGGCTGCGCAGCCGACGACGCTCCCGCGCGGGCGTGTCCCCCGAGCGCACGCCCACCGGGATCGGGCGGGCGGGGCCGACGGCGGAGATTCCCGCCAGCGGCCGGCGCAGGTTGCGCTCGACGTCAGCTCCCAGCGCCTTGAGCGGAGAGACGTAGAGGACCCGCACGCCGTCGGTCTCCGCCTGCGCACCTCCTGCTGCCGCCTCGGTTCCCTTCTCCTCCGCGACCGGCTCCCGCCCTAGGCGGTCGATGGCGGATAGGAAGGACGCCAGTGTCTTGCCCGAGCCGGTGGGGGCGATGACCAGGGCGTTCTCACCTCGGCCGATCGCGGCCCAGGCCCGCTCCTGCACAGGGGTCGGGCCGGTGGGGAAGGCGTCGAGGAACCAGGTGCGTGTGGCCGGGGAGAATCCTTCCCAGCCCGGCTCATGCGGTCCCGCGGCGGCAGCCGGGTCCCTTGCAGTCTCGGTCACTGCCATCACCTCCTCCCGTCCGGTCTCACCGACCATCCTTCCACGAGGGTGTGACAGGAATGCCGGGGCCTGAGCGGTGGTGTGATCGCTGGGGGAGCGGTGACGGCATCGCTCAGTTTCGCTCAACGCGTGATGATCTGGAAGAATGCCGCCGTGAGCACACGTACTCCCACGAAGACCTCATCTTCGTCCACTCCCAGCAGCGCATCCTGGCTGGATCGGTACTTCCACATCACCGAACGCGGTTCGACCATCTCCCGCGAGGTCCGTGGCGGCATCGTCACCTTCTTCTCGATGAGCTACATCCTCGTCCTCAACCCGGCCATCCTGTCCAAGGCGAGCCCTCCGGGAACCGAGGCCCAGCTCGCCGCCGGCACCGCCTTCGTCGCCGCAATCATGACGATCCTCATGGGCGTCGTCGCCAACTACCCGATGGCCGTGGCCGCGGGCCTGGGGATCAACGCGATGGTCGCCTACACCCTCGTGGGCACCCGGGGCATGACGTACGCCGACGCCATGGGGCTCATCGTCATCGAGGGCATCATCATCCTCGTCCTGGTGCTCACCGGCTTCCGCGAGGCCGTCTTCAAGGCCGTCCCCGACCAGCTCAAGACCGCGATCTCCGTGGGCATCGGCCTGTTCATCGCGCTCATCGGCCTGGTGGACGCCAAGATGGTGCGTCGCGGCGGCACCCCCCTGGAGCTGGGCCTGGGTGGGTCCCTCCAGGGCTGGCCGGTCCTCGTCTTCCTCTTCGGGCTCTTCCTCATGGTGGTGCTCCATGTGCGCAAGGTCCGCGGGGCCATCCTCATCGGTATCGCCTCGGCCACGGTCCTGGCCATCGTCATCGACGCCGTCGCCCACCTGGGCCCCTTCAACGACGACCCGAAGAACGGTCCTCTCAACCTCACCGGCTGGTCCCTGTCCGAGCCGCACCTGGACGGCTTCCCTGTGGACCTGCCGAGCCTGTCGACGCTGGGGCACTTCAGCCTGCTGGGCAGTGTCCATAAGGTCGGGGTCGTCTCGGTGATCCTCCTGGTGTTCTCCCTGCTGCTGGCCGACTTCTTCGACACGATGGGCACCATGGTCGCCATCGGCGCCGAGGGCGACCTGCTCGACGAGCACGGCAGCCCGCCCAAGACCCGTGAGATCCTTGTCGTCGACTCCCTGGCCGCCATCGCGGGTGGTGTCGGGGGCGTCTCCTCGAACACCTCCTACGTGGAGTCCGCCGCGGGCGTGGGGGAGGGGGCCCGCACGGGCCTGGCCTCGGTGGTCACCGGCTGCATGTTCGCCCTGTCCATGTTCTTCGCCCCACTGGTCAAGATGGTCCCCTACGAGGCGGCCACCCCGGCGCTCGTGGTGGTCGGCTTCCTCATGATGATGCAGGTGACCGATATCGACTGGACGTCTCCGGAGATCGCCCTGCCGGCCTTCCTGACCATCATCATGATGCCCTTCTCCTACTCGATCACCAACGGGATCGGGGCCGGCTTCGTCTCCTACCTGGTCATCGAGGTGGCCCAGGGGAGGGCCCGCAGGATCCACCCGCTCATGTGGGTGGCATGCGCGATGTTCGTCGTCTACTTCACCCTCGCCCCGATCAAGGCAATCCTCGGCGTCTCCTGACAAGGGCCGACGGCGCCCGGAGGTGCCCGGGTGGGGCATGTGGGCGGCCGGTGTGGGACGGAGCGTGCGCTGGTTGCAATGTCCGACAGGTGGGTATCACTGGCCGACAGCTGGGTGTACTGCCCGACCCCCCGAGACTCGGGCAGTACACCCGGGTGGTGGGCAGTAGAACCCGAGGTTCGCCCAGTAGCTCCGGGGCGCCGGTTCGAGGCACGGGCTGGTGAGTGCTGGCGTAGGTCAGCAGATCTGGACACCACCGGGGCGAACTTGTCCCGATTCGGAGCGGTCGACCAGGCGGGTGGTCGGCCTGCGCGTCCGCGTGAAGTACGTGAGCTTCCGCGGGCTCTCCGTGCTCTGTGGGCCGCGGCTCCGGTGAGCCTCGCCGGTGTGGTTCCTGGTCCTGGGCATAGTGGGTTCTTGCTCGACGGTGGTGTTGAGGGTCTGGGCGCGGGTGGTTGGGTGTTCACTATTGGTTGAGGATGGTGGGGTAGGTGTTGGGGGTGCCGAAGGTGAGGACGGCTCCGTTGCCTGCGGGTGTGGTTGTGGTGGCCAGTTGGGTGGCGCGTTGGTAGTGGGGTGAGTCGGAGGCGAAGAACATCTTCCAGCTGGGCAGGTATCTTGGGGTGCGTGGTGTTTCTCGGACTGGGGGAGTTTTTCTTCCCCTGAGTCGATAGGATGGATACCATGCCAGCAGCGGGATACTCCGAGGAGTTCAAGGCGCAGGTGGTGCGAGATTCATCGAGAAGGAACGAACCATCTCCTCGGTCGCCTCGTCGTATGACCTTGTCTCCCAGACGGTAGGTAGCTGGGTCGCCAGGTACAGGAAAGAGTACGCCACCGACCAGGACCGCAAGGAAGCCTCCGAGTCGGCCGAGATAGCGAAACTGAGAGCGGAGGTCCGTGAGCTGCGTCAGGAGAACGAGTTCCTGAAAAAGGCAGCCGCCTTCTTCGCCAAGGAACGACCGTGACCGACCGCTACGAGCTCGGGGCCGCGAAGTAAGGCCATTATCCCATCTCCTCAATGTGTCGATGGTCCAGGGTGTCAAAATCAGGATACTACTCCTGGCGCGACCGGCCCCGGTCGCAGACGGCCATCAGGCGGGAAGAGCTGGCCATTATGATTAAGGATGTTTTTGAGGACTCCGATGGTACCTACGGGTACCGGAGGATTCAGGTGGTCCTGGAGCGGCGTGGTGTGCGGGCGGACGGTTCCACGATCCGCGCCATCATGCGTGACCTGGGGCTGAAGGCCGCACAACCACGGGCGAAAGTCCGAACCACGGTGCCGGCCCAGGACCTGGGTGAACGGCCGGACCTGTTCAAGCGGGACTTCACCGCAGATGAGCCCGGCAAGAAGTTGTGTGGGGATATTCCCCCGCAAGCGGGAGGTGCCCCCTCCTATGTCAGGACGTGGGCTGGGTTCATCTATCTTGCGACCGTTCTGGACTGCTGACGC
>NZ_GL882564.1 GCF_000195595.1 Actinomyces sp. oral taxon 170 str. F0386
GCTTGACACACCACATAGGGGCACCCCCCCACGTGATCAGCTCCTGGCACGACAACCACCCCGACCAGGACGTCCCCGACGGGCTGACCCTGACCCAGCCCTGGCCCGCCGGCCCCAGTGACCAGTGCCGCGACGAGACCATCTACTACCGCTACAGCGCCGACAGGGCCCGACGCACCCTACGCGGGATCGACACCCAGGTCGCCAAGGCCGAGAAAGCCGTCGCAGGAAAGATCCCCGTCAAGCGCAACCGCTTCGTGCACCTGTCCGGTGCCACGCGGAGCATCAACCGCGACCTGGAGAAAAGGGCCCGGACCCTGGCCGGGTGGAAGTGTTACGTCACTAATCTGCCCAACCCCAACCCCGACCCCGAGACAGTCATCAGCGCCTACCACCGCCTATACAACATCGAGAAGTCCTTTGCGCATGTCCAAATTCGACCTAAGAGCACGCCCCATCTACCACCCACCTGCGCCAGTCCATCGAGGCCCACCTGACCATCGTCACCGCCGCCCTGGCCATGGCCCGTTGGCTGGAGACCACCACCGGTTGGTCCATCAGACGCCTGATCAACACTGCACGCCGCTACCGCACCATTACTATCAACATCGCCGGACACACCCTCATAGCCGCCGACCCTCTCCCACCCAACCTCGCCCAAGCCCTCCACAATATCCACCACGACACTAAATGAGCCAACTCAGGTCAAAGTGGACTGCCAGGTGTTTTTCGGACAGTGCTTGTTTGTG
>NZ_GL882565.1 GCF_000195595.1 Actinomyces sp. oral taxon 170 str. F0386
TGGAGTGCGTGGTGTTTCTCGGACAGGGGGAGTTTTTCTTCCTGTGAGTTGATAGGATAGATTCCATGCCAGCAGCGAAATACTCGGAGGAGCTGCTAGGCCCAGGTCGTGCGTGAAGTCATTGAGAAGGACCGCACGATAGCGTCAGTGGCGGCCTCGTACGATCTTGTGGCCCAGACGGTAGGTAACTGGGTCGCAAAATACAGAAAAGATCATGCCACCGACCAGGACCGCCAGAAGGCCTCCGAGTCAGCCGAGATCGCGAAGCTGAGAGCGGAAAACAGGGAGCTGCGTCAGGAGAACGAGCTCGGCGAAAAAAGCAGCCGCCTTCTTCGCGAAGGAACGACCGTGACCGAGCGCTACGAGCTCATCAATCGCGAAGAAGGCCATTACCCCATTGCCTCGATGTGCCAGTGGTCCGGTGTCTCACGGTCCGGCTACTACTTCTGGCGCGACCGACCTGAGTCCATCGCCAGGGTGAGGAGAAAAGAGCTCAGTATCATGATTAAGGATGCTTTTGCCGACTCCGATGGCACTTATGGGTATCGAAGGATCCAGGCCTACCTGGAGAGGCGTGGCGTGAGGGCAGATGGCGCCACGATCCGTTCCATCATGCACGACCTGGGCCTTGAGGCCGCGCAGCCGCGGGCGAAAGTCCGAACTACCGTGCCGGCCGAGGATCTCGATCAGCGCCCCGACCTGATGAGGCGGGACTTCACTGCCGACGAGCCTGGGCGTAAGTGGTGCGGGGATATCACCTACATCAGTACGTGGGCCGGGTTCGTTTATCTTGCTACGGTTCTGGACTGCTGCACGAAGAAAGTCGTGGGGTATGCGATGGCTGATCATATGCGCACCTCGCTGGTGTGTGAGGCCATCGACATGGCAGCAAAGCGGTGTCCGGTTGAGAAAGGTGTGACAGTCTTTCACTCCGACCGGGGAAGTCAGTACACGTCTCAAAGATTCCTGGAC
>NZ_GL882566.1 GCF_000195595.1 Actinomyces sp. oral taxon 170 str. F0386
CGGGCGTCCCCGGCGCGCAGGGCCGCGGTGAGGGCCTCGGGCACGTCCCGCACGGCGGGTCCGCCGCCAGAGCCGGCGGAAGCGCTCGCACCGGCGCCGGCCAGCTCGTCGAAGCGGCGGAAGACTGCGGGCGTGGACAGCCCCTCCTCGGCCAGGGCGAAGACCCAGTGGTAGGCGCCCCGGGTCATGATCGGGGTGACGAGGTCGCCGCGGCCGGACCCGACGGCAGTGGCGCCGGTCAGGGGGAAGGGAACGTCGGCCCCGAGGCGGGCGGCCAGGGCGGAGAGCTCGGGCAGGGAGAGGCCCGTGCCCCACAGGGCGTTGCAGGCGACGAGGGTGGCAGCGGCGTCGGCCGACCCCCCGGCCATGCCTCCGGCCACGGGGACGCGTTTGCGCAGGAGGAGGTCGACGCCCTCGCTCACACCGGTGGTCTCGGACAGGAGCTCGGCTGCGCGCACGGCCAGGTTGGAGGCGTCGGTGGGGACCTCGGCATCGGGCTCCTCGAGGGTGAGGGTGACGGTGCCGTGGTCCTGGGTGGACTGGCGGCGGGCGGTGACAGTCTCGATGAGGCGGACTGCCTGGAAGACCGTGGTGAGCGGGTGGTAGCCGTCGGGACCGGGGGCACCGACGGACAGGAAGAGGTTGACCTTGCCGGGGGCCTCGACACGCACGGAGGAGGCCGAGCCGCTGCGGGGCGGGGGCGACGAGGGGTCGCGAGGACCGGTGGGAACGCTGGGACCGTGAGGAACGTTGGGAACGGCACGCAGATGGCTCATGACTGCTCCTGTGAGGTGGTGGGAGGCGTGGACGCGGCGGCGCCATCGGCATCGATGGGGTGCAGCGCCTCGGCCAGGGCGGCGAAGGCGGTGATGTCGAGGGTCTCGCCGCGCCGCGTCGGGTCGATGCCGGTGGCGCGCAGGGCGGCCTCGGCGGCATCGGCCCCTCCGGCCGCCTCGGCCAGGGCCTTGCGCAGGGTCTTGCGGCGCTGGGCGAAGGCGGCGTCGACGACGGCGAAGACCTGCTCACGGGTGGCGCGCGTGGTTGGGGGACGGCGGCGGACGAGCTCGACCAGGGCGGAGTCGACATTGGGCACGGGCCAGAAGACGTGCCGGGAGATGGTCAGGGTGCGGCGGGCGGCGGCGTACCAGGCGGCCTTGACGCTGGGGACGCCGTAGGTGCGTGAGCCGGGCGCGGCGGCGAGGCGGTCGGCGACCTCGGCCTGGACCATGACGGTGACGGTCTCCAGGCTGGGCAGGGCCTCCAAGACGGTGAGCAGGACGGGCACCGCCACGTTGTAGGGAAGGTTGGCCACGAGCCGGGTGGGTGGGGGCTGCTCGGCTCCGCTCAGGGCCTCGGCGGTGATGCTCAGTGCGTCGGCCTCAATGACGCCGAGGCGTCCGGCGGCCTCCGGCATGCGGTCGGCCACGGTGACGGGCAGGGCGCGGGCCAGGACGGGGTCGATCTCGACGGCACTCACTCGCGCCCCGGTCTCCAGCAGCGCCAGGGTGAGGGAGCCCAGGCCCGGGCCGATCTCCAGGACCGTGTCATCGGGGCGCACGCCTGCGCTCCTCACGATGCGGCGCACGGTGCCGGCGTCGTGGACGAAGTTCTGCCCCAGGGTCTTGGTGGGACGGATCCCGAGCGCCTGGGACAGGCCGCGGACCTCGGTGGGCCCCAGGAGGCCGGCGGCCCGGGAGCCCGACGCGCCGGCAGCCTGCTGAGCTCGGGCGGCTCGAGCGTCCTGCCGGACGCCGCTCGCACAGGTGGGGTCGAGTGGAGTCTCGGAGGTGGCCTCGCAGGTTCCTGCAGGGTCAGATCCGTCTACGCGGGCGGCTTCCGCAGAGGGCACCTGCGAATCGGGGACCGGCAACGTCATAGGGACACAGTAACCGGCGTCCACCTTTTATCACTGTGAGACGTCTGAGAACACGCCGCGTGCCCGCTGGTCGCTGCTCGTATCGTGCAGACGTCGCCGAGCGAGCGGCCTACGGCAGTGGAGGACGGCGGGGGACCCGGCCGCTCAGGTCCCCTCGGGCGAGCCGGGCTCAGCCCAGGCCGAGCTTGTCGGAGCAGCCGGGCCACTGCCCCCAGCCGGCCTTGGCCTGAAGCTTCTTGGCCATCTCGGTCTGGGTGGCGGCGTCGGCCTCATGGGGGTAGCCGGTTCCGCCCAGGGACTGCCAGGTCTCCAGGGTGAACTGGTACATGCCGTAAAAGCCGTTGCCGGTGTTCGTCCTCGGGTTGCCGCCGGACTCGCACTGGGCGAGCTTGGCCCAGACGTCGTCTCCGACCTCGCTGGGACCGCCGCCGGAGCCGCCTGCGGATGCTGAGCCACCAGAGCCGCCGGAGGAGTCCGACGGTGCCGGGGGCGCGGGGGTCTGCGCCTGGGACTGCTCCTGCTTGTTGTCCTGGGGCTTGGCGGCACCGATGCCGACGAGGACGACCTCATCCACCTTCTGGGTGACGACCACCTGCGCGATCGGCGTGCGCGAGACCTCCTTGCCGTCGACGGTGGTGACCTCGTAGGTGGTGCGCACGACGCCGTCGACGCCGGGGGTGGCGACCTTGGTCTCCCCCTGGGGCAGGTCGCTGCTCTCCTGCTGCAGGGAGCCATGAGGGTCGGTGGAGTCAACCGTCTCGGTGGTGAGCGTGGAGGTGCTCGGCGCGACCGAGACACCACCGCGACCGCCCTCGGCGCCGAGGGCGTCGACACGCTGGTTCGCGGCGTCGGCACCGGATGCTCGGCCGTTATCGCTGACTTTCACGGCGGCGTAGGCGCCGCCGGAGACCGCCACCGACAGGGCCAGGGCCGCCAGGCCGGCGCGCAGCGCGATGGCACGCGTGCTTCTGCGCTCCTCGGCCGCCTCCTGCGGGTCCGGCTCCGCCGGCCCCTCGGGCAGGGCGTGGGCGTGGCGATGGGTGGTGGGAGTCACGGGGAGACGTCCTTCCAATCGATGGCGAGTGCCACGGTAGTGGAATGACGAAGGTCCTGACAACAAACCGCCTCACGCCCACGTAAGGCGTGCCTCCATGTGTCGGCGGCACCCACTCTCAGTGAGGTGGGCGCCGTCGGGCGTTGGGGAGCCCGCCGGCGAGGCAGGTTCCTCGCTCAGTACCAGCCGACGGACTCGGAGTGCGCCCAGGCGGAGCAGGGGGTGCCGTAGCGACCGGAGATGTAACCCAGGCCCCAGGTGATCTGGGTGCTGGGGTTGGTGGCCCAGTCGTCGGCGACCTCGCTCATCTTGGCGCCGGGCAGCGCCTGGGGGATGCCGTAGGCGCCCGAGGAGGCGTTCTGGGCCTGGTAGTTCCAACTGGACTCGCGGTTCCACAGGTTCTCCAAGCAGGAGAACTCGGAGTCGCTCCAGCCGTAACCGCTCATCATGGAGCGGGCGATGGCCTTGGCGCTCTCAGGGTCGGTTCCCGCGCCGGGGTCGGCCGCGGGGGCGGGCGCACTGGGAGCGGCTCCCTCGTTGGACTGTGCGGCCTGCTGCTGGGCGGCCGCGGCGTCCTGCTGGGCCTGCTGCTGGGCGGCCGCGGCGTCCTGCTGGGCCTGCTGCGCGCCGGTACCGACGAGGACGACCTCGTCCACCTTCTGGGTGACGACCACCTGGGCCACCGCGGTGCGGGAGATCTCCTTGCCGTCCTGGGTGGTGACCTCGTAGGTGGTGCGCACCAGCCCGTCGACACCGGGAGTCTCGACCTGGGTCTGCCCGGCGGGCAGGGCGTCACTCTCCTTCTGCACCGTGCCGTGAACCTGGGGCTCGTCGACGGTGGTCGTGGAGACCTCGGCGCTGGCGATCTTGCCGGAGCCCTGCGCCTCACTGGCCGTGGGCTTGGCCTCGGACTCGCCGCCGATCAGCCCGAAGGAACCGCCTGAGGAGGAATGACCCTCGTCATCGCCCGCGGAGATGGCCGCGTAGGCGGCACCGGAGACGGCCAGCGAGAAGGCTGCCGCGGCACCCCCCGCCTTGAACAGCATGGGGGTCAGAGCGGTCTTGGCAGGTCCTTCGGCACGACGACGGCCGTGGACACCTGAGGCGGTCCGCTTCCTGGCGGCCATGGAGCCGAGGCCGGAGAGTGTAGTACTCAGGGAGCTGGTCTGGGAGTGACGACCCACGATAGAACTTCCTTCGTTTGACGACTGCGTGTCACCGTAACCGATGACCCAGGGGCGTGCCAATGCACCTGCTCACACCCCGGCGGCATGTGACCGAACCGTGCAAAGACGCTCTGATTCCCGACTGTTCTCCACCTGGGACGAACCTGGAAGAATGATGACAATCTGGGGGCCGCTGGTCCGGACAAATCCCGTCACGCCGGACCCGGCACCATCTCTTTCCCAGGACCGTGAGCACGTAGTCCGCACCCGCAGGATGTCAGGGGCCGGTTCCGGCGGTGATCACCACGTCCCGTAGACCGCCGCGGTGGTGGCCTGCAGACGGCGGCAGAGCGACTCCTCCCCCATCCCCCGCTGCTCGGCCAGGAAGCGGACCGTGTCACCCAGGAGGTAGGAGGCGTTGGGCCGGCCGCGCCAGCGCCTGGGAGGAAGGTAGGGCGCGTCGGTCTCCACCAGGAGGAGGTCGTCGGGCAGGGCGGCGACCGCCTCGCGCAAGGCGGTGTTGGCCGGGTAGGTGAGCGGACCGGCGATGGAGGCGTACCAGCCGTGCTCGGCGCAGGCGGTGGCCAGCTCGGCTCCGCCTGAGAAGCAGTGGAGGACGGTGCGCTCGGGGGCGCCGTCGGCCTCCAGCACCTCCACGCAGGCGGTGTGCGCGTCGCGGTCGTGGATCTGCAGGGGCAGGTCGAGCTCCTTGGCCAGGGCGATGTGTGCACGGAAGGCCTCGCGCTGGGCGGCCGCCCCCTTTTCACCGGTGCGGAAGAAATCCAGGCCGCTCTCTCCGACGGCGACGACGACGTCGGCGTTCGCCCTGAGCGTCTCCTCCAGGCGGACCATGACCGAGTCGAGCGGCTCGCCGTGGTGCTCCTGGGCCCGGGGCTCGAGCCCGTCGGGGCCGGTCTCGCGCACCCCGGCATGGAGGACGGCCTCGTTGGGGTGCACCGCCAGGGCCACACGCACGCCCGGCAGCTCACGGGCCAGGGTCAGGCTCTCCTCCCAGGTGGTGACCTCGCAGGCGGAGGTCACCACGCGGGTGACACCGACGGCGGCGGCGCGCTCGACGAGCTCGGCCGCGGTCAGCGGCGCCTCGGATCCGGGGCCACCGGCGTCCGCGGCCACCGGCAGGTGCGTGTGGTTGTCGGTGACCGGGGCCGCCAGGGGCACGACGGCGTCGGCCGGCGGCCAGGAGCGGTCGCGCTTCCTCGGGCTCATCGGCGCTCAGGCGCCGGTGACGTCGTCGGGCAGGGAGTCGGCGTAGCGGGCCAGCTCGGCCTCGACGATCGACTCGTCCAGCTTGGTGAACACCGGCGCCGGCTTGGCCACGGGGGTCCCGACAGCGACCGGGTGGCGCTCCCAGGTGGGGGCGCCCTCGTAGTCGCCGGTGATGATCGGGTAGCCGGTGCGGCCGTCGAAGGCCTCGGGCAGGCGGTCGGGGTCGAGCTCGTCGACCTCCTCGATGCGTGGCATCGGGGCGACCTGGCCGCTTCCGCCCAGGACCCTGTCCACGTCGTTGGCGGCGTGCGGCAGGAAGGGCGAGAGCATGAGGTTGAGGTCGGCGACCACCTGAGCCAGCGTGTGCAGGACCGTGGCCAGACGGGCCTGTGTCTCGGGGTCATCGCCCTTGAGCTTGAAGGGCTGGGTGTCGGCCACGTACTTATTGGCCTCGCCGACCAGGCGCATCGCCTCGCCCAGGGCCGCCTTCTGACGGTGCTGGGCGATGAGGTCGCCCACGGAGGTGAAGCCGGCCTCGACGGCGTCGAGCAGGGCACGGTCGGTGTCCTGCGGCTCGCCGGGCTCGGGGATCTGCCCGAAGCGCTTGTGGATCATGGAGGCGGTCCGGTTGACGAGGTTGCCCCAGCCGGCCACGAGCTCGCCGTTGGTGCGCCGTACGAACTCCGCCCAGGTGAAGTCCGCGTCCGCGGTCTCCGGTCCGGCCGCGCAGATGAAGTAGCGCAGGGCGTCGGCCTGGTAGCGCTCGAGGAAGTCGCGCACGTAGATGACGATGCCGTGGGAGGAGGAGAACTTCTTGCCCTCCATGGTGAGGAACTCGCTGGAGACGACCTCGGTGGGCAGGTTGAGCACGCCCAGGCGCCCGGGCTCGCCGCCGCTCTCGCCCTGGCCGTTGTAGCCCAGGAGCTCGGCGGGCCAGATCTGGGAGTGGAAGACGATGTTGTCCTTGCCCATGAAGTAGTAGGACAGGGCCTGCGGGTCGTTCCACCAGGCGCGCCACGCCTCGGGGTCGCCGCTGCGGCGCGCCCACTCCACAGAGGCGGACAGGTAGCCGATGACGGCGTCGAACCAGACGTAGAGGCGCTTGGTGGGCTGGTCCTCCCAGCCGGGCACCGGGATGCCCCAGTCGATGTCACGGGTCATGGCGCGCGGGCGGATATCGCCCAGAAGGTTCTGGGAGAACTTGATGACGTTGGGGCGCCAGGTGCCGGAGGCCTCGCGCTCGTCGAGCCAGGCCCCCAGGGCCTGGGCCAGGGCGGGCAGGTCGAGGAACCAGTGGGTGGTCTCGACGAACTCGGGGGTCTCGCCGTTGATTCGCGAGCGCGGGCCGATGAGGTCGGTGGGGTCGAGCTGGTTGCCGCAGGTGTCGCACTGGTCCCCGCGAGCGCCCTCGGCACCGCAGATCGGGCAGGTGCCCTCGATGTAGCGGTCGGGCAGGGTGCGCCCGGTGGAGGGGGAGATCGCCGAGCGGGTCACCTGCTGGGCCATGTAGCCGTTGTCCCGCACCGTGGTGAACATGTCCTGGACCACGTGGTAGTGGTTGCCGGCGGTGGTGCGGGTGAACAGGTCGTAGGACAGGCCCAGGGCCACGAGGTCCTCGACGATGAGGCGGTTGTTGCGGTCGGCGAGCTCGCGGGCGCTGACGCCCTCCTCATCGGCGGCGACGAGGATGGGGGTGCCGTGCTCATCGGTGCCCGAGACCATGAGGACGTCGTGACCGGCCATGCGCATGTAGCGCGAGAAGACGTCAGAGGGAACACCGAAGCCGGCGACGTGGCCGATGTGACGCGGGCCGTTGGCGTACGGCCAGGCGACTGCGGACAGGATGTGGGTCATGGGGGTCAGCCTATCCGGTTCCCGGCCGCTTCAGTCCTCACTGGTCTCACGGGCCGGCGCACTCGCCGGCCCGGATGGGACGACGGCCTGCGCGGGCGGACCGGTACCCGGTAGTCTGTCCCGAGTCATGTGGCGCCCGCTCAGCGCATGTCTGGGCCTGTCCGATCGGGCCTCGTTGGACATGTTCTTCTCCGAGATCGAGTCGCGTGCGCCCTCATGACGTGTTCCCGCACGCCTCTCACATGGGCCCGATGGACCAGGAAGGCCAGTTATGTCCCAGTACCCCGGCTCCGCACCCGGCTCCGCGTACTCCGCGAGCTCAGCAGGCTGGTCGGCGAACGGTTACGACCCCGCCATGGCCGGAGGCCAGCCTTCGCAGTATCCGCAGGCCGCACCGTTCCAGGCGCCCCAGGCCGGCTACCCGGGAGCCACGGGCCAGCCGACGACGTCGAGGAACCTGACGGCTCCGACGGCCCTGGCCGTGGCCGGGCTCGCCATCCTCCTCATCGCCGTCATCGGCGGGATCGGCTCGGCGGTGACGCGCAGCCAGTTCAACGCCACCGTCACCAGTCTCCCAAGTGACCAGGCCGCCACGGTCGAGCTGGACAAGGGCAGCAGCTACGGGCTCTTCTACAGCGACGGGGATGACGCGCCGGACTGCTCGGTCACCTCGCCCGACGGGGACGACGTCGCCACGAAGTCCAGCTCGTCGTCGACGAAGGTCAAGGGCGGCAAGCTCTTCACGACCTTCTCCTCGAAGGGCTCGGGCTCCTACACCGTTGACTGCAACAGCACCTCAGGGGTCTCCGTGGGCGAGATCGTCGCCCCCTCGTCGGTGAAGGCCGCCTTGCTGTCGCTGTTCGGGGTCGTCGGCGCGATCATCATCGCCGTCGTGGGGATCGGCATGGGCGTCGGAGGCATGGCCTGGCGCTCCAAACTGGCCGCAGCGGGGGCGACGACCGCCCCGACCGCCGCAGGTGCGCCGTTCGACGGGACGGCCGGGGCGGTGCCCGGAGCCCCCACCGTCTACACGCAGGGCGCCTGGCAGTCCGAGCAGCAGGCTCAGGGCGGTCAGTACGCGCCGCAGCAGCCCCAGTACCAGCAGCCTGAGCCGGTGGCCCAGCAGGCCCCCTACGCGCCGTCGGCGACCGGGGCGGGAGCACCCCAGTACTCGCCGACCGCTCCGACCGCCCAGTTCGGGTGGGCCGGCCAGCAGCCGGGCCAGCAGCAGCCTCAGCCCGAGCAGCCATCGGTGTTCACTCAGCCCGTGCAGCCGGGTCCGTACAACCAGCAGGGCCAACCCGGTCAGCCGGGCCAGTACAACCAGCCCGGAGGCTGGCCGGCGCAGTAGGTGGCCCGGCCTCAGGCAACGCGGGGGTGCCCTCACCGATTCTCTCGGTGAGGGCACCCCTGCGTTCGGGTCCGAAGCCCTGATGATCGGTGTCGACGGCCCTCAGCGGGAGGCGGCCAGCTCGATGCCGGCAGCGCGCATGTCGGCCTGGGCGGCGTGCCCCAGCTCGGGACTGACCGGCTCGGTCAGGTCGGTCAGGACCCGCACGCGGTAGCCCTCGCGAACCGCGTCGAGAGCGGTGTCCTTGACGCAGTGGGACTCGGCCAGGCCGACGACGTCGACCTCCTCGATACCGGCGGCGCGCAGGATGTCGTCGAGGCTGCGCCCGTCGTCATCGACACCCTCGAACCCGGAGTAGGCGGCGGCGTACTGGCCCTTCTTGACGGCGGCGTCCGCGACGAGACCGTCCAGGGCGGGGTGGATCTGGGCCTCAGCGGAGTCGGCCACCCCGTGAACGGGCCAGGTGTCGACGAAGTCCGGCTCTGACGAGAAGTGCTCACCGGGGTCGATGTGCCAGTCCTGGGTAGTGACCACCAGGTCGTAGTCCCCCCGGTGGGAGGACAGGTGAGCGGCGATACGCTCGGCGACGGCGTTGCCGCCGGTGACCGCGAGCGCTCCTCCCTCGCAGAAGGTGGGTTGGACGTCGACGACGATGAGGGCCCGGCGAGCGCGGGCACCCGGGCCGGTGTGATGCTCGTTGCTCATGAACCGACCATAGCGGGCTCGGCGGCTCGCGGGGACAGGGATGACCGACAGGATCGGGGCTGCTCAGGCGGTTGCGTCGCGCAGCTCCAGGGCGGCGCGGTAGACCTCGTTGGGGCGCAGGCCGGCCTCGCCGGCCGCCTGGGCCGCAGCCGCTTTGAGGCGCATGCCGCTCTCGGCCAGTGCCAGGGCCCGGCGCGCGGCGTCCTGGGGGCTGGCGGCGACGGGCTCGGCGCCGGCGACGACGAGGACCACCTCCCCCAGGACGCCGTCGGCCGTGGCCCGGACCAGCTCGACCAGCGGGGCCCGCAGCACCTGCTCGTGGGTCTTGGTCAGCTCCCGGCACAGTGCCGCCGGACGCTCGCCACCGAGGACCTCGGCCATGGCGGCCAGGGAGTCGTGGACGCGGCGGGGCGACTCCAGGAAGATCATGGTGCGCTCCTGGGCGGCCAGGGACTCCAGGGCGCGGCGCCGCTCCCCCGGCTTGCGCGGCAGGAAGCCCTCGAAGCAGAACCGGTCGGAGGCCAGGCCGGACAGGGCCAGGGCGGTCAGGACGGCCGAGGGGCCCGGGGCGACAGTGACGGGCACCTGCGCCCGCACGGCGGCACGGACGAGCCGGTAGCCGGGGTCGGAGACCGATGGCATGCCGGCGTCGGAGACGACCAGGACGCGAAGGCCGGCGCGGGCGGCGTCGAGCAGCTCGGGGGCGCGATCGCGCTCATTGTGCTCGTGGAGGGCGATGACGCGCCCGTGGGGCTCGACGCCGAGGCGCTGCGTCAGGGCGCGCAGCCGACGGGTGTCCTCGGCGGCGATGAGGTCGGCCTGCTCCAGGGCGCACCGCAGGCGCTGTGAGGCGTCGGTGGTGTTGCCGATGGGGGTGGCGGCCAGGGTGATGGTCCCGCCGCGCAGGTCCGGGCTATGCGCAGCAGGGGCGGCGACGTCGTCGGCAGCGGCGGTCCGCCCGTCCCGGTCGGGCCCGTTGTCGTGACCGTCCCCGACGGGGAGATCTTCTGCGGACGGGATGCTCTCAGTCATAGGACACAGTATGTCGCTGCGACCTTCGTGACACCGCCGCCTAGACTCGGGGTGTGACGACTCCGAGCGCACTGTCTCCCGAACAGTCCCCCGAGCAGTCCCGCGACGGTTCCCCCGGGCCGTCCGCGGAACAGGAACGGGCGCAGGAACCCGCTCCGACGGCGCACGGGGCGCAGGATGCTGCACCGGCCGCAGCCACCACAACCACCGGAACCGGTGGCTCCGGGGCCGACACGCCCGACGGCGAGGTGCGCACTGAGGACGAGCTGCGCGCCCGCCTCGGCCTGGGTCCGCGCAGCTGGACGATGCCCCGTGCCGTGAGGATCCGTGGCTGGGTCGTCACCGGCGTCGTCGGCGTCATCGCGGCCCTGCTGCGCCTCATCGGGCTGGGCCATCCCAAGACGCTCATGTTCGATGAGATCTACTACGTCAAGGACGCCTACGCCCTGTGGCACCTGGGCTACGAGGCGAACTGGGCGGCGAACTCCGATGCCGCCTTCGCCTCCGGGAACTTCTCCGGAATGTCCCAGGAGGCCGCCTACGTCGTCCACCCTCAGCTGGGCAAGTGGATCATCGGGGCCGGCATGGAGGTCTTCGGGCCGTCGTCGTCCTTCGGCTGGCGCAGCATGCCGGCCGTCGCCGGGATCCTGACGGTCATGCTGCTGACGCGTCTGACGATGCGTCTGACCCGCTCTCCCCTGCTGGCCGGCCTGGCCGGGCTGCTGCTGGCGGTCGACGGCGTAGCGCTGACCGAGTCCCGCATCGGGCTGCTGGACGTGTTCATCGGTTTCTTCGCCACCGTGTCCCTGTACTGCCTGGTGCGCGACCGGGAGTGGTCTCGTGCGAGGCTGGCCCGCAGGATGGCGGGGACGCGCCCCGGGGCGAGGGCACCGCACGCCACGATCCGCCCCTGGTTGCTGGCCACCGGCATCGCCCTGGGGCTGACCTGCTCGATCAAGTGGTCGGGGCTCTACCTCGTGGCGGTCGTCGGCGTCGCTGTCGTCGCGTGGGACACGCTCGCGCTGCGGCGGGTGGGGGCGCGGGCCTGGTTCCTGGAGGGGACGGTCGCCCAGGGTGTGAGTGACTTCCTCCAGACGGTGCCGGTGGCAGCAGCGGTCTACGTCGGCTGCTGGTGGTCCTGGTTCACCCACCCCCGCGCCTTCAAGCACGGGTGGACGGCGGAGCAGCTCGAGCACCACCAGCCGATCCCCTTCCCCTCGCTGCCCCACAGCATCAACGACTTCGTCGCCTACCACCAGCAGATGTACGAGTTCCACGTGGGCCTGGCCTCACCGCACACATACCAGTCGAAGCCCTACGGCTGGCTGCTGCAGACCCGGCCTACATCCTTCTACTGGGAGGACAAGGCCCAGGTGCCGCAGACCTGCTGGGGCGGCGACTGCGTCCAGGCGATCACCTCGATCGGGAACATCGTCATCTGGTGGTCGGCCGTGGTGGCCCTGGTGGCCGTCGTCATCATCGGGGTGAAGAACCGCGACTGGCGGGCGTGGGTGCCCCTCATCGGCTATCTGGGCCTGTACGTGCCGTGGTTCCAGTACCGGGATCGGACGATCTTCACCTTCTACACGGTGGCCTTCGTGCCCTGCGTCGTCCTCGTCCTCGTCCTGGCGCTGGGTATGGGCTCCGGTCTCCTGCCACCGCTGCCGGGCTCCAAGACGGCCCAGGCGCAGGCGACGGCCCTGATGAACGGGCTGATCGGCGCCGGCATCCGACCCTGGCGCGGTGTGGGCGCCCGGTTCCTGGGCTTCGGCCCGCAGTTCGGGCACACGCCGGTGTGGACACCGCCGGTGGTGGAGACCGACCCGGGCATGTATCGCATCAGCCCGGAGGCGGACGATGACGGTGACCTCGACGGCGAGGGCGATGCGCCTGCCGCCGGCGACGACACGGCCTCCGACGCCGGGCGGACCGGGCCGGTCGACGCGGCGCAGGCCATGGCGTACGTCACCGGGTACCCGGCAGCGCCATCGCCGTCGGGCACCGCGTCGGGCTCGCCCGCCGACGACGATCCGAAGGGGACCGCCCGCCACAGCCCGTGGGCGAGGCTGGCGAGCTGGACGTCAGCACCCACGTGGCAGATCCGCAGTGAGGGCATCGTCCTCATCATCGTGGTCACGGTCCTGGCCTGCGCCGCCGCGGCCTTCTGGTGGCCGATCTGGACCGGGCAGAACGTCTCACGCACCTTCTGGCTCTACCACATGCTCCTGTCGTCCTGGATCTGAGCCGGGACTCAGATACCGCAGCTGCCGGAGGCAGAGAGCCAGCATCACGCACGGCGAGATCGCCGTGACCGACGGTCCGTCATGGCCAGCAGGCCGATGCCGGCCAGGATCCATGCCAACGGGACGGTATAGCCCCACTGCCACCCCGCTCCGTTGAAGTAGGCCTGGTTCAGGACGGCGCGCACGACGTTGCCGGTGGGGAGCAGTCTGCTGATGATCTGATACGGGGGCGTCAGGAACTGCATCGGCAGGATCCCGGTGGCGGTGGCGTTGCCCAGGGTGACGAACAGGACGGCCGTCGCCACCTGCCCCAGAGGGCCGACGACGTCGAGGAGGGCGGAGCCCGTCGTCACCGCGGACAGGCACAGAAGCGAGACCATGGGCCAGCTGCTCCAGAAGGTACCGGGTGCGATGGCGAACCAGGGGTCGAGCATGAGGGAGACCAGCAGACCGGCGACGGCAGACACACCGGCCATGATCGACAGCCTCGTCCGCAGTGACAGCCCGACCTGGGAGCCGACGGAGGCCAGGGCCTGGGAGAGGACGAAACCGGTGAGAGCGGTACCGAAGACCGCGAAGAACACGCTTCGGCCCGGTGAGGCGTTCGCCGCCACCCCTGGGGTCGTGTTGGTCACCCGAAGCGTCATCCCTGAGCGCTCCGAGACTCGCTGAGCCACCGGCTGCATGTAGGCCAGCACGGAGGCCCCGTCAACGCTGGTGTAGGACAGCTCCACGCTTCGAGCCTCCCCATCCAGCGCCATGACGCCGTAGACCTCATGGCGAGAGAGGCGCTCAAGCCCCTCCTCGCGACGAGTCACCTGAACCAGCCGGTACCCGTCGCCCGCAACATCCTGCAGACGCGAGGCGTCAACGCCCGCGACGGCCACAGGCAGACGGCGCGGCTCCGGGGCATTGAACACCTCGATGTAGAAGTAGCTGAAGAGCGCTCCGGTCAGCAACGCGGAGACGGCCACGGTGAGCACCGCACGAACAACGGTCGTGCGCGGAACGGCGAGACACTCTGCGGTGACCTCGGCAGATGACGAAGGCATGAGACCCTCCTGCAGTCATTGACTGATAACTAAATGAGGTTATCACTCAATGACTGCAGGTGTGATGGCGGCTAGACTGATCTCATGAAGGAGCCACCCGCATCCGGCGACACTGAGCCAAAGGCGTCGGGCCGTGACCGCATCCTGGCCGCAGCGCTGCACCTGTTCGGTAGATACGGGTTCGCTCGCATCACCACCGACCGCATCGCCCGCGAGGCCGGCGTCAGCCAGGCATACGTGGTGCGCGCCTTCGGCTCCAAGACCAAGCTGATCCGGACCCTGTGCGAGCAGGCCTCCACACACATTGACGAGCTGTTCCGCGACACCGCGCCCCTGAGCGATCCTGAGCAGCGCCACGAGTTCGGCAAGCGCTTCCAGGAGCTGGCCTTCTCATCTGATGAGCTCAGGCTCCTGGCCCAGCTGTTCGTCTGCGGAACCGACGACAAGCTGGGCCCCCTGGCGCGTGACGGGTTCACTCGAGTGGCCCATCTGCTGCACGACGATCTGGGTATTACGCGCGACGAGACAAGGAGTCTTCTCGCTGTCGGGATGCTGTCGACGACGTTGTCCGCCCTCGACTACGACCGCCCGGCCGATCCTCTCATCGAGTACCTCTTCACGGGCGAGGCACCCCCTGGAGACGACCCCACTGCTGGGAGCCGCCACTCTTCGTAGTTCTAGCCACAGCGGGATGGCGAGGTGAACTCACTCCGTCTCGGCCTCCGGCGACTCCAACGGCCTCCCGGCTTCCTACACGGAGGCGATGACGGTGAAGTGCTGCTGTCCTCCGGGCTGCTCCAGCTCGTCGACGACGGCGAGCGCGAGGTCCTCGGGACTGATTCGTGACTGACCCTGGCTGTCCACGAGAAGCGTGGTGGTTCCACGCCGGTAGGAGCCGCTGATGTCTCCCGGACCGAAGATCGCCGGTGGGCTGAGATAGACCCACCCCCGATAGCTGTGCGTCTGGCAGGCTCGGATCTGATCGAGGCTCGCCCGCGCCACATCTCGCCATTCCGGCGGCACGATGGCGGGATCATCAATGGCGAGTGTGCCGGGATGAGTGGGCGATGTCAGCGGAGCGGCACCCCCGATGACGAGGAGAGGCGTTCGACTCCTGGAGGCGGCGTCCAGGACCCCCGTTGTCAGCCCGGCCAGATCACTCTCTTGGCCTGAGGGTGGACGGAGTGCGACGACGGCGGCATCACAGTCTTTCAGGACGTCCGCAACGCCGTCGACGTCAGTGACGTCCAACAGACGGGAAGTGAGGCGGCCAGCTGTCTGAGAGCGGTGCTGCCGGGACACTGCCGTCACGTCATGGCCGCGGCGCAGTGCCTCGGCGACGACGGCCGCACCGGCCATACCGGTGGCTCCGAGGACGACGATTCTCATGAGTGGTCCTTTCGAGAGGAGGATCGGGAAGAGGGCGGGGCGAGCTGGCCCGCGGTCATCGCGGTCAGAGCGAGCGCGAATCCCAGGAGCTGGATGGATGTGAGCACCTCGCCGATCACGAGATGCCCGAGGAGCGCCGCAGTCAGCGGCGAGAGAAGGCCCAGCAGCGCCGTCGGGGTCACCGGTAGCCGGCGGATGCCCTCGAACCAGACGACGTAGGCGGCGAGCCCTCCCACGAGCCCGAGCCAGCTGTAGCCCGCCACGGCGGTGGCATCGATACCGGCTGGGACACCGTCGATGACAAGCGCAGGAACGATGAGCAGCAGTCCGGCACCGGTGAGCTGCCAGCCGGCCAGGCTCAGAGCGGAGACGCCGTCGGGTCTGCCCCACCTCTTGGTGAGCACGACTCCCAGCCCCATCGAGACGGCTCCGCCCAGTCCGGCAGCCACCCCGAGGGCGTCGAGTCCCGCCTGCGGTCCCAGGACGACGAGTGCGACACCGACGACGCCGATCCCACCCCATATCAGCCTCCACACTGACGGGTGCTCACTGAGCACGACGACGGCGAGGCCGGCGACGATGATCGGTTGGGCGGCACCGAGCGTCGCGGCCACGCCTCCGGGCAGGCGCT
This sequence comes from Actinomyces sp. oral taxon 170 str. F0386, assembly GCF_000195595.1. Lineage (GTDB taxonomy): Bacteria > Actinomycetota > Actinomycetes > Actinomycetales > Actinomycetaceae > Actinomyces. Next base: position 15,581 of record NZ_GL882566.1, read on the forward strand.
GCGCGGCGACGAAGAGCAGCGGGAAGAAGCAGGCCATGTTGAGGGCCCCGAGGATGAGGCTCTTCCACCACCACGTTCCGCGCGGTAGCTGCCGAGCAGCGAGGAGGGCAAAGCCGCCCGCGGGAAGCGTCCGTGTGAGCGCGGCGAAGACCGGGTGCCCCGCGGGCAGGCCGTGGGTGGTGACGATGTAGGTCGTTCCCCAGACGGCCGGCGCCAGGGCCGTCAGGGCGATCCAACCGGCATTCCGGCGAGCGTCGGAGAAGGTTCTTCCGCGCCCGGCCGGTTGAGCGCTCTGCATCGTCGTCATGGCCTCAGCCTGCCCACCATGCATTGATCTGTCGATGACATAGATGTGATGGCAGCGATGCCCACATAGGATTGATGTCATGGAACTGCAGCAGATGCGTTACGCCCTTGCCATCGCTGAGGAGCAGAGCTTCACGCGTGCGGCTGAGCGATGCTTCGTGGTGCAGTCCGCCTTGAGCCGGCAGATCAAGTCTCTGGAGAGCGAGCTGGGGCTGACGCTGTTTGCACGCACGAGCCGCAAGGTGAAGGTGACACCCGCTGGGGAGGCCTTTCTGGAGCAGGCTCGGCTGTGCCTGCAGGCAGCCGATCGCGCCAAGGTCGAGGCCGCGGCTGCGCAGGGCGAGGTGAGAGGGACTCTGACGATCGGGGTGATTCCAACGGTGACCGCAGTGGATGTTGCTGCTGTCCTGGGCCAGTTCCATCGCCGGCACCCCGATGTTCGGGTGCATGTGCGCAGCGGTGGAAGTGATGCGTTCCTGCACCGGATCGCAGATGGACGTCTCGATGCGGCCTTCCTCGGGTTGGCTGAGGCTGTCATACCTCAGGGCGTTCGCACGCGGGAGCTCACCAGGGAACGGTTGGTGGCGGTACTGCCGTCCGAGCATCAGCTGGCGAAGCGACGTCGACTCCACCTTGAGGATCTTGCCGACGAGCCCTTCGTGGACTTTCCAGCAGGATCATCAGGACGCGAGCAGTCGGACCTGGCCTTTCAGGAGGCGGGACTCCGCCGCGAGGTGAGCTTCGAGGTGACCACTGCCGAGCTGTTGACGGACCTGGTGCATCAGGGGCTGGGGGTGGCGCTGATCGCTCCCAGCGTGGCCCGTGAGGTGCCCGGATGCGCATGCGTCGCCGTCAGTGATGGCCCCGTCCGGGTGGAGTATCTCGCCTGGGACTCGTTCAACCCCAGTCCGGCGGCTCAGGCCTTCATCGACTTTGTCCCAGCGCCTTCAAGGCAGCCACATCAAACACCGACGCCTTCTTCACAGACAGCGCGTACTGCGTTGCCATGAAGAAGACGTCGGCGTTGAGGGCCGGACCTGGACTGCTGAGAGGCAACAGGTCTGGATAGCTGGAGGCGGCCACCGCTACTTGTGGCACAGTGTGGCGTCGACGGCGTCCTTGTTCCGCTGGTACTTCTCCTTGGCGGAGCTCTCCGGGTTGTTCTGGTCGGCGATGGCTGTGGGCAGGGCGGTCACGGCGACGGTGACGGCGGTGCCGTCCGGTCCCACGGCGTTGTCGGTCTGGTACCCGTGGATCGACCCGCCGTGGCCCCAGGAGGTGCCCCCGCAGCTGAGCGGAGTACCGATGAGGCCCAGCCCGTACACCGTCCCCGGTCCAAAGCGCGAGCTGGCGTCAACCGCTCCGTTCTTCATCTCGTCGATGCTGGCCTGGGTCAGCAGCCTGCCGTCGAAGACGGCCTGGAAGAAGGTGTTGAGCTCGCTGGGGGTCGAGACCATCGCACCAGCCGCCCACCCCCAAGCCGGATCCATCTCGGTAATATCCTCCAACTTGCCCCCGGCACTGAGGTGGTAGCCCTGAGGGTGGGTGCCCTTGATGCTTCTGTCTCCCGGGGCCGGGAAGTAGGTATGGGACAGACCCAGCTTCTTGACGATGCGCTGATCGATCTGCTCACCCACCGGCCGCTGAGACACCCGCTCAACAAGCATCCCCAGCACAAGGTAGTTCGTATTGGTGTAGGCCCACTGCGTCCCCGGCTCAAAGGCCGCCGGCTTGCCCAGAGCCGTGTCCAGCAGGTCCCTGGGCGGGATGTAGTGGTCCTTGATCTGGAAGATATCGCTCCTTCCGGGAGTGGTGTCGGTGTACTCGGGTAGTCCGCTGGTGTGCTGGAGGAGCTGGCGCACCGTGATCTTTGATCCGTCAATACCC
>NZ_GL882567.1 GCF_000195595.1 Actinomyces sp. oral taxon 170 str. F0386
CCACCCGGGACCACCAACAAGGTAACGGGGACGCGCGGGGGTGCGTGAGCCCAGCACGTAGGACAGGCCGGCTCTCTCCAGGGCCTGCCTGTTGGCGGCGCCGATCATCCCGGCGTCGGTGACGACCACCATGTCGTCGAGGTTGTAGGCGTCCATGAAGTCGTTGATCATCGGGATCATGGTGGCGGTCTCGGCCTTGTCGCCCCTCAAAGGCCCCAGCCCAGAGGGAACCCTGGTCGGTGAGCAGCCCTACCGTGATCTGCGGCTCCAGGCGTCCTTCCTTGGAGAAGCCCGGCTCGCGCAAGGCTGTCGGCCTTGTCGGTCCCGGTAGTACAGGGTCGTTACGTCAAGCAGGACCAGTGAGGCTCGTCCGATGCGGGCGTACCCGGCCAGCAGACGCGACAGGTCCCGGGTGAAGTCCTCAGTGGCGTAGTTGGGCAGATGACGCTTGACTGTCGCGTAGGACACCGGTGACAGGCCCGCCTCAGCCAGGCCCCACAACGAGTCCTTGTCAAGCCCTGGGTTTTGTGGAGGCTGGTTTATCT
>NZ_GL882568.1:0-1812 GCF_000195595.1 Actinomyces sp. oral taxon 170 str. F0386
TGATGGTCATGGGCCACCTGTGCTCGGCGAAGGTATGGATGATCGTTACTGCCTGCTCAATAGGGTATATGTGGAACTGTTGGTGCCCGAATATTGGTGTCGACTGATTCACCTACAAACACCATACGTTTATGAAGAATTAACTGCTTGATAGTAATGTCTTTGATAGAAATAACTCAACTCCCAAGAAAGGATAAGATTGAGTGGTACGCCTCCACGTCAAGTGGGCATTGGGGCTGTCTCGTTATGATCTGCTGCATATCAGATATGGATTCGGCGTAGCAGCTCCGCTGGTGGCAGGAGGTTGTTCTCGATGTAGGCCCGGAAGATGGGGACGGCCTGCTCGCCGGTGAAGACCTCCTCGGGGTGAACCTGGATGGTGAACGGCTCAGGGCCCCCGTTGTCCCAGGACACTGTGACCCACGCCTCCGGGTCGACCACGGGCTGACGAGCCACCGCGTACTGCTCATAGGAGTCATCCTCGTGGGTCACTCGGATCTCAATGGTCATCGCCTCCGTCGACCCACCACACTGGATGTACGTACCTCGCGCCGGAGAAGAACGAGGAACATCGTCAATGTGCCGCACCCCCTCAGGAAGACCCCACACCACAAGAGAAAACACATACTTCCCATCCAGGAAATTCGGGGAGGTCAGACTCCGCGCCACCCTATTCGCGAACTCCTGTGGAGTCTGCGGCATAAAAAATTCTTCGATAGGCCCATCTTCGCCATTCGTCTCACAAGAAAAATATCTCATTGCTTCTCAACTTTCTGTACATAAACCTCTGTGACTTCGATGGTTCGCCCGTCATCCAACGTGACTCGGGCGGGATTGTCGGGCGACACCATGCTATCGGCGGCCCGCTGGCCGCCAGCATACGAGGAATCACCGCTCTTGACCTCCAGGCCGACCCAGGTGCCGTCCTCTCGTTGGATAAGCCGGTCGTAGTAACGCCCCTGCGGAGCTCCATCAATGTGCGCAAGACGCTTGTCCTCGATGACCTCTCTGACTGTTTCTCCCCGCCGCTTCAATCGCTGAGTGTACTTCTCCAGCCCTATTGCTTCGCTCTCGTCGTACATGTGTGCACCGCTATTGCCGTCGGTATAGCGGCCTCTGACGTCGCGACCGTCACCACGGTCAGCGCGCTCGTTTACCGGCTCGGCGTCCGGCTTGGTGTCGGCTGGAGATTCGTGGCGTCGGGCGCCCTGGCGGGCGTTGCTGTGTGCTGCTTGTGATTCTGTGACGTGTTGGGCTTGGGTTCTGGCTGCTGCGTGTTCGGTGGCTTGGGTGGCTTCCTTGGCTCCTTCCTTCATGAGGGTGCGGTTGGTGGCCATGGTTCTGGCGGTGGTGCGGGCCACGCTACCGGCTCCTGCTGCCCCTAGGGGGATGAAGGTCATGGCCAGGTCGAGCCCGTCGGTCAGGGCCTGTCCCAGGGTCAGGTTCCTCAGGTAGCTGGCCTTGGCCGCGGCCGGGTTGTCGAGGTAGGAGGCCAGGCCGTGTCCGTGGGCCATGGCCCAGGTCATCAGGTCGACCATGACCAGCGCCGTCCCAAGGCCCAGCCCGGTGGTCATCAACGCCATCGCCAGTGCCGCCATGACCACCAGCTGCTGCCAGAACTCCAGGTTGTTCCAGGCCTCAGCCAGCTCATCAAGCAGGCCGGCGAAGAACGCCGGGTCGGTGTCACCGGTCAGTAGGGAGGAGCCGATGTCCTGGGCGATCAGGGTCCCGTACCACAGGCACAGTGCCCCGACCAGGGCTGAGACCACGAGTGTTATGAAGGCGAAGGTGCGGCGGGCGCGGGGCTCGGTC
>NZ_GL882568.1:1822-2953 GCF_000195595.1 Actinomyces sp. oral taxon 170 str. F0386
TCAGTAGGGAGGAGCCGATGTCCTGGGCGACCAGGGTCCCGTACCACAGGCACAGCAACCCCACAGCCAGGCAGACCGTCAAGGTGGCGGCCGCGAAGGTGCGGCGGGCGCGGGGCTCGGTCCCGGGGGTGGTGGCGGCCATGGCGTCTCGGCGGGCGGCCATGACCTGGGCGGCGGTGAGGCGGCCCTCGATCATGCGCTGGGGGCGGGTCATGCGCCGGTCGGCGTAGCCGCGGGCGATGACCACCAGGTCACTGTAGGAGTAGGCCACCAGGGCCACGGCCGCCTCCAGCGGCGCGCGTATGAAGGCCGGCCCACCCATGGCCGTCAGGACAGGCACCCGGGGTGCCTCGACAGCGGTGGTCCCCACCGGCCCGGTGCGCAGGCGCCTGCGGGCGTCGGTGAGCTGGCACAGGCCGAACAGGACCATCGAGTAGACGACCAGCGAGCCGCCCCGCCCCGAGACCTGCCACAGCCACCCGACCCAGCCGGGGATCCCGTCACCACCGTCGGTGAGCCAGGACACCGAGGCCAGGGAGGTCACCGAGGCGTTGTAGGCCGCGTGGTCGACCACCACCTGCACCAGCACCGCGGCCGGCAGCACCCAGGCCACCACCCGCCCCAGCGGGTTGCGAGTGCGCCACGCCACGATCCCCAGGCCGAGGGCCATCGCCACCGTCATGGTCGACACGTGGTGACCCACCCCCAGCGGGCTGGCGCCCTCCTCACCGGCCAGCCACCCCAGCGGGCTGTCACTGTCCCACAGGCGAAAGGACCCGGCCGTCCAGGGGTTGAGCGAGTAGCCCAGGCCCTGACCTCCCAGCAGCCAGGAGACCAGCCCCTCAGGAGCCAGGCGCCTGGAGGCGTCCTCAGCCACCGTGAAGCCCGCCCCGGCCGCGTAGCCCAGCAGCGCCCAGTCCACCGCCGCCAGGCGCCGCACCCGCCCCGGAGCCACCAGCGCCACCACCACCAGCGGCACCAGCTTGCCCGGCTCCTCAACGAAGGCCGCCAGAGCAACACTCACCCCGTGATCACTCGTGGTCATTCCCCCGGCCGCCGCCACCGCCTCGGTGGCCTTGGCCACCACCAGCGCCCACGGCACACCCAGCGAGAACATGACACTGACCAACC
>NZ_GL882569.1 GCF_000195595.1 Actinomyces sp. oral taxon 170 str. F0386
TAAACCCCGCGCGAGCGGGGATGATCCGACAACAAAGAGACGGCCACGCGAACTGACCGGGTAAACCCCGCGCGAGCGGGGATGATCCGACGATCAACAACAAGAAGATGTTCTACATGACGTAAACCCCGCGCGAGCGGGGATGGTCCGCGCCGGTCCTGGGGGCTCGAGTCCGGGAACTGGTAAACCCCGCGCGAGCGGGGATGATCCCAAAATCCCGAATCGCACCAGCCGTATTCCGCAGTAAACCCCGCGCGAGCGGGGATGATCCCGGCCGGCCGAGCGCGGGCCGGTACGGAAGCGGCGTAAACCCCGCGCGAGCGGGGATGATCCGGCGCAGGGCACGATCGTTGGCTACAAGAACGGGTAAACCCCGCGCGAGCGGGGATGATCCTCGGCCGTCAACAGTCGCCGTACCCTCAGGGTAGTAAACCCCGCGCGAGCGGGGACAATCCGCTGACCTCTTGGGCTGTGGAGTGGCGTGTTGTGCACGCCTGCACGCGAGGAGGCTCACTGAGGGTCGTTCACACTCCGGGGGCTTATTCATGAGGTCCGTCGTCGGATCTGCCGTTCTCCTTCGGTGTCTGAGTGACTCGGTGTCCGCGCGGAGGATATGACTGGCTCCGCAGTCAAAGTGTCCCAGAGAAGACCTTGGAATCCTGCGATTCTCGTTTGTGCTATGACGTTACTGCGGCGTTCGTGTCCGCAGTGTGGATACCGGCCGCCGCCCCTACCGATGGTCACCGCGACAAGCTCAGTGAATAAGCCCCTGGGAACGTCGTCGGGCTACTGAGAATGCCTGAGCCATCGATCTGCTCATCGCCGGCCGATACCGCGATAGGTCCAGCCGGCCGCTTTCCAGTCCTGCGCATCCAGGCAGTTGCGTCCGTCAATCACGTACCGGGTACGCGCCAGGCCAGCCGCCTGGGTAGGGTTGAGGTCCTGGTACTCCCGCCATTCGGTACCAACGATGATCAGGTCCGTGCCTTCCAGAGCAGACTGCGTGGAGGGGGCCACCTCATACGGGCGGTCCTCCTGCTTTGCAAGGATCGGGCCGGCGGCCGGATCGTGCACAACCACCCGCTTCGCCGGGCCCGACAGCTCCGTGGCAAGATCCAGGGCGGGGGAGTTGCGCATATCGTCGCTATCCGGCTTGAAGGCCGCCCCGAGCACCGTCACCGTGGCCCCGGTCAGGTTGTCACCAAGAAGCTCCTTCGCCGTCTGAACGACCCCGGCGCGCATGGTCTCATTCACCCGGTCGACCTCGGCGAGGAAGGCCGGGGCGTCGCCGACGCCGAGCTCGTCAGCGCGGGCCTGGAACGCCCGGATGTCCTTGGGCAGGCAGCCTCCGCCGAAGCCGATACCGGCGCGTAGAAAACGACTGCCAATACGCTCGTCCATGCCGATCGCCTCGGCGAGAGCCGTTACGTTGGCCCCTGCGGCGTCGCAGACCTGGGACATGGCGTTAATGAAGGAGATCTTCGTGGCCAGGAACGCGTTCGCGCTGACCTTGACCAGCTCGGCAGTCGCGTAGTCCATGACCAGGCGCGGGGTGCCGGTGGCCAGGATCCGTTCATAGACAGCGTCCATCACCTCTTTCGCCCTGGCGGCGGTGCCGGGATCGTCCGGCAGACCGTAGACCATGCGGTCGGGGCGCAGAGTGTCCTGCACGGCGAAGCCCTCGCGCAGGAACTCCGGATTCCACACCAGCAGTGCCCCAGCCCGCTCGATCGTCTGGGCCAGGCGGGAGGCCGTGCCAACGGGCACCGTGGACTTGCCGGCGACCACCTCAGGGCCGGCGGTGCACCGCCCCAGGTGCGGAAGCATGGAATCAACCGCCACGTTGACGTAGCTCATGTCCGCCGCCCCGGACTCGGACTGTGGGGTGCCCACACTAATGAAATGCACCTGGGCGCCTTCAATGGCGGAGAAGTTCTCGCTGAAGGTCAGACGTCCGGCGTCCACGTTGCGAGCCAGTAGTTCTTCCAGTTCGGGCTCGAAGAACGGCGCACGGCCGTCGCTCAGCAGGTCGACCTTGTGGGTGTCGATATCCACTCCCACCACATCATGTCCAAGCTCAGCCATCGACGCAGCATGAACAGCACCCAGATATCCGCAACCAATCACTGACAAACGCATAGCAAGGACCTAAGCAGGTATATGCGAGCCGCGTCCACCCCTGCACCCATAAGGTTCCCTGGTGAAATCCTTAAACAATTCGCCCCGCATAAGGGTGCCCTCATTGGGTTCTATTCCGCGGTCGGAATCCGATGCAGGGGTGAGGTGTGTGGGGGGGGGGAGGTCTGAAACAGGATTGCTGCCTGTGTACCTCGGTGCCTCGTGCTGCGCCGCAACTGACGTCGTGGCCACTCAGGCTGTCGGGGCCGGAGGTGGACCCACGCCTCTGGGGGTGCGGCGCGGTGGCTGCGCCGTCTCGGCTAGATTTAGACGGGGCGGGGTGCACGAGTGCCCGTCTGCCCAGACCGTCACGTCGAGTAAAGGATGGCGCAGTGCCCGCAGGCGACGACCCCAAGCAAACCAGTCCCGGTGCCGCCTTCGGCATCCCCGAGGGCGCCACGGGGGAGGAGGTCGTCGACGCCGTCTTCGGTGAGACCGGCGTCGACCCCGAGCTCCTGCCCTACCTGGAGGCTGCGGGCACCCCTAACCTTGCAGGCTCCGGTCCGACCGTCTCCGTCTCCGGTCTCCAGGAGACCGAGGCCCAGCAAGAGGCTGACGCCGAGATCCAGGATCGTGAGGATCTCGAGGCCCTGCGCGAGCTTGTCGCCGCCAACATGATCCCCGGTGGCGATACTGACCGTCTCGAGGAGCTCCTCGCCGAGGTCGATGCCGACGACTCCGACGACTGGGAGTCCTGGGAGCCCCAGCTCCCCGATGCCCCTGAGGATGAGCACCTGCGCGAGCTGGAGGTCGCTGCCCGCGCCGTCGAGGTCTCCGCCCGCATGCGCGAGGTCGAGGCCGAGATCCTGTCGCGCGCCCCCGAGCACCAGGTCCAGCCCTCCCTGGAGCGCGTCGAGGCCGTCCTCGACCTTCTGGGCAACCCCGAGCGCACCTACCGCACCGTCCATATCACCGGCACCAACGGCAAGACCTCCACCGCACGCATGGCTGAGCGCCTCCTGGCCGCCGGCGGTATGCGCACCGGCCGCTTCACCTCCCCGCACCTGGCCACCATCCGCGAGCGCATCAGCCTCGATGGTGAGTCGATCAGCGAGGAGGGATTCATCGCGGCCTGGGAGGACGTGGCCCCCTACGTCGCCATGGTCGACGAGCGCTCGCAGGCCGCCGGCGGGCCTCGCCTGTCCTTCTTCGAGGTCCTGGCCATCATGGCCCTGGCCGCCTTCGCCGACTACCCCGTCGACGTCGCCGTCATCGAGGTCGGCCTGGGCGGGCGCTGGGACGCCACGAACGTCATCGGCTCCGACGTCGCCGTCATCACTCCGATCGGACGCGACCACGAGCGCTGGCTCGGCTCCTCGATCACCGAGATCGCCCACGAGAAGGCCGGCATCATCAAGGACGGCTCCACCGTCATCGTCGCCCAGCAGGTCCCCGACGTCGCTGCCGAGATCGAGCAGGCCGCAGCCTCGCACCGGGCCGTCGTGCGCCGTGAGCGGGACCCGGAGGAGGATCCCACCTCACCGGAGGCCGGCGTCCTGCAGGTCCTTGACCGTCAGCTCGCCGTCGGCGGTCAGATGGTCACCTTCGCCACCGCAGCGGCTGTCTACGAGGACGCCTTCGTTCCGCTGCACGGGGAGTACCAGGCCCGCAACGCCCTGCTGGCCCTGGCGGCCGCCGAGGCGGTCCACGGCGGGCGCCGGCTTCCCGCGCGTGTTGTCGAGGACGGCTTCGCGTCTGTCACCAGCCCCGGCCGCCTGGAGGTCCTGCGCTCCTCTCCCACGGTCCTGGTCGACGCCGCCCACAACCCCCACGGCATCGAGGCTCTCACTGAAGCCATCGAGGAGGCCTTCGGCTTCCAGCACCTCGTGGCGGTGCTGGGGGTCATGGCGGACAAGGACGCCGAAGGGATTCTTGCGGGCCTGGAGCCGGTGACTGATGCCGTTGTGTGCGTCCCCATCGACTCGCCGCGGGCCATGGACGTCGATGACCTGGGTGAGATCGCGCGAGAGGTCTACGGTGCCGACCGTGTGGTGGTGAGTCAGCGGCTCGGTGAGGGTGTGGAGCAGGCTGTCGCCCTGTCCGAGGGCCACGACGCCCCGCTGACCGCCTCGGGAATCCTCGTCGTCGGCTCAGTGGTCCTGGCCGCCGAGGCCCGCGCCCTGTTCGGCAGGCCCTGACCGTCCTGCTGCTGTGGTTCGTCAGTGGGCCGGCACCTCCGTGTCATTTTCGGCGGCACGCGTGTTCGGGCTGGTCACCGACCATTTGGTCGTCTCAACGAGCGAGGCGGCAAGGTGCGTGAGAGGATGGAAACGCGAGTGGGCGGTGAGCACCTCGTCGGCCTGCTCCGGCGCGTCCTACGGACGTTCCCGGGATGCGTTGGGACCCATCGGGTCCGCGCAGGGCCCGATCAACGCCACATGGTCGTCCTTCACCCTCGGGTGCATGGCGGTCAGGCCTGGAACCAACACCTGCCAAGACCCGAGAAGGAAGCACCATGTCTTTGGATTCTGCCTGGGCGCTCGACTGGACCCGTCGCGCCGCCGTACTGATCGCTGAGAACCGCGCAGAGCTGACCGAGCTGGACCGTGCCATCGGGGACGCCGACCACGGAGACAACCTGAACCGTGGAATGAGGGCCGTTGTCGCCAAGCTCGACGCCGCCGAGGAGACCGGAAACCTTCCAGCAACTCCTGGAGGCGTCCTCAAAGTTGTCGCCACCACTCTCATGGCCACTGTCGGTGGTGCCGGCGGACCGCTGCTGGGAACCGCCTTCCTTCGGGCCGCCCGCTCCTCCGACGCTCCTGCGTGGGGGGCCGCGGAGATCGTTCGCGCGCTCGAGGAGGCCACCTCGGGCCTGGAGGTCAGGGGGCACGCCACCAGCGGGGACAAGACCATGGCCGACGCCTGGCGCCCCGCCGCTGTCGCAGCCAAGGAGGCGGCGCAGATCGGAGAGGATGAGATCGGCATCCTCACTGCCGCCGCGCAGGCCGCCGCCAAGGGGGCCGAGGACACCGAGCCCCTCCAGGCCCGCCGCGGTCGGGCCTCCTTCCTGGGGGAGCGCTCCTGCGGACACCGTGACCCGGGCGCTCAGTCCTCCGCACTCATCCTTCAGGCCGCCGTCGACGCCGCCCGCGACCGCGTTCCGGCCGCGGCCTCGATCCTGGTGGTCGAGCAGGCCTGAACCCGGCTCCGCATGGCCTTGAGGGGCCCCGACCCGTTATGGTCCACCCGGTCCCTCATCCGCCGACCCAGCAAGGAGCCCCCATGGCCAGCACGTCCCAGACCGGCCGCATCCTCATCCTCATCAAGCCCGACGCCGTCGAACGCAGTCTGACCGGCGAGATCCTGCGCCGCATCGAGGCCAAGGGGTATGAGCTGACGGCCCTGAAGGTCCTGACCCCCACCGAGGAGATCCTCGCCGAGCACTACGCCGAGCACGTGGACAAGCCCTTCTACCCCGGTGTCGTGGAGTACATGACCTCCGGCAACGTAGTGGCCGCGGTGGCTGAGGGGCAGCGCGTCGTCGAGGGGGTGCGCAGCCTCATGGGGCCCACCGACCCCACCACGGCCGCCCCTGGAACCATTCGCGGCGACCTGGGCCGCGACTGGGGCACCCCCGCCATCCTCAACCTCGTCCACGGCTCCGACAGCGATGAGTCCGCAGCCCGCGAGATCACCATCTGGTTCCCCGAGCTGGCCGACTGAACCCTGACGACGACGGTGCACCTCCCCATGCAGGAGGTGCACCGTCGTCGTCGGTGGAGGCGCTCAGGCCTGCCTGGCCCGTCCCAGAATCTCCTTGAGCGGTACCCGGGCGCCGGTGCGGGTGACGGCTCGGGTGTAGATCGCCGCCGCCCCGCGCACCAGCAGCGGCAGGAAGACGAGCGCGATCCCCAGGGCGATCAGCTGCTCGGCCCAGGAGGAGACCCCGAGCACCAGGCGTGCTGGCATCATGAAGGGTGCGAAGGGCGGAAGGTAGGACAGGATCCGGAAGATGGTGCTGTTGGGGTCGCCGGTGGCCATGGTGAAGCTCAGCATGTAGGGCACCATCGCCAGCAGGAGCAGGGGCATGCTCACCGAGTTGACGTCCTCCTGGCGGCTCACGAGTGAGGCGGCAGCGCCGTAGGCGACCGCGAAGATCGCGTAGCCCACGATCATCCACACGAGCATCGCCGCCAGTGCGCCGTCAAGGTTGAGGCTGGTGTCCGGCATGACGCCAGTCGCCTTCGCGGTGATGACCCCGGCGACGGCGACGAGCCCGGTGGTCATCACGGAGGCGACGCCGATCCCCAGGATCTTGCCGGCCAGCAGTGAGCTGGGCCGTACGCAGGCCAGGAGGATCTCCACGATCCGGCTCGACTTCTCCTCCACCACGCCCTGGGCGATGAACTGCCCCCCGCCCATGATGGCGAACAGCAGCAGGACGTCCATCGCCATGAGGACCGTGTAGCGCTGACGGAAGTCGGCGGCGTCGCGCTTGGGTGCGTGAAGCACCGTGACCTCCGGCTTGGCGTCGCTCAGCTCGGTGGCCACCTGGGCGGGATCACCGCCCAGGGACGCGATCTGCTGACCCAGTGCCGACTGCTGGAGGAAGGCCGTGGCCCCGGAGACGACTGTCTCGTCGGCCTTCTCCTCCACGGTGATGGTGGGGGCGGAGCCGGAGACGTCGAGGACCATGTCCACGTGAGGCGTGCCCTCGGGTGCGTCGTCGGCCAGTACCTCCTTCGCCTCGTGGTCGGAGACGTCGACGAGCTCGATCGCCTCGCCGTTGGAGGCGACCACCTTGTCCAGCCCGGTGGCCTGGGAGGTCTCGATGCCCTTGAGGCCAAGCCGATAGGCCTTGTCCTGACCGGAGGTGTAGAGCTTGACGCCGATGATGCCGCCGATGGCGGCGGCGAGCAGCACCAGGGTCAGGATGATGGTGGACTTCTTCATCAGGTGCGCCCGCAGCTCGCGGCCGGCGACCAGGATGATCTCCTGACGGCGGGTGCTGGGGCTGGTCTGGGCGCTCATCGGTGCGCCTCCTTCTTCATGTCGGTCGAGTCAGTGGTCTGGCTGTGGGAAGCGGGGGTCGTCAGAACCTCCCGGAAGATATCGGTGAGCCGGTGGCGCACCGGGCCGAGCTCGCGCACCGTCCCCAGGTGCAGCGCGGTGCGCAGCAGCTTCTGCTCATCGGTGCCCGCAGCGGTGATGATCAGGCGGCCCTGGCCGTCGATCTGTGTCTCCGGGCTGGCCAGCGCACTCAGGGCGTCGGCCTCCAGCGGGGCGGCATCCTGAGGTGGCTCGACGACGATGCGCCAGCGAGGAGCCTCGGATGCCTGGAGCTCGGGAACCGTTCCGTCTGCCACGAGCCGGCCTGAGCGGATGATGATCACCCGGTCGCACAGGCGCTCAACGACGTCGAGCTGATGGGAGGAGAAGAGCGTGGGCACGCCTGCGGCCGCCCGCTCCAGGAGGACCTGGCTCATGACGTCCACGGCCACCGGGTCCAGACCGGAGAAGGGCTCGTCGAGAATGAGCAGCTCGGGATCACTCACCAGGGCGGCGGCCAGCTGGACGCGCTGCTGGTTGCCCAATGACAGGCTCTGCACCTCGTCGCCACGGCGCTCCTGGAGGCCCAGGCGCTCGGTCCACTGGTCCGCGGCCGCCTTGGCGGCGGAGGCGGACAGTCCGTGCAGGCGAGCCAGGTAGACGAGCTGCTCGGTCACCTTCATCCGGGGGTAGAGGCCGCGCTCCTCGGGCATGTAACCGATGGCGCGCCGGGTGGAGGCGTCCACGGGAGAGCCCTTCCAGGTCACAGAGCCGGAGTCAGCGGCGAGCACGCCCATGACGATGCGCATCGTGGTGGACTTGCCCGCTCCGTTGGCACCGACGAAGCCGACGATCTCGCCGGCATCCAGTGATAGGGAGAGGCGGTCGAGAGCCTGCAGGCTCCCGAAGCGTTTGGAGAGGTTGGACAGCGTGAGCATCGTGGCTCCTTGGGGTTCGGAGACGAGAGGTGGATGGGACCGGTGGAGCAGGTGCACACACGTGTGTCCAGCTCCCTTGACATGGAAAGTTTGCTTGTCCAACATGATGATGTCAAGTCCCTTTGTCGTTTCTGTCTCCGTCAGAGCATCCCGCGCTGTTAGGGTGGCACCCGTGCACCTCAAGACCCTGGCGATCAAGGGATTCAAGTCCTTCGCCTCGT
>NZ_GL882570.1 GCF_000195595.1 Actinomyces sp. oral taxon 170 str. F0386
TACCTCCATCAAACCCGGGGCGATTCAGACTTTCGCAGGCGTGGGTGCGGGGGCCGGTCCGTTCGCCGGCTGGCCCCGTATCAACTTGACCGGGAGGCGGCAGGAGAGAAGGATATCGAGGACATCGAGGTCTTCATCGGTACCGGGCGTCGGCAAGGAGCGAGCGCTGGGCCACGGCCCTGAGCCGGGACGGGCCGGAAGGTCCTCGACAGGGCCCTTCCCAACGACGAGGACCAGCTGCGAGAGGTCTACCAGCGCCTGCAGGCAAAGGGGCAGGTGCTGGTGGTGGTCGATCAGCCCGCCACCATTGGGGCCCTGGCCGTGGCGGTGGCCCAGGACATGGGCATCACCGTGGGCTACCTGCCCGGACTGTCGATGCGACGCATCGCTGACCTGACGCCGGGCAGCGCCAAGACCGACGCGAAGGACGCGGCCGTCATCGCCGGCGCGGCCAGGACCATGCCTCACACCCTGAGAGCCATCAACGCCTCGGACGAGGAGGCCGCGGCGCTGAGCATGCTCACGGGATTCGACCTGGACCTGGGCCGGCTAGATCGTCTCGGCCCTGGAGCACCAGACCGTGGTGGTCGCCGGCACCAACGCAGCCGCAACGGTGCTGCCCCACCTGGCCCGCCGGCTCATCGCCCCACGCGCTCAGCGGGCCGATGTCGCCGCCCAGGCCGGTGACCCTGGCGGGTGGCCCACCCTCATGTGCCAGGTCCTGACCACGCGTGCCCGGGATCAGGGGTCCCGGCCGCCGCCGTCCTTGCTGGCCGAGCCCCTGGGCAAGGACCTCCAGGCACCGGCGCCCACCTGGCCTCCTACGCCCGGCTCGCTCCCGTCACACGCCGCTCCGGCTCCTCGATCCGTGGTGAGCACGTCTCCCACGGCGGCAGCAAGAGGCTCAAGCACGCCATGTTCCCCTCCGCCCTCGCCTCACTGCGCTCCGACCCCGTCTCCCGGGCCTACTACCAGCGCAAACGAGACCAGGGCAAGCGTCATAACCAGGCCGTCCTCGCCCTGGCACACCGCCGCATCCTGACCCGCACGCCATGATCCGCAACCACACCCTCTACAACCCCCAACCAGCCACGAAACTACCCATCGCCACTTGACACACCACCCAGAGGCCCCCGGTCAACCGGCCCATAATGAGTCAAGTCAAGTCTGGCGTTTGACAGGGCACAAAAGGGGTGGAGTAAGGGCGCTTGACCCTAGGGTGAAGGTCATGAAGCTTTTTAGTCTTGAGAGTGTCAGCGGGGCTGACCTACCCCGGATTCATATATCACATCAGCACAGAAGAGGACAGTTTCATGTACAGCACCAACAAGATGCTCGCTCTCCAGGTTCGCACGAAGATCGCTTTCGATAGGATGATCGAAAGGGTGAAGCCTTCGGAGCGCGGCCAGACAGCAGTTGAGTACGCCGGCATCGCTTTCGTAGTAGCACTGGTTGCAGGCGTCTTGATCACAAAGCAGGGGGAGATTGCTGACGAGATCCTCAAGAAGATTAAAGAGGCTCTCACCAAGATTCACTGAGGATCTTCAGACCGGCAACCCGGCCTCAGAGTACGTTACTGGGTGGTGTCCCAACCTATAAGGTTGGGACACCACCCAGTATTGCATAAACTTACTGAAGTTTTCTCACTGCAATAGGGGTCACTCGCATATTGTGTTTCTACAGATGGTGGCAATTATGCGTCAGAGCCGACATCTTGAAACTTATTCATAGGGGTATTTTACCTGTATTTGTGTGTCGCTAGTAAGGTGGCACTTTAGTTGCATCGTTTTTAGTGCCCTGTTGGGATGATGAGGGTTGCGAGGATTTCTTCGGCTACGGGGATCAAACACCATGCCAAACCGGCCTGACGCCGCCCATGGGCTGGAACACGTGGCGCGATGTGCCGTCGAACCCCTCATGCAGGCCATGGACCTGCACGACATCCGCCGCGCCAAGTCGCCACATACCATGCACAGCGCGCTGCGGGAGCAGTGTCCGGCGGGCTTCGCAAAAAGGCATTTCAGCGCGTTCGGACCAAACGAACTGTGGATCGCCAACATCACCTATGAGCGCACCATGAGTGGCTGGGTGTACATGGCTTTCATGACCGACGTATTTTCACGGCATGTCGTAAGGTGGCGGAGCTCCGCGAGCCTGTACACCGACCTGGTCTTGGACACCCTCGAGACGGCCGTCTGGTAACGAAAACGTCAGGGAAACGTGTTCAATGGTTTGTATAAGCCCTTGTGGTGAGGACTGACACTGATGGCTATGATCGATGAGTGGAGTGCCGGGTGTCTGCGCCAGCAGCTGCGGGTGGACAAGGCCCTGCGCTCAGGACGCACCCGGCGCCTGCCCCGCTCACCGCTGGCCGGCCTGCCCCGCAGATCAAGGCGCCCCTGGATCGAAGGGGCCCAGATCAGTGTGCGCCCGCCCCAGGCCGCTGTCTGAATCGCCCCGGGTTTGATGGAGGTA
>NZ_GL882571.1 GCF_000195595.1 Actinomyces sp. oral taxon 170 str. F0386
CTCGCCGCCGTCGCCGCCAGGAGCGCAGCCGGCGAGGCCCCGTCCTCCCAGCCGGGACGCAGGCAGGCCTCCAGGCGGGTGCGCCGGGCCCGCCACTGATCGTCGTCGGGCGCCCGCCAGGCCTCCTCCCATGAAGCGCCCAGCAGCAGGGCCCGCCCCACGACGCCGGCGCTCTCCTCCTCAAGCGCCTGCCCCAGGGCGGTGAGTACCCCGGGCACTGATGCCCCGGCACTCAGTGCGGATGCGGCCAGGTCCAGGACCAGGGCCTCGTCAACGACGTCGCCGTCGGCCGTCGCGGCGCGTATCAGGCGCCTGGTCACCAGGTGGCCCACCACCATGAGCACGATGCCGAGCACCCCCACGGCGCTGCCCAGTCCACCGTCGAGCAGGAGGGCCGTGGGGTCGGCCCCCACGAGCATCCCCAGGCCCAGGCCGACCACGGGCAGGCAGGCCAGGAGTCGGGCGGTGGTGCGAGGACCGGCCAGAGCGGCCCGACGAGAGGCCTCGGCGTGGCCCGACTCGGCGACCCCGCCGGCCACGGCCTCGAGGATGTCGGCCAAGGGCGCCCCCAAGGCGGTCGACAGGCGGCAGGAGGCGACGGCGCCCGGCACCCCGGCGGCAGTGGCGCGCCGCTGGCGGGCCCGTGCACCCCTCGGGGGCG
>NZ_GL882572.1 GCF_000195595.1 Actinomyces sp. oral taxon 170 str. F0386
GCGCGAGCCACGGCCACCACCACCGGCACCGCCGCGCGCGGGGGCGCCGGGACGGCCGATGGAGGACTGACCGGGCATCATGCCCGGGTTGGGGCGGGGGCCTCCCGAGCGTGGAGCGCCGGAGCGACCGGCCCCCTGAGGTCGGGCACCGCCCTGGGGACGGGGACCACCGGGACGCGGACCGCCCTGGGGACGGGGACCGCCGGAGCCACCTGGACGGGGCATGCCCTGGGAGGTGGCGAAGGGGTTGTTGCCCGGACGCGGAGCACCCGAGCGCGACTGTCCCGAGCGCTGGCCGCCACGGCCACCCTGACGGGGCATGCCCTGGGAGGTGGCGAAGGGGTTGTTGCCCGGACGCGGAGCACCGGGACGCGGTCCCGGCGTCGGGGCGTTGCGGCGAGGGCCGGGCGTGGGGGCTTCGGAAGCAGGCGCTGCCGGCTTGGACGCGCCGCCTCCGGGCTTGGGGGCCTTGGGCACGTCACCAGAGACGGGGGCGTCCTCCTGGGGGGCCCGCTTCGCGGTGGCCTGGGCACGGCCACCCGGCTTAGGAGCCGAGGCCGTGGGCTTGGGCACGGCTGCGGCCGTGCCCGGCTTGGGGGCAGCGGCGCCGGGCTTGGGAGCTACGGGGCTCGGCGTCGAGTCCTGAGCACCTCCGGGGCCCGGTTTACCGACCTGGGTCGCACCTGGCTTGGGGGCGGCCTTGGCCGGTTTGGGGGCCTGAGAGGAGGACTTAGCCGACTTGTCTGCCGGAGTGTCCGCCGGTGCCTCCTGCACCTGGGCGGCGAAGTGCTCGCGAACCCGGCGAGCGACGGGGGGCTCGACCGCGGAGGAGGCCGCCTTGACGAACTCTCCCTGGTCCTTGAGCCAGGCCAGGATCACCTTCGAGGTGACCTTCTTGCCAGTGGGGTCGAGCTCCTTGGCGAGCTCATGAACGCGTGGTTTAGCCACTTTTCTCCTGTCCGGTTTCCCACCCCGGACAGGGGTGGGTGCTTCTAGAGGCAGCTCATCGCTGGGTACTCATCGGGTGCCCATCGGCTTCCTACCCGCCTTCGCTATCGGTGGTCCGCTCACCCGGTCGGGCAGCGGGGACCTCGCCGTCGTTGACACGTCACCGTTCCAGGAACCTGCGGACCCGGACCACATCCAGTGGTCCGCCGATACGCAGGGCCCGAGAAGCGGCGCGTCGTCGCTCAGCGAGGGTGAGGCACTCCGGATCCGGGTGGATCCAGGCACCGCGCCCGGGTCTGACGGCCCGGGGGTCGACGTCGAGCTCACCACTCGGCGTCAGCACGAGGCGCAGGAGCTGCGCCCGCGGGGCTCTTCTACGGCAGCCGATGCATGTGCGCTCAGGCACGTGGGGGGTGGTCGCCACCGTCCGTCGGTGTCCTTCCGCTGCTCTGCAACCGCTGACGCGGGCACCGCATCCGGAGAAACCCGGTGCGGGACCCGCAAAGGTCCGCCGGAAAGTCTACATCCCCGGGAAGGCCGGTTCAGTCGCCCAGCTCTGAGGGACCTGTCACGTCATCGGACTGCGAGCCCTGCCCCGGGGTGATCTCGCCGGACTCGGCGTCGGCGTGGATATCGATCTTCCAGCCGGTCAAGCGGGCGGCCAGGCGGGCATTCTGCCCCTCCTTGCCGATGGCCAGGGAAAGCTGGAAGTCGGGGACGATGGCGCGGGCAGTGCGCTCCTCGGCGTCGATGACGCCCACAGCGGCCACGCGGGCCGGCGACAGGGCGTTGGCGATGAAACGCGCCGGGTCCTCCGAGTGGTCCACGATGTCGATCTTCTCACCACCGAGCTCGGTCATGACCGCGCGCACCCGCTGCCCCATGGGGCCGATGCAGGCGCCCTTGGCGTTGACGCCGCGGACCTTGGAGCGCACGGCCATCTTGGTGCGGTGCCCGGCCTCTCGGGCCACCGAGACGATCTCGACGTCACCCGACGAGATCTCGGGGACCTCGCGCTCGAAGAGCTTGCGCACCAGGCCGGGGTGGGTGCGCGAGAGGACGATCTGGGCCCCGCGGGTGCCACGGGAGACGTCGGTGACGTAGGCGCGAACGCGGTCGCCATGGCGGTAGCTCTCACCGGGGACCTGCTCATGGGGAGGCATGATGCCCTCGTGCTCCTCGTCCAGGCGCACGTAGACGATGCGGGGGTCGCGGCCCTGCTCCACGGTGCCGGAGATCAGCTCGCCGGTCTTGTCCTTGAAGGCACCCAGGACCTCGAAGTCTCTGCGGTCCTGGATGCGCTGAACGATGACGCTGCGGGCGGTGGCCTGGGCGATGCGGCCGAAGTCGTCGGGAGTGTCGTCGAAGTACTCCCCCGTGGGCTGATCGTCCTCATCGACCTCCGGAGCCAGCACGCTCATGTGTCCGGTGCGACGGTCGATCTCGACGTGAGCACCCCGGATGGCTCCGGGCACCTTGGAGTAGGCTCCCAGGATGGCGTCCTCGATAGCGGGCAGCAGGTTGTCCAGATCAATGCCCAGCTCGTCGGCAGCGCCTCGCAGCTCCGGCATATTGATGTCCATGGGTCCTTGGGTCCTCTCTGGTCCGCTGGGCGGGTGTGCGCTGGGCTCTCCGTCGACGTTAGCCGGTGACGGGCCGGATGGTCCATCACGTCTTTCCGGGCGGGGCCGTCAACCTTCTCGCAGTTATCAGGTCATACATTATTCCTGGACACTATCCGCGGAGGGCATCTGATAGGCGTCGGCCTGTTGCGGCGCATCTACAACCCGGTCACCACCATCCGCGCCTCGGCGATGTCCCCCAGGGCGATACGGCGCTCGACGCCGTCGACCTCGATGCTCACCAGGCCGGCGTCGTTGTCCCCGCCGGCGTCGGCCGCCGTGACGACACCGGTGAGCTCCTCGTCAGCCGTACGCACTCGGGCGCTATGACCAACGGCACGCCTGAAGTGACGCAGGGTGGACAGCTCGCGCTCGGCTCCGGGGGTGGAGACCTCGAGGGTGTACTGACCCTTGACGGGGTCGGACTCGTCGAGGGCCTGCGAGACAGCCGCGGTCACCGGCCCCAGGGTGTCGATGTCGAGGTCTCCGGGGCCGTCGGCCAGGTCCACGAAGACGCGCACGACCGAGTACCTGCCCGCCCGGGTGGTCTCCACGGCCTCGAGGTGGAGTCCGGCGTCGGCGACGACGGGGGCGAGCAGGTCGGTGAGGCTGCGCGCCAGCGCGTCAGAGCGCTTGCGCGGGTCGTGGGCTGCCATAGTCGTTCTTCCTCCCGTACGGGCCCGGGCGAACAGCTCGAGCGAGACGTGGTCGATGTGGTCGAGGCATGCAAGGTCGGGATCATGCTACCCGTCGTCTGTGGGAGGATTCCCGCGTGAAGACTCCTCGACCTCCCCGCCCCACTCAGACGAACGGTGTGCAGGTGCCCGCTGGCCATCGGGTCCGCGACAGGCTCGGAAGCGGGCACAGCAGCAACCTCGTCGCCGGCTCCGACGGCGCGCCCGGCCCTCGTATGACGCGCCGCACTGCGGTTCTCGCTCTGGGGGCCGGACTGGCCACGCTGGGCGGTTGCGGACTGCGCCTGGGGAAGGGCTCACCGGCGTCACTGCCCACGGCCTCGACGGCGGAGTCGGCTCGGGACGGCTTGGCCAGGCAGGCCGCGCTCATCTCCTCCACCGCCGGCGTGGTCTCGCAGGCCAGTGGAACCGATGCCACCACGGCGGCGCTGGCCGAGGGCGTCAAGCACACGGCAGACGCCCAGCTCGAGACTCTGGGCGGGGTGTGGGAGCCGTGGGCCTCGCAGGTGCCGTCCTCCTACCCCACTGTCGCCCCGGTGCCGTCGCCCTCGGCCGATGCCACCACGCAGGACCTGGCCGCGGCCCTGAGTGACGGCTCGACGATGGCGCGCAGGGCGGCGATCGGAGCCGCCTCGGAGCAGGACGCCCGGCTGTTCACCTCACTGACTGTGGCCTGGAGCCTTCAGCACAGTCTCTTCATCCAGGAGGGTTCGGAGGACACACCGCGCGTGGACGTGGCCCAGGGAAGCAAGATCAGTGCCGGGCTGCTGACCTCCTACGACGCAGCCCGCTACGCCATGGAGGAGATCGCGGCGCGCAGCGACGAACCCCAGCGCACCCAGGCGACGCAGGACGCCAAGGCCGCGACCTCTGTGGTCAACGCCGCCGTGGCCGCGGGTAGTGAGGACGCCCGGCTGGGCGCCTACGCCGCCCCGGCCGAGTCCTCCGACCCCGCCGTGAGCGTGGAGGTCTCCTGGGCCCGGCAGGTGTGGTCCGGCATCGTGTCCGCCGAGGTGCAGGAGGCCGGTTCCGCCAAGGTCTCCACGCCGGCCCGCGAAGCGGCCGTCACCGGCGCCGTCGACGCCGCCCGCCGTGCCACCGCCTGGGGCGCGGACTTCTCCTCCCTGCCCGGGTACGCCGCCTGACATGCGTCTCCTCGTGGCAGTCCTGGCCGTGATCGCCGCCCTGGCGGCCGCGGACCAGCTCTTCCTATGGATGGAGCGCCGCGGCTGGATCTACTGGCGGCGACGCAAGCCCGACCCGCGTGGAGCCGTGCTAGGCCCCATCGACAACGTCTTCAACCCGGCCCACGAGCACGTGACCCAGCAGCAGGAGACCGAGAAGCGCCTGGCGGACATCCAGAACGACATGCAGAACATCGCGACCCCCAGGCGCAGCCGTGCCGCGGAGTAGCCTCCGGACGGCTGCGCCTACGGTGCCGGCTCAGAGGTTCCGAGCGGCCTCCAGGGCGGCGCGGACGGTGGCGCTGAGCTCGGCCGCGGCGGCGTCGGCGGGAACGGAGCGGCGATCACCGGTACGGCGGTCGCGGATCTCCACGGTCCCCTCCTTGGCCAGGTCCCGGCCGACGACAAGCGTGTAGGGCAGGCCGAGGAGCTCGGCGTCGGCGAACTTCACGCCGGCGGAGACCTTGCGGCGGTCGTCGTAGAGGACCTCGACGCCGTCGGCGTCCAGGGCTGAGGCGACCTGTTCGGCGACGTCGAAGACCGCCTGGTCCTTGCCGGTGGCCAGGACCTGCACGTGGTAGGGGGCGATCTGGACCGGCCAGGACAGCCCCTTGTCGTCGTGGTTGGCCTCGGCCAGGGCGGCCATGACGCGGCTGACGCCGATGCCGTAGGAGCCCATGGTGACCACGCGGGCCTTGCCGTTCTCGTCCAGGACGGTCAGCCCCAGGGCCTGGGAGTACTTGCGCCCCAGCTCGAAGATGTGGCCGATCTCGATGCCGCGGGCCAGGTGGAGGGGGCCGGAGCCGTCGGGGGCGGGGTCTCCCTCGCGGACCTCGGCGGCCTCGATGGTGCCGTCGGCGGTGAAGTCACGCCCCATGACCAGGTCGAGGACGTGCTTCTTGTCGGTGTTGGCGCCGGTGACCCAGCTGGTTCCCTCCACGATCCGGGGGTCGACGAGGTAGCGCACCGAGCCGGTGAGGACCTCGGTGCCGTCGTCGAGCCTCTCCACCCGCCGCAGCGGCGAGTTGGGGCCGATGGCGGTGGGGCCGATGTACCCGCGCACGAGCTCGGGGTGGGTCTCGAAGTCGGTGTCACCGGCCATCTCGACCTCGGCGGGGGCGACGGCGGCCTCCAGGCGCTTCATGTCGACGTCGCGGTCCCCGGGCACGCCCACGACGAGCAGCTCACGCTCGCCACCTGGGTGGATGAGGGTGACGACGACGTTCTTGAGCGTGTCGGCGGCCGTCCAGGCCCGCCCGTCCGAGCGCGGGTATGCCTCGTTGCACAGGTTGACCAGGGAGTCGATGGTCGGGGTGTCAGGGGTGTCGACGACGCGGGCCGGGCCGATCCCGGAGGCATCCACGGGATCGGGGACCACGGTGGTGACGGCCTCGGCGTTGGCCGCGTAGCCGCCTGAGGAGCGCACGAAGGTGTCCTCGCCGATCTCGCAGGGGTAGAGGAACTCCTCGGAGTGGGAGCCGCCCATGGCGCCGGCCATGGCGTTGACGATGACGTAGTCCAGACCCAGGCGGGCGAAGATCCGCTCGTAGGCGTCGCGGTGGGCCTGGTAGGCGGCGGCCAGCCCGGCGTCGTCGATGTCGAAGGAGTAGGAGTCCTTCATGACGAACTCGCGGCCGCGGATGATGCCGGCACGGGGGCGGGCCTCGTCGCGGTACTTGGTCTGGATCTGGTAGACGATGGCCGGCAGGTCCTTGTACGAGGAGTAGAGGTCCTTGACCGCGAGGGTGAACATCTCCTCGTGGGTGGGAGCCAGCAGGTAGTCCCCGTCCTTGCGGTCGTGGAGCTTGAACAGGGTGGGGCCGTAGTCGTTCCAGCGTCCGGTGGCCTGGTAGGGCTCGGACGGCAGGAGAGCCGGGAAGTGGACCTCCTGACCGCCCATGGCGTCCATCCCCTGACGCACGATGGCCTCGATCTTGCGCAGGGTGCGCAACCCCAGGGGCAGCCAGGTGTAGACGCCCGGAGCGGCGCGGCGGATGTAGCAGGCGCGCACCAAGAGGCGGTGGCTGGCGACCTCGGCGTCGGCCGGGTCCTCACGCAGGGTGCGGATGAAAGAGGTGGAGAGTCTGTGCAGCACGGGCACATGGTACGTGCTGGGCATCCAACCGGCATACGGCGCCGACGGCGTGCTACCTGAACGCCATCGCCGACGTCGCCGCGCTGATTGGGACACACGGAGTTGGGGAGTCGCGCAGGGAGCAGCACGAAGAGCAGCGCAGAGAACAGAAAGGGTGAACAGAACGGGGAACAGCGCATGACAACCGGGAGCGCACCCGATATTCTTCGAAGCCGCCCATCGAAATGCTTGAGTATCGGAGAACCTCCCTATGACTACAACCGGAATCGGCTCCGGATCAACCAGCTCGGCGAGTCCAGCCAGTCCGGGCAGCCCAGCCAGCGCAGTTGGGGCTGAGAGCCGGAGCACCGGCCGTTTCCTGCATGCGCTGGTGCCCATGCGGTCGCGCAACCCGCATGAGGAGCACCGGGTGGCCACCACCCTTGAGCTGCTCTACGACCTGACCCTGGTGATCGCCTTCGGCGTCAACGGGGTCCAGATGGCGCATGCCCTGGCCTCGGGGCATGTGGCCGCCGGGCTGGCGGCCTTCGGCTTCGTGCAGTTCTCCACGATCTGGGCCTGGATGAGCTACTCCAGCTTCGCCTCCGCCTACGACACCGACGATTGGGGCGTGCGGATGGGGGTGGCGGTCCAGATGGTGGGCGTCATCATGATGACCACCGGGATCCCTCAGCTGTACAAGGGTTTCGAGCACCATTGGGAGTTGCATTCCAGCACGATGGTGGCCGGGTACGTGGTCATGCGCTTCTCGATGGTCGCACTGTGGCTGCGGGCGGCGCGGGCCAATCCGGATCAGGCCCGCGCCGCCCGGATCCATGCACTGTGGATCGCATTGGTCCAGGCGCTGTGGGTCGGCACCACCTTCTTGCATCATCTCAGCCCATTGGGGCTCTTCCTGGCCTCCGTACCGCTGTTCGCCATGGAGCTGGGAGTCCCGGCCTACCTTCTGAGCCGTTACGACCACATGGCATGGCACCCGCACCACCTGGCTGAGCGCTTCGGCCTGCTGACGATCATCACACTGGGCGAAGTGGTCGTGGGAACCGCCGAGTCGGTCGCGGTCCTGCACTCCGAGCACGGGTGGTCGGCCTCCACAGTGGTAGTCCTGGCATCGGGTGTTTCGATCACCCTGGGCCTGTGGTGGGTCTACTTCGAGGTGCCTTTCGGCCAGATCCTCCATGAGCACCCCTCAAGGGCGCTGGCGGTGTCCTACGTCCATTTCCTCCTTTTCGCCTCGTTGGCCGCGATCGGCTCCGGTCTGCATGTGGCGGCGCTGCGGGAGGAGGGCGAGTCCGCCATCTCCTCCACCGGGGCAGTCCTGAGCGTTGTGGTGCCCGTAACCGTCTTCGTCATCGCCCTGTATGCGCTCGTGGTCGCGGTGAACCTGCGCACGCTGGGGCGGGTCCAGCAACTCATGCTGGGCCTGACCGTGGCCGCGTTGGCCGGGGCGGTGCTCCTTTCCGCGGCCGGAGTCCCCTTCGCGGCCTGCCTGGCGGTCATCGTCCTGGCCCCGTGGATCAATGTGGTGGGCGTGGAGGCCGTGGGGCGTCGGCACATGCATGAGCGCCTGGAGTCTGGTTCGTAGACCCGCCGACAGCCACGCACAACCACATGCAGGCCCATCAGGCTGGGCGCAGCCTGAGCGTGTGCGATGCAGCTGCCTCGACGCTCTCACGGCGGAACGGCCACGGGCGCATCCGCCCCTCGGCCCAGTCCTCGAACTGGTCATTGACGTGAGGGGACCACGGATGCCCTGACGACCCCGAGGAGATCACCCAGCGTGCGTTATCGACGTCGGCCATATCGACGCTCATGCGCATCGAGGCGCCGCTGATCACCTGGTAATCCACTCGGCCATCCTTGACTACCGGATCGAACCATGTGGCGTTGGGGATGTCGCCGGCTCCTCCCACGGGCTGTGGGGATGCGTTGAAGTACTTCCGCGCGATCCAGGGCAGGCCCTCGCCGCCGAGCAGCTGGTGGGTCGGTTTCTTCACATGGATGCCACCCCAGGTCCAGGCCCCGTGATCCTCGCCCATCTGCGCGGTGAGGTCCGCGTCGGCCTCAGCCCAGGCGCGCTGGATGATCGTCCGGGCGTCCTCCACCTCCGGTGTGGTCGTGTCATCCCACAAGGCGTTGTCCGGCTCTGCGACCAACTTGCCCAGCAGCCGGGGGTCGGTGGGGTACTCATCCCCCAGTTCGTCGCTGAGGGCGGCGTGCGCCAGGTGGGCGTAGACGGCCGCCATGATGGCGGCGCCTTGCGAGTCGGTGGCCATATGGGCGCCATCGGCATACCAGGCGGCGAGTACCTTTTGAAGCTGCCCCAGCCTCGGGGAGCTCAGTTCCACATCGGTCAGGGCCGGGGCCAGTTCATCGGCCTGGGGCGAGTGGTCGAGCAGCATGACCTGGGATGCCTGCTCCAACGTGAGCGGGGCCTGTGCCACCGCATCAGCCAGGTAGTCGTGCATCTGCTGCGACCGGTACCCCTGGGCATAGCCTCCAAGACCGAGGTACGGGCCCGCATCCTGCGGGGTCACCGGCTGGTTGGCGGGGGTGATGATGCCATCGGGCGGGTTGAGCGCCGCCGGCATATCCTGCGGCGCGTAGAAGCCCTGCCAGTCGTAGCCGGAGTCCCACCCGGGCCGGGGCCAGCGCCCATCCGCCCCCAGGTTGTCGGGGCCGTGAGCCATGGAGGGCTGCTGGTCGGCCGGGGCCTTGATGGGCCTGATCGGGTACAGGCCGGGCGCCTGGTAGCCGATGTCGCCGTCGGCGGTGGCGAAGAGGATGTTCTGCGCCGGGTCCGCGAAGAGCGCGGCCACCGCGGCCACTCCGGCTGCGTCGGTTGCGCGGTTGAGCGCGAACCACGCCTCAGCCGTCCTGCTCGGTATCAGGGCCGTCCACTGCAGGGCAACCGAGAAGTCCCCCGTGGCGCCGGGCAGCTGCCCGAGATCCTCATCGGGCGCGAAAAGGCCCGAGACGATGGGGCCGTGCACGGACTCGCGGACCTCCACCTCGAAGGGCTCACCGCCCGCCACCTTGAAGGACTCGGTGCGGGTCTTGTAGGCCAGGCACGCCCCATCGCGCCGGTAGGCGTCCGGTCCCGCGTTCTGCTCGACCACCAGGTCACTCGCATCACCTTGGAGGTTGGTGAAGGCCCAGGCCAGCTGGGGGTTGCGGCCGATGACGACGCCCGGCAGCCCTGCGAAGGAGAAGCCTTCGACGTCGAAGGTGCAGTCGTCATCGAACTCAGTGCAGTGCAGCCCCACCTGCGACCATACCGAGGGGTAGTCGATGTCCAGGTGCGGGTCGTTACCGATGATGGGCTTACCCGACGCCGTGTGGCTGCCGGCCACGACGAAGGAGTTCGAGCCGATGTTCGGCCCCTGACCCAGGACGGCCGGGACGGCGTCGAGGGCCCGTTGGGCCTCCTGAAGCACGCCTGAGGCTCCGCTCATGCCTGCTGTGGGTGTCGTAGCGACTGCGCCCTCCTCGGCGTCTGGCCCGGATGCCGGGGCGGCCTCGTCCGGCGCCGAGCCATCAGCGGGTCCGGGGCAGTCGACGGCCTCGGCGTCCTGTTCGGGCATCGGCAGGGGTGAGGCGACGGGGTACTCGGAGCGGGGCCTGAGGTTGCCGGAGCCGTCGTCGAGCAGGATCGGCCTGCGGGCGCTCTCATCAACCGGCGGGATCAGCTCCTCGACGGCGGCCGGACTGCCCAGCTTCGAGAGCATCTTCATGCGCCAGGCTTCACTCTCGTGCGCGCCGCTGAGGCCCTGGGACATCGCCTTGATCCAGGACAGCGAGTCGACGCCGCTCCACGGCTCGATATCCCCGATGGGCAGGTTCAGGCCCATCACCGCGTACTCGTTGGCCACCTGCCAGGGGGCCTTCCCCTTGAGGTAGGCGTTGACCCCCTCGGCGTAGGCCTCGTAGAAGCCACGGGCCTCGTCGGACAGGAGCTCCCACTCCTGCTCGGCAACACGGCGCCAGCCCATGGTGCGGATCGATACGTCGGACTCCTTGCCCGCTTCGCCGACCAGCTCGGAGAGCCGCCCAGCGGTCAGGTGGCGTCGCACGTCCATCTGGAAGAACCGGTCCTGGGCCTGGACGTATCCCTGAGCGAAGAACAGATCGCGGTCGGCGGAGGCGTAGATGTGGGGGACGCCCTGGCCGTCACGACTCACGGCGACCTCATCGGTGGGGCCGGCCAGTGTGATCGTGCCGTCATATTGCGGCAGCGGAGCCCGCAGGATGACGGTGAGCGCCACCCCGGCGACGAGTGCGAGCACGACGAACCCGCACACCGCTGCGATGAGCCATTTCCGGATTCTGTGTCTGCGTCTGCGTGGGGGCGTAGAAGCCTGAGCGGGTGATTCGGTGGACAACTCGGGTGATAATTCGTCGGACATTGAGACTCCTTATGGTCGCACTGGACGTTAAACAACCCCCAATCCGGGCGCACCAGCCACTTGGGGGGAATCGGAATCCGCCAAGTGGTGGAGCCGAGGAGTCGCAAAACTCTTCCGCCCCGGGTGACGGAGAAGACGGGGAGATTTACTCGTTGGCGTTAGACGGTGATGGGGTCATGGCGTAGCCCGCCCCCTATAACGGGGACGGGCCACACCGAGCCTTCAGCGGATCAGCAGTCCCCGCTGCTGCTAGAAGCCGACATCGGGGTTGAGGAGGTTGAAGGCGAGGGCCATCCAGGCGACAGCAGCCAATGCAACGGGCAGGAGCAAGGCGGTGACGATCCGTATCACACCGGAGCCCGCTCTGAGGACGCGCACCGCTTCGACAGCGCCCGGGATGATCCCCAGGAGGCCCACAAAGGTCAGGATCTGGATCCCGTGAAGCGCCAACGGGCCCACAGAGGTCCGATCAGCCATCAGTGATACCGCCGCGCCTGCCCAGGCGCCGATTGCGGCGAGAGTCAGTCCTGCCCCGATCCTGGCCGAGCGCGCCCACCAGGACAGCGGGACGCCGATACTGGCGTTGCCGGCGCGCAGTGCCAGCAAACGGCGCACGGCGCCAAGCGGCCAGGCCAGCACAAACAGCATGAGGACCGTGGCGGCACCGAGCACCACCGGAACGAGCACCCGCTGAGAGGCAGTGATCGGCAGCAGCGAGAAAGCGGGGATATCGCCGATGCGCACCACTTTTCCATCCTCCACCTGAACGGTCAGGGTCTGCGATCCCCCAACCTGCCGCCACACCCACGGCTTGATCTCCTCGTACTCGATCACAGACTCCCCCGCCCGCTGCAGGAGATGACCATCATCAAGGGCATCAATACTGCTCCACTCCGACGGAAGGGCCTCCCTGATACTGGCGAAGGACGTCATCGGCGCCCGGGACGAGGTGTAGGTCCCGGCCGCCACCCGCGCATGCTGCCGCGATTCATCAACCGAAGGCCCACCTTCCGCACCAGGCTCGGAACCGGGATAATAACGGTCGGAGAAACCCCTCATGAGGTCATCTTTCAGAGCCGCAGCCCCATCCTTCCCCTCACCATTAACCGCAACGAAAACCCCAGATCCATCGTTCGGGTAGATCTCCAACTCGGCTTGGAAGACCGTACCGCCTTCATGGCCGACGATCTGGTGCCCATTACGGCTCTCATCGAAGAATCCGAGTCCCATCTGCTTGCCCTCGGCGAGCGTCCCCAGCTGATCAGCACCGAGCCCAGGGCCGAACATCTGCTTCCATGTGCCCTCCTCGAGTAGCGCACCGCCCTGCGACTGGTTGAGCATGGCCAGCATGAATCTGCCGGCGTCGGTTCCGGAGGTGGTCATCCCCCCAGCTGGAGAGTCGATGAGCTCGAAGGGTTGAGCCCGGCCTCCAGTGGTCTTGTAACCATTGGCCATCCTGCCAGCGAGCCGCTCCGGCAGCGGCTGGTCGAAGGTGGAGGAGTCCATGCCCGCCGGCTCGAGGACATGCTCGCGCACATAGTCCTCGAACACCTCGCCACTGACCCGCTCAACGATATAACCGGCCAGGGACATGCCGTAATTGGAGTAAGCCGGAGTAGTACCGGGGGCGAAGACCTGCGCCGGGGGATCCTGTCGGACGGACTCATCCAGGTCGAATGGCCCGGGCTCCGACGTGACGAGATTCCTGCCTCTTTCCTCGAATCCCGCGGTGTGCGTCAGAAGGTTCCGCAAGGTGATATCACCAGGATAACGACGCGGAATCTTCACATCCGCGTAGGCACTGATATCAACGTCCAGGTCCAGCTCACCCCGCTCCACCAACTGCATCACCGCGATACTGGTAGCGAGCTTGGACACCGATGCGATCCGGAAAAGAGTATCGGAATCCACCGCACGCCGCGGCTCGCCATCAGCCCCCGTAGCCGCATACCCGTACCCCCTGGTCACCAGGATCCGACCATTATGAACGACGGTGACCACCGCTCCAGGAAAATCCCCCTGATTGAGCGCGTCGGGAATCTTCCCATCGAGCCAAGCAGTGACATCCTCCTCGGTCAGCTCATGCCTCCCCTCGGGCTGCGACACCTGCGGGCCGGGCCGCACGGGTGCGGCCGATAGCGCAGGCGAGCAGCCGCCGAGGACCGCGGCCGTCATCGAGAGCACCGCCACCAGCACCGACAACCGCACAAGCACCCCAGGACCCCGCCCCCTCCAACCACAAGCACCACGAACCAACTTCCCACCTACATTCAGCATAAGAACCCTCCCTCAGTCACCCCGGACGCTAAACAAACTCCCAGCCCGGGCGCACCGACTACCTGGGGGAATCGGGATCCGCCAAGTGGCGGATGCATGGCCCCGACACTTGGGTAGAGTCCGACCGGTGAGCACCCCGGACACAGCACGACGCATCCAATGGCTGCTCTGGGTCGCCTCCGCGATTGCGACAACGGTTTTCCTGTTCGACATCGCGGTCTCTCTCAACACGGATCTGAGCGCCCTCCATCACGAGCGGCCCCGGTGGGAGATCCTGTGGCTCTGGATGCAGGTCCTCGCTCCGATCGTCGCGCAATTCCTACTGCTACCCGCCTTCAGGAGGCAGGGACTGCTTCTGCCCGCAGCCTGCATCATCCTGAGCGTCCTGCTGCCGAGCGGTTTCCATGTGCCGGCATTCGTGGCGGCAGCACTCATAGGAACGCGTTCGAAGGCATGGTCACTGCCCGTCGCGCTCGGGGCGCAGCTCATAGGCACTGCGCTCGGCCTGGCGATGAGCCCGTTCCCGTGGCGGTGGGAGGACTGGTGGACGGAGCTGCCCAACCTCGTCTACACCGTCACCGCCGTGCTGCTCGGCATCCTGCTCATGAGCCACCAAGAGCTCACCGAGGCCCGCGTCGCGCGTGCCCGTTCGCAGGAGCGGGCACGCATCTCGCGCGAGATGCATGACTCCCTGGCCCAGCGCATCTCCTTGATCTCCTTGCACGCCGCCGCATTGGCCAGTCGTCGCGATCTCGATGCGGAGCAGGCCGCCCGCACCGCAGGCACCATCCGGGCCATGGCGGCCGAGGCCGGCCATGAGCTGCGTCAGATCCTCCATGTGCTCCACGACGACGGCTCCGGGGACGAGGCCGCCGTCGCCTGGGCGGACGTCGCCCGCATCATCGATCAGCACCGCGAGGCCGGGCTGGAGATCCGGGTCAGTACCGATCCGGATTGGGAACGAGCATTCGATAGGGCCGGGGCCGCCGTCCGTCACGCCGTTCTGCGCACCGTCGAGGAGGCGCTCGCCAATGCCCGTCGCCACGGCTCGCAGGGCTCGGCTCAGCTGAGCTTCGAGACCAGCGGGAGCGCACTGGTCGTGCAGTGCGCCAATCCGGCGTCCACGCCGGCCCTGCCGCTGCCCGGCCACGGCCTGGGCCTTCCCGGCCTGCGCGAGCGGATGCGGCTGCTGGGCGGTCGGCTGAGCCTGGTCAGGGAGGCTGGGATATTCACCCTGCGCGCGGAGCTCCCGATGGAGGAGAAGACGCCGGAAGAAAAGGAAGAGGAGGAGCTGATCCGTGGCTGACCGCATCCGTGTCGTCATCGCGGACGACCAGCCCCTCGTCCGCTCCGCCCTGCGCTTGATCCTGGAGGGGGACCCGGAACTGACCGTCCTGGGTGAGGCGGCGGACGGACAAGGGGCACTGGATGCGGCGCGCCGCCTGCGCCCTGACATCATGCTGCTGGACCTCCACATGCCCGGCCGCGACGGGGTGTGGGCCAGCGAGCGGATCAGCGAGCTCGCACCCGATGTCAAGATCCTTGTACTCACGGCCTTCGACACCGACCATCTCGTCTCCTCGGCCCTGCGGGCGGGAGCCGTGGGGTTCCTCCTCAAGGACAGCTCCCCTGAGCAGATCCTGGGGGCGGTCCGCACCGCCGCCGATGGTGAGCGCCCCTTCTCCGCGGCTGTACTCGAGCAGTTGGTGGATGCCACCGCCATGAGGGCGCCGTCGCGCCAGGCGCCGGGCACCTTGACCGAGCGTGAGCGCGAGGTGGCGGTGCTGGTAGCGCAGGGCTTGGCCAATAGTGAGATCGCGGACCGTCTGGGGATCGGTGCGGCCACGGTCAAGACCCATGTCTCGACCCTGCTGGAGAAGTTCAAGGTCAGGAACCGGGTGCAACTCGCAGTTGCCGTGGCGGAGTGCCGACTAACCGCGCCCTGAACCGGCCCGACCAAGACCGGTACCCGCACTGGGCTTAAGACTTCAGCGGGCATACCCGCCTCAGTCACGATAGATTGGGTGACCGATGCCCAATTGCAGTGCGGGAGACGGGCCATCTAATCTAGCCCGGATCATCACCGCCCCCTGGGCCGCAGTCAAGGAAGTACATGGATAGGCACTCCCCAATCCGCGAGGGTCATGGCCGTACTTGGGCGAAAGCCATCCTCTTGGGTGAGCACTCCGTCGTCTACGGGCATCCCGCCGTGGCCATGCCGCTGCACGACCTTCAAATGCGGGCGACGGCCACCCCGGTGACCGGCCGCTCGGTGCTTCACAGCCTGGACTACTCCGGTCCGATGAGCAGCAGTGGGCCGGGCTTCGCCTGCATCGTGCGCGCCTTCGAGGCTGCCCGAGAGTTCTCCGGGCATCTGGAGCAACCCTTCGAGATCGTCACCACCAGCGACTTCCCCCACGAGCGCGGATTGGGCTCGTCCGCGGCGGCCGCGGGCGCTGTCATCCGCGCCGTCCTGGATGCCTGCAGACGGGAGGCATCGGCCGACGAGTTCTTCGCGCTGACGCAGATGGCCGAGCAGATCGCCCACGGCAAGCCCTCCGGGTTGGACGCAGCGGCCACCAGCTCCCCCAACCCCATCCGCTTCCAGGGCGGTCAGATGCGGCCCCTCACCCAGCGCATCGAAGGTGCCCGCCTCGTCATCGCGGACTCCGGCATCCACGGCCGCACCCGCGAGGCCGTCGGCGGGCTGCGCGAACGCTACGAGAAGGATCCCGACGGCATCGGCCCCGGGATCAACCGCCTTGGCGAACTCGCACAGGTGGGCATCGCGGCGCTCGACGACGGCGATGCGCAGGCCCTTGGTTCAGCGATGAACGAGGCGCACGAGGTACTGGCCCGGCTCGAGCTGAGCCTGCCGGTCCTGGACCGGCTCACGACGGCAGCCCGCGACGCAGGCGCCCTGGGCTCCAAGCTCACCGGTGGCGGACTCGGCGGATGCGTGATCGCCCTGGCCGATGGCGAGGCAGCGGCGGACCGCATCCGAGGCGCCCTGGAGGGTGCGGGGGCACCGGCCGCATGGATCTACCAGATTCGCACCAGCGAGGTGAATGAGTGACATCCCGGCAATCCCCGGCATCCCTGAAGACCGCAAGCGCGACGGCGAGTGCGAACACGAATATCGCGCTCATCAAGTACTGGGGTAAGGCGGATGAGTCCTTGATGATCCCCACCACCTCAAGCCTGTCCCTCACCCTTGATGACACTTGGACCACCACCACGGTGTCCTTCGACGGCGGCACTGGCGACACGGACGCGGTGAGCATCAACGGCTCGGCCCCCAGCGGGACGGCGCTGACCCGGGTGTCCGGTTTCCTCGACCTCGTGCGCGAGCGCTCCGGCATCACGCAGCGGGCCAACGTCACCTCCATCAGCACGGTACCGCTGGCCGCGGGCCTGGCCAGTTCCGCGGCGGGCTTCGCCGCACTGGCGGCAGCGGCCTCACGCGCTGCGGGCATGGACCTCGATGGCCGGGCCCTGTCCCGGCTCGCCCGGCGCGGCTCGGGCTCGGCGGCGCGCTCCGTGTTCGGCGGACTGGTGCTGTGGAACGCCGGGGACGACGACGCCACTTCCTATGCCGAGCCCGTCCAGGACGCTATCGGGCATACCGCCTCCGATCTGGACCTGGCCATGGTCGTCGTCGTGCTCTCCGGTGGGCGTAAGACGATCTCCAGCACGCGGGCCATGCGCCGAACCATGACCGCCTCGCCGCTCTACCCCGCCTGGGTGGAGGCGAGCCGCCAGGACCTGCGCGACGCCCTGGAGGCGGTGCGCTGCGGTGATCTCGCCCGCCTGGGTAAGGTGGCGGAGGCCAACGCTCTGGGTATGCACGCATCGATGATGGCCGCGCGCCCCGCGATCATGTACTGGCTGCCGCGGACGATCGAGGTGCTGCACGTGATCGGCGAGATGCGCCAGGATGGCCTGCCCGCTTGGGCCACGATCGATGCAGGCCCGAACGTGAAGGTCCTGACCCGGGGCGGCAGTGCGGAGCGGGTCGCGGCCGCGCTGCGCGAGCGCGTTCCCGGCGCAGAGGTCTCCGTCCGGCGCCCTGGCGCAGGGGTGCGTTTCGAGGAGGCCTCCCGGTGATCTCGCAGAGCGCCCCCGGGAAGCTGTACATCGCCGGTGAGTACGCCGTTGTCGAGCCCGGGCACCAGGCGGTGCTGGTAGCCGTTGACCGCTTCATCACGGTGCGGATCACAGAGGCCGAAGCCGATGGCTCCACCGGTCCCACAGGTCATATCAGCTCCACCCTGTACGAAGCGCAGTCCCTGACCTGGTACCGCCGCCCGGAGGACGGCGTGGTCGAGGTCGAGAAGCAGTTCAACGACTACGTGGTCTCCGCCATCCGCATGGTGGAGCAGATGGTGCGCGAGGCTGGTGGCCGACTGCGCTACTTCGACCTGGATGTCTCCAGCGAGCTCGATGACGGCAGCGGGCACAAGCTCGGCCTGGGCTCCTCCTCCGCGGTCACGGTGGCCACGGTGCGCGCCGTGGCGAGGTTCTACGGCCTGGCCCTGGATGACATGGCCGTCTACAAGCTGGCGCTGCTGGCCACCGACGCCGTCCAGCCCATCGGCTCCGGGGGCGATATCGCGGCGAGTTCCTTCACCGGATGGGTCGCCTACACCTCCCCCGACCGTGCATGGCTGCACCGGATGCGGGGCACTGCGGGCATGGGGGGTGGCACTGAAGGTCCCACGGCACTGAGTGAGCTGGTGGGGATGGACTGGCCGCTGCTCAGCATCCGGCGTCTTCCCGCCCCGGGCCTGCACCTGGGTGTGGGGTGGACCGGCAGCCCAGCCTCCACCCCGCGCCTGGTGGCTGACGTCCAGGCCCATACACGAGGGGCGCAGGACGCCGCCTACACAGCATTCCTCCAGGACTCCGAGAGCTGTCTGGCAGCCCTGGTCCGGGCTCTTCAGGAGGATGACGCCGAGGCGATCGGGCAGCGGATCCGTCAGGGGCGCCAGCTCCTACTGGGCCTGACCCGCACCAGTGGGATCGTCATCGAAACCCCGCAGCTGCGCCGTCTGGTGGAGATCGCCCAGGAGCACGGGGCGGTAGCCAAGAGCTCGGGCGCCGGCGGCGGGGATTGCGGCATCGCGCTGTGCCCACCCGGGACGGATATCGCCGCGATGCGCTCGTCGTGGCAGTCGGCGAATATCCAGCCCCTGGACCTGACCGTCCACGACCATTCCCACAGTGGAGCAGTCTCATGAGCAGCCCAGGTACTCACGGTCAGGGGCACGCAGACAAGCCGGGACACGCCTCACGCAAGGACGAGCACCTGGACCTGGCGATGCGCCTGAATGGGACGGATCGGCCCAATGCCTTCGACGACGTCTCCTTCATGCACCATGCACTGCCAGGGACGTTCACGGATTCGATCGATATCAGTACGGATGTGTGCGGTGCGCACTGGCAGGCGCCGTTCTACATCAACGCGATGACCGGTGGGACGCAGGCGACGGCGGCGATCAACGCGCACCTGGCCGAGGCGGCTGCCGATGCTGGTGTCGCGATCGCCTGCGGCTCCGTTCACGTGGCCCTGCACGACCCCGAGCGCGCTGACGGCTTCCGGGTCATTCGCCGCCGGGCCCCGGGCGCCTTCGTCCTGGCCAATGTCGGGCCGACCGTCAGCCCGCAGGAGGCGGCGCAGGCCGTGGAGATGCTCCAGGCCAATGCCCTGCAGATCCACCTCAACGCGGCTCAGGAGCTGGTGATGCCCGAGGGCGACCGCGACTTCACGGGATGGAGCGAGACGATCGCCGCCATCGCAGCGGCCGTGCCCGTCCCGGTGGTGGTCAAGGAGGTGGGCTTCGGGCTCTCACGCCGGACCATTGATGCTCTGACGCGCACTGGTGTTGCGGCCGTCGACGTGGCCGGGGCCGGAGGCACCGACTTCATCGCCATTGAGAACGAGCGCCGACCGCAGCGCGACCTGTCCTACCTGGTCGGCTGGGGCCAGCCGACGGCGCTGTGCCTGCTGGAGTCCCTGGCAGTCGCAGAGCCGGTCAGTCTGCCGGTGCTGGCCTCCGGAGGCGTGCGCAACCCGCTCGACGTCGTCCGGTCACTGGCCCTGGGCGCCTGCGCCGTCGGCGCTTCCGGGCACGTGCTGCGCACCCTGGTCAAGGAGGGCCCCGAGGCCCTGCGCCGAGAGCTGCACACATGGAGCGACCACGTGCGCACGCTCATGACCCTGCTGGGGGCGGCCGATGTCTCTCGGCTGCGCCGCACCGACGTGCTGGTCACAGGGCGCACCGCCGAGCGGGCCCGTCTGCTCGGCGTCGATCTGACGCGTCTGGCGCACCGCAGCGAGGCCTATCCGTCGACGGGCGGTCCCGTCAAGGGGGATCAACCCCTCTCCCCCATTACTCCGGCCGAGTCATAGAGTGCCGGCATCGGGACTCAGCATCCGAGTCTCGCTCTGCAGATTACAACAGGCGTGCGGCGGAGGCTCATCCCCACAGCCTCCGCCGCCTCCCGCGAGAAGGAGATCAGCCCAGTGCGGCCAGCGCCTTGACGATGCCGGGAGCTGCGTAGAGGGACATGAACTGGACGCCGTAGGCGACACCCAGACGGTTGAGCGATCCGCACACGACTCCGACCAGCAGGACCCCGAAGACGTTGGCCAGGCCCGCCTTCTGGTCGGCGTCGATGTAGGCCAGCAGAAGGACGAAGGCCACGAACAGGGCCAGCACCGCCTCGTGGGGGATCCGGCGCATGACGAAGCAGGTGATCTGCGAGGACCAGCGCACGGCGATGACGTACGTGATCGCGACCGCAACGAGAGCCCCGAGGGACACGGTGATGATGAACCAGGGCAGATCCAGCAGGTGGTGCAGGTTGTGCTCCTTGGTGTAGATGGAGCCCGCGCTGAACAGCGGCCCGGCAGGACCGACGGACACCCCGGAGATCGGAACCCCGAGCGCTACCAGCGGAATAATGACGCCGGCCAGGTAGGTCGAGTGGGCCAGGGCGCTCATGACCGTCACCGCACGCTGTGCGCGGGGCACTCGGTCCTCGTTCTGGCGGGCCACGGAGGCCTCTCCCAGCAGGAAGGTCAGCCCCACCGGACTGAGAATGAACAGCGGGGTGGACACGGCGGCCATCGCGGCGCTCCACCATCCCTCGGACCTGGTGATGAGCCGCCCCGGCCACAGCGCCTGCTGGCTGAAGCCAGAGCGCAGCAGCTCGGCCCTGGTACGGCTGCCGTGCGGCAGCGCCTCCCGGCGCTTGGCGTTGAGCAGCTCAAGGAGGGTCAGGAGCATAGGCCCCACGGTGATCCCGAGGAAGAAGGAGGTGTTGACGCTGGCCTTCTCCGGAATAATGCCCGCACTCCGATAAAGCGCCGGAAGCGCCTGGAACAGCAGCGCCATGGGAATAATCGCCACCAGGGAGAGAATACGGTTCTTTCCGAGCAGGGCCAGTACCACAGCACCTGCTGCCAGAACGATGTTGGAATTGGTCTTGATCCAGTCGGCCATGGGGAGCAGCAGGCTGGCGAGAAGGAAGCTCAGAGGAATAGAGATGAAGGTTCCGATGGCCGAGCCCACGGCCATCTTCCGGATCGTGTCGGAGGCCAGTCCCTGGTTGCGCAGCACCATGGCGTGATCCATGAGCGGAGCGGACATCACTCCGCCGGGAAGTCCCACCAGTGCTGTAGGAACCCCGTTCATGAGATTGAGCGTGACAACCGCGGAGACGAAGAAGGCGAGCACCACGTGCGGCGGCGCTCCGGCCAGGATAGTCGCCAGAGTGACAGGCGCGAGCACCCCCGTCTCATCGGTACCGGGGATGAACCCGATAAAGGTGTACAGGACCACGGCCGCCAGAACGGCAGCCACCATCATCAGCAGAAGGCTCACCGTCACTGGTCCGCCCCCTCACGTGCACCGAGGCCCAGCTCATCGACAATGACGACCTCTCGCTTGGGGCTCACGAGGAAGCAGCAGGCGATAAAACCGACAGTGGAGGCTCCCAGTCCCCAGAACAGCGGCTTACCTCCGAAAAAGGAGGAGAGAAGTACCGCCGCGACGATACATGTCACCGATATGAGAAGACAGATGAGCAGATCTCTGGGCGAGACGAGGTCATTCCAGACCTCGATATTGTTCTGACGCTCCGTGTTCTCGGAGTCGACGTCATCGGTACTGCGCACGATTGGTGATCGTAGGCGAGTTCCCCAAGGCGCTCCATATGTTGTTCACCATGACTTTGAGGGCGCCGTGTAACAAAACAGCATCGTCCCTGCGGTCTCAACAGGGAATGTTTACAGGAGCACGGTGGCGAACAGACCCACCTGCTCGAACCCCAGGGATCGATAGAGCGCCAGAGCGGGGGTGTTGTAGTCGTTGACGTAGAGGCTGACGATACCGTCAGCCCCGACATGGTCCCGACGGACGGCGTCCACCACTGCGGCCAGAGCGGCCGCCCCGATCCCTTGCCCACGCAGGTCGGGGCGCGTCCACACGCCGGTCAGCTGGGCCACACCGCCGGTTGGGGACCGCCACAGGGCGCCGACGTCGGCCTTGAAAGCGACGGCTCGGGGCGAACCGGGTTGAGCCAGGTGGCCGGCACCGTCATCGAGGACGATGTAGCTGCGTCTCTGCTCGATGAGCCAGGTGACGTGGCGGTTGTATCCGGGGCCATCGGTGGTGGGGTCGTAGCCGAGCTCTCCGCTGAACATGTCCACCGAGGCGGGCAGCACCAGTGCTGCCTCATCCGGTCGGGCCGCACGAACCGACTGCCCCACCCAGCTCAGAGCGGGTCGACGACGCAGGTGCGCGCGCCCCAGGCCTCCCCCCACCTGGGGCGCGGCGAGAACCGGTTGCCTCCAACGCTCGTGGCGGGCGCGCTGCCCCTGCTCGCTGAGTCCGCCCCAGACCGCGGCGACGTCCTGGGCCGGTCCTGAGACGGAACCGCGCCTGGAAAGGCGGGTCCTGGCGTGCTCGGCCAGCGCCCAGATCTCGCCGGCATCCGCGGCTCGCAGACCGTGCTCGGGACGTCCGGCCAGGCCGAAGGGCATGAGGGAACCGACCGACCATGCCGCAGCGACCGGGCGGGCCAGTCCTCCCAGGGCGACGACGTCACCGCGCCCCCAGCGCGACCAGCGCTGCATCTGCTGGACCAGGCTCACGGCACTGACCGGGTCGAGGGCGCACAGCGACATGACTCCCGACACCTGATCGGAGGGAACCGGTGTCAGGCGGTCTGCGCGACGCTGAGTGCGTCCGTGATCGCGGTGCCGCAGGAAGCTCATACCCAACAGGTCCGGGTGCTTGGCGGTGCGCCCCGCCCTCACCGGTCCTCAGCCGGCGGCCGAGACCATGGGGGCGGTACCGGCCAGGGCCTCCTCACCGAGCTCCTCGGCCATCTCGGCAGCCATGGCCTCGGCGTGCTTGAGAAGGGTCTCAACGACCTGGTCCTCGGGAACGGTCTCAACGACCTGTCCGCGCACGAAGATCTGCCCCTTGCCGTTGCCCGAGGCGCAGCCCAGGTCGGCCTCGCGGGCCTCACCGGGGCCGTTGACGACGCAGCCCATGACGGCTACGCGCAGCGGTGCCGTGACCTTCTTGAGCCCGGACTCCACCTCTTCGGCCAGGGTCCACACATCCACCTGGGCGCGGCCGCAGGAGGGACAGGAGACGATCTCGAGCTGGCGCTCGCGCAGCCCCATGAACTCCAGCAGCTTGGTACCCACCTTGACCTCCTCGACTGGAGGCGCGGACAGCGAGACGCGGATGGTGTCACCGATGCCCTCGGCGAGCAGAGTGCCGAAGGCCGCGCAGGACTTGATGGTGCCCTGGAAGGCGGGGCCGGCCTCGGTAACCCCCAGATGGAGGGGCCAACGACCGGCCTCCGACAGGAGCCGGTAGGCCTGCACCATGGTGACGACGTCGTGGTGCTTGACGGAGATCTTGAAGTCGTGGAAGTCGTTCTCCTCGAACAGGCCTGCCTCCCAGGTGGCGGACTCCACGAGAGCCTCGGGAGTGGCCTTGCCGTACTTCTTGAGCAGGCGCTTGTCGAGGCTTCCGGCGTTGACGCCGATGCGCAGTGAGACACCGGCGTCGGAGGCGGCCTTGCAGATGTCGGCGACCTGGTCGTCGAACTTGCGGATGTTGCCGGGGTTGACGCGCACCGCGCCGCAGCCGGCCTCAATGGCGGCGAAGACGTACTTGGGGTTGAAGTGGATGTCCGCGATGACGGGGATGCGCGACTGCCTGGCGATGATCGGCAGTGCCTCGGCGTCCTTGTCCGTGGGGCAGGCTACGCGGACGATGTCACAGCCCGAGGCCGTCAGCTCAGCGATCTGCTGGAGCGTGGCGCCGATGTCGTGGGTCTTGGTGGTGGTCATCGACTGCACGGTGATGGGGGCGTCTCCACCGACGTTGAGGCTGCCGACCTTGATCTTGCGGGTCGGTCGGCGCGGGGCCAGGACCGGGGCCTGGGCACGCATCGTGGGGATGCCAAGAGCGATCGCTTCAGTCACCCGACCAGTATGTCACCCGGCACGCCCGGCCCTGTACCGCAGGCGTGTGGCATCGCTCCCGCCGCCACAGGAGCGTCCCGCCATCGAGGGGCTCACAGCGGCGCTGCGATATCGACCCACACCAGGACGAGGGCCATGACGATGAGGAGGCCGAAGACGACCTGGCCGACGGGCAGCATCTTGGCGGTGTCCACCGGTCCCGGATCGGGCTTGCCCTGCACCTTGGCGATCGTGCGTCGGATACCCTCCCAGCAGGCTCCGGCCACGTGCCCGCCGTCCAGGGGCAGTAGCGGCACCAGGTTGAAGGCGAACAGCGCCAGGTTGAGGCTGCCCAGCAGCATGAGCATGGAGCTGACCCGCATCGACAGAGGAACCTCCCCTCCTCCGGCCGCACCACCGCTGGTGGCCTGCCCGGCCATGCGGCCCATGCCCACCAGGCCCACAACACCGCTGTCGGCACTGCGCTGCTCGATGCCGAGCCCCGCCTGGACCGCGTGGTAGAGCCCGACCGGGAGGGTGGCGATCGCCTTGACCGTGCCGCCGATGGCTTGGGCGATGAAGCCCGGTATCCTGGCCGGGCTCTGCGGAATGGTTCCCAACGACGGGGAGATGCCCACGTAGGGGCGGGGCTCGGTGCGCACGTTGCCTGAGGCGTCCTTGACCGGGGCGCCCTGGGAGTCGAGAACGGTTCGCTGAACCTCGACCGGGGTGACGCTCACGGTGCGTGTGGCACCCTCGTGCTCGATGACGACCTGGGTGGGGCTGGTTCCGCCGGCTGCGATACGGGCCTGGAGCTCCTGCCAGGTAGAGACCTTCACCCCACCCCAGGAGACGATCCGGTCACCGGCCCCGATACCGGCGGCACTGGCAGGGCCGGCCGGGTCGGAGTCCTGGCAGGGGGCATCCGCATCGACGTTGGACGAGACGCAGGGGGCCACGGTCGACAGCGTCGTTGTACGCCCCGGGACGCCGACGGCACCGATGGCGATGGCCAGGAGCATGATCCCCAGGACCAGGTTGGTCAGGATCCCTCCGGCCATGACGATGAGCTTCTTGGGGACACTCAGGGTGTAGAAGGCGCGGTGCTCCTCACCGGGCCGGATCTCCTCGAGCGCCTCGGCGCGGGCCTCGCCCACCATGCCCAGGCTGCCGTCCTTGCGTCGTCGGTCCGGTTTGCCGGGCCTGGCCGGCGGCAGCATGCCGACGAGCTTGACGTAGCCGCCCAGCCAGATGGCCTTGACTCCGTACTCGGTCTCGCCGCGCTTGACCGACCAGATCCTGGGGCCGAAGCCGATGAAGTACTCGGGTACCTTCACGCCGAACTTCTTGGCCGGAATCATGTGCCCGAGCTCGTGGAGGGCCACCGAGACACCGATCCCGATGATGAGGATGACGATGCCCAGGGCGTAGGCCAGGGTGGTGCTCACGAGTGCGTTCCTCCGTTTCCTGCCACGATGAGCTCGTCGGCGCGGGTGCGGGCCCAGGTCTCCACGGCCAGGATGTCGTCGAGGCTAGGGCAGGCCAGGCCCTCGTGCTCACCGACGACGACCGCGTCGATCTCGACGATGTCCTGCCACTCCAGGTCGCCCTTCAGGAAGGCGGCGACGGCCTGCTCGTTGGCGGCGTTGAGGACGGCCGGGTGAGTGGCCGAGGCCGCAACGGCGCTGCGGGCCAGGTCGACAGCGGGGAAGGCCTCGGTGTCCAGTGGCTCGAAGGTCCAGGCCACCGGCTCGTGCCAGTCGTTGGGCGCCACCAGGCCGGCCAGGTCGGGGCGCTCGGGCCAGGTCAGCCCCAGGGCGATGGGCAGGCGCATGTCGGGCGGTGAGGCCTGGGCGATGGTGGCGCCGTCGATGAACTCCACCATGGAGTGGATGACGGACTGGGGATGGATCACGACGTCGATCTGCTCGGGCGCCACATCGAAGAGGAGGTGGGCCTCGATGAGCTCGAGGCCCTTGTTGACGAGAGTCGAGGAGTTGATCGTGACCACCGGCCCCATGTCCCAGGTGGGGTGGTTGAGGGCCGCGGCGGCGCTGATCCCCGTGAGCGTCTCGCGGCTCCGGCCGCGGAAGGGGCCTCCGGAGGCGGTCAGGACCAGCCGGCGCACCTCGCTGCGCCCGCTGGTGACAGGGCTGGTCAGCCCCTTCTCGTGGCGGCCGCTGGCCAGGGCCTGGGCGATGGCGGAGTGCTCGGAGTCCACGGGGACGACCTGACCGGGTCGGGTGAGTGACTGACGGACCAGGGCGCCCCCGACGACGAGGGACTCCTTGTTGGCCAGGGCCAGGCGGGCTCCGCTGTGCAGAGCCGCCAGCGTGGGCAGCAGACCCACGGATCCCGTGATGCCGTTGACGACTGTGTCCTGCGGCCCGAGCCCGGCGGACTCGACCGCCATG
Source organism: Actinomyces sp. oral taxon 170 str. F0386 (assembly GCF_000195595.1). Classification (GTDB taxonomy): domain Bacteria; phylum Actinomycetota; class Actinomycetes; order Actinomycetales; family Actinomycetaceae; genus Actinomyces. The sequence goes on from NZ_GL882572.1 coordinate 26,134, forward strand.
GTGGCGGCGTCTGGACCGGTGAGGATCGTGGTGACCGGGTCGGGACGGCCGGCCTCGGCGGCTGCGGCTGTGAGAGCCTCGCGCACATGGTCGGCAAGGTCCTCTTCCCCACCGGTGACGGCCACGACGGGGACCTCCCAGGCCAGGGCCTGGCGGGCCAGCAGCTCCAGACGAGACCCGCCGGCGGCCAAGGCGATCACCCGGGGCGCGGCCTGGCCCAGGCGGGTGAGGACCTCGAGGGTCTGGGTACCGATCGAGCCGGTGGATCCGAGCAGGACCAGTCGCTGAGAGGACTGTGGGGAACGGGAACGTGACGGTGCGTGGCCGGTCATGGGGCGGCGGTTTTCCTCAAGGCTTACTCGGTCTGCTCGACTCACTCGACGGACAGGAGGACCTCGACGACGCGCGCCAGATAGCGGTCGACGCTGGGCTCCCCGTAGGCCTTGCCGCCCCGGGCCCGGCGGAAGACCGCGCCGCGCACCTCGTTGGAGGTCAGGGTGGTGTCGGAGTCGAAGTAGCCGGCGATGCGGTCCATGAGGGCGTCGACGTCGGTCTTGTCGTACCCCTGCCCGGAGGCCGGGGCGAAGCGCTCACCGGCAGGGCGCAGGAGGCGCGGATAGAGGGTGGTGGCGAGCTGGGTGACCTGGTCCATCCAGGCCTGCCGGCCCTTCTTGGCCACGAAGGCGGCACGTCGGCGCTGAAGGAAGGCGGCCTCGAGACGGTCGAGGGCCGCGTCGACGGCCTGGGGCTGGTAGCCGCGCAGAACGACGTCGAAGGCGACGGTGCGCACGCCCTCGGAGTCCATCTCGTCGAGCTCACCGGCGTCGTAGATCTCGTGAGCCGTCTCGAAGTAGCGGTCCACCTGCTCGGGGCGGTAGCCCGGTCGCAGGAGCGCTGACTTGGGGAACATGTCGCTCATGTCGTCTTAGCCCTCTCCTGGTTGAGTACCTCGGTCGCGAGCTGACCGCAGGCACCGTCGATGTCGCTGCCTCGAGTGTCTCGCACTGTCGTGGTGATTCCGGCACGCCGAAGCGTGTCGACGAACATATCCTGAACTGCAACCTCCGAGCAGGTCCAGATGGAGCCCGGGGTCGGGTTGAGCGGGATGGGGTTGACATGGGCCCACCCGGCGTCCCGGCGGTTGAGCTCGTCGGCGAGCAGCTGGGCGCGCCAGCTGTGGTCGTTCATGTCCTTGATGAGCGCGTACTCGATCGACACGCGCCGGCCGGTGGCCAGGAAGTAGTCGTGGGCGGCGTCGAGCAGCTCACCGACCTTCCACCTGGAGTTGACGGGGATGAGCTCGTCGCGCAGCTCGTCGTCGGGGGCGTGCAGGGAGACGGCCAGGGTCACCGGCAGCCCCTCGCCGGCGAGCCGGCGGATGAGGGGAACCAGCCCCACCGTGGAGACGGTGATGCCGCGGGCCGACATGCCGAAGCCTTCCGGGGCCGGGTCGATGAGCCGGTGGAGGGCGCCGACGACGTTCCTGTAGTTGACCATCGGCTCACCCATCCCCATGAAGACCACGTTGGACAGGCGGGCCGGTCCCCCGGTCAGGTCGCCGGCTGCCGAGGTCTGGGCAGCGTGGCGCACCTGCTCGACGATCTCCGCGGTGGACAGGTTGCGGGTCAGCCCCATCTGACCGGTGGCGCAGAAGGGGCAGGCCATGCCGCAGCCGGCCTGGGAGGAGACGCACAGGGTGGTGCGGTCCTTGTAGCGCATGAGGACGCTCTCGACACGGACGCCGTCGTGCAGCTCCCACAGGTGCTTGATGGTGCGTCCGCCGTCCGCGCGCAGGGCGCGCACCGGGCTGATGAGCTCGGGCAGCAGCTCGGCGCACAGCTGCTCGCGCTGCGAGGCAGGCAGGTCGGTCATGTCCGCGCCGTCACGGGTGAGGTGCGTGAAGTAGTGGCGCGAGATCTGGTCGGCCCGGAAGGAGGGCAGGCCCGAGTCCTTGCAGGCGGCCTTGCGACCGGCCAGGTCGAGGTCGGCCAGGTGACGGGGGGCCTTGCCGCGTGCCGCCGGAACGGCGAAGGACAGCCGCGGTCTGGCGTCAGGGCTGGTGGCGCCCTCGGGCGGCTGGTCAGTGGGCATGACCTGGACCTGGCCGTCACTCGGCCGCCCGGTGATACTGACGGGCTGCGGGCGCCGGGGGCGGTGCTGTACTCGCGAAGGACTCAAGCTCGTGCTCCTCGTGTCCCGGGGCTGGGGAGGGCCGGGCTGGTCGATAGGGGTGGGTGCGGCATGCCGTCCCTATTTCACCAGGAGGGTGAAGGCATAGACAAGTGGAGCGGCCACGAGGATCGAGTCGAGCCGGTCCATGATTCCTCCGTGGCCGGGCAGGAGAGTGCCCATGTCCTTGAGCCCCAGGTCGCGCTTGAGCAGCGACTCCCCCAGGTCCCCCAGGGTGGAGACGATCACGGTGCAGGCGCCCAGCGCGGCTCCGGCCCACCAGGGGCCGCCGACGGCCCAGACGCAGCCGGCACCGGTGCCCACCGCCGCGAGCAGGGAGCCCATGAGTCCTTCCCAGGACTTCTTGGGAGAGACCGAGGGGGCCAGAGGATGACGCCCGAGCGTGATGCCTGCCAACCACCCGCCGGTGTCGTTGGCGGCAGCCAGGGCGATGAGCATCATGACTTTTCCCACTCCGTGATCCTGGACCAGGAGGAGGACGGCGAATCCGGCCAGGTAGGGCAGGTAGGTGGCGGCGAAGACCGAGGCGGCCGCGGCGCTGGAGCGCGAGCGACGGACCTCGTCGTGGGCCTCGGTGCGAGGGACGTCGTGACCGGCCTGCTCCAGGACGGTGCCGGTCTCCGCCTCGGCCTGGTCCATGAAGCTCCACAGGACGCAGGCGCCGGCGGTGGCCACGTAGGCCCCGAAGGCCGCCTCCGCCCCCAGCTCCCAGGCGCACACGGAGATACCCAGCGTCCCCAGCCACAGCGGTGCCAGCGGCAGACGGATGCTCTTGCGGGCGAAGGCCGCTGCCAGCTCCCACAACGCCCCGCAGACGGCCAGCACGACGACACCCACGAAGATGACCTTGTAGAAGGCCAGTGAGCCCAGGACCACAGCGATGAGCACAACCGCCACACCGATCGCGGCGGGCAGGTTACGACCTGCCCGGCCGGTGGCGGGCAGGGGGTCGTGGTTGCGCGTGGGGCGCGGGTTCAGCAGGGTCGTCACAGGGCTCACAGAGGTCGGCGGGACATATGCAGGGGGCGCAGCGGCTCCCGGGATCGAGCGGGTCAGACCTCGAGGAGCTCGCTCTCCTTGGCGCTCAGGGCGGCGTCGACCTGCTCGACGAAGCGCTTGGTGAGGCCGTCGAGCTCATGCTCGGCTCGCTTGACGTCGTCCTCGCCGGCCTCGCCGTCCTTCTTGATGGCCTCGAGCTCCTTCTTGGCCTTGGCGCGGATGCCTCGCACCTGGACGCGGGAGTCCTCGGCCCGGGAGCGGGCGAGCTTGACGTAGTCCTTGCGGCGCTCCTCGGTCAGTGCCGGCAGGGTGACGCGGATGACGGTGCCGTCATCGGTGGGGTTGACGCCGAGGTCGGACTCGCGGATGGCGGTGACAATGTCCTTCATGGCGGAGCGGTCGAAGGGACTGACCAGGACGGTGCGGGCCTCGGGGATCGTCAGGGAGGCGAGCTGCTGAAGCGGGGTGGGAGCGCCGTAGTAGTCCACGACGATCCCGTTGAACATCGAGGGGTTGGCGCGGCCGGTGCGGATGGTGGCGAGCTCGCTCTTGGCGGCCTGGAGGGCCTTGTCCATCTTGTCCTCGGCCTCGAGCATGACGTCGTCGATCATGGTGCTTCCTTTGCTGGGCGGTCGTGGGTTCGTAGGATTGTGATCGGCCATCGTGGGGATGGCGAGGGGCTTGCGAAGGTGCGCCGGTCGTCTTCACGGTGGGCCGGGCACGGGGTCCGGGCGGAGTCGTCGTCGGCTTTGCGCAGACCGGAGCCGGATCAGTTGCAGCTGACGAGTGTCCCGATTCTCTCACCCAGTAGGGCGCGGGTGATGTTTCCGGGCTCCCCCATGCCGAAGACGCGCATGGTCAGTCCGTTGTCACGGCACAGGGCGAAGGCGGAGGCGTCGACCACCTGGAGACCGTCTGCCAGGGCCCGCTCGTAGGTGAGATGGTCGAGGCGCTGGGCGTCGGGGTTCTTACGAGGGTCGGCGGTATAGACGCCGTCAACGCCGTTCTTGCCCACGAGCAGCTCGTCACAGTGAGTCTCCAGAGCCCGCTGTGCCGAGACCGTGTCGGTGGAGAAGTAGGGCAGACCGGCACCGGCACCGAAGACGACGACCCTGTTCTTCTCCATGTGGCGAATGGCGCGCAGAGGGATGTAGGACTCTGCGACCTGCCCCATGGCGATGGCCGTCTGAACGCGGGCGGGTACACCCGACTTCTCGATGAAGTCCTGGAGGGCCAGGGCGTTCATGACGGTTCCCAGCATGCCCATGTAGTCGGCGCGGGCGCGGTCCATGCCTCGCGAGGACAGCTCGGCGCCACGGAAGAAGTTCCCGCCTCCGACGACGACGGAGACCTGAACTCCTGCACGGACGGCATCGGCGATCTGACGGGCGGCGTCGGAGACGACGTCGGGATCCAGGCCTATCGATCCTCCGCCGAAGACCTCACCGGAGAGCTTGAGCAGAACGCGTCTGGGGTGCGTGCCGTGGGCGACGCGGTCGTCACGAGCCGGTTCCTGACTCATTGCGTGATGTCTCCTGGGTTCGGTGGGCGGGCTCCGCACAGCCTACCCCGTCCACGACGGCGCCGGGCCACGATGACCATCACCCCGGATGGTCAGACACGCCATGGGACGAGGACCACGCTGGGACATCCTTCTTGAGGACGTGCTCCTCGGGCGCGGACGTTGATGGATGTATCGATGAGTGAGGGACGACGAGACGGGGCGGGGCCACGAGCTCGATGCTCGTGGCCCCGCCCCGGTTGTCTGCAGGCGGCCGATGATCCCGCCTGCCCGGCAAGCCTTGCAGCAGGTGACTCAGGCGCCGACGCGGAAGCGGACGAAGCCGGTCAGCTCACCGCCGGTGGCCTCGACGACCTTGCCGACCGTGGTCTTGGGGTCCTTGGCGAAGGCCTGGTCGACCAGGACGTTCTCCTTGAAGAAACCGCTGAGGCGACCCTCGACGATCTTGGGAATGGCCTTCTCGGGCTTGCCCTCGGCGCGGGTGGTCTCCTCGGCGATGGCGCGCTCCTTGTCCACGACCTCGGCCGGGACGTCCTCGCGGGTGGCGTAGTCCGGGGAGTAGGCGGCGATGTGCATGGCGACGTCGTGGGCCACCTCGGCGGCCTTGGCGTCGGTGCCTACCAGGACGCCGACCTGGGCGGGCAGGTCGGGGTTGGTGCGGTGCAGGTAGAGCTCGATGTTGTCGGCCTCGATGCGGCCGACGCGACGCACGACGATCTTCTCGCCGATGACGGCCTGCATGCCGTCGGTGAGGTCCTTGACGGTGGAGCCGTCGACCTCGACCTCGGCCAGGGCCTCGGCGTCGGTGGCGCCGGAGGCGAGGGCGGCGGTGAGGACCTGCTCGGCATAGTCGAGGAACTTCTGGTTCTTGGCCACGAAGTCGGTCTCGGCGTTGATCTCGACGAGGACGCCGACTTGGCCGTTGCCGGAGTCGACGACCTTGGCGGCGATGAGGCCGGCCGAGGCGGCGCGGCCCTCACGCTTGGCGATGCCCTTGAGGCCCTTGACGCGGATGATCTCGATGGCCTTCTCGGCGTCGCCCTCGGCCTCGTCGAGGGCCTTCTTGACGTCGAGCATGCCGGCGCCGGTCTTCTCGCGCAGCGCCTTGATGTCAGCAGTGGTGTAGTTCGCCATGAATGTCTCCTGGTCAGTCAGTGACTAATAGACGTGTAAGAGGACGTGTGAAAGGTGTTCACAGCGCGGAGACGCCGCGCTGTGAACAAGGAGCGTGAGCGTGGGCTCAGGCCTGCTCTGCGGCAGGAGCCTCGGCAGCGGCCTCGGCGGTCGGCGCGTCGGCCTCGGCCCCGGCGAGGAGCTGCGCCTCCCACTCGGGCAGGGGCTCGGCGTCGGCGGGGGCGACCTCGGCCTCCTCACCGGTGCGGGCGCGGCCGCCGGAGCGGGCCAGCAGGCCCTCGGCAGTGGCGTCGGCGACGACACGGGTGAGCAGGGTGACGGCGCGGATGGCGTCGTCGTTGCCGGGGATACCGTAGGTGGCCTCGTCCGGATCACAGTTGGTATCCAGGATGGCGATGACCGGGATCCCGAGCTTCTGGGCCTCGGAGATGGCCAGGTGCTCCTTCTTGGTGTCCACGACCCACACGGCGGCGGGGAGCTTGCTCATGTCGCGGATACCGCCCAGGGTGCGCTGGAGCTTGTCCTTCTCGCGGCGCATCATGAGCAGCTCCTTCTTGGTGCGGCCGGAGCCGGCCACGTCGTCGAAGTCGATCTGCTCGAGCTCCTTCATGCGGTCCAGACGGGCGCGCACGGTGGAGAAGTTGGTGAGCATGCCGCCCAGCCAGCGCTGGTTGACGTAGGGCATGCCGACGCGCTGGGCCTGCTCGGCCACGGCGGCCTGGGCCTGCTTCTTGGTCCCGACGAACAGGATGTTGCCGCCGCGAGCGACGATCTCCTTGACAAAGTCGTAGGCGGTGTTGATGCCCTCGATGGACTGCTGGAGGTCGATGATGTAGATGCCGTTGCGCTCGGTGAGGATGAAGCGCTTCATCTTGGGGTTCCAGCGACGGGTCTGGTGCCCGAAGTGGACACCGCTATCAAGGAGCTGGCGCATGGTGACGACGGCCATGACGGTCCTTCCGTGTGTGCCGAGAGGTTGCTCGACGCACGATCATTCGGGGGACGGCCAAGCGGCGCGCTCGGACGCGTCCCGGAGGTTCTTTCTCTGGGTTGTTCCCCTGTGGCTCCGCGCGCTTGAGAGCGCGCACTGAGCCGGTGACCGGCGAGAACGCCGATGCGGATGGGGCCTGGTGCCTGCGACGCACAGCCACCCGATCACCGTGACGAACCACGATGATCGGGACCGCGACCGTGTCGCCCGGAGGGACGTCCCGAGATGCTCGGGTGCAGGCACGCGAAGTCAGCATTCCGGGCCCGTCTCCCGCTGACGCCGGAGCGATCCGCAGAATGCTGCGGAGGCGAGGTTACCACAGGGCTGAGCCTGCTGCCGAGGTCGATTCGGCGGCATTCAGAGTCATTCCGGTCACCACAGTCCGGCTTCCGAGAGCGTTTTCCACAGGGCCGACGACGACCCCAGCAACCGGGACCGGTCGGCGCGCACCCTGAGGGCATGAACCGGGCACGCAAGGAACACCGCACAGGACCTCCAGGGCAGCATCGCACAGGCCGTGGCACATCACCTGGAGCACTGCACCGCACACCCCATCGTCTCATCACGCTCGCGACGGCCCTGCTCACCTGCGGGTCGATGGCCGCTCTGCCGCCGCCCTCGCTCTCATCGGTGAGTCCACCCGCGACTACGGCCGAGGCCCCGGTCGCGGGCTTAAGCTCCGGCCTCATCCCATCGCCACCCTCCGCGCAGGCTGTGGAACTACAGGATCCCGCGTTTCCCGAGCTCAGGACAGAGGCGGCTGAAGCTACGGTCTCACTCTTTACAGACGCCAGTCTCATCACCCGATTCGTCGAAGAGACCGAGGCCGGCACCGAGGCGGGCCCTCAGGAGGGTCTGGGACAGCCCCCGGAGCCCCGGCGTCCGCATGGGCGCTACCAGTGGCCAACCGGTGCGCCGGCCACCGTGGTGGAGGGCTTCGACCCGCCGGCCGTCGCGTGGGGGCGCGGGCACCGCGGCGTGGACCTGGCTGCCGCAGAGGGCACGCAGATCCGCAGCGCCGCCGCGGGGACGGTCGCATTCGCCGGCATGGTGGCCGGGCGTCCGGTGGTCTCCATCGACCACACCGACGGGATCCGCACCACCTATGAGCCAGTAGAACCGACTGTCGGAGCGGGTGACACGGTGGATGTCGGGCAGGTCATCGGCACCTTGCTGCCCGGGCACCGTTCGGACGGGGTCTGCGCCCTGCACTGGGGCGCTCGCACCGGCCCTAAGACGTACATCAACCCGCTGCGCCTGCTGCAACCGGCTGTCATCCGCCTCAAGCCGGTCCGGTGGGATCGATGATCGGCACTTGATCTCGCAAATGTTCCTTCCGATGATGGGAGGCCGTGGAGAGTGGTGAGCTTTCGAGCACAACCCCTTCAAAGGCATCTTGTTGAGAGAGGTGGAGACATGAGGCCCTCCGAGTCCCTCCAGCACTGGTTCGAGTCCTCCCTGCGGCCCAGGCTGGAGAGGATGGCCGCGAAGCGACGCCCAGACCTGCCGGCCCCGCAGGTGCTCATCATCGCCCCGGGGGTGAGGCTCTCCTTCGGTGAGGTCGACCGGCCTTTTCATACCGCGAGCGCGGGAAAACCCTTCGTGGCGGTCGCGGCGGCACGCCTGGCCCAGCAGGGACTGCTGTCCCTGGATGCGCCGATCGGCGAGCTCGCCCCGGGCATCGATCTGTCCCCGCTACCCGCCGCTCCCGGCGTCATTCTGTCCCGGGACCTGACCCTGAGTCACCTGCTCAGCCACCGCTCAGGACTACCCGACCCGGTACAGCCTCCGCGCGGACACTCCACCGAGTGCTCGCTGGACCGCCTCATGCGCCGACCCGACCGCCACTGGGGCCTGGCCGAGGTGGTAGCGCAGTGCGCGGGGCTGCCGCCTCAGGGCCGGCCCGGTGAGCGCTTCGCCTACGGGGACGCCAACTACGCCCTGGCTCAGTGCGTGCTCCAGGAGGTCACCGGCCTGTCCGCCCACGAGGTGCTGCGCACCCAGGTGTTCCAGCCCGCGGGGATGACGCACACGGGTCAGCCGCACTCCACGGCCACCGATGAGGAGCTGGCAGGTCTGAAGATCGCTCCGGTCTGGCTCACAGGTCTGAAGATCGCTCCGGTCTGGGTCAAGGGTGCGGAGATCAGCCATGCCAGGGCGCTGTCCGTCGGGTCCGCTGACGGCGGCGCGGTGACAACCCTGGAGGACATGGTGCGGTTCCAGCAGGCCCTGCGTGAGGGAGACCTGCTCGACCGGGATCTGCTGGCGCGCCTGGCCCGGCCCCGCTCCCGCCTGCGCGCGGGCCTCCACTACGGGACGGGCCTGGCCACGATCCGCTTCAGCGAGTTCTTGCCCCTGGTCCTGCGGAACCTGCCCGAGCCGGTGGGAGGCCTGGGCCTGTGGGCGGTACACAGCTTCTTCTACCCGCGCCAACGCGCCCACGTCGTCATGAACCTCCACAGCACTGCGCAGATGCAGCGCAGCTTCGCGCTGCACATCGCGATCGCCCGCCGCCTGGCCCGCCTGTCCTAAGCGTGCTCCCCCACCGGCCGGCCCCTCGGTTCCTGCACGCCTTCGGGGTGCCCTTGGGGCCAGGCCCCGCGCGCGGGGTTCAACCACCACCATGTGGCGGACGAACTGATCGAGGCCCGCCTCAGGCCCGGGGGAAGGCCTGCTCGTAGACGCTGCGCAGGCGCTCGGCCGAGACATGGGTGTAGCGCTGGGTGGTGGCCAGCGAGGAGTGGCCGAGGAGCTCCTGGACGCTGCGCAGATCCGCTCCCCCGCTCAGCACGTGGGTGGCGGCGCTGTGGCGCAACCCGTGCGGGCCGAGGTCGGGAACCCCAGCGGCCGCACACAGGCGGTGGACGATATCGCGCGCCGCCCGGGGATCGATGCGTCGTCCTCTCGCCCCCAGGAAGAGTGCGGTTCCGGCGTCGGGGGCGCAGATCTCTTCGCGCCGGCTCAGCCAGCCCTCCAGGGCTCTGGCGGCAGGCAGTCCGTAGGGAACGGTGCGCTCCTTGCGCCCCTTACCCAGGACTCGCAGCGTGCGTTGGGAGTGGTCGAGATCGGTGACATCGAGGCCGACGAGCTCGGAGACTCGCACACCGGTTGCATAGAGTGTCTCGGCGATGGCCAGGTCTCGCACGGCCAGGATGTCCCCGTCCGCGGCGAGGTCCGCAGCGGTCTGCAGAAGCTGCGCGGCCTGCTGGGCCGTCAGGACCCCGGGGAGGCGGTTGTCGACGCGGGGAGCGCGCAGGCGCGCGGCGACGTCGGAGGTGAGAATCCCCTCCTCGAAGGCCCAGGCGGAGAAGGTCCTCACCGAGGCCGAGCGGCGGGCCAGGGTGGCGCGCGAGTGCCCGCTCGCAGCCAGTGCGGCGAGCCAGTCCCGCAGGTCCGCCAGGTCGAGGGTGGCCAGGGCCGCACCGATGGGCGCATCACCCTCACCGACGCCGAGGAAGCTCAAGAGATCGCAGATGTCGACGAGATAGGCCCGCGCAGTGTGCTGGGACAGGTCCCGCTGCAAGGAGAGGTACCGGTGATAGGCGGCGAGCAGATCGGCGCGCGTCCTCGGCATGGCAGTCCCCTTTGATGACGGTTCTCGCAGGCGAATGAGATGGGTGAGACGAGCTATATCAGCGTGGCGACCTGTGAACGGATCTCGGCGATGCGCTTCTCATTGCGCTTGTAGTGGGTCCATTTGCCAATGCGCGTGGAGGTCACCAGGCCCTCACGTTCCAGGGCTCGCATGAAGGCCGATACGGTCGACTGGGCGAGCCCCACCTTGTCAGTGATCTGCTTGATGCAGACCCCGTACTCATCGGGGTCCGCGATCCCCCGCTCAATGGGGAACTCCGCCCGAGGGTCTCGGAGCCACTGGAGAATCTGAAGGCGCACCGGGTGAGCGAGAACCTTGAGAGCGTCGACCACTCCGCCCGGGTCCACCCGATCCGAATAACCTTCTGAATGACTTCGTCCGTTCTCCGACATCGCCCTCCCTCCGCCGCGGCTCGAGGTTCGGGCGAGCATATCACTCGACCAGAGGCCGACGTTCCGGCGCCGCGGTGCATCACGAGCCGAGGATGAGCTTGGCCCAGTAGATGCTGACGATGAGGACCACCACCCCGAGGAGCTGAGAGAGCGTCAGGGCCTCGAAGAAGAGGATATAGGCGTAGACGGCTGCGGCCACGGGCTGGAGCAGGGCGAACAGCGACCCGAGCTGCAGCGACATGAAGTGCATGGCGTGCGCCATGAGGGTCTGCCCGAGTATCTGAGAGGTGAGCGCCAGGGCGACGAGTAGCAGCCAGCCCATCACGGAACGCGGAAGCAGGTTCTCTCCACGCAGTATCGCTACCGCAAGACACGCCGCAGCGCACCAGAGACTGAGTACCGCCATGATGCGCAGCGCGGGGTAACGCTTTCGCAGTCCCTGGGCGACAACAAGAAATCCTGTGTAGAAGAACGCCGTGGCCAAGGCCATCGCGTTTCCGAGCAGATGGCGTGGGTCTGTATGAACGCCGACCGGGGTCAGGAGCAGTAGTCCGCCGATCGCCAGGATCGCCGGAAGAACGAGCCTGCCGTCGGGAACGTCCCTGAAGAGCACCCACCCGTAGATCGCCGCGGCGAAGGGGACGAGATTGGCCAGGAGATTGGACTCAGCCAACGTGGTGTAGAAGAACGACACGTTCCACAGACACAGGTCGATCGCCAGGAGAACTCCACCCATGGCGATGGTGACATGATCACGAAGCGGTATGCGTTCCTGCGGCTGGGATCCGCGTCGGAGTCTGACACCGGCGTCGAGCAGGAACAGCATGGGGGCGGCGATCAGAGACCGGAAGCCGCCAGTGGCGATCGGTCCGGCCTCACTGAGCCGAACGAACACTCCTCCGAGTGCCAAGCACCCCACCGCGAGCACTGCGCACGCGATCGCTCCTCCCCTCGTCCGACCTCCGACAGCACGGCTCAGATGCTGCACCATCACGCCTCTCTCCCCTTACCCCTCACGACTACCGACACCGACCATCAACCGGCCTCACGCGACCTCAGGCGCGGTGCCCGCATCCAGCTCGACGACGCACCTCATGAACAGCACCATAGTCGATATATCGATAATATGCGATATATCGATTCGTTCGACAGTTAACAAAGTTTGTGCCGACCGTCAAGAGGGAACATCCCCTTTTTACCGTTCGGATGGTCGTGGCATTCTGACAGGGAGGATGTCGCCGCCCTTCGCGACCGTTCCCAGGCATCCCGGATCATCTGACATTGATATCTGAAGGAGTGACGACGATGAGTGGAGAGCCTCTGCTCCTCGACTTCGTTGGTGAGCTGTTTCGGATCGTGCCCGGAGCCCCCTTCCAGATCGGCAGAGAGGGCGACCTCATCCTTGATGAGGACAATCTCTTCCTCCATCGGCGCTTTCTCATCATCGAGCACGACGCCGATCTGTGGTGGGTGGCCAACATCGGTTCCCGGATCGGTGCCACGATCACCGAGCGCTCCGGCACCTCCCGCTCCTGGGTGGCCCCCGGCTCCCGGGTGCCGCTGGTCTTCCCGGACATGGCGATCGTCTTCACCGCGGGATCCACCACCTACGAGATCCTTCTGAGAGTCCCCTGCCCCGGCTACGAGCTCTCACAGACCAGGGATGTGGCACCGGGCACCGGGCAGACCACCGTGGGCATGGTGAATCTGACCCGCAACCAGCACCTGGTGACCCTGGCTCTGGCCGAGCCCTGGCTGCGTCGGACCGGTACCGGCCCGGTCGACCTGCCTCGCAATACTGACGCCGCCGCCCGTCTGGGCTGGAAGATCACCCGATTCAACCGTGCACTGGACAATGTCTGCGACAAGCTCGACCGCATCGGGGTCAGAGGCATGCGTGGCGGCCTGCGCATACACGCTTCCTACCGGCGCACCGCCCTGGTCGACTATGCACTGACCGCACGGCTCGTGACCATCGAGGACCTTCCGCTGCTGGACGAGGAGGCCCAGAGGTCCCGGCAGGAGCTCGCGCTGTCGTCGGCCGCCGTCATATAGCTCTTTGTGGGACCGCCGTCCCGGAGCAGACAGGATGACGACGGTCTGTCGGCACTGCCGGGGACATACCTCCCGGTGCTAACGGCGTCTTCGCCAGCCGGAGGCGGTGCGTTCCACCTTCCCCGTGAGCTCCAGGATTCCCAGGGCCGCGGTGGTCTCCTTCAAGGACATACCCGACGAGCGCACGATGGCCTCGGTGGTCGCCGAGGCTCGGGCCGGCATGGCGTCCAGGACGACGGCGCCGGCCGGGTCCAGCCCGTCCAGGAGTCCATCTCCCGCCAGCTCGGGGTTCTGTTCCTTGAGGGCGTCGGCATCGACGGTGCCCAGAGGTGTCAGAAGCTCAAGGGCGTCGTCGACATCGGTGATGCAGACCGCGCCCTTGCGCAGGAGGCGGTGGCATCCGACTGAGGACATGGAGGTCACCGGCCCGGGGACGGCGCCCACCTGCCTGCCCAGCTCGAGGGCACGGTGGGCGGTGGACAGGGCTCCGGAGCGCCAGGCCGCCTCAACCACGATCGTTGCCCCGGAGATGGCCGCGATGACGCGGTTGCGGGAGACGAACCGGTGACGACCGGGCTGGCATCCCGGCGGAACCTCCGCTACCAGAGCCCCGGAGGCGATGACCGCCTCCAGCACCTCGGTGTTGGCGACCGGGTAGAGGCGGTCCACTCCCCCGGCGGACACGGATACGGTGGAGCCCTCGCGCAGCGCTCCACGGTGGGCGCAGGCGTCGATGCCGAAGGCGCCCCCAGAGACGATGAGTCCGCCCTTGGCCGTCACCCCAGCGGCCAAGGAGATGGCGACCCCTTCGCCGTACCGGGTGGAGGCTCTGGCTCCTACGAGCGCCAGGCACAGTCCGTTGGCAGGTCCCGCCGGCATCCGCTGCTCGCGCACGGGCGGGCACCGGCCCCCGGTGATCGTCTCGCGGACACCGGTACCGGGCCTTCCATCAGTGCCAGTTGCGCCCAGGTCACTGCTCCGACCTTGGGACTCACCGCTGGTCCCGCAGCCTCCGCTGTCACCACTCCCGTTGATGTCTGACAGATCCCTGACGCTGACCAGCAGTGACGGGTCACCGCGCACCCACAGGCAGAAGGGCGGGTGCTCCAGCTCATCGAGCCCCGGCGGCCACCAGGTGTCTCCCGGGAGAACGAGGCTTCCTCCGAGGCGATCGAGCACGTCGAGCTCGCGGCGAATGTCGAGCCCCTCCAAGCGAGGCGCCCATCGAGCGGCGACCTGCGCCCAGTGGGCGCTGGCCTCAGCAGCGTGCGGGGCGCCCGGAGGTGGCTCCGGGACAGGCGGAGGCGGAGCACCGCGCACGCGTCCTGCGGCGTCGGTGGCCTCCTCCAGCAGCCACCTCAGTGCGGCACTCGGCCCGAGCCGGTCCACCAGCATCGTGGCGGCGGCGCTGGCGGGCTCCGCCAGGCGCGACCAGGTGGCGCGTACCAGCGCCGGGTCATCGATGTCGTAGGGCAGGTGGGTCATGGTCGCACTCCTGAGGTTCTCAGGGCCAGAGCGGTCCCGATGTGGGTGAGGGTGAGGGCCTCGGCGCCCTCGAGATCGGCAAGGGTCCATGCCAGTCTGAGGACCCGGTCCACCCCACGCAGGGAGAGGTCCCCGCGTTCGAGGGCGTCCATGAGCCGGCGGCTGAGCGGCACGCTCAGTGCGCCGTCGGGGCCCCTGAGGTAGGAGCCGGGTACCTCGGCGTTGAGGTGCCACGGTGTGCCGGCCAGCCGGCGCTCCGCGGCCTGACGTGCCCGCAGGACCCTCTGAGCCACTATGGCGCTGGACTCGCTGCTCGCCGGGCGGGCGAGGTCGGCGGCGCTGACGGCGGCGATCTCGACCTGGATGTCCACCCGGTCCAGCAACGGCCCGGATAGTCGCGAGAAGTAGCGGCGTCGTTGCAGGGAGGTGCAGGTGCACTCCAGGCCGCGACCGCCTGCCTTGCCGCATGGGCAGGGGTTGGCGGCCAGGACGAGCTGGAAGGCGGCCGGATAGGTGGCGCGCCCGCCAACGCGGTCGATGGTGACCGTCCCGGTCTCCAGGGGCTGGCGCAGGCAGTCCAGGACCCCGGCGCTGAACTCGGGGGCCTCGTCGAGGAACAGCACACCGCGGTGGGCCAGGGAGACGTCCCCGGGGCGCGGCAGGCCGGATCCGCCTCCCACGACGGCGGCCCGGGTAGCGGTGTGGTGGGGTGCGCGCAGCGGTGGCCGGGTGATGAGCCCGCAGGCGGGATTGAAGGTGCCGGCCACGGAGTGGATGGAGGTGACGGTGACGGCGTCGGACTGCTCCAGGGGCGGCAGGATGGAGGGCAGGCGCTCGGCGAGCATGGTCTTTCCCGTCCCCGGCGGTCCCACCATGATGAGGTGGTGGCCCCCGGCCGCGGCGACCTCGAGCGCCTGCCGGGCCTCGGTCTGTCCGACGACGTCGACCAGGTCCGGTGGCTCATCGTCCTGGGGAGCGATAGGAGGAGCCTCACGTCCGGCCTCGGAGATCTGCTCGACCGCCGCGGCCACGGCTGCGTTCAGTCGCCCTCCGTAACGCTCGACGAGCTGACCGATGTGGCTGATAGCGGTGACCCGGGCGCCGGGGACCAGCTCGGCCTCGGCAGCTGCCTCCTGGGCGACGACGATCTCCTCCACCCCGGCAGCGACCGCGGCCTGGACACTGGGCAGGACGCCGCGCACCGAGTGGACCGAACCGTCCAGCCCGAGCTCGCCGATGTACACGGTTCGTCCCAGGAGACCGGCCGCGGACCGTCCGAGCCGGCCGCGAGCGCCCAGGACCGCCAGCGCGAGCGCCAGGTCCAGCCCGGTTCCGGTCTTGCGCAGGTCCGCCGGGGAGAGGTTGACGGTCAGGCGCTGCTCTCCCCAGGTGACGCCGCAGGTGCTCAAGGCGGCCCGGACACGTTCGCGCGACTCGCGCACGGCGGTATCGGGCAGACCGACGAGGGTGAATCCGGGCAGCCCCTGGGTGGCGTGGGCCTCGACGTCGACGATGTGTCCGGCCAGCCCGGTCAGGGTGACCGCGAGTGTGCGTGCTAGCCCCATGACGTGCCCACCGCCCGGTGGTGGCGCAGCAGGGCGGGACGCGAGTCGCGCAGGAGGATGGAGACGACGTCGAGACGCAGGCCGGCATGCGCGGTCTCGTGGGTGGATGCCCAGGCAGCCGCCAGGGCGCGCAGCCGAGCGAGCTTGCGAGCGTCGACCGCGGCGGCCGGCGGCCCTTGACGCAGGGAGCTGCGGGTCTTGACCTCGACGATCACCAACGTCGGTCGCATTGAGCCCTGCTGCTCCCGGATGAGACGAATGGGCTGACCGTCCGACTCCCGGCAGCCGCGGAAGGGCTCGAGAGCGATGATGTCGAGCTCTCCGCGCAGACCGTGGTCCGGTCGCCAGTTGCGCTCGAGGATCGTCCAGCCGATGTCCTCCAGGTAGGTCGCGGCCAGGTCCTCTCCGTAACGTCCAGTGCGCAGGTGGAACGGTCCGGATGCAGCTCCCGTACCGCTCCTGGCGGGTTCTATGGGGATGACGCCCCCGGACCGCGCTGCGATCACCGTTGTCCCTGTTGCGGCTGATGCGACCTGGTCGGTCATGCCGATCACCTCCGCCACCAGCCTGAGGCCGGATCGGCTGATGCGCGTCCTGGCCCGGTCGGGTCTGTGGAGGGAGCTGGCAGGAGCCTTCCTGTGGCCACCGGCCAGCCGCTCGACTCAACGGATGGGGCTCGGCGAGAGGCGAGAAGCGCGGTGCTAGGAGGAGGGGATGTCCATCTCGAGCTTGGTGAGCTCCTCGACGTTGACGTCCTTGAAGGTGACGACGTGGACGGACTTCACGAATCGGGAGGCTCGGTAGATGTCCCACACCCAGGCGTCCTCAAGGGTGAGCTCGAAGAAGACCTCCCCACCGTTGGTACGTACCTGGACGTCAACGGCGTTGGCCAGGTAGAACCGTCGTTCGGTCTCCACCACGTAGGAGAACAGGGAGGCGACATCGCGGTACTCCCGGTACAGCGAGAGCTCCAGCTCGTTCTCGTAGGACTCGAGGTCTTCTGTGCTCACCGGGCCATCATGCCTGCCGGTGGCGTCCACGGCCGGCAGGCGGTAGGGCGAGTCGGCCCTGTCCCGGGTCGTCCACGGCTGGCACGGGCCCGCCGGCTCGGTGCGTCAGCCGTCGTGCTGGTCCAGGCCGGGCAGGTGCCAGCTGCGTCGGTGCTGGTCGCTGGCACCCAGGTCGGCGAGCCCGGCGACATGGGCGGGTGAGGCGTACCCCTTGTTGGAGGCCCACCCGTAGCCGGGGTCGGTGAGATCGGTCATGAGGGAGTCTCGTTCGACCTTGGCCAGGACGCTGGCCGCGGCGACGACGGCGCATCGAGCGTCGGCCTTGACCTCCATGCGCACCGGTGGGGTGGGAGGCTCTGCGGTGGCCTCGTGCCAGGCCTGCGAGGGCTGCCCGTCGCCCCATGTGGTGAGCAGGTCCGGTTGAGGGGCGGTGAGCCAGTCGGCCACGCCGTCGAGAATGATGATGCCGGGGGCGTGTCCGCGATCGGCGACCTGACGCAGGGCTCGTCGTCCCGCCAGCCTCAGGGCTCCGACGATGCCTCGCTCATCGATCTCCGCAGGCGAGGCGTGGGCGACGGCGTGGTCCAGCAGCCAGCCGCGCACGGGCTCGACCAGATCCGTGCGCATGCGAGCCGTGAGCTGCTTGGAGTCGGCCAGGTCGACGGGGAAGGCGTCGTCGGTGCATCGCCCCACGATCGCCAGTCCGACGCTGACAGGTCCGGCGAGCGCCCCGCGACCGACCTCATCCAGACCGCCAACGTACTCATGGGCTTCAAGCAGCTCGTTCTCAAGGCTTCTGTCAGGGCGGAGCCGTGCCCGAGGGCTCACTGCTTCATCCCTATGTCTGTTCCCGGGCCGCCGGGTCTCCCTGTGGAGCTCAGCGAGCCGGCCCCTGCGAACCCCGTATCGGATCGTCTGTCATCTGATGTCCTGGGCTCCGTGTCCTCTCCCTCGGCCCCCGGATCCGAGCCGATCCGGCCGGCGCCGGTGCGCCCGGAGTCGTTGCCCACCTCACCGGTCTCGGTACTCGGGCCGTCCGAGGAAGCGCCGTCCTCGTCGGGGTCATCGGGGTCGTCTAAGTCGGTGGGCCGCTGAGTGGGTCCAGTCGTGGACCTGGACGGGGTGGGCGTCTGAGCGGGCGGGGCGGTGTCTCGTTCGGGGACCTGGGAGAAGGCCTCGTCTCCTCCGCCCAGACTCCCCCACCGACTCAGGCTCGTCCAGGAGAAGACGGCCTTGGCCACTCCGACGACATTCGTCAGAGGCACGAATCCACCGTGGGCGTCGTCGCGGTGATAGCGCGAGTCGGCCGAGTTACCGCGATTATCACCCATGACCCAGACGTACCCCTGGGGAACGATGATGTCGAAGGAGGTCAGGGACGGGGACTGGCCGTCCTTGACGTAGGGCTCCTTGATTGCGACGCCGTTGACAGTGAGTCGTCCCTTCCCGTCGGCGACCACGTGGTCGCCTCCGACCCCGATGACTCGCTTGATGAGATGGTGGCCGGTGTGCTCCGGCAGAAGGTGCAGGGCGACGAAGGTCTTCTGGACAGCGCCGCGCAGTCCGGTCGGCTCATCGACGTGGAGCCAGTCATCGGGGTCGCTGAAGACGACGACGTCACCCCGGTCGATGTTGTCGGAGTCGAACATCGTGACCGCGACCTGGTCTCCGTCACGCAGCGTGTTCTCCATGGAGCCCGAGGGGATCTCGTAGGTCTGAACGACGAAGGTGCGAAGAAGGGCCGCGACCAGGATGAAGACCGCCACGACGAGCAGCAGACGTGTCAGCCGCTGCCACGGGGAGCTGATCTCGGGCGGTGGGATGGTGGGGGCGACGTGCCGACGAGGTTGGATGGAGGGAGGAAGCTCCTCGGGCTCGTCGTCGGGCTCAGGCTCGGCATCTGGGTCGATGAACGGGTCGTAGTCCCACTCAGCGCTGTTGTCATCAACCGGGGCCGGGTCCGAGGACGCCTCCGCCGGCTCAGAAGAGCTGGCGGCCTCCTGAGGAGAGTCGGCGGACGGGGAGCTGCAGGCGGGGGTGACGGCAGACCTGGAAGCCCGGCCGATCTGGGAAGGAGCGGCCTGCTTGAGGTCCAGCTCGACGTCGTCGGCCTCGTCCTGCGCCGGTCTCACCGCGCTCCTTCCCCCTGAAGTCGATACACATGGGCTTGCCGCTGCACAGCGATAAGAGATGACGAGCGCCCGGAGCCCGTCAGGCTCCGGGCGCCGTCTTGAGAGCGCGGGCGCTCAGTCCTCGCGACGCTCCTTGATCTTGGCGGCCTTACCGCGCAGGTTGCGCAGGTAGTAGAGCTTGGCGCGACGCACCTGCCCCCGAGTGACGACCTCAATCTTCTCGATGGTGGGTGCATGGACGGGGAAGGTGCGCTCGACGCCGACGCCGAAGGAGACCTTGCGGATAGTGAAGGTCTCTGAGACACCACCGCCCTGGCGCGCGATGACAACGCCCTGGAAGACCTGGACACGGGTACGGGATCCCTCGACGACCTTGACGTGGACCTTGAGGGTGTCCCCGGGACGGAAGGAGGGGATGTCGTCGCGCAGTGATGCGGCGTTGATCTCGTCGATCAGATT
This sequence comes from Actinomyces sp. oral taxon 170 str. F0386, assembly GCF_000195595.1. GTDB lineage: Bacteria > Actinomycetota > Actinomycetes > Actinomycetales > Actinomycetaceae > Actinomyces. The sequence goes on from NZ_GL882572.1 coordinate 45,663, forward strand.
CATGTTTCTCTCCACACCCGTGCCACTGGTCAGGAGTGCTGGTTCGGCGGCGCCGCGCCGTATGGGGCAGCGCCGGGGATGGACGCCCCTGGGCTCCTTTAGAAGCGACGGCCTCCCCAGTGGCAGAGGAGCCGCAGGGCCCAAGTGCCCGCTCAGTTTGCCACAGGTGCGTGCCCCGGACGAGTGCCCTGACATCGACGTGCCTGAGTTCACGCCTGTAGCGCGTCTCGGCACCTCCCGATTGATCAGCTACCGGAGCCGGCCAGCGTGCGCGTCGGAGCGGGCTCAGCCGGCTCGGCGGGGATCGCTGTCGGGGTGGATGTCGGCTGGGGAACCTGGGAGAAGACCTTGTGGCCGGAGTTCAGGCTGGACCAGTGGGAGTAGGGCCACACGACGTTCTTGGCGACGCCGACGACGTTGCCCATAGGGACGAAGCCGTGGTGGGCGTCGCTCTGGTGGTAGCGGGAGTCCGAGGAGTTGGCACGGTTGTCCCCCATGACCCAGATGCAGCCCTCGGGCACGGTGACATCGAAGGCCAGGTCGGAGGCCGATCGGCCGGGCTTGAGATAGTCCTCGTGGAGCTCGACGCCGTTGACGCTCAGGGAGCCGTTCCCGTCGGCGACGATGTGGTCGCCGGGCATTCCGATGACGCGTTTGATGAGGTGGTGCCCGGCGTCCTGGGGGAAGATGCGGATCGCGACGAGGAGGTCCTGGACAGCGCCCTGCAGGCCCGTGGGCTCCTGGGTGGTCAGCCAGTGATCGGGATCGGTGAAGACGACGACGTCGCCGCGGTTGATCTCGTCGGAGTCGTACATCGTGACGGTGACGCGGTCGCCCTCGTTGAGAGTGTTCTCCATGGACCCGGAGGGAATGGTGAAGCTCTGGATGACGAAGGTGCGGATGAGGGCGATGATCGCCACGGCGACAACCAGGTAGGACAGGGTGATACCCCACTGCTTGAAGCGGGCGCCGACCCACGCCCCCAGAGTGGCGCTCCCGGCACCCGCGCCTGCGCCCTTGGCGCTTTCCTTGCCGTCACCCGGTCGGCGCGCGACCTCCTCCTGGGGCACGGAGTCGTCAGTGCCGTCAGCCATGTCCTGAAGGGTCTGGTCGAATCCGCTGCTCATAGGCCTTCTCCTGTCCGCCGGATCATGACGACGTCGTGGGCGTCCTGCCCCCCGACGTTGTAGGTGCGGGTTCCGGCTTGGCGGAAGCCGGCTCGCTTGTACGCCTTCTGGGCGCGCTTGTTGGTGACGTGGGTGCCGAGCCAGAACAGGTTCACCCCGTGGCCGGCTGCCTGCTGCATCACGGTGCTCATGAGCGCGGGAGTGAGCCCCGATCCCCTCATCGAGGAATCGATGTAGACCTTGGACAGCTCGCCGACGACCTGCCCGTGGCGGGACTGGACGCACGCAGGGCGGGGGTCGATCCCCCTGGGGAGCTCACCGGCGGCGTCGGGCTCCTCACGCAGCACGGCCGCGTAGCCGACCAGGTCCGGACCGGCCGATGCCCCAATCGGCTCAGTCCCACTGGATGCCTGAGAGGAGGGCAGCGGTGCGAGCAGCTCGGCGACAACCAGGTCGACGCGGTCGTCGGCGGCCCAGGTACGGAACAGCCCCGGCACCAGGTTGGTGGTGACGTGCTTGGCGATGAACTCGGGGGCGATGACGTGTTCGCAGGCGTCGGGGAAGGTGCGTGCGGCCAGGTCGGCCAGTGCCTCGGCGTCGCTATCGGTAGCGGCCCGGATACGCACCGGCACCGGGCGGCCGGCCCCAACCGGGACCGCCCAGCCCATGGTCGCCAACATGGCGCGGTCCTCGCGATCCAGGTGCGCGGCGTCCAGGTTCGCGATCATGTCGGGACGACGGCTGACGGTGCGGGCGATGGCCTGGTCCCGCCTGGTGCGGGCGATACGGGCGTGGTCACCGGACAGCAGGACAGGATCGACCTCCAGATCGCGCCACCGGGTGGGGCGGGTATAGACGGGGTACTCCAGCAGACCGGCGGCTCCGTGGGACTCCTCGACCAGGGACTCGGGGTTGCCCAGGACTCCGGGGAGGAGCCGGGCGATCGCCTCGATCATGACGACGGCAGCGGCCTCTCCCCCATTAAGCACGTAGTCCCCGATGCTCAGTTCACGCACCTCGATGCCGCGGGAGGCGTAGTGCTCGGGCACTCGCGTGTCGATGCCCTCGTAGCGGCCGCAGGCCAGGACCAGGGAGTCGGCACCGGCCAGGTCCTCGGCGGTGCGCTGGGTGAAGACCTCACCGGAAGGGGTGGGGATGATGAGGACCTGACGGCGCTCGGCGGGAGCATCCACGGCGAGCACGTCGTCGAGGGCCTCGCCCCACACATCGGGCTTCATGACCATGCCGGCCCCGCCGCCCAGAGGGGTGTCATCAACGGTGCGGTGCCGGTCGTGGGCGTGGTCGCGCAGATCGTGGACGTGCAGGTCGAGGGTGCCCCGGTCGGCAGCCCTCCCGACGAGAGAGAGGTCCAGGACCTTGAGGTAGTCGGGGAAGATGGTGACGACGTCGATCCTCACCGCGTCTCCTCCACCTGGCCGCGTCCAGGGAACAGCCCACCGGGTGGGTCCAGGGTCACGGTGCCGGCCTCAGGGTCGATAGCCGGAACGAGCGCGGCGACGAAGGGGACGGCAACCTCATCCCCTCCGGAGGTGGTGACCACGAGACGGTCCTGGGCGATGCCAGGCTCCAGGTCCGTGACCTCTCCCAGCGCCTCACCGGAGGCACTGAGTGCCCGCAGGCCGACAAGCTCGTGGCGGTACCAGGATTCCTCAGTCTCCTCGGTATCGCCGGGAGCCTCGTCGTCGGTCTCGACCAGGAGCCTCACGCCTCGTAGAGCCTCGGCGGCCGTGCGGTCGCGTGCCTGCTCAAAGGTGGCGAACCAACGGGAGCCGTCGAAGCGCAGCCGACTGACCGTCAAAGGCCCTACCTGGGTCGGCTCCGTGGGGACGGCGGTTCCGGGCGCAAGGCGCCCCTCGGGGTCATCGGTGCGAATCTCAAGACGCACCTCACCCTTGAGGGCATGGGCGGGGCCGATGACAGCGAGGGTGAGCAGCACTGTTCTCCTGGGATCGGGGTGTGGAACGGTCGGTCGGGACGTGAGTATCCGGTGCCAACCTACCGTGCCCCGGTTGGTGTTCCCATCGATCGAGGGGATGAGGTGGAGCACCGACCGCGTGAGGTTGACCGCCTCGCCGGGTGCCCTTCCTGTCGGCGCCGGTGGTCGCCGATAACCCTCGACGTGAGGACAAGCAACTGTGGGAAGACGACGGTACCCGGCTCCCTTATGGGAGCCGGGTACTCGTGTTGATTGATCAGACCGGCCGCGACCCTTGGCGGTCAGCTGCGCAGGCCCGAGGACCCTGTGCTCAGCGACGGTCGGTGTCGACGACGTCGACGCGCACCGGCGAGTCCGCCAGCGCCCCCACCACTGTGCGCAGTGCTCGAGCAGTGCGGCCCGAGCGGCCGATGACTCGACCGAGGTCCTCGGGGTTGACCCGTACCTCCAGCAGGTCGCCGCGACGCAGCGATCTGGAGGTGACGGTGACGTCGTCGGGATTGTCGACGATGCCCCGCACGAGATGCTCGAGCGCGTCGGCCAGCATCTCAGGCCTCCTCGGCGGCGGCCTGGGCCTCGACGGACTCCTCAGCCTTGGACTCGGCGGCCTCAGCGGCCTCCTGGTCGGCCTTGGCCTTGGCTGCGGCCGCCTTGCGCTTCTCAGCGTCGTCGGCAGCGGCCTTGACCGCAGTCTCCTTGGCGACCGTGGCGGCGTTGGCGTCCTTGACCTTGAGGGTGCTCTCGACACCCTTGAGGCCCTTGAACTGGTGATAGTCGCCGGTGATCTTGATCAGCTTGTAGACAGCGTCGGAGGGCTGGGCGCCCACACCGAGCCAGTACTGGACGCGCTCGGAGTCGATGCGGATGAGCGAGGGCTCCTGCATCGGGTCGTAGACACCGATCTCCTCGATGACACGACCATCGCGCTTCTTGCGGGAGTCGAGGACGACGACCCGGTAGAAGGGGGCAAACTTCTTGCCCATGCGCTTGAGGCGAATCTTGACTGCCACTTGGTTGAACTCCTGGTTCTGGATGGTTTGGCGCGCGCTGGTCCCCGGTGGGGTCAAGCAACGGTTTCCGGCGTGAGCCGAGACGCAACCGGGGCCGGGAGAGGGACCGACGTCCGATCGAGTACAGCCGGACATTCTGCCAGAGCCTCCGACGGCGTCGCCAGCCCGAGCCGGGGCGCCACCCCGCAGTCCGGTGCGAGATCGCCCACAGACGACACAACACCCTGAAGCAACCATCCGGTTGACAGGCCTTAGGCTCTTTGGTTTATTAGTCGACCAATGAACCAGGAAACCTGTGTCCGTCTGGATAGCCCCATCCAGCCGGACAGCATCAACAGAGCAGACGGGAGGTGATCTGGATGTCGCGCCATTTCGAGGACTCGACGCCCATCTACCTCCAGATCGCGGAGGAGGTGCGCACTCAGATCCTCTCCGGAGACCTCTCGGACGGGGACCGGCTGACCTCCACCACCGAATACGCCACCCAATACCGCATCAACCCTGCGACGGCGAACAAGGCCATCACGCTTCTGGTTGACGAGGGACTCGCCGTCAAACGGCGCGGCATCGGCATGTTCGTGGCGCACGGCGCCTACGAACGTCTACGCGATGAGCGGGCGCGCACGTACGTGGACACCACTCTCGGACCGGCTCTGCACACAGGGAGAGTCCTAGGGCTGAGTGACGACGATCTGGTCGAGGCAGCAAGGACCTACCTGAGGAACTCGCCTGTCAATCCATTCAAGGAGCCGGCATGACCGCAGTAATCATGAAGGACTCACCCACCACGCCATACGACGCCCTCCATCGACGGATTCTTGTCTCGCTCAGAGATGTACCTACGAGAGCGCTGTTGTGGATCTTCATCCTTGGCGCCTCCGTCAACCTTCTGCTCAGCGCGGCACTGCGGTTGATGTCCAACGATCGCAGGCTGTTCTTCCCGTACTCGACGACCCTTCTGGCATCCTCCGTCGCTCCTGCGTTGATCGCGCTGTTCCTCGGCGAGAGCGCGGCTTCCCGTGAGCTCGCCGAACGGTACGCCGGTTCCACAGGGAAGGATGTCTGGAGGGCACACACGTCAACGGCGAGGCAGATCCTGGCAATGGGCATCCCCTACGCACTGGTCTGCGCCGGATGCGAGCTTGTCATCTCCGGAGGCAACGCCGATCCGGCCAATATCTGGTCAAGCTTTCCATCTCCTATCAGGTGGGCACTCCTGCCTGTCATCGTCATTCTGAGCTACTACCTCGGAGCGTCAATAGGAGCTATCAAACTGCGCCACCCGACGTGCAGCACCCTCATCAGGATATTCGTGGGAATCGTTTTCTTCATAGGCATTCAGGCCTACGGCGTACCTCTGATTCTTCTTCGTTTCTGGCTCCCTATCGTCTCTCCGGAACTTCCTTCACTTCCATCTCTGACCGTCTTCTCAGTTCAGTTCATCGTAGCGGTACTCATCCTCGGAGTGATTACCTGCCGCCAGCTGATCCTGAGGACATCGCCATTACGGTGACCGTATCCGCATCCGGCTCACCACCAGTGAGCCACCACTAAGAGACTTTAAGGAGCAACATGACCGTCTCTTCATCTCCCACTCCCGGACCGGCCTCTCCGAACTTCGATCCACCACTGGCGGAGCATGCGGCTGACGACAAGCTATCCGTCACCTTCTCCAACGTCGGATACAGGCATCGTTGGGGAAACTGGGCACTGCACAACATCACCCACACCTTCAAGCCTGGAACGATCACCGGCCTTCTGGGAAGAAACGGCTCAGGAAAGTCGACACTGCTGGACCTCGCCGCCGGAATGCGTCGTCCCACACGAGGAACAGTGTCCATATCCGGGATGGATGCCATTGACGACCCGATGGCACGCTCATCGATCTGCCTATTGGGAACCCGCAGGGGTTTGCTGGAACGGGCTCCACTCAAGGACTCCCTGTCGCTATGGGAGGCCACTCGGCCACGCTGGAACCGGCAGGAGGCTGAGCAGTACCTGGACCTGTTCGAGGTTCCTGCGAAGACACAACCGGCGCGCCTGTCTCAGGGGCAGCGCTCAGCACTCGACGCGGTCTTCGCCCTGGCATGCCACTGCCCAGTCCTGCTCCTGGATGAGATCCAGCTGGGTATGGATGCTGTGGTGAGGCGCGCGTTCTGGAACGCCCTGCTCGGTCTCTACGTACACGAACGCCCCACGATCATCGTCTCCTCTCACGAGGTTGATGATATTGAGGACCTTGTCGAGGACGTCGTCGTGCTGCAGCACGGAGGTATTGCCGCGGCGACGAGCGCCGATGAGCTGCGTGCCGCCGCCACCGCTCCCGACGCTCCTCTGGCGTCGCTGACTGACGCACTCGTGGATATGACAGGCCCCGATCACACGGCGGCCACTCACTGAGACGCAGCAGCCGCACAGTTTTTCGCAAGACTTCTCCTCAGAGAGCACCGACCCCGGAAGGAGCAGGATCATGACCCCACTCATTGACGCATCCCGCCAGGAGCACCTCACCGTTCAGGAGACGACCAACGGGACACGCGGGTCCACCAACAATCCAGCTGCACCGGGACAATCAGTCTCAAGCAAGAGCAATTGGCTCCAAACTGTCCGCGCAGCAAAGGCAGTAGCAACTCCAGGACTGCTCCTCTTTGTATTCTTTATACTAATAGCCCTGACCCCCATTTCTATCATTATTTTAACTAAAACCCCGTACTACAATAATTATACGTACGCAGGAACACTTGAGCTTGTAGGCTGGGGGATCACAATCGGACTTTCTCTTCCTTCAATCGAGCCCCCTCTTCTGCTTGCAGGAGCCACCTCTCGAGAGATCTGGCGCATTGCAATGGTGATCGCCTGCGCAGCAACCGCACTTACTGCCCTAGGTATGGGATGCTGCGCTATTTTAGATATCGCCACCGGACGCACAGAAGTTTTCGGTGTTTACATGATTCGACACACTGGGATCGGCCCTTCCCTCTGGTTCCTCGTCCCTTTGGGCACATTCCCCGGAGTTCTCGCATCAGCATGCGTCAGCATGGCGAACAGATATTTAGACTTGCGGCGCACCGCCGCCATTGTCACACCAACGATCCTGCTCATGAATCCAATCTCCTTCCTCATCATCCCTCACGCACTCCGTACAGGTCTGCTTGGGTATGTGGTTTATCTCCTTGCAGCAGCGCTCGCCTATCCATTCCTCCTGCGATTCATCCTGAGCCGGCCTCGCAACGAGGAGTGAGCCACCGGCTATGGAGCTTGGGGCGCTACGGAGATCCACGATGCCGAGCCGTATGACAGCTGTCATGCAGCGGCGGTGACAGCGCTCAGTACCGGGAGCAACCGGCCGGCATGAACCTGGTGCCATGATCCGCGCTGTCACCACCACCGCTCACTCCTCGACATCCCGGCCTCCGGCCAGAGGCACAACACCATCCCCCGCGGTCCGTGCCCGCGGTCTGCGCAAGACCTTCGGCGACCTCGTCGCCATTGACGACCTTGATCTCACCGTCCGCCCCGGCGAGGTGGTCGCCTTCCTCGGACCCAATGGCGCAGGCAAGTCCACCACCCTCGACATGGTCCTGGGCCTGACCCGGCCCGACGCCGGGACCATCGAGCTGCTGGGATCCGCCCCGGACCAGGTTGTTCAGTCGGGTCGCGTGGGTGTCATCCTCCAGGACGGTGGTCTCCTGGACGATTTCACCGTCGGGGAGACCCTGCGAGTCATGTCCTCGATGCAGCCTCAGCACTCGCATCGACGCTCCGGCGGGACCCGGATCGACGACGTCGTCGACCAGGCGGACCTCGGGCAGATCCTCACCCGGAGGGTGAGTCGGTGCTCGGGGGGCGAACGTCAGCGCCTGCGTCTGGCCCTCGCTCTTCTCCCCAGTCCCGAGCTCCTCGTCCTGGACGAGCCCACCGCCGGCATGGACGTCAGTGCTCGGATCGCCTTCTGGGAGACGATGCGTGACCAGACCCGCCGCGGCTGCACTGTCCTGTTCGCCACCCACTACCTGGAGGAGGCCGCCTCCTTCGCCGACCGCATCGTCATCATCGCCCACGGCCGCCTGATCGCCGACGGCAGCGTCGATGAGATCCGGGCCCTGGGCAACGGGGCGCTCGTCACCGCCACCTGGCCCGGGGTCTCCGAGAAGTCACTGGACCCGTACCTGGCCACCTTCCCGACGGCCGGCAGCATCCTGCACACGGCCGTCCGAGGAGAGCACGTGGAGATCCGGACCACGGACTCCGATGCCGTCGCCCGCTGGCTCCTGACCAGTACCCCCGCTGAGCACCTGAGCATCGGAGCCGTCAGCCTCAACGAGGTCTTCACCACGCTGACCTCCGAGGACGCAGTCGGGGCATCGTCCCGATCCACCTTCGTTCCGCCATCCACCACCAGCGCAGACAGCGAGGCCACGTCATGACCGCGACGCCCCAGGGATATCCTGATCTCCCCGCATCAGACTCCTTTGTCAGTCCCTCTGCAGACAGTCCTGGCGGCCAATCACGCCGCTCGGGAGGGCTCAGGCCCGCACGCCCCGTCCTGACCTACCTCTGGCTCGATCTCTACCGAAGCCTGCGCGAGCCGGCCAATCTCTTCTTCGTCATCGCCTTTCCCCTGACGATGTATCTCGTCTTCGGTCGTCTGAACGCATCCGCGGGAGAGTACGGTCCTCACGCCCACGGCAACGTCTCGGCCTCGGTGATGCTCGCGATGGCCTGCTTCAGCGCCTGTCTGGGCGCCACGAGCGCCTCGGCCGCAGCCGCGGTCGAGCAGTCGGCGGGGTGGGGCCGTCAGATGGCGGTCACCGCCCGGGGCCTGCGTGGCTACCTGGTGGTCAAGACCGGCACCGCGGTGGGAACCGCGGCTCTTCCCGTCGTCGTCGTGCTCGCCGCTGGGGCACTGACGGACTCGCAGATGGATGGCTGGGTGTGGGCCGCGAGCCCCCTCATCTGTCTACTCGGGGTCCTCCCCTTCGTCCTATGGGGCCTGGCCGCCGGAATGTGGCTGCCCTCTTCGGCATCAATCGGTATCGCGACCTCCCTGGTCTCCCTGTTCGCCTTCATCGGCAACACCTTCATGCCCCTGCCCCACACGCTGCTGACAATCAGCCGCTTCACCCCGATGTACGGCTCGACAGCCCTGGCCCGGTGGCCGCTGGGTGAGGGGTGGACCTATGTGTCGGACCGACCGGTGGGCGTCCAGGACCCGCTGTGGATGCCGTTGACTAACCTGGTGGCGTGGACACTCTTCTTCGGACTGCTGGTGATCGGGGCCCGACGTCGGGCGACCAGGCGCCGGTGAGGCCGGAGATGACCGTGCCGCAGCCCCTGCATGACTCAGCCGATCTGACGACATCATCGTCTGGGAGAGGACGATCCCGTTCCCGCCCCTGGCGCCTTCATCGCCGTCACATCGTCTGGGACGCCACGGTATGGGTGCTGTTCCTGGTCATTCCCATCATCCAGCTTCTTCTCGGTTCCTTCGCCTGGTGGCAGCGTCTGCTGGGGCTCACCGGCGTACTGGGGTTCATCGCCGGCTACGTCTGGGCGTTCTCGATGCCGGACAACCGTGCATCGAGGGTCGGAGTCCCTCCGACTGACCTCCCGACTCGCGTCCTTCTGAGAGAGCTCGCGGTCCAGGCCTTCTTCACCGTACTGACGCTGCCGGCACTGGGATGGTGGACGGTCTGCTTCTTCCCCTTCTTCTGCTCGTTGCTCCTGTTCTCCACGACGCTGCGCCGGGGTATCCCCACCGTTGTCATAGCGGCGGGTCTTCTGGTTGCCGCCTCCCTGTTATGGAACACCCATCCGGAGTCGCACTGGCAGGTATTGGGCGTATCGCTATCCGAGGTTCCCATCATCATCGCCCGAATCACAGTGGAGCTCCAGGAGCGCAGGGCGTCCGCCGAGCGTGAGCTCGCCCTTGTCTCCCAACGTGAGGCGGTGGGGCGCGATGTCCATGACATCCTGGGACACTCTCTGACAGTCCTCACCCTCAAGGCTGAGGTCGCCCGCAGGCTCATTGAGCGCGACCCAGCCGCTGCCTCCAGCGAGCTCGACGAGGTGATTGCGTTGGCTCGCGGAGCCCTCGCCGATGTGCGCTCCACGGTGACGCGCCTGCGTTCGCCGGATCTGACCAGTCAGGTGGAGGCCACGCGTACTGCCCTGAGTGCCGCCCAGATCAGTGTGGATGTGACCGGCAGCGCCCAGGACATTCCTGAGCGTCAGCGAGCCGTACTGGCCTGGGCTCTGCGCGAGGCGACCACCAATATCGTGCGGCACGCGCAGGCGGCAACCGTAGCAGTGCATCTGGAGCCGGGGCTGCTGCGGGTAAGCGACGACGGTATCGGCCTGGCCGGTGACAAACCCGGCAACGGGTTGGAGGGCCTGCGCTCCCGCATTGAGCAGGAGGGCGGTTCTCTCACCATGACCAGTCCGATCACCCGTCGCACTGACTCGTCCGGCGCCGTCGAGAGAGACTCCGCTGACGTGCCGTCCGGCGGAACCAGGCTGGAGGTGAGGCTGCCGTGAGCCCGATCCGCGTGCTCATCGCCGATGACCAGGCCCTCGTACGTGGAGCGCTGGCGACGCTTCTGGGGCTGGAGAACGATCTGGAGGTAGTGGCCCAGGTGGGGCGGGGCGACGAGGTCCTCCCCGCAGTGCGTGAGCATGCCGTGGACGTGGCCCTGGTGGACATCGATATGCCCGGCCGCGACGGACTGGCGGCCACTGCGGAGGTCGTCGGCTCGGGAGTGCCGTGCCGGTGCCTCATCGTGACGACCTTCGGGCGCCCGGGCTACCTCTCACGCGGCATGGAGGCGGGAGCCGCGGGCTTCATCGTCAAGGACACCCCTCCCGAGGAGCTGGCCGAGGCGATCCGTAAGGTTCACGCGGGCCTGCGGGTCATCGACCCTGAGCTCGCCCAGGAGTCGGTGCTGCTCGGACCGAACCCGCTGACTGATCGGGAGAAGGAGGTTCTGCAGGCTGCAGCCACAGGCGCAGATGCCAGAGAGATCGCCGCACGGCTGCACCTGGGCGAAGGCACGGTGCGCAACTACCTGTCCTCGGCGATCGCCAAGACCCACGCTCGCAACCGCACCGAGGCGGCTCGCACCGCCGAGACCAACGGCTGGCTTTAGCCCAGTCACTTCCAAACCGTCGACATCGCGACGAGAGGTAAGGGATGAAGAGTTCATCACAGTGGCATGAACTGATCCGACGAGAACCGATCTTCCACCACCCGGAGCTGATCTGGGACGCCGGCTCTTTCGATGAACAGATCGCGGAGGACTTCAACGAGGTCGGTGCCTCGGGACGGCGTTACAGCCGCAGCGAGGTCAAGGAGGTCGTCCTGGGACGCTTGGAGGGAACGCATGCGGACTCCCTCGCCGATGGATACAGAATCGAGGAGGCTGAGTCCCGCATCCTTGCCGACGACGTCGCCCAGGTCCTCTACACCTTATGTACACCAGGTCGCGTCACCCGGAGGTCCACACTCTACCGTCGCCGAGGCTCGGCCTGGCAGGCGGTATTCCACCAGGGCACCGTCATCGAGGGCGAGACTGCCCTATCTTCTGACGACTGACCCGCTCCAGCGGATCCGATGACGTCCGAGCCCGCAGCTCGGCTCCCAGGCGTCGCGGGCCGTTGAGCCTACAGCCCGAGGTGGCGGCGCAGGTCCTCGGGCAGGGCGCCCATGGCATCGGCGACGTCGTCGCCCGAGGGCTGCGCGTCGGCCTGAGCCTGCTGCTTGGCCTGGGGCATGATCCCGTAGCCGGAGGCGCCCGCCTGCCCACTCCCGAGTCCGAAGGAGGACCCGGCTGCGAGCGCGGCGCCCTGACCGGCCTCGATCTTGGCCTGCTTGGCGGCCGCGGCCTCCTTGGCCTGACGAGCGGCCTTGGCGGGATTGCCGCTGCGGCCCTTCTTTCCGCCCTTGCCGCGCTTGGCCTTGGGGGCCTGGCGGGCCTTGGAGTGCTTGCCCATGCCGGGCAGCGACCCCATCCCGGGCATGGGACCGCCCTCACCGAGTCCGCCCATGCCTCCACCGGAGGCCATGGCCTCCATCATCTTCTTGGCCTGCTCGAAGCGGTCCACGAGCTCATTGACGGCCTGAACTGTGGTCCCCGATCCCTTGGCGATGCGGCTGCGACGCGATCCGTTGAGGATGGACAGGTCCTTGCGCTCAGCCGGAGTCATGGAGCACACGATCGCCTCGATGCGGTCGACCTCGCGCTCGTCGAAGTTCTCCAGGGCATCACGCATCTGCCCCATGCCGGGCATCATGCCCAGGAGCTTCTTCATGGAGCCCATCTTGCGGATCTGGCGCAGCTGGCCCAGGAAGTCGTCGAGGGTGAAGGTGCCCTTGGCGAGCTTGGCGGCGGCGTCCTCGGCCTCCTGGCGGTCCAGGGTCCGCTCGGCCTGCTCGATGAGGGTGAGCAGGTCACCCATGTCCAGGATGCGCGAGGCCATGCGGTCGGCGTGGAAGCGCTCGAAGTCGGTCAGGCCCTCGCCGGTGGAGGAGAACAGGACCGGGGCGCCGGTGACGCCGCGCACGGACAGGGCCGCACCGCCGCGGGCGTCGCCGTCGAGCTTGGAGAGGACCACGCCGGTGAAGCCGACGCCATCGCGGAATGCGACCGAGGTGTTGACGGCGTCCTGACCGACCATGGCGTCCAGGACGAAGAGGATCTCGTGGGGGACAACGGCGTCGCGGATGCGGATCGCCTGGTCCATCATCTCGGCGTCCACGCCCAGACGGCCGGCGGTGTCCACGACGACGACGTCGTAACCATTAGTGCGTGCCTGCTCGACACCGGAGCGGGCCACGGCCACCGGGTCGCCCACGCCGTTGCCGGGTTCGGGCGCCCACACGTGCACCCCGGCGCGCTCGGCGACGACGCTCAGCTGCGTGACGGCGTTGGGGCGCTGGAGGTCGGAGGCCACCAGCAGGACGCGCTTGCCCTGGTCGCGCAGCCAGCGTCCGAGCTTTCCGGCCAGGGTGGTCTTACCAGCGCCCTGGAGGCCGGCGAGCATGATGATCGTGGGGCCGCGGTCGGCCCAGTTGATCTCCCGGGTCTCGCCGCCCAGGACCTCGATGAGCTCCTCGTTGACGATCTTGACGACCTGCTGACCCGGGTTGAGGGCCTGGGAACGGGCGGCGTCGACCGCCTTCTCGCGTACAGCAGAGGTGAAGGCACGTACCACGGGCAGGGCGACGTCGGCCTCGAGGAGGGCACGGCGGATCTCAGTGACCGTGGCGTTGACGTCGGCCGCGGTGAGACGACCTTTGCCACGCAGCTGGTTGAAGGAGGCGGTGATGCGATCGGAGAGGTTGCCGAACACGCGATGGTCCTTCCTGGCGCCGTCGGGCGCGTTGGTCGGGAGACTGTGGGCGGATGAGGGCGGAGGTCCTGTGGCCAAGAGCCATGATGATTCCCCTGACTGCGACCCAGGATAGCGGCAAGCGGGGCCTGCCCTCTCACCCGCGCCCGGACCGGGACTGAGCCCACACTCACCGACCGCCCACTACTCGCCGGCTCCGCCACTTCCGCCTTCTCCGCCCGGTATCTCCTCTCGCGTTCAACAACCCGGCTTTGCCCCGCCATAATGCGGTTATTCCACCATCTGCTCACCCCTGAGATATGTCATGAGCAAGTGATGACCGATGGGCCATGGGCCACCGCCACTGCAGCGCGAGTCTTGAGCCATGAGCACAACAACACCTCGGCCCGCCCCAGAGCCCTCGCTCCCGGTGGTTCCCCAAACGGATCGTGTCGACGCCGTCCAGCTGACCGATCTGCACAAGTCCTTCGGTGACGTCACCGCTGTCGACGGCATCGACCTGGTTATCCGCCCAGGAGAGGTCGTCGCCCTCCTGGGCCCTAACGGCGCGGGCAAGACGACGACGATCGACATGATCCTGGGACTGAGTCGCCCTACCAGTGGCGAAGTGAGAGTCTTCGGGATGAGTCCGCGCCAGGCGGTCAACCGGGGCCTGATCGCCGCAGTCATGCAGACCGCCGGACTGCTCCCCGACATCACCATGCGCGAGACGGTGGAGCTGACGGCGAGCCTCTTCTCCCACAAGATCGATACTGAGGAGGCCATGCGGCGCGCGGGCGTCACCGACTTCGCCACGCGCATCGTCAAGAAGTGCTCAGGAGGCCAGCAGCAGCGCCTGCGCTTCGCCATGGCGCTCGTGAGTGATCCTGCTCTGCTCATCCTCGATGAGCCGACCACAGGTATGGACGTCGAGGGGCGCCGCAGCTTCTGGGAGGCCATCCACGCCGACGCCGAGCACGGGCGCACCGTCGTCTTCGCCACGCACTACCTCGAGGAGGCCGACGCCTTCGCCGACCGGATCATCCTGATGAGTCATGGGCGCATCGTCGCCGACGGCACCGCCGCCGAGATCCGCGCCTCCGTGAGCGGTCGCTCCCTGCGGGCCACCCTGACCTGCGCACCCGAGCGGCTGCGCGGCGCCCTGGCCGATCTGCGGGCTCAAGGCACGGTCTCCGATGTCGAGATCCTGGGCAGCGCGCTCACCCTGAGCTCGACCGACACCGACGCCGTTGCCGCGCTTCTCCTCGACAAGCACCTCGCCAAGGACCTGGAGATCACCAGCCGTGGCCTGGAGGAGGCCTTTATGGCCCTGACCAGCGATGACACCACCGTTCCTACTCCGGAAGCATCAGCATGAACCGTACCGTCCGCACCAGCAGCACCGTCACTCTCCCATCCACTACCTCTACCGGATCCGCCACTTCCATGTCTTCTTCATCGTCATCCCTGCCCTCGGCCAAGACCTCGCCTATCCGTCGTTTCGATCTCTCCTCCCGCACCACACCGCCTCTGGGCGGGTTGAGCCTGACTCTCCTGCTCCTCGAGATCCGCCGACGCCTGCGCAACCGTCGGTCCGTCTTCTTCTCGGTTCTTCTACCGGTGGCCTTCTTCCTCATGTTCACCACCACTGACTACTCCTCCACGCCCTACGGCAACGGCAACGTCGTGGCGAACATGATGATCGGCATGGCCCTGTACGGCGCACTCATGACCACCACCGGGGCCGGAGCGGCCGTGAGCACTGAGCGGGCCTCGGGCTGGAGCCGTCAGTTGCGTCTGACACCGCTGAAGCCCATCGCCTACATCGCCGCCAAGGTGATCGTCGGGATGCTCATCAGTGCGGTCGCGGTCGGCGCGGTGTACGCCTGCGGCCCCTACCGTCATGCTCACATGCCTGCGAGCGTCTGGATCGCCTCGGCGCTCATCATCTGGCTGGGGTCCCTGGTCTTCACCGCCTTCGGACTGTTCGTCGGCTACCTCCTTCCCTCGGACAACGCCATGCAGGTGGTCGGCCCGCTCATGGCCCTGCTCGCCTTCCTCGGCGGCATGTTCATCCCATTGACGCCGGGCTCCACCATGGATCGCATCGGCAGCCTCACCCCCATGTACGGGCTGCACAACCTGGCGCTGTGGCCCATGGGCGGCGAGAACTTCTCCTGGGGGTGGGTGGTCAACGTCCTGACCTGGCTCGCCGTCTTCCTGGGCGGCGCCGCCTGGAGGATGGGCCGCGATACTGCTCGGGTCTAGAGCTCCAAGAATGAGTACGATCTCGTCCATGACCGCCCGCGCCCTGTCCCCCGACGAGGCGCGGGCTCACCGCACCCGCGTTGTGGCGGCCGGCTGGGGGATCGTGTGGGCCGCCTTCATGGTTCCGGTCGTCAGGGCGGGGCTGGCCCAAGGATCCAGCGGTGGGGTGTGGGGCGCTGTCAGCGCCGTTGTCTCCTGCGCATGCCTGTACGCCGCCTGCTCGCTCAGCGTGAGACGGGTGCGCCAGGGCCTGACCTGGCCCGGCCGCCTGAGTCTGTTGCAGATCGTCGTCGGCGCGCTCACAGCGATCGGGGCCGCCTTCGGCGTGGGGCCTCAGAGCCTGCAGCTGGTGGTGTTCCTGGCCATCGTCCTGGCCTTCTCCCTGCCCTGGCAGGCGTCCATCGGGCCCATCGCGATCCTCGCTGGCACACTGTTCCTCGTTCCCAGGATGAGTCCCTCCTGGTCCGCGAGTGAAGACGCGTGGATCGCTCTCATCGGTGCGGGAGGCGCCTGCGTCTTTGGGCGCTACATCATGGAGCAGCGGCGGGTGGCCCGCATTCTGGAGCAACGCACTCATGAGCTGGAGATCAATGAGGAGCGCAACCGCATGGCCCGGGACATGCATGACATCCTGGGGCACTCGCTGACTGTCATCGCTCTGAAGACCGAGCTCGCCTCCAGACTCGTCGACACCGCCCCCGATCAGGTCAGGGTGGAGCTGACCGAGGTTCAGTCCCTGGCACGTTCCGCCTTGGCCGACGTGCGCGCCACCGTCAACAGCTACCGCGAGCTGAGCCTGGCCGGCGAGCTGGCTCGCGCCACGAACGTCCTGACCTCGGCCGGTATCCGCGCCGATCTACCGCTGACCGTCGAGGTCGTCGACCCCGAGCTGCGCGAGCTCTTCGCCTGGGTGGTGCGCGAGGGCGTCACCAACATCGTGCGCCATGCCCACGCCTCGCACTGCCGGGTGAGCCTGAGCGCCGACTCCATCGAGGTGGTCGACGACGGTATCGGACTCGACTCGTCTGGCGCCAGTGACGGTCACGGGTTGGAGGGGCTGCGTCAACGCTGCCAGGACAACGGCGCTGACCTCACCGCTGGGACGCCTTCCAGCGGCAAGGGCACTGTTCTGAGGGTGAGCGCCCGTCGTTTATCCTCTCGGCTGACGCAGGATACGACGCGCTGAACCGGTTGCGTACCCCATGCGCTGCCGCTGATGCACCAGTCCTAGATGGACCACGAGCGACGGAGATGATCGATGATCCGAGTGATGCTGGCCGATGACCAGGCCATGGTGCGCGGGGCGCTGGCCGCGCTGCTCACCTTGGAAACCGACATCGAGGTCGTCGCCCAGGTCGGAAACGGGAACGATGTCCTGCCCGTCGCGCTCGAGCACCGGCCCGACGTCGTTCTTATGGACGTCGACATGCCCGGCACTGACGGGCTGAGCGCGACCTCGAAACTCCTGGAGCGGCTGCCGACCACGAGGGTCCTCATCGTCACCACCTTCGGGCGTCCCGGATTCCTGCGGCGCGCCGTCCAGTCCGGAGCCCACGGCTTCGTCGTCAAGGATGCTCCGGCCACGGATCTGGCCGAGTCGGTGCGCCGGGTCCATGCGGGGCTGCGAGTCGTCGACCCGGCGCTGGCCGCCGACTCGCTCGTCTTCGGGGACTCCCCTCTGACCGCCCGCGAGACCGAGGTGCTCCAGGCCGCCGCCGACGGTGCCACCGTCGCCGAGGTCGCCCGGCGCGTTCATCTCTCGGAGGGCACCACCCGCAACCACCTCTCCCAGGCCATGGCCAAGACCGATGCGCCCACTCGGGCCGCAGCAGTGCACATCGCTGCTCAGAAGGGCTGGATCATTCAGTAAGGGCCCTCACCCGACGTGGTCGAGACGCCTCCGGCTACCCAGGCTCTGAAACGAGGCGAGTGGCCGGAGGCGGTGCACAGAGACGGGCAGGCCCGTGAGCGACGGCTCAACCCAGCAGCGCGTCGACGAAGCCTTCCGGGTCGAAGGGAGCCAGGTCATCGGCGCCCTCCCCCAGGCCCACGAGCTTGACGGGAACGCCCAGCTCCCTCTGAACAGTGACGACGATGCCGCCCTTGGCGGTGCCGTCGAGCTTGGTGAGCACGATACCGGTGATACCGACGGCCTCGGAGAAGACCTGGGCCTGACGCATTCCGTTCTGGCCGGTGGTGGCGTCCAGGACCAGGAGGATCTCGCCGACCGGCGCGATCTTCTCCATGACGCGCTTGATCTTGCCCAGCTCATCCATGAGGCCGGCCTTGTTCTGCAGGCGTCCGGCGGTATCGACGACGACGACGTCCGCCTCCTGGTCGGCGGCCCGGCGGGCGGCGTCGTAGGCGACGGAGGCGGGGTCGGCGCCCTCCTTCTCGGAGCGCACGACGTCAACGCCCACGCGCTCGCCCCAGGTGCTCAGCTGCTCGGCGGCCGCAGCGCGGAAGGTGTCGGCCGCGCCCAGGACGACGGTCTTGTCCTGGGCCACTAGGACGCGGGCGAGCTTGCCGCAGGTCGTGGTCTTGCCGGTGCCGTTGACGCCCACCATGAGGATGGCGGCCGCGGGCGTCCCCTGGGCGCCGTCGGCCGGGGTGGGGCGGTCCAGGTTGAGGGAGCGGTCCAGGGATGGGTCGACGAGCTTGAGCAGCTCGGCGCGTAGGACCGTGCGAACAGCCTCGGGGTCGGAGGTGCCCAGGACCTTGGCCTGGGTGCGCAGCTCATCCATGAGGGATGTGGTCACCTCGATGCCGAGGTCGGAGGTGAGCAAGGTGTCCTCGATCTCCTCCCAGTCCTCCTCGGTCAGGTCGCCACGGGACAGGACGGACAGGACCGCCTTGCCGAAACCACCGGCGCCGGCCAGGCGAGCGCGCAGGCGTTGCATACGGCCCGGGATGGACTCCGGCGACTCCAGCGTCGCAACCGGCTCGGCGCCCGGTTCCGCGTCGGAGGCCGTCTCGCCCGAGGGCTCCTCCCCCTCCTCGGACGGCAGGAGGTCCTCGACGGACATCGGCTTGTGAGCGCTGACATCGTCGGGGACCTGCCCCCGACGCCTGCCCGCGTAGAGCCACAGCCCGCCGCCGACGACGATAACCAGGATGATGCCGAGAACGATGAGGATCGGTTCCATAGGCCAATCATGCCCGATGGTCGCCCCGCTGTGGCAGGGTCGTTCGCCTCCGACCGTCTCTGACCGGCAGGGCTCCACGGGAATCACCGATGCGCCCATGAGTCGTGACAAAAGAATTCCTACGACACCACCTGCCGGCTGGCCGCAGGACGAGGAAAGCCAATAAACCCGGAGTCAGTGCGCAGAATGGTGACCTGCTGACATCTAGAGCCAACAGGAGTTGATAGGAGCGCGGATGGAACGGCAACCTCTCAGGGCCGGGATTTTATCCAGAGATCGGCTTTTCAAGCCCCTCAGTTCGTGAAAATGATCGTGGACATAGTTTTTCACGAACTGGACCGCCCCATCACCCCTGGGGCTGCGAGACCCCACTGGCAGCCGGCTCATGCACCTGACCACGACGCCGAGAACCGGCAGACCCCCGCGTCCTCTCCGCAGTGTCCATCGCCTTCTCGAAGACTCCCACCAGACCGCCGAAGGATTCGGTCCCCACATAGGCGGAGGGCCCCTCGCGCGTCATGAGGTCGGTGAGGCGGACCTCTTGGGGCACGACCTCGACCTCGACGTCCTGCCCCTCCTGACGCACCTCCTGCGAGTTGCGGACCAGACCGCGAATGCGAGAGGGCCAGGAGCGCACCGGGAAGCGCTCGGCACAGACCATGCCGAGCACAAGAAGGCCGGCAACCAGCACGACAGCGAGGGGAAGAATCATGGCACCCATGGCCAGGATTCTGCCCTGCGAAATGCGATCTGACCAGACTTCGCACGCAATTGTCGTCCAATTGACAACAAAACCTGGCAACTTCCTGACACAATAATGGCTCGACTCTGAAAACGAGCGTCACACCGTGAGGGTACTATCACATTACCCTCAGGGTTCACTCAGACATCAGGAGTCACAGCCGTACCGCGGTCGGGCTGGGCCAGCCGCTGTGAGACCGCCTTGGTGATTCCGTCACGCATCGTGATGCCGTAGAGCGCGTCGGCCACCTCCATGGTCCGTTTCTGGTGGGTGATGATGATGAGCTGACTGGACTGACGCAGCTCGGTAAAAATCTCCAGCAGCCGGCCCAGGTTGGTGTCATCCAGGGCCGCCTCCACCTCGTCCATGACGTAGAAGGGCGAGGGACGCGCCTTGAAGATCGCCACCAGTAGTGCGACTGCTGCGAGCGAGCGCTCCCCACCCGAGAGCAGCGAGAGCCGCTTGACCTTCTTGCCCGCTGGACGCGCCTCGATCTCGATGCCAGTGGTGAGCATGTCGTCGGGGTCGGTGAGCACCAGACGTCCCTCCCCACCGGGGAAGAGCCGGTCGAAGACGGAGGCGAACTGGTGGGCGGTGTCCTCGTAGGCCTGGGTGAAGACCTCCTGGACCCGGGCGTCGATCTCCTCGACGATGCTGAGCAGGTCGTCGCGTGAGCGCTTGAGGTCGGCCAGCTGCTCAGCCAGGAACTGGTGCCGCTGCTCCAGGGCGGCGTGCTCCTCCAGGGCGAGCGGGTTGACCTTGCCGAGCCGGGCAAGGTCGCGCGAGGCCTTGGCCAGGCGCTTCTCCTGCTCAGAGCGCACATAAGGACGGCCCGGGCGACCGGACCCGGCCGAGGTACGAGTACCGTCCCGGTCCCCGGTGAGCTCCGCATCGGAGCCGGGCGCGATATCCGGCTCCTCGATGACCTCGGGGACGAGCATATGGGGGCCGTACTCCTCCACGAGAGGATCCAGCTCGAGGCCGAGCTCGCTCATGGCGCGCTCGGCCAGAGCCTCCAGACGCATGCGCTGCTCAGCCCGGGCCACTTCCTCGCGGTGGGCGGCGTCAGTGAGGTTGCCGAGCTCCTTGGTGAGCCGGTCGATCTCCTCGCGGACCTCGTTGGTGGCGGCCAGGGCCTGAGCCCGCTCGGTCTCAATGGTGGCCCGCTCGTCAGCGGCCTGCTGGACACAGGCTCTGGCCGCCTCGGCCGCGGCACGGGCCTGGTCGCGCACGTGGGTGGCAACGGCCAGCTGGGCGCTGCGGCGCTGCTGGGCCCTCTCGGCGGCGGCGCGCTGATCGCGCTCCCGGCGTGCCGCCGCTCGCAGCGAGTCGGCACGGCCGCGGCTGGAGCGCTCGCGCTCCTCGGCCGTGCGCAGGGCGAGCCTGACGTCAGTCTCGACGGCGCGGGCCTGACGGGCGGCGTCTGCGGCGACCTCCCGCTCCTGGCGGGCGCTCTCCAACGCACGCTCAAGGCGGTCGGGACCGGCGCTCCCCGGCTGGTCCGATACGTCCGTGCCATCGACGGCGTCGGGCTCATCCTCGACCTCGGCCAGCGCGGCCGTGGCCGCCGCGAGCTCAGCGGTGCGCTGGACGGACTCGGCCTCGGCCCTCTCCAGGACCCGGCGGGCCCGCCCCGTCTCCTCGGCCGCGGCATGGGCCGCAGAGGTCAGACGAGCCATCGCCTCGGCGGCCCGAGCGGCGTCGGCATCGGCCTGACGCAGGGCGGTCAGTGCATCACTGAGCGCCTGACGGGCGGCCTCCTCCCCGCGACGAGCCTCCTCCAGGGCGGCATCGGCATCGGTCTCCGCCTGCGCCGCAGCGGCGGCCTCGGCGTCGGCCTCCTCGTGAGCGGCGGTGAGCTCGAGAACCGAGGAGGCCCCTCGCCCCGCACCGGCGACCCATCCGGGAGCCAGGACGTCACCACTGCGTGTGGCCACGACGGTGTCGAGCATCGCCGCACGCAAGGCTCGGGCGGTCCCGAGATCCTCTACGACCCAACAGCCCTCGAGCAGCCCGTCCAGGACCCGCCCGAGGCTCCCAACCTCCGACTGCGCGGGGTTCACGAGCCCTCGGGCCGCCAGAGCGCCGTCAACGGGGACAGGCGGTGCCTCCTTGGCGTCCTCCGGTGCCGGGCTCAGTGAGGGATCATCGGCAAGGACCATCCTGACTGCGCCGATATCCTGGCTGCGGGCACGCTCCAGTCCCGCCAGAGCGGCCTCAGCGTCAGCGGCCAGACCGGCCTCGGCGAGCACCCCCAGGAGGGCGGCGACGGCGTTCTCCCAACCACGCTCGACGCTCAGGTGCTCCGCCAGCGGTCCGAGAAGACCCTCGACACCGGTCTGCAGCAGTGCCGCCGTGCCGTCCTGGCTGCGCAGGGACATGGCCAGGGTATCGCGCCTGGCCGTCCAGGTGGCCCGGTCGGAGGCGGCCTCCCGGCGGGCATCGGTGGCGGCGGAGACGGCCTCGCGGGCCTCGGCCAGACGGCGGGTCGCGTCCTCGTGAACGGCTGCGGCCCGAGCCGCGGCGTCTGCCGCCACGCGCGCCTCAGCAGACGTCCCCGAAGCTGTTCCAGCCCCCGTACCGCCAGCTGTCCCGGAGCCGTCCTGCACGTCGCCGGTCGGGCTCTGCCCCGATTCATCCCCTCCCCCGGCCTCGGCCAGGGCGGCGCGGGCGCGCTCCTCACGGTCCTGCGCGGCCTCAAGGGCGCTGCGGGCTTGCTCAAGAGCGGCCAGGCTGGCCTCATGACGGCTACGGGCCGAGGCGACGCGCCCACCGGCGCGGGCGATGGTCTCACGTCGTTCCGAGACGCGCCGCTGCGCGGCCGAGAGCTCCTGGTCGGCGGCCTTCTCAGCGGTCTCGGCGTCGGTGCGCGCCCGGGTGGCGTCACTCAGGGCCGTACGGGCGGTCTCGACGGCGTCGGCGAGCTCGGCCTCCTCCCTGCCTGCGGTCTCGGCCCGCCGCTCGAGCTCCTCGGGGTCGGTCCCGTGGCTCGGCGCCGGGGCGGAGGCCAGGAGCCGGATCCGCTCACCGGCCACGTCCGCGAGCGCACCGAGGGACTGGGCCACCCCGGTGAGCTCCTCCCAGACACCCCCGGCCCGAGCCAGGCGCTGGGCGGAGGTGGTCTCGATGGCGGCCAGCTCGCTCAGGCGCGCCCTGGCGACGCGCTCGGCCTCCTCGACGGCGCCGCGGCGCCTGGCCAGCGCCTCCTTGTCCTCGTCGCCGGCCTCCAGGAGGGACTGGGCCTGGACGACGTCGTCCGCCAGGAGCCGGGCGGTGGCGTCGCGGACCTCGACCTGGATGGTCCGGGCACGCCGGGCGATGGCGGCCTGCCGGGCCAGGGGACCGAGCTGGCGGCGCAGCTCCTGGGCGAGATCGGAGACCCGAGCGAGGTCGGCGGCCATGGACTCGAGCTTGCGCAGAGCGCGCTCCTTGCGCTTGCGGTGCTTGAGGACGCCGGCGGCCTCCTCGATGAAGCCGCGGCGGTCGTCGGGGGTGGCGCTCAGGAC
>NZ_GL882573.1:0-166972 GCF_000195595.1 Actinomyces sp. oral taxon 170 str. F0386
CGTCCGGCCCGACGTCGGGCTCGGCCCAGGGCTCGGTGCGCACCCAGGCCAGGTCGGCGGGCAGGTCGACCCCGCGGGCCGCCACCTGGGCCGCCGCCCTCGGATCGCCGACCGGCACACCGAGGTTGCGGGCCGCCAGGTTCGCCGTGCCCAGGGGGACGATGCCCATCTGGGCGCCGGTGCCGGCCAGGCCGGCCGCCACCGAGCGCACGGTTCCGTCCCCGCCCGCGGCCACCACCAGCCGGGCTCCGGCGGCCAGGGCCAGGCGCGCCTGCATCGTGCCGGGCTCGGAGACGCTCGTCTCCAGCCACACGGGTCCGGTGTAGCCGGCCCCTCGCAGCTCGCGCTCCAGCAGGCCCCGCACCACCGCGGTGGCGCGCGGCTTGGAGGGATTGACGACGACGCAGGCCAACGGCTGCCCGGGGCGCGTCGTCGCTCGGGTCCCGCCGTCGGTGGAGCCGGTCATAGGGGCAGGTTAGCCGCCTGTGCGGCCTCGGTCACGACCCGGGAGGGGCGTAGGAACGTACAGGAGGGCGTGAGCCCGGTGCGGGGTGCGTCTCGGAGCGCGGCTCAGGCCGCAGCCAGGGTCTTGATCGGAGTAACGGGCAGGTCGGCCTCGCTCACCAGGCGCGAGATGAGGGAGGCGAGCTGGGCGAAGTCGGCTCCGCGGGAGGAGGAGACCCGGTGGACCAGGCCCATGTGGCGCACCGGCGCCTCGCCGCCGAAACGGGCGACACCGTACTCCGACGACGGGGAGAGCAGCTGCAGGGCGCCCTCGGGAATGATCGTCACGCCGGAGCCGTGGGCGACCATGCGGGTCACCGTGGACAGGGTGGTGGCCACCGCGACCGGCGGCTGAGAGCCGTAGCGCTGGCACAGGGCCAGGGTCTGGTCGCGCAGGCAGTTGCCCTCGTCAAGCAGGAGGAGGGGCTGGTCATCGAGCTCGGTGGGGCTCACGTCCGTGCGCCCCACCCAGGGGTGGTTCGCGGAGGTGAGGATGACGAGCTGCTCGTCGAACATCGGGATCGCAGCGGTGCGCTGGAGGTCGTCCTCCAGGGCGATGATCGCGGCGTCCAGGCGGCCCTGGGCGAGCTGGTCGAGGTTGTCCCCGGTGACCATCTCACGCAGGTCCAGGTCCATCTGGGGCAGGGCCTCGCGCAGGCCGTCGATGAGGACGGGGGCCAGGTAGGGCGCGATGGTGGGAATGATGCCCAGGCGCATCGTGCCGCTCAGGGCGGCACCCTGGCTGGAGGCGGCCTCGTTGAAGGCCTCGGCGGCCAGGACGGCGTCGCGGGCGAAGGGGAGCAAGGCCTCGCCCAGGGAGGTCACCAGGACGCGGCGAGTGGTGCGTTCCACCAGCTCGCCGCCGACGCGCTTCTCCAGGGCGGTGATGGCCTGGGACAGGCTGGGCTGGCTGACGCCGAGAGCCGTGGCGGCCTCACCGAAGTGCTGGTGATCGCACAGGGCCACGAAGGCCCGCAGCTGGGAGAAGGACGGAGATGATGAGATCGGCATGAGTTGTGGTCCTGTGGTCGGGGGCCCGCATCACTGCGATCGGCGAGCCTGATATGACGGAGTGACAGAAAGTCGTGGACAGACGACTGGCCGGGAAGAGTGGGGAGAGTGGTGCAGGAGGCGGCGCAGGCAGGTCTCCAACGTGGCGGCCCGGGAACACCGTCGGGAACTATAGGGTACACCGATTGAAATAGATTCTATTCACAGGTGGATTACGTTGGTAGTAGGAAGTGGGTCACGTTCGCCGCTCAGGCCTGGTGTGCACAGGCGCGAGCGTGTTTGAATCGCACGTCTGTCATTCGAGCGCACTTTTCGGCCGATCCACTGGTTGATTCATGGGTCGAGGGGCCTGTGGGCCGTCGCGAGGCGACACTCATCCGACGTCGGATTGCGGCCGATCCGGCTGGAGTGTCAGGTCCGCCACGTCCCCGGTGACGGCCCGTCTCCGCCGGGACTCAGGAGAGGGTGCGGAGTCGGGCGCCCTCCTGACTACACTCAGGGGCATGATCGACCTGCGTGCGCTTCGCGAGAACCCCGAGCCCTTCCGAGCCAGCCAGCGAGCCCGCGGTGCCGACGTCGATCTCGTTGACCGCGTCATCGCCGCCGACGAGACCCGCCGTCAGGCACTGGCAGCCTTCGAGAACCTCCGCGCCGAGCAGAAGGCCGTCTCCCGGTCCGTGGGGAAGGCCTCGCCGCAGGAGCGCCCGGCGATCCTCGCCAGCGCCAAGGAGCTGGCCGAGCAGGTCAAGGCCGCCGAGGCCGCCTCCTCGGCCGCAGCCGCCGACCTCGACGCCCTGGCCCGCCAGTTCGCCAACCTCATCGAAGGGGCGCCGTCGGGAGGGGAGGAGGACTACGTCGTCCTGCGCCACGAGGGCGGCGAGCCCCGCGACTTCGCCGCCGAGGGCTTCGAGCCGGCCGACCACCTGGCGATCGGCGAGGGCCTGGACATCATCGACACCCGCCGCGGCGCCAAGGTCTCCGGCGCCCGCTTCTACTACCTCAAGGGCTGGGGCATGCGCCTGGAGCTGGCGCTCATGACGGCGGCCCTGGAGGCCGCCGTCGCCCACGGCTTCACCCCGATGACCACCCCCACCCTCGTGACCCCGCAGGTCATGGGCGGCACCGGCTTCCTGGGCGCGCACAGCGACGAGATCTACTACCTGCCCGCCGACGACCTCTACCTCACCGGCACCTCCGAGGTGGCCCTGGCCGGCTACCACGCCGACGAGATCCTCGACCTGTCCGCCGGGCCCAGGCGCTACATGGGCTGGTCCACCTGCTACCGCCGCGAGGCCGGCGCCGCCGGCAAGGACACCCGCGGCATCATCCGGGTCCACCAGTTCAACAAGGCCGAGATGTTCTCCTACTGCCGCCCCGAGGACGCCGAGGCCGAGCACGCCCGGCTCCTGGCCATGGAGGAGGAGATGCTGGCCCTGGTCGAGCTGCCCTACCGGGTCATCGACACCGCCGCCGGGGACCTGGGCTCTTCGGCCGCCCGCAAGTTCGACTGCGAGGCCTGGCTGCCCACCCAGCAGCGCTGGATGGAGGTCACCTCCACCTCCAACTGCACCACCTACCAGGCCCGCCGCCTGGCCGTGCGCGAGCGCCGGGAGGGTGGCACGAGCCCCGTGGCCACCCTCAACGGGACCCTGGCCACCACCCGCTGGATGGTCGCCATCCTGGAGAACCACCAGCAGGCCGACGGCTCGGTGCGCGTACCCGCGGGCCTGCGCCCCTACCTGGGCGGCCTGGAGGTCATCGAGCCCGTCGGCGCCACCGCCTGAGGGTCGGTCCCATGAGCCCCACGCCATCGCCCACCTCGTCGACGACGCCGGAGCCCCTGCCTGAGGCCGCCGGTGCTGCCGATGCCGCAAGCGGCACCGGCAGCACGGAGCCCACCGGCAACGGCCCGGCCATCAACCCCGCCACCGGGATCGCCCCGGCCGGCCAGCCCCTGACCCACCTGGGCGGCTCCGCGGAGTACCTCGAGCAGCTCGACGGCGTCGAGAGCGGCTCCGAGTCCGCCGGAGAGGCCGGCTCCGGGGCTGGAAGGCGCGTGCTGCGTCGTCGGGCCCTGAACCACGAGGAGTACCACGCCCTCGTCCAGGACCGGATGTGGGACCTCGACGCCCTGGAGGCCGCCGGCGGCGCCCGGCTCGCTCCGGGTGACGGGCTCGTCGTGGCCCTTGACGTCGACGGCACTATCCTCGACATGGACGGGTGCGTCTCGGAGCGGGTCATGGCCTCCATCGCCCGCCTGCGCGCCCACAAGGTGCCCGTGGTCATCTCCACCGGGCGCGGGATCGCCGCCGCCATGCCGGTGGTACGCCACCTGGGGCTGTCCACCGGCTGGATGGTGTGCGCCAACGGCGCCCTGACCCTGCGGCTCGACCCGGACGCCCCCGGCGGCTACGAGGTGGTCGACTCGCGCACCTTCGACCCGCGCACCGCCATTGAGACCCTGCACGCCGCCGTGCCCGACGGGATCATCGCCGTCGAGGATCCCGGCGTCGGGTTCAAGGTCTCCCGGCTCTTCCCCGACGGCGAGCTCATCGAGGACCAGCGGGTCGTCACCTTCGACGAGCTCGTCTCCCAGCCCGTCACCCGCGTGGTCCTGCGGGCGCCGGGCATGTCCGTGGAGCGCTTCTCCGAGATCGTGGCCGACTCCGGGCTGCACTCGGTGGAGTACGCCATCGGCTGGACGGCCTGGCTCGACGTCGCCCCCGAGGGAGTCACCAAGGCCTCCGCCCTCGAGGCGCTCGCCGCCCGCCTGGGCGCCGACCCCGCCCGTACCCTCGCGGTCGGGGACGGCTCCAACGACGTCGAGATGATCGAGTGGGCCGGGGCCGGAGTCGTCATGGGCAGCGCGCCCCCGTGGGTGCGCGACCGCGGCGATATCCTGACCGAGCCCGTGTGGCGGGACGGCTGCGCCGCCGTCCTGGACGCCCTCATAGAACGAGTAAGGCACCCCTGATGCGACAGTCCCCCCTCCCTGTCTCCCACCACAACGTCATCCGTGAGAACTCCACCGACGATGCCGGTCGGTCCGGTCGGTCCGGTCGGTCCGACGGGCCGGCCGCCGCGGGCCGACGACGCGGTACCGGCCGACTGCGACGGACCGGTCGACTTCTCGCGGCCACCAGCGCCCTGACCCTGGCGGCCGCTGCCAGTGCCGCCTGCTCGGCCGGCGGGGCCGGCTCGGCGTCGGCTTCGGGCTGCGCCGCCTACAAGGCCTACCAGGGGCACGAGGGCGCCACCGTCACCGTCTCCAGCGGCCTGACCGGCACCGAGGCCGAGCGCTTCGAGGCCTCCGTGGCCGAGTTCGAGAAGTGCACGGGCATCGACGTCGAGCACACCGGCACCACCGAGCTGCGCTCGCAGCTGCTCAACGGCTCGGGCGCGGACCTGTCCTCCAGCAGGGGGGCCTCGCCGTCGAGCCAGGACGATCCTGAGAACCTGCCCGACCTGGCGATCGTGCCGCAGCCGGGGATGGTGGCCGAGCTCGTCGACACCGGTGTGGTCCACCCGCTGCCGAACACGGTCAACAGCAACGTGGAGGCCGGCTGGGACCGGCACTGGATCCAGGTCGGCATCCACGCCTCCGTGCCGTACGCCGCCCCGCTCATGGCCTCGGTGAAGTCCCTCGTGTGGTACTCGCCGGACGCCTTCGCCAAGGCCGGCTACAAGGTGCCCGGCACCTGGGCCGAGCTGGAGGCCCTGACCCGCAAGGTCCGCGCCGATCACCCCGACGGCTCCGTGACGCCCTGGTGTGTGGGCGCCTCCGACGGGGAGTCCACCGGCTGGGTCATGACCGACTGGCTCGAGGATGTCATGCTCTCCACCCAGGGGTCCGGCGCCTACGAGACCTGGGCCTCGCACCGGGTGCCCGTGGACTCCTCGGGCGCCGTGGAGGCGCTCGACGCCGTCAGCTCCCTGGTCCTGGCCGACGGGAACGTGGCCGGCGGGCGCGGCTCGATCATCTCCCGGAGCCCTGAGCAGGCCGGGGCCGACCTGGTCAAGGGCAGTTGCCTCATGCTGCACGCCTCTTCCTCCTTCGAGAGCCGCTTCCCGGAGGGCACCGCCATCACCGACGCCGACGGCGCGAACCCGGTGGCGGTCCAGGCGCCCACCGCCACCGGGAGCGTCGCCGCCGAGGGCGGCGGCAAGACGGCCGGGCCGACGGCGTCGTCGACGTCGAGTGGCACCAAGGTCTCGGCCTTCGTCACCCCGGCGATGGACCGTGGCTCGGACGCCGTGCTGGTGGGCACCGACTATCTCGTGGCCTTCACCAGCTCGGACGCGGCCAACGCGGTCATGGCCTACCTGACCTCCCGGGACTGGGCCCGCACCCGGATGGCGATGGGCGGGGTGGCGACCGCCTACCAGGGCGTCGACCCGGACCTGGCTCCCAGCGACGTCGGCCGGCGTGCCACCACACTGCTCCAGTCGCGTCAGACAACCGTGGAGATGGACGCCTCCGACTCGATGCCCGTGGGCGTGGGCAGCAGTGCCCTGTGGCTGGCGCTGAGCCGTTGGTCGACCGGGGCGATGACCTCCCAGGAGGCGCTCACGCAGGCCGAGTCGGCCTGGCCGAAGCAGAAGTAGCCGGGGCGGGGCGTGTCATCGGGCTCAGCCTGGAGCATTGATCCGCGCGAGACGGGTCGATAGCCTTGAATCCCCAGCGGATCAAGGAGGACTCATGGGACTGGGATGGTTCGGCGCCCCCGAGCACAAGCGTTGGCTGGCCTACGAGACGCATGCCCTGCTGCACTACGCGCGCGCTGCGAAGGTGCCCACCGGGTTCGGGTGGATCGGCCAGGACGGCGAGGTGGACCCCTCCCATCCGGTCGAACTGTGGATCACCGGTCGCATGACCTTCGCCTTCTCCCTGGGGGCGCTCATGGGCATCCCTGGCTGCCGCCGCTACGCCGACCACGGCGTGCGCGCCCTGAACGGCCCTCTGCGCGACCCGGTCAACGGCGGCTGGTACTCGGCGATCGGCCTCGAGCCCGACGCCGATGGGCGTGGCGTCCCGATCGACCCCGAGGCCCGTAAGGAGTGCTACCAGCACGCCTTCGTGCTCCTGGCCGCGGCCACCGCAACAGCCGCCGACCGGCCCGGCGCCCATGAGCTGCTGCGCGATGCCATCGCGATCCAGGACCGCCACTGGTGGGACGAGGCGCAGCAGATGCCGGTCGAGTCCTACGCCGCCGACTTCACCGACCCCGAGGACTACCGGGGTATCAACGCCGCCATGCACACGGTGGAGGCCTACCTGGCCACCGCCGACGTCACCGGGGAGGTGCGCTGGCTGGAGCGGGCGCTGAAGATCGTCGACTTCGCAGTCAACGTCCAGGCCCGCCAGCACGGCTGGCGCCTGCCCGAGCACTACAGCACCTCCTGGGAACCGCGGCTCGACTACAACCACGACGAGCCGGCTCATCCCTTCCGGCCCTACGGCGTCACGCCGGGCCACGGCCTGGAGTGGGCGCGACTGACCGTGCAGCTGCGTGGGGCCCTCATCAACCGCTCCATGAGTGCGCCGGACTGGATGCTGGATGCTGCCGAGCACATCTTCGAGCAGGCCCGCACCGACGGCTGGCGCGTCGGCGGCGCCCCCGGCTTCGTCTACACCACGGACTTCGACGGCAAGCCGATGGTCCATGAGCGCATGCACTGGGTGGTCTGCGAGGGCATCTCGGCCTCGGCCGCCATCCGTCGGGCTCTGCTCGACGACGGGCACGGGGAGATCGATGTCGAGCACTACGAGCACTGCTACCGGGCCTGGATCGACTACGCCGAGGAGTTCCTCATCGAGGCGCCCGGCGTGTGGACCCACGAGCTCGACCGCGACAACCAGCCCTCGACCCGTACCTGGGCCGGGCACCCGGACATCTACCACGCCCTGCAGGCCACGCTCATGGCGCGTCTGCCGGTGTGGCCGGCGATCGGGCAGGCCCTGGCCGAGGGGCGGCTCGACGAACCGGACTCGCCGCTGCCGGCGCGCGCCAGCAAGCCGCACCGGCGAGGGTTCTTCAGTAGGTCCTGACGTCGCTGGGTGCCCTGAGCGGGCCGCCGGTGGGCCCGGTGGACCGTGGGGCTCGCAGGGATGGTAGGGTCTATGCCTGTCGCGCCCCGAGGGCGCGGCCTGGAGAGGTGACAGAGCGGCCGAATGTGGCGGTCTTGAAAACCGCTGTGCGCCTGGCGCACCGGGGGTTCGAATCCCTCCCTCTCCGCTCAAGCAACGCAATCACCTTCCGTGATACCGAGTTTGCGAACGAGGGGAAGACGTGACGGAAGATTCCCTAGCCATAACAGTCAACGCTCGGCAGTGGATCGGGCTGTGCGCGTTGGCTGGTGGGTACTTCATTGCTCTCCTCGATCTGACAATTATCAACCTCGCAGTTCCCTCGCTGACACGGGACTTAGGCGCGTCCACAGCCCAGGTGTTCTGGGCGGTCAACAGCTACGGTCTCGTTCTCGCACTGGCGATCATCCCGTCAGGTCGTTTAGGTGATCGATTCGGGCACCGACGCCTCTTCCACCTTGGGACGATCATCTTGGCAGCTGCCAGCCTCGCCTGCGGTGTTGCGACCTCTCCGTTCGTCTTGATCGTCGGCCGGTTCCTTCAGGGACTCGGTGCCGGCATGCTGGTGCCACAGACTCTCACGCTCATCGGTGTCACCTTCCCTGAAAAGATTCGTGGGCGCGCAGTCGGCATCTGGGGATCAATTGCAGGAACTGCATCCATCATCGGTCCCCTGGCCGGCGGAGTGTTGATTGACGGTCTCAGTTGGCGATGGGTCTTCCTCATCAACCTTCCGATTGCGGCTCTCGTCGTGGTTCTAGGTCTGCGAAGCCTTCCAATCGAGATGGCCCGTTCCGTGAGACTTGATCTCGTGGGCACCTTTCTCGCAGGCATCGGCCTTGTGGCACTTCTCTATGGATGTCTGCAAGGTCCCCATGCGGGCTGGGACCTGTTAACCATTGCTTGCCTGCCGTTTGCTGTGTTCTGCCTGTTTGTGTTCTTCCGGTATGAACGTCGGATAGATCCGGCGCACGCAGTTTTTCCACAGTCTCTTCGCAGAAATCCACGGTTCCTCGTTGCCGCTTTGTTCGGGCTCTTTGCGGCCCTTGGTGTATTCGCCTTGACGTTTCTCGTATCGAACTACATCCAGTCCGTGCTGGGGCAAACGGCGTTCTGGGCGGGCTTTGTTCTCGCGCCAGCGTCGATTGCGTCTGTGGTCACAGCACCTATTGCGGGTCGCTGGGTTGATGAGGGGGAAGCTCGCCTCGTTCTACAGATCGGCTTCGGGGCCTCCGCGGTGGGAACCGCCCTGAGTATGCTGATCGCCGCTATGGGGGGTTCTTGGGTGTGGTTCTTGGGGGCGACCGTCGTTTTCGGTATAGGAAACGGGTTTGTGATGGCGCCACTGACGACAGTAGGTATGACTGCGCTGAGGGGTGACGAGTTCGGTGCTGCGTCATCTCTCCTCAATGTCCTTCGTCAAGCCGGCCCTGTGTTAGGGGGAGCCGTTGTCGGACTCTTGATGCAGATGCTCGCCGCTATGCCTACCGAAGTCGACCCCCTGGGGATTTCGAGTTCGGTCGTTGCGTGGGTATTGGGCGTTCCCTTGCTGCTATTTATTGTCGGTCTCTTTGTGTATTCGCTCGTTCCGAGGTCGCTGGTGTCAGCAATTGATTGAGGTGGTTCCGCGGCAGAGTTCCGCCGTGCATGCTGTCGTTGATTTAAAAAGACGTGTCCCACGGAGGTTACGTGAGTTCTTCCGCTCGCTGGATGTACTTGCCGACTATGCTTGGTGCCACATCGTGCTTCTCGGCGATCTCCGTGTAAATCAGGCCACGGTTGAGGTGGTCGGTCACTATCTAGTCGACGCCTCGCTGTCTGAATCACACCAGAAGGCTGCGCTGCTTGACTTCTGATCTTTGTTCGGACTGTCTGCCACCAGCCAGCGCAGTTTCCAGCGCGCGTCGGGTCACCACTAGCGTGTAGCTGTATCTGGAGCAGGCCTGCAAGATCTCCGCTCAGGAACTTGATAACCTACTTGAGCCCTCGGCAGCCGATGCGCTGCCGAGGGCTCAAGTGTTGCGGGAGTGGGGAGATGGGAATGGTAACTATGCTGCGATCCTCAGGGTCGTGCCTCCGAATGTGCTCGGGTCAGCTGTAGAAGTCGACTGGTTCGTGGCCACCCACTTGGTAATAGTAACGACTGTCTTCGTAAGCTCGTGCCAAGCTGACGCACTTTGTTTGTCCTTGATAGACTTTGAAAAAGTGGCTTGGGCCGCGTCCGCTGGATGGCCCAATATAAATGTAACTCTGGGTAAGGAGGCCATTATTTGTGATGCAGAATCGGTCGGCGCCATCGTCGTAACTGACCATTGCTTGGCCGCCGGTACCGTAGTCTGTCGGTCCGAAGGAGTTGGCGGAAGCCGGTGCAGCTACGGCAACTGCTCCTAGAAGTGCTGAACCGACTGCTGCGGTCTTGATGAGGTTTCTCTTTGTGAATTGCATGCGAATCTCCTTCTTTGGATGGGCATTGAAGTCGGGGTGACTTCGCGTTTGCTGCCGTACAACTATGGGACCTCGAAATCTGTTTTCACGGTAGGGGGATCAATCTCCTGTGGTGTATGCACAAAGAAAACGGGGTGGTGAGTGCATGTTTCGCATGCGCGTTGTACATGGTCCACACATGCCTGGGCGACCCGTCGTCCTGGCCGCCCAGAGAGGCGATCCACAGTGGCCTCGGCATCTTCATCGTCGGTCGTTGACGGCCCGCGCGACGCTCGCGCTTCAGCGCGCCACTCCTGCGGTTTGCTCGCGGGGGCGTCCTCCCGGTAGGCTGCCCGTGCGCCCTGCGGCAGAGCCGTGGGAAGGCGATGGAGATGTCGCATAGTGGCCTAGTGCGCCTCCCTGCTAAGGAGGTTGGGGTGGAAGCCCCTCGGGAGTTCGAATCTCCCCATCTCCGCCAGAGCAAGAGCCCCGGCGCGCAGCAGCGCGCCGGGGCTCCGCCGTCGGCGCCATCGGTCCGCCGGTGATGTTCGTCGGGGTCGCCTGCCGGCGGTACTGGACGTCCCGGAACGTGCCGGGTGCCCACGAGCCCGTTGCGGCCGCGTCCCACTGACCGACTCCCCACGAATCAAGGCCGATCGGGGCGTTCGCCTCTGGCCGATCGGGGTGCCTGTGTGTCGTCTCGAGCCGATCCGGGATAGCGTGATGCTGTACTCGACTGAGAGGGACCTCATGTCTGACCACGACGCAACCCAGCCTCCGGCCTCCGGAACGCCCCGACCCGGTCAGGGGGACGAGTTCAACGCCCGGACCGTCCTCATCAACCAGGAGCTGCTCGACGCCGCACGCGCCGAGTCGCAGCAGGCCGCCGGGCAGGTGCCCGGCTCTGCATCTGGTGCGGTGCCTGGAGCCCACGCCCAGGCCGGATCGTGGCGCCCCGTGCAGCCCGACCTTCCCGCCGGGCCTCCCCCCGAGGAACAGACGCGCGCCTACCCCGCAGGTGCCGGAGCAGCGGCGGCCCAGCAGGCATCCGCCCCGGCCGACCCCTACGCTCAGGGCAATCCTTACGTCCAGCAGAGCGGGGCCGATCCACTCGGATCACAGAGCCCACAGCCCCAGCCCGGTCAGCCGACCCAGTTCGGTCAGCCCGACCCGGCCGCAGGCGCTGGATTCGGCGGCTCCGGCGCCTCCCCCTTCCAGACCGGGCAGCCCCCCGCTCAGGCAGCCGGCCAGCCGGCGCCCTACAACAACCAGCCGGATCAGCCCGCCTGGAGAGCGCTCCAGGCCGACGACGGCGCCGCGGCTGCGGCCTCGCCCTTCGCCCAGTCTGCGCCCGTAACCCCCTCGGCGCCCGGATCTGCTTCCGGTCAGGAGACCCTGAACTGGCAGGACCAGCAGGCTCCGGCTCAGCCGGCGATTCCCCAGGACCAGCAGACCTTTGCTCAGCAGCCCGCCCCGCACTCGCACCCCTTCAGTGGGGGCCGCCACGACGGTGACGTCGGTATGTCCTCGGTCTTCCCGACGGCAACCGCGCGCGCCGAGGCCGAGCAGGCGGCGGAGGCCTTCGCCGCCCCCGCGGCGGCGCAGCCTGGCGCCCAGTCCGCGCCGTCGTCGGCCCCGTCCGTCCCTTCGCAGGGATCGGCGCCCCAGTGGGGCTCGGCCCCCTCCTCCGACGCCGCAGCCGGGCAGGTCCCCGCCTTCTCCGACGTGGTTCCCCCCGCCGCGGGGGCGTCATTCGGGCAGTCGACAGGTGGTGGCGCGCTGGCGCAGCCCTACGATGAGGGCGCGGACTCCGTCGGCAGCTGGATGCTGACGATGTTCCTGGCCGCCATTCCGTTGTTTGGACTCATTTACCTGCTGATGCTCGCCTTCGGCGACGGCCGCTCGGTCGCTAGGAAGAACTGGGCCAGGGCCGCTCTCATCTGGATGGTGATCGGTGTCGTTCTGAGCATCATCCTCGTCGTGGTGCTCGGCGCGCTTGGCCTCTCGATGTGGTCTTTCAACACCGGGAGTACCAGCGTCGGGTAGGGACCCAGTGGCTCGCAGACGAGCACCGCTGTCATGACAGCGCGCACAGGGTTGGACTCCCGCCGTCGGCGGGGCTCCGGCCCTGTGCCCATCCTCACGAGGTGCGGATTTGTCCCCTGGGTGGACGCTGAGTAGTCTTCTATCCGTCGGCAACGACGAGCGCCTGTAGCTCAACGGATAGAGCATCTGACTACGGATCAGAAGGTTGGGGGTTCGAATCCCTTCGGGCGCACCAACACCCCGCCCTCGGCTGAATGAGTCGGAGCCGGGGTGTTTTCCATTTCTGGGATTCCCCGGCTTCGACGGCGCGGCTCAGCTGAGTCGCTGCTGAATCTCCACGTCAGTCTTTCTCACCCCCAGCCCGGGGCTCCGGGTCGGCCGCGCAGACCTCGCCGTTAGAGGGAAGCGTTCCGTTGACGAGGAAGTCGCTGACCTTCGCGCTCGTGCAGGCATTGCGACCGGTGGCTCCGTGCCCGTACATGTCCACGCTCAGCAGATGGCTGTTGCGGATTCTCGACACCAGTGCCTGGGACCACGGGTAGGGGGTGGTCGGGTCATGCAGGATGCCGACGACGAGCACCGGGTTCGTGGCCTCGACGTCGACGTCGACGGCCTCGGTCTTGCTGGTGTGTCCCCAGCCGTGGCAGAAGGCGTCGATCTGGGGGACAGTGCTGTGGAAGACCGGGTAGTCACGATGGTAGGAGACCAGTGCCGTATCCCAGCTCGCCTCATTCCCGGTGTCGGGGAAGTCGAGGCAGCGGTTGGCCGAGAAGACCTTGAAAGCTTGGAGCCGCTCGACGACCTGCTTCTCGGTCGTGGGAGGCGCGCTACTGCTCGGGAGGGAGGCGGCGTTCTTCGCCAGTGCGGTGCCGTCGTGCGCGTTCATGGCCTGGGTCAGTCCCTCGTTGAGCAGCGGCCACTGATCGGGCGAGGAGTTGACCAGCGTACTGATGGCGTCAACGGCCTTGGTGCGGTTCAGGGATGTTCCGGCGTCGGAGACTGTCAGCGGGTTGGCGTCCAGACCGTCGAGGAAGGCCGCGAGCTGGGCGACCGCCTCATCCGTTGTCCCGCTCAGGGGGAACCCGGCCTGGCCCTGCTGGGACTCGATATAGGTGCGCAGCGCCTGCTCCGCGGCTGCGGCATCACCTTCCGTCGGCTCCTGACGAGACATGGTGGGGTCCATGGCGCTGTCCAGGACGACGCGTCCGATATTGTCCGGGAAGAGCTCGGCGTAGACCGCGCCCAGGTAGGTCCCGTAGGAGTAGCCGAGGTAGTTCAGGTCCTTGTCCCCTACCAGCGCCCGCATGACATCCATGTCGCGGGCCACCGAACGGGTGTCCGCGTGATCGAGGATCTCGGGGACCTCCGTGTGCTCCTGGCAGGCCGCGGCCGCGCGCGAGCCCTGGGCGACGATGTCGGCGGCGCTTCCCGGTGTCGAGAGGGAGGGCATCTCCGCCTGTCCGGCCAGAATCGCCTGGACGTCCTCGGGGGTCCAGCAAGTGATGGGAGTGGACTGGCCGACGCCGCGAGGGTCGAAGCCGATGACGTCGTAGTTCGCCAGGACCTCCGACAGGTCACCGCTCTTGTAGAGCTCGGCCTGCGACTCGATGGTGGAGATGCCACTTCCCCCGGGGCCGCCGGGGTTGAGGAACACCGATCCCCGAGGGGAGGAGCTCGTCGAGGGCAGCTTCTTGAGAGCCACTGTGATGGTCTTCCCCTGCGGGTTGTCATAGTCCAGGGGAACGGTCACGGTGGCGCACTGGAAGGCGGTGCCGGTGGCGTCGTCGGTGCAGTCGGTCCAGGTGAGGTCCTGATTGTAGAAGGACTCCAGGCCCTCGGGGACGCCCGCCCCCGTGGACCCGGTGGATCCCGTGGATCCTCCGGAACCGTTTGAGCCGTTACTGTCGGTGGCCTGAGACGTGCCGGCGGTGCTGCTCGAGGCTGCGCTGCTGTCCAGGACGACACCGGTCTGATGGGAGTCGTGCGCGGGTGGGCTCACAGCGGCTGCGGTGTTGGCACCGAGCATGCTGCAGGCAGTGAGCGTACCGAGCAGGGTGAGGACGGCGAGGGTTGAGGTGGCGTGCGATGGTGAGGTCGTTCGTAGGCGTCTCATGGTGACGAGCATTGTCCTTCCACAGCACGATGGCCCCCGCCTGAAGCACAGCAGTGCCTGTCCGTATGGACAGTTCGGGCTCTGAACGAACTCTCAGACGCCGGCGGCCTCGAATGCCTGGGTCAGGTCCGCGATGAGGTCGTCGACGTGCTCGATCCCCACGCTCAGGCGCATGAGCCGGTCGCTCAACCCGTAGGAGGCGCGCACCTCGGCGGGCACGTCCGCGTGCGTCTGCACCGACGGACAGGTCACCAGCGACTCCACACCCCCCAGGGACTCGGCGAAGGTGAACACCCGCACCGAATTCAGGAAGCGGGCCACATCCACCGACTCGGCCAGGTCGAAACTCACCATGCCCGACCGCCCCGGGTAGAGCACGTGCGTCACATACCGGCTGGAGCGCAGGAACTCCGCGATCGCGGTGGCGTTGGCCTCGTGGCGCTCCATGCGCAGCGCCAGGGTCTTGAGCCCGCGCAGCAGCAGGAAGCAGTCGAAGGGCCCAAGCGTCGCGCCGGTCGTGTTGAGCCGGTAGCTCAGCCGCTCGGCCAGGACGTCGTCGGCCACTACCGCCACGCCGGCCATGACGTCGTTGTGCCCGCCCAGGTACTTCGTGCCCGAGTGGACGACGACGTCGGCCCCCAGCTCCAGGGGCCGCTGCACCACCGGGGTGTAGAAGGTGTTGTCCACCACCAGTCTCGCCCCGGCGGCGCGGGCCAGCTCGGCCGCCTCGTGGATCGGGATCTCCTCCATCATCGGGTTCGTGGGCGTCTCGATGACGACCAGGTCGGCCGGGGAGGCCAGTGCCTCACGCAGACCCTCGAGGCCCAGGACGAAGTCGACGCGCGCGGCGCCCTCCTCGGCCAGGACCTCCAGGAAGCGGAAGGAGCCGCCGTACAGGTCTCGCAGCGCCACGATCCGGCTGCCGTGCGGCGCCAGCGTGCGGGTCACCAGCTCCAGGGCCGCCATCCCCGAGGACAGGGCGAAGGCCGCTGTCCCGCCCTCCAGACGGGCCAGGGCGTCCTGCAGGACATCGCGGGTGGGGCTGGCCGTGCGCGTGTAGTCGTAACCCGTCGACTCGCCCAGACCCGGGTGACCGTAGGCGGTCGACAGATGAATCGGCGTCGTGATCGCGCCCGTGGCCGGGTCGGTGCCGGTTCCGGCGCGCACCAGCAGCGTCTCCAGGCGGACCTGCGGGGTCGGGGACGACGACGTCGGGTGGTGGTGGACGGGGAAGGTACGGGCGGCCGGCGGCTCGGGACACTCGGGGCGGCCGGTGGGCTGGGTGGCGGACTGGCTGGTCATGGGCGGTTTCTCCTCGGGCTGGCGGGGCGGAAGGAATGATGGCTGAGGGGCGGCGGCGGTGCGGCCGGTGACCGGTGGCTGGACGCCGGTCAGCCGGTCCGGTTGGCGGGACGTGGGCGAGTCTGCTCGGGCGATCCGGCTCAGGCGGACAGGGCGACGCGGCCGCGCCCGGCTCGCTCAGCGGCCCGAGCGGTCACGGCGGCGACGGCCGCCTCCAGCCGGTCCAGGGCGGCGTCGAGCGTGGCGCGGGGGCAGGCGACGTTGATGCGGGTGAAGCCCTCGCCGCCGGCCCCGAAGATCCGGCCGTCGTCGAGCCAGAGCCCGGCCTCGTGCAGCATGACGTCGTCGAGCTCGTCGGGCGTGAGCCCGGCGGTCTGAAGAAAGCCGGAGCAGTCCAGCCACAGCAGGTAGGTGCCCTCACAGGGCGCCGCCTCCACGCCCTCGATCCGCTCCAGGCGCGCCTCGACGTGGGCGCGGGCCGCCGCGATGTGCTCGCGCAGGGCGTCGAGCCAGGCCTCGCCGCCCTCGTACGCGGCCCGGCAGGCCGTCAGGCCCAGGACATTGGGCTGGGAGTAGCCGGTGGTCGCCAGCTCGCGGCGGAAGGCCTCGCGCAGGTGCGCATCGGCGATGAGGATGTTGGCGACCTGCAGACCCGCCAGGTTGAAGGACTTCGACGGCGAGGTGCAGGTGATCGTGCGGGCGGCGGTGGCCCTGCCCAGGGAGGCGAAGGGCGTCGTCGCGAAACCCGGCAGGGCCAGGTCGGCGTGGATCTCATCGGACACGACGACGACGCCGTGGCGGGCCGCCACCTCGTCCAGGGCGGCGAGCTCATCGCGGCTCCAGACCCGACCGACCGGGTTGTGCGGGTTGCACAGGAGCAGCAGGCGCGAGCCGGTGGCCTCGATCGTGGACTCCAGGGCGGCCAGGTCACGGCGGTAGACGCCGTTGGCGTCACGCACCAGGGGGACGGCGGCCACGGTGCGCCCGTTGTCCTCGACCACCTCGCGGAAGGGGTAGTAGACGGGCTCCTCGATGAGGACCGCCTCGCCCGGCGCGGTCAGCGCACGCACGGCCAGGGCCAGGGCCGGGACGACGCCGGGGGTCACGGTGTTCCAGGCCGCCTCCACCTGCCAGCCGTAGCGGCGGGAGAACCAGCCGGTCAGGGCGGCGTTGTAGGCGTCGTCGGGCTCGGAGTAGCCGAAGATGCCGTGGCGGGTGCGCCACAGCAGGGCGCTGGTGACCGCCGGTGCGGTGGCGTGGTCCATGTCCGCCACCCACAGGGGCAGGACGCCTTCGGGCCGGCCGCGCTCGACGGCGAAGTCCCACTTGAGGCTGGCGGTGCCGCGGCGGTCGGGGACGACGTTGAAGGAGGAGGCCTCGACGGCGGGTGCGGTGGAGAAGGGGGAACGACCGGTCGAGGAGAAGGCGGCTGCGGGGGAGGAGGCGGCCGCTGGGGCCGACGTTGACGCGAGAGCGGGGCGGCCGGGACAGGCGTCGTCGAGGTCGGCGGATCGGCGGGAGTCGCTGGTGGTCGTGACGGGGGTGAGGTGGGCGTGCATGGCTGGGGTCCTCTCAGGTCCCCGGGTGCGGCGATGTGCGTCAGCGCAAGGTGCGTGGATGCAGCGCGTCGGCTCGGCGCTCCGGGGCGGCCGGCGTGCGGGCCGGCCGAGGTGGCGGGTTGCTGGAGGGATGAACACGGGGGCGGCAGGGCCTCCGCGGAGTGCGACGAGCCGGTCTCTATCGGCTCGGACTCTCACCGTTACGTGTCAGACAGCGACGGCTGGCGCTGTCAGCGCATGCACATTCGACCCTCGCCAAGGGTGCGCACCATCATCGTGCGGGCCTGGGGCGAAAGAGTCGTCATGACCGCGAGCATAGCGGGAGCGTCGCCGCCGGCGCCACCTCGCTGGTCGTCGCCGTGATCTCGCCCTGCTGGGCGACGTATGTCAAGACGGGGAGCCTTATCCACACTTTCTACCGATCAATAACGATAGTGTCGGTGCTGGTCGTGCCGTCTTGGCAGGTTCACGGCCACCGCCGCAGCCATCACCCAGTGGAGGCGGCCCGGGGGAGGGGTCTCCCTCCTTCACCATCACCGACGCAGCAAGGAGCTGTACATCCCATGACTCAGAAACCTGACCACCCGATGACCCTGGATCCGCCTCGTCCTCCGGCCCGCCCCGCACGCAGCCGGGGGATCAACCGACGCAGCATGCTCAAGGGGGTGGGCGGGGCTGCCGCCCTCGCCGCCGTGGGCGCCGGCGTGTCCGTGGCCGGTGCGGCTCCCGCCCAGGCCGCGGGCCTGAGCGTCGTCGAGCACCAGGACGGCGGCCGCATGCAGTACTACCGGTTCTCCACGCCGTCCATCGCCTGGAACCCGGCCGTCAATGTGCTTCTGCCTGACGGCTACACCCCCGCTCGCCGCTACCCGGTGCTCTACCTCCTCCACGGAGGGGGCGGCGACAACGATTTCAGGATCTTCGACAAACTGGGCATTCGGGACTATACCGTGGGCCGCGAGCTCATCGTCGTCATGCCCGATGGAGGAACCGCCGGCTGGTACTCCAACCCGGTGAGCTCCCACGTGGGGCCCCGCAACTGGGAGACCTTCCACGTGGGCGAGCTCATCCCGTGGGTGGACGCCACCTTCAGCACCATCGCGGAGTTCGCCGGGCGTGCCGTCTCCGGGTTCTCCATGGGAGGCCTCGGGGCCCTGAAGTACACCGCCAAGTACTACGGGCACTTCGCCTCCGTCTCCTGTCACTCGGGGCCCGCCGACCTGCGCGGGACGGACGGCGCCGCGATCACCCACTGGGCGAATCTGACCTCGATGGTCGAGCTCGGGGGCGGCATGGTCTACGGGTCCCCGTGGGACGAGGCGCGCGTGAGCGCGGACAACCCCATGGAGCACATCGAGAACTACCGGGGCAAGCGCATCTTCCTCGTCTGCGGAACGGATCCCGTCGACCAGAACGAGAAGCATGTCCTGCCGACGCAGCGGACCTTCGGCGGTGCCCTGGCGGCTGCCGGCATTCCTCACGAGCGCTATGAGGACGCGGGAGGCCACCTTGTGCGCCCGGAGCGGCTGCAGCAGGATATCGACGGCATTATCGCCCATCTGACCAAGGCCGGTTGAGGGCCTTCCCGTCGTTCTACGGCCCCTGAGGCCCACTGACACGGAGCCGGCGTGGCCGGCCCGGGAGCTCGGCGTCGAGAATCGTGGTGTCAGCGGTTCTCGACGCCGAACCCGGACGTACTCCTCGCCGTCCCAGCCTGCTCCCCGGCCGTCGGCCAGCCGGCCCGGCGCAGGCGCAGGGAGTTGGTGACCACGATGACGCTGGAGGCAGCCATGGCGGCCCCCGCGATCATCGGGTTGAGCAGCCCCGCGGCCGCCAGCGGGATCGCGGCCACGTTGTAGGCGAAGGCCCAGAACAGGTTCTGGCGGATGATCCGCAGGGTCGCCCGCGACACCCGCACCGCCGCCACCGCAGCGTCCAGGTCCGTGCGCACCAGGGTGATGTCGGCGGCCTCGATGGCCACGTCCGCCCCCGAGCCCATGGCGAGGCCCAGCCCCCGAGTCCCGGCCTGGGCCAGGGCCGCAGCATCGTTGACCCCGTCGCCCACCATGCCCACCACTGCGCCCTCGGCCTGCAGGGCGGCGACGACGTCCC
This sequence comes from Actinomyces sp. oral taxon 170 str. F0386, assembly GCF_000195595.1. Lineage (GTDB taxonomy): Bacteria > Actinomycetota > Actinomycetes > Actinomycetales > Actinomycetaceae > Actinomyces. Next base: position 19,160 of record NZ_GL882573.1, read on the forward strand.
GCTTATCAGCGGGCAGCACCTCGGCGCGCACGTCGACGGCGTCGATCCCCACCTGAGCCGCCACGTGCTCGGCGGCCCGGACGTTGTCCCCGGTCAGCAGCACTGGGCGGATCCCCAGCTCCCGCAGCGCGGCCACCGCCGCCCGCGAGGAGGACCGCACGGTGTCTCGCACCACGAGGACCGCCACCGCCCGCAGCGGCTGAGCGTCCGCAGTGCCTGAGCCCACGGCGTTGTCTGCGACGGCATCGGCGCCAGCGGCATGATCGACGCCGGTGGTCCCGGCGCTGTCCTCAGCGCTCGCGGCCGCACCGACGGCGCTGCCCACAGCCAGGACGACGGCGGTCGCCCCGGACCCCTGCGCCTCCTCCACGGCGGAGCGCACCGCCTCGGGAACCTCGACGCCCAGCTCTCCCGTGAGCCAGCCCGGCCGGCCCACCGCTACCCGGTGGCCCTCCACCGTTCCCGACACGCCGCGGCCCTCGTGGTTGGAGAAGCCGGCCGGTGCCGGCAGGTCGCCCAGGCGCTCGCGGGCGGCCGTCGTGATCGCCGCGGCCACCGGGTGCTCTGAGGCCGACTCGACCGCCCCCGCCAGGCGCAGCGCCTCGTCCCCGAGCGGGCTCAGGCTTGCGGGGGCGTCCGCCTGGCTGCTTGCGCCGGCGCCAACCTCGCCGCTGCCGGCCGAGTCCGGGGCCTGCGCGGCCCGGTCCGGGTGCTGCCCGCCGATCTCGCGGCAGGCCTCGGTATCCAGGCTCATGCGCCCCTGGGTGACCGTGCCGGTCTTGTCCACGACCATCGTGTCCAGCGCCCGCGTCGACTCCAGCACCTCCGGGCCCTTGATGACCACGCCCAGCTGGGCGGCCCGGCCCGAGCCGACCAGTAGCGCCGTCGGCGTGGCCAGCCCCAGCGCGCAGGGACAGGCGATGACGAGCACGGCCACCGCCGCGGTGAAGGCCGCCTGCGGGCTGTGCCCGGTGAGCAGCCAGCCCGCCAGGGTCGCGGCCGACAGCATCAGGACGATCGGTACGAACACCCCCGAGACCCGGTCCGCCAGGCGCTGGATGGGTGCCTTGCCCGCCTGCGCGGCGGTCACCATCTGGCCGATCCGGGCCAGCGTCGTCCCCTCGCCCACGGCCGTGGCTCGCACCAGCAGCGCGCCGGAGGTGTTGACGGTCGCCCCGGTGACGGCCTGCCCGGCCTCCACCTCGGTGGGCACTGACTCGCCGGTGAGCAGCGAGGCGTCCACCGCCGAGCGGCCCTCGACGACGACGCCGTCGGTGGCCACCTTCTCGCCCGGCCGCACGAGGAACAGGTCTCCGACCGCCAGCTCCTCGATGCTGATGCGCTCCTCGGTGCGGGTGGTCTCGGCCCGGGGTGAGCCGTCCCCGTCCAGGACGTCGATGGCGTCGCGGCTGCCCGACGGCGAGGTGAGGACCACGCGGGTCACCTCCTTGGCGCCCAGCTCCAGCAGGGCGCGCAGGGCGTCGCCGGAGCGGTACTTGGCGCGCGCCTCCGCGTAGCGGCCCGCCAGGAGGAAGGTGGTCACCCAGGCGGCCGACTCGAAGTACATGTGAGCGGCGTGCCCCTGGGAGCGGGGCAGCAGCTCCATGCTCATCCGCATGCCGATGTGCCCGGCGCCGCCGAGCACCAACGCCCACAGGCTCCAACCGGTCGCTGCAATGACCCCCAGCGACACGAGCGTGTCCATGGTGAAGGCCCCGTGGCGCAGTGCCCGGAAGGCCGCCTTGTGGAAGGGCCAGGCCCCCCAGACCGCCACCGGCAGCGCCATGAGAGCCACCGTCCACTGCCAGCCGGGCAGCTGAAGGGCCGGCACCATGGAGATCGCCATGATCGGTACCGACAGGATGAGGCAGTAGATGAGCCGTAGCCGCAGGTCGGCGGCCCGCTCCACGTGCGAGGCGCCCAGGGTCGGTGCGGACGTCGCGGAGGCGGGGCGGGGGCCGACGTCGCCGGAGAGCGTCGTTGACGTGCTCGCCGCGGTGGCCGGCTCCGCGGCCGCCACCGATAGTGTCGCGCGGCCTGGTCTGCCCCCGGCGCTGCGTTCGGCGCCGGCCGAACCGGCCGGTCCCCGTGTGGATGCCGACGTCGCCGATGCTGCTGACGTCGAGGCTGCCTCACCGGCCGGCGACTCCTCAGGTGAGGCGGTTCCCAGCAGGGCGCCGGAGTACCCGGCGCGGGCGACAGTGGCCAGGAGGTCATCGACGCTCACCGTGCTCGGGGCGGTGACCCGGGCCGACTCGGTGGCGAGATTGACCGAGGCGCTCACGCCGTCGAGCTTGTTCAGCTTCTTCTCCACCCGGGCCACGCAGCTGGCGCAGGTCATGCCCCCGATGGACAGGCTGACGGTGCGCAGCTGCTCGCCGGGTTCCCGAGTGGTCGGTGCGCTCATGTGAGTCTCCTTGTCTGTGCTGCCGCTCCACGGCGCCCGGGCGCCGGGCGTCGACGTTGAGACTCCCGGACTCAGCCCTCGCGGACGTCGCGCTCGACGGCGTCGAGCGTGTAGTCCCCGGCCTCATCAATGGCCTCAGCCAGGGCCGCGTCCTCGAGGCGGACGTCGGAGAGCACGGTGACGGTGGACTGCCCGCCCTTGTTGAGCAGGACAGAGACGTCCTTGACGCCGTCGAGGGCCTCGAGCTCCTCGGTGACGTGGGCGACGCAGTGGCCGCAGGTGAGTCCGGAGACCTTGAGGGTGGTGGTGCGGTCGACGCCGTCGGCGGTGAACTCAGTCATCTCTCACTCCTTGGGTTGTGAAGGAAACGGGTGGATCGGAACGGGAACGAGGCGACCCCGGGTGCCCGGGTCGCGCGGCGCTCAGGACCGTACGAGCCGGGCGATGGCGTCGGAGGCCTCGCGGATCTTGACCATGCCCTCCTCGTCGCCGGCCTGGGCGGCGTGCAGGACGCAGTGGCTCATGTGGTCCTCCAACAGGCCGAGGCTCACGGCCTGGAGGGCCTTGGTGGCTGCGGAGATCTGGGTGAGGACGTCGATGCAGTAGGTGTCCTCCTCAACCATGCGGGAGATGCCCCGCACCTGCCCCTCGATGCGGCGCAGGCGCTTGAGGTAGTCCTCCTTGGTCCCGGTGTAGCCGGCCATCTCTCCTCCGTGCCTTCCTCTCGTTCGACGACGAACATACCCCTGGGGGGTAGATGAGTCAAGTACCCCAGGGGGGTATAGGTGTCTTTCGTCCCCGGCGTCCGGTCCGTCCCGGTGGGCACGGACCCGGGACAGGGAGTGGGACGGCGTGGGATGCTCGTGCTATGACCACCGTTGCGAATGCCGCCCCTGGCTCGGCCGGCCGCGGGGCGAGGACTGAGGCGACCACGACGTCGGAGACGCCCGCAGACCCCGACCTCCAGCTCGCCAGGGACCCGAAGGCGGGCGCCGGGCGGCTCATGGTACTGGCCGGCAACCGCCCCGACCTGCGCGGTGTCATCGTCGACAATCCGGGCTGCTCTCCGGAGCTGCGCACCTGGGTCGGTCGGATGGGAACCGCCTCCGGCGGTCCCGGCCGCGGCGGGCGCCCCGGCGTCGAGGCTGATTCGGTCCGGGCGGACAGCGCTGACGACGTCGACGACGCAGACGACTCCCTGTCCCTGGCGCCCACGGGCTGGGAGCCCTCGGACATCGGCCTGGGTGACGACCCCTTCGGATCCGTCCTGGGTGACCCGCTCATGGGCTCCCCGCTCTTCGACGACGCCCACCACGGTGATGATGCCGGAGCCTCCGGCGATGCCGACGACGCTGATGGTGCCAATGATGGTGGCGCCGCCGATTCCACCGGCAGGGTCGACGGCGGAACCGGTCGGACTGGGCGAGGGCGACGGCCGCGATCGTCGAGCCGGCGCACTGCCGCGTCACGCACCGCCGCCGCCCGCACCGCCTCCCGAACGGCTGCGCCCCGGACCTCGCCGTCGCGCACCTCGTCCCCGCGGACGATAGCGCCACGCACGGCACCGTACCAGCGGGTGCCGGCGCCGGTGCCGCCCGGCCCCTACGCGCAGCCGGGTGGGTATCCGGCGCCTGACTTCGGCCGGCCGGCTGGGCCCGTTGGACCAGTCGGGGGCGGCCCGGCTGCTCCGCCCCCCGGATTCCCGGGAGGGGTGCCGGGCTACCCCGGCGGTGCGCAGTCGACCGTGCCCCCGGCTCCCGGTCCTGGCGCAGGGCCCCACGCCTCGCACCGGCAGGCCGGGCCGGCGCCCTCCTCGGGCTCCAGCACGAGCTCGGTCAAGGTCGTGGGGTGGATCCTCTTCGTCATCCTCTTCATCATCCTGCGGGCCTTCACCGGCTGAGATGACTGATTCCGGGGCTGCTACTCGGCGGGCGGCGAGCTCGGGCCGGGGCTGCTGGGAGCGCTGGCGGCGGGGATCGTGAAGGGGCTGTTGGAGGCGTAGCCGTGCTTGAAGGCCCACACCACGATCTCCAGGCGCGATGCCGCCCCCGTCTTGTGGAACAGGCCGGTGATGTGCGACTTGACCGTCGCCTCGGCGATGGCCAGCAGCGAGGCGATCTTGCGGTTCGAGGCGCCCTCGCACAGGAGGTGGAGCACGTCGCGCTCCCTCTCCGAGAGGTGGACGCTGCCATCCGCGCCGCGCACGGAGGCCAGGGCGTAGTCGATGAGGCGTGACGTCGGCGTGGGGGCCACGACCTTCGCCCCGGAGTGGACCGTGCGCACCGCCGCGATGATCTCCTCGGCGGGGGCGCTCTTGAGCAGGAAGCCGCTGGCGCCCGCCCCCAGCCCCTGAAGAAGGTCCTCGTCGGAGTTGACGGTTGTCAGGAGAATGACTCGGGTCGACGGCGAGGTGCGGATCACCTCCCTGGTCATCTCCACGCCGTCCATGTTCTCCATGTGGACATCGGTGATGAGGACATCGATCTGATGCGACTGAAGAAACCGCAGGACGGCGCGGGGTGAGCGCGTCGCTGTGAGGACAGTGAGGTCCTTGACGTCGGAAAAATAGGACTCCAGATGGGCCAGGGCCATCGCGTCGTCGTCAACCAGGGCGAGGCTGACGCGATCGGGAGAAATCTGGGAAGACATGTGTCTCCTTGGGCAGATGTGTGCAGGCCGCGGAAGTGGGGGTCGCGGACTGCTGGGAACAGTGAACAAACTACCTGAAGAAACACGTCAACCGTGTTAACGCTCCCGGGACGCGCCCCGACGAAAGGACGGGTAGAACTATCCAAACAGCGGAGCGGGCAGTAGATCAAAGGGCGATGTGAAGGCCACGCGACCTCGGGCAGGCTCTTCGCCAACGGCACTTCCCCCAAGTGTGCCTCCTCTGTCGTTCCCAGGAAGGAGGGTCCGTGTACCGCTCTGCGCTCATTGAGGGTGTGGCGCCATCACTGGCTCGCGCTGCGTCCCTCGAGTCGCCCTTCGGCCTGGTTTCCCGTTCCACCGAGCTGCCCCAAGCGGCCGGAGAGCCGGTCTTCGCGATCTGGACCGGTCTTCTGGGTGATCCGTCTGAGGCGCTGAGGTCACAGCGCACCTGGAATCACCGTGCCGAGGCGGGCAACTTCGACGGGGCCGGCGGGGCCATCGACGCCGATCGCGCCAGACACATCGCGATCGTGGAGACGATGGAACGCTACTCCAGCTGCTCATGGACGGAGGAGGAGCTGGTGTGGGACACCCCCGCCGGTCTCGGCGAGGCCGCGATCGGACCGGAGCGCTGGCCGGCGTGCTCGGCCGCCGAGCTGGCGGACCCCGACTGCGGGCTCATCGCCTCAGACCCCCGCGTCCCCATGCGGTGGGTGCGCGGCTGGTCCCTGACCCGCGGCCGGGAGGTCTTCGTCCCGGCCGTCCTGACATACCTCAACTTCCCGGTACGCACCCCCTCCGAGCAGTTCGTCAACCCCATCTCCACCGGTACCGCCGCCCACTCCGACCTGCGCGAGGCGGTCCTGGGCGGCCTGCTCGAGGTCATTGAGCGCGACTCCATCGCCCTGACCTGGCTGCAGCGCCTGCGCCTGCCGGCGGTCGCCGTCGATCCGTCCGCCCTGGGTGAGGTGGCCGCCGAGTACCACCGGGTGGGCACCTCCACCGAGCTGGAGACCCACCTGTTCGACGCCACCACCGACTACGGCGTCCCCACCCTCTACGCCGTCCAGACCTCCCAGGTCGACCCCGAGCTGGCCCAGGTGGTGGCCGCCACCTGCGACATCGACCCGCAGCGGGCGCTGGCCAAGATCCACCGCGAGCTCGCCTCCCTGCGCATCGCCCTGCGCAGCCACGCCCGCGGTCCGCGTGCCCAGGAGATCAAGGGCCAGGACCTCACCGTGGTCGGCGGCGCCCTGGCTGACGCCGAGCTGTCCATGCGCCACGTCTTCGACTTCCTCCTTCAAGGTGAGCGGCCCGTCCACGCCCTGGACGAGATCGGCGCCCTCGGGGCGTCGTCGGCCGGCACTGACGGCAGTAATGGTCCTGACCCGCTCGAGCAGGTCGTCGCCAACCTGGAGCGGGCCGGTGCCGAGGCGGTCGTCGTCGACATCACCACCGACGAGGCTCGCCAGGTCGGCATGCACGTCGTCAAGGCCCTCATCCCCGAGGCCATGCCCCTGTCCTTCAGCCACCACGCCCGCTACCTGGCCACGCCCCGCCTCTACGAGGCGCCCCGGGCGATGGGCCTGACCGTCCACGACGAGGCGGGGATCAACCCCGTCCGCCAGCCCTTCGCCTGAGCCATGACCCCGATGCCCATCACGCCGCCCACGCCACCGACCGACTTCCAGGAGCCTCGCCCCGCCATGAGTACGACGCCGTCTGCACCGGCCACGCAGCCGGTACCGCAGGCCCCCACGGGGCCAGTGACGGTCTACCTGCCCCAGGGCGGGTTCGCGCGCGCCGTCGCCGCGCGGCTCGCCGGGGAGGGCGACGTCGTCGTCCCGGTCGACCAGGGGCTGGTCAGCGCCTACATCCCCTACGCCGACCGCGCGGTCCTCATCGCCGACCCCGACCAGTCCGGCCTGCGCGAGGACCTCGACACCCTGTCCTTCACCCGGTCCATGCCCTCCCTCGGCCTGGAGCTCTTCCCCACCGAGCTGCGTTGCGGGCCGCTCGTGGTCCCCGGTCGCAGCGCCTGCTACCGCTGCTACGACCGGCGCCGCCGCCAGCACGGCTACCGTCCGCTGCCGGAGGAGGTCATCACTGAGCACGGCCCGCTGGAGCAGGCCTACGCCCACCACCACGTGCTTCTGGGCGCCGGCCTCATCTCGCTGGCCCTCCAGGCCCTCGACCACCCGGAGGCGGCAGTGGAGAACGCCGACGACGTCCCGCGGATCGGCGGTCAGGTGTGGACCATCGACCTCGTCTCCGGGGTCACCACCTGCGCGAGGACCGTGGCCGTGGACCGCTGCGAGACCTGCTCGGGCCGTTACGAGGGCCGCCGTGACGGCCTGCCGGAGCTCGCGGCCCTCCTGCCCGGACGGCGCACGAGCGGACGCACCTCACATGATCCCGATCGCCGCGGGGAGGTGGCCTGAGATGGCCGGGGACTCCCTCATGCGCGCCGGCGACGTCAGCCGCGCCGCCCGCCGCGACCTGCAGTTCCGCATCCCCCGCAAGCCCGTGGTCCGGCTCGGCCTGCGCGCCCGGCCCGATGAGAACGGCTGGATCGTCGACGGCGCCCGCAAGAGCCAGGTCCTGGGCGGGGCCTTCGCCCGCGAGCACATGGGCCCCCTGCTCAAGGCCTGTGACGGCACCCGCACCCTCGACGAGATCGGCGAGGTCACCGGCATCGGCCCCCAGGCCGCCTTCGAGGCCGTCTCCCTGCTGTGGACCGGCGGCATCGTCGAGGAGGGCGACACCGAGCCCGCCCCCCGCGATCCGGCGCCCGAGCTGGCGCGGTTCCTCTCCCGCCTGGGCGACTCCACCGGCGTCAACGACTCCTGGCAGGACGCCGCCCGCCGCCTGGCCGCCGCCCGGGTCGCCGTCGTCGGGGACGCTGAGCTCGCGGGCGAGATGGTCGCCGCCCTGGAGCCCACCCTGCCCGAGGTGCGGCTCGACGGCGCACCCCGGGCAGGGGACACGCTCACCGTCCTCATCGAGACCCAGGCCTCCGCAGGCCGCTCCGAGGAGGTGGCTCGCCGCTGCCGCGAGACCGCCATCCCGTTGCTGCGGGTGCGCGCCGAGCAGGAGGCGGTGACGGTCGGCCCCTACGTCGACGAGACCTTCTCACCCTGTCTGGCCTGCGCCAGCGCCGACGAACCCGAGCTCGGCCCCCGTCCCGACGCCGCGCGCCGCGACATCGTCATCGGCCTGGCCGCCCGGGCCGTGGCCGCGCTCATCGCCCGAGCCACCGTCACCCACCTGCCCGGGGACGCCCGGCGCACGGACCTGGCCACCTTCACCTACTCCGACCGTCCGGTCGTCTCCCGGCCCGGATGTCCCGTCTGCTCCGTGGCGGGGCAGAGCGCCGAGCAGGCGCCCGGTGAGGCCCCGGTGCCGGTGGCGCCGTCGGCCCCCGTGGGGGCCCGCTATGAGCAGTCCGTGGCCATCCCGCCGGCGGCCTTCGTGGACTCCAAGGGCCACCAGCAGCACTACAAGCCCTCCAACCTGCGCCTCCAGCGCGAGTTCCGCGACTGGCCGGTCTGTCGGCGCACACCTCTGCCGCCCGCCGACCTGGAGCGCCTCGACCAGCCCTGGCCCGTCGTGCACCCGCTGACCGACGACGGCTCCGAGCCCGACGTCGTCGCCCGCCCCACCCTGGGTGAGCTCGCCACGATCCTGGCGCTGTCGGTCGGCGTGCGCGAGCCGCTCGGCGCCGCGCCCGCCGACGAGGGGCCGGCAGATGCCGACCAGACCCCGCTGAGCGCCAAGCTGCGCCGCTGGACGGCGGCCGGCGGCAACATCGGCTCGGTGACCGCCTACGTCCTCGTCCCCGCAGCAGGATCCGCCGGGGAGGCCGGTAGGGGAGTGGACGGGGATCGACTGGCCCCGGGTACCTACGTCTACATCGAGCGCGACCACGCCCTGGCCCTCATCGGACCGGCCCCCGGCGAGCAGGCCGGGCTGCAGGAGGCCGTGCCCGACGGCGTCGGAGCCCGGATCGTCCTGACCGGCAACGTGGACAAGGTGGCCCGTAAGTACTTCTCCTTCGCGCTGCGCATCGCCGTCCAGGACTGCGGCTGCTCCTTCGAGGTCATCCGCCTCGTCGCCGACGCCCTGGGAGTGACGCTGCGCGCCCGGGCCCGCTGGGACGAGCAGCTCATCGCCCGGGCGCTGGGCACCGACCCGGCCCGCGAACCGGCCTGCATCGTCGTCGACCTGGGAGGCAGCCGTGCGCACTGACTTCGAGACGTTGCGAGAGCTCGTCGCCGGCTTCTCCTCCGGATCGGGACGCCGCCCGGGCGAGGAGCCCACCTCCGACGGCCTGGCCGGGAGCCGCCCGCGCCCGCCGCTGGACTGCCGGGCGCCGGACGTACTCGTCCCCGGCCCCCAGGGCGCCTACCCCTACGACCTGCACCAGACCTTCGAGCGCCGCTCGTCGTCGACCAGCTATGGCGCCGAGCCGCTTGAGGCCGAGCCCCTCCTGACCATGGTCCGCGACGCCCTGGCCGATGACGTGCGCACCTGGGGTGAGGACGCGCAGGCTTGCCCCCTGGAGCCCTTCATCCTCCTCCTGCGCCCGAGCGGTGCCGAGCCGGGCATCTACCGGGTGCGGCTCGACGGCGTCGACCTCGTCCGCCCCCTGCCGGATGCGGAGGTCATCGAGGGCATGACGGTGCAGAAGGAGTTCGCCCGCGCCGGCGCCATCGTCTCGGTGGCCGCCAACCTCGATGAAGCCGACTCCTGGGGCGGGGCGTCCGGCTACCGGTTCGCCATGAGCCGCAGCGCGGCCCTCATCTACTCGCTGCACCTGCGCGCCGTCGCCCGTGGGCTGGTGGGGACGGTCTTCGCCGGCTTCGCCACCTCGGCGGTGCGCCACCTGCTGGACTCCGACGGTGTCAGCCGCCACCAGATGTTCGCCGTCACCATCGCCAGCCCGCAGGAGGCCCCACCCGACCAGAGGGCCGGCTAGCCCTGGCCACCACCCGCGAGCGCCGCTGGACCAGCGGCGGCCAGACGGACCCAGAACTCCATACCGCGCCAGAGCGCCACGCAGACCACCCCGTTCGCGGGGTTTGGGGTCCGGTCCCGGCAGACCGGACCCCCGGGGCCCGATCGGGCCCCGCTCCTGCCCACAAGACATCTGAGAGGAAGGAGGTGAACAGCATATGACGAACAGCGCAATTGATCTCACCCTCGCCGACAGTGACTTCGGCGTCGAGGAGCTGCCCGAGGGCAACGCCCTGGGTTGCGCCTTCAGCCACGCCAGCGCGTCCTGCCCGGCCAGCGCGGCCTCGGCCTCGTGCCCGGCCTGCGCCGCCAGCGCGTCGACGACGTCCTGCTGACGACCCCACGGTGGCGGGCGGGGGACCGGGGTCTCCTGCCCGCCACCAGCGGTACCCGGATCCCCGCCAACCGATCTGAGGGAGCCATGACCCCACGATGAGCACGGTGATGAGTACGGCGATGAGCAGCACGAGCACCCCGACGAGTCCGATTCCGCGCCTGCGCCGTGGCGTGAGCCTCATCGTCGGGATGGACAACCAGCCGATGCTGTTCGACTCCGACTCGGGCAAGTACCACCGGCTCGGGGCGGCCGCAGCCTTCATCGTGAACCAGTTCGACGGGGTGCGTTCCCTGCCGACCATCATCGAGGAGCTGCCGCAGGACATCGACGAGGCCGGTGCCAGACGCATCACCGGCCTCGTCGACAACCTGCGTGAGAAGAGCCTCCTGGTGGGCAGTGAGCCCGCTCCCGCCGCCTCCGCCGTCCCGGCGGCTCCTGCACGCACCAGACGCGTCCGTGGACGCCACACCGCCCAGCCCCGTCAGGCCCGCCACCTCAAGGTCGAGAAGCCCCGCCGCAGCGGGGGCTGGTGGCTGCCCCGCATCATCATCGCCCGCAAGTACCACCGGATCGTCGCCCCGATCGTCACCCTGCTCCAGCGCCTACCGGCCCGCGCGCTCAGCTGGGTCTTCCTGGCGCTGGCCGTCTGCGGGTACGCGGCCGGGGCGATGGCTCTGAGCTCCCTGGCCGGGGGGCCCCGTCCCGGTGCCTTGGTCCTCATCATGGCGGTGGCGATCCAGCTGGTGAGCATCCTGCTGCACGAGTCCTGGCACGCCATCGTCGCCGGCTATCTGGGCACCCCCATCCGCGGGCTGGGAGTGGCGCTCATGTTCTGGGCGATCCCCATCGCCTATGTCGACCGCACCGACTCCTACCGGGTGCGCTCCCGGCGCGGGTTGACGATGCTCGCGCTCGCGGGCATCTTCTCCGACGGCGTCGTTTGCGGCCTGGAGGCGGCTGTCGCCTGGGCCTCCTCGGGGACGGCGCGGCAGGTGGCCCTCACCCTGTGCGCCTTTCAGCTCACGATGCTCATCACCAATCTCAACCCCCTCACCCAGTCCGACGGTGTCGCCGCGGTCGAGGCGGCCACCGGCTCGGTCAACCTGCGCGGGCGCTCCATGTTCGTCCTGCGCCGCGTCCTGTCCCGTCAGCCTCTGCCGCCGGCCCTGGCCGTCATGCGGCCCGCGGTGCGATGGGGCTACTTCGTCTACGGGCTTCTGTGCTCTCTTCTCGGTCTCCTGGCCTTCGGGATGAGCGTTGTATGGATAGGCTATTGGCTGTACGCCCTCGTGAAAGGTTTCCTCCTATGACGCAGCCGGTTCTCTCCCGTGCCGGTGCCTCCCCATCCCGCCAGCCACAGCCGTCCTCCACATCCGCCGTGACCCCCGGGGAGCCCGTCCCGTCCGCTCCATCTCCTGCCGCACCAGCGTCGGTGGCGGCACCGGATCCGGAGCCCCCGGCCCTGGCCCAGCCCGCCGTTGCCCTGCCCACCCTCGTGCGTCTGGGCGGGCTCCCCGTGCGGGCCGTTCCCGAGACCACCGCCGCCGTCACCGGCAACCTGGAGTACTTGCGCCGGCTCGATGAGGTTCTCGACGGCGCCGCGAACCAGCTGCTCGACCCGCTCTACGAGCTCATCCCCACCCTGGCCAAGACCGAGCGCCGCCTGGTCCTGCGCGCCAAGCGCCGAGTCTTCCAGGGGCGCGCCACCGGCTTGTCCGACGAGGTGCTCCAGGGCCTGCCGGCTGAGCTTCGCGCTCTCCTGGAGCGCTGGGACGCCCTGGTAGCCCGCAAGGAGGAGACCCGCGCGCGCCTGGCCGTCCTCGTCGACGTCGACCTGGACCGCAGCCGCGAGCTGCTGGCGGCCGGCCTTGACGAGCCCGGCTATCAGGAGTCCCTGGCGATCGCCGCCCCGGCCCTCATCTCCACCCTGACCACCCGCGGCCGCAGGCTCGAGGACCCCCGCGTCCTGCGCACCCTCTACACCCTGGCCACCCGAGCCGCCCTCAAGACCAGCCCCTTCTCGGGACTGACCACCGTCAACGAGGCGGGTCAGCCCGCTGCCGGGCGCAGCTACCGGATGGTGGCGACCCATCTGGCCTACCGCATCCTGAGCGTCACCGCCCAGGAACTGGCTCCCGACGGCGCCCTCTACCTCGAGCCCGCCCCTGTGCGCCGGGCCTACAGCTCCAGCGCGGGCTCGGCCGGTGCCTACGGCCAGTACCCGCCAGGTGAGGCCGAGGCGGAGGCACTGACAGTCGTCGGCGAGCACGAGTACGGCAACGGCATGGTCTTCCGCCAGGAGACCGTTCAGCCCGCCCGCTGGCTCCAGGAGACCCATGACGCCCTGACCGGCGGCGGCATGCACGCCGTGCTCAGCGTGCGCGACGCCTGCGAGCGGGTGGGTGGCGCCGACCCGCGCCTGCGCCTGGAGCGGCAGCTGGCCTCGGGCGCCGTCGTGCCGCGCGTGCCCTGGTACCGCGGGGAGAACCCCTTCCCGCTGCTGGCCGCCACGCTCTCACCGGACCAACAGCACCGGTGGGGCCGGGACCTGGCCTGGCTGGCCCGGCTCGATGAGGCCGTCGGCGCTGCCGACGGGCCCACGCGGGCCGATCTCCTCAACCGCACGGTGCGCTTGGCCGAGCGCGTCTTCCCCGACGGCGAGCTCGGCGAGCGCCCCAGCGGCTTCCTCTACGAGGACCGTGAGTCGGCCCGCAGCTGGGCCGATCCCCTCGATGACGCCCCCTTCGCTCAGGACGTGCAGATCCTGGGCGAGCTCGCCGACCCCTGGGTGGCCCGCTCCCACATCTACGACCTCATGGTGGCCCGGTTCGTCTCACTGTTCGGAAGTGGTGGGGTGTGCAAGGACCCCCTCGCCTTCTTCATGACCATCGCCCACGCCCCCGACGGTGACGAGGAGATGCTGCGCGCCGCCGGACTCGACTACGCCGCCGGCCCCGACACGGAGCGCGCCGCCATGCCCGGCGGGCTCTCCGGCTCGCCCAGGCACCTGGGCGCCTTCCTCCAGCCGGTGGCCCCCAGCGCCCGGACCTACGCCGCCGGTGGGGGGCTCACCGTCGTCAACGCCTTCACCAATGCCAACGGCTCTCTCCAGGCCCGCTTCCACCGGCTCCTGGGCTCCGGCTTCCGGGAGCGCCTGGCCTCGCGGATCCGTACCGCCTGGGGCACCGAGCGGGTCCTGGAGATTCAGGCCAGCACCGAGTGCAATACCGGCCAGGCCGTCTCCTGCGGGCTCCTGCCGCCGCTGGGCCTGCCCGACGAACCGGGGGCACCGGACGCGGTCCCTCTCAGTTCCCTGCGGCTCGTCCACGACCCGGCCACGAGCACCCTGTTCCTGGCCGACGACGCCGGCCCCGTGGGATTGGCCTATCTGGGCCTGACCCCCCAGTACCTCCTGGGCGGCTACCTGTCCTGGCTGGTGCTGCTGAGCGACCCGTGGTCCCGGCTGCCCCCGTTCGCGGACCACTGGACCAGCCGCCGTCGGGACCTGAACGGGCCCCTGCCCGACGAGGTGCTGCACTCCGAGCGCGCCGTGGCCGGCCGGCTGGTGACGCGCCGCGAGTCCTGGACCTTCCCGGCCGCGCAGATCGCCCCACTCATGGATCGCGACCTGACCACGACCCTGCTGCACATGGACGACCTGCGCAAGCAGTGGGGGATGCCGGTGGAGGTATTCGTCCACCAGCACATGCCCTCCCAGGGCGCCACCTTCGACCAGCACAAGCCGCGCTACGTGGACCTCACCTCACCGGTCTCGCTGCTGGCGCTGCGGGGCTGGATCGATCCCAACGCCGCCCACATCAGCTTTGTCGAGGCCCTCCCGGCCCGCGGCGAGGCCCTGGGGCTCACGCAGGACGGTGAGGCGACGGTGGCCGAGTACTTGGTGGGACTCCAGTGGTCCAAGAACCTGGAAGGCATGGCATGAGCACGCACGACGACGCCCGGTCCAGCCGGCGCGAGCAGCGCAACCAGCCCAGCCGGCTCACCCGCTCCCGGCGGCTGCGCTGGCTCGGCGGGCGATCCCGGGTCGGAGAGCAGGCCGAGCCGTCGGGACAGGCCGGCCAGCAGAGCAGTCGGGGCAGCCAGGGCGGTCAGGGCGACGCGGCCCCGCAGGTGGGGGCCTCGATCCCTGGGATCCAGCCCCTGGAGATGGCGGCCGCCGACTTCGGCAGCCTGCGCGCCCAGCACAGCTCGGTGCGTCAGCGGGGCTCGGCGCTGGTCAATCAGGCCGAGGACGTCGGCTGGTTGTACGCGCGGATCTACTGCGCCGGCGGGGACGACACCGACGAGCTGCTGCCTGAGATCGCCCAGTGGCTGGCCCGGGCTCGCGGCCAGTGGGACATCCGCTCGGCGCACTTCCTGCGCTTCGTGGACCTGCGCGGGCACCACATTCGGCTGCGGCTCAAGGCCGTCCAGGGCGTCCTGGACGAGGCCTACGCGAGCATGCGCGAGCTGGGGGCCGTCGCCCGACGGACCGAGGTGAGCACGGTCGAGCGCCTGGTCTTCGACCCCATGACCGGAGGCATCGGCGCCAGCCGGCCGGGGATCGCCTTCGGTGTCTACGGCCCCGAGTACGACAAGTACGGGGGCGTGGCCGGCGTCGAGGAAGCCGAGCGCCACTTCTACGTCTCCAGCCGGTGGTGCCTGGACCACCGGATCTGGCAGATTCCGCGTTCGGTGCCGCGAGCGGCCCTGGCGGCGCGGTTCCTGGCGCTGGCGGCCCGCAGCGCGCCACTGCCCGAGGCCGAGCTGCTCTCCGCGCACCTGCGGATGTGGGGCTCGCGCCTGCCCGCGCACCTGCGCGACGGCAGCGCCCTGGGACCGATCGTCCAGCAGCTGCTGGAGGTCATCGAGTTCCAGTTCGACGAGATCCCCTCCTGGGGCCAGGCGGCCGGGGCCATTGGCGAGCTGGCCGACGACGCCGGGCGCGCCATCGGCGTCATGGGGGCGGGAACCGGTGGGCGCCGTGCCCTGGACCTGCTGCACATCGACGTCAACCGGCTCGGGCTCAACCCGGCCGAGGAGTGTATCGCCGGGCTGTGCGCCCGCCAGCTCCTGGCCGGAGGCGCTGTGCCCCCGGCCCAGCCCTCCGCCGCCGCCGGATAGCCAGGAGCGTCGCTTTGTCCACGAAGCGCACCTCGTTTTCATGAGGTGTCGATGAAGGACGTCATGTGTCCACGAAGGAGCTGCCGTCAGTCGTCCAGGTGGGCGACCAGCTCGGTGGCCAGACCCGTGTAGGTGGCGGGCGTCAGGGCGAGCAGGCGAGCCTCAACGTCGTCGGGCATGCCGAGCCCGGAGATGAACTCGCGCATGGCCTCACGCGTGACCTTCTTGCCGCGAGTGAGCTCCTTGAGGCGCTCGTACGGGTCGGCCATACCGGTGGCCCCGGCGACGGCGGCCGCCCGCATCGCCTGCTGGACGGGCTCGCCGAGCACCTCCCAGGTGGCGTCGAGGTCCTCGTCCAGGCGGTCACGGTCGACGTCGAGCCCGGCCAGGCCGCGGCGGATGTTGTCGACGGCCAGCAGCGAGTGCCCCAGGGCCACGCCCACGTTGCGCTGCGTGGTGGAGTCGGTGAGATCGCGCTGGAGGCGGGAGGTGACGAGCGTGGCGGCCAGCGTGTCCAGCAGCGAGCAGGAGATCTCCAGGTTGGCCTCGCCGTTCTCGAAGCGGATCGGGTTGACCTTGTGCGGCATGGTCGACGAGCCGGTGGAGCCCTGCGCGCTCAGGCGCTGGTGGAAGTAGCCCAGGGAGATGTAGGTCCACACGTCGGTGGCCAGGTTGTGGGCGATCCGGTTGAAGCGGGCGACGTCGGAGTAGAGCTCGGCCTGCCAGTCGTGGGACTCGATCTGGGTGGTCAGCGGGTTCCAGCTCAGGCCCAGGTGCTCGACGAAGCCGCGGCCCACGGCCTGCCAGTCGGCGCCCGGCACGGAGACGACGTGCGCGCCGAAGGTGCCGGTGGCGCCGTTGATCTTGCCCAGGTACTCGGTGACCTCGACGCGGTGCACCTGGCGGCGCAGGCGGTGGGCCAGGACCGCCAGCTCCTTGCCGAGCGTGGTGGGGGTGGCCGGCTGGCCGTGGGTGCGGGCCAGCATGGCGGCGTCGGCGTACTCGTGGGCCATGGCGGCCAGGTCCTCGACCAGGCCGCGGGCGGCCGGCAGCCAGACCTGCTCGATCGCGGCGCGGATGGCCAGGGCGTAGGAGAGGTTGTTGATGTCCTCGCTGGTACAGAAGATGTGGACGATCTCGCCGACTGTGGGCAGCACGGTGGGGCCGCCGTCGACGCCGACGACGTCGGGGGACTGGGCGGCCGCGGCCAGGCGCCGCTTGAGGAGGTACTCGACGGCCTTGACGTCATGGCGGGTCTCCGCCTCGATGGCACCGAGCTCGGCGATCTCCTCGGCCCCGAAGTTCTCGACGACGCCGCGCAGGTAGGCCTTCTCGGAGTCACTCAGGCGGGGGGCGCCGGGCAGGACGCCGCCATCGGTGAGGTGGATGAGCCACTCGACCTCGACCTGCAGGCGGGCCCGGTTGAGGGCGGCCTCGGAGAGGTGGTTGACCAGCGGGGCGGCGACGGCGCGGTAGCGGCCGTCCAGGGGACCCAGGGCAATGGCGGGGGAGACGGTGGAGAGATCGACCATGCCGCTCATTGTGGCAGGTTGCCGCCGATCTCTGCGAGGGGAGCCTCCGGGGTGGTGATGAAGACGGGCTGCGGGGCGGGCTTGCGCTGGCGGTAGGCGTTGACGAGGACGTAGAGCAGGATCCCGGCCGCCGGCAGATTGACGGCGGCGACGGCGTCATGATTGTAGAGGCCGTAGCCGAGCAGGGCGATCGCCAGTCCGAGGCCGATGGCGCTCAGTACCGGGATCGGTGGCCCGGGGATGGGACGAGCCGGCTCGGCCTGCTGCACGTGCTGGGCCTGGAGCATGATGAGGCTGACCGTCAGCAGGCTCAAAGGCGTCAGAAGGGAGGTCTCCCAGCCGAAGAAGGCGCTGCCGAAGGTGAGGACCAGAACGGTGGTGGCAAGAGTGGAGACGAGAGGAGGGAGGAGTCGCATACTAGTGACCTCGTGGGCGGATATCGTGGGGAGTGGTACGACCGGGCAAAATCCTGCCGGATTCTTGTGGTGTTTTCAACAAGCGGCCCGTCATCGTTGATGGGGAGTGCTGCCCGGGGTGCCGTCAACCTACACGGCAGGTCGGTCCTGTATCCCTAAAATTGGCTCTGACCAGCGAAAATGCAATGGCTCTGTGATGCCATAGGTGCTGTGCCGCCCAGATATCACGAGCCCGTGGAGGGAGTGCGGATGTCGACGAGGCCGACGGTCAGACGGCTGGTGGGGGAAGACCTGGCCAGTGAGCAGATGCTGGCGCTCATGCGCGAGGCCGCGGGACTGCCCGTCGTCGAGCTGCGCAGGATCATTGCTGAGGAGCTGGCGCTCATGGAGGTCGTGGGCACGGGTCCGCAGGGTGCGCCCACGTCGGTGGCCGCCTACGTGTCTCGACCCGATGGCGTCGTGCTGGAGTACATCGCCGTGGCTCCGGAGCTGCGCGGCGGCGGGGTTGGGCGGGTGCTCGTCGATGCCCTGGCCGGTGGGGCTGAGCCGGTCATCGCCGAGACCGACGACGACGCCGTCGGCTTCTACCGGGCGCTCGGCTTCGATATCGGCCCTGCGCCGTCGGACCCGCGCTGGCCGGGGCGCCGCCGCTACCGATGCGTGCGGCGGTCCTGATCCTGAACGGCACATGTCGGGGGACTGCGTTTCACCCCGAGGACGTACTTCTCCCGTAGATGACTGAGAGCAGACCTCAGTCATCTACGGGAAGACGCAGTCCTCGCCGGGGAAGTACGTCCTCGATCGACGTCGTCGCAGGGCTCGGGCGACTGGAGCTTGGGCGGGGATCCCTATCGGGACGAGGGGATGCCGGCGGGGCCCGCTTTTGCTCGCCGGTCCCTCAGGCTGCGAACCAGGACATGGCCCAGCAGCGCCAGGGCCGGCAGGCTGGCAAGGGCCATGACGACGTCGGACCTGTAGAGAGCGAGTACAAGGGTCGCCGCCGAGATGAGGGTCAGGATAATTCCCAGGACGAGAATCAGGTTTGGTGGGAAAGTGCGATTGGGGCTCGCGAACTGTGCACGAAGTAGGATGAGGCCCACCATCAGGGCGCTCAGTGGCCCAGTGAGGTTGCTGACCGACCAGTTGAACAGCAGTCCCCCGATCGAGGTGGTCAGGACGATCAGGGCGAGGACAAGGACAGCGGGCTTGATGAGTCGCATGGTGAGCACCCCGTTGAACGGATCGCGACGACGAACGTCTTCAGCCTAACGCGGCGTCCCGGTTCGCGCGCTGCTGCGAGTTCAGCAACCGCGCCGTCAGGCATGGTTGTGAGGGCATGAAGGCCGTGCCGGATCGACGTCGGCGAGTGGCACTCAGGCCTCGGAGGCCACGCCCATGGCGCGACCGTGGATCCAGTAGGCCTGGTGCTGGATGCTGCGCCGGCTCATGCCGGAGGCGACCAGGTGATGCCGTACGGCCTTGGTCGCGCTGCTCTCCAGGGCGATCCAGACCCAGTCGAGCGCCACGTCCCCGGTGTCCGCCCACAGGGTGCGGTCGACGGCGGCCAGCAGCCTGTCCTCGGAGATCTGTGGATCCAAGCGGATCAGCCGGTGGTCGCGTGCGGCCAGGGGCAGGTATCCGGTCTCGGGCGCCAGCATGATGACCGTGGCCAGGCTGCCCGCCGGGGTTGCGTTGACGGCGTCGGCGAGAGCAGGTGCAGAGGCGCGGTCCCCCACGAGGAGCAGCCGATCGCCGTGGGACGGCGGACGGTAGCTGGTACCGCCCATGACCTGCGCGGACACGGTGGCCCCCGGCCTCACCTGGCTCGACCACCGCGACGCCGGCCCGGCCGGCTCATGGTGCAGGAACAGGATGATGGCGCTGGCCTGCGCGCGGTTGATGCGGGTGAGTGTGTAGGCGCGCTGGTACTCGCGGCCGTTCTCGGGGATCCACATCCGCACCCAGGTGGTGGGCGGTAGCGCAGCGGCCCTGGCGCCCAGCAGGCTCGGACACTGGACGGTCAGCTCCGTGTAGGGTGGGATCTCGCGCACCCCGGTGACCGTGAGCTTGTGCTCCGGCACGCGCAGTGCCTTGAGCACCGTGCCCTGGAATCCCCGTCCTCCGCGTGCCATCTGCGTGTCCGTCTCCTGGTGGTCCGATCTCTTTCCAAGGCGAACCTTAACCGGAGCAGGTGTGAGCTTGCTTGGGACCGCCTGCCCAGAAGGGCCGGGCCGACGCCGGTAGGCTCGTATTATGACGCAGTCCTCTCAACGCTCCGGCCCGCAGTCCGACGCCCTCAACCGGGCCGCGCGCTGGGAGGAGCGCTACGCCTCGGTCGAGCAGCTCTGGTCGGGCCGCCCCAACGACTGGCTGCCCGAGCTGGCCGCCGACTGGGTGCCCGGTGCCGCCCTGGAGATCGGCTGCGGTGAGGGCGCCGACGTCCTGTGGCTGGCCGAGCGCGGCTGGCAGGTGACCGGGCTGGATCTGTCCGCCACCGCCGTCGGGCGCCTGAGCCGCGAGGCCGCGCGCCGTGGACTGACCGCGCGGGTGAGCGGCCGGGTGCACGATGCCGGAGACGGTCTGCCGGAGGGGTCCTTCGACCTGGTGACGAGCTTCTACGTCCACGGCGGATCCGAGGGGGGCTCGCTCGACCTCGTGGCGCTTCTGTCCGACGCCGCTGCCCGCGTCGCCCCCGGTGGGCGCCTGCTCACGGCTGTGCATGCGGTCAACCCGCCCTGGCACACGCACCACGCCCGGACCTACACGGCCGGTGAGCTGGTCGAGGGCCTGGCCGAGGCGACGGCCGGCTGGGAGGTCGTCGTCGCCGAGGAGCGCTGGCGGCAGGTGACGGGACCCGATGGTCAGGAGGGGCGCCGGGCCGACGCCGTCGTATGCCTGCGCAGACCGGAGTCCCCAGCGTCCTGACAAGACGCGAACACAGGCCTGAAAACATCCTTGCGGCCACGTCACCGAAGACTGGGATGTGGTGCAAGCAACGTGAAAACGGCGGAATGGTGCCCATTTCTCAGCATGTTCATAGGAGTTTTCGGGGGGTCCGCTCAGGATCGGTGGGTTACATAGTTACTGCCGCCGGACGGAACCGGTCACGAGGGTTGGGGAGCCCGATGACTGGCAGGTCTTCGAGTTCGGAACGGGTCTTAGGGAGCCCGGACCGAGCGCTCTGGCGAAGGAGGTTCTACCTCCCCGGCCTTATGGGAAGCCGGGTAGCAGGAGAACCTCGCGAGGCTTGGGCCCGCGGTCCGGGAAACCGGACCGCGGGCCGAGTCCTTTCCGGAGTGCAGGTCGTTTCCTGAGCGGGGTGCGCGCTGATAGATCGCGGTGCTGCGCTGGCCGCTGCCAGTGCACCGAGGCCCTCGCCGCACCCCGGCACACGGTCCGCCGGGGGCCACAGGTGCCGGCATGCAGCTCGGATCCACAGGGCTGCTCATGGGCGCTGCGGCCGCCTCGGGGGAGCCCTACCGTCGAGTCATGTCCTTCTCACTGTTCCTCTCCAAAACGGACTACGACACCGCCGTCACCCAGTTCCCCACCTCGGTCCCCGCCAGCTGGGTGAGCGTGGCCTCCACCGCCTGCCAGACAGCACTCGACAACGCCTCCGGGCTCCTGACCGCACTGGAATCGCGCTATGAGACGGCGTCCTCCAACGTCAGTGTCATCGAGTCACGCGGCTCATCGACCGGAACGAGCCCCTCATGAGCTCCGAACCCACCGGAGGATCCCAGGACGATGAGGTGTCGTCGGAGGACTCGGGCCACCCGTGGCACATCTGGGGACAGTCCACACCGACGCTGATAGAGGGCGGAGCCGTCTCGGTGGACACGGATGACCTGGACGCCTTGGCCGCCGGCCTCACCTCGGCGGCTGGATCACTCGATGATGCGCGAGTACTCGTCGCCAACGCGGTCACCGAGGTGGAGATGGCACCGCCTCCGCCGCTGCCCCCGGCGTCCCCTCTGGAGCCGCGGAGCCTGTTCAACCCGCAGGGAACCTGGGATGACGTGAACGGTCAGTGCGTTCCCGCTCCTGATCCCGCCATCCGTCCCTCCTTTCCCACGTCGGGCTTCGGAACGAGCATCCAGGTCTACCCGTTCGGCCTCGACCTGGAGAAGTCCGCCGCTCTTCACTCTCTGGACGTCTTGAGCACAGGACCCGGATCGCTCCAGGACGTCGCGGACACCCTGCGCAGCATCGCCTCTGACGTCACCGCCTGCTCCCAGGCCCACACACTCGCCGAAGGCGGCGCCGCACCCGGTCCCGGCCTCATGGGGCCCGTGGACATCCGGGCCTTCGACGGCGGCCTGGTCTACCAGGCGCTGGGAAGCGGTGTCGTCGCAGCGGTTTCGGGCCCCACCGGCCTGGCGGCGCTGGCGACGACCCCCGGCAGCCCGCTCTACACGAAGCTGGCGGAGAGTGAGGGCGGTCAGGCCGTCGCCGAGGCCCTCCACCTCCTGCTCGCGGACCCGGCCACCGCCCAGTGGGTCAAGGACGACGCCGTGCGGATCGTCCTGCTGACGCTCTGGCTCCAGAAGGCCGGGACCGGGCGAGAGGCCGCCACGATCCAGGACTACCTCAAGCAGGTCTCCGAGCGCCTCGACCCCTGGGTGACGCAGCACCTCCCCGGCCAGGTGCCCGTGGGCACGCAGACAGTGGACACCAGCAGCCTCACGCCCATGCAGCGCGTTACCACGTACCTGGGGATGAACGCGACGGCACTGGGCGCCGGGCTCTACGGGCGCCAGACCGGTATCACGGTCACCCCCGTGGGCGGCAGCGGATCGACTGTGCTTCCGCCCGCCACCAAGGACCCTCTGGGGCTCGGCAGCCCGGTGCAGGCAGGCATGACCGGCAAGGGCGAGGACTCCAGGTCCCCGGGGAGCATCTCCGAGGCGATCGCCCACTGCCAGGAGGTGCAGTCCTCCAAGAGCTCCCTGGGGCAGGACTACGAGGAGGCCGGCGTCATCTCCATCCAACGGATCGAGCATGCCGACGGCCGTACCTCCTGGGTCGTCTACGTCCCCGGAACCACCGACTGGACCGTCGGCGACGGCGAGCCGCAGGACCTGCTCACCAACCTCGAGGGCGTGGGCGGCACTCCCACGGTCATGGAGAGCGCCGTCGTCACCGCCATGCGCCAGGCCGGCATCCGGTCCGGTGACGAGGTCGCCCTCTACGGCCACTCCCAGGGCGGGATCACCGTGTCCAACATCGCCGCGGACCCGGCGATCCAGGACCGGTACAACATCACCACGGTCCTCACCGCCGGGGCGCCCACCGCGGGCGCCGACATCCCCGACGACGTCCACGCCCTGCACGTGGAGAACACCGGTGATGCCGTCCCCGGGCTCGACGCCGCCCCCACACCCACCGGTCCCCACCGGCAGGTCGCCATGATCGACACCCATCAGATGGGCATGGGCGGCTACCCCCACGCCTCGGGCGTCTACGCACAGGCCACCGAGGGCCTCGAGGAGCGGGCCCCCGAGCTGACCGACTGGAGCACGTCCTTCTCCCGCGCCACAGGTGCCGGTGAGCAAGGGACGACCACCACCGAGTACACCTTCGCGATCCGGCGCGACACCGACTCCAGCGGGGTGTATCAGGACGGTGCGGGCTACCGGGGCAGGGCACCGACGTCGGCACCCTCCTACGAGCGACCAACCCCACCGCCGTCATCCCAGCCGTCAGGTGGGCGCTGGAGCGGATCCGGACCGGGTGGTGGTACCGGCGACGGGTGATGCGGCCGGCGTCAGTCGTCGCGGTCGACGAGCATCGCGGCGATGATCGAGGAGATCACCGAGATGATGATCGAGCCGACCACCGCGGCACCGAAGGTGGAGACCTCCAGCCCCAGCGGTACCGAGCCGCCGGCACCCAGCGCCCCAATACGGTTGGTCAACCAGCCGGCCAGCAACAGCATCGCACCGTTGACCACCAGGGCGAACAGCCCGAAGGTGATGATGTAGAGCGGAAAGGTCAGGACCTTCGCCACGGGCTTGACCAGCGAGTTCACCAGCGCCAGCACCAGGC
This sequence comes from Actinomyces sp. oral taxon 170 str. F0386, assembly GCF_000195595.1. GTDB lineage: Bacteria > Actinomycetota > Actinomycetes > Actinomycetales > Actinomycetaceae > Actinomyces. Next base: position 42,689 of record NZ_GL882573.1, read on the forward strand.
CCAGGACCGCGAGGTTCAGCCACATCGGGCCGGCCCCCGCCCCCTCGGGCACGCTCAGCCCGGACAAGATACGCGTGGCCAGCCACAGACCGGCCGCGTTTCCGATGGTTCGTGCCACGATCTCCATAGGCTCATTGTGCCTGGGCAACCTGTGCCGGTGCCAGGATGGGACCATGACTTCCTCAGCGACCCCGCCGACCGGTCAGCCGGACCAGACGGCCCCGGCTCCCGGCCCGGACAACGAGCCCACGACGACGGTCCGCATCCGCCCCGACGTCGCCGCCCTGCCCGCCTACGTGCCAGGGGCCCGGCCCGATGCCGCCGGCGCGGTGAAGATCGCCAAGCTCTCCTCCAACGAGCTGCCCTTCCCTCCGCAGGACGCGGTCGTTGAGGCCATCACCCGCGCCGTGGCCGGAGTCAACCGTTACCCCGAGATGACCGGTGAGACCCTGACACAGGCACTCGCACACCGGTGGGACGTGGAGGTCGAGCAGGTCGTCGTCGGCAACGGGTCAGTCGCCCTCATCCAGCATCTCCTCGACGCCGTCTGCCAGCCCGGCGACGAGGTCGTCATCCCCTGGCGCTCCTTCGAGGCCTACCCGATCTGCGTCGCAGTCGCCGGCGCCAGGGCGGTGCGCGTCCCGCTGACCCCCGATGCCCGCCACGACGTGCCCGCCATGCTGGCGGCCATCACACCCCGCACCCGCGTGGTCATGGCCTGCACCCCCAATAACCCCACCGGGACGATCCTGACCGCCCGCGAGCTGGCCGAGCTCGTGGCCGGGGTGCCGCGCGACGTCGTCGTCCTCGTCGACGAGGCCTACCTGGACTTCGTCACCGCCCCCGAGGTCGGCGACGCACTCACTCTGCTGGCCGGGGCCCCCAACCTCGTGGTCTCACGGACCTTCTCCAAGGCCCATGCCCTGGCCGGGATGCGCGTGGGCTATCTCGTCTGCGAGCCGGGACTGGCCGCCGCCATCCGCTCCGTGGCCACGCCCTTCGGGGTCAACCTGCCCGCGCAGACCGCCGCCGTCGCCGCCCTGGGGCAGACCGAGTTAGGCCGCACGGCCGAGCGTTCGGCCGCCGTCGCCGCCGAACGCGACCGGGTGGTGGCCTCCCTGCGCACCCAGGGCTGGGAGGTGCCAGAGGCCCATGGCAACTTCTTCTGGCTCGGCGTGGGCGAGGAGACGATGGCGCTGGCCGAGCACTTCCGCGCCGCCGGCATCCTCGTGCGCCCCTTCGCCGGTGAGGGCGTGCGGGTCTCGATCGGGACGACGTCGGACAACGAGAGGGTTCTGGCCGCCGCGGCAGCCTGGCACGGCGCGCACTGAGTCCGGTTGGGCCAGGCGGCCCTGAGCGAATGAGCCAGGTGGCGCGGGGTCGTCGTACCGACTCGTCAGACCGAGACGGTCACCAGGAAGGCCACGCACATGACGACCTCGACGATACCCATCGTGCCCGGCCGCAGCGGACGGTGGCGCCGGCGCACCAGGCTCCACTGCCACAGCGGCATGACCAGCGAGCGCACGGTCAGCACCACCCAGAGCACGGCGTGCCCCCACGGCAGCATCCCCCGCGACGCCAGCCATAGCGACACCACCGCGACCGCCGCGTGCGCCGCCACCGTGCCGGCCAGCAGCACGTAGTTGAAGCGCTCGCGGATCATCGACTTGATGTAGGGAACCGTTCCGCAGAAGTAGGCGGCGGTCAGCGCCGTCACCAGCCACATCCAGGACCAGCCCGTCAGCGCGCCGTTGGGGGAGGTCCCCGGCAAGGGGGTACTCGGAGTCCCCAGGCCCAGGAACCCGCCGTCGCCGCGCACCGCCAGGCTGTAGGTGACGGCTGCCATGAGGGAGGCGGCCGTCGTCGTCGACAGCCCCGAGATCAGCGAGCGCTCGTGCCCGCGCCACACCTGGTGCAGCGCGACGGCGAACAGCGGCAGCAGCGGCACCACCCACTGGATGAGGTAGGGCGCCGCGAGCAGGGTGATGAGGGCCAGGGCCGCCGTCCACCCGGTGTAGACCAGGAGCGGCAGCATGATGAGGGCGCGCTTGCGGGCCGAGCGGGTGCGCAGCCACTGCGACCACGACCAGTAGGTGAGGTAGCTGCCCCACCACGTCGGCAGGAACAGGAGATTCACCCAGCTGAAGCCGCCCACCACCCAGCCGACGATCGGCGGCAGCACCAGCATCGACCAGGCCCCGTGCTGGTTGGGGACCCAGGCCTTGCGGCCGGGCTGGCGGCGGATCTGCTCCTGGGTGGGGGGCTTGGGGCGCTCGGCCTGTCGGGGCTTGCCGGTGGCCAGCATGATGTCGTCCTGCGGGCCCGGCCGGGACTGCTGGGAGGGGGCGCGGCGCGGCAGGTCGGTGCTATTCGACGTCGCGGCGGTGCCTTGTGGTGTTGGGGCGGCGTCGTCGGCCGAGGCGGCCGCTGGGCTCTCAGGGGAGGTGATGAGCTGGGGAGACGCAGGGGACCCCGCCGATCCGGCGGCCTCCGTGGGGCCTGCGGGGTCGGCGGGCGTGGACGAGTGCTCGACGTGGTGCTTGGACGGCCTCGACGGGCGGGACTGGCTCACACCCATCACCCTAGTCGTTCGCCCTTCGGTGTGGCCGGGGACACCCTGTGCCGGCGGAGGTGTTCGACGTCGGTGGGTGCCGTCGGCGCGTTCGGGGGCATCTTCTTACGTGCGGGGACGTTCCACGTGTGCGGGTGCAGGACTTCCGTCCCCGACGGCGTCGAGTGTCCCCGCCCAGAGGTTGGGCGTGTGGCCGGTCAGGCCAGGGCGAGTCGCATCTGGTGCCAGGGCACGCCGCCGTGGTTCGAGGCGGACAGGCCTTCGTCGACGAAGCCGAGACGCGCGTAGAAGGAGATGAGGTCGTCGAGGCACGTGAGCACCAGGCCCCGGCGGCCATGGGTGCGCGTCGTCTCGATGACGGTGCGCAGCAGGCGGGTGGCCAGCCCCTGTCCCTGGGCGGCAGGCGCCGTGGCGACGCCGAAGATCATCTGCCAGGCGCCGTCGGGGTCGTGCATCGTGGGCGACTCGTACATCTCATCGCTCAGATCGGGCTCGTTGGTGCACAGGCCGTTGACCAGCGCCAGCAGCGTGCCGCCCTCGTCCTCGATGAGCCAGAAGTGATCGGCGTAGTGCGTCATCCGCTCGGCGATCGTCATCGGGCTGGCGGCCTGCTCGGGCGGGAAGCAGATGGCCTCCAGGGCGGCCGCCATGGCCGCGTCCTGAGTCTGCTCCGCCGGGGCCGACCGGGCCGTGCGGATGTGGAGAACCGTGGAGTCGGTGGTGTCCATACCCGCATTCTGGCCAGTCGGCTGCCCGACGTCGAGCACTCACCAGTGCCTCCGCACGCCCCGACGCAGCGGCCGGGGACGTGCCGGTGGCCCGTGCCTGCGTCAGCCGCCGAGGGCCGCGGAGACCACCTGCTTGGCCTCCTCCTGGACCTGGGCCAGGTGGTCGGCGCCCTTGAAGGACTCGGCGTAGATCTTGTAGACGTCCTCCGTGCCCGAGGGGCGGGCGGCGAACCAGGCATCCTCGGTGGTGACCTTGAGCCCGCCGATGGCGGCGCCGTTTCCGGGCGCATCGACCAGCCGGGCCGTGATCTCCTGGCCGGCCAGCTCGGTGGCGGTCACGTCCTCGGCAGCCAGGGCGGCGAGCTTGGCCTTCTCCTCCTTAGTGGCGGCGGCGTCGATGCGCGCGTAGGCGCTGGCGCCGAAGCGCTCCACCTGCTCCTCGTGCAGCCGGGAGGGGGACTTGCCGGCGACGGCGATGATCTCGCTGGCCAGCAGGGCCAGGATGATGCCGTCCTTGTCCGTGGTCCACACGGTGCCGTCCTTGCGCAGGAAGGAGGCTCCAGCGCTCTCCTCGCCGCCGAAGCCGATCGAGCCGTCGAGCAGACCGGGCACGAAGTGCTTGAATCCCACCGGCACCTCGATGAGGGTGCGGCCGATGGCGGCGGCCACCCGGTCGATGAGGCTGGAGGAGACCAGCGTCTTGCCCACGGCGGCGTCGGCGGGCCAGCCGGGCCGGTGGGTGAAGAGGTACTCGATGGCCACGGCCAGGAAGTGGTTGGGGTTCATGAGCCCGCCGTCAGGGGTGACGATGCCGTGGCGGTCGGAGTCGGCGTCGTTGCCGGTGGCGACGTCGTAGGGGGTCCTGCCCTCGGCGTCGGGCGTCATCGTCGAGCGCAGCGAGGCCATGGCGTTGGGGGAGGAGCAGTCCATACGGATCTTGCCGTCCCAGTCCAGGGTCATGAAGTGCCAGGCCGGGTCCACCTCGGGGTTGACCACCGTGAGCTCCAGACCGTAGCGCTCGCCGATCGCGCCCCAGTAGTCCACGGAGGCGCCGCCCAGCGGGTCGGCCCCGATGCGCACGCCGGCCTCGCGGATCGCGTCGAGGTCGATGACGTTCTCCAGGTCGGCGACGTAGGTCTCCAGGTAGTCGTGCTTGATGACGTAGGGGCCGTCGAGTGCCTCAGCGATCGGGACTCGGGGGACGTTCTGCCAGCCCGAGGCGAGCAGCTCGTTGGCGCGGTCGGCGATCCAGCTGGTGGCGTCCGAGCCGGCCGGGCCGCCGGTGGGCGGGTTGTACTTGAAGCCGCCGTCGCGCGGCGGGTTGTGGGAGGGCGTCACCACGATGCCGTCGGCCAGGCCCGGCCCGGTGGTGCGCACGCCGGCGGCAGTGCCGGCGCCGTTGGCGAGGAGGATGGAGTGCGAGACGGCCGGCGTGGGCGTGTAGGAGCCGCGCGCGTCGACGGCGGTCATGACGCCGGCGCCCGAGAGCACCTCGATGGCGGTGCGCCAGGCCGGCTCGGACAGGGCATGGGTGTCGCGCCCCAGGTAGAGAGTGCCGTCGGTGCCCTGGGAGCGGCGGTACTCCACGATGGCGGCGGTCGTGGCCACGATGTGGGCCTCGTTGAAGGCTGTGTCCAGTGAGGAGCCGCGGTGCCCGGAGGTACCGAAGACGACCTTCTGGGCCGGGACGGCGGGGTCGGGAACGAGGTCGTAGTAGGCGGAGACGACCTCGTCGACGTCGATGAGGTCTTCGGGCTGTGCTGGCTGTCCTGCGCGTGCGTGCATGGGGCTCAGTGTGTCACGTGCCACTGGTTGAATCAGCCCGTTTCGCTGTGCGAAACATTGTCAGACATGGAGCCACCCAGTTCACCAACGAGGAAGATGCCAGGAAAAGGAGACTATGAGCCAATCCTATCGGTAAAATATTGGGCGATCGTATTTCATTATCTATGAAAAATAGACATAGAATTGGTGCTGCGGAAACTAGAAACAGAACGACTTTTTTGGGTTTGTAATTGGATGCAAGGATGGCAGCCCAAATGAGGTGAATGAAAGAGACAGCTAAAAATAAAAATGGAGTAAGAGAGAAAGGAAGATATTTTGCATCAATAAGCAACTTCCACTGAAAGCCGCCTAATAATCCAAGTCCACCTGAAATCAGTAACGGTATCACACTAAAGTAGAAAACTGCCGATGAAGGCGGAAATACGTTCTTCCCCCTCTCCGTGGCGTGCCGTATATCTGCTTCCCGTCTTAGATGATTCACTACGTACTGTCCGAATCGCAATGGGATTGATATGAAGCAGAATAACATAGAGGTGAATATTAATATTGCAATATTTGGAGGAAGCATTGACATGACAAGAATAAATGGAAATGTTGCTCCCAGAGAAATAAAAGACACCAACCTCCAGCGTTTTCGTGTTATTTCTAAGAAAGATTTGGAAACTGACTCGTACCTAGATATGCCATCGTCGATAGAGAGAATTCCTAGATCACTGAGTGTCGAAGCTGCGATGATACGAGGAACGAGAGCGCCCCTCTTGAAGTAGTGGGTATGATCGAAAAGCGGATTTCCTTCTGAAGGAACGATAATCTCTCGTACTCTTGAAGGTAAAGGCGGGAAAGCGAAACGACCCACAATATCGTGGGGGGTTGTGATCTCTACCCACTCAATGTTGGGGATGTCGTCAATATGTCTTGTATGTGCCTTTAATTTACGCGAAGCGATTACAATGCCGGTTATCGAAATAAAGAACACTATAACCAGAGCAGGGGAGATAGAACTAAAGTTAAAAATATCCAATAGTCTTGGTTTTGGCAGTTGAGATAACGTCTCTAAGTACAGCTCAGTGGGGATTTTTCGCATTGTGAGAAACGACAAATCTGCGAGCGCTGATAGTCTCAGGACGACTAGCAACAACTGCGGAACATGAGGAGTATAGAATATGATCTGAAGTAAGGGAAAGGTGGAAAGTGCAAGTAAAGACCAGCACCATAGAAACATAATTCCAGGCCAATTTTTGAGCACTCGGAAGAGTGTGATCGGACGTATGCCGGAACCAATACCAAAGAGACGTAGGTGGGAGGTCTCGGCGTCGCTGTTGTGAGCGAGTGCATCATGGGATAATAGGCCACCTTGAGAATGCGCCACAATATTAGCATTAAGTGATTGAAGACGTGTAGTCTCGATTTTGTTTCGCACTATTTCAGTGATTCTGCTGGCCTCTTTTGAATTGAGGTCGGAAGCTACCTTGACATGGCCAGCGAAATTCCAATGTGAATGGAATGTAAAACCAAGTGATAAAATTACTAAACCTAGCACACATAATGCAATATATCCAATTGTGTTGTGCGAAATGCTGTTAAGCGCCCAAGCTGCCCAGGAAATTATTCCAACAAACAAAAATAGTCGAATTATGAAATTGGCTGCAAGTCGAATATTTGAGACGATATCACTGTTGCCAAGTAAGTTATTGAAGTCCCGGCTGTCAGGTAGCAATAGTAATAAAAGTGCAGGTAACCTTCCTAGGATCCAGGAGGCCATTTCCCTACGTTCGGGTCTTTTGAACTTGTTGGACCAAATGCATTCTGACAATGAGATTGTGTAAGAATTTTCGTTCTTCGTTAGAGAAATTACTGTGGTTTCGTTAATAATCTGCGAATCACATTTCCATCCCTTTTGTGAACTTAGATAGTTGATTTCTTTAAGTATAGACTCTCCCCACTTGTCGAGCAGCTCACTCGGTTTTTGGTTCCCTATCCCATGAACAAGCAATATGGAGGCGTTAAACGGTTTGTTCTCTGCTTTTGTGGAGTTGGTAGATTGATCGTGGTGATGCTTGCGTTGCCTCTTTCGTTTTGCCTTCTGAATTGCATGCTGACTGCGCATTTTAGCTCCGTTCTTCGAGGTGGCAGATAAATGCCAATACCTTGAGGTGCAGATGTCAAAAACTCACTTGAAATCTCTAACTGAAGTGAACGTCAATCTTTCAAGTGTTGCGCCATGAACTGTCTTCAGTCTCAGGCACCTAAGTATAGTTCATGCGCGGCGTTGTTGGGAGTTTGAAATCCATGAATACTGAAATTGTTGGATCGTTCGGCGTATATGGAAGTTCTTTTAGTCTTAGGTGGTGGATCTTGAGGGGGATTGATGTTACTTGACTGTTGTAGGGCGAGGAACGAGGAGCTCAGCGGAGTGAGGTGGACCAACGGTGACGCCGGGCCGCGCTGGATCTGGTCAGGAACGTACTTTCGCCGCGAGGACTGCGCTTTGGCGCAAACTACTACGGCCCACCGTCAGTCATCTGCGGGAACACGCATTCCTCGATGTGAAGGTACCTTCTCGATCGGCTTGGTCCAGGTCCGGCGTCGGCTCCGACGCCTCGATTGGTTGTCTGGCCGGTTGCCTTTGCCGTTGTAAGGCGGCACGGCTTGCCGGTGCCGATGGATGGGGCGCGTGGGTAGTCTGGCCCGGGCGCTCGTCGCCGTGCTGCTGCGCGGCCCTAGCGCTGCCCGCAGCAACGACCCAGCAACGCGACCGGACTCCGGCGCCCAGGAGGAACGAGGAACCATGACCGTCAGCCGTATCGCCACCACCAGCGCCCCCGCCGCCGTCGGCCCCTACTCCCAGGGCGTCTCGACCGGTCAGGAGGCCGGCTCGCTCGTCTTCGTCTCCGGTCAGGTGCCGCTCGACCCGGCCACCGGCGCCCTCGTCGAGGGTGACATCCAGGCCCAGGCCGAGCAGGTCCTCAAGAACGTGGGTGCCATTCTGGCCGAGGCCGGACTCGGGTACGACGACGTCGTCAAGACCACGGTCCTACTCGCCGACATCGCCGACTTCGCCGCCGTCAACGAGGTCTACGCCCGCTACTTCACCGGCGAGACCCTCCCGGCCCGGGCCGCCTTCGGTGTCGCCGCCCTCCCGCTGGGGGCCGGGGTCGAGATCGAGGCCATCGCCGCCCGGGCCTGAGCTTGTCCCGAGTCGATCCGCCCCGGACCCACCGCTGAGAGCCGTCGCGGTCGACGCCGGCTGTACGTGCAGAGGCCGGCCTGTCCGTCTGAACGGGGCGCCACCCCTTCCGGTGTAGGGCGTTGGACCCTCCCACTGGGCCGTCCCGTTCACTAGGCTCTCTCACGGTTCCGCTTCCACGGGGCGTTCTCTTCACGGGGGCGCCCCGTGTTGCTCTCCCCATGGCAGGTGGCGTGGCCGAGAGGAAGGATGGGCCACGCCGGGTGGCCACCCAGATGCCGGCCGGCCACAACACTGCTTCGATGCGCCATGAGAGGAAGATGATGCCGAGCACGCACCTGCCCCTCATCGTTCGCCTCGGCGGGATCCGCTCGCTGCTGACCTTCGGTGTCATCATGACCGTCAGTGCGGCAGCGATACTCTCACCGGTGGCCGTGGTGCTCTGGGCTCCCGTTCTTCTACCTGCCTCGATGCTGCTGGCCTTCTCGGGTGCCGGCGGGATCGCCTACTACCTGTGGCGTGGCTTCTCCGCGCGCCGCCTGCTCGAGCGAGCTCGGCACCACTACTCGCAGGTCACCCACGACTACGAGGCCACCGAGCTCCAGGCCCGCCTCATCCCGGAGGACGAGTCCCATGGTGCTCGGGTCATGGCCCACTACCACTGGTTCCGTGACGAGTACGAGAGCCTGACCCGCTCCTGGCAGGATCTTGGCAGCCCTCGGGGTGTCCAGTGGTTCGATCCGGGGATGCTTAAGCGAGTCACCGAGCTCGAGCGGCGCTCGGTCGCGCTGGACTCGACTGATGACGTCATTGCCGGCAACGCCGCCTTCCTCACCCTGTCCTCCAGATGGGAGCGGCTCTGGCACGCCGAGCAGCGGCCGGTCCTTCGCGATCTCGACCTGCTACTGGGACTGTGTCAGCAGATCGACTTCCACGCCTTTGCGCCCGGTGGCACGGTCGAGGCGCGCGAACAGGTCCGGGCCCACCACCAGCGTCTCACCGAGATGACCGCCGAGTTGTCCTCCGGCCGGTTGCAGCCCTCGGCGGCACTTGATGAGCTCAGCTGGATTGCGGCCGACGTCCACCGGTCGGTGAGCGGCCTGTCGCTCCGCGCGGCCGGTGCGGGGCCGCCCTTCAACGCTCTCGACGTCGGAGCGCCCCGCCGGCCGAGTGCCCGCAGCTTGCCGGGCGTCATCGGATCTGGGAGGAACGCCGGCTACTGGCACCCGGCTGGCGTTCGCACCGGTCCCCGTTCGTATGCGACGGCCCGCGTGAGCTTCCTCGGGGACGGGACGTTCCCAGGCTCCTGATACTCGGTGCGACTGCACGTCAGGAGTCCAACCCCACGAATCCCAGAAACGAATACAACCGATGAATATTACAGAAGTGAATACAGAACTGAATAATCGGCGGGGATCCCAACATGTTGGCTCGCGATGGCATCGTCATCCGCTTGAAAAGAGATGAATGTGTTGAGATCGATTGTCCGGGTTCTGAAGGCGTTTACCTCTTCTTTGAATTTTATTCTCAATGTGACGGTGTTTCTTGCCCTCATCCTGTCCCTTCCAGTGATGTGGTTCTGGCCGTTCGGTAGAACACACAACCCGACGGTGGAGGTGTACGATAAGGCTCATATCCTTTCGTCTGACACGGTTGCGGAGAAGATACAGGACATAGGTTTTCGTCAAGACGTTCACGTCGTTGTTGTCTCAGTGCCCGGGTACATGATTGAGAACCTCAATGCCGAGGTGCTCAAGTATGCGCGCACCCATCAGGATGCTCCGAGACCGTGGATCTCCTCATCCAACTCCAACTACTGGAGTGACGGCACTGTCATTCTTGCAGTTGCGCCCGATTCCAGGAAGGTGGGGTGCTATTTCGGGCAGGATGTACGCCTGTCCTTGAGTAATCAGGCGTCGATCCAGAGCGCCGCGAAAAAGCAATTCAACAACCGTGATTGGGGCGATGGGGTCGTGGCGATGACGGAGAAGGCGGCTGACCTCATGGGGCGCCCTGCTGAAGGGAGCTGGTTGACCACCTTGATCGTCCCGGCTCCGGTCGCCATGATAGGAGCTTGGTTGCTCCAGAAGTATCTGCGCCGCGGACTGCGTGCAAGAGCTGTTGGGAAGGAAGTGACGGAGAGCTACTCTCGGGTTGCTTTTGGTTATGATGAGACCGAACTGAACGCGCGCACCATTCCTGAAACCGAACCGTATGGTGCGCAGGTGAGGATGCGATACCGATGGTACTGTCAGGAGTACGTGAGCATCACCAAGGATCTGCAAGCCTTCGGAAGTCCTCGCGGTCCTCAGTGGTTCTCCTGGAGAATGCTGAGGCGTGTATCGGAATTGAAAAAGCGCTCTGCCGCGCTGGAGTCTCTTAGTGAGACAATCTCCAACACTGCGTCTCTCCTGAACATGTCATCCACCTGGGAGAAGGCTTGGGAGAATGAGCAGGGGCCGGTGCTGGAGGACCTGCAGGCGCTGAGAAAACTCTGCGACACGATCTCCGCGTCTCGGGACGTGCCTTTGAGTGTGAGGAAGGAACGTGAGTGGGTCAGGGATCAGCGCGCGCGCCTGGATGATATGGGGATAGAGTTGGCAACTGGCAGGATGAATCCTTCTGCTGCGCTCGACGAGCTGGAGAGCATAGCGCAATCAATTCAGGACAAGGCTCTGGATCTGACGCGCCGTGCAGTGAATGCCGATACATCCAAGTATGCTAAAAAACGTAGGCGGCGTTACCTCTCATCATTGTCTTCACAACATGATTCTGCCTATGCAGGGCAGTGGTTGTTATCTGGTGACAGCGGTAGCTACAACCCTCACTCAACAATTCGCCTCTTCTCCGACTCTCCGGCCGCATCTGCTGTTGATGACAGTGCATCCTCGTCGGACTGGGGCGGTGCGGGATCCTTCAGTGCCTTCACCCCAGTGTCTGATCTGGTCGTGGGGTACACATCCGCAGTGTCCTATGCACCTGCGTCCTCGGAGTCCTCGTCGTTCTCGGGCGGAGACGGGTCATCAGGATACTCAGGAAGCAGCTTCTCCGGAGGGTATGACGGAGGTGGGTTCTCAGGAGCCGGCTCGTCATCCAGCTTCTGAGTCGATTCGGAACCAGCTTCTATCAGTGAAAGGATGCACTGGCGGTGCGATCATCGATGCTGAGCAAGATTGGAGGGCTAAGAGCGACTGTGGCATTCGTGACCAATATCGTCCTGTGCCTGGTGCTTGTCTCATTGCTTCCGATCATGTGGTTCTGGCCGTTCGGGGGAAGTTATCATCCGACAGTAGATGTTCGCGATGATGCTCATCTCTTCCAGGTTGCTCCACTGGTGACGGAGATCCAGAAGATGGAGTTCCGAAAAGAAGTGCATATCGTTGTGGTCACCATTCCCAAAATGAATGAGGCGTCTCTTAATGAGGCAGTTCTGACATATGCTCGACAGCACGGCGGGGGCGCGTCGGAGTGGATATCAAAATCAAATCCGAATCATTGGGCTGATGGAATCATGATTCTCGCAGTCGCTCCTGGCCCAAGACAAGTGGGTTGCTACTTCGGAGAGGACGTTAAAGTGTCACTGACTCAGCAGGACGTGATTCGCGCTGCTGGCGGGGATGGATTCTCCGAATCCGATTGGTATGGAGGGATGATCTCCATGGCGGAGACGTCATCTGACCTGATTGGGAGGCCTCCTGGCGGCCTATTGACGAAGATCGTGATCCCGGGTGCGTTGTCAGTGTGTGGAGCGGTGTGGTTCGTCTACTACATGCGACGAGGGCTCATGGCTCGCCGTTTTGCGAAGGAGGCGCTGCGCAGCTACTCGAACACGACCCACGATTATGATGCGACTGAGCTGCGTGCGTCAATGATCCCTGACGGGGAGGATCATGGGGCTCAGATTTTGACCAGGTATCGCTGGTTCTGCGACGAGTATGAGGATGTCACTCGTGCCTGGAACGACTTCGGCTCTCCTGCGGGAGCACAGTGGTTCCAGACGGGTACGGTAAAGCAGGCGCTTTCCCTGAGGACTCGGTCCCGTGATCTTGAATCCCTCGAGAACGCGGTATCCAACGGAGCATGTTTTCTAACGATGTCTCCAGGGTGGGAGGACGTCTGGGACAATGAGATCGGGCCACTGATGGAGGATCTGCAGTCGCTTGAGCGGATGTGCGCGAAAATCGACTCCTCACGGGTGAAGGTGGATACCTCTCAGACTCGTGACTGGATCCGCTGGTGGCGCCTGCGTGTTGCCCAGGTGACGTCTGAAATGGAAAGCGGATCATGCTCGCCGTCGGCTGCGCTTGATGAGCTGACGATCATGTCGAATGCTTCCAAGGCGGAGGCTCGCAGCCTGGCCAGAGAGGCCTTGAAGGCGAAGGCGTCTCGGCGTGCTTCCTCTCGGATTCAGCATTTCAATAAGCGGCAGCGTTCGAGGTCGGGAAAGGCTTACGGTGGCTCATGGGCCGTTGACAACGCTTTTCGACGCTACGATGCTGCGTCCACGATCTGTGTGAACGCGGACTCGCCGGGAGCGTGCGCCATCAGCTCAGACGATGAAACTCCCTTCGATGCTGTGGTATCCGTGGCTCATCTGTTGTCGGATTATGTCGCCTCATCGAGGTATGTCCAGGTTCTGAGTGGCGGTGCGGGAGGAGCGAGCGATTTCTCCGGTGGAAGTGGTTCGAGCGTTACCGGTTACGGTTCTGGTAGCGGCTTTTCCGGAGCAGGTTCTTCGTCGAGTTTCTGAGTGAAGGGGAGCCGGTTATTCATCTATTTTCACTCGATAGTGACGGTCTTCGTTGTGCCGTTCGTTGATAGTGCGACTTGACGAAAGTAGGATAGCGATGCGGAATGCGGTGGGAGTTGGTCTCGGTGGATTTCGGGCAGTTCTGTCATTTTTTATTCATGTCGGTGTGGCGTCGATTCTCGTGGCCTCTCCGTTCGTTGTGGACAACTGGTACTCTCAAAAACATGCGCCACGTTACGAGCCAGTTGTTGAGATTCATGATGAAGCGAATGCTCTTGACGTTGATGATCTTGAGGCGGATCTGAAGGAAGTACGCTTCAGAAAGAAGACCCATTTTGCCGTTCTCACAGTTCCTGGACAGAATGTGGTGAACCTCAATGCGGAGGTCCTTAAGTACGCGGAGACTCAGATGGCTGGCAGTCCGTGGATATCTAAGGACAATCCGAACTACTGGCGCGACGGTTTGCTGATCCTTGCTGTTGCTCCGGATGGCCGCAAAGTGGGGTGCTATGTTGGTGAGGATCTCAAAATTTCGCAAGAGTCGCAGGCCGATATTCAGGATTCAGCAAAGGATCACTTCCGTGCCAAGGATTGGAATGGCGGTGTCAAGTCGATGGCGGAGCGAAGTGCTGATCTTATTGCGAACGGCAACACCCCGCAAAGGACTGTCTTCTTGCTGACGTTGCTTGGTGTCGGAGGCGTTGCGACTGTTTGGCTCATTTGGTATGTGTGGAGCGGGCCCAATACCAGTAAGAAGTATATGATTGCCCGTCGGACCTTCTCCCGGGTGGTGTATGGTTACGAAGAAACGATCTCACGCGCTGCACTCGTTCCCGATGATAATACTCATGGCGCTCTGATTCTGTCTCGGTGTCGATGGTTCGACAGTGAGTACACAGAGGTCAGCCGGATGTGGAATGAGCTGCCCGAACCTTATGGTTTCCAGTGGTACGTCGGAGCGACTCGACGCAGTGTCAATGACCTGAAGGAACGGTCGGAAGCATTGCAGTTGTTTGAGACCATCGTCTCACACGCCGCGATCTTGTTCTCAAGGGCATCGGACTGGCCTGCTGTGTGGGATAACGAGTGCGGTCCGGTCATGGAGGACATTCAGGCCCTCGTGCATCTGTGCCGGGAGGTTCAGAGGTCGAAGGTGGCTGTGGACGGAGATGAGGAGCGAGAGTGGGCGGCTCTCTGCCTGCAGCATTTGAGAAGACTACCTGCGTGTCTCAGGGAGGGGAGCGTTACTCCGTCGCAGGCGCTCAGCGAGTTAGACAAAATTTCTGATGGTGTGCGCGTCCGAGTGGACAGCTTGATGGCCAGGATAGTTGAGAGTGATGGGTCGAGAGGGTCTTCAAGGCGCCGGCGTCGATACGAGAAGATGAAGTCAGAGCCGCCAGCAAATACTATGTCTCGTTATGAAGGTAAGTGGGAGATCGCTGGTAGCAAGGGAGAGTATGATCCCAGGACAACGATTCGCGTTAATCCCGGAACTCCTGACGTGGCCGTATTAATGGGAGTTGATGGCGGTGCTGGTGATGTGACCGACGGTGTCGTACGGCATCAGTTCTCGAGCTCAGGAGGACCTATATGTCATACGCCGGTGTCCAGTCTCATCGTCGGTTACTCGGCCGCAATTCCTTCGGATATCAGTGCCGGCTCCGGATCAAGTGGCTCGTCCAGCAGCGGTGGCTATGACGGAGGCGGCTTCTCCGGAACTGGATCGTCGTCCAGCTTCTGAATCGGCTCGATAGGATCAGTCTTCTACCTCGGTGGCCCCGCCAGGATATCGCGGCCTTCAACACCCTACTTCCGCAGAAAGAAAGGAAAGTGTGGATGAATCACATGAAACAGTCTTGTAGAGGCGGTTTAGGCGGAATCCGGTCAGTGACGGCCTTCATCGCCAATATCGCGGTGAGCCTTGCCCTCATCGCCGTACTGCCGATCATGGTGATCTGGCCCTTCGGCGGGAGCCATCGCCCCGCCGTGGAGGTCCACGACGAGGCCGGAATACTCCGGACCGAGCCGCTGGCCAAGAAGATCCAGGAGATGCGATTCCGTCAGGACCTCCACGTCGCCGTGCTCACGGTTCCGGGCTGGGACGTTACCAACCTCAATGACTCGGTGCTGGAGTACGCCCGTTCGCACGCGAGCGACACTGACGTACCGTGGATCTCGACGTCGAACCCCAACTACTGGAGCGACGGCCTGGTGATCCTGGCGGTCGCCCCCGACTCACGCAAGGTGGGCTGCTACTTCGGTGAGGATGTCGCGGTCACCCTGGATCAGCAGGCAGCCATCCAGGACGCCGCCAAGGACCAGTACCGCCGGGCCGACTGGTACGGGGGCACCGTCTCCATGGCGGCCAAGACCGCGGACGTCGTCGGCCGGGTCGGTGGCGGTGGCATCGTCATGACCTACATCCTGCCCGGAATCTCAGCGCTTGCAGGCGTCACCTGGCTCGTGTACTACCTGTGGCGTGGCGTCACGGCGCGACGTCGGGCGCGTGAGGCGCTGCGCCACTACTTGCAGGTCACCCACGACTACGAGACCACCGAGCTCATGGCCGGCACGATCCCTGAGGATGAGCCGCACGGCGCCCAGGTCATGGCCCGATACCGGTGGTTCCTCGATGAGTATGAGGAGGTCACCCGCTCCTGGGCGGAGTTCGGCAACCCCCATGGCACCCAGTGGTTCGGCACGTCGTCGTTCAAACGGGCCACCGAGCTGGAGAAGCGCTCCGAGGGTCTGGACTCCCTCGACGACGTCATCGCCAACACCGCGACCTTCCTGAGCCTGTCGCGCGGCTGGGACCGCGTCTGGAGCAACGAGCGGGGGCCGGTCCTGGAGGACCTGCAGTCGCTGCGGCGGCTGTGCCACGAGATCGACAGCTCCGACGTCGCCGAGAACGGTTCGATCGCCGAACGCACCAAGGAGGAGCGGGAGTGGGTCCGCTCCCGCAAGCAGCGCCTGGACGACATGACCTCCGAGCTGGAGGACGGATCGCTCCGGCCCTCGGCCGCGCTCGATGAGCTCGATGAGCTCGCCAGTCAGACGAGGACGAAGGCCAACCGACTCGCGCGTGAGGCCATTGACGCGGACACCTCCAGGTACGCCACCGAGCGCCGTCGGCGTTACGACGACTCGGACTCGACCAAGGAAGCCGCTTACGCCGGCTACTGGTACCTGGGCGGGGGACACGGCAGCTATAACCCGCACTCGACGATTCGCCTCAACCCCTCCTCCCCGGCGATCTCCGCCATCGACTCGTCCGGCTCGGGCTCCGGGGCCGGTGGGTCCTTCAGCTCCTTCACCCCGGTCTCCGACCTGGTGGTGGGCTACAGCTCGGCCTCCTCCTACACGCCGTCGAGCAGCTCCGGCTCCTCGGGAAGCAGCTTCTCCGGCGGCTACAGCGGCGGCGGCTTCTCCGGGTCCGGTTCCTCCTCGAGCTTCTGAGCCGGGGCGGCCGGGCTCCTGTCTGCGCTGTCTCTGCCCGGCTCCGGGGTCGCCGGGACCTCGCTACTATCGGTACTGAAAACTGCCAGTCAGTAGGGAGGTGAGGCTCGGATGGAGCAGCTGGAGCAGAACCCCGCCACAGGCTCGGGCGGAACCCGTTCGGTGGTGGCCTTCACCGCCGTCATGGTTCTGGGCCTGACACTGGTCCTCTCACCGCTGATCGTGTTGCTCTGGCCGTCGAAGAAGGAGGCGGTGGCCACCTACCGGCCCACGGTCGAGGTCCAGGACGAGGCGGGGGTGCTTGACAGCACAGCGCTGAGCGACAGGCTCAAGAACCTGGAGTTCCGCAAGCAGGTCCACGTGGCCGTCCTGACGGTGCCGGGTGAGGACGTCTCCAACCTCAATGACTCGGTGCTGGAGTACGCCCGTTCGCATGAGGGTGACACTGACGTCCCGTGGATCTCGGCGTCGAACCCCAAGTACTGGAGTGACGGCCTGGTGATCCTGGCGGTCGCCCCCGACTCGCGCAAGGTGGGCTGCTACTTCGGTGAGGACGTCAAGGTGATGAGCAGCCAGGAGACCGGCATCCAGGACGCCGCCAAGTCCCAGTTCCAGCAGGAGGACTGGGCCGGGGGCCTGTTCTCCATGGGGAGTAAGTCCACGGAGTACGTCGGTAGGCCTCGCAGCGACTTGAGAGCCTTCTTCCTGCAGCTGTCCTTCCCGGTCGCCGGGATCGGTGCCGCCGGTGTCGGTGTCTACCTGTGGCGAGGGCTCACGGCCCGCCGTCGGGCCGGCGAGGCGCAGCGCCACTACTCGCAGGTCGCCCATGACTACAGGGCCACTGAACAGCACGCCCAGCGGATCCCTGCCGAGGAGTCCCACGGGGCGCAGGTCATGGCCCGCTACCGCTGGTTCCGCGGCGAGTACGAGAGCCTGGCCCGGTCCTGGCAGGACTTCGGCCGCCCCCGGGGCACCCAGTGGTTCGGTCTCTCCATGCTCCAGAGAGCGACCGACCTGCGAAGACGTTCGGCCGCGCTGGACACGCTCGACGACGTCGTCGCCAACACCGCGACCTTCCTCAATCAGGACCGCGGCTGGGAGCAGGCCTGGTACAACGAGCAGGGCCCGGTCCTGGAGGATCTCCAGGCGCTCACCACCCTGTGCCAGCAGATCGACTCCTCCGGGAGGCTGCCGGTCAACACGATGGGCACGCGGGAGAAGGTTCGCTGGTTTCATGAGCGCCTCTACCACATGACCATGGACCTCTCGGCGGGCAGGCTCCAGCCGTCTCAGGCTCTCGACGAGCTCGACCGGATCGCCGACGCCACCCATGGGGAGGCCGATGGCCTGGCTCGCTATGCCATCGACGTCGATACCTCGCGGTACGCCGATGAGCGTCGTCGCCGTTTCGACAGCTACCGCAGCTCCGGTCAGTACGCGGCCTACAGCGGCTCCTGGTCCCTGGGCGGTAGCTACGGCAAGTACGACCCCCATGCCACGATCCGCGTCAACTCGGCGTCGCCGGCGATCGCCGGCCTCAGTGGCTTCGGCAATGTGGCTTTCCGTTCCTTCGCCCCGGTCTCGTCCCTGGTGACGGGCTACAGCTCGGCGTCAACCTTCACCCCGAGTGGCGGATTCTCGGGAGGAGGCGGCTTCTCCGGCGGCTACAGCGGCGGCGGCTTCTCCGGGGCGGGCTCCTCCTCGAGCTTCTGAGCCGGGGGAGTGCCTCAGTTGTCTGATGGCCGTCGTCGGCCCTCGACGGGGATGAGCAGCCACCGGCGGTCGTGAGGCGCGTCATGGGGCGCCGACGGGCCGTCGTCGGCCTGGGAGCGGCGCGGGCCGGCCGGTAGGCTGGCGGACATGTCGAAGAAGAAGCGCCACGGGCGCCGTCCGGCCGCCAAGTCGGCCAAGCCCCGCAAGCAGAGCATTGAATTCGTCGCCCGCCCTTTCGCCGCCCTCCCGGGGGAGGAGGACCTCGTGGCGATGGCCCAGATCATCCCGGCCGCCACGGCCACGGTGCGCCTGACCGAGGAGTACGGCGGCGGGCAGATCCAGCTCGTCACGCTCCTGCCCGAGTTCGTCCAGGGGCTCAAGCGCTCCGACGGCGAGGTCCTCGTGGCCATGCAGACCTCCATGCACTCCGGGGACGCCTCCCGCGACGTCGCCGCCGCGCTCCTGGCCACCCTCGAGCTGCCCGAGGGACAGGCGCTGCGTGCCGACGGCTTGCCCGAGCCCGGCCCGCGCCTTCAGGACATCCTCGACACCAGCGAGCCGCCGGCCGTCTCCGTGCGCGAGACCTTCGACTTCTGGGTCGACCCCGAGGCCGCCGGCGACAATGAGCAGGCCCGCCAGATCATTGAGGACGCCATCGCCAAGGCCAAGGACGAGATCGCCCCGACTCGGCCGGTGCCCGGCGTCGAGCACGCCTACTGGTGCCGACTGGGCGCCAAGGAGTTTGTGCGCTGGGTGCGTGGGGAGGACGAGGACGAGTTCTTCAACGCCTTCGCCCGCATCTACGCCGCGCGCGAGTCCGACCTGGAGGAGGGGGCGCGCTTTGTCGGTGCCTTCCGGGCCAACGGTGTGGCCATCCCCGTGTGGGAGCTCGTGCCGGGTACGGAGGCCGAGGAGCTCACCGAGCCGCTGCAGGCCATGGGCAAGCGCCTGGACGCCGCGCTGGCGGATGAGAGCCCCCTGAGCCCCGAGGTCCGCCGCGCCAGGGCCGGCATCATCTCCCGCCAGGTCAACCTCTGAGCCCTCCCTCGCCTCTCTTTCGTCGAACCGGGCATTCTTCGCGTAGCCCTACGGAATTTCTGTTGGGCACCGCGAAGAATGCCCGGCTCGACGTTGGTTCAGGTCTCGGTGATGCGCAGGCTCCGGCGCATCACGCGCGGCAGACCGCGTCCGTAGAGGGTGCCCTCCTTCGCCTTGACGGCGGCGACGAGCACAAAGCTGAGCGAGATGAGCAGCGCCCAGCTGCCGAACTTGCCGGCATGCACCAGGTGCCAGCCGTCGGCCTGGTCGGGGTAGCGCCAGGCACTCAGCGCCGTGGCCAGGTTCTCCGCCAGCCAGAGGAATCCCCCGATGAGGATGAAGGCCACCGTCGTCGGCATCCAGTAGCGGTCCCCGCCGACAGTGAAGTGGACGGCGCTTCCCCACAGGGCGATGAGGAAACCGGCGGTGATGCCCCAGCGCAGGTCGATGATGACGTGGTGGGTGAAGAAGTTGAGGTAGGCGGCCACGGCCAACAGGCTCACCGGCCACCACCGAAAGCCGCCCACGTGCAGGTCGAGGCGTCGGAAGGCCTGGCAGATGTAGGAGCCGACGGAGGCGTACATGAACCCGGAGAAGACCGGCACCCCGCCGATGCGCACCACCCCGGCGTCCGGATAGGCCCAGGAGCCGGTGTGGACCTTGAATACCTCCAGCGCCAGCCCGATGAGGTGGAAGGCGCAGATGACGCCGAGCTCGCGCCAGGTCTCCTGCTTCAGGGCGACGAAGGCGATCTGAACAACGACGACGTAGATCAGGAGGGCGTCGTAGCGGGCGATCGGAGGATCCGCATGGTTCCAGATCAGGGCGCTGACCGCGAGCCCGGCGAAGATGGCGATGGCGAAGGCGCAGCAGGCCAGTTCCAGGAGGGCGAACTGGACCAGGCGGCGGGGGAGTAGTCGCCACCGACTCCGCGGAAGGCGCGCGGTTTCAGGCACGGC
Source organism: Actinomyces sp. oral taxon 170 str. F0386 (assembly GCF_000195595.1). Lineage (GTDB taxonomy): Bacteria > Actinomycetota > Actinomycetes > Actinomycetales > Actinomycetaceae > Actinomyces. Next base: position 62,880 of record NZ_GL882573.1, read on the forward strand.
CGAAGTATGCCGTACCGTGACGTCGCCCTGGCGGACGAGAGCCCTGTGGCCCCGAGGTCCGCCGCGCCAGGGCCGGCATCATCTCCCGTCAGGTCAACCTCTGACCAGTCCCCATCACCGCCGGATCGAGCGCAGTGCTCGCTTGATGATCCGTTCGGTAGCTGGGCTGGGTGACTCCTCCTGCCAGCGCTCGCAGAGCTCAATGGCCCAGGCGGGCTGTGTCTTGGAGGCGTCGTGAATCCAGTTCGCCACTGAGTCCTGCACATAGCGGGAGGAGTCGGCGCGCAGTGGCTCGAGTAGTGGAAGCCCCCGCTCGGGCTCCTTCTTGAGCGCGGGGATGTGCCGTGCCCACACGCCGCGTGGACGTAGCGCCTCGCTGGCGAAGCGCCGAATGCGCTCCGAGGGTTCCGAGGTCCATTGTCGCAGCGCACGGATCGCCTCGTCGAGCTGGGGCACCAAGTGCGGACGCACTGCCATCCATGACCACTCGCGCACTCCGAAGTGCGGGTCATCCGCGGCTGGTCGCACCAGGGTCAACAGCGTGTCGACGTCGGCGTCCTTCTCCTGGGAGACCAGGGCGAAGACCGCCCAGCCCCGAACGGTGTCGGCCGGGTGGTCGGCAAGATCCAGGCAGGCGGAGTGCCCAAGGTGTGTATACAGCGCTTCGCCCATGGTCTGCATACGGGCCAGGATGCCGAGCGAGTCGGCGTGCTTGGCCGCTTCAAGCAGATCCTCTGGTGCGTCCGGCACTACCTGCGTCAGAAGTGTGGAATGGGTGATGGCCAGGATCTCTGCCAGTGTTCGGGACTCGTCCCGTCCCGAGTTCAGGCCGACTTGACGTTCTGCGGCGATATCTGCGGTGGGGCTCATGCGTCACTTCACCACGAGCCGGGCCACGCGCTTGAGGTGCTTCTTGTGCTGGCCTCTACTGGCCTTGCCCACCTTGCCGAAGTTGACCCAGGTCCGCCCACTCATGCCCACCTGCTTGAGGGCGGCGCCCAGGAACACCGAGCTCACGTAGTTGCCGGAGAACCGGCGCAGGAACCAGGTCGGAGAGGTCGAGGTGGTGAGCACCAGGACCCGCTTGATGTGGCCGAGGTGCCCCTTCACCCCGGAGGCCGTGGGGTGGTAGGCCCAGTTCTGCTTCATGACCTTGTCCACGAAGCCCTTGACGATGGCGGGCAGCTCGCTCCACCAGATCGGGGCGATGACAATGATGCGCGAGGCCCCCTCGATGAGCTTCTGGTAGTGGCTCACCAGCGGGTCCAGTGTGCCGCCCTCCGTGTACAGGGCCAGTTCCTCGGCGGGCATGCGCGGGTCGAAACCGTCGGCGTAGAGATCGACGACGTCGTAGGGCCTGCCCGCCTTGTCCAGTGCGGAGGTGGCGGCCTCCAGCACGGCGTGGTTGAAGGATCCGTCGTAGGGGTGGGCGTAGATGATGAGGGTGCGGTCGCCCGTCTTCTTGAGGGGGTTCTTGGCGGTCATCAGCTGTCTCCAATCGTGACGATGGCGCGCAGGGCTGCGCGGATGAAGGTGGCGTCGGCGTCAGTGGCGCCGACGGCGATGAGCTGGGTGTAGCCCTGCAGGCAGGACCACACCAGGAGGTGAAGCGGTTCCGGGTCGGTTCCCCGCTGCGTGGCCAGGCGCTCCACCTCACCGTAGGTCAGCGCCAGCAGCGGGTGCTCGTCGAGGCGGTCGAAGGCCGCGACGGCGGCGGGGCTGACCTGGTTGAACTCGAAGAGCCTGGGGTGCTCGGCGGCCAGGTCCACCAGGAGGGTCCCGATACCGACGAGCGACTCGATCGGATCGTCCTGGATGAGGGCGTCCGCGCGCTGGCCCAGCGAGGCGGACAGCTGGTGCGCCGCGGCCTCGAAGAGGCTGGTCTTGGACGGGAAGTGCTTGTAGCAGGCGGGTGTGGTCACCCCGCAGGCGTGGGCCACACCGCCCAGCGTCACCGCGTGCCAACCGTCGGAGTCAATGAGGTCCAGGGTGGTGTCGATGAGCCGCTGACGGGTGTCCGTGCTGCGCCGGTCGATCTTCACACTAGGTAGGTTAACACAGTTCACCTATCTGTCAAGGGTGGGGCGGGGTGCCGGGGTCTCGCGCCCCATGGTCGTCACTGTCAACCGTGAGGGACCACTATGTGGTCGAACCGAGGTCTGCGACTCCGCCCGCGAAAGGTGTGGATGCTGCCGTTGTTAACGTTGCCAAAGGCGGCAGTGCAACGACGTCGGACGGCCGGCAAGAATGGCGCTGACCAGCGCGAATATCGGTACGGGTGAACCTCGGGGGCCAGGACCTTGACACCTCCGCCGCAGAGGCCTTGAATCATCTCAAGTCCATCACAGCACGACGAACGCCTCAGCAGCGCCGGGCCGGGACGCCCCCGGCCCGTCCGGCATGAAAGGAGCACTGATGACGCGTACCCCCTGCGGCTCCGCATTGCGGTCGACACCGATGCGCGTCACGCTGCCGTGCTCCGTCCGGTCGTCCAACCGGCGCCATCGATGCCAGTCGACTGCTACCCGATGACCATTCGCTGACGTCTCGAACCGCCAGCTGGTCGGAGGGGCTTGGGGAGCATCAGGTCTCCGAACCCGTCCCCGAGGGGCCCGCTCCGGCTCGTCGTCGAGCCTCGTCAGCCGGGTTCCTGCTCAATGTAGTTCCCAGTGATGCCCGTTGCCTCCTGGCAATGTGAGGCTGCAACTCAACTCATCCGATCTTTGTTGCTGTCAGATCCATGATGCCTATGGACCTCGAACCCGGTTCCTGGCACTCTGGTGGGACGGCAGCGTCGCCGCCGGGCCCGCCCGCCATGCGGTGAGTGAAGCGAAAGGCCTGTTGTCATGACCTCTGACCCCACGAACCGACCTCACACTGACACCGCCGCACCCTCGACCGTTTCCCACAAGCAGGACTCTCGGACCCGTGGTGCGGACGTTACCCCCGCGCCCGTCGCCAGCCCGGTCAGCACTGGGCCGCCCGAGCGTCCGCCGGTCCACCCGCAGCACCCGAGCTCGGGAACCTGGCACCCCGTGAGCACGGCAGGTGCGCCCTTGAGCGTGCGCGAGGTGGATGTTGCCGCCTCCACCGCCCCCGCCGCCCACACCTCCGCCCAGGCCAGCGCCCGCTCCTCTGTCCGTTCCCCCTCGGAGACCGCCGCAGCCGGCGTCGTTCTGCGGGATCTCGCCGACGAGTACGCCCTGCTCCTGTGCGCCCACGACCCTGAGGCGGCCGCTCGCGCCGGCCTTCCCGGCAGGGCCATCCTGCCCGACTACTCGCCCGCGGGCCTGGCCGAGCGTCTCAGCGCCGAGCGCTCCCTGCGTCACCGCGTGGCCGCTGTCGACCGCTCCACCGGCTCCGATGAGCTCCTGCGCCGCCACCTCCTGGAGCGCCTGGAGACCTCCATCCAGTTCATTTCCGCCGGGGAGGAGGGCGGGAACCTCGGTTTCCTCTCCTCTCCCTTCCAGCGGATCGCCCGCCAGCTGCGCCGGCCCCCTGAGGCCCCCGACCGCGCCGGTTCTGATGAGGCCGATCTCGCCGAGGCCGAGGCCAAGTGGGAGGACGCCTGGAATCTGCATCGCACCCGCCTGGAGGCTCTGCCCACTGCCCTGGAGGGGCTGGCCGCCTCCCTGGCCGCCTCCGCCGAGGCCGGCGCCATCGCGCCGCTCAGCCAAGTCGACGTCGTCGCCGGGCAGGCGCGCGATCTCGCCCGCTGCCGCACCCGGCCCCTGCCCGAGGACCTGCCGGCCACCCTGCACGTCCAGCTGCAGGAGGCCGACATCGCGGCCCGCCGAGCCGCTCTGGACTTCGCCTCGCACCTGCGCACCACCTTCTCACCACGTGCGCCGCAGGCCGAGGGGGTCGGCCCCCGGCGCCACGCCCTGTGGATGCGCCGCATCCTCGGCACCCGCGTGGATCCCGAGGAGACCTACGCCTGGGCCTCCGAGGAGCTGATCCGGGTCATCGCCGAGCAGGACGCCATTGCCGTCGACATCCTCGGCTCCGGCGCCGACGCCTACCGCCTCAACCGGCACCTGCGCGCCGACCCGACCCACGCCCTGCTTCCACGGGACTACACGACCTGGGCTCAGGAGGTCGCTGACGAGGCCTGGGACGCCGTCGTCGGCCGTGTCCTCGATCCGCCTGACGGTCTGGGGCGCCCCCGGGTGAGCCTGGGCGAGCCCGGCGCAGGAGCCGTCCACTACGAGGAGCCGCGCGGAACCGGCGGGGAGCGCCGTCCCGGCATGGTCCTGCGGTCCTTGGCCGATGGCGAGCAGCTCGTGTGGCCGTGGATGGAGCGGACCGCGGTCCTGCACGAGTCGGTCCCTGGGCACCACGTCCATGCGGGTGCCCACGCCACCAGCACCCGGCTGACCGCCTGGCAGCGCTACCTGGGCTCTGTGCCCGGCTGCGACGAGGGCTGGGGCCTGTACGCCGAGTCCCTTGCCGACGAGCTCGGGCTCATGCCCACGCCAGAGGACCGCTTCGGCCGTCTGGCGGCACGCCGCTGGCGCCTTGCCCGGGTGCTTGTGGACCTGGGTGTCCACTCCCGCCTGCCCGTGCCCGACGACGTCGCGGCCCTCCCGGGAGCCGGCCGCGAGTGGAACCGGGCCACCGTGACCGCCGTGCTGCGCCATCACACCGTGATCTCTGAGGGGCGCCTGCGCTTCGAGGTCTCCCGGCACCTGGGGTGGCCGGCCCAGCCGCTGGCCTATGCGGTCGGCGAGCGGGTCTGGCAGGCCGGTCGGCACAGCGCCCAGGAGCGGGCTCGCGTCGAGGGCGGTGAGCTGGACCTGCGGGCCTTCCACAACTGGGGCATCGACCTGGGCAGCGTGGGGCTCGATCTGCTCGCAAACGCCTTACATTGACCTGTACGGAGCGTTCAGGGGCGGCGCGGTGGGGTCTGGCCGTTCATCGGCCGGACCCTGGGCTTCCTCAGGGAGCAGCGGCCTGCTGGAAGGTGTCCGCTCGAGGCTCCCGGAGGTAGGTCTCCCTGATGTGAGAGGGCTCGCCGCCTGCGCAAACGCTGCCGGTTGAGATGCGATGTGAGGCAGTTGGCCCGTGGCGGGGTCAGAGCGTGCCGGGGCGGCAGGGGTGTCGCCCCGGCACACGGAAGGACGCGTGATGCGTCGGCGGAACCCGGCGCCGTTGACGGGCTCCATGCGCTCCACTGTGCCATGAAGAGTGGTGTGACATGCCGAAACGGGAAACTTTAGCGCTTCGTTGAGGAAATGTGATGCTTTGCAGCAAGAATTGTCGGTTTCTCCGGGGACCGATGTCCCATGGTGGAGGTTTGACACAGAATCACTGAGGAAGGTCTGAGTGGGAGGGCTGCGCTCCGACCGCCGTCGACCACTCCTCGGCGTGTCGCAGCGGTGGACGAGAGTACCTCCGGAGCGCCGTCAGTGAGAAGCCGCTTCGATGTGACCCCCAGGATTCCGCACTAAACCGTGCAAAATTGGTGAACTTGACGGGCATCACAAAAAAGGTGTGCGACAACGGTGCGCTCGGGGCTCGGCCGGAGGGTGAGAGTCTGGATACCCTGGTGGCGTGAGTCCCACCAAGCGCCCCGACCAGCGCGTTGCCGTGGTCATCCCCGCCAAGGACGAGGCCGAGCGCATCGCCACCACTGTTCGGGCCTGCCGCTCCATCCCGCGGGTGGATCTCGTCATCGTCGTCGACGACGGCTCGACCGACGGGACCCAGGACCACGCCCGCGCCGCGGGCGCCGTCACGGTGCGCCACTCCGTCTCACGTGGGAAGGCCTCCGCCATGGAGACCGGGGCCTCCGTCGTCGCGATGCGTGACTACTCCGACGGGCCCGCCCGGCTCCTGATGTTCATCGATGCAGACCTGGGGGACTCGGCCGCCTCCTGCGCCGAGCTGGTGCCCCCGGTCGTCGACGGCGTCGCCGACATGTCCATCGCGGTCCCGCCCAAGCAGGCCGGGGCCGGTGGACGCGGCCGGGTGGTGCGCGCCGGCAGGAGGGCGATCTCGCTGGCCACCGGGTGGTTGCCGGTGGCGCCGCTGTCCGGCCAGCGATGTCTGAGCCGTGAGGCCTATGAGAAGGCCGTGCCCCTGGCCGACGGCTGGGGAGTCGAGGTGGGCCTGACGATCGACGTCCTCGTGGCCGGGCTCGCCGTCATCGAGGTTCCCTGCGACATCACCCACCGTGTCACCGGCAACGACCGGGTCGGCACGATGCACCGAGCGTCCCAGTACAAGGACGTCCTACGGGCCGTCACCCGGCGCAAGCTGCGCCGTCACCGGGTGCGGCGGGGAGTCTTCGAGAAGGCGGCCGCTGAGCAGGACCACTTCTTCGCCTACCGCGCCGTGCCGTTGCCGCCCAAGGCCGACGACGATGTCGAGTCCGACGAGAAGCCGCGCGATGATGCCGATGCCCCGGAGGCTGCGGTGTCGTCGGAGACGGCCGACGACTGACGCACCGGGCCCGTCTCTCGGGTGGGATGTAGGCGTGAGGCCTGGTCGAGGCGTCGTCGCCCTCGGCTCGGTGCTACACGCCGGCGTCGTGTGAGGCGTCAGTGGGTCTCAGGGCCGTGTCGGTCTCGATCTGTGCCGGTGCCAGGAGGAGTGCCATAAGGGCGGGGGCGGCCGCCGCCAGGATGAAACCCGCCATTGTGACGCCGGAGTCGTTGACCAGGACCGACATGAGCGTCAGTACCCCCAGCGACCGCAACGCCACCGTCACCCATCGCACGGAGGGGGCGACCCAGGCGTACGGGCTGGTGCCGGCGTGCCAGTCCCGCACCTGGCGGCGCAGCCACCACAGGGCTGCGGCGAGGAGCGCCAGGGCGCAGGCCAGACCGGCCGTGGCCATCGGCTTGGCGATGAAGGGGCCGACCAGCGCATACGCCTTGCGCCCCAGCACACCGAGGGCTGAACCGTCCGCCACCTGACGGGCGAAGCGACCCAGGTGCGTGGGGCCGCCCGGCCGCAGCAGGTCGACGACGGCGAACCCGCCGACGACCAGGAGCGTGGCCCCCCCGATGGCCAGCCATCGCCGCCAGCTCAGGCGCATGCCCGCCAGGCCCGCACCGAGGAAGGCCAGCGTCGGCACCAGGGTCAGGGCGCCACCCACGTCCGCGCCCAGCTGGGGGGCGCCGTCGACGACCAGCGCCGCGCCGCCCAGCAGGCAGGTGGCGACCAGTGCGGTTCGGCGGCCACGGCCCAGGTGCTCCCAGGTCCCGGCGATGACGACAACGAGCGCGCCGGCCACCAGCGCGAAGGCCGTGTTGGAGACCCCGTAGAAGCGACCCGCCACCACCGCGTTCATGCCCAGGGGGTTGTTGAAGGCCAGGTGTGCGCCGGTGGCGGCGTCCACCAGCCAGGCCAGGGGGATCGTCGCCGTCACCAGCAGTGACGTGAGTCCGACGGGGCTGGGTGATGGGCGCAGGGGGAGGGGTGGCGCGCTGGCCTCAGAGGCTGAGGATGAGATGACGGGGCGGAGGTGGCGGCGTCGGCGTACCAGCGTCGTGGTGCCGGCGGCCAGGCCCGTGACACAGGCCGCGATGACCGTGGCCCCGGTGAGGGCGGCGGCCTGCGACCATGCCGAGGGAGCGCCCTCCCGGGCTCCCGCGCGCCACCACGGGACGGCGTTGACCAGCAGCAGTGCCGTCGGCAGCGCGCTCAGGAAGGTGGCTGCCCCGGCAGCCCGACGGCGACGTGCCGGACGCCGATCCGCTCTCGGGTCGCGCAGGGCAACGGCCGCCCAGACCAGGAGCGCCACGGCCGACCCCATGAGCAGGGCGCCGGCCGGGATGACGGTGCGCTGTGAGGCGCGGGCGTGCAGGGCGTCGTCGGCGAGCCGGGCGATGCGGGAGTCGTCAGGTGCGGCGGTGTTGGGCGGGACGCTTGTGCCGCCGCCGGTGGGCAGGCCCAGGGACTGGCCGTCGAAGGCCGGGTCGCTGCGGCCGGTCAGGGCGGTGGTGAGGGTCGGGGTGAGGTCGGTCAGCTGGGCCAGACCGGGGCGGTGCGTCGAGGTTCCGATGACGAGCCCGTCGGAGGTGCCACGGGTGCTCGTCGTACCTGCCGGGAGGACCGCCATCTGAGGGCCGGGGTCCTCGTCGTCGGCCAGGGAGGCGACGATGATGCGGGTGCCGGGGGGCGCCTGTTCCTGGGCCGTGCGCAAGGCGTCGTCGAGGGCGTTGATCCGCTCGGCGTCGGTGGAGACGTCCCGAGCGGTATCGACGACGGTGAGGTCGGCACCGTCGGCCAGGGCCTCGGGCAGAGAGGGCGCCAAGGAGACGGACGTGCTGGGCGAGCTCCCAGGTGCTCCGGTTGCGAGCTGTGCCCTGGGGCCGACGGCCTGGACTGAGATGTCACCCCCGAGCGCCCGTATCAGGGGAGTGTCGCCGGGGATGGCGGCGGTGGTGCCGGTGCAGGAATCGGTCGGTTCGACGGCGCTCGCGCGGGCGCCCCGGCCCAGGGTGAGCCAGCCGTCGGCCGGGCAGGTGCGGTCCGCCGGGGTGCGCACGGAAAGGCTCATTGGCTCGCCCCCCGAGGTGAAGGACAGTAGGTGGGTGGCGGCCGAGCCGACGTCGCGGGAACCGAGGTCCTCGCCGGCGGTCGTGTGGGAGGCTTTCTGCAGGTCCGCCCAGGTGAGATTGCTCGTCCCCAGGACGACGACCGGCGCCGGCCGCGAGGACGAGGCGGCTTCAGGTGCCGGCCCCGTCGGAGCCGCGGCGGCGAGCGTCGAACCCACCATTGCCAGGATCATGCCGATGACGACGAGCAGCACGAGGACGTACACGACCGCGCGCACCAGGCGTTGTTGGCGTCGTCGAGGTCTCATCCGACCAGCCTACGGGGCCTCGTAGCCCGAAAAGTGTCCACAGGGGACGACTTTGACGTCGTCTCCGGTGGTCGACGCGCAGGCAAATTGCCCTGACCAGCACAAACGCGGACGGCTCTTCCCGTAGCCGGTTTCAAAGTCGTCCCAGGCGGACAAAATGGGCGCGATGTCCCGGCCGGCATCGGCTCACAGGTACGGGCGGGCCACGGCGATCGCCTCGCCGCCATAACCCCCACCGAAGAGGAAGGCGTGAATCATGATGATGTGCCATGAGTGGAGGCCCACTCGCTCGCGCCATCCCGCCGCCAGCGGCGAGACCTCGTCATAGGCCGCGTAGATGCGGTCCAGGTAGCGCTGCCCGAACACGCCCAGGGCCGCCAGGTCGGTCTCGGCGTGCGCACCCTGCGCCATGGGGTCAATGAGCACGCCGACCACCGTGGGTCTGCCTGCCGAGTCACCCGTGAGAGCCTCCACGGAGGATGACGTCTGCGGCCCGAGTCCGGCCCGCGGCGGCGCCCACTGGGCGGCCTCGTCGGCCGGGGTCCACAGGACGTTGCCGCACCACAGGTCCCCGTGCGTGCGGGCCACCGCGAGCCGCTCACCGCGCTCGCGGGCGCCGGCGCGCACCAGGGCAGGCTGGTCGGTGTCGAAGTCGCCGTCGCGCAGACGCTCGCACAGTCGCTCGATGACGTGAGCCCCACCAGCACTGATCGAGCCGTTGTCCCGACTGGGCGGCAGATAGGGCAGGATCCGGTCCTCGGCGTAGAACTCGCCCCAGCGGCGCGGCTCGCCCTCCTCGGCCGCGTGCGGTCGCAGCCGGATATCCGAGCGGCCCATCTGCGCCCGGCCGTCCCATCCGGGAGGCGCGGCCCCGAAGGCCGGGGCACCCGCCGCGTGGGTGACGGCCAGGGCTCGGCCGAAGGCCTCCGCCCCGGCCGGCGTCACGTTGGTCGCCGTCAGTCGCGGCTCCTCCAGCCAGCCCGGGCCGCTGGTCACCGGCACCACGTGCGCCCCGCCGTCGGCCATCGCCTCGGCGAGCCAGGTCAGGCCCTGGGCCTCCAGGGCGGTGGAGACCGGGCCGTCGTCGTGCTTGCGGAAAACGCTCATGGCCCCAGCCTGCCAGGCCCGCCGCCGCGGCGGGAGGGCTGCGGAGGCTCTGTGCCGGGCCGAGGCCGCCGTCGCGTCCCACGTCGTCCCGCGGAGCAGTCCACCTCCGGCCGACCGGCCTGGACCTGGCTACCCTGTGCCCATGACTGCTCCCGCCCCGCTCTGGTCCTTCCTCGGGCCGGCCGGCACCTTCACCGAGATGGCGCTGCGCCAGGTCGCTCCCGTCAACGTCGAGCTCGACCCCTGCCCGGACGTTCCCACGGCCCTGGACCGCCTGCGCGAGCGCGCGGTGGAGGCGGCGGTCGTGCCCATCGAGAACTCCGTCGAGGGCGGGGTCAACGCCACGCTGGACAACCTCGTGGCCTCCACGCCCCTGGTCATCGCCGCCGAGGTGGCCGTGCCGATCGCCTTCGTCCTGGCCGGCCGCCCCGGCACCCGCCTGGAGGACGTGCACGCCATCTCCACCCACCCGCACGCCTGGGCCCAGTGCCGCGGCTGGGTCCACCAGAACCTCCCCGAGGCCGTGTACGTGGCCGGAACCTCCACCTCGGCGCCCGCCCGCGCGCTGGCCACCGCCGACGGGGACACCGGGTTCCAGGCCGTCCTGTGCAACCCGCTGGCCGCCCAGGAGTACGGGCTGGAGGTCATCGCCGGGGGCGTGGCGGACAACCCCGACGCCGTCACCCGCTTCGTCAAGGTGACCCGGCCCGGCCACGTGGGTGAGCCCACCGGCGCCGACAAGACCACCCTGCTCGTCCAGCTCCCGCACGACCGCTCCGGTGCGCTGCTGGACATGCTCGAGCAGTTCAGCGCCCGCGGCGTCAACCTCTCGCGCATCGAGTCCCGGCCGGTGGGCGACTCCCTGGGGCGCTACCGCTTCTCCATCGACGTCGAGGGGCATGTGCGTGAGGAACGGGTTCAGGCGGCCCTCATCGGGCTGCACCGCACCTGCCCGGTGGTGCGGTTCCTGGGCTCCTACCCGCGGCTGGACGCACGCCCGACGGCGGTGCTGGCCGGCACCAGCGACAAGGACTTCGTCGTGGCCCGCTCCTGGGTCGCGGACGTCCTCGACGGCCGCGCGCTGTAGCCGTGCTCGCATCGCCGGCAGGGACAGGAGCTTCGTCCCCGTACGTGCGAGATGTCCCCGGCCGCAGGGTTCGCCGGTGGACAGGCGCCCGGGGCGTGCGCAAGGCTCGGGTCCGTGACCACCGCTGATACCAGTCCTGAGACAACCGCCGTACCCCCTGCACCGGCCTCGCTCCCCCGATCCCGCGGCTCCGGCCCCTACCGCGTGATCATGGTGTGCACCGGCAACATCTGCCGCTCCGCCATGGCCGAGATCGTCTTGGGCGACCGCCTCGCCGCCGCCGGTATCCCTGGCTCCGGACCGGGCGGTGTGGTCGTCACCTCCGCCGGCGTCTCCGATGAGGAGCGCGGCAACCCCATCGACTCCCGGGCCCGCCGCGTCCTGGCCGAGGCCGGCTACGGCACCGGCGCCGACGACGTCTCACGCGCCACAGGCATCGCCATCACCTCCCACACCGCCCACCGCATCACCGACGCCGAGATTGCCGAGGCCGACCTCCTCCTGGCCATGACCGACTCCCACTGGAACGTCCTCCAGCACCGCGCCACCACCCTGGAGGTCGAGCCCTCCCGCATCCGCATGTACCGTGAGCTCGACCCCGCCGCCTCCCAGCAGGTCGAGGCCGTCACCACCGGCCAGGCCTTCCGCGGCGTCCTCAACGTCCCCGACCCCTGGTACGGCACCATGGCCGACTTCGTCGACACCCTCGAGGTCGTCGAGCGCGTTAGTGATGAGCTCGCTGACGAGCTCGCCGCGCTCCTCGGCTGAGCTCAGTGCAGGCGGTTGTCCAGCCAGCGCATGACGGCCTGGAGGTACTCGGCGCGCGCCAGCGGCCCGGACAGGGCCAGGTCGTGGACGCCGTCGGGGATCTGGCGGACGGTGACGTCATCGCCCAGGTACTGCGAGCGGTCGATGATCTGTTCCACGTCGAGAACCACGTCGGAGCGCTGGGCCTCCTCCAGGCTCGCCCTCACGCCGCCGTTGACCGTCGAGCAGCACACGAGGATCGGCACCCGGATGCCCAGCCCGTGGTGGACCTCTCGCTGCAGACGCCGGATCCCCGCCAGGAACCCGGCCCGCACCGGGAAGGACGGTGCCGGCTTGAGTGCCAGGTCCCAGTCCCACTCCCCACGCCAGCGCCGGTGCAGGGCCGCCACGTAGTTGTCCTCCTTGCCGCTGCCGGGCTCGCCGATGACTCGCTCGGGGTCCCGCCGCGAGAGGAGGTCCACGAAGGCCGACCCGTAGGAGCGCACCAGTGTCGAGCCGCGCAGGTCCAGCCACGGGGAGTTGAGCACGACCGCGTCCACGGTCCCGGGATGGTCGGCCGCCCAGATGACCGCCTGCAGCCCGCCGGTCGAGTGCCCGTTGAGGACGACGACGTCGTGCCCGTGCTCGGAGCGGATGAGGCGCAGCGCCTCGGAGATCTCCTCGTCGTGGACACGCAGGTCGCGCACGTCGTGCGGGGAGGCGTGCCCGATGCCGGCGCGCCCGCAGGCCCGCAGGTCCAGTGCGTAGAACTCGAAGCCGGCGTCGAGGTAGGCCTGCGCCAGGTGGGTCTGGAAGAAGTAGTCGCTGCGGCCGTGAAGGTAGAGGACCGCGCGTGAGTGACGCGGCCGACTGGCACGACCGGCAGCCTCGCGCTGGAAGACGAGCACGGCGTGGTCGGCGCCGGGCGCCTTCGTGGGCGACTCGGTCACCGGGATGCGGCGGGCCATCCACGGCTCGCCGAGGATGTCGGGGGTGATCGCACTGCGAGAGTCGCCGGCCGTGCTGGGAGTCGGCCTCGGGACGGCAGGAGCATCCGGCCCAGTTGCGTCGTCCGAGTCGACGACGGCCGGAGTCGGGGGAGGGGGCACGGGTCCGAGTCCGGCAGGCGCCGGCGGAGGCGGCACCGGTCCGGACGGCACTGCCGCAGCGCCTTCCGCGGTGGGCCCGGCCGGGGGCGGCTCGGTGGTCGGCTTCGGCTTGGGGGCGGTCGGCTCTGCGGTCGCGCTCATGGGCAGATCCAAGCACGACGCACTGAGTGGTGCGAGCAACGTCGCCGATATGGCACCTGGGAATACCCCGAGTGTCGCCGAAACGTCGGTGGCGGCCGGTCCGGGGTGCGGCTCCACCCCGCTCTGGCGTGCCGAGAGCAGGGAGGGGGTACGGGAATGGTCCAGGAACCGCTGGGGAGAGGAGCGCCGGAGGCGATGTCCGGACTGCGCAGGCCGTCGCCGGTGGGCGCAGGCGTGACCTAGGTCCCTTGGGGTCCGCCTCGCTTGCATCGCCGAGGAGACGCTGCGTAAGTTATTCATGGCCATCCAGAGCAACCGAGAGACCTGGCTCGACGACATTGCAGCAACCCCCTTCATGGTGCGGGTGCTTCCGCCAGGAACGATGGAGGAGTACGTGACGACATCAGATCAGTCGGCCGCCGGTTCTGACCGGCGCGAGGGGGATAACCCGTCCGGCCCGCAGAGCGTCGACTACCAGGAGGGCGTGAGCGCCGCCCCTCGGGGCACCGATTCGCGGGGCTCCAAGGCGGACTCCGCCGTCGAACCCATGATCTCCCTGCGCGACGTCCACAAGGTCTACCGCCTGCGCAGTGGCAAGGAGGTGCGGGCGCTGGACGGCCTCAGCCTCGACGTCGCCCCCGGCTCCATCCACGGCATCGTTGGCACCTCCGGGGCCGGTAAGTCCACGCTCGTGCGTTGCCTGACCTCCCTGGAGCGCCCCACCGGCGGTCACGTGAGCGTCGACGGCCAGGACATGACGGCCCTGTCCGCCGGGCAGCTGCGCGAGGCCCGGCGCCGCATCGGCATGGTCTTCCAGCACGCCAATCTCCTCGACCAGCGCACCACAGCGCAGAATGTCGCCTACCCGCTGGCGCTCGCGGGCGTGCCGCGCGAGAAGCGCTTCCCGATCGTGCAGCGCATGCTTGACCTCGTCGGCCTGGCCGACCGCGGCGCCTCCTACCCCTCCCAGCTCTCCGGCGGTCAGAAGCAGCGCGTCGGCATCGCTCGCGCGCTCGCTGACGATCCGGCCGTCCTCCTGTGCGACGAGCCCACCTCCGCCCTGGACCCGGAGACGACCCGCTCCATCCTCGACCTCATTAAGAGCGTCCGCGACACCCTGGGGCTGACCGTCATCATCATCACCCACGAGATGAGCGTGGTGCGCCAGGTCTGCGACTCCGTCAGCCTGCTCGAGGCCGGCAGGATCGTCGAGAGCGGCCGCCTGGAGGACATCGTGCTCGACGTCGACTCCCGCCTCTCGCGCGAGATCGTGCCCTTCCCGAAGGTGCCCGAAGCCGCCGTCGCTCACGGGGAGAGCGTCATCGACGTCTCCATCACCGCCCACCCGGGCCAGCCGGCCGCCGTCGCCCTCATGTCCATGGTGGCCGAGCTCGGTGGAGACATCGCCTCCGGCGTCTTCGAGACGATCGGGGAGGCTCAGATCGGGCGCCTGGCCGTCACCGTCCCCGGGCCCGACACCGAACAGGCCGTGAGCACCCTGCGCCAGGCCGGTATTGCTGCGGAGGTCCGCTCATGAACCCGATTCTCCTTCCGCTGACCCACGCCGCCGCCCTGTCGAGCAGCCGTACCTGGTTCGACAACCCGGCCATCCAGAACAAGCTCGGTTACGCCCTCGTTGAGACCCTGGCGATGACCTTCGTCTCCGGGGCCATCACAGTCATCCTCGGGCTTCTGCTGGGGCTCGCCCTGGTCTCCACGGGCAAGCGCGGACAGTTCCGCAACCCCGCCCTGTACTGGGTGCTCTCCCAGATCGTCAACATCGGGCGCTCCATGCCCTTCATCATCCTCATGGTTGCCCTCATCCCGATCACGCGGATGCTCGTGGGCACCTCCCTGGGGTGGCAGGCTGCCTGTGTGCCGCTGACGATCGGTGCGATCCCCTTCTACGCGCGCCTCGTGGAGACGGCCATCAACGACGTCGACCACGGCAAGGTCGAGGCCGCCCTCATGATGGGGGCCTCTGGTCGGCAGATCACCTGGGGCGTTCTCGTGCGCGAGGCCCTGCCGATCCTCATCCAGTCGGCCACCGTCACCATCATCACCCTTCTGGGCTACTCCGCCATGGCCGGCGCGGTCGGCGGTGGCGGCGTGGGCGACCTCGCCATCCAGTACGGGTACCAGCGCAACCAGGTGGACGTCATGGTCATCACCGTGGTGGTCATCGTCATCATCGTCGGCATCATCCAGCTCATCGGCGACATGCTCAGCCGGCTGGTGAACCACCGCTGAGGCGATCGCCAGCCGGGTGAGCGCGCTGAGCCGTCCAGAGCCGGTCGGCTGCGTCGTCGGCCCCAGCACCGTCAAGACCTTCCTCTCCCCGACACTGGGGCCGCCCGGCCCCGCGAAAGGAACCACCATGTCCTCCTCCATCTCCCGGCGCACCGTCATCGCCGGTGGCCTGGCCACTGCCGCAGCCCTCACCCTGGCCGCCTGCGGCTCCAAGTCCGGCAAGGGCGGTGACGTCCAGGGCATCAAGGTCGACGGCAGCACCGCCACGATCACCATCGGCGCCACCCCCAAGCCGCACGTCGAGATCCTCCAGTGGGTTCAGGACAACCTCACCAAGGGCTCCGGCATCAAGCTGGACATCAAGGAGATCAACGACTACCAGACCCCCAACTCCTCGCTTGAGGATGGCTCGCTGGCCGCCAACTTCTACCAGACCCCCAACTTCCTGGCCCAGCAGAACAAGGAGAAGGGCTACGACTTCGTCTCCATCGCCGACGTCCACATCGAGCCCATGGGCATCTACACCTCCAAGGGTTACAAGGACGTCAAGGAGATCCAGGACGGCGGCACGATCGTCCTCAACAACGACCCGGCCAACACGGCCCGCGGCCTCAAGCTCCTGGCCGAGGCCGGGCTCATCGAGCTGGACAAGTCCGCCGAGCTGCCCAGCGACACCGACGTGACCTCCAACCCCAAGAACCTCAAGTTCACCACGGTCGACGGCGCCCAGGTCTACAAGTCGATGCCGGACGCCGAGGCCGCGGTCATCAACGGCAACTACGCCATCGACGCCGGGCTCAACCCCAAGAACGACTCCCTCGTCCTGGAGAAGGGTGGCAAGGGCTCCGAGTACCCCAACCAGCTCGTCGTGCGCAAGGACGACAAGGACAACGAGCACCTCAAGAAGCTCGCCAAGCTCCTCAACGACGAGAAGCTGCGTGAGTACATCACGACGACCTGGCCCGACGGGGCCGTCGTCCCGGCGTTCTGAGACGGACCCAGTCGGGGCCGGTTGCGGTTGGTCGAAGGGCCGGCCGCGACCGGCCCTTCTCTCCTCGTGGCCGGGGACATCTCACGCGTACGGGACAGAAATCCCGTCCCCGTACGCATGGAATGCCCCCGGCTGGAGCGGATCGCACCCGGCGCATCGGTTCACGCGGCGATGGCGGCGCCCAGGAGGATGAGGCGCAGCGCCCGCTCGGCGGCGTCGGTGACGAGCTCGTCGGCCTGGGAGACGGCCTCGGGCAGGTCCATGGGGACCGGGATGATGCCCATGATGGCGTCGATCCCGGCGGCGTGGACGGCCTGAGACCCTTGGCCGATCGAGCCGGCCAGCGCGATGACCGGTTTGCCTGCCAGCTTGGCCCTGCGTCCCACCTCGGCGGGGATCTTGCCGCGCGGCGTCTGGAAGTCGACGGCGCCCTCAGCAGTGATGACCAGGTCGGCTCGGGCGATCTGGGCGTCGAGGTCCACGCCGCACAGGTCGGCGTCCATGAGGACGTCGAAGCGCGAGCACAGCCTGGCCCCCAACCCCGCGGCGAGTCCGGCCCCCAAGCCGCCCGAGGCGCCGGTTCCCGGGCCGGTGAGCAGGTCGCGGTGGGCCACCTGGGTGGGGAAGGCCTCGGTGAGGAGCCCGGCCCAGTGGACCAGGCCTGCCTCGAGCGCCTCCACCTGCTCCGGACTCGCCCCCTTCTGCGGCCCGAACACACGGGCCACACCGCGCTCACCGGTGAGGAGGTTGTGCAAGTTGCCGGCCACGAGGACCTCGACGCCGCGCAGCCGGTGATCCATGCCGGAGGTCTCGATCCGCTGGACCCGGGCCAGGTTCGAGCCGATCGGGTCGACCTCGTGGCCGTCGGCGTCCAGGAGCCGGGCGCCCAGGGCGACGAGCGCGCCGGCCCCGCCGTCGCAGGTCCCCGAGTCGCCGCAGCCGATGATGACGCGTCGGGCCCCGCCGTCGAGCGCCACGGAGATGAGCTCGCCGACGCCGGTCGTCGTCGTGGCGCCGGGGTCGCGCATGCCGGCGGGCACCAGGCGCAGACCGGCGGCCGCGGCCATCTCCACCAGCCAGGTCCCCTGGGCCGGGCCGCCCAGCCGGGCCAAGTAGGAGTCGACCGGATCGCCGACGGGACCGGTGACGCGGGTGGTGACGAGGTCGCCGCCGGTGGCCCGGGCCATCGTGGCCGCCGAGCCCTCACCTCCGTCGACCAGGGGCAGTTCGACGACGACGGCGCCGGGCAGAAGGCGGCGTACTCCGGCGGCCACGGCCTGACACACCTCTTCCGGGGACAGGCTCTCCTTGAAGCCGGAGGGGGCGACGAGAATTCGGGTGGGAACGGATGTGGGCATGGTTTTCCTCCAAAATTGCAGTGTTCAAGGGGTTCTCAGGGAGTGGGCCGGACGTCGAGGCGCAGCGGAGTGCGGGCCCGGCTTGGGCCAGACCTCACCAGTTCAGGCCCAGCAGTGGCCACAGCCAGGCGCTGCAGGCCATGACCAGGACCACCATGAGGGGGCCAAGGAGCAGAGACAGGCGGCGCAGGTCGTCGGGGGAGAAGGTCTCCATGCCGTCGATGTCGGAGAACATGGCCACGGGCTTGGCCGAGGACGGCAGTGTGTGGCAGAAGCCGGCGGCGGCGGTCGAGGCGAAGGCTGCGGCGGCCGGGCTGACGCCCACTGCCGGGGCCAGGGCCACGACGATCGGGATGAGGACGGCCGAGCGGGCCGAGCGCGACTGGATGACCAGGTGCGACGCCGTCGAGAGCACCACGACGACCAGCATGAAGGGCCAGGGCGAGTCGATCCTCACGGCGTTGAAGGCAGAGGTCGCCACCCACTTCGCGGCGCCGGTGGACACCAGCGCGTCCCCCATGGCGAGAGTGGCCGCCATGAAGACCAGCAGTGACCATGGCGCCTTGGCCAGCGCCTTGCGCAGAGCTACCGAGCCGTAGCCCGGCAGCGAGGTCACCAGGACCCCCAGGAGGGCCACGATGGCCGGGTCGATCCCGTGCAGGGCCTCGGTGCACCACAGCACCACCACCGTACCGATGAGCAGGGCGGCCCGGTTCTCGGCCTGGGTCAGGGGACCGGTGACCGGGGTCGGGGAGGCCGCCGCGAGGTCGGCGATGTCGACGCGCACGCGACGGCGCATGTCCTCCTTACGGGTGAACAGCCACACGATGAGCTCGGTGGACACGTGGCTGGACAGGGCTGCCAGGGGCAGGCCCAGCAGCAGCCAGCCGGCGAAGGAGAACTCCTTCCCACCGGCCGAGGCCACGATGTGGGAGGTCACCAGGTGGGCGCCCGCCCCCAGGAAGGAGCCGATCGCCGACAGCAGGATGACAGTGGGGAAGACGATCGACAGGGCGTGGATGAGCCGCTTGCGGGAGGCTGCCAGGGCGTCGTCGTCGCCCGACCCGGTGCGCAGTGCGCCGGCCAGGGCCGTGTAGACCGGCAGCAGCAGGGCGGCGCGGCCCGAGGTGGAGGGAGCTGCGAAGACCGTGGCGACGATCGCGGCCGTCACCAGGTGGAGCAGGACGCGCGGGTGGTCCGTGCCGGTCACCAACCAGGCGGCCAGGCGGCCGGTCAGGCCCGAGGCGCTCACCCCGACAGCGATGACGAAGGCCGCCACCAGCAGCCAGATCGTATCGTCCCCGAGGCTGGCGAACATCTCGTCCGGGCTCAGGGCGCCGGTGAGGACCAGGGCGGTGGCGGCGCCCAGGGAGATGTAGGTGTCGTCGACGTCGGTGAAGGCCCAGGCCCATACCGAGACGATGAAGATGATCAGGGTGAGCGCGCCGGTGACCGACAGGCTCCCCTCGGTGCCGCCCGCGCGCCAGGCGGCCACGCCCACGGCCGCGCACAGGCATGCGGCGAGAGCGGCGGAGACGATGCGCCGCCACGGCAGACGCCGGGCCGGTGCGGGCTCGCCACGCCTCGCCAGGGAGAGCGGCAGGGTCTCGCGCACGGTGGGTGTGTCGGTCTCGAAGGAGGCGACGTAGCCAGTCGTGGTGGTCATGAGCCGGCCTCCTCTCCCGAATGTACGCGGTCGTCGTGGGCAACCGCCGGCTCACCGTCGGCCACCTGAGGCGCCGTGTCCGCCGAGGTGCGTGAGGAGCTGGCGGTGGCCGGGGAGGTGACGACGGCGGGATCGGGGTCCGAGGAGAGGTTCCAGGAGCTGTCGGCCGGGATGCGCAGGCCGACGGTGGCGCCCTGGCCTGAGGCGGAGACGGCGAAGACAGTGCCGTCGTGGGCATCGGCGATGGCCCGCACGATGGCCAGGCCCAGCCCGCTCCCGCGCGGCTTGCCGTCGGCCTCGCCGTGCGTGAAGCGCTCGAAGAGCCAATCGACGTCGTCGTCGGCCAGTCCGGGGCCCTCGTCGGTCACGGAGATCTCCAGCCCGCTGCGACCGTAGCCGTCGGTGCCGGGGGCGATGGTGAGAGTGAGGGGGCCGTCGCCATGCTGCAACCCGTTGCGGGCGAGATGGGCGGTGGCCTGACGCACGCGCTCGACGTCGAGTGTGGCCGTGCCGCGGGCCCTGAGGTCGAACCTCCAGCGGCCCGGGGCCGCGGCCTCGACGTCGTCGAGCAGGGTGCGGGCCAGCTCGGTGACCTCGACGTCGGGGGCGGGATGGGCGAAGTCGCGCCGCTCGGCCTGGGCGAGGGACTGGAGGTCGTCGAGAACCCGCTGCAGCTCGGAGATCTGGGTGCGCTGCTGGAGGATACTACGGGTCTCCGGCTGCCCCACCAGGTGCTCGTCCATGCGGGTCAGGGGTTCGGAGATCTCCTGGTGGGCGCGCAGGACGAACTGGGTCTGGCCGTCGAAGGCCTCCTGGAGGCGGTCCAGCATGCCGTTGAACTCCTCGGTCAGGCCGGCGATGTCGTCGCGACCCTTGACGGGCAGGCGGCGGTTGAGGTCCTGGGTGGAGACGGAGGCGGCCGCGGTGCGCAGGTCGCGCAGGGGCCGCAGGATCTGGCGGGCCACGAGCAGCCCGACGACACCGGTGAGGACCAGGACTGCCGCGCTGATGCCGACCATGTGCCAGATCGTGGCGTTGAGCTGGTCCACTCGCGAGGCGGTGAAGCTCATGGTGATGACGGACAGGTGCTGGGAGGGGTCGTCGGGCTCGAGCTCGACCTTGGCCCAGCGAACCTCTCCGCTGCCGTAGCCGGTGGCGCCCGAAGGCGACTGCAGCATCTTTACGAACAGGGGGTCCGTGCTGGTCGGGTTCAGGGCTGGGGCGGAGGCGCCAGAGGCCTGGGTGGCCTGGCCGGTGGCGTGGTTGTAGACGATGACGGCCTCCCGGTCGGTGAGCTGCTGGCCGTCCCGGTAGACCTCCATGAGACGGGTGGTGGAGGTGAAGGGCTGGGAGGTCCGCGGGTCGATGCCGGTGGAGGCGAAGTTCTGCAGCTCCTTGACCTCGTGGGCGACATCGGCGTTGGCGGAGCGCGAGATGTCTGCCATGAGGGTGGAGCGCACGGAGACGATCATGCTGGTCAGCCCCAGGGCGACGACGAACAGCATCCAGGCGACGATGCGCAGCCGGGCGGGCACCGAGGGGCCGGAGGCTGGGTCGGCGGCCAGTGGGGGAGGGGAAGAGGGGATGGAGGTCATCGGTATCAGCTCCCTTGGCCGGCGGAGGTCAGGTAGACCGGGCTGGGCTGCGCGGGCGGGCCGGGGACGACGGCCATGAACTCGGCGGCCAGCGCCAGCGCCACCGGGACGAGCATGAGCAGAGCCAGGGCGAGGATGCGACGTGAGGTGTTCATGTCGTCCACTGTCACGAGGCAGTCCTAGAGAGACCATAAGTGAGCATGAGAGTTCTCTTATGTTGAATAGACTAATGAAACAGCAATATTTGTAGGTCTTTGATAATGTTTGAGGGTGCTGTTCCTGGTCGGGGACGTACTTGTCCCGCGAGGACTGCGTCTTCCCGCAGATCACTGGGGTCTGACTGTCGTCGTGTGCGGGAAAGGTACGTCCTCGATGTATGCGGCCGACCGCGCATAATGCCCCGCCGCGTTGTCATGGGCCTGGTGCTGTCATCATCTGTGGACAGTTCGCGGTCTGCGGGCGCTGGGAGCGAGGCGACCGCCTAGGTTGAACCTCAGGCGCCCCGGTGGCGTCCAGTGGTGCCAACGGATTCACGGGCGAGAGGACGGCGCAGATCCATGGTGGTTCGGGGTAGGGACGGTGTCGACAGGACGGGTGTTACTGCCGGCGTGGGCGCTGTTGGGCCGGCTGTCGAGGCGCGAGATCTGCGCAAGTCCTTCCCGACCCCCGGCGGGGAGCCGATCGAGATCCTGCACGGCATCTCCTGCGCGATGATGCCGGGGCGGATGACGGCGCTGGTCGGACCCAGCGGCTCGGGCAAGTCGACGGCGCTGCTGTGCCTGGCCGGACTGGAGCCGGCGACGTCGGGCCGCGTCTCGCTCATGGGACGCGACCTCGGCGGGCTCCCGGCAGCGCGGGTGGCCGAGCTCTACCGCGATCGGGTGGGCTTCGTCTTCCAGGCCTACAACCTTGTGCCCTATCTGACGGTGCGGGAGAACATCACGATCTCCGACACCCTGGCCGGACGGCGCCCCGATTCGGCGAGGGTGCGGGAAGTCCTGGCCGGGCTGGGACTGGAGTCGCGAGCCGACGCGGTCGCGACCACGCTCTCGGGCGGCGAGCAGCAGCGTGTCGCCCTGGGCCGGGTCCTCTACCGTCGCCCACCGGTCGTCTTCGCCGACGAGCCCACCGGGGCCCTGGACACCTGCTCGGCCGCCTTCGTCCTGGCCGAGCTGCGGCGCCTGGCCGACGACGGGGCCGCCGTCATCCTCGTGACGCACGACCTGGGGGCCGCGGCCCTGGCGGAGACCGTGCTCATCATGCGCGATGGCCTCATCGTCGACCGCCGCCGCGGTGCCACCCCCGACGAGCTGCTGGCCGCCGTCAACCAGACGGGAGCTGCGGCATGACCCGCTACACGCTGCGCGCCCTGGCCGCCCAGTGGCGGGCCTGGTCGGGGACGGTGGCGGTGCTGGCCCTCGCCGCGGGACTCGTCAACGTCTGCCTGGTGCACCGCATGACCGTCACCCGGCCCGACGTCGTCGCCGCGGCGCGGGCGGCGGACGTGGACCCGGCCGAGCTCACGGTTCCGGGGGTCTCGGTCGCCTTCTACACGGCGATGGTGACGGTTCCGGTGGTGGCCGTCGTCGGGCAGTCCTGCGTGCAGGCACTGCGCACGAGCTGGGCCCTGTGGCGGCTCGCCGGCGCCCTGCCCCGGCAGGTGGTCGCCGCCGTCCTCGCCACCGTGGCGGTGCTGGGACTGGTGGCCTGTGTGCCCGGGATCCTGCTGGGGATGGTGGCGGCCCAGCCCTTCGCCTCGGTGCTCACCCGTCTGGCGGCCGTGCGTATGGGGCGGATCGAGGTCGCCCAGACGCCGACGACACTGCTGCTCACCGTGGTGGTCGTGGTTGCCGTCGCGGTCCTGGGGGCCGTGGGCCCGGCGCGCGCCGCGGTGAGGACGCCTGCTGTGGAGGCGGTTCGTGACGGGGCCTCGGGTGGGCGGCGCCGCATGGGCGTGGGGCGACGGATCATGGCCGGACTGTGGGCGCTCGTGTGCACGGGGCAGCTGCTCGTCGCCTTTCTGGCCCCACCCGGAAGGAAGGTCGATGGATGGCCGACCGGCGGGGGCCAGGCGACCCTGGCCTCCCTCCTGCTCGCGGTCCTCGTGGTGCTGCTCGCACCCGCGCTCATCCCGGGGCTGCTGAGGCTGTGGTCGGCGCCGCTGGCGCGGCTGGGTGGACTGTGGCTCATCGCGCGCCGTTCGGCGCTGTGGCGCAGCGCGTCGGCGGCGAATGCCATCGGCCTGCTGGCCCTGGCGATCTCCTTCACTGCGGCGCTCACGACCAGTCTCGCCACGGGGCGGGCGGTGGTGGAGGCGGCGCACCTGAGCGTGGCGATCAACCAGGTGGACTCGCTGGTGCTGGCGGCGATCCTCGGGGCGATGGCGCTGCTGGGGGCCGTGGCCGTCGTCGGCATGTCCTCCCGGTCCCGGCAGCGCGAGCTCGCGGTGCTGCGCTGCGCCGGGAGCACGGTGCGCGGCGTGTGCCGGCAGGTGGTCATCGAGGCGGGCCTGTACATGGGGACGGCGTTGCTGATCTCGTTCGTGCCGCTGGCGGTGACGACGACCGGGGAGTCCCTTTTCTACGCCAGGGCGGGGCTGCCGCTGGTGGTGCGCCCCGGCGTCGGGCCGGTACTGCTGGTGGCCCTCCTGTCCTTCCTGGCCCTGGTCGCGGTGCTGCTCGCTCCGATCCGGGGTGCTACCCGGACCCCGATCGGTACCGTCCTGGCGGCCGAGTGAGGATGTGATCGAGACGTGCCGCAGGCTGTCTGGGGTTCGAGGAGGATGGCAGAAGCGACAGCCCTCGCCTTGTGTCGACGCCTGCTGAGGCTTACACTCAATTCGTTCAAAACGATCAACTCGAAAACAGTGAACGAACAGCAGTGTTGGAGTGTGCCATGACCTTGACGATTGAGAGCAAGACCTACCTTCCTGAGGAGGATGTCGCCGGGCATCTTGCCGAGATAGTGACGGAACTGGAGGCATCCTCCGGTGCGACGCCCCGGCTGACCGTCAATGGTGAGACGATTGACCTCCCTCCCGCGGTGGCTGAGGCCCTTCTTCAGGTCGTGGATGCGATGCGTCGAGGATTGGCCGTGACGGTGGCGCCGCAGGATCAGCGTCTGACGACCCAGGAGGCGGCTGACATGCTGGGCATCTCGCGGCCGACGCTGGTCAGGATGTTGGAGGCCGGCGAGATCCCGTTTGAGAAGGTCAGACGGCATCGTCGCTTGTTCCTCACAGACGTGCTGGAGTTCCGTGAGCGTCAGCGTCGAGCGGCGAATGAGGCCCTGTCGGACATGGTGGCCGACGCTCAGGCGATAGGTGACTACGATGAGGACCCCACCGAGGCACACCAGGTCCTCAAGGATCTCCGCTCCCAGGACTGACCGATGGCGTTCTGAGCTTGCCGCGACTGTGCCTGACGGTCCGCGGACTGCGACCGGGGCTCAGATCTCGGGGGCGTAGGGTACGGACGCGACGGAGAGGAGGGACGCTGGTGTCCAGTGCAGAGCGCGGCTCGTCGTCGGCGATGAGGCTGCGGAGCACCTGGCGGACGCTGGGGGAGTGGGTGCGCCAGCCGGCGCCCGCGCAGGCCGGCCCCGGCATCCTGTTCACGCTGCTCCTCATCCTGTGCGCCACCTACCAGGGCGGCATGATCGGCAGCGCGGTGCTGACCGGCCGCGTCGGCGACGGCGGCCTGGTTGCGAGGGTCGCCCCGACCAGAATCGGATTCACGGTTCTCATCCTGGCGGCCATTGGGTCGACGGCGCTCCTCACTGCGCGGCGCAGGCACCCGCTGGCGGTCTTCCTGACCGAGTGCGCCGTGTACGTGGCGGCCTCGGCACTGGGGCTCAACAACTTCTTCCTCGTCCCGGTGCTGGTGGCGCTGGGGAGCGCGGTGAGCCGGCTCCCGCTGTGGCAGCACCTCGTGGTGATCGGCGAGGCCTGCCTCATGGCGACGGCCAGTGCGGTCCTGGTGGCCCCGCCCGGGATCCTGATGGAGGAGTGGCTCAGCCAGGTGGTCGCTGTCCTGCTGACGGCCATCGCGGCGATGCTTGCGCGCAGCGTCGCGAACTGGCGGGCGGCGCAAGCCGAGCGGGAGCGTTTCCGGACGCTTCGGGCCGAACGCGACCGCGCGGTGAGCCGAGCCGGTATCGCCGCCGAGCTGCACGACTCCGTAGGTCACGGCCTGACCACGATCATCGCCCTGTCCGAGGGGCTGGCCGGCAGCGCCGACCCGGAGGTCGACGAGGCGCTCGGCGGCATCAACGAGGTGGCCCGGGAGTGCCTGGAGCAGACGCGCCGGGCGGTCAGGGCCTTGGCCGACGGCAAGGGTGAGTCGGCGGAGTCACCGGACCGGTACGGCGCCGGGCACCGGTCCTGGGACGAGATCAGGAGCGTCGTCGGCAGGGTCCGGTCGCTGGGTGTCACGGTCATCTTCACCGAGACCGGGCAGCGGTCCGACGACGCCGGGCAGGCCGACCTGTGCTTCGCGCTCACCCGGGAGGCGCTCACCAACGCGGTGCGGCACGCCCCGGTGCTGTCGCAGGTGCAGGTGTCCTGGGACCACGGCGAGTCGGCGGTGACGGTGATGGTTCGCAACGACGGCGCCTCGGGTGACAGTGACGGGGAAGACGACGGCTGCCGTGGTGGCCGTGGTGGGTCTGCGGAAGGGACCGGTCTGCCGCGGCTGCGGGACCGGGTTGAGGCGGCGGGAGGCTCGCTGGACTGGGGGCCCGTGTCCGACGGCGTCTGGCTGGTGACGGCGACGGTGCCGAGAACTCGCGGTGAGGGTTGAGGCGTGGGCGTGGAATCGGAGGGGTTGAGGCCAACGTCGGTCATGATCGTGGACGACCAGCGCTACGCGTGCCTGGGGCTGGCGCTCATGATCCGCAAGGCTCCGGACCTGCGCGTGGTGGCGGAGGCCGGTGACGGGCATGAGGCGCTGGAGGTCCTGGAGCAGCTGAACCGGTCGTCGGGGCTGCCCGACGTCGTGCTCATGGATGTGCGCATGCCGGGCATGGACGGGATCAGCGCGACCCGGGCGATGGCGCGGCGGTTCCCGACGGTGAAGGTGCTGGTGCTGACCACCTACGACGAGGACGACTACGCCTTCGGGGCGCTGGAGGTGGGGGCCTCGGGATTCCTGCTCAAGGACGCGCGCGCGGCGCAGCTAGCTCAGGCGGTGCGGGCGGTGGCGCAGGGCGATGCCGTGCTCACGCCGCGCGTCACCAAGGAGCTCATCGCGCGAGGGGTTCCGCGGGCGCTGCCCGGTGCGCAGCGCGAAGGGCTGCGGGAGAGGTTCGGGGCGCTCACGCCCAGGGAGCTCGACGTGGCCCGGCTCATTGCGGAGGGGATGTCGAACGAGGAGATCGCTGAGCGGCTCGTACTGCAGCCCGCCTCCGTGCGCCGCAACGTCAGTCGCATCCTGGCCAAGCTCCACCTGCGCGACCGCGTCCAGATCGCCGTCGCCTGGTACAAGAGCAATTAATTGATAGAAGGTTATTCAGGGGCGTGTATGGGGGTTTAGGGGTTCGGTGTGTTGAATGGGTGACGGCTCGTTGGTCTGAGAGAATCAGATTGCTACATGAAACCTCTCAGGAACGAGCCGTCATGGGTAAGGGTATCACAGGCCTGGACAGAACGCAGTTGAGCTGCCTGGTGGAAATGGTGCTGGGTGATACTGAGATCTCCTTGGCGCCAAGAATTCTTGGCCCACTGGCCGCGGTGCGGTCGACGTTGATGTATTTGCGCACCAACACCTCCCAGGAGGCGATCGCCGAGATCATGGGGGTGTCACAGCCGACGATCTCGCGGGCGATCTCGGTGGTCACCCGGATCATCGCCAGGGTCTTGGGGCCTGTGCTGGCGACCGTCGAGGAGGTCCCCCATGGGGGCGTGCACATCATCGACGGTACGCTCCTGCCGTGCTGGAGCTGGAAGGATCGGACGGACCTGTGGTCGGGCAAGCACAAGCGCACCGGCCTGAGCCTGCAAGTGCTGGTCAGCCCCGCCGGGCGCCTGCGGTGGGCCTCAGACCCGCTACCGGGGGCCACCCACGACACCAAGGCCATCACCACCTCCGGTCTCTTGGAAGAGATCGACCCCTCCTGCTGCATCGCCGATAAAGGCTACATCGGAACCGGGGTTCTCACCCCCTACAAGAAACCTCCCAACAGTGAGCTCACCAAGGCCCAGAAGCAGGCCAACAAATCTCTAAATGAAATCCGGTATGTCGTGGAGAGAACCATCGCGCACATCAAATCCTGGAAGATCCTGGCCCACGACTACAGGCGCCCCCTGCACACCTTCAAAGAAACTATCACAGCCACCCTAGCCCTCTACGCCTACACCAACCCCCGAATAACCTTCATAATAATGATTCGATGCGAAGCTCAATTTGAATCAAATTAGCTGAAGCACATAATGGGCAAGTTCGTATAGAAATGTTGCGTGTCGAGTTGTAAAAGTCATCAAAAAGACTTGGTGACTCTTGGTGGTCCAATTTGGGTGTTGAGCTTCCTGGGACTGCGGTGCTAACCTTGAGTAAAGATCTAGGCGAATGGGTCTGTAGGGCGATATTTATCGCTCATTCTAAGTAATTTTCAATACTATATTGAAGATAGGAGAATTGTTGTGGATACTGTTATTTCAGAAGTGCGCTGTTGTTTGGAATATAAACTATATCGCGCTGCACTCGCTCTAGCCTTGATGATTCCCGACATGTGTGGTGCCACGGAAAACTCGGACAAACAGGTGAAGTCTTACGATCGATATGTTACGTGGTTTGAAAAATGGGTGGCGCCAGAGTATATGAAATTCATTGAAGCGAGCGAAAAGGATGAAATATGTTTCGAGAAGAAATCACCGTATTTCTTCACCGGTGACGCATGCTATGCGTTAAGGTGCTCCTTTCTTCATGAAGGGAGCAGTGACGTCAAAAGAAAGGGGGCAGATAAGGGTGGTCCCGAAGTTGCCGATTACCAACTTCGACTAGTATTGGGAGGTTCTGATGGATATGGGCACAACGAGCACCGGTGTGGTGAAGTGAAACTCAATGAAATTTATAATGTGACGATAAACATCGTCCGACTCTGTGAGAACATATGCTCTGGCGCAGAAAAATTTTACGAAACAAGAAAGAACCTAGATTCCATTAAACAGCGCTCAGTATATGTTGATCTCGAAGAAATATTGCGCCGCAGTCAAGTGTCGTAGGTGACGATACTGCTTGGGTGATCAGTGGGACTTTAGTCGCTCGTTTACTAATTCGGCATCCACTCCGAGTTCAATAGCAGCCCAAGCGCGAATTAAGGTGAGCCCTTCTTCCGCTTTTTCCTCTGCAACCCGCCAATCTGTTGCCTTCCTGTTCGCATGCTTCAATCCGTTGTAAGCATTTCCTGCTTCGGTAGTCCACCGCTCTGGAGTCGATGATTTCGTGATGAGAGACACTGTCGGCTCTCCTACCAATTTGACAATTTGAGCCACTTGGTCGTTAAATGTTCGGAGTTGTTTGTTAGAAGTTCCGCATTCTTTTCCGATCGAGAAGCCTAATGCCTCTAAGGCGATCGCAACGTTGATATACTTCATTTCTGAACTGAGATTCTTGCTGAAGTATGTGGAAACTGCGATATTTAAAGCTCTGCGCCATGGAGATTTCGAAGAGAGCCATTCCCCTAATTTATCTGAGTTTAATTCCTCCAGATGAAATAAAGGTGAGGTGGTTGAAGGTGTTATTTTGACCGGCGCTTCTTCCCTGCGCTCCGAGGGAGCGAAGACATCCTTCCATCGCTTAACAGTTTCACCATTGCGAAGCACTTCATCATCTTTTCTCCATGCCGATGTGATGGTAAATCTGCAGGCTCTACCATAAGCGAGCGTCATAAGATCGGCCATCATTTGATGCGAGCCTTCGTGATTTTCCCAACTCGTTTGAGACTCAGAGTGTGTTTTATATACCAATGCCCCAGATATCGACGATACTTCGTCGTATCCTGTAGGTTTATGTATGAAGTACGTTTCGAGATGGGGGCTGAACTCTCCCAGGAGGTGTTTTGTGGGTAAATTCTCGGACCTTATTGATATTGCGTTAAGTCGATTTTGATCGCGGTCATACTCGATATTCGTCTCAGTTGGCCACATTTCCGCCCGCTCCGCGAGGCCGTCTATTTTCGATGCCAGCCCATTAATCCTGGAGTAGTCTTTTCCGTGGCGACCTGCCTGAACAGCGCGACGGTATCGGAATTTAAACTCACTGTATCCCAGTGTTGAAAGCGACGATCTCTGAAGTATTCCGTCGTTAAGAGTTATCCATCCTTTAGATGTCATCGCGATAAGTGGTTCTGGGGCGGTGACTGGTGTAAGCGAGCTGAATATATCTGTGACAGAGTTACTTCTAAGCCAACTTACCAATACTCCTTCGTTGTCAAACTCTATTAAAACAGTCTCATTGTTTTCGGGGTTAAGGGACTGTGTGTGAGCTAAATACGCTCCAGATTCTGGAAAAGTCATTGGTCTTCCTGGCGGCTAGTTTGTAGCGGATGTGGAACCAAACCCCGGAACCTCTCCACGTAGGCGGCCAGGGCGGCTTGGACGCGGCGCTTCTTCTCGTCGTGGCCGTCATCGCCGACCGAGCGGCGGAACCTTGAGGTGGGCGGCAGAATCCTCGTGATCGTGGTTCCCTCGGTGGGCACGTACCCGTCCCGCAAGGCTGCCTCCACCAGCGCCTTCGCCGGCCCCTCGCGCAGCCGCTCATCGCGGATAATCGCCGCCAGCTCCTCGCGGCGCCGCTGCTCAATGAACGCCCGCCACTGCTCATCCACGTCCCCGAATGCGGATACCGTGTGCACGAAGTCCTCAATGAGATCGCGCTTGTTGTGCAGGCTGGGACTGGACATCACAGCCCGGCGGATCTCCACCGGGATCTCCTTGTCCTCGCCGTCGCCCGCCTTCTCGCGGTGCTTTTCCACCAGCATGAGGATGTAGGCGACGCCCACCTCCACCTGCTTGACCAGCTCGATCTCGAAGACGAGATCGTCGTTGACGACCTCCTTTTCCACATCGGCGGCTCGCCGCATCTCGGTATACAAGTCCACGTACACGCTGCGGTAGTCCTGGAACTCGGCCTCGCCGATGACGTCGTCGTCTCCGAAGTCGTCAAAGCTCGCCAGGATGTTGCGTAGCCGCAGGATCTTCCCGAACTGGCGGATGAACTCCTTCTGCTCGGTCTCCGAGGCGATCAACTGTCCCGGCTCGAACCTCGCCCGCAGCTCGCTGAGCCTCTTAAGATACTCATCCAGGTACTCCTTGTACGGCTTGAGGAGCACCAGCCCGCCGGCGGCCTCGTTGCCGAACAGGGCGATGGCCTCGTCGGTCTCTTCCTGCAGGTCCCGAAAGCAAACTACGTTGCCGTAGGTCTTGACCGAGTTCAGGATCCGGTTCGTGCGCGAGAACGCCTGGATGAGCCCGTGTGTGCGTAGCGACTTGTCCACCCACAGGGTGTTGAGCGTCTTGGAGTCGAACCCGGTGAGGAACATGTTGACCACGATGACCAGGTCGATCGTCCGCTCCGCCAGCCGCCGGGAGATGTCCTCGTAGTAGCCCTCGAAGCCCTGTGCGCTCGTGTCGTAGGCGGTGCCGAACTGCGCGTTGTAGTCGCGGATCGCCCCATCGAGGAAGGCACGGTCGTCGGCGGTCAGCTGCGAGGGGTCCACGGCCTCATCGGCCAGCGTCTCACCGGGGGCGTCGGCGTTGGGCGCGTAGGAGTAGACGATGCCGACGCTCAGGCGCCGGTCCGGGGCCAGCCCCTCCTGCTGCCGCTTGAACTCCATGTAGTAGGCGCGCGCCGCCCGGATCGACGCCGTCGCGAACAGGGAGTTGAAGCCCAGCAGCCGCTTCTGCCCCAGCGTGTAGGAGGAGTTGCGCCGCGTCTTCTGGTCGAAGTGCTCGCGGATATAGCCCACTACCTGGGTCAGCCGCTCGGGTGCCAGTAGCGCCCGCTCGGTGTCGATGGCGCTGATCTCTGCGTCGCGCACGGCGTCGGGCATCTTGATCGTGTCGATGTAGTCGATGCGGAACGGCAGTACGTTCTTGTCCCGGATCGCATCCACGATCGTGTACGTGTGCAGCTGGTCGCCGAAGGCCTGCGCGGTGGTGCGAAGCTGGACATTCCCGCTGGAGCCGGAGTTGGCCGCGAAGATCGGCGTGCCCGTGAACCCGAAGAGGTGGTAGTTGCGGAAGGCCTTGGTGATGGCCGTGTGCATGTCTCCGAACTGGCTGCGGTGGCACTCGTCGAAGACGAGGACGACATGCCCGGTATAGATGGCGTGCTTGCGGTTGCGGCCCACGAAGTTGGAGAGCTTCTGGATCGTGGTGACGATGATGCACGTATCCGGGTCGTTGATCTGCCGGCTCAGCTGGTTGGTGGACTGGTTGGCGGAGACCGTCCCCTCGGCGAAGCGGTTGTACTCCTTGATGGTCTGGTGGTCCAGGTCCTTGCGGTCGACGACGAAGATGACCTTGTCGATCCCCTCCATCCCGGCGGCCAGCTTCGCGGTCTTGAAAGAGGTGAGGGTCTTGCCCGAACCGGTGGTGTGCCAGATGTAGCCGCCGCCGGCCACGGTTCCGGTCTGCTTGTTGGCCGATGCTGTGAGGATCCGCTGGAGGATCGCCTCAGTCGCGGCGATCTGGTAGGGCCGCATGACCAGCAGCTTCTGCGCGGTGGTGAAGACGCAGTAGCGGGTCAGCAGGGCCAGCAGCGTGTGCTTGGCGAAGAAGGTCCGGGTGAAGTCGACCAGGTCCGTGATCGGCTTGTTCGCGGCGTCGGACCACCAGGAGGTGAACTCGAAGGAGTCCGAGTTGGCGGCCTTGGACTCGCGCTTGCCGCGCGTGGACTCGGTGACGTGGTCGAAGCGGGTGGTGTTCGAGTAGTACTTGGTGTGGGTGCCGTTGGAGATGACGAAGATCTGGACGTAGCCGAACAGGCCGGCACCCGCCCAGAAGGAGTCGCGCTGGTAGCGGTTGATCTGGTTGAAGGCCTCACGGATGGGCACGCCGCGGCACTTGAGCTCGATGTGCACCAGCGGCAGGCCGTTGACGAGGACGGTGACGTCGTAGCGGGTGTGGTGGGCGCCGGCCTCGACGACGTACTGGTTGGTGACCTGCAAACGGTTGTTGTGGATGTGCTGCTTGTCGATGAGCCGGATGTTCTTGGACTCGCCGTTGTCCCGGATGAGGACCTGGACATGGTCCTCCTGGATACGACGGGTCTTCTCCGCGATCTCGTCCCCGCCGCCTGAGCGGGTGCGGATCGACTGGGCGAAGAAGCGCTCCCACTCCTCATCGGTAAAGGTGTAGCCGTTGAGGGATTCGAGCTGGGTGCGCAGGTTGGCGACGAGCTCGTCCTCACTGGTGAAGGAGACATACTCGTAGGCCTGGGCCTGCAACTGGCGGATGAAGGCCGCTTCCAGCTCGGCTTCCGACTGGTATCCGGTACGGTCGGTCTCCTCGGGCTCATAGAGTCCGACGACGGTGCTCTCACTGGTCAGAACAACCGGTTCGACGCCGATGGCCGAGGCTTCACGAATGGTCATGGGAGGACACTTTCGTCAGGGCGGAAAATGTGGGTAGAGACGGATGAGGATGGAGGGAATGAGGTGGGGTAGCGCAGGTGGAGGACTGCGCGTGAGCGCTACTTCTTCTCCGGGAAGGTGAGGAGACGGTCGCGGTAGTACTCGTACTGCTTGCGACGAGCCTCGATCTCGGCGGGGAGGCCGGAGGTCAGATCGTTGACGAGAAGATCGAACTTGTCCAGAAGGTGAACAATTTCGCGTTGTTGATCGATAGGTGGAGCTGGGACGAGGGTGTCGCTCACGATTTTAGAATTGAGGTTTTTTACCGTTCCCGAGCCTGCGCGTTGCGCGAATCCGTTTTGAATTGGGGATGATCGTAAGACATGATAGAGGAAGTCTGGGTCGAAGGTCTTCTCGTAATTGGCTATGACTAGCCAGCCGTCATGAATGCATCCGTTGATCTTTGAGATGTATGGCCTACCGAAGCTCATGGAGTTTGATAGGATGAAGTCTCCCGGTTTGATTTGTCGCGACTTGTCGACGCCATCGGTGCTGATGTGCTGTGCGGTGGTGGTGACGTACTTTCCCTGTGGCGGAACGTCTCCGATTTTGATCCACGGCATTCCTTCTTCATTCGTGATGAACTTGCGGATTGGTCGCGGAGAGGCTCCTCGTGCGATATAGGAAACTTCCCCCAACTTGACGGATTCTTTTGGAGATCGAGGTGCCACAAGGATGTTGCGATAGTGTGCATACTGTTGTTGGCGGGCCTCCAGCTCCGTCTCTAGTTCTGCCTTCAGTTGGGAGAACTGGTCTAGCGCCCTAGCGATCTCCCGTTGGATTAGAATAGGGGGAGTGGGGATATGTAATTCATTTAGGGCGCGTTGGGTGAGGCTGGGTACTCCCCCTGCTTGGTTCATTTTTTCCAGATGCAGAGTCTGGAGGTAGTAATAGAAGTACTTTGGCTCCAACTGGCTGCTAATTTCTGTATAGAAAATTGTGTCTACAGTCCAGAAGGGTCCTTCGACAAAATAAAGCTTATTTAGGGAGCCCTTTCGTGGAATAAGGACTGATGGGCCCTCCGACGCGCTTTCATTTACATAAGATATGACCCCGCCTGATCCATATACAGGAATGTCTCCCTGCTTCAGGTGTTTGAAATCTCGTCCGTTCTTGATGCGAACAAGATCTTTGAGTAATTTGTGCTCAACGCCGTCAGGGCAGAGGTCGCGGATGAGGTCATCGATGCGGCTCACCGGGCACCGCCTTCGAGGTCGGCCACGATCTCATCAATGCTGGCTCGCAGCACTGCCTGCCGCTCCACGATCTCCTTGATCCGGGCGTTGAGCTCCACGATGTCGACCTCCTCGCGAGTGTCCTCCGCCTCCACGTAGGAGGACACCGACAGGTTGAAACCGTTGTCCCTGATCGCCTCCGCGCTCACCAGTGCGGCCACGTGATCGACGTCGGCACGCTTGGCGAGCGTCTTCAGGATCATCTCCTGGTTCTCCGCCGAGAGCTTGTTCTTGTTGCCCTCCCGTACGAACTGCTTCGAGGCGTCCACGAACAGGACACTGTTGTCCTGCTTCGACTTCTTAAGCACGATGATGCACGTGGCGATTTGTGTCCCGAAGAACAGATCCGGCGGAAGCTGGATGACGGCGTCGACATAGTTGTTCTCCACCAGGTACTGGCGGATTTTGGCTTCAGCGGCACCGCGGAAGAGTACGCCAGGGAACTCGACGATTGCCGCTGTCCCATCCACCGCCAGCCAGGACAGCATGTGCATGGTGAAGGCCAGGTCTGCTCTCGACTTCGGGGCCAGCACGCCCGCCGGGGAGAAGCGTGGGTCGTTGACGAGAGCCGGATCGTCCTTGCCGATCCACTTCGTCGAGTACGGCGGGTTGGAGACGATCGCCTCGAAGGGCTCATCATCCCAGTGCGCCGGGTCTGTGAGCGTGTCCCCATGGACGATGCTGAAGTCGGCGAAGTTGATGTCGTGCAGGAACATGTTGATCCGGCACAGGTTGTAGGTGGTCAGGTTGATCTCCTGGCCGAAGAACCCGCCTCGCACGTTCTCCTTACCGAGCACCTTCGCGAACTTCAGCAGCAGTGAGCCCGAACCACAGGCCGGGTCGTAGACGCGGTTGACACTCTTCTTGCCCATGACCGTGATGCGGGCCAGCACCTCGCTGATCTCTTGCGGGGTGAAGAATTCGCCGCCCGACTTGCCCGCGTTCGAGGCGTACATTGTCATGAGGAACTCGTAGGCATCGCCGAAGGTGTCGATCGAGGACTCCCCGTAGGACAGGTCCAGGTCCCCGATCGCCTGCATGAGCCGCGTGAGTTTGTCATTGCGCTGGGCCACCGTGCGGCCCAGCTTCGTGGAGTTGACGTCCACGTCGTCGAACAGGCCCCGCAGGTCCGACTCCGAGCCCGTGCCGGTCGCGGAGGCCTCGATGCTCTTGAAGATGCGCGAGAGGGTCTCGTTGAGGTTCTCATCGCGCGGTGCCCGCTCGCGCACG
The DNA here is from genome assembly GCF_000195595.1 of Actinomyces sp. oral taxon 170 str. F0386. GTDB lineage: Bacteria > Actinomycetota > Actinomycetes > Actinomycetales > Actinomycetaceae > Actinomyces. Next base: position 97,842 of record NZ_GL882573.1, read on the forward strand.
TTGTCGAACAGGTCCCCTGGGGCGATGAAGAAGCCCTTCTCCTCAATGATGCCGTCGCGGGCGCCCTCGGCATCGGCGTGCGACAGGAAGCGGTAGTCGAAGTCCGGGTCCCCGGCCTCGCGCTCGCCGGCGTTGATGTACTCGGTGAGGTTCTCGGAGATGAACCGGTAGAAAAGAAAGCCCAGAACGTAGGCCTTGAAGTCCCAACCGTCCACGCTCCCGCGCAGGTCGTTGGCAACTCGCCAGATCGCACGGTGAAGCGCATCGCGCTCAGTCTCTTTGCTCAACAGTCGGCCTCTTCGTCGTCAGGATGGGGGATCGGGCAGAAGTATCCCACCAACTGAGGACGTCCGATGACCACGTGCTGGGTTTGGGGTACTGGATGGGCGACGGCTACGCTCGCAGGCAGACAGCGAGCATCGGGCTTGGACCGGTGCGCCTACTCCGGCGGTCCCGCACCTGAGGTGCGGGACCGCTTGTTCGTGTTGGCGTCCGGCCTGACGCGGGTGGGGTGGGGAAGGGCTGACGCATTGGCCCTGGAAGGTGCCGCCGCTGGGGCATTCGACGCCGTCGGGGTGCGTGTCCCCGGCTGAAGTGGTACGCACCCGGCGGCCCCGACTCACGACGCGGGCTTGAAGCCGATGACCTTTCCGTCTTCCTTGTTGTAGCCGACGATGAAATCTGGTTTCACGCCGATGAGAGAATCGCCGTTCTGCCAGTCGATCCCGGTGAATTCAATGTTCCTGCCGGTCTTGACTTCCATCAAGAGAAGCACCGAGCTGGGATCGCCGTGCTTCCATGTGGCCAGCTCGGCAATGCGGCCTTTCTGTGACGCGGCGGCGTTGGAGGGGCAGGGATTGTCGTCTGAGTTGCGGTCGGGGCTGTCTCCAGGGTTGGGGATGGAGGTGGCACTACCGTCCTTGGGAATGATCTTGGATACGCAGCCACCTCCTTCGGAGGAAGATGAGAAGGGGGCCTTATCATAATCCTCGTCCTTGAAGTAGGCGAGATACTCCTCTGAGGTGATGAGGGCGTTGTCCACCGTTCCCGGCAACTTCTTCTTCTCGGTGTCGATGACGTAGCTCGTCTTCTTCGTGCCTTCGAAGTCGTAGATGGTTTCTCTCCATTTCTTGGAGTCGGACGAGTCTGAGTCGCCCGTGGAGCCGTCCTTCTCCCTCTGGTTGACTACCCATCCATCGCTGAGGAATGTGATTGAGGTGTCGTTGTTGACCCGCTTTCCTCCCAAGATGGTCGTGTCCCCGGTGTCGATGTCAATGACGGCATTGAAGAGTCCGACGTAACGGTGGCTGTCCTTGATGGTGAGAGCGCCGTTGTCGAGGTAGGGCGAGGATGGGATGTCTTCCATCCCCGGGATCTCGCGGGACCATTTCTGCTTCTTCTGGGAATCCCATGCCGTGCACTTTCCACTGCTTTTGCAGCCGATGGCGATGTCGTCGGCGACGAGGGCGTACTTATCGTCACTCCAGGGTGCCGACGAGGTGTCGCCGGACTTCAAGTCGATGAGGGTGGATTTGTGGACGAGGGTACTCTTGCCCCATAACTGAAAAATTGGTGGTGTGGAGTAGGAGGAGGTCAGGTCCTCGTCGTCGATGTCAACCTGCCACGCCTCCTTCATATTCTCGCCCAGTGGTGTATAGCCCTTCAGAGTGGACGTTGTCTTGTCGAACGTGAGGAAGTAGCTGCCTGCAACATATGGTTCAGCATTGGCCTCAACGTCGGCGCTCCATGTCTTGCTGGCGCCTTTGCTCCAGGAGTCGGACAAGGAGACGTCCCGGGACGTGGAGTAGACACTGCTCCTCGCCAGGAAGTACCAGGCGGCCACGCCACCTCCTGTCAGGAGCAGGGCGATCGGCAGAACAATCGCGAGCGCTCTGAGGCCCCGCCTTTTCCTGGGCTGTACCGGCGGGGCGTACATCGGGTCACCGTACGTCGCTGCGCCGTATGTCGGCGCCGCGGCCTGGCTCGGGTCGTACGCCTGCCCCTGTCCCTGCACGTACCCCGGCTGCATTCCGCTCGGCACCCCGGGCGGCATCGCGGGCTGCTGGTCCATGGCCTGCGCCGCCGACTGCATCGAGGGCGCCGAATACGGCTGAACCGACGGCGGCAGTGCAACGGGCTGCGCCACCGGAGCGGGCTCCTGCGGGAGCGGGCTCTGCTGGGCAGGGGTCGCCATGCCGTACCCCTGAGGAGCGGCTCCGTGGCCCGAGGTTCCCGGCGGCGCCGCACCGGGCGCCGCCGGTTGGGTGCCGCTATAGCCCTGAGGCACCTGCCCGTAGCCCGGTCCGTCGGGAGCCTGCTGGGGCTGAACGCCACCTGCTCCCACCGCCATCGTCGGCGCCATCGGGTCGATCTGGCCGGGGACCTGCGGCTGCGCCGACTGCACCGACTGCGCTGCCTGCATCGGTGGCATCGCCTCGGAGAGGTGGCCTGCGCCCCGCCCGGCCTGGCGTGCCAGTACCTCCTGCACGACGGCGTCGTCGGACTGCTCCAGGAGCGCTCGGACCTGGGGCGGAATCGACGGGTTGGCCGCCAGGATCGCGTGCAGGTCGGGGCGGGTGGCGGCGATCCGCTCAAGATCGTGGGGCGAGGCGAACCTACTGACCGCCGTGGTCGCGTCGTAGTCCCCGGAAGATGGTGAGTGCCCCGTCGTCATGTCTCCCGAGCCTAACGAAATCTACGGGAGCAGGTCGCGGAATCAGGCCGTAGCGCCCGGCTTCGCCGTCGGGACGAGCCGATGACGGCTCAGTCGACGATGCCGTAGAGGCGGTCCCCGGCGTCGCCGAGACCGGGCACGATGTAGGCGTACTCGTTGAGCCGCTCGTCCACTCCGGCGGTCACCACCGTGACGTTCGCGCGCCCGCCGACGGCCTCCTCCAGCGTCTTGACGCCCTCGGGGGCGGCGATGAGGCACAGTGCGGTGACGTCGCGCGCCCCGCGCTCAAGCAGGTAGTCGATGGCGGCCACGAGGGTGTGGCCGGTGGCGAGCATGGGGTCGATGACGAAGCACTGGCGGCCCGAGAGGTCGTCGGGCAGACGGTTGGCGTAGGTCTCCACCTCCAGGGTGTCCTCATCGCGCTTCATCCCCAGGAATCCGACCTCCGCCGTGGGCAGCAGGCGGGTCATGCCCTCCAGCATCCCCAGGCCCGCACGCAGGATCGGTACGACGATCGGCCGCGGGGCGGCCAGACGGCGGCACTGCGCCAGCGCCACGGGCGTGCGGATCTCCACCTCCTCGGTGCGCACCTCGCGGGTGGCCTCGTAGGCGAGGAGGGTGACGAGCTCGTCCACCAGCTGGCGGAAGACCGCCGACGACGTCCTCTCGTCCCGCAGGACGGAGAGCTTGTGGTCGATGAGGGGGTGGTCGGCAACGTGGAGGCGCATGGGGACAGCCTATAATCCAGCAACCGGTCCCGCACCGCCCCAGCGCCGAGCCGTCAGGCGGGGCGATCTCGCTCAGGCGCGGGTGTGCAGCCATGCCAGGACGGCTCGCACGCGCCTGTTCTCCTCGCCCGGCTGCAGGTCCAGCCCCCGGAAGATGTTCGCCACATGCTTGGCCACCGCGCCGTCGGAGACCACCAGACGCTCGGCGATCTGCGCGTTCGACAGCCCCTGGGCCATGAGCTCGAGCACCTCCTGCTCGCGCCGCGTCAGCCGGTCCAGGCCCGCTCCGCCCGGCGCCGCAGTCGCGATCCCGTCCGACGGCGTCGACGGCGAGGCTGCTCCGGCCATCACCGGTCCCTGGGGTTCGGACGGTGCGGGTGCCGTGCCGGGTACCGAGCCCGTCATTGTCACCGCTCCCTCACCGGCCCCGGAACCGGTGATGTCCTGCGCGGAACCGGCGGCCCGGGCCGCCTTCATGAGGTGGGAGACCACCTCCGGGTCGATGACCACCCCGCCGCCCACGACGATGTCGAGCGAGTGCAGGAAGTCCGCCACCCGCCCCACGCGCTCCTTGAGCAGGTAGCCCACGGCGCCCCCACTGCTGGCGCTGGGACCCCCTGGCCCGGCTGGGGACGTCGGCGACTCGGTCTCCTCAAGCAGGTCCTGCACGTAGGGCCCGGCCACGTAGGCGCTCAGCACCACCACCGGCAGCCCCGGATGGGCGCGGCGCAGGTCGATCGCCGCGCGCAGCCCGTCATCCGTGCCGGTCGGCGGCATCCGCACATCGGTGACGACGACGTCGGGCAGCTCCCCGGCAGCGGCCAGACGCCCGACCTCGGTGCGCAGGGCGTCGGCATCGGCCACCTGTGCCACGACCTCGTGCCCCGCGGTGGTCAGTAGTCCGGCCAGCCCCTCGCGCAGGAGGGCGGCGTCGTCGGCGAGCAGGATCCTCATGGGCACATCCTGCCTCAGCCGGCCGGGTGGTCGCTCCCCGGCTCACCCGTCTGCTCCTCCTCCCGGCCCTCCGTGCCCCACGGCGGCGTCAGCGGTGCCGTGATCGTCAGCCGGGTCCCGCCGCCGCTCGGGGAGCTGACCTCCAACCGCCCGCCGATGGACTCCACCCGCTGCGCCATGCCGCGCAGGCCGGTGGCGTTCTCCTGCTCCGGGTCGGCTCCGCCGCGCCCGTCATCGGTGATGACGGCGCTCAGCCCGGTACTCGTGCAGCGCAGCGTGATCGTGGCGCGCCCGGCCCGGGCGTGCTTGGCGGCGTTCGTCAGCGCCTCGGTAGCAGCGAAGTAGATGACCGTCGCCACCGGCTGCGAGATCTGGGCCAGGTCGGCCTTCTCGGCCTCGACGACGACGCTGGTCGGCAGTGGTGCCCGTCCCGCCAGATCCTTCAGGGCCGGCGCCAGCCCGCGCTCGGACAGGACCGCCGGGCGGATGCCGCGCACCGTCTCGCGCAGGTCCTTGAGGGCGGACTCCGCGCGGTCCTGCGCGGTGTCGATCCCCTCCAGCAGCGCGGTCCGGGACGTGGAGGCGGTGTCGTCCTCGGGCAGGGACTCGGCGGCCAGGCGCAGCCCGCCCAGGTTCATGGCGAGGGCGACGAGCTCCTGCTGGGTGCCGTCGTGCAGGTCCCGCTCGATGCGGGTGCGTTCGGCCTCGAAGGCGTCCATGAGTGTGGCGCGGCTGGCCGTGAGGTGGCCGACCTCGGCGGTCAGCTGCTCGAGGCGCTGCCTCTTGCGCTCACCCGAGAGCACCTTCACCAGCAGCAGCCGCAGCCTTCCGAGTCCCCAGAGCACTCCGAGGAGGAGGCTGAGGGCGATCAGCCCGACCGGTATCAGCAGCAGGGCGGCCTGCAGCCCGGTCAGCACCATCTCGCGACCGCCCAGGTAGAACCTGACGGGGTTCTCGGGGGAGGTCATGAAGGGCGCCAGGATGCTGGTGACGGTCAGGGCTCCGAGGAACGCGGTGAGGAAGAACGACGCCGTGCTCAGCGTCATGCCCCCCAGGCACAGGGGCAGGTCCTGCCGCCAGAACTCCACGTGGGCGACGCGCGCCAGCAGCCACGGGCTCTTGCGCTCGCCCTCCTTGCGGCCGGACGGGGCGTCGGTTCCCAGCCCGCGTGCAGCGATGCGCTCCAGCGACGCCCACAGAGGGACCGTCAGGTGGAACAGCAGGATGGAGGGGATGAGGAGGATGACCTGCGGTATCCACAGCGCGGCGTGCAGGAGCTCCCACCCGATGACGCTGATCCACCAGAGGCTCCGCCTCGGGCGGCGCCCGGTCGAGGGAGGGGCGGCCTCCGGGCCTGCCGCGAACGGGACGGCCGGGGAAGGGTCGGCAGCTGATGGCATGGGTGCGGTCCTGTCCAGCGGGGCCTCCATGGGAGCAGTCGCAGGCAGGTCGGAAGGGGAGCCGAGTGGTGGCGTCGGGGTCATGCCGACGACGTTAACGGGGCCGGCCCCGGGGCGCACTCGTGCTGGCTCCCCAGTGCGCACTGCATGCGTGCCCCGAGGTGGTGCTGGCACCCTCACGGTGGTGCGCACGCGACCAGTGGCGAGGTGGGGTTAACCGGATATGAAGACGGGGGTGAGCACCAGTGTCATGGAGGCCCGCGAAGAGTGAACTGGTGGACATGAGCCTTGACCCGTTCCTTCCATGCCATGCAGCCGTTGCCACCGACGCCTTCGGCCCCGCCTCGGGACCGGTCCGCACGCCCACCCGCTTCCAAGCCTTCGCCGGTACCGAGATGCTCGGGCCGGGAGCCGACGAGCCGGTACGCCCAGCGCACTCCGACGAGGTGAGCATCCACGAACGACGTCGGGACTACGTGCACTGGTACGTGGCAGTGGGCGCCGAGGCCGTGGCGCTGGCGCTGCTGATCGTCGTCGTCGGACAGCAGCTGGCGCCGGTCCTGCGGGCCGCGGCGCCGGGCGGGGGAACGGTGGCCTGGGCGCACGACCTCCTGGCGGAGTCGCAGCGGCTGCTCGCCAGGGTGGGTGATGCTGAGCTACGGCCCTGGCTGCCGTCAGCCCTGGCCGCGTTACTGACGGTCACGGGGCCCTGGTTGAGGAGGTCGACCGTCCGGTGGGGCCTGGGCGTCCTGGCGGGAAGCCGGGTGGTGTCCGTCATCGGCTGGCTCATCGTTGCGGTGGTCGCAGGACTCTGGGGGCAGTCGTGATGCGCCGCCGGGGACGCCTCGCCGTGGTCGGGTGCCATCGAGGCTGGCCGGGGGCATTCGACGCCTTCCTGCGCCCGTACGCCTGAGATGCCCCCGGGCGCGCGGAATGTCCTCGCCGACGCGCCGGTTGGGCCGGGCGCGAAAGGGCCTGACGTCGGGCCGTCCCGCGGAGCTACGGTGCCATCACGACTGCATCGAAGGAGAACTCATGGCCAACGCCTCCGCCCCCACCATCACTCTCAACAACGGCGTCGATATCCCCCAGATCGGTTTCGGCGTCTTCCTGACGCCGCCGGAGGAGACCGAGCGGGTCGTGCTCGAGGCCTTCGAGGTCGGCTACCGCCACGTCGACACCGCCCAGGCCTACCGTAACGAGGAGGGCGTGGGAGCCGCCGTCGCCGCCTGCGGGCTGCCCCGCGAGGACGTCTTCGTGACCACCAAGGTGTGGTTCTCCAACGCCGGGGACGAGCGCGCCGCTCGCTCCATCGACGGCTCCCTGCGCCGCCTGGGCATCGACTACATCGACCTGTTGCTGGTCCACCAGCCCTTCGGCGACTACTACGGCACCTACCGCGCCATGGAGAAGGCCCTGGCCGCCGGCAAGGTCCGCGCCATCGGCGTCTCCAACTTCTTCCCCGACCGGTTCGTGGACCTGGCGCAGCACGTCGAGGTGCCTCCGGCCGTCAACCAGATGGAGACCCACGTCTTCAACCAGCAGGCCGACAACCGCGCCTGGTACACCAAGTACGGCACCGCCCTGGAGTCCTGGGGCCCGCTGGCCCAGGGCCGCAACAACATCTTCACCCATCCGGTGCTCACCGGAGTCGGCGAGAAGTACGGCAAGTCCGCCGCCCAGGTGGCGCTGCGCTACCTCATCCAGCTGGGCATCATCGTCATTCCCAAGACGGTCCACCGTGAGCGCATGGTCTCCAACCTCGACGTCACCGACTTCCAGCTCGACGACGCCGACATGCGGACCATCGCCGCCCTCGATGAGGGACAGGGCGTCGTCAACCACTACGACCCCGCCTTCCAGGAGCGCCTCGCCTCCTTCACGGTCGAGGAGGACTGAGCCTTTCGGCCTTCTGCGACTGCCTCCGGTTACCGGCGGGAGACATTCGACGCGGCCGGGTGCAGCTTGAGCCGGCCGGGGACGTTCGACGTCGTCGGGGACAAGACCCTGTACCAGTACGCGCCGGACGTCCCCGCCGGGGGAGGAGCACGAGTCAGAGCCGCCGGGAGAACCGGGACTCGGTCTTTTCGGAGGTGCGCACGTACTCCAGCCAGCGCTCGTAGTGGTCGAGTACGTCGTGGGCCACCTGGTCGGAGTTCCAGTCGACGACGTCGTAGCCCTGGCCGCCGCTGTGGGGGCGCACCTCGAGGCGCACCGTGAGGTCGTCGGCCTCGTGGACGGCGAACCCGTAGGCGGGCACGGGCGTGACCACCATGCGCACCACATAGCGGAAGGAGTCGATGGAGCTGGACTGCTCCTCCCCGACCTCGCTGGCCGGCTCGGAGGAGACGACCAGGCTGGCCCGCCCCAGGAAGGTGCGCTCGTCGTCGGGGTCCTGCGCCTCGGGCCCCTCGACGAAGACCTCGGCGGAGACGTTCTCCTTGCGCAGCTCGGTGGCCACCGCCTCCAGGGCCGGCACGATGCGCCGCTCCATGGCGTGGCCGGCCTCGTCGGGTGACACGGAGTTGAGGGTGTGCGTCAGGCGCTCGCGCCACGGCGTCTGCTCCAGGCCCGCGGCCGACCCGTTGAAACCGAGGGCGCGGTTGCGGTTGGCCAGGGACAGGGCCTGGTTGTAGGTGTCCTCGGTGCTCAGGGAACGCCACAGCGTGTACATGATGAGGATGAGCACCCCGGAGAAGGGCAGTGCCATGACGATCGTGGCCTGCTGGAGGATCGGGATGCCGCCGGCCACGAGCATCGCGATGGTGAGGACCCCGGTCAGGGCGGCCCAGAAGATCCGCAGCCAGGGGGCGGCGTCCTGGCGCGCCGAGCGGATGCGGCTGGAGAGGTTGGCCATGACCAGGGCCCCGGAGTCGGCACTGGTGACGTAGAAGAGGATGCCGATGAACAGGGCCAGGGCGATGAGGAGCTTCTGACCCGGCAGGTGCTCGAGCATCCAGTACAGGCCCTGCTCGGGCTGGTTCAGGGTGAGGTCGCGGAACTCGCCGTTGCCGCGGATGACCAGATCGAGGGCGTGGTTGCCGAAGATCGCCACCCACATGAGGATGTAGCAGAAGGGCAGCAGGAGGCTGCCGAGCACGAACTGACGGATGGTGCGCCCGCGCGAGATGCGGGCCAGGAACATACCCACGAAGGCCGCCCAGGCGATCCACCAGGCCCAGAAGAACAGGGTCCAGGCGTTGAGCCACTCATCGGGCCGGTTGTAGGCGTAGGTCTCCAGCGTCAGCAGCGGGAAGCGGGTGAAGAAGTCGCCGATGGAGCCCACGAGCGCGTCGATGAGGAAGGCGGCGTCACCGGTGATGAGCACCCACAGGGCCAGGCCGATGGCCAGCAGCACGTTGATGGTGGACAGGACGCGCACGCCGCGGTCGACCCCGGAGACGGCCGAGACGGTCGCCATGATGACGGCCAGGGCGGTCAGGCCGATCTGGGTGGGGAAGCCCTGCGGCAGCCCGAACAGGATATTGAGGGCCACGTTCAGCTGAACGACGCCGACGCCCAGTGAGGCCGCGATGCCGAAGACCCCACCGACCAGGGCAGCGGCGTCGACGATGTCGCCGATGACGCCCTCGGTGTGCCGACCCAGCAGCGGGCGCAGGGTGGAACGCAGGGTGAGCGTGTCACGGCGTCGGTAGGCGAAGTAGGCCATGGACAGACCCACCAGCGCGTACAGCCCCCAGCCGGAGATGCCGTAGTGGAACAGAGACAGGACGATTGCGTCGCGGGCGGCCTGGATGGTCTGGCCCTCACCGGTGGGCGGGTGCATGTACTGGTCGACCGGCTCGGCGACGGCGAAGAACAGGATCTCGGTGCCGATGCCGGCGGCGAAGAGCATGGCCGTCCAGGCGAAGGTCGAGAAGTCCGGCGTCGAGTTGTCCGGGCCCAGACGGATCCGTCCGAACCGGGAGAAGGCCAGCGCCAGGATGAAGATGAGCGCGGTGGTGATGAGGAGGATGTAGAAGGAGCCGAACCACCGGCTCGTCCAGGTCACGGCCGCCTCGAAGGTGCTTTTGACGATGTTCGGGGCAACGATCGCGGCCAGGGCGACGACGGTGATGATGGTGGCCGACACGAAGAAGACCACCGGGTTGAAGGACTGCGTGTCGGCCGGCTTGCCGAGCGGGGCCTCGGACTGGGGCTCGCCCGGTGTCCCGGGCGGCGAGGTGTGGTCGGGGGGCTCGGGAACTCGCTCCGAGGGCCCGTCTGCTGTGGACTCGCTCTGCTCGCTCGTTTCGGGTGACCGGCTCACCGACCTGCTCCGTTCTTCATGGGGACTCATGGAGTGCTGTGCTTTGGAGTGCTGGGGGCTGGGGACATGTGGGACAACCGCCAGGATGCCGGGAACAAGATATCGGGGTACCGGCGGGGTCAGGGTACCGGTCCGGGCCCGGGCTTCGTGTGGAGCCTATAACGGAGACGAGGCGCCCGTTATGTCTTTCCTCCGATGTCGGGGCGGCGTGGAGGAGCGGTGGCGGCGCCGTCGGGCCGCCCTTCCGGTCTGACATCCTTGGAGCTGTGACGTCTCCGCCTTCCGCTCATCCGACCATCGATGCCGCTATGGCTCGCGCCCTGGAGCTGGCCCGTGCGGCGGGCGAGTCGGGGGAGGTCCCGGTGGGCGCCGTCGTCCTCTCGCCGGAGGGAACCGTCCTGGCCGAGGCCGCCAACGCCCGCGAGGCCCAGCACGACCCGACGGCGCACGCCGAGATCCGCGCCCTGCGCGCCGCCGGTGCCGCCCTGGGCGATTCCCACCTGGACGGCTGCACCCTCGTGGTCACCCTCGAGCCGTGCACCATGTGCGCCGGCGCCATCGTCCTGGCCCGCGTGGCCCGGTTGGTGCTGGGGGCGTGGGAGCCGAGGACCGGCGCCTGCGGCTCGGTGCGCGACGTCGTGCGCGACGCCCGCGCCAACCACCAGGTCGAGGTGCGCGCCGGCCTGCGCGCCCGGGAGTCCCAGGACCTTCTGACCGCCTTCTTCTCCGGCCGTCGCTGAGTCCCGACGTCGGCCGTGACTGATACCGCAGGACACCGCGTTGGGGGGTGGGGCGCCGTCCGTGTAACCTCGTGGGCGAGGTAGCGTGTCCGAGCGGCCGAAGGTGCAGATCTCGAAAGTCTGTGTGGTTCATAGCCACCCTGGGTTCGAATCCCAGCGCTACCGCCACAACGGGAGGGCCCGCCGAAGCAGCCGCGAGCTGCGCGGCGGGCCCTCGCCGTCCCAGCCTCGCCTGCCGGATGAGGCTGATCCTGCGGCGCTCCGGCCGCGCCACTCCGGGCAGCGCTGTGCAAACCTCCTGCAAGCCCGGATGTGCCGGGACCTGCATGTCCGTCAACCGCGCTGAAAGCACTTGGTCCCCCATTTGTCCGACGTCGGGCTCTACCCTTGACTCATGAGCCGCCGTCCCCACCGTCCCCACGAATCCCGAACCCTCTCCCGCACCCGTACTCAGGCCCGTCCCCATCCTCATGCCTCCGAGACCGCTCCCCATGCGGCCACCGACCTCTACTCGCTCCTGTGCGACGCCATGGTCGCCGGTGACACGAAGGCGATCGACGCCCTGCTCACCGACGACTGCGTCCTGACCCACATGACCGGCTACCCCCAGCCCAAGATCGAGTGGCTCGGGGACATCGCCACCGGCGCCATGTGCTACCACGCCCACGAGGTGGTCTCCGTCCAGGCGGACACGATCGCCGGCTTCCCGGTGGTGCGCGGACGCACCCGCACCACGGCCACCCTGTGGGGCGGGCGCGGCACCTGGAACCTCCAGCTCGTCGGATACGTCGTGCCCGACGCCGACCCCGACACCGAGCACAACACCACCGGCTTCCGCTTCAGCCGCCTGGACGCCTCCACGTGGTGAGTCGTCGCTGAGCCGGTTGTCCTGAGAACGTCTGAGCCGGCCGGGCTCAGCCGGAGCCCCGGGGGCCTCCTCGGGCCTCTTGGCAGTACCGGCCCGCTGCGGCGCTTGCCGCCCACCGTCCCCGGACGGCGCCCGGGTGAGCTTCGCTCTCTGGCCTACCGACGGCGCCCGGTCCCCCTCGTGGCGGGCGCGTTCCACGGATCCTCCGGCCAGGCGTGCTTGGGGTAGCGGCCCCGCATCTCGGCACGCACCTGCGGGTAGCCCTGCTCCCAGAAGGAGGCCAGGTCGTCCGTGACCGCCACCGGCCGGCGCGCCGGTGAGAGCAGATGCAGCAGCACCGCCACCCGGCCCTCAACAATTCGTGGCGTGGCCGCCCACCCGAAGCACTCCTGGACCCGCACCGCCAGCACCGGCCGACCCGCCCGCCCGGCGTCGGCCGAGACCGCTGAGCCCGGAGCCCCGGCCGTGCCGCCGACCATCGCGGTGTAGTCCACCGGCACCTGTGAGCCGGAGGGAACCTCAAGGCGCTCGGGCACCAGCTCGTCCAGGCGCGCCGCTTGCGGCCACGGCAGCAGCGCCCGCAGCGCCTGGGCCACGTCCAGCCGCTCCAGGCTGAAACGCCGGCTCCCCGAGCCCGACGACGCCGACCCACCTGACCCACCTGGGCCGCCGGACTGCCCGGCCAGACTCGTCACCGCCGGTGCCAGCCACTCCTCGGCCCGCTCTGCCAGGGCCGCATCGCTCATATCCGGCCAGGGCTCGCCCAGGTGCTCATGCAGTAGGGCCAGGCGGGCGCGCAGGCCGAGCGCCTCCCCATCCCACGGCAGCACCGCCAGGCCGGCATCGGCACCCTCAGCGCGCACCCGTGCGACGACGGCGCCCGCCACCTCCGTCGGACCCGGCGGCGGTCCCGGGGAGGTGGTGAGCGTGATGGCCCCCAAACGGCGCCGGCGCTCAGTGCGCAGCCGCCCACCCTCCCAGACGGTGCGCTCCTCCTCGGCCAGCCAGGCCCCGGCCAGCTCCAGGGCCATCTGCTCATCGAGGGGCGCCGCGGCCCGGACGAGCGCGTCCCCGCGCCCGCTGGTCAGGTCCACACCGGCCACCGCCAGCCACTCGGACTCCGCCAGCGCCGAGCCCGCCGACAGGCGCAGCCCGGTCCCGGCGACGCTCGCGTAGTGCGCCTCCTTGCCCGCCTGGGGAGCCGGTCCCCGACGTCGCGCGATCCACTGCGGCTGCGCCGTTCCGGCCACCAACGCGACCGCCGACTCCAGGTCGCCCGACTGGGCAGCGTCACTGACCCCGGACCTGGGAGACCCTCCGCTGACACCGTCGGGCCGGCCCGTTGCCGGCAACCCTGACACCCCCATCGCACCCGGCACCTGAGGGCCGGCGTTCATGGAGGCCGGATCCTCGGGGTGCTCCGACTGCTCGGAGACGGCGCGCCGGCAGGCCTGCTCCAGCCGGCGCGCCTCCGCCTTCCACGCCCCCGACCCGGCCCCGCCGCCCCGGACCTGTCGGGCCAGGGCCGTCAGGTCCCCGCCGGGTGCTCGCAGGTCGGCGGTCAGCAGCGCCGTCGCTCTGGCCGCCCGTCGCGCCCCCAGGACCGGTGCTGTCACCACCAGAGCCCGGGCCTCGCGCACGCCCGCCGGCAGCCCGGCCACCGCCCGGCCCAGAGGCGTCACGCCATTGCTTCCGGCCAGCCCCAGGCGCTCCAGCGTCTCCCGAGCGGCCGCCATCGCCGCTGCCGGCGGCTCATCCACCCAGGCCAGCCCCGCGCCGTCGGGCACACCCCACACGGCCAATTCCAGGGCCGCACCGGTGAGGTCGGCCGAGAGGATCTCCGGGGTCGGAGCCAGCGGTGAGCGTGCCCAGTCCGTCGGCGAGCAGCAGCGATAGACGACGCCGGGACCCTCGCGCCCCGCACGCCCGGCCCGCTGCACCCCGGCCGCCCGCGAGACCCCCACCGTCACCAGGCCACTCATGGAGCGGGCCACGTCCAGGCGCGGCTCGCGCGCCAGCGTGGAGTCCACCACCACCCGTACCCCGGGGACCGTCAACGAGGACTCGGCCACGTTCGTGGCCACCACGACGCGCCGCCGCCCCGCCGGGCTCGGGGACAGGGCCTCGTCCTGGGCGTTCGCGGGCAGACGGCCGTGCAGCGGAAGGATGTCCACGTTCCCGGGCGCGCTGGCGCGCAGGCGGGAGACGACGTCGTCGACCTCGCGGGCCCCGGGCAGGAAGACCAGGACGTCTCCGGAGTGCTCGGCCAGGGCCCGCTCCACGGTGGCGGCGACGTGAGCGAGGAACTCCCGCAGCACCCCGCGCGGCCCCAGGCGACCGGTGCGCCCCGGCGGTGCCCACACCTCTTCCAGGGGGTGAAGTCGGCCGGGTACCTCCACCAGCGGGGCGGCGCCGCCCGACGAGCCGCCCAGGATGCGGCGCAGGCGGTCGGCGTCGAGCGTGGCGGACATGGCCACGAGGGTGAGGTCCTCGCGCAGAGCGGCGCGCGCGTCCGCCAGGAGGGTCAGGAGCAGGTCGCTCTCCAAGGAGCGCTCGTGGACCTCGTCGAGGATGACGGCGTCGACGCCGCTCAGCTCCGGGTCCCGCTGGAGGCGGCGCAGGAGGAGCCCGGCGGTGACGACCTCGATCCGCGTGTCCGGGCCGGCGCGCCGCTCCCCGCGCACCGCGTATCCGACGGTGCCGCCGACCTCCTCTCCCAGGAGGTCGGCTAGGCGGTGGGCGGCCGCGCGGGCGGCGATGCGCCGCGGCTGGGTGACGACGACGCGGCCTGGTCCGCGCTCCGGGGCGCCGGCCAGGACGTCGGCCAGGAGTGGTGGGACGAGCGTCGTCTTACCGGTGCCGGGCGGGGCGGTGAGGACCAGGCAGGGGCCGGCGTCGTCGGAACCGGATGGGGCAGGGGAAAGGCGCTCGCGCAGCTCGGGCAGCACCTCGACCACCGGTAGGTCCGGGGGAGAGGTGAGCAGGGCCCTGATGGGGACGGTCGGTCGAGCCATACCGACATTCTCTTCATAGGTTGCGCGGAGCCGCGTCATCTGTGAGGAAAATGCCGGTGAGTGTGGGGCGGGCATCAACGGCCTGGATGTTTCGAGTGAAGCACGCTTGACACGATGAGTTCTGTCAAGCACACTAGACATGTCAAGCAAACATGACACCCACTCTTGGGGTGAGTGGGTATTCAAGGGATGATCGCCATGCTCTCCGCCGGACCACTTCTGCTGGTCGTGCACCTCATGGGCACCGCCATGATCGGCGTCTCCGTCGTCGGTGTCGCGTGGCTGTCCCCGCGACTGCGTGCCGCCCGGAACTCGGCTGCGGCATGAGCCGGTTGTCACGCCGCGCCCCGGGCGGTGAGGGCTATGGATAACGACGTGCGCAGCCTGCGCGAGGCCCGCGGTCTCACCCAGGCCCAGCTCGGAGCCGCCCTGGGCGTCTCCAGGCAGAGCATCAACTCCATCGAGAAGGGCAAGTACGACCCCTCCCTTCCCCTGGCCATCGCTATCGCCCGCTACTTCGAGACCGCCGTTGAGGAGATCTTTCATGTCTGAGTCAGATCCCACGCCCGCCCCTTCCTCCGCTCCAGCCGCAGGCTCGTCCTCCTCCAGTTCGACGCCAAGTGCTCCGAAGAGCCTGAAGACCATCAAACCGCGGCCACCCGTCGGGCGCATGGCGTACGTCGTCCTCGTCGTGATCCTTCTGTGGGTGGCGGCGTTGACGATTCCGATGCCCAACGGCTTTCTCTATGGTGGTGCCAGTGGGGCGTCAGCCATGATGCTCGTGTACGTCGCCTTGTTCATCGCGAAGAGACGCGGATACGACACCTTCGTCGTTCGTGAGCTCGAGAAGCGGGAGGACGAGCGGGACAGGGCCGCCTTGCAGCGGGCCTGGGCCCTCGCTGGCGTCGTCGGGTTCTTCGGCAATGTTGTCGTTGGCGCCGTGGGCGCCTTCGGGGGACCGACGACGCCGGCCATTGCCATCATCCTGTGGCTTCAGCTGATCAGCCTCATCGGAGGCAACATCTACTTCAACCGCACGATGTAGGTCGCGGAGGTGCAGTCGCACCTGTCTGCCGTGGCTGCGACTGCTCAAGGGCGGCAATCCGCACCGACATCTTCTTCATAAGTGACGCGGAGCCGCGTCATCAATGAAGAAGATGTCGGTGAGCGGCGAAGGGGCTCCGACCGGCCGCGCGTCCCAGCGTCGTCCCGTAGACTTCGCTCCACCCTGACCGGAGCCCCGCTCCGGTCATCGTCCCCGCCCTACGCCCGCCCCGGGCACACCCGAGGAGAACCCATGGCTCAGCAGCCCGCCTCACCAGGAACCTGGGATGAGGACCCCGACGGCGCCTCCATTCTCCTGGCCACGGGTCGCGCCCGCCACGACCTCCTCGTCATCGCCGAACCGGCCTTCCTGCGCGACCTCGACCAGGCCTGGGGGCGGCCTGCCGCCCGCGTGCGCCTGTCGCTCCTGCCCGGCGTCCAGGCTCCGGGCGCTCCCGGTCAGGAGGACGCCCTGCTGTCCTACGAGCGAGGCGGTCTCGGTGTCCTCGTCGCTCGCGGCCGCACCAGCCTGTACGAGGGAGAGTCCGCCCGCAGCACGACGGCGCTGGCCCGGATCGCCAGCGGCACCCGGCTGCGCGCGGCTCTGCTCGTCACGCGCGCCACCCCGCTGCGCGGCTCCGGTGACGAGGCCGGCGGCCGGTCCGGCGATGCGGCGCCCGGCCAGGTGCGTGTCGTCGCCGACCACCTCAACCTCTCCGGAGGCCCCCTCTTCCCGGCCACCGGCATGGTCTCGGCCGGCTGGGACGCGAACCTCACCGAGCGCCTGGGGCGCCTGCGGGGGGTCAGCGGCAGCGCCGTCGTCGCCCTCGTTCCCGGACCGTTGCGCCCGAGCCCCGCGGAGGCGCGCGTTCTGGTCTCCCTGGGGGCCGATGCCGCCGTCACCGACTCCGTCGCCGAGGCCATGGCGCTGGCCTCGAGGGGGGTAACCGTCTCCGCCCTGACCTACCTGGACGCTCCGGCGGCCGGCGGCAACCTCGGTCAGGCACAGCTCGCCTTGCGCCAGGCGTCCGGCGTCGCCCTGGCCGCGGTCGAGGAGGTCCTCAGAAGCCTGCAAGCCGGCGCCTGAACGTGATTCTGAGAACGGCGTGAGAAACAATGCTGCCCCGCCTGTCGGCCCCCGCTAAGGTCATCCCGTGAAACCCTTCCTCTTCCTGGCCACCCGCAGCGACGACGAGCCCGCTGACGCCGAGTACGAGGCCTTCCTCAAGCGCACCGGCCTGGACGAGTCCACGCTTGTCCGACTGCGCCTGGAGTCCCAGTCCCTGCCGCAGATCGACCTGGACGACTGGTCCGGCATCCTCGTGGGTGGCTCCCCCTTCAACGCCTCCACCCCGCCGGAGAAGAAGTCTCCTACCCAGAACCGGGTCGAGAGCGAGCTCTCCGGCCTGCTCGATCGGGTCGTCGAGGCCGACTTCCCCTTCTTCGGCGCCTGCTACGGCGTCGGCACGCTCGCCTGCCACCAGGGCGCCGTCGTCGACACCACCTACGGCGAGGCCGTCACCGCCCCCGACGTCACTCTCACCGAGGCAGGCCTGGCCGACCCGATCTGCGCGGGCGTCCCGAGGGTCTTCCAGGCCTTCGTCGCCCACAAGGAGGCCGTCACCGAGCTGCCGCCCCACGCCGTCGTCCTGGGGTCCGGCCAGGCCTGCCCCGTGCAGATGTTCCGCATCAAGAACAACCTCTACGCCACCCAGTTCCACCCCGAGCTCGACGGCGACTACCTCGCCCACCGGCTCGGCTTCTACTCCGGCCACGGCTACTTCGCCGACGACGAGCTCGCCGAGCTCCAAGCCCGCGTGCGCCTCGACGACGTCTCCGACTCCTGGAAGCTCCTGGCCAACTTCGTGACCGTCCACGCCCGCGACTGACGATCGCCGCGTCGTCGGCACATCCGCCCTCGGCTTGGGGAACGCACTGAATGACCCTCAGCCCGTCCTGGCTGAGGGTCAGTCGCACTCCACGACCCCTCACCGTCGTTGGAGTGCGGCTGACTGTCCTGTAGTGCCGTCTCGCCATCGTGCAACCGGTCCCTGTCAAGCGGAGTGGTAGCCTCACTATGCCAAAAAGTCAAAGTACTTCGACGCTTCGACGAAAGGTTGCCGATGTCCACCACACGCTCCGTCCTCGCCGAGCCGCTCACCCTGCCCTGCGGGGTGACTGTGAAGAACCGCTTCTTCAAGGCGCCCATGCACGAGGCCCTGGGAACCCCTGACCTGGCTCCCTCGCAGAACATCGTGGATCTCTACGGGCGCTGGGCCGCCGGCGGTGCCGGGATCCTCGTGACCGGCAACGTCGCGGTCGACTCCCGTCACCTGGGGGAGCCGGGCAATATCGTCGTCGAGGACGAGACCCACCTGGAGATGCTGCGGCACTGGGCGCAAGCGGGAACCGCCCACGGCACCCAGCTGTGGATGCAGATCAACCACCCTGGCAGGCAGTCGCCGCGCTCGGTCAACCGTCGCCCGGTCGCCCCCAGCGAGGTGCCGGATGATGGCGGCTACGGACAGTTCTTCGAGCCGCCCCGCGAGCTCAGCCGCGAGGAGATCGGTGACATCGTGCGCCGCTTCGTCACCACCGCCCGCGTCGCCAAGAAGGCGGGGTTCACCGGCGTTCAGATCCACGCCGCCCACGGCTACCTCGTCAGCCAGTTCCTCTCCCCGGTGGACAACCACCGCACCGACGAGTACGGCGGGTCTCTCGAGGGGCGTATGCGCTTCCTCGTCGAGGTCTACCAGGGCATGCGCGAGACCCTGGGGCCGGACTTCCCCATCTCCGTCAAGCTCAACTCCTCCGACGGCGAGCCCGGCGGCATGACCCAGGAGGACTCACTGCGGGTCGCGGCCCGCCTGTCCGAGCTCGGCGTGGACGTCCTCGAGGTCTCCGGCGGCACTTACCGCAAGCCGGTCTTCGAGGAGACCGACAGCAGCGCCGAGGACCACCGTCGCGGCGTCTACTTCGCCGACTACGCACGCCGCCTCAAAGAGCTCGTCTCCATGCCGGTGGCGCTCACCGGCGGCTTCCGCTCGGCGGCGGACATGGAGGAGGCCGTCGCCGAGGGGCTGACCGACCTCGTGGGGATCGGGCGGCCGCTGGCCCTCATCCCGGACCTACCGCAGCGCATTCTTCACGGCGCCGGCCGACGTCGGATCGACCTTCCCCACGTCTCCACGGGTGTCAAGGCACTCGATGAGGCGCTCGGCGGCGTCCTGGTCATCGGCTGGTACGAGATGCAGATGCGCCGCCTCGCCCGGGGCGGGTACGCCTCAGCCCACGGCAACGGGCTCGCGGCGCTGGCCTTCACGGTGCGCCGCCACGGGCTCGGTGCGCTCATGCCCCGCCGGGCGGCTCGGCGTGGCTGACAGCGGCAAGGTGACAAGGGTGAGGATCCGGAGCTCGGCCCGTGACTGACCGGAGCGAGCAGCCGGACAGCCGGTGCGGCATCGACATCCTCAACGACTGCATCCCCATGTTCGAGGCGCTCAAGGACCCCACGCGCCAGCAGATCGTCGCCCACCTGCTGCAGCACGGCCCGCAGACGGTCGGAGAGATCGCACAGACCTCACCGTTGTCGCGCACCGCCGTCTCCCACCACGTCAAGTTGCTGGAGCAGGCGGGGCTGCTGTCGGTCACGAAGGCCGCGACCCGGCGCATCTGCCAGGTCCGCAGCCAGGAGGCCCTCGACATGCTCAGGGCACTTGTGGCGGCGCTGGAGTCCGACCTCGGAGCGCATACCTGTGAGCGGGACTAAGAGCCGTCGGCACTATGTCCCCGTTCGCCCAGCGCAGGAGGGGGTGCGTGCGGTGCGGGCGGGGTGAATGCTGGAACCACGCAAGACCGATCAGCCGGTCGGCTCAGGCTCGTAGGAAAGGGCGCACAGGATGTCCCGCATCGTCATCATCGGAGGCCACGGCAAGGTCGCGCTGCTGGCGGCCCCACTGCTCGTGGAGGCCGGCCACGAGGTCGTCTCCCTCATCCGCAATCCCGATCAGGCCGACGACGTCGCCGCCACCGGCGCCACCCCGCTGGTCCTGTCCATTGAGGAGGCCGACGTCGCCGAGCTCACCCGAGCCTTCGCCGGCGCCGACGCGATCGTCTGGTCCGCCGGGGCCGGAGGCAAGGGCGGCCCGGAGCGCACCGACGCCGTCGACCGCGCCGCCGCCGTCCGCTCCATGGAGGCCGCCGCCGCAGCCGGGGTCAAACGCTACGTCATGGTCTCCTTCCTCACCGCCTACGGGGAGGTGCCCGTGGACCACCCGCTGCGTGCCTACGCCATCGCCAAGATCGCGGCCGACCGCCACCTGCAGACCACCGACCTGGACTGGACGATCCTGGGACCGGGCCTGCTGACCCTGGATGACCCCACTGGTGCCATCACCGTGGCGCGCGTCCTCAAAGGCACCCCGTCCTCGAAGGCGCCGACATCGCGTGGCAACGTGGCTCGCGTCATCGCCGCCGTGCTCGCCGAGCCGGCCAGTATCGGCAAGGTCATCCCCTTCTACGACGGTGATACCTCCATAGCCCAGGCTGTTGCTGACGTACCGCAGGAGTACGCCGACCTGTCATGATCGCCGCCTTCGTGGGGCAGGCATCAGAAAGGCTCCGGTCCGCGCTCATCGAGTGAGTGCGGACCGGAGCCCGTTCGGGTCATGGTGAGGTCTACTTGCCGTCGCTCATGGAGCCGGAGGTGGGGCTGTCGGACATCTTGCCGTCTGACATGCTGTCGGAGGTGGGGCTGTCGGACATCTTGTCATCCGACATCTTCCCGTCCCCGGTCTTGTCGTCGCTCATCTTCCCATCGGACATCTTGCCGTCGCTCATGGTGCCGTTCGGGGTGGAGGTCTGCTCCATCTTGTCCTTGTTGGTGTCCGTGGAGCCGCAGGCGGCGGTTCCTACGGCGAGGGCGGCGACGAGCAGGGCGGCGGATACGATCTTACGAGTACGCATGGGAGAGCTCCTTGGTGGCGTGGGTAGGCGACGTGGCCAGGTGAGTAGTGGCTCACCGCAAGGGTGTGCCGTCACCAGGAGTTCGGAGACGAGCGGGAAGCGGATGGGACTAAATGAGTGACTCCAATCACTTTTCGTGGAGGTGGGTGGAGAGGCCTACCGCGTGTAGGGGCGGTAGCTCTGGCGCAGGGGCGGCTGCACGGTCGCAGCCACCGGTATGACCTGGCCCGTCTCGCGTCTCCTGGCGGATGCGCGCCGGTGCAGCAGCACAGTCTCACCGACGGCGAAGACGCCCAGCAGGATCGACGTGCCCCACGCCCGGAAGTAGATGTATGGGAACTCTTTACCGATGCTGGTCAGGCCGAGCGTGGAGCCGATGGAGGTGGCGGAGAGGCCGTGTGCGAGGAGGATGTACACGTTCGTGAGAGCCATGATCAATGGAGCGAGGCCGACGAGGCGCGCGAATGCCATTGTGTGACGGTGCTGGGAGCCCAGGTAAAGGCAGGTGGCAGCGATCACGGCTGTAACGATCATCAGAATGATGCCGCCGATCAGAGGGGCTCCTCGATACTCCGGGCCGGACGCGGGCGTCATCCAGAGGTTGATCGTGCGCTCACTCAGGTTGGCGCCGTTCAGTGCGTAGCGAAGAGAGCTCGTCAGCTGGTGAAGCGCTGCCACGAGAATGAACAGGTTGGCCGCCAATCCGAGCGTGACCAGCCGTGATCGCGCGGTGGGCGTGTGCTGACTCATGATGGTCGCGGCGATCGCGGCACCGCCGGTCGCCAGAAGGCACAGGATCGGCAGCGGGGTGCCAGTGATGCTGTCGTTGAACATCAGGACGTCGATGAGCAGTACCTGGAGTGTCGCGGCCACCATGACCGGGGTCGGGCGATTCTCGTAGATGGCTTTGATGGATGAGAACTGCAGGAACAGCCACCAGGCGCCCGGGGTGAGGAGGATGTAGAAGACCAGCTGGATGACGAAGTCCAGCGTGAAGCCCGGGGCGGCGCGGAAGGATGGCTGTCTGGAGCCGTCGATGAGGGTCCACACGACCTGAGTCCCGCACGCGATCAGAGTCGTGATGAGAGCGATGACCCGATCGCGCCTCCAGGGAGCGGGTGGGGAGAAGACGGCCTCGTGGGTGACGCCGGGCGGGGCTGCGCCGGCAACCGATGGCTGGGCGGGCTGCCGCGGGGTCGTGGGGGCAGGGCTGGGGGAGAGGCTGGGGACGAACCTGGGAAAGCTGGCGGTGGGGCCCGTCGAGTAGGGATCGGCGCCGGTCCTGTCGGTGACGATCCTGCTGGCGGGTTGTCCGACGGCGGAGAGGTGCTGAGCCACCGGTTGTGTGGGAACGGCGGTCTGTCCGTGGTGCAGATAGGGGTAGTCGGCCTGCTGTCCGCTCCGGGGCGAGGCTCCTGGCGCGAAGGCCGCATACGGTGACGGCGAGGAGGATGCCTGCCTGTCAGGTACGACGCCGTACGGCGTGGCCGGGCCGTTTCCGGCAGAGCCCGACGACGTCGGGGCGGGGCTGCCCTGAGGTGGTTGAGGTGGCTGCCGCATAGTGGCATTGTGCTCGACCCGGCGGTACGTGTCGACGAGAGGGGCCAACCTGTGTATCTGCCGTACGGTACCTGGTGGTCAGTACCCGCCTCCCATGGGCGACTGAGGCTGGTTGAAGTGGTTCTGCATGTTCTGTGCGTTGGGTGCGTTCGAGGCGTCGATGCGGTACCGGCCGTGGCCGGCCGGGGACGTGGCGACGGGGCGATGTCCTGCGGCCAGCGTCGCCCCAATGAGCATCGCGCCCATGACGATGATGACCGCCACCACTATTCCTGCGTCGGAGGGACGATAGGCGTACTCGCCACGTGTGGGCAATCCGTAGGCGAGGACGATGACGAGGTTGCAGAGTGTCAGGAGCGAGACGGCGCTCGTGGACGTGATTCGGAAGGCTCTGCTGGAGGGCGACCGCATTCCCAGGAAAAAACCTGCGGCAGCCAGGGAGGTGATAGCCGCCAGGATGAGCATTCCTGGCGCCATGGGCAAACCGACCCCTCCTGAGTCAGACCATGCGAACCATGCGTTGGCCGTGTACTGGCTGATTTTCTTTCCGTTCGATGATGCTGAGTAGGCCGATATGCCGAGGTATGAAAGGCGCACGGCGCTGTTGATCAGCACGAACTGGCAAGCGCCCAGGGCCAGGGTGATGGTCCATGGTCGTGGGCTCCTCAAGCGTTGGTTGAGCCGTGCGGTGAGGACGGCCCCTACCGCGGTGACGATGAACAGGAGGACGAAGGCGACGTTCTGCAGACCGGCATACTGGTCCTTGTCGGAGACGCCGGCGGGCATGGCAAGTACCCCGTAACCGAACCATAGTGCGAGACCCACCATTTCGGTCACTGGCTGATTGCGAGACAGGTGGCGCAATCCGAAGTAAAGCCACCAGATCAACGGTGTGGCGACAATGAACATTATCGTGGTCAACACGATATTGAGCCAGCCGCCTCGTGCGAAGTTGAGGACGAAGGTAATGTAGATGACGAACTCAAGGGCGTAGGCAACGAGCATCATGACCAGCGCCGCCGCCTTCTCACCGCGCCACGGCACATGGTGCCCTGCGCCAATGGTCTGAGGCGAGGCCGCCCCCGCGTGCGAGTAGCCCGGTTGCAGGAGCCTGTCCCCGGCGGAGTAGCCCGGTGCGGTGACTGCTCCGCTCAGGTACATGGACCCGGCGTTCGCACCCTGCTGATAGTGCTGCTGATATAACTGGTACGGCTGATACTGCGGCGCGGGGGCCTGCGCGGACGGAGACGGGTAGGGGTGGTCCGGGCGGACGGAGGCCCCGGGCGAGCGATGCACCGACTGCGTCGGGATCGCGAGCTGCTCGGGGGGCATGTAGGCGCCGTGACCGGCCGGCGTCGGCGCCTGCCCGTACGGTGCTCCGGCCTGCGGAGCGCTCACCGGAGGCTGACCGTACGCGACCCGCGGAGCATACGGCGAGCTCTGAGGGCCGCCCGGGTCCTGTGGCGGCCCCGGATAGGGAGACGGGTAAGTCATGGCAAGGTCCTGATCGTTGTGGCTCTCAGCTCCAGAGCTGCGCCCCTGTCCCTGAGTCTCTCAGGGCGTCCGGCCCCGAGCGGTGGGTGGCTCAGCTGCGTGCGAAGTGCGAGACGAAGTTGCGGATGATCTGACCGGCGTCGTGAGCCTCGGAGGAGCGGGCCTGGGTGAGGATGTCCTCGCTCATGTCCGGGTCGCCGTATCCAGCCTCGTCGTAGATGCTGACGCGCTGCTCGAACCGGACGGCGTCGAGCTCGGGGTTGAACTGGCAGGCGTAGACGTTCCTGCCCACGCGCAGCATCTGGACGGGGCAGTCGGGCGAGCTGGCCAGCAGAGTCGCGTGTGCGGGCACCTCTCCGACGCCCTCGTAGTGGCCGGCGAACACGGTGACGGCCTGCGGCAGTCCCGCCAGGACCGGGTCCTCACGGCCCTCCGCCGTCAGGAACAGGTCAACGGCGCCCAGCCCTTCGCCGAACTCCTCGTGCGTCCCCGTTCCCAGGTAGGCGGCCAGGACCTGGAGCGCGACGCCGGTGGCCAGGAGCGGGATCCCCTCCTTGAGAATCATCGCCAGCAGCTCACGGATCTGCTCCTCGACGTACTGCTGGCTGCGGGTCTTGTCCGCCGCCGGCGTGTCCGCGTTGTAGGGGCTGGCGCCGATGAGCACCCCGGAGACGTCGGCTGCGGTGAAGGATGCGAGGAAGTCGACCTCCTCCAGGGCGATGTGCTGCAGATCGCCGCGCGGCAGTTCGCTCTGGGCCAGGAAGGACTCGTACTCGTCCTGCGCCGCCTCGTGCTCGGGGCGCGTCGTCACCATGATGAAAGGCTTCACGGGACCACTGTAGGGGACCGGCCGGAGGTGCGGGGCTCCTAGATCACGAACAGCATGAGTATGAGAATGAGGAGCCAGATGAGGGTGGAGGCGGCTCCGAGGATGAGCCCCAGCCAGGCCATACCCTCGCCGGAGTCGTAACTGTGTCGCAGGCGGCGCAGCGCACTGGCGCCCAGGATGATCGCGGCGATACCGATGAGGGGGATGAAGATCAGTAGCCCGCAGACCATGGCGGTTGTGGCCCCCGAGTCCGCGCGAGGGCGGGGTGCCGTGTAACCGGGGCCGGAGAAGATCTCCGCAGGGTTGAGATTCTCAGTCCCGGGGAAGACGAACCCTGGCGGGAGCCCGTCGACGTACTGATCCGAGCCCGGGGAGAAGGTCGGTGCGCTCTGTCCTGGAGGTGCGGGCCGGGCGGT
Source organism: Actinomyces sp. oral taxon 170 str. F0386 (assembly GCF_000195595.1). Lineage (GTDB taxonomy): Bacteria > Actinomycetota > Actinomycetes > Actinomycetales > Actinomycetaceae > Actinomyces. The sequence goes on from NZ_GL882573.1 coordinate 122,798, forward strand.
GCTCATATCCTCATCATGCCCTCCGACGCCGGATGCGGCATCGTCCCGGCGGAGGAGCCGAGCGGCGGCGGCCGGTGGCCGGCCCCGGGGAGCCCGATCGGCACGGCCCCCGGCCGGAGGCTATGCTGAAGTTCCGGCAGGCTCTGCCGGAACCTGCCGAGCGTCCCGCGGGTCGCCCGCGAGTGGAGCCTCCCACGGGACACAGTCATTCCCCCATTGCTCAGGCAGGAGACCCCCGTGCCCTCTTCTCCTTCTCGCGGCTGGCGCCTTCACGGCGACGGCCGGTCGATCGCTCCGGGCGAGGTCGTCGCCCCCGGTGAACGCCTCACCTGGCCCCGCACGATCGGTATCGGCATCCAGCACGTCGTCGCCATGTTCGGCGCCACCTTCCTGGTGCCGCTTCTGACCGGCTTCGACCCGGCGACGACGCTGTTCTTCACCGGCGCGGGCACCCTGCTGTTCCTGGGCATCACCTCCGGGCGCCTGCCCAGCTACCTGGGCTCGTCCTTCGCGCTCATCGCCCCCATCGGAGCCGTCACCGGCTACATGGCCGACGGCGGGGGCCCCATCGACGCCCACAAGGCCTCCCTGGCCCAGGGCGGGATCATCGCGGCGGGTCTGTCACTGCTGCTCGTGGGCGTCGTCGTCCACCTGGCCGGGGCCGGCTGGATCGACCGTCTCATGCCCCCGATCGTCACCGGTGCGATCGTCTCCCTCATCGGCTTCAACCTGGCGCCCTCGGCCTGGAACAATGTCAAGCAGGCCCCGGTGACGGCGGTCGTCACGATCGTGTCGATCCTGGTCATCACCGTCATGTTCAAGGGCATCGTCGGGCGCCTGGCGATCCTCATCGGTGTGCTCATCGGCTACGCCACCGCTGTGGTGCGCGGCGAGGTCGAGTTCTCCAAGGTCATCGACGCCCCGGTCCTGGGCCTGCCGCACTTCCACCCGCCGGCCTTCGACGTCAGCTACCTGGGCCTGTTCATTCCCGTGGTGCTCGTCCTGGTCGCTGAGAACATCGGTCACGTCAAGTCCGTCTCCGCGATGACGGGGGAGGACCTCGACGACGTCACCGGGCGCGCCCTGTTCGCCGACGGACTGTCCACCATGCTCGCCGGTGCCGGCGGCGGCTCGGGCACCACCACCTACGCGGAGAACATCGGCGTCATGGCCGCCACTCGCGTCTACTCCACCGCTGCCTACGTCGTGGCGGCGCTGACCGCCCTGAGCCTGTCCCTGCTGCCGAAGTTCGGCGAGATCATCGCGACCATCCCTGCCGGTGTCCTGGGCGGTGCGGCCACGGTCCTCTACGGGATGATCGGCATGCTGGGCGTGCGCATCTGGGTGCAGAACCGGGTCGACTTCTCCGATCCGGTCAACCTCAACACGGCGGCCGTCTCCATGGTGGTGGCCATCGCCAACTACACCCTGGCCTGGGACGGCATGACCTTCGAGGGCATCGCCCTGGGGTCGTTGGCCGCGATCGGCATCTACCACGCCATGCGCTGGATCTCGAAGGTGCGCGGCACCAACCTGGAGCAGGCCTCCCCGGCCTCAGCGCCCGCCGGCACCGAATTGGAGGGACCGGCCTACTCCAGCCGCGCCGCCCACTCCCCGTCGGCCGCCTCCCCGGAGACGGGTTCGACGCCGTCGAGCGCCCCGGACGATGGCGGTATCGATGACAAGGACGGGGACTGAGGTCACCGATCCCCTCGGACGGCGTCCCGGGGCTCAGCTGGACTTCTTCTTGGCGCTCTTGTCCGCCGGGACGCAGTCGCTGGGGGCGGTGATCGGCTTGTCGGAGCCGAGCAGCTTGATCTCGTCGGCGTTCAGCGCGTTCTGCAGGTACTCCTTGCCCAGGACCACCGAGACCGTGGCGTCGTCGTCGGACAGGCTCTCATCGATCTTCACCGTGGAGTTGGGGAAGACCTGAGCCAGGGAGTAGGCGTTGGTCAGACTGCCCTTGGAGGACAGGATCTGGACCTCGCCGTTGTAGATGCCCCCCGGCCAGTCGCTCGCAGAGGCGACGGTCAGGCCTGCCTCCTCCAGCTCCTGCTGGACGGTGGTGGCCAGGCCCACTGACTCCGAGCCGTTGTAGACGTTGATCGTGAGCGTGGTGACGTCGACGGTCTTGGCGCCGTCGGGCGGGCAGGGCGGGGGCGCGTAGGTGGAGGTGCTCTTGGGCTGCGAGAAGCCCGGGTTGTAGGCGGGCAGAATGCCCAGCGACACCAGGAGGCTCACGGCGACGGCGATGACCATGAAGGCCAGGATGGAGCCGATGACAGTGGCCTGGCGGTGCTGCATGTGCCGCCGGTACTCGGTGCGCGGATCTGCGGGACTACTCACGCGATCCAGGGTAATGGACGACGGCGCTCGCCGGGCGGTGGTGGGCTCGATGTGACATGGGACCGAGCTGAGGCCCTGGCTCCTGAGGAGGTGCGTCTGTGGGTGTCAGGAGCTCGGTGGCGCCGGAGCGAGTCGCGGTATCCCGTCCTCAGTGACCTCCAGGATGCGGGCGTGGATCGCGGTGCGCCCCTGCAGAGCGGCGCGCAGGGCCCGGTGCAGCCCGGTCTCCAGGTAGAGATCCCCCTTGAAGGAGACGACGTGGGCGAACAGGTCCCCGTAGAAGGTGGAGTCGTCATCCAGGAGGCTGCGCAGGTCGAGAGTCGCGCGGGTGGTGGTGAGATCGGCCAGGCGGATCTGCCGAGGCGCGATGACGGCCCACTCGCGCTGAGTGGTGACCCCGTGGTCGGGGTAGGGGGGCCTCTCTCGCACTGCCTTGAAGATCACGTGAGCATCCTAGTGAATGAACTGGCCCAAGGCGCACGGGAGCGCCGTGGGCGGTCCAACATCGCCGTCGCCCGGGGTGCCGGCGGAGAGTCCCGTCCCTTCGGAGAAGCTGGGTGCCGAGCCGGTTGCCGATCCGTTATCTGTCTCACTAGTTGGAATGTGGCCCGCAGAACGATTGGCTCGTCATCTTGTTGTGATTGGCGTTATCGCTACGAAATCTAATGGTTCGCTGGGAACGTGGGACATCTGACGCCCGGAATCGGCGCGATGCCTGATTTCCAGACTGTTCCCATGCTCTTCAAGGCTCTAGTACCGTGTTGGCTGCACCGACGTCGACCGAAAGGATGCCGCAGTCATGACCGCCACGGTCCGCCGAAGCGGCTTCACCATCCCCCTGTCCCTCGTTGTCCTCACCTCGACCGCCATGCTCCTGGCCGGTTGTCAGTCAGGTGGTGCCTCCAACGCCAACCAGCAGGGCACCGCGGGCTCGTCGTCCGCGAAGGCGCAGTCGACGGCCAGCGCCAAGCCCACATCCGGGCAGAAGTCCGGCAACGCCTCCCCCCGTATCCCGAGCCCCACGGGGAAGGGCTCCGGCGAGTCGGCCGCGCCGCAGTCCTCCTCCGGTTCAGGCGCCCGTCCCTCGAGCCCGCGTGCCAGTGAGCCCCGGCCCGCCGCCAGCGGGAATGGTGCCAGCAAGGCCGCCACCCCCGGCAAGACCGACTCCCCGAACCAGCACAACGGTGGGGCCTCCAAGTCTCCGGAGGCGAGTACGAGTAGCAGCGCGAGCCAGTCCAGTGGGCCCCAGGCCGAGGCTGGTCAGCAGGCGCGGACTGCGGCGCCCGAGGCTCAGGCTGTGCCCGCGCCGGCCCCGGCAGCCCCTGCGCCCACGGACAACGCTGACGGCTCCGGTGGCAGTGCCGACAAGACCATGTCCGCGCCGGCACCCACCGAGCCCGCAGCGCCCGCCGAGCCACAGGCCGGTCAGGCCACCTCCTTCGTCGCGGACAACCTCGTCACGGAGAAGACGGCCATGATCGTCTCGCCGTCGGGCAACATCGGCTGCGACCTGTCCGCCCACTTCGCGGGTTGCGGCGTGCTGTCCTACCGTTCCGACGGCACCTTCGGTCAGGATGCGATGGGCTCGCCCAACTGGTGGTTCGATCTCAGTAGCGGTGCAACGCCTCAGCTCGGCGGCCGCGGTGAGGGTGCCTTCTCCCTCGATGAGGCCTTCCGCGGCCCCGGATCCTCCTCGCCCCAGGTGGTCGAGTACGGCCAGTCCGTCACCTTCGGCTCCTGGGTGTGCAGCTCCGAGGAGACCGGCATGACCTGCCGCAACACCGAGACCGGCCACGGCGTCTTCCTCAGCTCCGCGCGCTACGAGACGTTCTGAGCCGAACCTGACTGTATTCCGATCGCGTGCATGTTCGCCCCGGTTCCCAACCGGGGCGAACATGCTTCCATGTCCAGAAAGAAGACCCCTGTGTCCGAGTCTCTTGAAGCTCCTGGCGCGTCGAGCGGTACTGGCCACTACGGCTACATGCCCCCGGCGCCGGGCTTCGACGGGGCCTACGGCTACCAGCAGCCACCCGTTTCCATGGTCCCCGCGCAGCCTCCGGTGCCGCGGATCGAGGTGGGCGATGCCTTGAAGTGGGCCTGGGCCAAGACCTTCGCCAATCCCCTCATCATCGCCTGGTTCCCGCTGAGCCTTCTGGCAGTGGCGCTGGTGGTGTCCGGACTCGTCAGCGTGGTCGGTGAGGACAATGGCGCGCTCATTGCCGCGATCGGGATTCCGATGGCGCTGCTCTGGGGGCTGGTGGTGGTGCTGGGTCTCTATACCGCCGCGCTTCGGATCGCCCGCGGGGAGAAGGTGACGTTCCGCTCCCTCGTCGTGCCTCCTCATGGCTTCGACGCGGCTGCCGCGCTCGTGCTCGTCGGTCTTGCGGGCTTCATCGCCTCCCTCTTCCCCCTCGGGGGCCTGGTGGTCGGCTACTTCTGCTGGGTGGCGGTGGTCGTGGTCATGAACGAGGGATGCTCCTGCTTCAAGGCGATTGGTCGCTCATACCGTCTCATGAGGCAAGGCGGTAACGCGCCGCTGCTGGCGCTCACCATCATCCCCGTCTACTTCGGCGGGCTGCTGACCGTCATAGGGCTGCTCGTGGCCATCCCGATGATCTTCCTCATGACGGTCTATGTCTACATGCGCATGTCCGGTGGTGACGTAGCGCGTTGACTGTGGTGGCCGGGCTGACTGGGGTGATCACACTGACGGTAGCCGCTGCGCCTCGGTCCGGGTGGCTCACCTGGGGCGCAGCGGGCCGGTGAGGTAGTGCTGGATCGTCGGCCCGACGACCTCCACCAGATGGTCGACGCCGGCGCTTGCGACGGGTTCCAGGCGCAGCACGTAGCGGATCATGGCCAGTCCCACCAGCTGGGACCCGGCCAGGGTGGCCCTCTCTCGTGCCGATATCCCCGACAGACCCGACTGCTTGAGGGCCTCGGCCATGGGTGTGGCGATCTGCTCGGTCGCGTAGCTCTGGATCGCCTCCGGGGAGCTGACGTCCGTGGCCATCCACCGCAGCAAGGTGCGGAAGGTCGCCCCGCCGGCGGCATCGTCCCAGGCGGTCAGTGACAGCCTCACCAGGCGGGGGCCGGCTGAGCGCAGGTCCCCGCTCACGGCGGCCGCGATCTCCTCGCTCGCCCGTACCCTCAGGTTGACGGCCGCCCCGAACAGATCGCCCTTGGAACCGAAGTAGTACGACACGAGTGCCGGGTCCACCCCGGCCGTGCGGGCCACTGCCCGGATCGTCGTGCTCTCGTAGCCCTGGGCCAGGAACGACTCGCGCGCGGCGGTCAGGATCGCCTCCCGCGTGGAGGGTGTCTGGGTGCTGCCGGTCGTCGGTCGACGGCGGGGTCCTCGGCGTCGTGTGTGACCAGGGCGGGGGTGATCGAGCCTCACCTCCTCGGGCGAGGCGCTCGGCTGCGGAGCGCTGAGGGCGTCATTGGTCACTCCAGGAGATTACGAGTGTCGCTGCTGCCCGTGGTGACCAGCCCTGCAGAAACCGGAGAAGTTCCGGGAGAACACAGCACTTGCTCGGGGTCAGCGAACCTGAGAGGGTGTGACGGTCGCCCTATTTTTAGGGAAGTCTATCGGTGCGATATTCAACGTTGTTCAGATTCTCGGAGTGGGCGTCACATAACCGCAGGGGCTTCTGGCCGTCATTGCGCCAAGAAGTCGAGGCGGCGGAGGGTGGGTCGCACGGTCATTTCAACACCGTTGAGACTGATGGTTCGCCTCGATACGGTGGGGTCCAGCCCACATCGTCGTCGGCTCACAGGGGGTCGGCGTAGGCGCGCGCCGAGGTGAAGCATGTCCGTTCCCGATCCTGTCTCCATCTCGCGGAGGTCTGCCTCCTCCGCGACCACGGGGCCGGCTGCGCAGCCGGTAGACCCGGGCTGTGGCGGTCGTGCCCCGGCAGGCGGCACCACGGTCCTGCGGATGGGGCTGGACGTCGGCTCGACCACCATCAAGCTGGTCCTTCTCCCCGAGCGTCTGCCCGAGGCGCCTGCGGGTGCCCGGCCCGACCCGATGTCGGGGAGTCCGGTGTCGCCGGTGTTTGCTGAGTACCGGCGCCACAACGCGGACGTGCGCGGTGAGCTGACCCGGCTGCTGGGCGAGGTCGCTCGGGCCTATCCGGGCGCCGTCGTGCGCGGGGCGGTCACCGGCAGTGCCGGGCTGTCCCTGGCCACGCTCATGGGTCTGCCCTTCGTCCAGGAGGTCATTGCCGAGACCGAGACGGTGCGCGTATGCGATCCGCAGGCCGACGTCGTCATCGAGCTCGGTGGTGAGGACGCCAAGATCACCTACCTCCATCCCACCCCCGAGCAGCGCATGAACGGCACCTGTGCGGGCGGTACCGGTGCCTTCATCGACCAGATGGCCCAGCTCCTTCACACCGATGCCGCCGGTCTGGACGACCTGGCCTCGCGCTACGCGACGCTCTACCCCATCGCCTCGCGCTGCGGTGTCTTCGCCAAGTCCGACATCCAGCCGCTCATCAACCAGGGAGCCGCGGGGGAGGACCTGGCCGCCTCCGTCCTTCAGGCCGTCGTCACCCAGACCATTGCGGGCCTGGCCTGCGGGCGCCCCATCCGCGGCCACGTCATGTTCCTGGGTGGGCCGTTGCACTTCCTGCCCCAGCTGCGCGCCGCCTTCGAGCGGACCCTGGCGGACCAGGTCGACTCCTTCACATGCCCCGACAACGCCCAGCTCTACGTCGCCATCGGCGCCGCCCTGCTCTCCTCGGGCGAGCCGACGCCGATCTCGGAGCTGTCCACCCGCCTGGCCACTCGCAAGGCCCTGTCCCTGGGGACCTCCCGGATGCGCCCGCTGTTCAAGGACACCGCTGAGTTGGAGGCCTTCCGCGAGCGTCACGCCCGCGCGCACATCGAGCGGGCCCACTGGCCGGTTCCCGACGAGCCTGCTGAGAAAGAGCCGGGCGGCCAGGATGACGAGCTCGACGATGAGGCCCCCGGTGCGTCGTCGGCGTCGGGCGGAGAGTTCCGGGACGGTGACTGCTTCCTGGGGATCGACGCCGGCTCGACGACGATCAAGGCCGTCGTCCTGGACGGGCGCGGGCGCATCGTGTGGGAGCACTACGCCGGCAACGAGGGCGATCCGGTGACGGCCGCCGTGGAGATCCTGCGCCGCATCCATCGAGAGATGCCCGGTGGCGTGCGGATCGTGCGCTCCTGCGTCACCGGCTACGGGGAGTCCCTGGTCAAGGCGGCGCTGCGCATCGACGAGGGCGTCGTCGAGACGATGGCGCACTACCGGGCGGCGGCCTACCTCAACCCCGGGGTCACCTCGGTCATCGACATCGGCGGCCAGGACATGAAGTACCTGCGCATCAAGGGCGACGCCATCGACTCCATCAGCGTCAATGAGGCCTGCTCGGCCGGCTGCGGCTCCTTCCTGCAGACCTTCGCCCGGTCGATGGGGCTGGAGATCGGTGAGTTCGCCGAGGCCGCCCTGCACGCCGAGCGGCCGGTGGACCTGGGCAGCCGCTGCACCGTGTTCATGAACTCCTCGGTCAAGCAGGCCCAGCGTGAGTCGGCCACCGTGGGGGAGATCAGTGCGGGCCTGTCCTACTCGGTGGTGCGCAACGCCCTGTACAAGGTCATCAAGCTCAAGGACGCCGACCAGCTCGGCGAGCGGGTCTCGGTCCAGGGCGGCACCTTCCTCAATGACGCGGTGCTGCGGGCCTTCGAGCTGCTCACCGGCCGGGAGGTGGTGCGTCCCGACGTCGCCGGCCTCATGGGCTGCTTCGGCGCGGCCCTGAGCGCCCGGGCCACCTACGACGGCGTGCCCTCCGGTCTCATGAGCCTGGGTGAGCTCTCCCGCTTCAGCCTGACCACGGAGACCGCCACCTGCAAGCTGTGCCAGAACCACTGCCAGCTGACCATCACCACCTTCAACGACGGACAGCGCCACATCTCCGGCAACCGTTGCGAGCGGGGCGCCACCCAGGAGCGGCGCGCCACCAAGTCCGACCTGCCCAACCTCTACGACTACAAGTACAAGCGGGCCTTCTCCTACCGGCGCCTGCTCAAGGGTGCGGCCACGCGCGGCGACATCGGCATCCCCAGGGTGCTGGGCATGTACGAGAACTACCCCCTGTGGTTCACGGTGCTCACCTCACTGGGCTTCCGCGTCATGATCTCGGGGCGCTCCAGCCACGAGCTCTTCGAGTCCGGCATGGACACGATCCCCTCGGAGAACGTCTGCTACCCCGCCAAGCTCGCCCACGGGCACATCGAGGCCCTCATCGCCAAGGGCATCAGGACGATCTGGTTCCCCTGCGTCTTCTACGAGCGCGAGCTGGTCAAGGGCACCGCCGACCACTTCAACTGCCCGATCGTGGCCACCTACCCCGAGGTCATCCGCAACAACGTCGACGCCGTGCGCGACGGGCAGCAGGAAGGGCCCGACGGTGCTGAAGAGGTCTCCGGAGGCTCGGGCGTGCGCATGCTCTCCCCCTTCCTCAACCTGGCCGACCCCGCGACGCTCGCCGAGCGGCTCGTCGAGGTCTTCGCCGACTGGGACGTCACCCTGCCCGAGGCCCGCCGGGCCGTGGCCGCCGGCTTCGCCGAGGACGCCGCCTTCAAGGCCGACGTGCGCGCCGAGGGCCGCCGCGCCCTGAGGTGGATGGAGGACAACGACCGCAAGGGAATCGTCCTGGCCGGACGGCCCTACCACATCGACCCCGAGATCAACCACGGCGTCCCCGACGTCATCAACACCCTGGGACTGGCCGTCCTGTCCGAGGACTCCCTCCTGCCCGAGCCCGACACCGCAGCCACCGAGGCGCCGGAACCGGGCGTCTCCGAGGCCGGCACCGGGCCGGTCGTCGGCGGATCCGACGTCGCGACCACCACGACCGCAGGGCGGGCCGGGAAGCCCGGGACCTCCGAGGAGACCGGGGATGCCGGTAAGGCCGGCAGGCCCGGGGAGGCCGAGCCGGGAGGGCGTCCCGCCAGGCCGGCCAGGCCCAAGAAGCCCAGGAAGACCGACTGGGCCGCCATCGCCCGCCAGGCCGGCTCGTCACCCGGTACGGACCAGGCCCCCGACCCCGGCGACGGCGCCGAGCACGCCGTCGCCACCGGGGCGCTCAGCCGGGCCGTGGCCGCGCTGCGCCGCCGGGTGGACGAATTCCGTCCCGACCCGCAGGCGCCCGCCGACTGGTCCGACGTCACCGGCGTCGGCCTGCCCACGCCCAAGCCCGTGGCCACCCAGGGCGTCACCGGGCGCCTGCGGGTGCGCGACCAGTGGGCCTACCACTCACGCCTCTACCAGGCCGCCGAGCTCGTCACCACCCGCGACGACCTCGAGCTCGTCCAGCTCAACTCCTTCGGCTGCGGCGTCGACGCCCTGACCACCGACCAGGTCCAGGAGATCCTGGAGTCCGCCGGAGGGGTCTACACGAGCCTCAAGATCGACGAGGTCTCCAACCTCGGCGCCGCCACCATCCGCCTGCGCTCCCTGGCCGCCGCCTCCCAGGCCCGCGCCGCGGAGAAGACGGCTCACGCCGAGGAGGCCGTCAGGGAGGCTGGCGACGAGGCCGACGGCACTGTCGACGACACCGTCGAGATCGACACGACCGCTCCCGCCGAAAGATCTACTGCGATGACTGGCCGGGCTGCTGAGGAGACGGCCGACCGGAGCGAGGCGAGCGGCGCCGTCGGAGGGCGGGAGCTGCCGGGGGCCACCGGCCCGGTCTTCACCGAGGCCATGCGCGCCACCCACACCATTCTCATGCCCCAGATGAGCCCCGTGCACTTCCGGCCCCTCGAGCCGCTCATGCAGCGCCTTGGCTACAAGGTCGAGCTGCTGGAGTCCGCCACCCGTGACGACCTCGAGGTGGGCCTGCGCTACGTCAACAACGACGCCTGCTTCCCCGCCATCATGGTCATCGGCCAGCTCATCGGCGCCTTCACCGACGGCAGCCACGACCCGGACTCCTGCGTCGTGGCCATCTCCCAGACCGGCGGCATCTGCCGGGCCACCAACTACGCCGCCATGCTGCGCAAGGGCCTGCGCGAGGCCGGTTACCCGCAGGTGCCGGTCGTGGCGATCTCCCTGCAGGGCATCGAGTCCAACCCGGGCTTCGAGCTGACTGCCACTATGGGACTCAAGATGCTCCAGGGCATCATCATCGGCGACACCCTCAACACCTGCCTGCTGCGGGTGCGCCCCTACGAGGTGGTCGAAGGCTCCACCCAGGAGCTCGTCGATCGCTGGAACCGCATCATCGCCGAGTACTTCGAGCACAAGGGCCGCTGCCCCACCTGGGGCGGGCGCATCGGCTACCGCCGCCTCCTGCGCGAGATGGTCCGCGAGTTCAACGACCTTCCCCGGCGCGATGAGCCCCGGCGCCCGCGCGTCGGCGTCGTCGGCGAGATCCTGGTGAAGTTCCAGCCCGACGCCAACAACCACGTCATCGACGTCATTGAGGCCGAGGGCTGCGAGGCGGCCGTCCCCGGGCTCCTGCCCTTCTTCCTGTCCGGGCTGGTGACCGCCCAGTGGGAGGCGGACGCCTACGGCATCGGCAAGGAGGGTGTGGCCAAGAAGAAGGCGGCCGTGTGGTTCATCGAGCAGCTCCAGGCCCCGGCCCGCGCCGCCCTGCGCGCCGCCGGCGGCACCTTCGATATCGAGCCCTCCACGGTCGAGCTGGCCCGCAAGGCCTCGACGGTGCTCTCCCTGGGCAACCAGGCCGGGGAGGGCTGGCTGCTCACCGGCGAGATGATCGAGCTCATCGAGCACGGCGTGCCCAACATCGTGTGCTGCCAGCCCTTCGCCTGCCTGCCCAACCACGTGGTGGGCAAGGGCATGTTCCGCGAGGTCCGACGCCGCTACCCCCAGGCCAATATCGTGGCCATCGACTACGACCCCGGCGCCAGCGAGGTCAACCAGCTCAACCGCATCAAGCTCATGATCTCCACCGCCCTCATGGCGCAGGAGAGCACTGGGGCCGATGCCTCAGTGGTCGGAGGCGAGCAGCAGACCCACGTGACCGGTCGCGCTGTAGGTGAGGAGCTGCTGGCGGGACTCGGGCCGGCGGGCGACGGGACACCGTCGTCCCCGGATGTTGCCGGGGCGGAACGCCGCCGTCAACGGAGCTGGGCCCGCAGCCGCTGAGGGAACCGGTGGGGCTACTTCTTGGAGTCCTTGGCCGAGCCCTTGACCTGTGACTTGTCCCCCTGGGCGACGACGCAGCTGATCTTGCGGTCGCCCGTGGCCCAGGTGTCGTCGCTGGGGGAGAGGTACTCGATCTGGTAGCTGGAGCTGCCGGCGTCGACCCCGACGTACTTGGTGAAGTCCTCGCCCTGGCAGAAGCCCTGTCCCAGGGACTTGATCGAGTCCGCGCTGGGGAGCTTGTCGACGTCCTTGGGGAAGGTGGTCTGTGCGACGACCTCGTAGGTGTGGGCCTTGGCGCAGTCCACCACGGTGACCTCGCCGACGGGGTGGTCCCCACCGGCCTTGTCACTCACGGTGTTGTAGCACTTTCCGACCTCGAGGTCCTTGGTGGCGGTAGTGGTGCCCGAGGAGAACAGGCTGCAGGAGGACAGCCCCATGGTGAGGGCGGCGACTGGGAGAGCAAGGAGCGTGGTCAGGGTGCGCATGTACCGAACCGTAACAGTCGGAATGGCGGGATTGTGCCGGTTTTCCGAGGGGTTCTGGTCGCAGGTGGGGAGGCTGCTGAAAAAATCTGGGATAAGGACCGGGTGGCGACATGAGACGGAGAGACGGAGAGTCACCACCCGGCCGGAGTGGGTGCAGGTCGATGAGTGCCTGAAAAGTCAAGAGTTGAGCCGATATCGTCGCGCGGTGGACCCTCTTCTGGATGACTCCTCGAATCCTGCTTGATAGGGCTGCGCTAGGAGTCTTTGGCGGATTTGTTCAGTGGGTTGTCATCCGGAGCCTGCAGGAAGCAGGTAAGCGTGTGGTCACCTTGGTCCCAGCTGGACTGGTTGGGGTTCAGTGAGCCGGCCCTGTACCCGGCGGCCTGCTTGGTGGAACCGACATAGGTCTCAAGTACGGGCTGGCATGTGTCAACGATTGCTTGCGGGGCTGTCGCTTCGGAGAGGCTGGTGGCGGTGGACTCGGCCTCCCCGACGATCTCGAACTGGTGAGGTGCTGTGCAATCGACGACCGTGGCCTTCGCGGTGCTCTGTCCCCCGTCGGTGGACTCAGGGCCCATCTTGGACAAGCAGTCACCGGTCTTAAGATCGTGGATGCTCACGGTTCTGGCGTTGTCTGCTCCGCTGCTGGAACCGGCCGAGGCGCCATCGGAGTTGTTCCGAGTGGCCTTGTCCGTCGAGGATGCTGATGAGCCTGCGGTGCTCGACGGCGAGGAGCCCGTGGATGCGGTGGTCGCCGTCTCCTTGCCGCAGGCGCTGAGGCTGAGCGCGAGCAGGAGGGCGGAGGGAAGTGCGATAAGAGCAGAAGTCTTCAGGCGCATGAATCCATGCTGGCAAAGGTGTCCAGCCCTGTCGATGGGGAAAGATCCCCGATCGGTGATGTGGCATGGCTCGTGAATGATAGTCCCTGCCAATCATGATCTGAGATCCGCTCTCGTCCTCCGGCGCGCCTGCGGCGTCATCGAGGCTCACTTGGCCGCGGACTGGGGCCGGCTGAAAAATCCGGGATAAGGACCGGGTGGCGACATGAGACGGAGAGACGGAGAGTCGCCACCCGGCCGGAGTGGGTGGCAGGACGGCTGATACGAGGAGAAACAAAGGGTGAGCCGTTGTGCTCGGATGGCGGCCCGCCCGCCTCTTGAGATCCTGCGTCCTGTCCGACGAGGACAGACTAGGAGTTCTTGATGGAATTGTTCAATGGGGATTTATCCGCGTTCTGGGCCAGGCACACGAAGGTGCGGTCGCCCTGGTCCCAGGACTCCTGTGACGGGGTGACTCCGAGGATCTTGTAGCTGCTGGCCTTGGAGGGGGATCCGACGTAGCTGTTCATCAGCGGCTCGCAGATCTTGGAGATCTCAGCGGTGGTGTCGGCCTCGGCGAAGGTGGTGGCCGTGGAGTCGCCGGTTCCGAGCATCTCGTACTTGTGGGGCGTTGAGCAGTCAACGACGGTGGCCTCGGTGGCCACCTTCTGGCTGTCCTGGGTGTCGGTGGCGACGTCGGAGATGCAGTCGCCGGCCTGGAGGTCGTTGATGTCGACGGTCCTGGGGTCGGCGGTGGCACTGGGGGAGGCGCCGGCCTTCGAGGAGGCGCTGGACTTTGAGGACGGTGCGGCCGAGGCGTCGTCGGAGTCCTTGGAGTCCTGCGACTCCTTGTCCTTCGAGGAAGGCGATGAGTCGGAGCTGCTCGATGACGAGGAGTCTGTGGGAGTGGTGCTCACTGCGTCTTCATCGCAGGCGCTGAGGCTGAGTGCGAGGAGGAGTGCGGTCGGGAGTGCGATGAGTGCAGAGGATGTCTTGCGCATGGGCTAACCGTGGCAGAAGGTGCGCGAGGCGTCGATGGGGAGAGGTACCAATCGGCGGCCTGCCGGGGAAGAAGAGTCAAGAGGAGGCGGTAGGGGCGGAAACGAAAAGCCCCGGGGTCTCGTGGATCCCGGGGGTGGTGGCGGAGGATGGGGGATTCGAACCCCCGAGGGCTTGCACCCAACACGCTTTCCAAGCGTGCGCCATAGGCCACTAGGCGAATCCTCCAGGTGCTCCACACGGCGACAACCGCGTGCAACGAGAAAGGAATATATCGGACCGCCCATCGTCGGTGCCAGCCCGGGGCGGTGGGATCTGTCACGCGAGGCTGGTTTGGCGGCGCCGGCTTCCGCGCGGACGCACGCACTACCTCCCAGGGAAGTCCGCGAGCCCTACGGTGCGTCCTCGAGCTCGGGCGGGGGTGGGAGGGGCCTGTTGGGGCCGGTTCGCAACCGGGGGCCGGATCGGGTAGTCTCTCGCTCGGCCCCTCGTGCGGCGTCATCCAGTGAATCCCCCAGGACCGGAAGGTAGCAAGGGTAAGCAGGCTCTGGCGGGTGCGCGAGGGGTCCTCACATGCCCAGGCGATGGGGAGGAGGGGGCGATGGCCTCCGTCCGGTCCCGGCCGTCCTGTACTGCACGACCGTTAGACACTACTGGTCGGCATATAGCGGCACTCCACGATGGTGAGGGATTCGTGGAGTGCGGTTAACCCTCAGCCAGTGGGGGCTGGGGATCGTGGAGTAGGTCCGATGATCAGGCCTTGACGCCGTCGACCTCCTCCAGGCGGCCGGTGGCCAGGTCCAGGATGAAGCCGCGTACGGCGTCGGTGTGGGGGACGAATGGTGAGGACTTGATGCGGGTGACTGATCGGCGTATGTCATCGGCCAGGTCGGTGAAGGTCCCCGGCTCCCAGGTCGGCCGCGTGCCGGTCTCCTCCTCCAGGGTGCGGCAGAGCCCGTCATCGGTGAAGGAGAGCATGCCGCAGTCGGTGTGGTGGATGAGGATGATCTCCTCGGTGCCCATCAGCCGCTGACTGATCGTCAGGGAGCGGATCGTGTCCTCGGTGACGACACCGCCGGCATTGCGGATGACGTGGGCCTCGCCCGGTGCCAGCCTCAAGGTTGCGAAGACATCCACGCGCGAGTCCATGCACGCGACGACGGCTACCTTCTGCGCGCCCTTGGTCGCCAGCCCACCATGGGCGCGGACCTCGGCCGAGTGGTCGGAATTGCGGGTGAGAAGAGCCTCGGTGACAGACATGGTTCCTCCGTTTCCTTCGCCGACGACGGGTCAGTCCTCCCATCGTGCCAGATGGTGCTTGAGTCGCTCGCTGCCTCGCACGGGGTCGGCCCGGCCGATTAGGCTCGGGTCGTGACCACCGCTCTGTACCGCCGCTACCGCCCCGACACCTTCCAGGAGGTCATCGGGCAGGACCACGTCACCGCTCCGCTCATGGCGGCGCTGCGGGCCGACCGCGTCACGCACGCCTATCTCTTCTCCGGCCCGCGCGGCTGCGGCAAGACGACGTCGGCGCGCATCCTGGCCCGCTGCCTCAACTGTGCCCAGGCCCCCACCGACACCCCCTGCGGCACCTGCTCCTCCTGCCGGGACCTGGCCACCGGCGGCCCTGGCAGCCTCGACGTCGTCGAGATCGACGCCGCCAGCCACAACGGCGTCGACGACGCCCGAGACCTGCGCGAGCGCGCCGCCTTCGCCCCGGCCCGCGACCGCTACAAGATCTTCATCCTCGACGAGGCCCACATGGTCACCGCGCAGGGCTTCAACGCGCTGCTCAAGCTCGTCGAGGAGCCGCCCGCGCACGTGAAGTTCATCTTCGCCACCACCGAGCCGGAGAAGGTCATCGGCACCATCCGCTCGCGCACCCACCACTACCCCTTCCGCCTCGTCCCGCCCGACATCCTCGAGGGCTACCTCGGCCACTTGTGCCGGGCCGAGGGCGTCGAGATCGGCCCCGGCGTCTTCCCCCTCGTGGTGCGCGCCGGTGGTGGCTCCGTGCGCGACACCCTCTCCGTCATGGACCAGCTCATCGGCGGGGCGCACGACGGCGGTGTGGACTACCAGCGGGCCGTCGCCCTGCTGGGCTACACCGACACCACGATGCTCGACCAGTGCGTCGACGCGATCGCCGCCTCCGACGGCGCAGGCGTCTTCCGGGTGGTCGACCGGGTCGTCTCCTCCGGGCACGATCCTCGTCGCTTCGTCGAGGACCTGCTGGCCCGGCTGCGTGACCTCCTCGTCATCGCTCTGGCCGGCTCCGAGGCCGGTGCAGCGCTCGGCTCCATGCCGGTCGACGAGCTCGAGCGCATGGATCTCCAGGCCCGCACCATGGGGGCCGCGGCCCTCTCGCGCGCCGCCGACACCACCGCCCAGGCCCTGACTGCCATGGTCGGCGCCACCTCCCCGCGCCTCCAGCTCGAGCTTCTCGTGGCCCGCCGCGCCCGCCGCTCGGTGGACCCCCTGTCCCTGCATGCCGGGGATCTCGTGGTCCACGCCCAGCACGGGGTGGGGCGCTTCATCGAGCTGAGCCGGCGCACCGTGGGCGGGGCCCGCTCGTCGGCCACCCGCGAGTACCTCGTCATCGAGTACGCGCCCTCCAAGCGCGGCCAGCCCGGCGACCGCCTCCTGGTGCCCACCGACGCCCTGGACCAGGTCACCAAGTACGTCGGCGGCGACAGCCCCGCCCTGAGCAAGATGGGCGGCGCCGACTGGGCCAAGACCAAGTCCAAGGCCCGCAAGGCCGTGCGCGAGATCGCCGGTGAGCTCGTGCGCCTCTACGCCGCCCGCGCCGCCACCACCGGCCACGCCTTCAGCCCCGACACCCCCTGGCAGACCGAGCTGGAGGAGGCCTTCCCCTACACCGAGACCCCCGACCAGCTCTCCACCATCGACGAGGTCAAGGCCGACATGGAGAAGGCCCAGCCGATGGACCGGCTCGTGTGCGGCGACGTCGGCTACGGCAAGACCGAGATCGCCGTGCGCGCCGCCTTCAAGGCCGTCCAGGACGGCAAGCAGGTCGCGGTCCTGGTGCCCACGACCCTGCTGGTGAGCCAGCACGCCGAGACCTTCACCGAGCGCTACGCCGGCTTCCCGGTGACCGTGGGGGCCCTGTCCCGCTTCCAGGACGCCGCCGAGTCGGCCAAGATCCTTGAGGGCCTGGAGAAGGGAACGGTCGACGTCGTTGTCGGCACCCACCGGCTCATCACCGGCCAGGTGAGGTTCAAGGACCTGGGCCTGGTCATCATCGACGAGGAGCAGCGCTTCGGGGTGGAGCACAAGGAGACCCTCAAGGCGCTGCGCACCAACGTGGACGTCCTGTCGATGTCGGCGACCCCGATCCCACGGACCCTGGAGATGGCGGTCACCGGCCTGCGCGAGATGTCCACCCTGGCGACACCGCCCGAGGACCGCCACCCGATCCTCACCTACGTGGGCGCCTACGAGACCAAGCAGGTCTCGGCCGCGATCCGCCGCGAGCTGCTGCGTGAGGGGCAGGTGTTCTTCGTCCACAACCGGGTCGAGGACATCGACGCCACCGCCGCGCGTCTGGCCGAGCTGGTCCCTGAGGCGCGCGTGGCCACCGCTCACGGGCAGATGAACGAGCACCAGCTGGAGGCCGTCATCGACTCCTTCTGGCGCAAGGAGACCGACGTGCTCGTGTGCACCACGATCGTGGAGACCGGGCTGGACGTGTCCAACGCCAACACCCTCATCGTCGACCGCGCCGACCGCATGGGCCTGTCCCAGCTCCACCAGCTGCGTGGGCGCGTGGGGCGCGGCCGGGAGCGGGCCTACGCCTACTTCCTCTATCCCTCGGACAAGCCGCTGACCGAGACGGCCCTGGAGCGTTTGCGCACCATCGCCACCAACACCGACCTGGGGGCCGGGATGCAGGTGGCCATGAAGGACCTGGAGATCCGCGGCTCGGGCAACCTGCTGGGCGGCGAGCAGTCCGGGCACATCGCCGGGGTCGGCTTCGACCTGTACGTGCGCATGGTCTCCGACGCCGTCTCCGCCTACAAGAAGGCCCTGGCCCGTTCCGGGAAGGCCGGGGCCGATGCCGTCGGGTTCGAGGAGGGCGACGACGAGGACGTCGAGCTGCGCATCGAGCTGCCCGTGGACGCCACCGTCCCCGAGGACTACATCCCTCATGAGCGCTTACGCCTGGAGGCGTACACGAAGTTCGCGGCGGCGCGCTCGGGCGAGCAGGTCGACGACGTCCTGGAGGAGCTGGCCGACCGCTACGGGCCGGTGCCCGAGGCGACCGCCCGTCTGGCGGCGCTGGCGCGGCTGCGGGCCCTGGCCGCCGAGCTGGGGGTGCGTGAGATCGTCGCCCAGGGCAAGTCGGTGCGCTTCGCCCCGGTGGACCTGCCCGAGTCGGCGCGTATGAAGGTCACGCGCCTCTACCCGGGGACCGTGCTGAAGCCCGCCACGCGCACCATCGTGGTGCCTGCGCCGGGCACCAACCGCATGGGTGGGGCGGCCCTGTCCGGCGAGGAGGTCGTGCGGTGGGCCGAGGTGCTCCTGCACGCCGTCGTCAAAGGCGATGCCGCCTACGAGACCGAGGCCACCACCTACCGCAAACGCCGCTGACGGACGGGTCCTATCTGGCTCCCATCCACTGGACAGTGTGTTGACCCACCGCGAAGTCAGATTTAGGTTAGGCACACTTAAAGCACGATTGCGAGGGAGATCGCAGATCTCCTCTGGTCGTGAGGCCATCCACGGGAAGGACCGCGATGAATACGTTCCCACGTCTCGTCATCGGACGGCGGCGGCTCCTGGCCGCGACCCTGACCGGGGTCGTGTCTCTGGGCCTGGCCGCGTGCGGACGCTCCGGCGGCAGAGGCTCGGCCGGCTCCAGCGGCTCGGCGTCGTCGGGATCCCAGGGATGGCCCCGCACCGTCAAGACCGACGACGGCGACCTCGCCCTTTCCTCGAAGCCCCAGCGCATCGTGTCCACCTCCATTGCCCTGACCGGCTCGCTGCTGGCGGTGGGAGCCCCAGTGGTGGCCTCAGCCGTGACGGCTCCTAACACCGACGGCCTGAGTGACGATTCCGGCTTCTTCGTCCAGTGGTCTGATGCGGCTAAGAAGCAGAAGGTGGAGAAGCTCTACGAGATCAAGTCGGTTGACATCACCAAGGTGGCCGGCTACGAGCCGGACCTCATCGTTGTGGCTAAGAGCGGTGGCGACTCGGCGGCTGATCAGGTCGAGCAGCTGCGTGACATCGCACCGGTCCTGGTCGTCGACTACACCGGGCGCTCCTGGCAGGACGTCACCCGCACCATCGGTCAGGCCACAGGGAACGAGCAGCAGGCGGACACGGTGATCGCCGACTACGACGCGCACGTGTCTGCGACCAAGGGGGCCATCACTGTTCCCGAGGGGACGACATCGGCCTTCATCGTCTACGGCGGTGGTGGCGGTGGCGCCGCGGCCCTGACCGCGGAGTCTCCCCAGGTTCAGATCCTGACCTCTCTCGGGTTCACCATGGCCGACATCCCCGAGGAGGTGAAGGGCGATACCTCCAAGGGGCAGCGGCAGGACATCGTCAAGTTGTCCAACGAGAATGTCCAGGCGGGGCTGCCTGGTGACAACTGGGTGATCGTCGCCGCAGACAGTGCCAGCCGCCAGAAGGTCGCCGACGACCCGACTTTCTCCACCGCGACCCAGGTGACCCAGGGGCGGGTGGCCTACACCCCGGCCTCCACCTTCCGCCTCGACTACTACTCCGCCATCATCATGCTCGACTCCCTCAAGGAGAGCTACAAGAAGGGCTGAGCCCCGGACGGAGGCCTGTGACCGCTTCACTCTCTGGGCATGCCTTGATGTAGGTGCTGTGGCTGTGTGACGGTTGCTGGAACTGTTCAAGGTCAGGTGGCGTGGATTTATCTGGGGTGGACGTTCTCGCCTGCGCTGGAATCCGTGAGGGGTGTCGAGGAGAGCTCAACACGTATCAACCCAAGCGGCCAGATGCGAGCAGACGTCATGCAACCGGCACAAGATGTCCGGGGTTCGGCGTCTCACTCCTATCAAGAGATGGCGTTATGGGCATGGGTACGAGTGACGGCCGGGTGGTGCCGGCTGTACGGGCTGCGTGCGTCGTCGGGGGCGGAACGGTAGGGTCTGAGGCCAGCAACGTTGTGACACCACGTCGCCCTCCGGCGTCGTCCTCTCCAGGAGCAGACCGTGACCCGAAGCCTCACCGCACGCACGCGCGTCCTCGCCGCCGGCGCTGCACTTCTTCTCACCGTCGGGGCGCTCGCGGGCTGCTCCGGCCGTCCGGGCCAGGCCGCCGATATGACGTTCACCGGTCTGGACGGTGCGAGCCACTCCATCGTCGTGACCGAGAAGGACATCGACGTCGTCGCCAAGGACATGGAGCCCAAACCTGGTCAGCCGACGGATCAGGAGCGCAAGACCCCGACGCGGCTGGACATCGCCGGCGCCCTCATCGAGGCCCCCATCATCGCGGAGGTCGCCCAGGCTCACGGCATCACCGTCACCGACGCGGAGATCGTGCAGCTGGCCAAGGAGCAGCTGGGCTTCGAGCCGCGTCAGGCGAGCACCATGACCTACCTGCGGGCGAACATCCTGTTCAACCAGCTTCGTCAGCAGCAGGACCAGAACCAGACACAGGCTATCGTCGCCGACCTGAGCAGGCTGCGCGCCTCGCTCACCGGAGACCGTTCCCCGCGCTACCCCGACAAGGCTCCGCAGTGGTGGACCCAGGAGGACCCCCGGCAGCAGCAGGCTCCGCAACAGGGCGGTGGTCAGCAGCAGCCCCAACAGCAGCAGGTCCCCCAACAAGGTGGTCAACAGCAGGCTCCTCAACAGCAGGCTCCCCAGCAGGGCGGCCAGCAGCCCCTCCCACAGGAGGGAGCTGAGCAGCCCGCTGACTCCGGCCAGGCCGAGGGGCAGACCGACGGCGCTGCGCAGCCCGGCCAGGCCGACGGCGGTGCCGGCGGGGGTGGTCAGGGCGCCGACCAGTCCGAGGGTGGCGGCCAGTAGGGCCAGCAGAGAACCGTCGGAACCGACACCGCGCCGTCGTCCAGAGTTTCTCGCCGGGCGTGAACACCGTGCATTCCTCAGGACCATGGCCCTCGTGGTGCGATGGCGGGCCCGCTAGGCTGAGCCTGCATTCGGCAGTCGCGCGCGAGTGTGCCCGACGCCGTCGACCTCATCACGATCCCCTCAGCAAGGAGCACCAAGTGGCCCTCATCGAGAACGTTCACGCCCGCGAGATCCTCGACTCCCGTGGCAACCCGACCCTCGAGGTCGAGATCCTCCTGGAGGACGGTGCCTCCGCTCGCGCCGCCGTCCCCTCGGGCGCCTCCACCGGTGCCTTCGAGGCCGTCGAGCTGCGCGACGGTGACAAGGACCGCTACGGCGCCAAGGGTGTCGAGAAGGCCGTCGACAACGTCAACGACGTCATCGCCCCCGAGATCATCGGCTTCGACGCCGCCGACCAGCGTGGCCTCGACCAGCTCATGATCGAGCTCGACGGCACCCCCAACAAGGGCAAGCTCGGCGCCAACGCCGTCCTCGGTGTCTCCCTGGCCGCCGCCCAGGCCTCCGCCGAGTCCGCCGGCCTGGACCTGTTCCAGTACGTCGGCGGCCCCAACGCCCACATCCTGCCCGTGCCCATGATGAACATCCTCAACGGCGGCTCCCACGCCGACTCCAACGTGGACATCCAGGAGTTCATGATCGCCCCGATCGGTGCCCCCACCTTCCGTGAGGCCCTGCGCATGGGCGCCGAGGTCTACCACGCCCTCAAGGCGGTCGTGAAGGAGCGCGGCCTGTCCACCGGCCTGGGCGACGAGGGCGGCTTCGCCCCCAACCTCGACTCCAACCGCGAGGCCCTCGAGCTCATCGTCGAGGCCATCGAGAAGGCCGGCTACAAGCCCGGCAAGGACGTGGCCCTGGCCATGGATGTCGCCTCCTCGGAGTTCTTCGACGAGAAGACCAAGACCTACCAGTTCGAGGGCGAGGCCCGCGACAACGCCTTCATGGTCGACTACTACGAGAAGCTCGTGAAGGACTTCCCGATCGTCTCCATCGAGGACCCGCTCTCCGAGGACGAGTGGGACGACTGGAAGGCCCTGACCGACAAGATCGGCGACAAGGTCCAGCTCGTCGGCGACGACTTCTTCGTCACCAACCCCGAGCGCCTCGCCAAGGGCATCAAGCTCGGCGCCGCCAACGCCCTGCTGGTCAAGGTCAACCAGATCGGCTCCCTGACCGAGACCCTCGAGGCCGTCGAGATGGCCCACCGCGCCGGCTACAAGTCCATGACCTCCCACCGCTCCGGTGAGACCGAGGACGTCACCATCGCCGACCTGGCCGTGGCCACCAACTCCGGCCAGATCAAGACCGGCGCCCCCGCCCGCGGCGAGCGCGTCAACAAGTACAACCAGCTCCTGCGCATCGAGGAGGCCCTCGGCGACGCCGCGGTCTACGCCGGCGCCGGCGCCTTCCCCCGCTTCCAGGCCTGAGCCTGAAGGCGGCCTCCCGCCGTCGAGCAGCTGACTGACGCAGCAGTTCGACGACGGCGCACGCTCCCGCTTCGGGGCGGACGGGTTCTCCCGTCCGCCTCGAAGCGCTGTCCGTGGTGCGGTTGGGACCGGCGCCAGCCCGGAGCGTGAGCAACGCGCCCGGTGGGGTGCGCTCTCGCGCGGCCCCTGGTGAGGCAGGATGCCCGTATGACTCCGCGCCGCCCCACCTCCAGCAAGTCCGGGACGCGCCGCGTCGCCCGCGGCGCCCGACCCCGCCAGGTTCCGGTTGAGCGGGCGGCCTCCTCGACCGGGTCGGCATCGGGCTCGGCCGGTTCCGAGCCCGAGGGGCTGCCGACGACGGCGCCCGAGCGGGTCCTTCCTCCCCGAGTCGTCACGCTTGCGGTCGTGTGCCTGCTGGCCTTCGTCGTCGTCTTCACCTCGCTGCGCGCCTACCTGTCCCAGCAGGCCCAGTACGACGCTGTCGTGGCCAAGATCAAGGAGGCCTCCGACACCTCCACCGCCCTGGAGAACGAGCTGGCCCAGTGGAAGGACGACACCTACGTGCGCGCCCAGGTGCGCGAGCGCCTCGGCTACGTCATGCCCGGCGACACCAGCTACGTCGTCGTCGGCGCCGACTCCGTCAAGCAGCCCGGCGCCAGCGGTGGAGCCACCCAGGGGCCCCAGGACGCCCCCTGGTACCAGACGCTGCGCGAGTCCTCTCAGGCTGCAGGCCAGTCCGAGGACAAGGCCGACGGCGCCTCGCAGGATGGCTCCAGGAACGGCTCGGGCGGCAAGACCCTCAACCCCACGGAGAAGGGCCTGCCCACCGGAGCACCCAGCCAGGCGCCGTCGGAGCCGCCCAGGACCTCGCCGAGTCCGGCCCCCACCCCGCAGACCAAGGAGACTCCATGAGCCCCGCCTCCGAGAACCCGGTGACCGACAAGGCCCTCGAGCAGGAGCCTCAGGCAGTGACGCCGGCCGACCTCGAGGCCCTGGCCGACCAGCTGGGCCGGGTTCCGCGCGGCGTCGTGTCCATCGCGGCCCGCTGTGTGTGCGGACGCCCCTCCGTGGTGCGTACCGCCCCGCGTCTCGACGACGGCACCCCCTTCCCGACCAGCTACTACCTCACGCACCCGGCCGCCGTGAAGGGCTGCTCCACCCTCGAGGCCGAGCACCTCATGGAGACCTTCAACGCGGGCCTCGCCGCCGACGAGGAGCTGGCCGCGGCCTACGCCGCCGCCCACGCCGACTACCTGGCCCGCCGCGCCGAGCTCGGGAAGGTCCCCGAGATCGACGGCGTCTCCGCCGGAGGCATGCCCACTCGCGTCAAGTGCCTCCACGCCCTGCTCGGGCACGCCCTGGCGGCCGGAGCCGGCGTCAACCCGATCGGCGACCGCACCCTGGAGGTTCTGCGCGAGCGCGGACTGTGGGATCCTGAGCGCTGCTTCTGCTGACCGGCCGGACCGTGCCGGCCGGCAAGGCCTCGATCGCCAGAGTCTCGATCATGTGCCGGGCGCCTGCGCGTCCTCATGGCCGTGCCTGACGGCCCCGGCGGCCCCTTAAGGTAGGAGTTGGAGTCGTCAGGCACGACCGCGCTCCCACCCGTCCCGCTCTCTCCATCCCGCCCCAGCCCAGGAGGCCGCCGCCATGACCCGTGTCGCCGCAATCGACTGCGGTACCAACACCATCCGCCTCCTCATCGCTGAGGCCGACCGCGATCAGTCCGGCAGCTCTCGCCTGAAGGCGCTGCGCCGCCGCAACGAGATCGTGCGCCTGGGTCAGGGCGTGGACCGCACCGGCATGCTCGACCCCGCGGCCCTCGAGCGCACCCTGACGGTCGTGGACGCCTACGCCGCCGACTGTGCCGAGCTGGGCGTCGCCCCCGGGGGAGCCGTGCGGCGCTTCGTGGCCACCTCCGCTACCCGCGACGCCCGCAACCGGGAGGACTTCGTGGCCGGAGTACGCCGGCTGCTGGGCATTGAGCCCGAGGTCGTCAGCGGCCAGGAGGAGGCCCGCCTGTCCTTCAGTGGCTCGCTCCTGGGAGTCCGTGGGGGAGAGGATGCAGGAGTGCAGAAGGGGGGCGAGCGCGTGCAGGCGCCGCGCCTCGTCGTCGACCTCGGGGGCGGCTCGACCGAGCTCGTCCTGGGCGTGGACGCCCCCAGCGCCGCCATCAGCCTGGACACCGGCAGTGTGCGCATCACCGAGCGCTTCCTGACGGGCGACGTCACCCCCGATTCGGAGGCAGCCGCCCGCGCCGAGGTGCGTGGCCTGCTGGACGAGGCCGAGCAGGTCGTTGACCTGTCCGCCCCCGGGCAGCTGGTCGGCCTGGCCGGCACCATCACCACCGTCACCGCCCACGCCCTGGGGCTTCAGGCCTTCGACCCGCAGACGCTGGGCGGCGCCGAGCTGAACCCGCAGGCCGTCCTGGCCTCCTGCGAGGCGATCGTCCACTCCACCGCCGAGCAGCGCGCCTCCTGGGGCTACCTGGCCCCCGGGCGCCGCGACGTCATCGCCGCAGGGGCTCTCGTGTGGAGTGAGGTCGTCACCCGCGTCGTGGAGCGGACCACCGCCGCCGGGCGCCCGCTGGAGCGGGTCACCACCAGCCTCTACGACATCCTCGACGGCATCGCCCTGTCCCTCGTGCCCGCGCAGACAGAGTCGGAAGGAACCGAGGCGTGAGTGCGGCGACGTCTCTGACCTGGGGCGGGTGCAGCGTCCCCGGCGACAGGGGGGTACCCGCTGTCGCTGTCTCCCTGACCGGGCCGACCGCCGCCCGCGCACGGGTCCAGGCCCGCCGCGCCATCGGCGCCGGCGCCGATGTCCTCGAGCTGCGCGTCGACCTGCTCGAGGAGGCCGACGCCCTGGTCGCCTTCGCCGAGGCCGCCGGTGAGGAGCTACCCGCCCCGGACCCGATGGTCGTGGCCACGGCCGCCGCCCAGGTCCTGGAGTGCCTGCGCCGCATGACCGACGTCGTCGACGGCGCCCCTCTCCTGCTCACCTGCCGCACGGCCACCGAGGGTGGCCATGCCCGCCTGGACGACGCAGGCTACGGCGCCGTCCTGCACGCCGTTGTCGACGGTCTGGCCGAGTGGTCGCCCGAGCACCGCCCGGCCGCCATCGACGTCGAGGTCCAGCGCGGCTGCCTGCCGGGGGTCGCCGAGCAGGCCCACGGACTGGGCATCGACGTCGTCGCCTCCTTCCACGACTTCGAGGCCACCCCGGTCGATGATGTCCTGGAGGAGGTTCTGGTCCGCATGGCCGACGAGGGCGCGGACCTGGCCAAGATTGCCGTGTGGCCCACCGGCGCCGCCGACGTGGCCCGCCTCCTGGGAGTGTGCGCGCGGGCCGCGGCGGACCCGGAGGAGGGGACGGGCCTGGGGGTGCCGGTAGCCGCCATGTCCATGGGAGCGCTCGGGGTGGTCAGCCGCGTGGCGCCGGCTTTCGGGTCGGCGCTCACCTTCGCCGTCGTCCCTGACGAGCAGGGGGAGACCCAGGCATCTGCCCCCGGCCAGATGCCGATCCAGGATGTGCGCCGCTGCCTGGAGCTGCTGCGGGCCTGAGCGATGCCCCGCGCCCGCGCGGTCGTAGGGTAGGTCGCGCGTTCGAGGGGTAGAAGGTGCGAACGCGCGTTCTAAGGTACGAACACGAGGTGCTCCATCCTACTTTCGCAACAGGCCCTAGACGTCGAGCCGGCGCAGGAGCTCTGTTGGCGGGAGGGCGCCGGCCTCGATGTAGGCACGAAAGACAGGGGCTGCCTGCTCGCCGGTGAAGACCTCCTCGGGGTGCAGACGCAGGGAGAAGGGCTCTGGATTCCCGTTGTCCCAGGTGACCGTGGTCCACGCATCGGGGTCGGCAATGGGCTCGCGGGCCACCGCGTAGTGCTCGTAGGAGTCGTCCTCGTGAGTCGCGCGTATCTCAACGCTCATGGCCTTGGTGGAGCCACCGCACTGGATGTAGGTGGCCCGTGCTGGCGAGGACTCCGGAACGTCGTCCATATGCGTCGTTCCATCGGGCAGCGCCCACACCACTACGGCGAAACGCCGTGCGCCGTCAAGGTAACCGGGGGAGGTCAGCTTTCGGGCGAGCTCTTCGGCGATGAGCTGCGGATTCTGAGGCTGCATGAAGACCTCGATGGGGCCGTTCCTGCCGACGATGTACTCGGCGAAGTACTTCATGGTCTGCTTCCTGGTAGTCGGGCGGTGGGGTTGTTGAGAACGGCGCGGGTGCAGTCGGGCGGTGCGGCCCGGCTGGTGTGTCGCAGTAGGAGCGTCAGGTGTCCAACGGGGTCAGGACGGCGATCCTCCAGTCGCTACCGCTGCGGACGAGCTGGTAGAGGAGTCGCTCACTCGGCACGCCGGCGTCGTGGGTCCAGGTGACGTCGGCCCAGATGCTGTGCCCGGTCTCGGCAACGATTCTGATGGTTGCGTGAGTGGTGGAGACGCCATCGTACTGGCCGAACGCCCCGGAGAAGAACTGCTCGGTCTGTGAGACCTCGGAGACAGCGATGGGGTGATCGGGGAACTCGATCAGCGCGGGCACGGCGTAGTGCTCGGCGATGGCCTTGGCGTCTCGGTCGAGCAGGGCGCGGGTGTAGGAGTCGAAGAACTGCTGCGCGATAGTGCTGTTGGTCATGGTGTCCACGCTACGCACAAACCCGGACAGGCCGATGTCATGGTTACGATGAGTCCATGAACTCGTCTGCAGGACGGGCGTCCGCAGCCTCACGTGACCCGTACCTGACCCTGCGGCGGGTGGAGCGCCAGCAGCACCTCATTGAGCGACTGCATACCAGCTCGAGCCGGCTCACCCTCGGTCGTCTCGCCAACGAGCTGGGTGTGACGGAGCGGACCGTTGCCCGCGACGTCGAACGACTGCGCCACTCCGGTGTGCCGATCACGGTCGTCCCCGGCCGAGGCGGTGGTGTCAGCATCGAGCGCGCCACCCCGTCAGGGCGCGTCGAGCTGGACCTTCCGGAGATCGCCGCCCTCATGGCGAGCCTCGCCGCCCTCGGACCGAGCGCCAGTGAGTCCGCGGCCTCCGCGATGCGCAAGCTCACCGCCGCCCTCCGTCCTGGGTAGCAGCCGCCGTCCGTGCGGCCGCGATCGTAAGAGGTTGTGTCAACGTCATCGAGGCCACCGCGACTCGTAGCGGCAGGTGAGGCGCCCCACCGGCACCTGGCTGTTCGCGGGCTGCGGCCATACCGTAGTCTTACCCGCGTTGCCCCGGCGAGGGACGCGCCTGACAAGGCGCGCATCCGTGATCGACGTGGTGGTACCTGGCGGTACTGCGCGTCGTCGCGCCCAGCCGGACCACCATCAACCGCGGGGCACAGGGCCCCGCCTCATCCGCAAGGAGAGCCTCATGGCCAACAACGCCATCACCCTCAAGGCCCAGGTCCGCACCGACTTCGGCAAGGGCTCGGCCCGCCAGGCCCGCCGCGCCGGCCAGGTCCCCGTCGTCGTCTACGGCCACGGCGCCGAGCCCCGCCACTTCCTGCTCGAGGAGCACGCCACCCGCCTGGCGCTGCGCAGCAACGACAACGCCCTGGTCGAGCTGGTCATCGACGGTGGTGAGACGCTCCTGGTTCTGGGGAAGGACGTGCAGCGCCACCCCATCCGCCCCGGTGTGCAGCACGTCGACTTCCTCCTGGTCGACCGCAACGAGCGCGTCGACGTCGAGGTCCCGGTCACCGTCATCGGCACCGCCGCCCCCGGCACCATGCACATGATCGAGGCCGCCACCATCATGGTCTCCGCCCCGGCCGTCTCCGTGCCCGAGGCCATCGAGGTCGACATCACCGGTGTCGCCGCCGGCACCGTTCTCACCATCGCCGACATCACCCTGTCCGAGGGCATCGAGGCCGTCTCCGACGCCGAGACCGCCGTGGTCAACGTTGCCAACGAGCACGCCGTCGCCTCCGAGGTCCCCGAGACCGTTCCCGCAGAGGGTGACGCCGAGGCCGCATCCGAGTGAATCGCACGTGACTCACATGTTCAGTCGTGACGACGAGCCGGCAGGCACCCTCGGTGTCTCCCGTGCCGCCTGCGCCCGGCCCGTCTCGGGGCGGGCCGCATGAGTGAGGCCTGGCTCGTCGTCGGGCTGGGGAACCCCGGGACCCGATACGCCCGCAACCGCCACAACGTCGGCCACATGGTGCTCGACGTCCTGGCTGAGCGCACCGGGTCCCGGTTCTCCAACCACAAGAAGGCCCGCGCCCGCGTCGCCGAGGGACGGCTGGGCATGATGCCCGGCGGCGCCCCGGGCCCCCGCGTCATCCTGGCCGAGCCCTCGGTGCTCATGAACCTCTCCGGCGGCCCCGTGTCCGGGCTCGTCTCCTACTACGGCATCGACCCCACCAGCCGTCTGCTCGTCATCCATGACGAGCTCGACCTGCCCGCCCACGAGCTGCGCCTCAAGCGCGGCGGCGGCGAGGGCGGGCACAACGGCCTGCGCTCCATCAGCAAGTCCGTCTCCACCAAGGACTATGCGCGCCTGCGCGTGGGCATCGGCCGCCCACCGGGCCGCCAGGACCCCTCCGACTTCGTCCTGTCCGACTTTCCCGGCCGCGAGCGCGCCGACCTCGGCGTCACCCTGGAGCAGGCCGCCGACGCCGTTGAGCAGGTCGTCACACTCGGCTTCGACGACGCCCAGCGGCACCTCCACGCTCCCCGTTGACGGGAGGAATCTCCAAGCAGGGCGGGCGTCTCAGGCCATGAGGCCGGTCTCGTAGGCGACGACGACGGCCTGGACCCGGTCGCGCACGTCGAGCTTGGCCAGCACGTTGCCCACGTGGGTCTTGACGGTGGTGGCCGAGACGACGAGGTGATCGGCGATCTCCGCGTTCGACAGGCCCTGGCTCATGAGCACCAGGATCTCCTTCTCACGCGGGGTCAGGGAATCGATCCGCGGGTCCGAGGCCTGGGTGGGCGCCCCTGAGTTCGGCAGTGAGGGAGCGAACATCTCCAGCATCCGCTGGGTGACGCGCGGCGAGACGACCGCCTCCCCGGAGGCCACGGTGCGGATCGCCTCGGCGAGCTCGGTGGGCCGGGTGTCCTTGAGCAGGAACCCGGAGGCCCCGGCGCGCAGCCCGGCGAAGGCGTACTCATCGAGGTCGAAGGTGGTCAGGATGAGCACGCGCGTGCCCGGGCACTCCCGGGCGATGAGCTCGGTGGCCTCGATGCCGTTCATGCCCGGCATGCGCACGTCCATGAGGATGACGTCGGGGTGCAGCGCCTTGGCCTGGGCCAGGGCGGCTGTGCCGTCGGAGGCCTCACCGACGACGTTGATGTCCTCCTCGGCCTCCAGCACCATGCGGAAGCCCATGCGCATGAGGGCCTGGTCGTCGGCGAGCACGACGCTGATCGGGCCGCTGACCTCACCGGGCCGCTCGGCCCCGCCGGGCTGGAGGGGCTGGTCTTTGCTCACAGGGGCATCTGCCATGAGGAGGTCCCTTCGTCATGCTCGTCCCAGCGCAGGACCGCGCGGACTCGCCAGCCCGTAGGGGTCGGGCCGGCCTGTACGGTCCCACCATAGACCGATGCGCGTTCCCGCATGCCGATGAGACCCTTCCCGGATCCGTGCATCGGGCGCGTGCCTGGGGCGGCCTCGTTGTCCACGGTGAGGACCACGGTGCCGATGTGCCTCTCGACGTCGACGCTGACGGCCGGAGTCGTCGGGGCGTAGCGCAGCACGTTGGTCAGCGCCTCCTGGGCGATGCGGAACACCGTGAGCTGGAGTGCCTTGTCCTCCGGGAGCGCCGCGCCGACCCACCGGTAGCTGACGGGAACCCCTGCCGACACGAAGCGCTTGACCAGCTCGGTGATATCGGCCTGCTCGGGAGAAGGAGCCAGGGGCAGGTCGCCCCGGGACCGGTCGGATCCGCCGTCGGTGGCCTGCTGGCGCAGGCTGGCGATGGGAGCGCTGGGCTCGACCGGTGTCACTGTTCCCAGAGGTGCGAACTCGGGTACCGGCACATCGCGGACTTCGTGACCCCGGGCCGACGACGCCGAGGCCGCCGAGGGGGCGGACCGCTGCGGCGCGACCGCCTTTCCGCCGCGCTTCCAGCCAGGCTCAGGTGCAGGGGTCGGTTGACCGGAAGCGGATGGAGGCTGAGGAGAGATGCTGTCGGTGGTGGACGCGGGTCCTGTTGGGCCGGTCGAGTCGGCAGGCGGGCCGCCGGCCACCGACGGGTCCTCCCGAAGGACCCCCACGAGGCGGCGGGTGTCGGCCAGGGCACTGCGCCCGGCCTCGGCCAGGGTCTCCATGGCCTGTTTGGCGGTGGCTGGATCGCGCTCCACGGTGGCGGCGGCGCCATCGGCCATGGTGATCATGACGGCCAGGGAGTGGGCGACGACGTCGTGCATCTCCCGAGCGATGCGGCTGCGCTCCTCGGCGGCCGCCAGTAGCGCGCCCTGCTCACTGGCCAGAGCCATCCGGGTCGAGTGGGCCTCCAGGGCCTTGAACCGTAGACGGGCGGAGCGAGTGTTGAGCCCCACCAGCGTACCGACAGTCGCAATGAGGGTGTACAGCATCCCAGCACGCAGGAAGTCCAAGACTGTTGGTGATGGCGTCACAATGACGACTTCCGTGGCGAAGGTCCCCATGGTCGCGGCCCACGTCGTCCAGGCGATCAGAGGTCTGCGGTGGGAGGCGATGGTCCCCAAGGCGATGGGGACACCTAGGAGCACCATCAGGCTCAGGCCGCTGATGGTCAGGGTCAGCTGCTCCGGGGTGAGATTGAAGACCGCCATGATCGTGATCTCGTAGGTCTCGGGGAGGAGAAGCGTCAACGCCCATACCCAGATGGGAAAACGCCGCCGTAAGGTGAACACGAGGCCGGTGATCACCAGGACGACGAAGGTCAGCGGCCACACGGAGTGAGCGTTGGTCAGGTTGTCCTGACGTAAGAGATTAGCGCCGCCCAGCAGGGCGCTGAGTGCTATGAGTCCAAGGGCGATGAGGGTGTCCGCGATCGCCGGGTGGCGGTGGTACCACTGGCTGATCGCGCGCAGCAGGCCCCGGGATTCCGGCTGGAGCTCGGGTTCATCCTCGTCGGGCACGTCGGAGACGGTACGGCCGGACTGGGGGCTGGGCAGCTGACTGGGCATAGCACTCAGTGTGTCATTCCATGGGGTCGTGATCGACGTCGACTTGTTCGGCTGAGAGGCCTGCTCCCGGCGAGAGGGGCTCTTCCTCTCGCCCTCGGAGCCTGGAGCAGTGGGCTCGGGCGAGGTCGTCGACGGCATGGAACGGATCATCGCCCGCAGAAGGGTGGGGTTGGTCAGTGCCGCGGGCAGTCCGGTGCCCGCCCGGCTCCTTGCGGCCGACGCGGCTGTGTTACCGGGCGTGTCGGTCGTGGAGGAGACGGGCGGGGTACCGGTGCTCTCCCGGGGCGAGGCAGTGGAGGAGGCCTGAGGAGGCGTGGGGGATGACATGGGTCTTCACCTCCGGCTGGCGGGATGGTTCGCCGGCTCAGGCGTCGCGCCGGGTGAAGACGAACCAGGCGGCGATGAGTGGGACGAGCGCCCAGGCGGCGAAGACCGCGATGGCCTGGCCGTGGGTGAGGAACTGGGCCCCCTCACCGCCCAACTCGGCGGCCGTCGGCAAGGGGTTGGAGACGGCTGAGGAGACCGAGATGGGCAGGCAGTCGATGATCTTGCTGACCCAGCTCCACTGACCGGCTGCGAGCTGAAGCGGCAGCAGGATGACGAACAGGAGGGAGACGACGACGGTGATGGCGCCGGCGGTGGAGCGCAGGAGGAAGCCGAAGCCCAGGGTCATGAGGGCGATACCGGCGAAGACCAGGCCCGAGCCCCAGATGTGGCCGGCGTAGTGCGAGTCGGTCAGGGAGCCGGCGTGCTCGCCGAGGAAGGGCTTGGAGATCGCCCAGGACAGGAAGACGGACAGGCTCCCCAGGAGGAAGGAGACGATGGCCAGGACCATGGCCTTGGACAGCAGGAGTCGCCCGCGGTGGGGGACGGCGGCCAGGGAGGATCGGATCTGACCGGAGGCGTACTCCCCGGTGATGATGAGGGCTCCCAGGACCGCGACGACGATCTGGCCGAAGCTCAGGCCGGCGGTGATCATGTTCTTGGCCGCCTCCTGGCCCTCCTGCTGCTGCCCGGACGCGATGGCGATACCGGCGCCGAACAGGACGGTCAGGGCGATGGCGATGAAGGAGGTGATCCAGGTCGAGCGCAGGGTCCAGAGCTTGATCCACTCCGCGCGTACGGAGCGCAGGACGGTCTGACGGCCTTCGACGCGAAGGCTGGTGGGGTGGGGGGCCACGTGCCTGGTGGTACGCGCCGTGGTGCTGACGGGTGTCTGGAAAGTGGGGGTGGCAGGGGCGTTGGCAGTCATGGCAGGACTTTCTGTGCGAGAGGGCTGGTGCACTGACGTGTGGAGGTGGTGACGTGCGGGGGTGGGCCTGCTAGGCCGCCTGACCCTGGTGCTGGGACGCCGCCTGGTGGGCGGGGTCGGTGCGGTACTCCACGGAGTCGCTGGTCAGGGTCAGGTATGCCTCCTCGAGGCTGGCGTGGATAGTGGTGAGCTCGTGCAGGACGATGCCGCTCTGCGCGGCCAGCTCACCGATGGCGGCGGCCGTGGTGTCGGTGGTCTCCAGGACGCTGGGGGCCACGGGGCGGGCGGCCAGGTTGCGGGAGGCCATGAGCTCGGCGAGTTGGGTGGCCTGAGGGGAGGCCACGCGTACCCGGTCGGTGGTGGCCGAGGCGATGACGTCATCGACCGGGCCGGCCGACAGGATGCGGCCGCGGCCAATGACGAGGAGCTGGTCGGCGGTCTGGGCCATCTCGCTCATGAGGTGGGAGGAGATGAAGACGGTGCGGCCCTCGCCGGCCAGGCGGCGGCAGGTCTCGCGCACCCACTTGACGCCCTCGGGGTCCAGGCCGTTGACGGGCTCGTCGAACAGGAGCACGCCGGGGTCTCCCAGGAGGGCGGCGGCGATGCCCAGGCGCTGGCCCATGCCCAGGGAGAAGCCCTTGACGCGCTTCTTGGCCACCGAGGTCAGGCCGGTGATCTCCAGGACCTCCTCGACCCGCTTGGTGGGGATGCCGTTGGAGGCGGCCAGCTGGCGCAGGTGGTTGCGGGCGTTGCGCGAGCCGTGCAGGCCCTTGGCGTCCAGCAGGGCGCCGACCTCGCACAGGGGAGCCGACAGGTCCCGGTAGGGGCGTCCGTTGACGGTGACCTTGCCGCTGGTGGGCTTGTCCAGGCCCATGATCATGCGCATCGTGGTGGACTTGCCGGCTCCGTTGGGGCCGAGGAACCCGGTCACCGTGCCGGGTTCCACGGTGAAGGAGATGTTGTCCACCGCGGTCTTGTGGCCGTAGCGCTTGGTGAGATTGACTGCCTCGATCATGATGTTCCTTCTTCGACGTAGGCCTCGGTGAGGCGGGTGGAGCGTGTGCAGGACGTGGTGGCGGGGGATGCTGGAGTTGAGGATGACTGGCGACTGGTTGGCCGGAGCGGGTTTTTCCCGGAGCCCAACCGGATGTCTCCAGCCTAGGAGCGCGCCGTCGTCGGCGAATCGGCCGGGGTAACGAACCCGGAGTCGCCTGGGGCCGGGCCGCTGGAGGGAGGAGGTTCATCCTTGAGGATGAGAACCGATCGGTCGGAGAAGGCCGAAGGCGGCGGCCGGAAGAAGACCCGACGCCTCTCGGACGGATGGGTATCTCTCCCCTGAGGGCTACGTCCTGAGGGAAAAGGGTTTCCCTCACCGCACTGGAGATGCGCATAATGAGTCCAGTTTCCGGCAGCGGCCCTCGTGGGCCGGCCGGGCTGCGAGCGGCGGTCCTGCCGGGCCGACCGCCCCAGACCCCTCAGAGAGGATGAGAGGATCATGTCCAACCCCTTCTTCAGCCGCAGCGCCGCCTTCCAGGAGGGCGGCCGGGTGGCAGGGTCGGCCCCGACCCAGACGCCCAACGGCTACCCCACGATGCCCGGCTACCAGGCCGGACAGTACGGCCAGCAGCCCAATCAGTACGGTCAGCAGGCCACCGGCTACGGGCAGCAGTACGGCCAGTACGGCCAGACCGCTAACCAGTACGGCCAGGCCGCCGGCTACGGTCAGGTGAGTCCCGAGCAGCTGGCCGGCCTGGAGGCCCAGTACCAGGCGCCGTCGGCCACCAACGCGGACATGCGCCGCATGACCTATGACGACGTCATCATCCGCACCGCCGGCATGTTCGCCATCATCCTGGCCCTGGGCGCCCTGTCCTGGAGCCTGGTGACCAGTACCGATGAATCGACCGCCGGGTTGGGCGTCATCGCGATGCTCGTCGGCGTCATCGGTGGTCTGGTTCTGGGGCTGGTCAACGCCTTCAAGCGTGAGCCCTCCCCGGCCCTCATCCTGGCCTACGCGGCTTTCGAGGGGCTCTTCCTCGGTAGCATCTCCGGCTTCATGGAGGCGCGCTACGAGGGCATCGTCGTCCAGGCCGTGCTGGCGACGCTGGCCACCTTCGGAGTCATGCTCGCCGCCTACTCCTACGGCGGCTTCCGGGTCCAGGGCCGGTTCCGCCGGGTAGTGGTCGTGGCCACGCTCGGTTACGGGGTCTTCTGCCTCATCAACCTCGGCCTGTCGATGACCGGTGTGGTCGGCGGGGCCTGGGGACTGCGCTCCATGACCATCATGGGGATCCCGCTGGGCGTCCCGCTCGGGATTCTTGCGGTCATCCTGGCCTCCCTCTTCCTGGCCATCGACTTCGAGTCCATCGAGAACGGGGTGCGCAACGGGTTGCCCCAGCGCTACGCCTGGGCCGCCTCCTTCGGCCTGGTCGTCACCATCGTGTGGCTCTACGTGGAGTTCCTGCGCCTGCTGAGCTACTTCCGCGACTGACCGCGAGGACCCGGGGTCGGATCCGATCCCGGGCTCGCTCCACCACCTCGGCCGGGGCCGGGACGCATCACCTGCGTCCCGGCCCCGCCGCATGTTCGGGTGATCGCCCGCCGAGTGCCCTGCCGTGGTTGTCTCGGCGCGCTCCGGGGCGCCACGGTCCCGCTCGACCCGCGTGGCGAGTTCGCGCTGGGCCGAGGTCCGCTGCGGCGCCGGACCGCGGGCCTCACGTAGGCTCGCCGCATGATCAACATCAACATGCCCTCCGTCGAAGGCCCCAAGGGCACCAAGCCCAAGCTCACCTTCCCCGGCCCCGAGGCCCCCGAGGGCCTGCAGGTCCAGGTGCTCGACGCCGGCGACGGCCAGGTGGTCGAGGCCGGCGACACGATCGTAGCCAACTACCTGGGCCAGATCTGGGGCGGCGACGTCTTCGACAACTCCTACGACCGCGGCCAGCCGCTGAACTTCCAGGTCGGCGTCGGCATGGTCATCCGCGGCTGGGACGACGGCCTCGTGGGCCAGCGCGTCGGCTCGCGCCTTCTGCTGTCCATCCCCTCCGAGCTCGGCTACGGCGACCGCGGTGTCCCGCAGGCCGGCATCCGCGGCGGCGACACCCTCGTCTTCGTCACCGAGATCCTGGGCGTCATCTGAGCCGAGCTCTCCCGTCCACTTGCCGCGCGTTCGTACGGTAGGCGCCCAGGGCGCACCTCAGGGGCGCGGCCCGGAGCCCCATGGTACGAGCGCGCGTTTGCGTGCGGCGCTCCGGGTCCGCGATCACTGCGATAGTCTGAGGGCGGCGCGCTCGCGCCACACCCGGTAGCACGAACTGCACGGTCCGGAGGAAGTCCGGATGACGCCGTCGGGCCACAGGTCCCGGATCCGCCCCGAACTCGTCGTGGGCACGCGACAACCAGGCGTTCGTCACCTCGGGGATGCCGTTCACCGGCCGCCACGGGGACTCCTGCTGCACCGGGTGCGATCACTCGCACCCGAAGGAGCCCGTATGTCCGTCTCCGACAACCAGGCCGACGTCCTCGCCTGCATCTCGGCCCAGTTCACCCTCTACTTCGACGGTCGCTTCTGGGTCGGTGTCCTCGAGCACCACGAACGTCATCGTGGCGGTGACGTGGTCGGTCAGGTGATCACTGTGCGGGCGGCACGGCACGTCTTCGGGGGCGAGCCCAGCGACGTTGAGCTCTACGACTTCCTCCTGGCCCGCGGAGACGAGCTCATTGACCGGGCCGCCGCTTCTCCTCCGGTGCCGGCATCCAGATCGGCGGGCTCATCGTCGGCCCCTCGCCCCAACCCCAAGCGCGCCGCCCGGCAGGCCGCCAAGGAGGCCGCCCGGGCGCGCCCGTCCACCGCCGCGCAGGCCGCACTGGCCGCTGCCCGTGAGGAGACCGCGGCCCGAACGGCCCGCAATCGGAGCCGGCGCCGCCGTCAGGAGGCGGACGAGGCCTGGGTCCGACGTCGGGAACGGGCCAAACGTCGCCACCGCGGCCGGTGAGATGCATCAGGGGCATCGGCGCTGGTGCATGCAGTGACGCAAGGTGGGTGTTCCGCAAATAGCGGCCGCGAGGGTGGCGTTGAGGGCGGCCGTCTCAGATGCGGGGGGAGTGGCCTGCGACCGCGCCGGGTCAGCGTTATCGCGGGTGTCACGTCTCAGGGACGGAGCCCGATGCGTCAGGACGGGCCGGTGGGGGATACGCTGTGGCAACACGGCGTCGTGAAGCGCTGGCCATTCCCCTGCGGCCGGCTCCTTGCGACGCCGTTCCACTACGCCCGCCCGAGAAGGAACCACTCATGCCGCAGTACCGCAGCGCCACCTCCACCCACGGCCGCAACATGGCGGGCGCCCGGGCTCTGTGGCGTGCCACGGGCGTCAAGGACTCCGACTTCGGTAAGCCTATCATCGCCATTGCCAACTCCTTCACCCAGTTCGTCCCCGGACACGTGGGGCTGCGCGACGTCGGGCGCCTCGTGGCCACCGAGATCGAGGCCGCCGGAGGCCTGGCCAAGGAGTTCAACACGATCGCCGTCGACGACGGCATCGCCATGGGGCACGACGGCATGCTCTACTCCCTGCCCAGCCGCGACCTCATCGCCGACTCCGTGGAGTACATGGTCAGCGCCCACTGCGCCGACGCCCTCGTGTGCATCTCCAACTGCGACAAGATCACCCCGGGCATGCTCATGGCCGCCATGCGCCTCAACATCCCGACCATCTTCATCTCCGGCGGCCCCATGGAGTCGGGCAAGATGACCGCTGCCGACGGCACCACCCGCAAGCTCGACCTCATCGACGCCATGATGGACGCCGCCGACCCCACGGTCTCCGATGAGACCATCAGCGCCATCGAGCGTCTGGCCTGCCCCACCTGCGGCTCCTGCTCGGGCATGTTCACCGCCAACTCCATGAACTGCCTCACCGAGGCGCTCGGTCTGGCCATGCCCATGAACGGCACCCTGCTGGCCACCCACGCCGACCGCGGCGAGCTCTTCAAGCGCGTCGGCCACCAGATCGTCGAGATCACCCGGGCCTACTACGAGCACGACGACATCTCCGTCCTACCGCGCTCCATCGCCACCAAGGCCGCCTTCGAGAACGCCATGAGCCTCGACATCGCCATGGGCGGCTCCACCAACACCGTCCTGCACCTGCTGGCCGCCGCCCAGGAGGCCGAGGTCGACTTCACCATGGCCGACATCGACCGCCTCTCGCGCAAGGTCCCCCACCTGGCCAAGGTCGCGCCGTCGACGAACCTCTACCACATCGAGGACGTCCACCGCGCCGGCGGCATCCTCGGCATCCTCGGCGAGCTCGACCGCGGCGGCCTGCTGGAGACCTCCACCACCAACGTCCTGCGCTCCACCCTCGGCGACGAGCTCGCCGCCTACGACATCGCCCGCCCCGGCCCCGACGGCGTCCCCGGCTCCCAGGTGAGCCGGGAGATCCGCACCGGCTACCTCGCCGCCCCCGCCGGCGTGCGCACCACCGAGATGTTCTCCCAGGCCTCTCGCTGGGAGTCCCTCGACACCGACCGCGCAGACGGCTGCATCCGCGACATCGAGCACGCCTACTCCGCCGACGGCGGCCTGGCCGTTCTCTTCGGCAACATCGCCGAGAAGGGCTGCATCGTCAAGACCGCCGGCGTCGACGAGTCGATCCTGACCTTCTCCGGGCCCGCCGTCGTCTTCGAGTCCCAGGAGGACGCCGTCGCCGGGATCCTCGGTAAGCAGGTGAAGTCCGGCGACGTCGTCATCATCAGTCACGAGGGGCCGCGCGGCGGCCCCGGCATGCAGGAGATGCTCTACCCGACCACCTACATCAAGTCCATGCACCTGGGCAAGGAGTGCGCCCTGCTCACCGACGGGCGCTTCTCCGGGGGCACCTCCGGCCTGAGCATCGGCCACGTCTCCCCTGAGGCGGCGGCCGGGGGGCTCATCGGCCTGGTGCGCACCGGCGACATCATCGACATCGACATCCCGGACCGCTCCATCTCCGTGCGCCTGAGCGACGAGGAGATCGAGCGCCGCCGGGCCGAGGAGGAGGCCCGTGGTGAGGATGCCTGGACCCCGCACGTGGACCGCCCCCGCAAGGTCTCCGCGGCGCTGCGCGCCTACGCGATGCTCGCCACCAGCGCCGACCTGGGCGCCGTGCGCGACCTCAAACGTCTCGGCGTCAAGTAGACCGATGGGCCTGGGGAACGGCCCGGACTGACCGATCGCACATTTGAAAATCGTTGTCACTCGCATCTAGAGTTTGCGTGTGACAATCGTTCTCAGATCCTTGGTGGTGCGCTCCGACGGCACAATGCTGGTCGACGGCGTCGAGCTCAGTCTCGCCCCCGGGAGCCGGACCGCCCTGGTCGGCGCCTCCGGTGCAGGCAAGTCCCTGACCTGTGCCGCGCTCGCGGGCACCCTCCCAGCAGGGCTGGAGACCTCCGGCTCCCTGACCGTCGAGGCCGACGGCGCTGGCGCGTCTGCCGGTTCCCGCACAGCCTCCGGTCAAGGAGGTGGGGGAGAAGAAGGCGTGAACCTGCTGGGTCTCCCCGCCGCGCAGCGCCCCCGCAACGGTCGTATCGCGCTGGTGTCGCAGGACCACTCCACCGCCCTGCACCCCCTCATCCCGGTCGGCCGTCAGATCGCCCTGGCCGCCCGCGCGGGCGGGTGCCGACCTGGCCAGGGCCGACGCCGAGCCGAGGAGATGCTCCGCGCCGTCGGACTCGAAGCCGCTCTGGGGGAGCGGGTCCCGGGACGTCTGTCCGGTGGGCAGCGTCAGCGAGCCGCGCTCGCGCTCGCGCTGGCCGCCCGCCCGAGCGTCCTTATCGCTGATGAGCCCACCACCGCTCTCGACGTCCTGGCCCGCGCCGAGATCCTCGACCTCCTCACCCGCTTGACCAGCGCTGATGCGGCGGGCGGCAGTGATGGGACCGACAGCGCCCAGAGTGTCCAGGGAACCCCGGACGGTCCGGCCCTGCTCCTCATCACCCACGACCTGCCTGCCGCCGCCATCTGCGATAACGTCGTCGTCCTCCACGACGGCGCCGTCATCGAGCGTGGTCCTACGGCACAGGTGCTGGCCCACCCCGAGCATCCGGTCACGGTCGCCATGTGTGAGGCCGCCGCCGGGGAGACCATTGACGGGGCCCTGGCCGCCGCTGTAGGAGCCGCCGCATGAGCGGGCTTGAGGTGCGTGGTCTGACGCGCTCCCACCCGGGGTCCGACGGTAGGCATCATGTAGCGGTGCGTGGTGTGGGTATGAGCGTGTCGCCGGGGGAGAACGTGGCGCTGATCGGGCGCTCGGGGTGCGGGAAGACGACGTTGCTGCGGGCTCTGCTGCTGCTCGACTCTCCGGGCCCGCAGGATCGGGGCGAGGTGCTGCTGGACGATGAGGTCGTGCGCCGGGGTGGTGCCCGGAGCCTGCGAGCCTTCCGCCGGGCGGTGCAGTACGTGCCCCAGGACGCTGCCGCGACGCTCGACCCGCACCGCACGGTGCTCGCTCAGGTGACCACCCCACTGCGCACCCTGGGCGTGGTGCGCGATCGCGACGAGGCAGATGCACGGGCCCGGCAGGTGCTGGAGAACCTGGACGTACCTGCCGTCATCTGGAGGTCGCGACCGCACGAGATCTCCGGAGGTCAGGCCCAGCGGGTCTCCATCGCCCGGGCCCTGGCCCTGTCGCCGCGCTATCTGCTCCTCGATGAGCCGGTCTCCGGGCTGGACCCCGCCCTGCGCCGCCAGACCCTCGACCTGCTCGCCTCGATCGAGGCCGACGTCCCGACGTCGGACAATGACGACACAGCAGACGCAGGCGACATGAACGAACCGACGCAGACGGCCCCAGCGGGGGAGAAGGCCGCCCCGGCCGACCAGGGCGCCGTGCCCGCCCCGGCCCTGCTGGTGGTGTCGCACGATCTGGCTGCTGTCGCCCGTGTCTGCCAGCGAACCCTGGTCATGGATGACGGCGCCATTGTCGAGGACGCCCCCATGCACCACATCCTCACCCAACCCAGCCATCCGGCCACCCGTGCCCTGCGCGACGCCGTCCCCAGCCTCCCGACCGTCGACGCCCCCGACCGATGACACACCGACACAGGCCCCAAGGAGCATCAATGTCCCTGCGCACCCTCGCCGTCACCCGCCGCCAGGTCCTCGCCGCACTCGGCGTCGGAGCGGGCGCCGCTGCCATCGCCTCCTGCTCGCGCAGCTCCTCCGGCGACGGCCGTATCCGTCTGGCCATGTTCCACGCCCCCGAGAGCAAGCTCAACCCGCTCACCAACGACGGCTCCAAGCTCACTCGCTGGTCCTGCGCCGAGAGCCTCACCGGGCTCACCGCCGACGGCGACGCCCAGGAGCTGCTCGCCACCGCCTGGAAGCGCGAGGACGAGACCACCTGGCGCTTCACCCTGCGCGAGGGCGTCACCTTCCACGACGGCACCGCCCTGAGCGCCGAGAATGCGGCCGCCGCCCTGACCTTCGCGGCCGGCGCTGCCAAGCCGCCGCGCGTCCTGGACGGAATCAACCTCACTGCGAAGGCCGACGGCAAGGACCTCCTCCTGACCACCGCAGCCCCTGACCCCCTCATGCCGCAGCGCGTCTCCAGTCCCCAGCTCGCCATCCTGTCCCCGGCCGCCTACCCGAGCTCCGCCGACGGCGCCATCGATCCCGTCGGCCATGGTACCGGCGCCTTCATCCTCAAGCAGACCAACGGTTCGTCCGGCGCCACCCTGGAGCGCAACGACAAGTACTGGGGCAAGAAGGCCGCCGCCCCCGGCATCGACGTCACTTACGTGCCCGACGGCGCCGCCCGCGGAACCGCCCTGCGCACTGACACCGCCGATATCGTCGAGGCAGTCCCCGTAGCCCAGGCCGGCAACATGGACAAGGAGCTCCTTCACGAGGTGTCGACACCGCGCACTATCACCCTCTACCTCAACACCGGCTCCGGCGCCTTCGCCGATCCGGCTCTGCGCGCCGCCGCCCGGAACGCTGTCGATCCGAGCGCGCTCATCAAGACCGTCTTCGAGGGCCACGCCGACTCTCCCGTCGGACTCCTGGGGCCGGCCGTGCCCTGGGCCGCCGAGATGCGGGCCTGGAAGAAGGAGACCTACCCCGGTGCTACGGGTGCGGCCGCTACCGGCAAGGTCCCCGGCGCCACCGCGGCAGGAAGCGTCCCCGCCGGAACCGCCATCACCCTGGCCTCCTACACCGACCGCCCCGAGCTCGGTGAGATGGTTCCCCTCCTGGCTCAGCAGCTTGAGGCTGCCGGCTTCAGCGTCACCCA
This sequence comes from Actinomyces sp. oral taxon 170 str. F0386, assembly GCF_000195595.1. Classification (GTDB taxonomy): domain Bacteria; phylum Actinomycetota; class Actinomycetes; order Actinomycetales; family Actinomycetaceae; genus Actinomyces. The sequence continues at coordinate 164,737 of NZ_GL882573.1, forward strand.
GGACGTGCGCGAGTACAACCAGATCGAGACCGAGGCCCTGGCCGGTAAGTTCGACGCCGTCCTCGTGTCGCGCTCCACCGTTCTGGACTCCGGTGACGCTGTTGCCTATATGACCGCCGACTTCTCCTCCTCCGGCTCCTACTCCATGAGCCAGTTGTCCGACCCCACGGTGGACGCCGCCATCTCCAAGGCCTCCGGTAGTGAGCCCGGCGAGGAACGGCGCAAGGCCATCATGGAGGCCGAGCAGGCCATCCTCGTCACCGGAGCCGCCATCCCGATCGTCCACGAGCGCGTCCTGCAGGGCGAGGCCGCCGGCGTCTCAGGCGCCGAGCGCGACCCCAACGAGCGCACCCTCATCACCTCGTCCACGGCTGTGAAGAAGTGAGCGGCATGCTTACCCGGCTCGCCGGGAGCCTGCGCCGCTACGACGTTGTCGCCGGTACCTCGCGCCTGGTCGCCCTGGTCTGCCTCATCGGTCTTGTGGGCATGCTGCCGTGGCTGTCGGGCAAGGACCCGGCACTGACGATCCTGCGCGCCACCTCCTCCGACCGTGAACCCACGCCGGAGGTCCTGGAGTCCATCCGCAAGAGCATCGGGATCGACGGCGGTCCCTTGCACACGATGGGGCGCTGGCTGGCCGGGTTGGTGCGCGGGGACCTGGGGCGCTCCTGGGTCTCAGGCGCTCCCGTCGGCCCGGATGCCGTTGACGCCTTCGGAGTCTCACTGAGCCTCATGGCCGCCGCGCTCGGTGTCGGACTCGTTATCGTCGCAGCGCTGGTGCTGCCGGCCCTGCGCGACGGGTTGCGAGGACAACCGCGGCCCCGAGGCGGGGCTGTCTCCGCGGTCCTCATCTCCCTGCCCGAGTACCTCCTGGCCCCGATCCTCATGCTCGTCCTGGCCGTCTACCTCAGGATCCTGCCACCCCTCGGGTGGGGCGGCCCCGAGAAGGTCATCATGCCGGCCCTCAGCCTGGGCCTGCCCACCGGCGGCTACCTGGGCGGACTTATCTCCGATGCCGTCACCGCCACTTTCTCCAAACGCTGGGTGGCCACCTGGTCCACAGCCGGGATCCGGGGAGGGGCCTTGGCCGGGGCCGTCCTGCGTCGCGCTCTGACCCCGCTGGCCGGGCAGGTGGCACTCGTCGTCGTCGCCCTGACCGGTGGGGCGGTCGCCGTGGAGAAGATCTTCGCCATCCCCGGGATCGGGCGCGAGCTGATCGAGGCCGCCTCCGCTCAGGACGTGCCGGCGCTCCAGGCTCAGATCCTGCTGCTGCTCGCCCTGGCGCTCACCGCCGGCATCATCGCCGGGATCGTGCACCGCCTCCTCATGGGGCGGGCCGCCGGGGCAGGCGGACTGACAGCACCGCCCCCGGTGGAGCACCCGGGGCGGGCCGCCCGCGTCATCGCCGTCATCGGCGCCGCCCTGCTCGCCCTCATGGTGGCCGTCGGGATCCGCCGCGACCCTTACGCCATCGTCGCTGACAAGCTGGCGGAGCCCAGCACCTCCCTTCCGCTGGGCGCCGACTCGCTCGGGCGCGACGTGCTGGCGCGCGTGGCCCACGGGGCGCTGTCCACCGTGACCGGCGCCGTCGCCGTCACGGTCGTGTGCTTCGTCATCGCCCTGCTGGTGGGGCTGGCGCCGCGGGCCGCCACGGGGTTCATCGAGGTCGCCAACGCAGCCCCGCCGATCCTGGCCGGACTCATCGTCGCCGGCGTATCCGGGCCCAGCGCCACGGGCGCCGCCATCGCCGTGGCCAGCGTCGGCTGGGCGCCGCTGGCCTCCCACGCCGCCGGGCTCGTTGCTGAGGCCCGGCGGCGTCCCGACATCCTCCTCGCTCCCGTCCTGGGGGAGGGGCGTGTGCGGATCACCCTGACCCGGGTCCTGCCCGCCGTCGTCGGCCCCCTGGCGCGCCACGCGGCCCTGAGGCTGCCCGGCAAGGCCCTGGCCCTAGCGGCCCTGGGTTTCCTGGGGCTGGGCGCTCAGAGCCCCACACCCGAGTGGGGACTGGTCCTCTCCGATGCTCTGCCCTACATCGAACGGGCCCCCTGGGCCGTGGCCACGCCCGCCGCCGCCCTCGTGGTCCTGTCGATCACGTCGGTCGCCGCCTCCCGCAGCATGCGGCGCTGAGACCTCTGAGACCTCGCAGCAGCGGCCCGGCTCCGGCCGGGCGCGAGGGGGCTGCGCCGTCGGCCGCAGACAACGAGGCGGGCGCCGACCGCGCTATGGGTCGGCGCCC
>NZ_GL882573.1:166982-259569 GCF_000195595.1 Actinomyces sp. oral taxon 170 str. F0386
GACCGCGCTATGGGTCGGCGCCCGCCTCATCGGTGGACCGGGGTCTCAGCCCTCCAGGGCGTGGAGGCGGTCGATCGGGGTGGAGACGGCCTCGCGGGCGCGCACCACGGCGTCCTCGTCGGGGGCGTCGTAGAAGCACAGGCACTTGACCGTGTCCTCACGCACGTAGGTGCGCAGGAAGCTCACCTCCGGCACCTGGGCGTACTTGGGGGAGTTTGCCTTCTTGCGCGCCAGGTAGGTCTCCATGGAGACCTCCTCGGGGATGTCCCACTCCACGAGGTAGTCGGCCTTGCGGGCCAGGGCGCGCACGTCCTCCAGCTCGGCACCCACGAGGCGGACCTCGTCGGGACCGGTGACCTCGGCGTCGGAGGCGGCGCCCCGGACAGCGGCGGTCAGGCCGTCGACGTCGTCGGAGGCGAGCTCGACGATGGTGAAGATGCGTTCGTGGCTGGCGGTGACCTGCGACTCCAGGACGGAGGCGCCGGCGGCCTCAACGGCCTGAGAGACCTGGGCGATGAGGGCCTGGGCGGCCTCACGTGACGGAGTGGCGGGGACGAGCTCGAAGAGCTGGAGCGACATGGCGGCTCCTTTCCGTAGGGTGTGCGTACCAACCTTGCGGTCCGTCCGAATTATTCCCGCTGGCTCCGGTGAACCAAGGGCGTGCTCGCTTCGTGGACACACCGCGGGGAGAGCACCGCGTGCGGACGCGTCGCCACTCAGCGCCGTCTCGGGTCGAGGGACGATGCGCGAGTAGTCACCGTGCGTCCGTATCTCTCGCTTGTCTCTCGCCCCGGTGAGGTGTCGACCGAGCCGTGACGGGGACGGCGAAGGACCTGCGGTCTCCTTTCCACGCGCCGGCTGGAACGGCCGAGCTCAGCATCTCCAGCTCCTCCGCTGTGAGCCGGCAGGACATGGCTGAGGCGTTCTCCCTCACCCGGTCCGCTCTACGCGTTCCGGGGATGGGAACGACGTCGTCGCCCTGGGACAGCAGCCACGCGAGGGCGACCTGGGCCGTTGTCATGTCCCAGGACCTTGCGAGGTGAGTGAGCGCCGCAACCTGACTCAGGTTGGCACTGAGATGATCGCCGTTGAACCTGGGGTCGTTCGCCCGGAAGGGGCTGTCGGCGACGGTGCCGGCATCGATTCGCCCGCTGAGCAGCCCGCGGCCCAGAGGGCTGTACGGCACCAGGCCGACTCCGAGGTCCCGGGCGGCGGGCACGATACTGAGCTCCGGCTCGCGCCACATGAGCGACCACTCCATCTGCACTGCTGCGATGGGGTGAACGGCGTGGGCGCGCCTGAGCTCCTCGGGCGTCACCTCTGACACCCCGAGATGACGGACCTTGCCTTGAGCGACCAGGTCAGCCATGGCTGCGATGGACTCCTCGATCGGAACCTGCGGGTCCACGCGGTGCAGGTAGTACAGGTCGATGGTCTCCAGTCCCAGCCGGCGCAACGATGCGTCGCAGTAGGAGGCGATGCGGCTGGGATGAGCATCCAGCTGGACCCCGCCCTCGCGCCGGACGATGCCGAGCTTCGTGGCGATCTGAAGACTGTCGCGTGCGATGCCGCTGGTGGAGACGGCTCGGCCGACGATCTCCTCATTGTGGCCCTGCCCGTAGCTCATGGCGGTGTCGAGCATCGTGATGCCGGAGTCGAGGGCTGCATGGATGGCGGACAGGGACTCCCCGTCGTCGGCTGGACCGTACCCCTGGGACAGGCCCATGCAGCCGAGCCCCAGGGCGGAGGTTTCCAGGGCGCCCAGATGGTGGATCGTGGTGTCTGCGGATTCGATGAATGTCATACCTGAACGGTAGGTATCTCGACTTCTATACGTCCAAGACTGAGTTCACATGCATCCCATATCGATTTAATATGGTGAGGTGGAACTGCGATATCTGCGGTCATTCGAGGCGATCGTGCGGTGCGGTGGGTTCACCAGGGCGGCTGCCGACCTCCACCTGGCTCAGCCGGTCGTCTCCGCCCACATCAAGCGGTTGGAGCTGGAGCTGGGAGTGACGCTGCTGCACCGCGCTCGACCGGTGTCCCTCAGCGCCGCCGGGGAGTCCTTCCTGCCATACGTGCGTCGAGCCCTGGCGAGTCTTGATGAGGGGGAGCGGGCCATGCGCGCCTTCCGGTCCGTGTCCGTCGGGCACGTCAGAGTGGCTGCGACGTCGCTCCTGGGCGGGTTCGACCTCGTGAGTACGATCGGTCGGTTCCGGCTGAGGTATCCGGGAGTCACGGTGTCGCTGCGCACCGGTCTCATCGCCGACCTGCTCGAAGAGCTCCATCGAGGACGGGTCGACGTCGTCGTCGGTCCTGTAGGGGAGCAGTGGGAGCAGGAAGGATCTCGTCGTACCGAGATCGCGGACGAACGGCTGGTCCTCATCACCCCGCTATCGACTGCTCGGCGGGTGGGCTCATTGGCCGATGTGGTGGACGAACCGTTCGTGTGCCTGTCCTCGGACAGCGGACTGCGACGTTTGCTGAACACAGCATTCAGTGCGATCGATGCTGTGCCGCGGGTGGAGTTTGAGACGCACAGCCCGGCCAGTATCCGTGAGATGGTGGCGGCCGGCCTGGGGTGCGCGCTGATCGCGCAGTCGGCCGTGGACAAGGAGGGGCCGGACGTTCAGGTCCACTGCATCCCGGGGCTTCCTCCGCATCCGCCGATCGCCGCGATATCGGCGTCGGACGCGGCCCCGCCCATCGCCCGATTCGTCGATGAGCTGACAGCTGCGCGTTCTGCCTCGCGTACGGCAGGTGCGCCGCCGCCGGCTTGAAGTTGACGGTCGTGCGCCCGTTACGCTGTCACTCGTGAATGAGCTCGACAGCGTCAACAGCAACGGAACCCCGGCCTGGGACAGCGCCCGCTACCTGCGGGAGATCCTCAAGGCCCCCGTCTACGAGGCGGCCGAGCACACGCCCCTGCAGGAGATGCCGACCCTGTCGGCCCGCCTGGGCAACACCGTCGAGGTCAAGCGCGAGGACCTCCAGTCGGTCCACTCCTTCAAGATCCGCGGCGCCTACAACGCCATGCGCTCCCTGAGCCCGGCCGAGCGCGAGCGCGGAGTCGTCACCGCCTCGGCCGGCAACCACGCCCAGGGCGTGGCCCGCTCCGCCGCCCTGCTGGGGATGAGCGCCATCATCGTCATGCCCACCGTCACCCCCCAGATCAAGGTCGACGCCGTTCGCGCCCTGGGCGGCGAGGTCCGCCTCCACGGGGACAACTTCGACGCCGCCAAGGCCGAGGCCACCCGCCTGGCCGAGGTCGAGGGCCACTCCTACATCGCCCCCTTCGACGACCCCCGCGTCATCGCCGGTCAGGGCACCATCGGCCTGGAGCTCATCCAGCAGGACGCCCACCTCGACCGCGTCTTCGTGCCCGTGGGCGGAGGGGGCCTGGCGGCCGGCGTCGCCGTCCTCATCAAGCAGCTCATGCCCGGCATCAAGGTCATCGGCGTCGAGCACGAGGAGTCGGCCTGCCTCAAGGCCGCCCTCCTGGGCGGCGAGCCCATCACCCTGCACCATGTGGGCCTGTTCGCCGAAGGAGTGGCCGTGCGCCGCATCGGTGAGGAGACCTTCCGCATGTGCCGGGCCCTGCTCGACGACGTCGTCACCGTCTCCTCCGACGAGACCTCCGCCGCCGTGCGAGACGTCTTCGACGACGTGCGCGCCATCTCCGAGCCCTCCGGGGCCCTGGCCCTGGCGGGCCTCAAGCGCTACGTCGCCGAGCACCACCTGGCCGGCGAGCGCCTCGCCTTCGTCCTGTCCGGCGCCAACCTCAACTTCTACCAGCTGCGCTACATCTCCGAGCGCAGCGAGATCGGTGAGCAGCGTGAGGCCATCCTCGGGGTCACCATCCCCGAGGAGCAGGGCTCCTTCCTGCGCTTCGCCTCGGTCCTGGGAGCCCGCTCGGTCACCGAGTTCAACTACCGCCTCTCCGCGGCCCGCACCGAGACCGACCCCGCCCGCATCTTCGTGGGCGTGCGCATCGCCCGGCGTCAGGAGCGCGCCGAGATCGTGGCGGACCTGGAGGAGGCCGGCTACGACGTCGTCGACCTCACCGACGACGAGCTCGCCAAGGTCCACGTGCGCTCCATGATCGGCGGGCGTGCCACCCCGGGCGTGCCCGAGCGCCTCTTCTCCTTCCTCTTCCCCGAGTCGCCCGGGGCGCTGGCCCACTTCCTGGAGGTGCTGGGCACCCGTTGGAACATCACTTTGTTCCACTACCGCACCGACGGCGCCGACTACGGCCGCATCCTGTGCGCCTTCGCGGCCGGTCCCGACGACGTCGAGCTGACCGAGCACATGGACCGTCTCGGCTACTCCTACAACGAGGAGACCGCCGACCCGGCCTTCCGCTTCTTCCTGGCCCGCTGAGCCGTGACAATTCCGCGGCCTCGGCGTCCTGACCGAGGAGGTGAGGATGTTGGGGACTCGTTGTGGCAGGTGTCATGCAATAGGGGGTCGCTGTTTCTGTCAGAACCCCCATAGGGTTATTGACGAATCATTTGTCGCGGTCGGGCGCACCGCGGTTGCGCAGGGCGGCCTCCGCCTGACGCCGGCCCGACCCGGCCTATCTTGACCAGGAGAAATATTATGACCCGTCTCGCCGTCGTCGTCGGTTCCGTCCGCCCCAACCGTGTGGGTGGCGCCATCGCCCAGTGGGTGGTCGACCAGGCCAACGAGATCGAGGGCGTCGACGCCGAGCTCGTCGACATCGCCTCCTTCAACCTGCCCCTGTTCTCCGAGGAGATCCCCCCGCGCATGGCCGTCCCCAGCGACCCGGCCGGCGCCGCCTTCGACGCGGCCCTGAAGTCCTTCGACGCGCTGATCTTCGTCACCCCCGAGTACAACTTCTCCATCCCCGGCGCGCTGAAGAACGCCATCGACTTCCTCCAGCCCGGCGCCGTGGCCAACAAGGGCGTGGGTGTGGTCGGCTACTCCTACAGCGTCGGTATCCGCGCCGTCAGCCACCTCCAGCAGATCCTCCAGGGCATGGGCGCCACTGTCGTGGCCTCCAACGTGTTCCTGTCGCTCAACACCGACTTCGCCGAGGGCGCGTTCTCGCCGGCCTCCTTCCACGACCCGGAGGTTCCGGCCATGGTGCGCGACGTCGTCGCCCACTCCGACGCCCTGGCCTCCCTGCGCTGAGGCTCGAATCCGGCTGAGCCGGAGGGCTCGCTCCCTCATGTCGCCGTCGGCGGCACCCATGGGTGCCGCCGACGGCGACATCGTTTGTGTTGCTGCTGCGAGGGTGCGGCCAGGTGGATGGGTAGGGTTCCACCATGACTGAACGCAGCGAGCGGGGCGGTTCCCACCGGGATGACAGAGGCGGACGCGGCGACCGCGGTTACCGGGGTGGCTCGGGTGGCGGTGACCGTGGCTACCGCGGCCGCGGCGGCGACCGCAGCCACCGGGATGGCGAGCGAGGTCGCTCGCGCCGCGTCTACGACGACGAGCCCCGCGATGGCCTCCTGGCCGACCTCGTCGGCCACCTCCACGCCCTGGATGGGCGCTCGTACGCCGCCTACAAGGCGATCGTCGGACGCTACCGGGCCCCAGCCGGCTGGTTTCTCCACATCGACCGCGTCCAGTCCGACCCCTACGCCCCGCCCACGCGCATCCACGTGGACGTGCCCACGGACCTGCACGGCCTGGAGTTGCTCGACGAGGCCGACCTGCTGGCCGACGTCGACCGGCGCCTGGCCGTGGGCGACTTCCTCACCCGCGAGCTGCACGCCGGATTCCGCGGCACGGCGCTGTCGATCGCCTCCCCGGGACAGGAGATTCTTCAGCGCTCCAGCATCATCGTGCGCCCGGATGAGACCGGAGAGAGGCCCGGCTGGGTCCTGGAGATCCGTGCCCGCCTGGCCCTGCCCGCCCAGGGTCGCTCCATCCAGGGCCACGAGGCCTCCCGGATCGTGGGGCGCGACCTCGTGCGTGAGCTGGAGGAGGCCATGGATCTCACGGGCGAGCGGGGCGACCGGCTTGTGCGCCATATCGCCACCCTCGAGGACCATCGGGCCCTGACCGCGGCGGTGGCCGTCAATGGCTGGGTGTCCTTCCTCGCCGACGGCTCCGTCCTACCGCGCCGCTCCGGGGTGAGCGACGAGCCCCTGACCGGCGGCGTCGCCCTTGAGGCCCCCGACTCCATGGCCGCCACGGTGGAGCTCCCGCACGCCGGGACGGTGCGCGGCACCGTCGTCGGCGCAGGTGTCAACGTCATCGTCGGAGGCGGCTACCACGGCAAGTCCACGCTACTGAGCGCCATCGAGCGGGGTGTCTACCCCCACATGCCCGGGGACGGGCGCGAGCTCGTGGCCACGGTCCCCGACGCCGTCAAGGTGCGGGCCGCCGACGGGCGCGCCGTGACCGGCGTCGACCTCACTCCCTTCATCTCCCACCTGCCGGCCGGACGCGACACCGCCTCCTTCACCACCCGCAACGCCTCGGGATCCACCTCCCAGGCCGCCTCCATCATTGAGGCCGTCGAGGCCGGCTCCACCGTGCTGCTGCTGGATGAGGACACCTCCGCCACGAACCTGCTCATCCGCGACTCGCGCATGCGCGAGCTGGTGGCTGCCGACCGCGAGCCCATCACGCCACTGGTGGACCGCATCACTGCACTGTTCCGCCAGCGGGGCGTCTCCACGGTCATGGTCATGGGCGGCTCCGGGGACTACCTGGACGTGGCCGACCGGGTTCTGCTCATGGACGCCTACCACCTGCGCGACGCCACCGAGCAGGCCCACCGGATCGTGGCCGACCAGCCTCGGCCGCTCACCGAGCTGGAGGACTTCGCCACTCCCAGGCAACGCGTCCCTGAACCTGCCCCGCCGCGCACCCGCCGGGGCCCCGTGCGCACCCGCGCCCACGGCACCTCCACTCTCGTCCTGGACCGGGAGGACGTCGACATCTCCGACGTCGGCGGCGTCACCGATCCCGGGCAGGCCGAGGCCGTCGCCTACGCCCTGCGCGCCCTGCTGGAGCAGCGCTTCGACGGGGTCTCCCCGCTGCGCGAGTGCTTGGACGACCTGGAGGCCCTGCTCGACGACGAGGGCCTGGACGCTCTGACCGATGAGCGCCCAGCCTTCCTCGTGCGCCCCCGCATGGTCGACGTCGGCGCGGCCGTCAGCCGCTACCGCAAGCTCGAGCTGGCCGGTCGACCCGACGAGGACTGACGGCCGGCCTCCCGCACTTCGACCAAGTCTTCACAGATGACCCAGTGGGGTCTGGGTCATCTCTGAAGTTTTTGTTGGTGAGTGAGCGAATGGTTTGCGCGCTAGGCGGCTGAGCTGGTCCGGTACATGTTGCGGTACTCGCTGGTGCGGGTGTGGATGAGGCGGGGGATCGAGATGGTCTTGTCGAACAGGCCGTCACGGTAGCCGGCCTGGAGACTGAACAGCACCATGAAGCGCAGCGCCATGGGGCTGCTCGTGCGGGCCACGCGACGTAGCGTCGAGTCGGGCATCTTGCGCAGGACGCTGACGATCCTGCCGGCGTCGCGCCAGGTGGCCCGCACCGGGGGCACGTTGAGGCGGTCGAGAGCCTCGACCTCGCGCAGGAAGAAGTCGGCGCCCTCCCGCTCGGCCGCGCGCCACCAGCCGGCGCGGTAGGTGGCCTCGAGCTGCTCGACGGCGTCGCACAGGGCGTCATAGTCGACGCCGACAACCTCGGTGCGCAGCTCCTCGGCCCGGATCCGCTCCAGAGTGGCGTACGCCAGCGGCAGGATGGTCCGGGCGACGTCGTCGACGGCGTTGTTGCGGGTGAGACGGTCGGCCTCAGGAAGGGGCTTGCCGTCGCGGGGCAAGCGGGCGTCGACCTCTTCCAGGTGCGCGACAGAGGCGCGCAGGTCGCTGGTGAGGCGGGCCGTGGAGCGCGGTACCCCCAGGGCGATGAGCAGCTCGGTCGCGGCACGCCACTGGAAGTCCGCGTCCTCGGACCAGTGGGTCTGCGGCTCCGTCCCCTCCGGCGTCTGGTTCGGGGACTGGGTGCTCGTCTGCCGGCTGCTCATCGGGGTTGAGCCTCCTGTAGTGCGCAGGGAAACAAGTCAGGCTGCCGCAGGCACTCAAGGCTGGGAGTATTAGTCGGCAGCTGGGAGACAGCGTCTCAAGACAACGTGTGAGAACCCTGGTGGTTTACGGTTCAAAGTCTGGAACGGCATAGATGGGTGCCGGAAGCGACATGGCCAGGTAAAGCGAGCAGCCTGAGGCGCTCCATCCGTGACTGCGTGATCTGGTTCGGCGCAGTCTCACCCAGCCCGATGTGGATGCCTCTCCCCACCGGAGACGCACTGAGCCGGTGTCCCTGGGGCCTGGCTGCGGCAGCCTCGTCAGGACGGCGCGTCTTCGGGCGCCAGGACGTCGGTCTGGGCGGGCAGGTCCGTGATGCCGACCGGGCAGGTCACCCCGTTGGGGCCGTGGTTGCAGTAGCCGTTCGGGTTCTTGTGCAGGTAGGCCTGGTGGTAGTCCTCAGCCAGGTAGTAGGGGCCGCCGAACTGAGCCGGCGCGTCCTCCGCGTCCTCAATGGTGGTCACGCAGCTGCCCAGGCCCAGGCGGGTCAGCTCGCCCTGGAAGGCCTCGCGGATCCGCACGGCCGCTTCGCGTTGGGCGGGCGTCGTTGTCCACACCGCCGAGCGGTACTGGGTGCCGACGTCGTTGCCGTGACGGTTCAGGTGCGTGGAGTCGTGGTTCTCCCAGAAGGCCCGCAGCAGGGTCTCCCCACCCTCACCGCAGACGGCTGGATCGTAGACGACGCGCACCGTCTCAGCGTGACCGGTCGCCCCGGTGCACACTTCCTGGTATGTGGGATTGGGCGTCTGACCGCCCATGTAGCCGACCGACGTCGAGACGACGCCGTCCTGGCGCCACAGGATCCGCTCCACGCCCCAGAAGCAGCCGGCGGCCAGATAGATGACCCGGCTACCCTCTGGCCACGGTCCGTCCAGGGGCGTCCCCAGCACCGGGTGGTCTCCGGGGGCGGGCAGGACCGGCGTCTCGTGGCCGGCCGGCGCCGATCTGCTGAGCGAGTGACGAAGGACGTTGAACATGAGGACACGGTACTGCGCCCGGCCCCCATTCCCGCCCGCGCTTCACTGACCGCGAGGAGCGGCTGGGGCGGAGGTGTGGCGGGTGTCAGTCAGGCGCTCGGTGAGGGCTCCGGCCCGGAACTGCTCAGTCCCAGCTGGGTGAAGGCTCGCTCGCGCCAGTCGAGGAAGCTCTGGAACCTGCCGGTGAGTAGCGCCTGAAGCTCCTCTCCGCTGTTGACGGCGACGATGTCCTGCTGCAGAACGCCTTCAGGCCGTCGTGATCGGGCTCGACGAGCCGGTCTCCGTCGATCTTGTACAGATAAAGAGAGAAGCCCATGGGTGGATACGTCTCGTCCGTGGTTGGGGTCCTCGTTTCTACGGAATACGCGTCTATGCGTACATTAATGCGGCTTGCATCTCCTGCCAGCTGTGGGCCACAACAATCTCAATCTCACCTTGGTCTGCGTCATCCCTCACCTCTTGCGGCAGTTGGTCGATCCGGTGATTCCCGTCCGGGACGACGAATAGCAGGGGCGCATCCACGTGAACGAGGAGGAAGTTCGTCGAGACGCACAGGTCGTAGAGCAGTTCGCACTCGTCATCGCTGAGGTGGGCGTGTGCAATGAAGGCGCTCAGCTCCGAGTCGTGAATGGAGGGGTCGGAGAGGATGAGATCTCGTGGGTAGCCATCGTCGAACAATAGTACCGACCCGTCGGCGTTCGTCAGGTGCGTGGTGTCGCTGGAGTGTGTGCTGCGCTGAAGGCTTAGCCCTCGGCGCTCAAGAAAGTTCCACAGCCCCTGTTTGTCGCCCCCGATGCTGCGTCCATCGCTGAACCTGTAGAAATACATTGCATAACCCATGGGACTCTCCTCGCGCCATCTCACCATCTCAGGGGTTGGTTGTTTTCTTGGGCACCTTAGGATCTGAGCCGGGCATTTCTCGCGGTGCCCAACGGAAATTCGGTGGGGCTGCGCGAGAAATGCCCGGCTCGACGGAAAGAGATTCAGACCCGCTCGACCTTGACGATCTGGGCCTGGATCTCCCGGCCGGTGGGGGCCTCGTAGGCGACGGTGTCGCCGGCGCGGTGCCCCATAAGGGCCTGACCCAGTGGGGCGTCGGGGGAGAAGACCTTGACTCCGTCGGGCACGTCCTCGGTGATCTCCTGGCCGCCCAGGGCGAAGACCTGCTCCTTGCCGGCCACCTTCGCGGTGACGATCGTGCCGGCCGAGATCGAGCCGTCGTCGGCCGCCTCGCCGATCTGGGCGTTCTCCAGGGTCTCCTCGAGCTGGATGATGCGCGCCTCATTGAGCCCCGCCTCCTCGCGGGCCGCGTGATAGCCGGCGTTCTCCCGCAGGTCACCCTCCTGGCGGGCCGCTTCAACGCGCTGGGCGATCTCCTTGCGCTCGGTCGTCTTGCGGTGCTCGAGCTCGGCGGACAGGCGGTCGTAGGCCTCCTGTGTGAGCCAGGTGCCCTGTGACTGCTCGGACATGGGTCCTCCTTGGATGACTGGTGCTGGTCGCTCGGCAGCCGGCTGGGCCACCTTGCGACGACGACACCCGGCGGCTCCTCATGGGGCCAACCGGGTTTGGAGGGCGAGTCTACGCCGCTGTCTGGAGGAACACTGAATAGTTGGCGAGAGGTGTTGAAATGTTGAGGGTCTGTGATCGCGACGTGAGGTGGATGAAACGGCGCTGACCTGCCCAATCGACGTCGAGCGCAACTATCAGGAAAGCCGGTAGGAAAAATAATCGACCCGATGGCGTGGCGGTGCGCCGCGACCTGACGGTCCGCCTACTGCAGCACCGCCAGGAAGCAGGCCACGCACTGGCAGACCCATGCGGCCACGGTGCATACGTGGAAGATCTCGTGGAAGCCGAACCAGCGCGGTGAGGGGTCGGGCGTCTTGCGGGCGTAGACGACTGCGCCCAGTGTGTAGATCACGCCGCCTGCCACCAACAGCCATACGATCGCCGGGCCGCCGGTTCGCCAGAACTGTGGCAGGAACCAGACCGCCACCCAGCCCAGGATGATGTAGAGCGCGGTGGTGAACCAGCGCGGCGCACTCATCCACAACAGGTTCGTGGCCGTGCCGATCGCGGCGCCGACCCACACGATGCCCAGCACCAGGGTGGCTGTGCGCGTCGGCAGAAGTGCCGCCGACAGAGGGGTGTAGGTGCCGGCGATGAGCAGGTAGATGTTCGCGTGGTCGATCCGCCGCAGCGTGGCCGCCACCTTCGCAGACCAGTGCCCGGTACCGATGTGGTAGACGCCGGAGTTGGCGAACAGCAGCAGCGAGCAGGTCAGGTAGATGGCGCAGGCCCACGTCAGACCCGTCCCCGGTGCCAGGACGGTCAGCACGATGCAGGCGGCTAGGGCCAGTGGCGCCGTGCCGGCGTGGATCCAGCCTCGCAGCCTCGGCTTGACGGCGGCGATGACCTCCTTGGCGGATGCGGACGCGGTGCGGCGCGGAGCCGGTGTCGGCGGCGTCGGTGACGATGTCGATGACATGGGCGTCCTTCTGTGTGGCGCGGGTCGACGTGGGGGCGTTCTGGACCTTACGAGTCCGTAGGTTACGTGAGCGTAGGTTGTGGTGGTAGCCGTATGGGCGGGGATGTGACGCGGGCGCCACGGTTCCCTTCTCCGGCCGGATCCTCGGCCGCCGCTGCGTAGGCCGATGCGGTCGAACGTCCCGACATACCCCTGTTGTGCCCTGGTAACCCTGGGTGAACCTGACGGCTGGATCTGACCCGGCTGTTAGCCGTCTGGCTCAGCGCGGGAGGGACGCTGCGCGATACCGTTGGAGGTGGCCCCGCGCCGTCGGGTCCCCGTCCCCACAAGCCCACCGAGGAACCCCGAGGAAACGGCATGGCAGGCAACAACCTCCTCTACGACATCTATGAGCGCCGGCTGGCTGCGCGCATCGACCCGGCCACGGTGCCCCACCACGTGGGTGTCATCCTCGACGGCAACCGACGCTGGGCCAAGTCCATGGGGTTCGGGGCCGCCCAGGGGCACAAGCGCGGCGCGGACAAGATCGAGGAGTTCCTCGGATGGGCTGAGCAGACGGGGGTGGAGGTCGTCACCCTGTGGTTGCTGAGCACCGACAACCTCTCCCGCGACCCTGCCGAGCTCTCGCCGCTGCTGGACATCATCGCCCACGCCGTTGACGAGCTCGCCGAGACCGGCCGCTGGAGCCTGCGGCTCGTGGGCGCCGTCGACCTCCTGCCCGAGCCACTGGCCGAGCGTCTGCGCGCCGCCGTCGCGAAGTCCAGGCCCGAGGCCGCCGAGGCGGGCGAGGGCGCCGGGAAGGTTGCCGGCGAGGATCGGCGCATGCAGGTGAACATCGCCGTCGGCTACGGGGGGCGCCAGGAGATCGCCGACGCCGTGCGCGAGCTCCTGCGCGAGCGGGCCGCCGCCGGGGCGAGCCTGGAGGAGGTAGCCGCCTCGCTCAGCGAGGAGGACATCACCGACCACCTTTACACCAAGGGCCAGCCCGACCCCGACCTGGTCATCCGCACCTCGGGTGAGCAGCGGCTCTCCGGGTTCCTGCTGTGGCAGTCGGTGCATTCCGAGTACTACTTCTGCGAGGTCAACTGGCCGGCCTTCCGACGCGTGGACTTCCTTCGGGCGCTGCGTGACTTTGCCAGCCGGGAACGCCGTCTGGGCAGGTAGCCGGGCCGGCCGCCGTCCGCGCCGGGTGCGCCGCGGCAGAACCGCGGAGGGGCGGCGCGTGAGGGAGCCGCAGCAGGGCGGGTGACAATACGGGAGTGATGAACGGTGATTCCCGCCCGTCCCGCGACCTGAGCAACAGCACAGGCGTGAGTGGCGCGGGCAGTGCGGTGGTGGGAAGGGTCCCGGCGCCGCCGATCTTCGTCGTTTCCGCCCTCTCCCAGTACCTCGGTGCGGGCCTGGCCGTCTCCCTGTTCTCGCTCATGCCCTCGACGACGGTGGCCTGGTGGCGCCTGGTGGTGGGCGCCACCGTGCTCATGGCTCTCCGACGTCCCTGGCGCCGGAGCTGGACGCGCAAGGTGCTGGTGCTGGCCGCGACCTTCGGGACGGCCACGGCCACCATGAACGTCATCTTCTATGCGGCGATCTCACTGCTACCGCTGGGGACGGTCGTCTCCCTGGAGTTCCTCGGGCCGGTCGCCGTCGCCGCCATCACGGGGCGCGGGTGGCGGCCGCGCTGCGCCGCGGTGCTGGCGCTCCTGGGAGTCGTGTCCATCTCCGGGCTCGGCGTTGACCTGGGTGAGCCGGGCCAGAGGACGGGGGTCGTGCTTGCGCTGGCGGCCGGTGCGGCCTGGGCCGGCTACATCCTTCTGGGGCGTCGTGTGGCCTCGGCCGGGGCCGGGATCGACTCGCTCGCCGTGGGCATGGTGTTCGGCGCGCTCGTCTATGGTCCCTTCGCCGTCGGCACGGCTGCCGATGCCCTGATGTCGGTAAGGTCGACGGCGATGGCGCTGGGAGTCGGGCTGCTGTCGACCGCGGTGCCCTACGGGCTCGATCAAGTGGTGCTCAAACGGCTCGGGACGGATACCTTCGCGCTCCTGTCCTCGCTCATGCCGGCGACGTCGATGCTGGTGGGAGTGGCGGTGCTGGGCCAGTTGCCAGGCGTCTGGGAGGTCACTGGGCTCGTGCTGGTGTCGGTGGCCGTGGCCCTGGCCAGCGTGGACGGCCGCCCGCCGCGCCCGCGGCGCCGCTGAGAAGAGAAGGGATGCGTCAAACCTCGAGGAAGCCGCGTAGGCCGCGCTCGAGCAAGGCACCGCGCACCTCGGCGACAAGATCTCGCATGGAGGACTCGGCCGCTGTGGCGTCGCCGGATGCAATCGCGTTGGCGACTCGTCCGTGCAGCTCGAGCGCTTCGGGCTGAGGGACCTGCACCTGGCCGGTCAGCCTGGCCCGTCCGGAGAGCACCTCTGCGACGACGTCGGTCAGCGCCGTGAAGGTGTCGTTGTGGCTGGCCGCCAGGATGAGGCTGTGGAAGGCGATGTCGTCGTCGAGGTAGGAGGCGACATCGCCGGCGGCGCCCTTGGCACGGATAGCAGCCGCCAGTGCCAGCAACCTGGAGCGCTGGCCCTCGGTGGCCCGCCGGGCCGCCGCCGCGGCGGCGACCGGCTCGATGGCTGCGCGCAGTTCGGTCAGAGCTCCGAGCTTAGGACCGTGCGGATCGGCCTGGAGCTGCCAACGCACGAGCTGGGGTGCCAGAGCCGACCAGTGCTCGCGCGGCTGAACCACAATGCCTACTCGACGTCGCGAGGCGACGACGCCCACCGATTCCAGGGTATGGACGCAGTCGCGCGCCAGCGTCCGGGAGACGCCGTACTGGGACTGGATCGCCTCCAGCGTCAGGCTCTGCCCCGGCGCCATCTCCCCGGCCACGATGGCGCGTCCGAGGGAGTCGAGGACGTCGCGACGTCGGTCAGTGGGGGGCATAGGCGGGCTTTCCGAGGGCGGTGCAAGATGTCTGCCGGAGATGCTATCCGACCCTTTCAAAAGTACTACGTAAAAGGTATATTAATCGTATTAGTTAGCGACAACGGCGTCACCAAGGAGCAGAGACATGAGCCGATCCGTCGAGCACCTCGTCCTCATGGGGGTCTCCGGCTGCGGCAAGACCACGGCCGCACTCAACCTTCACAACGCACTGGGCTGGCCCGTCGCCGAGGCCGACGACTTCCACCCCGGGGCCAATATCGACAAGATGAGCCGCGGCGTCGCGCTGACCGACGAGGACCGCTGGCCCTGGCTGAATTCCATGCGCGACTGGATGAGCGAGCGTGCTACCGAGGACGTCAAGACGATCGTCACCTGCTCCGCGCTCAAGCGCTCCTATCGCGACCTGCTCTCCGGTGCGCAGGGCCGGGTCTTCTTCATCCACCTGCTCGCTCAGCCCGATGAGCTCCAGGAGCGCATGGCCCACCGCGAGGGGCACTTCATGCCCCCGAGCCTGCTGCCCTCCCAGTTCGCCACCCTCGAGCCCCTGTCCGACGACGAGGACGGCGTCACCGTGGTCTCGCGGGCGACGCCGGAGGAGACCTTCGAGGCGATCCTCGCCGCACTCGAACAGGCATCGTCCGACGCTGGCTGAGCGTCGGCCCTCGCAGATGGTCGCTGACCGTCGTAGGCGACCACATCAACTGACCGAGGAACGCGACGCACAGCCGCCCCACCGCGCCGAGACCGGCAGGCATGCGCCTCGCCCTCACTCCACCTCACCTTCTAATGACAACGGAGACAACAATGACGTTCACTCTTCCTCCGACTCGCTCGATCGCGTTGCCGGCCGCCGACGCCGTGAGCCACACGGACAGTCACGCGCAGCTCGTTTCGGCCGCCCTGCTCGGCATCGCCACGATCATCGTGCTCATCGTCTGGCGCAAGATGCACCCCTTCCTTGCACTGACGCTCGGTTCGGCGGTGCTGGCAGTCGTGGCAGGTATCCCTCTGGCAGACACCTTCGCCGCCTTCACCAAGGGGATGGGTTCCACGATCGGTGACGTGGGCACCCTCATCGCCTTCGGAGCGATCATCGGCCGTCTCCTCATCGACTCCGGCGGCGCCGACCAGATCGTCGACACCGTTCTGGCCCGCACGCCCGGCCCCCGCCTGCCCTGGGCGATGGCGCTGATCGCCTTCGTCGTCGGCATCCCGCTGTTCTTCGAGGTCGGCATCGTCCTGCTCATCCCCGTGGTCATGATCGTTGCCCGGCGGGCCCATCAGCCGCTCGTTCTGCTGGGTGTGCCCGCCCTGGCCGGCCTGTCCGCGCTCCACGGCCTCGTGCCGCCGCACCCCGGGCCGCTCATCGCCATCAATGCCGTCAAGGCCGACCTGGGACTCACCCTCGGGCTGGGGCTGCTGGTTGCTGTGCCCACGGTTGTCATCTCGGGCCCCATTGCCGCGCGCTTCATGGCCAGGTGGGTTCCCATCGAGGCGCCCGAACCGCTGGGGGCCTCGGACGAGGAGCACGAGGGGCCGCGTCCCGCCTTCGCGACCTCAATCATGGTGGTCCTGCTGCCCGTGGGACTCATGCTTCTGCGCACCGTCGTCGAGACCCTCGCCCCTGAGGACAGTGGGAACCCGGCGGTCCACACTGCCCTGTTCGTGGGTAAGCCGATTGTGGCCCTGCTGATCACGGTCCTGGTGGCCATGTACCTCTTCGGAACCCGCCTGGGACTCGGGGCCGACGACGTCAGTGGACGGGTCGGGGTCTCGCTCGGACCCATCGCCGGGATCCTGCTCATTGTCGGGGCCGGGGGAGGGTTCAAGCAGACCCTCGTGGACTCCGGGATCGCTGACATCATCGCCGCCTGGATCCAGCAGGCGGCCGTGCCCGCTCTCCTGGCCGGGTGGCTCGTCGCCGTCGCCGTGCGGCTGGCCACCGGATCGGCGACCGTCGCCACCATCACCGCAGCCGGCATCATGGCGCCGCTGGCCGCTCACATGCCGCAGACCGAGGTCGCTCTTCTCGTCCTGGCGATCGGCGCCGGATCGGTCTTCCTCTCCCACGTCAACGACGCCGGCTTCTGGCTGGTCAAGGAGTACTTCGGGATGACCGTGGGACAGACCTTCAAGACCTGGTCGCTGATGGAGACGATCCTGTCCGTGGTCGCCATGGCGACGGTCAGCCTCCTCGCGCTCGCCCTGGGAGTTCTCTGACCGGCCGCCGAGGCATGTGAGCGGCGTCCTTGGGATGTGGCGGGATCTCGGGCAGGATGGACCTCTGGTCCGGGCGCCGCCCGGCCTGGCTGGTGCCCCGGTCCCGGCGCGCGTCGACTTACCTGGCGCCCTGCGCCGTCGAGCCGCGTAACGCCGGCACCTCACGCACCGACGCGCACGCTGCCAGCGATCCGCGTCGGCGTGCCCGCGGTCCCAACCGACAGGACCCCCGTGGCCGCACACCGCACCTCCGCCTCTTACCGTTTCGCCTCCGGGAAGGCCCCGTCCGCCGGGGAGGCCACCTTCGCCTCCCTCGGCGTGGACTCCGACCTGGCCGCCGACCTCGACTCGCGCGGCTTCACTGCGCCCTTCCCCATCCAGGCCGCCACCCTGCCCGACACGCTTGCCGGTCGCGACGTGCTCGGCCGCGGCCGCACCGGTTCGGGCAAGACCCTGGCCTTCAGCCTCCCGCTGGTCCAGCGCCTGGCGCAGCAGGACAAGGCCCGCCCCGGTCACCCCATCGGCCTGGTCCTGGCCCCCACCCGCGAGCTCGCCCTCCAGATCGCCGAGGTCATCGAGCCCCTGGCCCGCGTCGTCGACATGGACGTGACCACCATCTTCGGTGGGGTCTCCGCCAAGCCGCAGGAGAAGGCCCTCAAGGCGGGGGTCGACGTCGTCGTCGCGTGCCCCGGACGGCTCCTGGACCTCATGGGCCAGGGGCTCGTCAGCCTCGACGAGGTTGAGATCACCGTCCTGGACGAGGCCGACCACATGGCCGACCTCGGCTTCCTGCCCAATGTCCGTCGTATCCTGCGCGCCACCCCGCAGCGCGGCCAGCGCATGCTGTTCTCCGCCACCCTCGACAACGGCGTGGACGCGTTGGTGGCGGAGTTCCTCCACAAACCGCTCCAGCACTCCGTGGATCCCTTGACCTCGCCCGTGGACGCCATGACCCACCGCGTGTGGATGGTGGCCGACAAGACCGCCAAGGACGGCGTCGTGCGGCGCCTGGCCTCCGGGGAGGGGCAGCGCATCCTGTTCACCCGCACCAAGCACCTCGCTCGGCGCCTGGCCCGCAAGCTCGTCCAGGCCGGCATCCCCGCCGTCGAGCTCCAAGGCAATATGAGCCAGAACGCGCGCGAACGCGCCATGAAGGCCTTCTCCACCGGGCAGGTCCACGTCATGGTCGCCACCGACATCGCTGCCCGGGGGATCGATGTCTCCGGCGTCGAGCTCGTTGTCCACGTCGACCCGCCCGCCGAGCACAAGGCCTACCTGCACCGCTCCGGGCGCACCGCCCGCGCCGGGGCTGCTGGAAGCGTCATCACCCTCGTTCTGCCCGAGCAGAAGCACGACGTCCAGGTCCTGCTCAAGAAGTCCCGAATCCGCGCGGACGTCGAGCGTATCCGGCCCGACGACGACGCCGTGGCCGTCCTCGTGGGGCAGGTCGCCGATCCCGTAGCGCTGGAGGACATGCCCGAGGGCGTGGCCATCAAGGGCGGTAGCCCCAGCGGGCGAGCCTCCACCGGGCGGCCGGGTCATGGTCATGGCGAGGCGGGTCGCGGTCAGGCGGGGCACGGTGGTCGCAGCGGTGGCGGTCGTGGGCGTGTTGCCAAGCGGCGCGGTAGGACGGGGCAGGCAGCCGGCCGATCCAGTCGCGGCGGACACAGCGGTCGTGGCGGACGCGGAGGCCGCAGTGAGCACAACAGCGGTTCCGGACGAGGCGGGCGTGGCGGACGCGGCCGCGGAGCCAACCGGGGCGGCGGAACGGCGGCCTAGACTCCCGCGAGGAATCGCAGTCGGCTCAGGGGTCGGAGGTCGGCGCCGTCGAGCTCGTGGGTACTTCTGAGGACATGATCCGGCTCGGGATCACTCCGAAGGCGGTCGGTAGGCCGCGCGGAAGCGGGATGCCGGTGCTACGGTCGAGTGGCTGACGATGACCGGGAAGGTGGGTGGAGATCATGGCAGCACACCTTTCGCGGCGCGCCCTGACTGGGACGATGGCAGGCCTCGTCCTGGCCGGCTGCGCCCCTCGGGGACCGCAGCAGGCGGCCGCGCATTCCAACCCGCCGTCGCACCTGCGCTCGCGTGGGGCAGGTACCGCTCCGAGCCTGCGTCCGGCGTCAGGAGACTTGTCGGTTCCGGCCGCCTTCTCCTACACCGATACCGACGATGAGACCTCCGACTGCATCTTCTACGCGGCCGGGGACGTGCCGGTCGGACTGGTCGTCTACCTCGACGGCGACGGGCAGCCCTTCCACGACCAGGGTGGCGAGAGCCGGAGCGAGAGGTCTCCCGGTGGTCTGGCCGGCGCCGGGGGAGTCGTCGAGGCGGCGGGTGCCCGAGGGTACGACGTCGTCTCGGTGCGATCCCCCGGTGACGAGGGCGTCTGGTGGGTCGACGACCAGGACGCGAAGATCCGCTACCTGGAGGAGGCTCTCGACTACGTGGCGATCGAGTGCGGCGCCAACACGGAGCGGGTCTGGCTCGTGGGCTACTCCGGCGGCTCGGAGTTCATCAGCCAGTGGTTCTTCCCCTCTTACGCCGAGCGCATGGCGAGTGGGGGCTTCCTGCTCTTCGGTGGTGGTGACGCGCCCGAGGAGGAGGGGTCGTCGGCCTTTCCTGGAGACGTCAAGGACCGGCTCTGGTTGAACTGGGTGACTGGGACGCGGGACGTCCCCGAGACCAGTATCGACGGGTTCGACGGTATCGGGCACGCCAGGAACAGCCTGAACTATTACCGCACCGCGGGCTTCCGCCGCACCTGGAGTGAGTGGTCCGATGACGACCACGGCAGCATCACCGAGAAGTTCGGCCGCTATGTTGGCCGCGTGCTTGACGATGCCGCAAGTGAAAAATAAAAAAACTTACTCAGAGGTTTTTCGACTAAGGTTGCTTAATTGTGATCTCTGTGTTGACGTTGCTGGCAGGGTGAAGTTGTAACATTCATTCTGCCTTACTTTACCTGTCGACAAAGAGGTCTCATGATGTTTGGTGAGAAAAAAAGGAAGATCCAAACTCTCGAACAGCAGTTGAGTGCGGGGGCGCAGCAGTATGATGCCGCACTCGCGTCAATTGGAGAGCTTCGGGCGCTACTTGATCGGGTCGGAGGTGGGGATCTGGTTACTATGCAGGAAGTTTCTGCGCAAATGAGGCGTGATCAGGTCGAATTGCAGGCCTCTCTGGAGCGGCAGAAATTGGAGTTCTCCCAGCGGGCCGCTTCGGCGGAGGAGAGTCTTCGCGTTCTTGAGCGTGATGCGCGTGCAGTTTCCGATAAAATCGATAACCGCAAGCGAGAGCTCGCACAACTCGACATGCACCTTTCGGATACTGTTGTTATGGTCGACAACGGGCTGACAAATTATGTGCATCCTGCCGAGTCTTCTCTAGAGCTTAGTGGTCGCCTCTCGGAGGTGCGTTCTCAGATCAAGGAGATGATTAGGAATAAGGTGGCGATCAGAGCCAGAGAGGGCTTCACATTCAATAACTCGGCATCGCAAGGGCGTAAGTTCGTTGCTGACATGTCGAAGATGATGTTGCTTGCCTATAATGCTGAAGTTGAGAACTGTGTTCTCACTGTCAAGGCCGGCAATGGTGAGGCGGCTCGCAAACGACTTGAGCGCACCCGTGACCAGGTGGAGCGTCTTGGTTCGCTCATCAACCTGAGGATAGATGGCAGGTACCATGCGCTCCGCCTCGAAGAACTCGACCTGTCGCTCAGGTATCAAAACGCTAAAAAGGCCGAAAAAGAGGCGGAGCGGGAGGAGAAGGCGAGACTGCGTGAAGAGCGTAAAGCGCAGCAGGAACTTGCCCAGCGCCGAGCGAAGCTCGACAAGGAGCGTGAGCACTACCAGCACGTGCTCCAGTCTCTCGTGGATCAGGGGCGAACGGATGAGGCTGATGAGATCAGGTCCCAGCTTGAAGGGCTTGATAAGGAGATTGAGAAGGTTGATTTCCGTGCCGCTAATATCCGTGCAGGATATGTGTATGTCATCTCCAACATTGGGGCGTTCGGTGATCGAATGGTTAAGATCGGCATGACGCGTCGGCTTGATCCGATGGATCGTGTTCGAGAACTTGGAGATGCCTCTGTACCGTTCGGTTTCGACGTCCATGCACTGTTCTTCTCTGACGATGCCGTCACAGTAGAGGCTGATCTGCATCGAAGGTTCGCGGACAAGCGGGTTAATCGTGTCAACACTCGTCGTGAGTTCTTCCATGCGTCGCCTGCTGAGGTTCGCGACGTCCTCTCGGAGGTGGCTGGAAACCTCCTGGAGTTCACTGAGGAGCCGGAGGCGGAACAGTACCGTCTGAGCCTTCAAATGGCAGAATCGGAGAATAGTGGCGTCATCGTCAGCGGAAGAGATTGAGGGTAGGAGTCGGCTGCGGGCTGCGTCTTTGCGTCCTCGAGTTCTTGCCTCACTCTTCGGTTTTTGAACCTCCGGAGTAGCTTGCGATCCGTAAGGTGTGGTCGTGAGAGCCGGATATGTCGTTGTGGCTGCGTGACCTGTGCTCACATCCGGCTACCTGGGCTGGTGACGATTGAGCTCTGCTCAACACGAGTAGCGTCTTTCTTGGTGCTGGCCAGGGTGTCCACCTCACGTGGATCGGTGCCATCTGACCTCACCTAATTCCAGCAACCATCACGCAGCCTGGAAGCATGTACCGGTAGGGCAGTGGGAAGCTGCTTTTGGCCTGCTCTAGGCGCCCCACTTCCTATGCTCACCGTGGTCCACGGATCTCGCGGGCAGTCCCACCTGAGGTACCGAGCCGCCCTTGGCGGGCATCCTTGATGCGACTCGTCGGTCGGTGGGCACTGCTCCGCCATAATGGTGGGGAGTCACCCCGGTGCAACCGGGTGACTCCCATGATAAACAAACAGCTCAGCTGAACCAGCTGCTCTTCGAGCATCGAATGACGTGTAAGGACCTGGCTGACCAGTTCGGTGTCACGCGATCTGTTATCAGCCGCAAGCTCCGTGGTTAGGTCAGCTGGACCGCTGAAGAGCTCTCCATCATGACCACGCTGTTCTGCCGTAAGGTGGATGACTTCGCTCCGATCTGCAGCGGTGGAGAATGAGCGCCGGCTGAGTGGCGTCCAGCCATGAAGAAGGTCTCGGCCCATACCGGGGCCGAGGCCGGTGTGGTACCCCTGTGGGGCTCGAACCCACGACCTTCGGAGTAGCAGAGGGCGGCGCCGGCCATCGGCACATAGTCGCAGCACACCGCAGTACCTCTATCCCGGAAACCGCACGGAGAGCCGAGGGTCCGAGCAGCCAGCACCACCACGGTTCCAGAGCTGGCGCACGCCAGCAGAACTCAGGAGAAAACACCATCACGACCACCTCGCATCTCGCCGCAGGAATTCTTGTCGTAGGTCACAGGGATAATTCGGGACGGGTAGGAGGGCACCAGCCCGGGCGCCCTCCCACCCCGGCCAGACGACGTACCACCGCCACCCGGCCACCAGGACCAGCAGAAACCACCTACCGGCCCCACCAGGGCAACGACGGACCGCCCGTCGTGCCCCAAGGAAGCAACGGCGGAAGGCCCGCCGTGCTCCAAGAAATGAGCGCCACCATGCGCTACGCACTCAGTCAGGGACGACTGCTCAGCATCAGCCAGTACGCGGACCTTCCCGACCCGCCCCAGGACCTGACCTGCCCCGGCCAGGACACCCACGGCAGACTCTGCCGGGCTCCCGCCGGCCCCAGAGCGCTGAAGTCCAAGCACGTGCGCCCCCACTTCTGGTCCAGGAAGCACATCACCGGCTGCGACGAGGGCGACGCCGCCGAGCGCGCCGTCAAAGGCCACCGCGACGGCTCCACCACCACCCGCACCCGCCACGAGGGACCCACGCTGCTTCTCATCACCACCGGGCCAGGAACCAGCACGGGCATGGCGACGCCCACCAGCCGTACCCAGGCCGCCGGCCGCCCCATGGCCACCGCCCAACCTGGACCCGACAGCAGACGAAACGCCCCCACACGATCTACCGCAACGCTGGCCTCCCTGCTCACCCGGGCCCTGGACGGCCGCCTCGACCCTCACGCCCTCATCGAGCTGCCCGGCCAGCGCCCCGGCTTCGTCAACCAGCTCGTGCGGCTCGCCAACACCCTCACGTCCGCTCACAAGGGCCTGCGCGCGTGTTTCTACGGCAAGGTCACCAACTACGCCGAAAACGCCCCCACCAAGAGCATCTTCCTGCACATGGTGCCCCAGCCCGGCACCAGACCCAAGGACACCGCCGCCATCATGATCCGCAACGACCAGGCGCTCAGCGTCCAGGACAACCTCGACGCCAGCATCGGTGACCTCGCCGGCCACCACGTCATCGCCATCGGCACCCTGCGCGTCTCCCAGAAAACTGACAGCCTCTACATCGCCATAGCCGACACCAGCCACATCGCCTACCAGCCCTGACCAGCTCACGGCACGCTCCTGACCAGGTCCGCCACCGCGGCCTCGTCCAGGCCCTCGACCCAGGGCTCCCACCCCAAGCGGGCCTCTATCGGGCGACTGGGATGCGGTTTCGGTGAAGCAGGGCGTGATTGGTCCGGTCGTGCAGGTCGCGCCGGCTGCGGCGGGGGAATACGCGGTGGGAACGGTGGGTGCAGTGCGAAGCGGCGCGGCTGAAGTGGTGAGCAGGGCTCTGGGCAGCCCTCCGGCCGGAGTGGCCGCAGCGGCGGCGCCCGTGGCCGTGGAGCCCGCGGTCGCGGGCGCCAAGGGAAGCCAGGGGAGTCCCGCCTGACCTCTTGTGATGAGCCAAGTTGAAGCGAGACAATCTTGGCGTAAGCAAAGTGCTGGAAGGGATCCTATGGACTATAACGCAACGCTCACGATTCACGTGCACAAGCCCGCCATTGAGAGCGACGATATCGACAACCTCATGGAGGCTCTGGCCGACTACCACCCCGCCGTCGGGGACGCGCCTGCATGCCCTGGGGCCATCAATGCAGTCATCACGTTGCCCGCCCACACATTGGCTCAGGCTGTGTCCACGGCCGCCGCCCTCGCCGCGCAGGTCGGGGACCTGGTGGGGATCGAGGTGATCCCCACCAGGATGTGGGACCGCCGCGAGGGTCTGAAGATCGACGACGTCGAGTTCGTGGGTGTGTCCGAGGCTGCCATCCGTCTCGGGATCACTCCGCAGGCGGTGCGCGACCGCATTGCCTCAGGCCGCCTGTCCGGCCGCAAGGTCGGACGCAACTGGGTCGTGTCCGACGCCGAGCTCTCGCGTTGAGCGCTTTTCGGCTGCCGCCTTGGTCGTGTGCTCGAGGCGATTAAGGTGGGTCGCTGGTGGTGTTAATAGGAGAATCTAATGCCTGTGAGGCGTGAAGGTAAATGATTGAGCGTCCATCGACGGTGAACGAGTGAGAGTGTGGAGTGAACTGCTTGCTTGTGGATAAAAGTGACGATAGCCTCTAGGTTATTCCATGCGAGTGTCCTTACTCTTTGAAGGATTCCACGATATTCATAAAATGCGGAAAGTTGAGGTGGCTGACTGTCGCCCCCTTCTTGTCGCAGGTGATATAATATAAAGTATACCCTATTTCGATCTAGGGTTGGTGGGGCTGGAGATTTTAAAATCGATGGTTCTGCACGGATGACTGTCAGAGCTTTGCAGGGGAGGATTCAAAGATGAGTTCAAAGCCCAACAATGAAATCGGATATGCAATATTTGGGTGCCAAATGTTTCTGTATACTGGCATCTTGACTATAGGGTTTGGTGGGATGGATTTTTCCACCGGAGAGTCCTCTGTGTCGGATGGTGCGATTGCGGGCTGTGCTTTCGTGTTGGGGATTGTTGGTGCCCTTGTTGGCTGGGTGGTCGGTTCTCATATTGCCCAGTCCTCTGGGGTGAGGGGTAAGCGGGTAGGGTTCTGGCTCGGGTTGTTTATTCCTCTTCAGGCATTCTTTTTCGTCTTGGTGTACGCCGCGATCGTTTCTGTTGTGGTGGCAATCATCTCCATTTTTATGCCAAGCGTATGGAGTTATCAGCGAGTTGTCATTCTGTTAGGTGTGTGGGTTGTGTCGATCTTGGTTTCGGTTTTTACGGTGACTGACGATGGTCAAGAATCTGTTGGTCTCGGAGGAGGTGGTCGCAGTCTACATGTGAGGAAAAGTAGCGATGAGGTATCGTCTCGTGTTCCTGGTTCTGCTTCAGGTGGGGTGGTGTATCGAACGACGGATAGCATTCTTGGCGGGACGACGACTCGTGGTTCTGACGGGACGGTGTACCGCACCACGGAGAGTATCTTTGGCGGGACGACGACTCGTGGTTCTGACGGGACGGTATACCGCACGACACCAAATCTCTTTGGTGATGGAACAACCACCCGCAGTCAGTGAATGAAATGCCGGTGGGTTCCAGTGTTTTTGGGTGTTTCATGTTTTTGGGTTCTGGGTTAGATTTTTTTGCGGAATGATCTGAAGGCACTTCCGGCTACCTGGGCTGGCGCCGATCGAATCCGGCTCGACATGAATGCCTTCATCCCTTCCCCGATGGCTGGAGCGTCCATCCACGTGGATCGGTGCCACCTGAGTTCACCTGATTCCAGCAGCCATCACGCAACCCGAAACCATGTGCCGGCAGGGTGGCGGGAGGGCGCTGCTGCCTGCATCCCGGACAGGAAGAAGGCTCCGGTCCCTGGTGGGGCCGAGGCCGGTGCGGTACCCCCTGTGGGGCTCGAACCCACGACCTTCGGATTAAAAGTCCGCAGCTCTGACCAACTGAGCTAAGGGGGCGCGCCGACGGCCGGAAGCGGAGTCCAGACGCCGTCGGCAGGGGTCAGCATAACCGGACAACCGACCGCCGTGTCGAACTCGCCACGCTGCCGGCCACCGTGAGCCTTCCCCGGACGCTGACGCCGCATCCGACGATAGCGCCAGCACCGGCCGCCCCTCCTCCGTCGGCCGGAAGTGAACTGGTGGGGGAGGGCATCTCCTCTCGCGAGACAATGAGCCTGCGCGTCGTCGCCGACGCGCCCGCACCGCGTGAGGAGTTCCCATGGCCCGCCAGTTCCACCGCCCCGCCCGGCTCGACCCCGAGGCTGCCGAGCAGATCGAGGGCGGCGCCGATACCGCCGTCGCCTCCGAGCTCGCCCACCGTGCCGCCCAGGCCCTCATCGGCGGCTTCCCCGGTGCCGATACCGAGGACGACCCCATCACCCGTTCCGGTGTCGTTGCCGCGGTCGCCACCAACGGCGTCGACGACATCGCTGAGCTGTGGGCCGACTCCCCGGCCACCACCCTTCCCGGAACCCTGTGGCGACTGTTCCTCGTACGCGAGTGGATCCGCCGTGACCCCGAGCTCGTCGCCCGCCGCTACGCCACCGTCGTCGACCTCACCGAGGCCGACGATGCCGCCACCGCCCGCCTCGAGGCCGCCCTCGGCGAGGCGCGCGCCGTGCCCGCGCCCACCGAGCTGCGCGAGCGTCTCGATGTCGTCCTGGCCGGCGGCGTCGAGGACTCCGTCACCGAGATCGCCCCGCTGCTGACCGCCACCGCAGACTTCCTACGCGCCCTGGCCGCCGGCTCCGACCCCGTGTGGATCGAGGACGACGCCGACGAGCTCGCCGACCACGTCACCCGCCGCGACTCCGCCCTCCTGGCCACCGCCGACGAGCTCACCGACTCCGCCCGCCGCGCCGCCGCAGGCCTCCTCGACTGAGAGGGCCTTGTGTGAGGGCTATCCGAGCGCGGGATGTCCAAATCGGTGACAAAGGCCCGAGGCAAGCGTGCGTCGACGGAACAAAGCCGCATGATTCCGCGGTTCTTCCAGTGGCTTGATCGGGTCGCAGGCTCCTTTGTGACCGATTTGGACACGACCGGAACCATTGGCGAGATCATGCTCGGTGCGCCGCGCAGCCCCTGCGTCATTCGCGACTCCTGCGCAGGAGAGTCATGTGGCTGCCCGAATGGCTACTGCACGAAGGGTGGATCGCAATGGGGGACGGGGAGGTGTACTGCACGCGAGGTGGGAGCTCGTGCAGTGGGGCCAAGGTTCAGCCAGTGCGTCCCAAGGATCGTGCGGCAGCAGCGGCACCTTGCGCATTCGCCGAACTGGAGCGGATCACCGCCCCACAAGGTCGCCCGGACGTGGGACCATGTGGCCATGACCAACGACGCGCCCCATTCCGCCCCCACGCCGCTCTCTCGCTTCCTGGGCGGGTGGATGCGTCACTCGACCCCCCAGGAGCCCGAGCAGGTGTCCGACGACGTCGAGGCGGCCGAGGCGGCCCAGTCGGCGGTGTCGCCCGAGGCCGCGGGGCCTGGCGAGCCAGCGGTCTCCGCCGAGGTCGCCGAGACTGAGACCCAGGGTGAGCCCGATGGTGTCCCGGCCTCTCCCGATGGGTCGCCCACGGACGAGGAGAGCCCCGAGGGACACAAGGCCGCCGGACACCCAGAGGAGCCCGACGACCCAGCCGACTCCGAAGACTCCGAGGAGTCCGCCGAGGAGGAGCACATCATCGAGGTCGCCGACCCGCGCGACTTCGCCGACGACTCCGGCCCCCAGTACGAGGACGAGGACTTCGACGAGATCGTCGACGGTGAGGCTGCCCCGGCCCCCGGCCCCATCGGCACCGCGACACCCGCCATCGCGCCCTCCTCCATCACCTCCGCCAGCTCGCAGTCGGCCCCCTCAGCGGCCGAGGCACTGGCGACGCCGTCGACCGCGACGCCGGGAGAGCGGGGCACCTTCGTTCCCGGCAGCGCCGCCAGCTCGGGCCACGCCGTGAGCCCGGCCAGCGCCTCCTCCTCAGCCTCCTCATTCAGCTCGGCCGGTGCTGCTGACGCCGTGGCCTCGGCCACCTCCGCCGACACCGCCCAGGTGGCCCCCGAGGACCTCCTGCCGCCCCTGAAGTCCTTCAGGAACCGCTTCATCGACCGGGAGCTCACCTGGCTGGATTTCAACGAGCGGGTCCTGGAACAGGCTGAGGACCGCACCCTGCCCCTGCTGGAGCGCGCCTGGTTCCTGGCGATCTTCTCCTCCAACCTCGACGAGTTCTACATGGTGCGCGTCGCCGGGCTCATGCGCCGCATCAAGGCCGGCATCACCCCTGTGCGCGCCTCCGGCCTGGACGCCAACCAGGTCCTGGCCCAGGTCACCAGCCGTGCCAAGGAGCTCACCGCCCGCCAGGCCGCCCTCTTCCAGGAGGACATCCGCCCAGCCTTGACCGAGCGCAACGTGGACATCCTGGGCTGGGAGGAGCTCAACACCGATCAGCAGGAGCGCCTGACCCGCTACTTCCGCCACCAGATCTACCCGGTCCTGACCCCGCTGGCGGTCGACCCCTCCCACCCCTTCCCCTACATCTCGGGACTGTCTCTCAACCTCGCCGTCATCCTGCGCAACCCGCGCAGCGGCAAGGAGCACTTCGCGCGCATCAAGGTGCCCGACTCTCTACCGCGCCTGGTCCAGGTCCCCGGCCGAGAGCTCGACGCCGCGGACAAGGCTGCCGGCTGTGCCGTCATCCCCCTGGAGGTCGTCATCGGCCAGCACCTCGACCACCTCTTCCCGGGCATGGACATCCTGGAGCACCACCTCTTCCGGGTCACCCGCAACGAGGACCTCGAGGTTGAGGAGGACGACGCCGAGAACCTCCTCAAGGCCATGGAGAAGGAGCTCGAGCGGCGCCGCTTCGGCGACTGCGTGCGCCTGGAGGTGGAGGACACCATCTCCTCCTTCACCCGTCGCTACCTGGTGCGCGCCCTGGGCCTCAAAGGCGACGACGTCTTCGAGCTCCCCGCCCCCCTGGACCTGACCTGCCTCAACCAGCTCCACGACCTGGACATCCCCGACCTGAAGTACCCGCGCTTCGTGCCGGTGACGGCCGCGGGCCTGGCCGCCTACGAGTCCTCCTCCGCGCCGGACGTCTTCGCCGCCATGCGCGAGCACGACGTCCTCCTGCACCACCCCTACGACTCCTTCTCCACCTCCGTCCAGGAGTTCGTTGCCCAGGCCGCCGCCGATCCCAAGGTCCTGGCCATCAAGCAGACCCTCTACCGCACCTCCGGCGACTCCCCGATCGTGGACGCCCTCATCGAGGCCGCCGAGGCCGGCAAGCAGGTCGTCGCCATCGTGGAGATCAAGGCCCGCTTCGACGAGGAGGCCAACATCTCCTGGGCCCGCAAGCTCGAGCGCGCCGGCGTCCACGTCGTCTACGGCATGGTGGGCCTCAAGACGCACTGCAAGCTGCTGCTCGTGGTGCGCCAGGAGTCCGACGGCCTGCGCCGCTACTGCCACGTGGGCACCGGCAACTACCACCCCAAGACCGCCCGCGGTTACGAGGACCTAGGGCTTCTGACCTGCGACCGCGACGTCGCCCAGGACCTGACCACCCTGTTCAACCAGCTCTCCGGCTACGCTCCGCGCGCCCGCTTCCGCCGGCTCCTCGTAGCCCCCCGGGGCCTGCGCGACGGGTTGGTCGAGCACATCGAACAGGAGATCACCAACCGTAAGGCCGGCCTGCCCGCCTGGATCCGCATCAAGGTCAACTCCATCGTCGACGAGACCGTCATCGACGCCCTGTACCGCGCCTCGCGCGCCGGAGTGCCGGTCGACATCGTCGTACGCGGCATCTGCGGCCTGCGCGCCGGCGTCGAGGGCCTCAGCGAGAATATCCGCGTGCGCTCGATCCTCGGGCGCTTCCTGGAGCACTCGCGCATCTACGCCTTCGCCGGCGGCGGGCAGACCAAGCTGTTCATCGGATCGGCCGACCTCATGCACCGCAACCTCGACCGCCGCGTCGAGGCCCTCGTGCGCATCACCGACCCGGCCATGGTCGAGGACCTCGAGTGGCTGGTCACCCACTGCGCCTCCGACGAGGTCTCCTCCTGGCACCTTCGGCCCGACGGCTCCTGGGAACGCCACCTCGTCGACGCCGATGGCAACCGCCTCGAGGACATCCAGGACAGCCTCATGGTCCGGGCGCGCTCGCGCGTCAAGGGCCGCCACTGAGACGGCCGTGCCATGAGCCCCTCCAGCAAGAAGAACAAATCGCGCGAGACCGTGAAGGCCGCGGGCGCCCTCGTGTGGCGCGAGAAAGGCAAGCACCTCGAGGTGCTCCTGGTCCACCGCCCCCGCTACGACGACTGGTCCATCCCCAAGGGCAAGGTCGACTCCTGCGAGTCCGTGCGTACCTGCGCCGTGCGCGAGGTCGCTGAGGAGACCGGCGTGCAGGTGATCCTCGGCCAGCCCCTCAGCCGCGTGCGCTACAAGATCGCCGACGGCGCCCGCAAGGAGGTCCACTACTGGTCCGCCCGCGTCGCACCCGGCTCATCGGCCGCCGTTGCAGCCCGCGCCGCCGTCACACCCGCCTCGGCCAAGGAGATCGACGCCGTCGAGTGGCTGCGCGTGGGCCAGGCCCGCAAGCGCCTCACCTACTCCTACGACCGCGACCTGCTCGGCGAGCTCGTCGACCTGTGGGAGGACGGCAAGCTCGACACCTGGACCCTGGTCCTCGTGCGCCACGGCCGTGCCGTCAAGCGCTCCGTGTGGAACCGCCCCAAGGAGCGGGACAAGGAGACCGACGAGGCCACCCGCCCCCTGACCCACGACCAGGGTGAGACCCGGGCCCGCGCCCTCGTGCCGATCCTGGCCGCCTACGGGGTGGGACGCGTCATCACCAGCCCCTGGAAGCGCTGCGTGGACACGGTCGCCCCCTACGCCAGGGCCGCGGGCCTGACCCTGGAGACGGCCGGCGCCCTCACCGAGATGGCCCACGCCGAGAGCCCCAAGGGCGTGCGCTCCGTGGTCAAGAAGGTCCTGGGGGTGCGCGAGGAGCCGACGGCGCTGTGCACCCACCGGCCCGTCCTGCCCTCCATCATGGACGTCGTCTCCCAGTACGCACCCGGCAGGCTCCTGCGCTCCGTGCCCGACCGGGACCCCTGGCTCAAGACCGGGGAGATCCTCGTGGTCCACATGGCCCGCCGCCCCCGCGGCAAGATCCGCGCCGTCGCCATCGAGAAGCAGCGCCCCGTCCTGTCCGAGGGGCGCTGACCGGGGGCGCAGGCCAGCCTGCTGTGCCGGCCGGTGGCGGTCCTCACAGGGATGTTTACCGTTCGTTTACCGACGTCACCCGGAACCTTCATCCAGCCCGCATATCGTCACCGCTGGTTGATCACCGACCGAACATCCCGACTCATCGAGGAGAGCCTGTGCTCCTGACCCGTCGCGGCGCCCTGGGCGCCCTGAGCGCGGCCGCCCTGACATCGCTGGCCGCCTGCGGGCGCGACGCCGGCGCCCCCGACCCCAACGCCTCCAGCGACCTGGAGGGACGGATCCGTGGCGCGGGCGCCACCTCCCAGTCCGACGCGCAGGACGCCTGGATGAACGCCTTCATGGGCGCCAACCTGCGCGCCACCGTCGACTACGCCGGCGGCGGCTCCGGGGCCGGACGCACCAAGCTCGTCGAGGGCGCCGTCGACTTCGCCGGCACCGACACCCCCATGACCACCGAGGAGATCAACAAGGTCGGCGGAGTCATCGAGCTGCCCCTCTACATCTCCCCGATCGCCGTGGCCTACAACCTGCCCGGCCTCACCGGGGAGTCCCACGTCAACATGACCGGCGAGGTCCTCGCCCAGGTCCTCTCCGGTGCCATCACCCGCTGGAACGACCCCGCCCTGGCCGCCCTCAACCCCGGCGCCGCGCTGCCGGATCAACGGATCATCGTCGTCGGCCGCTCCGACGACTCCGGCACCACCAAGGCCCTGACCACCTACCTGGCCACCATCGCCCCCGAGGTGTGGACCCACGAGTCCGAGGAGACCTGGCCGCTGCGCGGCGGCCAGTCCGGTGACGGCACCGCCGGCATGATCCAGACCGTCTCCGCGGCCACCGGCACCATCGGCTACGCCGACGCCTCCAAGGTACCCGCCACCCTGGGAACCGTCGCCGTCGGAAGCCACGGGGCCTACGTGCCCGTCTCCGCCGACGCCGCGGCCGCCGCCCTCAACGCCGCCACCCTGGGCGCCGAGGCCGACGAGACCCGCCTGCTCTACACGCCCAGCCACGACGCCGACGGCGCCTACCCCATCGTCCTGGTCTCCTACCTGGCCGCCCGCTTGAGCTACGAGGACGCGGAGATCGCCGCCGTCGTCAAGGCCTACCTGCGCTTCGCGGCATCCACCAGGGGGCAGGACACCTCGTCCAAGGCCACCGGCTGCGCACCCATCACCCGCGAGATGCGCGAGAAGATCAACGCCGCCATCGACAAGATCGCCGCCTGAGCCGGACGACCAGCTATCACGACGCCGCACCCAACCGCACATGCCCAGCCAGCACCCGCCCGCCCAGCCGCCGCCCCAGACACCCCGAGGAGGGTCAGCCGTGGCCAGCACCACCGCACCGTCGTCGGCCCCACCGCCCGGCGCCGCAACCGCGCCCGACGGCGCTGACAACGCCACCATTCAGCCCGGGAAGGCCCCCGGGCAGACCGGCAACCGGATCTTCACCGGCCTGTCCTTCGGGGCCGGCACCCTCATCATGGTGGTGCTCGCCCTCGTGGCCGCCTTCCTCATCCGGGAGGCCCTGCCCGCCCTGACGGCCTCGCGCGAGACCCTCGAGTCGGTCTCCTTCATGCGCGAGAGCGGCCTGTGGGGCTACGTGGCCCCCCTCGTCTTCGGCACGCTCCTGTCCTCGACCATCGCCCTGGGCGCCGCGGTGCCGCTGAGCATCGGGGTGGCCCTGTTCATCTCCCACTTCGCCCCGCGCCGCCTGGCTCAGGCCCTGGGCTACATGGTGGACCTCCTGGCCGCGATCCCCTCGGTGGTCTTCGGGCTGTGGGGCTTCCTGTGGCTCGTGCCCCTGCTCGACCCCATCAACACCTGGCTGACCGACACCCTCGGCTTCATCCCGTTGTTCGCCGGCTACACGGCCCCTGCCAAGAACATCACCACCGCCTCCCTGGTCCTGGCCGTCATGATCCTGCCGATCATCACCGCCACCATCCGCGAGATCTTCCTGCAGACCCCCACCCTCCAGGAGGAGGCCTCCCTGGCCCTGGGCGCCACCCGCTACGAGATGATCCGCCAGGCCGTCCTGCCCTTCGGCCGCTCCGGCATCATCTCCGCCTCCATGCTGGGGCTCGGGCGAGCCCTGGGGGAGACCATGGCGGTCCTCATGATCCTCTCGCCCGGCATGGGACTGAACCTCAACATCCTCCAGGCGGGCCAGCACCAGACCATCGCCGCCAACATCGCCTCGCAGTTCCGCGAGGCATACGGGCTGAGCGTCAACGTGCTCATCGCCACCGGCCTGGTCCTGTTCATCATCACCTTCGCGGTCAACTCCCTGGCGCGGTGGATCATCGCGCGCCGCTCCGAGTTCTCAGGAGCCAGCTGACATGACGCCCACGAACACGCCCGACTCTGCTGCCAACGCCGCTTCCGACGGTGGGGCCTCCGGCCCCGGGCCCGCTGCTGACGCCTCCGACGGCGCCCCCGCGCCCAAGTCCCTCAAGGCCGCGCTCGCGGCCGCCGAGGCCCCGGCCGCCCCCGTCGACCCGCTGGCCGACCCGCCCACCATCGAGGGCGTGCCCCTGACCTCCTACCGCCTGCCCGACTGGTTCATCTGGGCGGCGCTGGGAGCCGCGTTCGTCGTCGTCGGCGGGATCGGCCTGCTGGCCGGATGGAGCATCGCCGCCGTCGTCACCCTGACCGCCCTGGTGTGGGTGGTGGGCGCCACCACCGTCTCCTGGGTGCGCGAGGGCGATCGCTGGGGCCGCAACACCCTGGTGACCCTCCTCATCTACCTGTCCTTCGCCATCGTCATGGTGCCCCTGGTCTCCCTGGTGTGGATGGTCCTGTCCGGCGGCTCGGCCCGATTCGGCTACGACTTCCTGACCACGAACATGCGCGGCGCCGACGCCTCCAACGGCGGCTTCTACCACGGCATCATCGGCACCCTCCAGATCACGGGGATCGCCACCCTCATCTCCGTGCCGCTGGGGCTGTTCACCGCCGTCTTCCTCGTGGAGTACAACGGCGGCTGGATCGCCCGGGCCATCACCTTCCTCGTCGACGTCATGACCGGCATCCCCTCGATCGTGGCCGGGCTGTTCGCCTACTCGATCTTCCTCATCGCGGCCGGCCCCCGCTACCAGGCCGGCGTCATCGGCGCCGTGGCCCTGAGCGTCCTCATGACGCCGGTGGTCATCCGCGGCGTGGAGGAGATGCTCAAGCTCGTCCCCTCCCACCTGCGCGAGGCCTCCTACGCGCTGGGCGTGCCCAAGTGGCTCACCATCGTCAAGGTCGTGCTGCGCACCGCGGTGGCCGGCATCACCACCTCCGTCATGATCGCCATCGCCCGCGTCATCGGTGAGACCGCCCCGCTGCTCATCACCGTGGGCCTGACGATCCGCACCAACACCAACCCGCTCGACGGCTCCATGTCCACCCTGCCGGTGCTCGTCTACGACCAGTACTCCCGCGGTGAGGCCGCCGCCATGGAGCGCGCCTGGGCCGGGGCGCTGACCCTCATCATCCTGGTCATGCTGCTCAACCTCGCGGCCCGCCTCATCTCGAAGTACTTCAGCCCCAAGGGCGGCCGGCGCTGAGCCCCGACAGAGCCCCAGTGCTCTCAGAGCCCCAGAGCCCTCCACCGTTCACCTCAGGTAAAGGAACCGACGTGTCCAAGCGCATCGACGTCATCGGCGAGAACATCTACTACGGCGACTTCCTGGCCGTCAAGGACGTCAACGTCGTCATCGAGCCCAAGTCCGTCACCGCCCTCATCGGCCCCTCCGGCTGCGGGAAGTCCACCTTCCTGCGCACCCTCAACCGCATGCACGAGACCATCCCCGGTGCCCGTGTCGAGGGCCAGGTCATCGTCGACGGCGTCAATCTCTACGACCCCGGCGTCGACGCCGTCCAGGTGCGCCGCGCCATCGGCATGGTCTTCCAGCGGCCCAACCCGTTCCCCACGATGTCCATCGCTGAGAACGTCCTGGCCGGGGTACGTCTCAACAACCGCCGCATCAAGAAGTCCGACGCCGACGACCTGGTGGAGGCCTCCCTGCGCGGGGCCAACCTGTGGGACGAGGTCAAGGACCGCCTCGACCGGCCGGGGCTGGGGCTGTCCGGCGGCCAGCAGCAGCGCCTGTGCATCGCCCGCGCCATCGCGGTCAAGCCCGCCGTCCTGCTCATGGACGAGCCCTGCTCCGCCCTGGACCCCATCTCCACGCTCGCCATCGAGGACCTCATCTCCGAGCTCAAGACGGACTACACGATCGTCATCGTCACCCACAACATGCAGCAGGCCTCGCGCGTGAGTGACAAGACCGGCTTCTTCAACCTGGAGGCCACCGGCAAGCCGGGACACCTCGTCGAGTACGACTCCACCG
Organism: Actinomyces sp. oral taxon 170 str. F0386; assembly: GCF_000195595.1. Taxonomy (GTDB): domain Bacteria; phylum Actinomycetota; class Actinomycetes; order Actinomycetales; family Actinomycetaceae; genus Actinomyces. The sequence goes on from NZ_GL882573.1 coordinate 202,023, forward strand.
ACAAGATCTTCTCCGCTCCCAGCCAGCAGGCCACCGAGGACTACATCTCCGGCCGCTTCGGCTGAGGGGTGAGGAGAGGTGAGGACGTCGGACCGGAGAGCGCCAGTCGGCGCGAATGCCGCTCGCGGCGGCTTGAGTTGGAGCCCGGGGCCCGTCACGGCCCGACGCCGCGCACGAGTCTACAGGTACGGGTCTTCGCTCGTCCTGGTGTCCGCCCAACGGTCGGACGGTCCCTGAGCCGTCAGGCGTCCTCAGGGGCGTCCAGGCGGTAGCCGACGTTGCGGACCGTGCCGATGAGGTTGTCGTGCTCGGTGCCGAGCTTGGCGCGCAGGCGCCGGATGTGGACGTCGACCGTGCGCGAGCCGCCGATGTAGTCCTCGCCCCACACCTCGTGCAGGAGGGCGTCGCGGGTCAGTACCCGCCCCTGGTTGGCGGCCAGGAACTTCAACAGCTCGAACTCCTTGTAGGTCAGGTCCAGGATCGCCCCGCGCAGGCGGGCTGTGTAGGCGGTGACATCGATGACAAGGTCTCCGACCTCGATGCGGTCGTCGTCGGCCTCGGCCACCACCGGGACGTGAGCGCGCAGGAGCCGCAGTCGGGCCGAGAGCTCGGCGGGCTTGGCTCCGGCCATGACGAAGTCGGCGGCGCCCCAGTCGATCTGCACCGCGGCGGCGCCGCCCTCCTCCAGGATGAGGATGATGGGCGGGCAGTCCATGGGGCCGGTGAAGAGCTGGCACAGAGCGCGGGCTCGGGTCAGGTCCCCGCGCGCATCGATCATGACGACGTCGGCGCTGTCCACCTCCGCGTAGGAGGAGGGGATCGGGGGGAGACACTCCACCTGGGAGTCGAGGAAGGAGGTTGCGGGCAGGACGCTGGTGGCGTCGTTCTCACGAGTGAACATGATGATCCGCATGGCTGCTCCTTCCAAGGCTGTCGGCCGGGGCTCACCGGCGCAGACGAGCTGAGCAGCGGCGATACTGTCGGGGACAAGTCAACCACACCTGGCGCAGGGCGGAATCCCCCGGGTGGGAACTGACCGGATGTGGGAATCCGGATGGGGAGGCGTCGGAGTGGGGGTCGCCCGCCGGCCGGGTGTGCGACGATGCGTGCTGTGACTACCCACCACCGACGAGCCCAGCCGGCCGCGCGCACCCGTGGAGCCTCCCGCAGATCCCGCGATGACGCCCATGCTGCATCCGTTCCGACGGCGCCCGCTGATGTGCGCGGTGCGACGGACTGGGCCGGCGTCATCGGCTCGGGTGGCTCCGCGGGGTCGGCCGTATCGGCCTCTTCGGCCGGCTCACCGGCGTCGGCGCGCTCGGCCGACTCCGTGGACACCCTCGATATCGCCGAGGACCTGGGCTACGCCACCCGCCGGGCCTCCAACCGTCCCAAGGAGCCGGGCCTGGTGGACCCGGCATGGACCCGTCTCGCCTTCGCGGGCCTCGTTCCGCTGCTGCTGGCGGTCGGCTCGGTGCTGCCGGGCTGGGTGAGGCTGACCCTCGTGGCCGTCCTGGTCCCGGCCGCCGCCCAGGGCTGGCCCGCGCTCGTGCGCGCCCGGCATGACCTGGGCGGCACGATCGTCATGACGATCAGTGGGCTCTCGGCCGCGGCCAGCGTCTACCTCCTTGACGACATGGGGGTGGCCGGCCTGGTCATGGCCTTCTCGATCCTGGTGGCCTTCGTCGGCCAGATGCTGCGGCACGACGGCCGGCACAACCTGGTCGAGGACCTGTCCTCAACGGTCGCGGGCTGCCTCGTGGTGGTCTCCGGCTCGGCCTGGTGCGCCCTGGAACCGGGTCTGGCCGATCCGGCCGTCGTCGTGCCCACCTGCCTGGCGCTGTTCGTCGGTGCCATCCTGACTGTTCTCAATGTGCGCGCCCGGATGCTCGAGGCCCTCACCGCCACGGTCCCGGCGCTGCTCGCCGGCGGTGCCGGCTACGTGCTCGCCGCGGCCGGCTTCTTCGGCCTGTCCCACATCAGTACAACGGCGGCCCTGCAAAGCGCCGTGGCCTGCGTCGTTGTCGGCTTCGTGGCCGGGGTTCTCATGGCTGCCGGCAACCGCGTCCTGTGGACCCACCGGTGGGTGCCCGGCGGGCGGGCGGCGGTGGCCTCCGCCCTCGTGCCGATCCTGTCGGTCGGCGTTCCGGTCTACGCGATCGCCCGCCTCATGGGCGGTTTCCTCGCCGGCTGACGGTCGCCGCCCAGTACGGCACTGCCCCAAGGAGCTGCACCAAGGGGCTCGGGTGTCCAAATCTGCGGCAAAGGAGTTCGAAGCCTCTCGTCTCGCACAAAAGAACCGCGGAATCATGCGGTTTCCTTGTGACGTTGCGCGTTCGATCGGGGCCTTTGCTGCAGATTTGGACACGAGCGCGCCACTGAGGAGAGACTGGGGCCATGGCATTCACGCTTCCTGATGACCTGGCCCCCGAGCTCTACCCGCTGGCCTGGCTCGCCGGCACCTGGCGCGGCTACGGCATCCTCACCTACGGCGAGACCGTGCCCGAGCAGGCCGTCTACCAGGAGATGACCTTCGACCACGACGGCGGCCCCTACCTGCGCCAGACCACCACTATCTGGACGGTCGACGCCACCCGCTCCAAGAACCTCGACTTCGAGATGCCCGGCCTCCAGGGAGCCTCCCTCCTGGCTCCCGCCCAGGTCTGGTCCACCGAGACCACCTACTGGCGGCCCGTCGGCCAGGAGCAGCCCGACGGCGCAGACGCCGCCGGTGCCTCTGACTCCTCCGAGGACGAGGCCACCGGGAGCACCGGCGGCCCGCTCACCCCCGTCACCCGGCTCGAGCTCGTCTCGGCCGACCCCGCCGGCCACGTCGGCGTCTGGGAGGGCTGGATCCAGGGGCCGCGCGCCCAGGTCGGCACCCAGGCCGTGGGCCGGGCCCGCACCGCCGTCGCCGTGGAGGAGATGACCCGCATGTTCGGGCTCGTGGGCGGCGACCTCATGTGGACCCAGGACATGGCCGCCTTCGGCCAGAGCGAGGTGACCACCTACGCCTCCGGAAGACTCGGCCGTGTCGACGACTTAGATGACCCCGCGGCCCAGCCCGGCTCCGGCCTCGACCCGGCCGACGGGGCTCCTGAGTCCTCCGAGCCCGCCTCCGACGACGCCGAGCCGACCGCCTCATGATCATCTCCCCGCTGCTGAACCGACCCGGCGCCGTCGCCACCGCTCCGGGCGACCCCGACGAGGCCGTCCCCTCCCACCTCGGCGACCCCGGCCGCGAGCAGGCCGCCCTGGCCGACGGCCGGGCCGCCTGCGCCCTGGCGCGCGACGTCGTCACCGTCACCGGGCCGGACCGCCTGAGCTGGCTGACTACCTTGTCCAGCCAGGTCCTCACCGCCCTGGAACCCGGCGACGGTGGCGCGGAGACGCTTCTCCTCGATGCCCAGGGGCACATCACCCACGCACTCGCTGCCCTCGACGACGGTCGCACGCTCTGGCTCGTCACGGAGGCCGGTGGTGGCGCAGACCTGGCGGCCTTCCTGGACTCCATGCGCTTCATGCTGCGCGTCGAGGTGACCGAGCGGCCCGACGTCCAGGCGCTCGGCGCCCTCAGGGAGGGGCTCGACGTCCTGGCTCAGGCGGCGCGCGATACCTCGGTGGACTCATCCGATACCTCCGATGCACAGTCCGACGCCGCCGGGACTGCCGGCACCACAGACACCGCCGAGCGGACCGACGCCGAGGCGCAGGGCTCGCTCATCGGCCTGTGGCGCGACCCGTGGCCGGGTGTTGTGGAGGGCGGCACGAGCTACGACGTCGGGCTGGAGCGCCCTCACCTCGGTGAGGGCTACCGGGCCGGCTTCATCCTGGTTCCCGCCCGATGCGTGGGAGCCGTGGTGAGAACCTTCCTCGCCGTCGGCTCGGACCGGCGCCTGGCCGGTGCCCTGGCCTGGGAGGCGCTGCGCATCGAGGCGGGCCGCCCCCGCCGCGCCCACGAGGCCGACGCCCGCGCGATCCCGCACGAGCTGGACTGGCTGCGCACGGCCGTGCACCTGACGAAGGGCTGCTACCCGGGCCAGGAGACGATCGCGCGCACCCTCAACCTGGGGCGGCCGCCGCGCCGCCTGGCGGTGCTCCAGCTCGACGGCCTCGGCGGCGACCTGCCCCAGCCGGGGGCGGTTGTGCGCATGGGGGAGCGGACCGTGGGCACCGTGACCTCCGTGGCCCGCCACCACGAGCTCGGCCCCATCGCCCTGGCCCTGCTGCGCCGCGCCGTGCCCGCGGGCGAGCAGCTGACCGTGGAGATCACTGAGGTCGATGAGGCCACCGGTGAGACGGTCGCCGTCGGCCGGGTCGACGCCGCCCAGGAACCACTGGTCTCACCTGAGGGGCGCGCCCAGGCCAGCCCCGCCGAGCGCCCCGGCGCCGGGCTGCGCAAGGGCCTGCGGCTCTGACCTGTCCGTGACCGTGTGACTGGTTCCGGATGTTCCGGAGCCGTGCCAGCGGTTGCTGACATGGTGGGCGTGGTGCCTTGCCCGGAGACGGTCCGGGCAGGGGGCGCTCGTGTCACCCGTGGTGGTAGGGCGTCTCGCCACCGGCCCGAGGCTGATGGAACGGCTGTCGGGTGCGTGAGACGTCAACTGTTCTCGCTGGGCGTGGCCGCATCACTGGGATCAGGCGTCACCGACCGGTAGCCTGGGGCGCGTGAGCGTCCTTCTTCTCATTGCTTACTACCTCTCCCTCGCTGTCGCCATGCTCTGGTGCGCGGCGCAGGTCTTCGCTGCTGTCCTCGGGGTCTGGGCACTCATCGACTCGGCACTGAGGCCGGCTCAGTACTACGCCGCGGCGGACAAGCGCAGCAGGAACTTCTGGCTCGTCGTCAATGCACTGGCGGCCGTGGTCGGGAGCTTCCTGGCGTATGAGGCCGTTCTGGCTGTCTACGTCGCAGGCGCGTCGACGGGGGTGTCGTTCATCGGTCTGCTGACCGTGGTGGCCAGTGCCGTCTACCTGGTGGACGTGCGCCCCGCCCTGCAGGCGCTGGCGCCGGTGCGAGTGCGCTCCTCGATCCGTATCCCGGGACGGGCCTCGCAGCGCCGACCGGGACGCGGTGGCCGCGGGCCGCGCGACTGGAGCGCTGGTCGCTGATGCGCGCGGTCATCCAACGGGTCAACCGGGCGGCCGTTCGCGTCGACGACGAGGTGGTCGGGGGGATCACCCGCCCCGGCCTCATGGTCCTCGTGGGCGCCACACACGACGACGGCCCGACACAGGTGGCTACGGTGGCCCGCAAGATCGCGGACCTGCGGCTCCTGGAGGGCGAGCTCTCGGTATCCGACGCAGGTGCTCCCGTACTCATCGTCTCCCAGTTCACCCTCTACGCCGATACGCGCAAGGGTCGGCGCCCCACCTGGAACAAGGCGGCCCCCGGCGAGGTGGCCGAGCCCCTGGTGGAGGCCGTGGCCGAGGACCTGCGCGGGCGCGGCCTGGAGGTGGCGACCGGACGCTTCGGCGCCGACATGAAGATCGATATGGAGGCCGACGGTCCGGTGACGATCCTGGTCGAGGCCGAGTAGACCTGAGCAGCCGAAGAGGTCGATGAGGCGATGCCGTGGCCGATGCGATGTGAGGACGCGCTGAGATGACGGGGCGCTCGAGGGTGGTGGTTGTCGCCATGATGCTGTGGTGGGCGTTCTTCGGCGGCGTCAGCGTGTCCTGGGCTCTGGGCTCCCCGTGGCTGGTCGATACGGTTCTTCAGGGTGAGGGGTTGCGGCTCGCCCAGGAGCGGCCCACCTGGTTCGTCGTGGTCGTCCTCGTCTCCGGGCTGGTGAAGCTGGGGTTCGTCGTCTTCGGCTTCGCCCTGCTGCGCCCGGACGTCATCCGGGTGCCGCGCTGGATGCGCCTGGCCTTCGGCTGGGTGTCGGGGATCCTGCTCATGGCCTATGGGCTGGCCGGTTCGGCGTCGGCGGTCCCAAGGCTCCTGGCGGGGGAACCGCTCTCGCGCTACGGCTGGTGGCGGCTGGTTCTGTGGATGCCCCACTTCTGGGTGGGCGGGATCCTGGTGCTGGCCACGACGGTGGCCTACCTGCGCTGGAGCCGGCCCACGTCGACCGGTTCCGCCGTGCACGCGGGCCCTGCTGGGCGCTGATTCCCCGCACGAGTGTCCATGGAGCGGACATTAAGCCACCGACATCGTCGGGTTGAGTTGTGAAACCGCATGATTCTGCGGTTCTCCGGATCAAGTATCCAGCCCGAACCGGTTCATGTCCGCGCTGTGGACACCGACCTCGCTGAGAATGCCGGCGGCTAACGGTTGTTATCCACAGGTGTCTCCGCTCTTCTGGTGCCCTTCTCCGTACCGGCCCAACATGTTGGTCATGGACACCAGCGCATTGCTCACCCGTATCAGCGATACGCATGGTGCGGCCCGTCAGGTGGATCTTCAACTGGAGCGTTCGGAACGTCGTCGTCTTCAAGCGCTTGTGGACTCCGGCCGCCTCAGGCGATATCCGCATGGTGTGGTGGCCCTGCCCGACGTCGACAAGAGAGTGCTGATCGCCCGCGTTCATCGGGGACTGATCACGTGTGAGCACGCGGCTGCGTACTACCGGCTGCCGCTGCCATCGTCGCCGAAGACTCTTCATGTCCTCACACCGCGGGGGCACAAGGCGGCGCCGTTATGGGGTGAGCATCAGCATGAGACTCGGGATCTTCCGTCCTTGTCCTTGAGCTCCTTCCCCGTTGTTCCCCTGGCACGTTGTCTCGCTGATCTTCTGTGCTGCGCCCAGGAATGGACTGCCTTGGTAGCGGTTGATGCCGCCCTCCATCAGGGCCGGGTCACGTACGAGCAGGTCGGTGCCTACTTGCGTGGATCGCGCCGGGTGCTGGGGCGCCGGCGCCTGCAACGGACGAGCAGCCGAGCGCGCAGCCCGCTGGAGACGTTGGCGCGTGTCCAGCTGCGGGGTGCCGGTCTCGACGTGGTTGACGGAGTGGAGATCGGTGGTGTCGGTGAGGTGGATCTTCTGGTTGCAGGATGGCTCGTCGTCGAGCTCGACGGCTACGAGTACCACTCAGACATGTGGGCCTTCGACCATGACCGTTCCCGTGACCGGGAGCTGGCGCGGCTGGGGTACACCTCCATCCGGTTCACGGCGAACAACGTGCGTTCGGGCAGGATCGTCGACGAGGTCAGGCGGGTCCTCGCCGCTCATCCGGGCGCGGCAAGAGCGAGGATGGCGTCTCGCAGCGCATGAGAATGTCCACACAGCGGACATGAAAACCGTTGAGGAAGAGATTCGTGCGAGAGAACCTCGGAATTCTGCGGATTTCCAATTGGGGCTCAGGCTGAGACCGCGTTCATGTCCGCGCGGTGGTCACTCCTGGCGGCAGCATGACCCGGTGATGATGGTCGACGCGGCCGGAGCAGATGTGAGGGCCGGGAAGCGCCCCCGACTGCGCTTTCCCGGCCCTCAACCGAGTGTCGCGCGGTTCTCCGCTCCGGCTCAACGGGGAGTATTCCCCAAACCTTCCGACGGGTAGTGATCCGGTTCAGCAGGTCAGGGCCACCTCGTCGGTGATGGCGGAGCGGCCGATGCCGGCGAGCTCGTCGTCGTCGGCGTTGCCGCCGGTGCACACGATCGCGCAGGGGCCGCGGCGGGCGGGGTCGACCAGGAGCCCGGCCAGGCTCGCGGCACCGGCGCCCTCGGCCAGGGTGTGGGCGTGGGTGGACATGAGGCCGACGGCGCGCTGAATGTCATCGTCGTCGACCAGGATGAAGTCGTTGAGGCCGCGCCCCAGCACCGACTGGGTGAGGGCGAAGCTCGCCCCGACGGCCAGGCCCGCCACCCGGGTGCGGCTGTGGACGGTGGCCGGCTGGCCGGACTTCCAGGCGCGGTGCGCGGCCGGGGCGGCGCTGGACTGGACGCCGATGACCCAGCACTCGGGGGCCAGGACGTCGCGCACGAGGCAGGCGCCGGCGGCACCGGAGCCCGAGCCGACCGGGGCGTAGACGGTCCGCAGGTCGCGATGGCGGCGGAAGAGCTCGAGGTAGACGGTGGCGTGCCCGAGCACGATCGCCGGCTCGTCGCCGGGGGAGACCATGCGCATCCCCTCGACCAGGGAGAGGTCCTCGGCGTGGGCGAGTGAGTCGCACATCGTCTCACCCTCGACGACGACGCGGGCGCCCAGGGCTCGCACCGCGGCCACCTTGCGGGCGGGAGCACCTTCCGGCACGACGACGGTGACGGGGACCTCGCTGCGGGCACCCGCCCAGGCCAGGGACTGGGCGTGGTTGCCGGTGGAGGCGGTCACGACCCCGCGGCGCCGCTCCTCGGGGCCGAGCGCAGCCATAAGCGCCACGCCGCCGCGGACCTTGAAGGCACCGGTGGGCTGGACGTTCTCGTGCTTGACCACGACATCGACCCCGGCCTCGGCGTTGAGCAGCGGGTAGGACCAGGCGGGGGTCTCAGGCAGGATGCGTGAGACGGCCTCGTGAGTGCGCAGGACGGCGTCGAAGTCGAGGACGGTCCGGGTGGCTGCGGGCGCCTGGGGCAGGGTGTCGGTGGAGGCCATGACTCCATGATGATGACGACTGGACTATCGGTCCAATGAATGTTTTGACGTATATCCATCGATATAGGACATACTTGATGGGTGATCGATGTGCAGCAGCTGCGCGCCCTCGTGGAGCTCTCCCGGCTCGGCACCGTCTCAGCCGCAGCCGAGTCACTGGGCTTCAGCCAGTCCACTGTCTCCCACCAGCTCGCCGCCCTGTCGCGTGCGACCGGCGCGGTGCTGCTGACGCGGGCCGGCCGCGGGGTGCGGCTCACCGCGGAGGGACGGGCGCTGGCGGCCCGTGGCCAGGAGGTGCTCGACCTGCTGGATCGCACCGAGCGCGAGGCGGTCTCCATGGCCCGCGCCGAAGCGGGGCGGGTGCGCCTGGCCGCCTTCCCCTCCGCGGTGGCCTCCCTCGTGCCCGGAGTGCTCGACGTCGTCGGCCGGAAGCACCCGGGCCTGGAGGTCGAGCTGGTCGACGCCGAGCCGCCCGAGGCCCTCGACGCGCTGCGGCGCGGGCGGGTGGACGCGGCCCTGTCCTTCTCCTACATCGACGACGACGCCGGTGAGGGCCTTGAGACGGTGCGCCTGCTCGACGACGTCCTCTACCTTGTCTCTCACCCCGGCGGCATCACGCGTATCGCTGACGGTTCCCGGTGCCGGTGGGTGACCGGGTGCGCGCGCTGCCGCGAGGAGCTCATCGCGGTGGGGCGGGCCAACGGCTTCACGCCTGAGACCGCCTACGCCTCCGACGACTATGTGGCCGTGCAGGCGCTCGTGGCCGCCGGAGTGGGGGCGGCTCTGCTGCCCGGGATGGCGCTGAGCGCCTACCGGCACGAGGGGGTTGAGGTGCGTCCACTGGCCCGGGAGCACCGGCGGGTCGAGGTGGTCACCCGCGCCGAGAGGCCCCGACCGCTGGCCATTGACGTGCTCATGGAGGCGTGTCGGACGACGGCTCAGCGCACGAGCCTGCGCCGGCCCGAGGTTCAGGGCGGCGGGAGCGGCGCAGCGTGGTGAGGTCCAAGCCCCGGTACGTGGGCGGTCGGACCGTTCGATGCTTCGCCGGTTCCGCACGCATCTTGCGTCGTAGATCGGCTGTCCCCCGAACGGTGAACGTCCCTGTGGTCCAACTGGTTGCTACCGGCCTCGCGATCCGGTTCACACACTGAGGGCATGTCGCAGCTCCCCGCCGTCCAGATCAGCGGCCCGCCCAAGTCCTACCGGAACAAACGCGTCCTGGAGAACCATGGATCTCACGGTTCCTACCGGCACCGTTCTGTCCCTCCTGGGGCCCGACGGCGCAGGCAAGACCATCGTCGTCGAGATCCTCCAGGGTCTGTGTCGTCGTGGCGGTGGCATCGTCCTGCTGACCACCCACTGCCTCGATGAGGTCGACATCATTCTGGGCGGCCGCGTCGTCGAGTACTGCACGACCGTCAAGCGCTTCAGGCTGCCCCTTAGCCGCACTCCGCGACGGTGAGGGCGTCGTGCAGTGCGGTTAACCCTCAGCCAGTAGGAGCTCAGGGTCGTGGAGTGGCCTCTTGTCGCAGGGTGCGAGGCGGGGCGGGGAACCGTGTCGGTCGCTGCCTCACCCGCCGGGGCGCTCGGCCTCCCACTGGGAGATCGTGGAGTCGAGGGTGGCCAGGAACTCCTCCTCGCCGATGGTGTTGAGCTTGAGGAACACCGCCTGACTGCCACCCAGCGTGATCCCGACGATGTGGACGTCGGGCCCGTCCTGGATGACGGTGACGGTCATTCCCACGCGGTTGCTTCCCGTCATGCTGTAGCGCTCAAAGCCTCTGACCGCTACGCCTCCGGCGGAGGTCGCCAGGTCCACGGCGGCCTCCGCGGAGGCCGAGCGGGACCGGTCCAGTACTCCGGCCTCGAGGAAGGGCACCACCTCGCTGAGCTGGCCGGTGACGGTCCGGGTGATCGTTGCCATGAGTGCTCTCCTCCCTTGGCCTCGCTGGCACTGTCGCTATATCCACCAGGCTATGCCGGAGAGCGCGAGCGCGTGGCCCCCTCATCTTGAGCCGACCCGGCTCAAGCCTGACTCACGCCTACCGCGAACAGGGACATGGCCAAGGCATCGCCCTGGTTAGCCTTGTCAGCACGTGCCCCCAGCGTCGTCTCTCCACGCCGCTGCGACATCCCTCGCCACCACCGGACGAGCGGTACCGCACCGAGCACGTGCCGAGGAGGAACTACTGATGTTTGAACGCTTTACCGACCGCGCCCGCCGCGTCGTCGTGCTCGCGCAGGACGAGGCGCGGGCCCTCAACCACAACTACATCGGCACCGAGCACCTCCTTCTCGGCCTCATTCACGAGGGCGAGGGAGTTGCCGCCAAGGCGCTGGAGTCCATGGACATCTCCCTGGACGCCGTGCGCAGCCAGGTCATCGAGATCATCGGTGAGGGCCAGTCCGCCCCCACCGGCCACATCCCCTTCACTCCGCGCGGCAAGAAGGTCTTCGAGCTCTCCATGCGCGAGGCCCTCCAGCTCGGCCACAACTACATCGGTACCGAGCACCTGCTGCTCGGCCTGCTGCGCGAGGGCGAGGGGGTCGCCGCCCAGGTCCTCACCAACCTCGGTGGGGACCTGTCCAGCGTGCGCCAGACCGTCATGCAGATGCTCTCGGGCTACGAGGGCAAGGAGACGGTCAACGCCGGCGGCCCCTCCAAGGAGGGCACGCCGTCGGGCAGCGCCATCCTGGACCAGTTCGGCCGCAACCTCACCGCAGCCGCCCGCGAGGGCAAGCTGGACCCGGTCATCGGCCGCAAGAAGGAGATGGAGAGGGTCATGCAGGTCCTCTCCCGGCGCACCAAGAACAACCCCGTCCTCATCGGGGAGCCGGGCGTGGGCAAGACCGCCGTTGTCGAAGGCCTGAGCCAGGCCATCGTTCACGGTGACGTCCCCGAGACCCTGCGTGACAAGCAGCTCTACTCCCTGGACATGGGCTCGCTCGTGGCCGGCTCGCGCTACCGCGGCGACTTCGAGGAGCGTCTCAAGAAGGTCCTCAAGGAGGTGCGCACCCGCGGCGACATCGTCCTGTTCATCGACGAGATCCACACACTCGTCGGTGCCGGCGCCGCCGAGGGGGCTGTCGACGCCGCCTCCATCCTCAAGCCCATGCTGGCCCGCGGCGAGCTCCAGACCATCGGGGCCACCACCCTGGAGGAGTACCGCAAGATCGAGAAGGACGCCGCCCTGGAGCGCCGCTTCCAGCCGGTGACCGTCGACCAGCCCAGCATCGAGGAGACCATCGGCATCCTCACCGGTCTGCGCGACCGCTACGAGGCCTTCCACCGCATCGTCATCACCGATGAGGCCATCGAGGCCGCCGCCAAGCTCGCCGACCGCTACATCAACGACCGCTTCCTGCCGGACAAGGCCATCGACCTGGTCGACGAGGCCGGCGCCCGCCTGCGCATCCGCCGCATGACGGCCCCGCCCGAGCTGCGCGAGATCGACGAGAAGATCGCCGAGGTCAAGCGGGAGAAGGAGTCCGCGATCGACGACCAGGACTTCGAGCGCGCCGCCTCCCTGCGCGACGACGAGCGCCGCCTGGCCGACGAGCGCGCCGCCAAGGAGAAGGCCTGGAAGTCCGGTGACCTCGACCAGGTCGCCGAGGTCGACGAGGCGCTCATCGCCGAGGTCCTGGCCATGTCCACCGGTATCCCGGTGGTCAAGCTGACCGAGGCCGAGTCCGCCAAGCTCCTCAACATGGAGACCGAGCTCCACAAGCGCATCATCGGCCAGAACAAGGCCATCGAGGCGCTGTCGAAGTCGATCCGCCGCACTCGCGCCGGCCTGAAGGATCCCAAGCGCCCCGGCGGCTCCTTCATCTTCGCCGGCCCCACCGGCGTGGGGAAGACCGAGCTGGCCAAGGCCCTGGCGGAGTTCCTGTTCGACGACGAGGACGCCCTCATCCAGCTCGACATGTCCGAGTTCGCCGAGAAGCACACGGTCTCGCGGCTCTTCGGTGCCCCTCCCGGCTACGTCGGCTACGACGAGGGCGGCCAGCTCACCGAGAAGGTGCGCCGTCGACCCTTCTCCGTGGTGCTGTTCGACGAGGTCGAGAAGGCCCACCCGGACATCTTCAACTCCCTGCTGCAGATCCTGGAGGACGGGCACCTCTCCGACGCTCAGGGTCGCGTGGTGGACTTCAAGAACACCGTCATCATCATGACGACCAACCTCGGCTCCAAGGACATCGGCAAGTCGGTGGCCACCGGCTTCCAGTCCACCGAGTCCGGCGCCATGGACTACGAGGAGATGAAGTCGCACGTCAACCGCGAGCTCAAGCAGCAGTTCCGGCCCGAGTTCCTCAACCGCGTCGACGACCTCATCGTCTTCCCGCAGCTGACCAAGGAGGAGGTGCGCCAGATCGTCGACCTCATGGTCGCGCGCCTCGACAAGCGCCTGGCCGAGCAGCAGATGACTATCGAGCTGACCGACGCCGCCAAGGACCTCCTGGCCGAGCGCGGCTTCGACCCGGTGCTCGGCGCCCGTCCGCTGCGCCGCGCCATCCAGCGCGACATCGAGGACGCTCTGAGCGAGAAGATCCTCTTCGGGGAGATCGAGCGGGGCCAGAAGGTCATCGTCGACGCCGAGGGCGAGTCCATCCTGGGCGAGTTCATCTTCCGCGGTGAGCCCTGGGAGCAGGGCGAGGCCGAGGTCGCCGCGCTGCGCGAGGCCGAGGAGGCCGCGGCCGGCGGCGGGGGAGGGGCCTCCAGTCCGCTGCGCATTCCCTCGACGCCGATCGGTCGCGACGGCGGCGCGTCGCCGGCCGCCGAGCCCGGTCACTGAGAGGTCCGAGCCTCTTTGTCGGTTTCATACGATGGGCCGCAACCCAGCCGGGTTGTGGCCCATCGTCGTCGGTCTCGCCCGGGGCCTCCGCCTGCGTCCCGGCCCTGTGTCAATCACAGGGGAGTGGAGCGTGCGCAACGGCCCTGGAGTCGTATTCTTCCAGGTGGTGGCTATCTCACCAGGAGCCAGAACCTTGCGGGTGGTCGCCGGCTGTCGTGAATATTCACAGGGCGAGGCCCTGCAACCATGGCATACCCGACAGGCTGAATATTTAACGAAACCTGAGTGGGTTGAGAGAATAGCCTGAAAGTTGGGTCTGACCATCTCATGCGCGCCCTCTGCCGGATACAGTGGGGTGACGCTCCGGCGAAAGTCGTCCCTGGGACCTGGTCGGTCGGTGTCGTCGCTCCGCGTCGTGCGGGGCTGTCCAACCGTCTCTGCCCGTACTCGTCTCACGTCCAACCTGCCCGCCCTCATTCAGGCTGCCGTTGCGCTCCTCACCACGTACTGAATGCCCGGCTCGGATCGTCCATGCGTGCTCTCGCATCATTGGTGCCACTACTCCCATGACACAACTCAGATACGAACCGCGACATTTTCATCAGCACCGTTTTCCGCGCTTGCGGACCGCCAACTCTGCTGCGGCCCTGGGCGCCGTCGGCGTCGTGACGGTGGCGCTGCCCTGGATCTCCTGGCCGCCGGTCGCAACGATCGGTGTCCTGGTCGTCACCGTTCTCATCGGTCTGGGACTCATCACGGCGCCCCCCACCCGGGCGCTCAAGCGCGGTGGCATCGCCCCCGGGGCCCGCTGGAGCTGGGGCGCGGCCATGCTCCTGGGAATGTCACCGGCGATCCTGCTGGGGCTGAGCTTCCCCGTCGTCTCCCAGAAGATGGCCGCCAGCCAGGTCGACGGCACGGGGCTGCCGGTCATCGTCCTGAGCGTGTCGGTGGCGGTGCCCTGGCTCAGTCAGGTCATCGGCACTCCCGTCTACCGCCTCCTGGGCGACTCGATCGGGCGTGGCCCCCGGGCGGTCCTGGAGCGCTACTGCTCCATCTGGCCGGCCCTGTTCCTGTGGGCGCTCGTTCCCACGGCGCTGGAGATCCTCGTCGTGGCCACCGTGACCGGTTGGAACCTTCACGTCATGGGCGTGCACACCGCGCTGCTCCTCCTGCACGTCGTCTTCGTCCAGTCGCTCATCGTCGCCGACGTCTCGGGCCGACGCCGCCTGTGGTCGGTGGGGTGGCTCTTCTACGCCGTCGCCCTCATCGCCGAGCCCACCTGGTGGTATCTGCCCCCGCTGCTGGGCACCCTCAGCCAGGTGCTGTCCATGGGGCGGTCCCTGGGCAGGATCCTGCGGCTCCGGGCGGTGTCCACCGGCATCCTCGTGCAGGACATGCTCCGAGGTGCGATCCTGGGGGGAGTGCTGTGGTCAGACAAGTTCTTCCTCTTCCTGGGCGCCGGTCGCGACTTCGACGTGGCGCTGGTCTACCTGTGCCTCCAGCCCGCCGTCGTCGCCTACTGCTACTACTTCGCGGTCACCGCCCCCCGGGTCAACACCGAGATCGCCATGTTCCAGACGGTTCTCAAGCAGGAGGGCATGGCCAGCCTGCGAGACCGTGGGCGCACCCTGCGCCGGCTGCTGGACGCCAGCCTCATCCGCGCCTGCGTCGTGGGGGTCGCCGGCGTCATCGTCGTCATCTGCTCCATGGCACTCATGGCGCCGCAGCAGGTGCCCCTGGTCCTCGAGGTGTGCCTCTCCTCGACCCTGTTCACGGTGCTGACGCTCCTGTGCTACGAGATCGATCACATCGGTGACTCGACCACCGCCCTGCTCCTGTCCGGTGTCCACGTGGCTGTCGCCGCGGCCCTGCTGCTGCGGGTGGCCGGCGTCGGTGCCTACCTGCCGCTGGCCGGCGTCGACCTGGCGCTGTGCGCGCTGGGCCTGCTGCTCTACCGCAGGCGGTGGGCCGCGCCCGAGTACTCCTTCTTCTGGGGAAAGGCCATGTCCTGGTGAGCTCCTCGTCGTCCTTCCGCGCCCGGCTGGAGAGCCTTCCGCTGCGCTACTCGGCGCCGGCCGGCGGCTACGCCCCGATGCCCAGCCCCGACGACGCCGCCGGCATCGGCGACCGGGGCATGGAGACCGGCCACGCCGTCAGGGTCGGCCTCGACGGCTACGGCATCGTCGCCTCCGAGCCGCCGAGACGCGAGGCCGCTCGCAGCGCCCCGACCGTGAGCGAGTCGGTCTCCACTCCCGAGGTCCCGGCGGCGCCGATCTTCGGTGTCGTCCAGGCCCCGGCCCCGGCCGGCTACGGCGTGGTCCAGCCGCGTCCCCGCAGCCCGGAGCCGGCCACCTCCTCCTCCAAGACGGCCGACGTTCTGGACTCTCCGATCTTCGGGGCCGTGAGGTCCTCGGCCGCCTCGGCGGCATCATCGGTCGAGTCCAGGGCGTCCGCGCCTCATACGGCGCCGACGGCCGACACCGCTGACATCGCCGGTACCGAGGGCGCTGCGGACACTGTGGACACCATTGCGGCCGCCGGCACTGCCGACGCTGTCGGCACCACGGAGGCCGCCTTCCCAACGCGCCCCGCGCCGTCGGCCTCTGTGCAGACGACCTACGGGATCGTCCCGCCCTCGCCCGCCGTCTCGGCGCCCCTCCAGGAGGCGGTGCGACCTGCGCAGACGCAGGCTCCCGCCTCGGCGCAGTCCGTGCCGACGACTCCAGCCGGGACGGGCCCGATGGAACTGAACCCCCCGGAGCGCACGGAGCCCCTCATCCCCACCGCCATCGCCTGGGAGTCCGTGGCCTCGGCCGCCTCCGACGCCGCCGCGCGGCCCCTGTCTGAGCAGGCCGCCCAGGACGACTCCGAGGCCGAGGCTGCGTCCGCCGGCGCGGCAGAGCTCTTCCAGGTCCCCGAGGAGCCTGAGCCGGAGCCCGACGACGACGCCCTGCCCGACGGCGTCCCCGAGGACGGCGTCTACGTCGACGTCGACGTCGCCATCGTCATGGAGTCCACCTACCCCTACCTCAAGGGCGGCGTCTCCGCGGTGGTTCACGACATTATCACCGGCAACCCCGACCTCACCTTCGGGATCATCCACATCACCTGGGACTCCCACTCACCGCTCAAGGACCTCTACGGGATGCCGGACAACGTCGCCTGGGTGAGGGTCCTCTACCTGTCCATGGAGGAGCACCAGGAGGACTTCCTGCGCGCCCGCCCCCGCGACCTGCGCATGAACCGCCGCCAGCGCCGTGAGCTGTCCCGCCGCATCCTGGGCGCCATGCTCGCCCTGGCTCAGGAGGGCCGCACCGAGCCGCTGTGGGAGATCATCAGCGAGGGCCTGAGCGCCTCACGGCGATACCCGGTCTGGGCGATCCTGGGGACGCGCGAGTTCATGGAGGCCTACCACGACATGATGCCGGACCTGGGCATGTCGATGACCGACATCTTCTGGTGCCTGCGTGATTTCTTCTCCCTGGCCTACGCGGTCCTGGCCGAGCCGGTCCCGCGCGCCGCGGTCTACCACGCCCACACCACCGGCTACGCCATGCTGCTGAGCGTCAACGCCGCCCGTGAGCACGGCACCCGGGTGCTGCTCACCGAGCACAACCTCTACGTGCGCGACACGGTTAACACCCTCCTGGAGCGCAGGCTGGACCTCAACATCAAGCTCACCGACTACCGCACCTTCGACGTCACCGGGCGCGAGCGCATGTGGATGGCCTGGTGGCTGGAGATGGGGCGCCTGTGCTACCCCTACGCCTACTCCTCCACCTACCTCTACCCGCGGGCCATCACCGAGGCCAACGAGCTCGGCGGTGACGCCGGGCGGGCCATCGTCATCCCCAACGGCATCGTCACCTCCGAGTTCGACGCCTCCTACGCCGCCCGCCTGGCCGCCATCGAGGAGATCAAGAAGGAGGGCGCGGACAAGCACCTGTGGAAGCTCGTCTACATCGCCCGTGTTGTGCCCATCAAGGGGCTGCTGGACATGATCGACTCGGTGCGCCTCATGGTGGACCGGGGCCTGAACATCCACCTGGACGTGTGCGGGCCCACCGAGCACATGCCCTCCTACTTCGAGCAGTGCCTGACCCGCATCGTCGAGCAGGGGCTGGAGAGCGTCATCACCATCCGCGGCACCGTCAAGGTACGCGAGCTTCTGCCCGAGTTCGACCTGTTCGTCCTGCCCAGCTACAACGAGGGCCTGCCCGTCGTCTCCCTGGAGACCATGGGGGCAGGCATCCCCACGGTGAGCACCGATGTCGGCGCGGTGCGCTCCGTCGTTGAGGACCTGATCGTCACCGAGGACGGGCAGACCTGGGACCCCTGCGGCATCATCATCGAGCCCGGTGACCCCACCGTCATGGCGGACAAGGTCCAGGAGGTCATCGGCGACGTCGAGCTCTACGAGCGCCTGAGCCTCAACGCCCGCGGCCGCGTGGAGGCCGCCTACGACCTGGTCAAGGTCAACGCCTCCTACAACAAGATCTACCGCCAGGGCGGCGCCGGCGCGCAGGCCCGCCCCTGTACCGACCAAGGAGGAGCATGAGGAGCAGCACCGGCGGCGTCGGCGCCTGGATCCGTTACGGCAACCCGCTCGAGCCCGGGGAGCTGGACTTCGCGATAGCCCACTACCGGGCCGCGATCCTCCAGCCCTGGGAGACCGAGGCCGCTGCCCGCCTCAAGGAGGCGCGCCCGGACATGACGGTCCTGGCCTACCGGTGCCTGTCCTCCACGCGCGACTTCGAGCCGGACTCCATGCGCGCCTCCGGGCTGTCCTACCGTGAAGCCCGCCGCCGAGGATGGCTCGCCAAGCGCGACAACGGCGACCTGGTGGAGTGGAGCACCTATCCCGGCCACTTCCAGGCCCGCGTGTGGGACCCCGGCTACCGCCGCCGCTGGGTGGAGGAGGTCTGCCAGGCCACCGCGGACACCGCCTTCGACGGCATCATGGCGGACAACGACGTCTTCGACGACTACTACGGCCTGAACCTCCCGTTGGAGGACATCGCTGATACCGCCGCCCTGCGAGCCGAGTTGAACATCTTCGTGGACCAGGTCGGGGCCGGTCTCAACGGCGTCGGCAAGATCCTCATCCCCAACGTGGCCGAGGCCCGCCGGGAACCTGGCCGCTGGGAGCGCCACTCGGCCTGGGGCGGGGGCTTCGACGAGTGCTGGCTGGGCTGGGGGGACCATCACCTCTTCGATGAGGCCACGGCCCTGGCCCAGATTCACGAGCTGCGAGGGCCGGGCCTGTCCATCGTGCGCACGCCCGACGGCGGGGGCGGCGGCTCCATGTCCGGTGCCCGCACGTCCCCCGGCCTCTACGGGCTGGCGGCCTTCTGGGTCTTCGGGGGAGGGGAGGGCGCCTACACGGCCACCGGTCACGACGACTACTCGCGCACTCCCTGGTTCCCCGCCCTCGACGCCGACCTGGGGCGCCCGCTGGGACGGCCCCGGAGGACCTCGGGCGCCTGGGTGCGCGAGTTCGAGGGCGGAGTGGCCGCCGTCGCGCTCGGCGAGGAGGGAGGCGGCACCGTGCGTCTCCCGGCGGGCCTCAGGTCACCGGGGCCCACCGGGGACCCGGACGGTGAGGCGCTGGCTCTGGAGGTGCACCTCAGCGCGCATCGTGGGATGATTGCCCTGCGTGCCTGAGTCATGACCCGGTTCGGCTCGTGCGAGATCCGATAATGGGACTAAAGACCTGTCAAACGTTAGTCATGTTGGGTGGATCATTGACCTGCTTGACTTCCTGAGATCCCCGCCGTCCCGTACAGCGTTCTCTCGGGCAGGAAGCGCGGCGTCCGTCTCGGGCGGCGTCGACAGAGTTCCACAGGGCCCAGGACAAGGATGACCTATGGCACAGACTTCCCAGAATAGCGCGGCGGACATCGCGCACAAGCCCATGATGAGCACTGCTCAGATCCTGCTGATGAACGTCGGATTCTTCGGCATCCAGTACTCCTTCGGCATGCAGCAGAACGCCATGTCGCCCATCTACCAGTTCCTCGGGGCTTCCGCTGACGAGATCCCCATCCTCAATCTGGCCGGACCCGTCACCGGCCTGCTCATCCAACCGCTCATCGGGGCGCTCTCGGACCGGACCTGGAGCGAGAAGTGGGGACGCCGTAAGCCCTTCTTCCTGATCGGGGCCGTCGGCTGCTCCGTGTTCCTGTTCCTCATGCCCTTCGTCACCGCCGTGTGGATGGCGGTGCTGTGCCTGTGGCTGCTGGACGCCTCGAACAACACGGCCATGGAGCCCTACCGGGCCTTCATCGGCGACCGCCTGCCCTCCAAGCAGCTCGCCAAGGGCTTCCTCGCCCAGTCCCTGTTCATCGGCGCCGGCTCGGCCCTGGCCGCCGGGACCCTCGTCGTTCTGGAGAAGACCCTGGCGGGCGCCACCGCCGCCGGCATCCCCTACTGGGTCTTCGGCGCCTTCATGGTGGGCTCGGTGTGCTCCATCGGCTCGGTGCTCATCTCGGTGCTCTCCACCAAGGAGCTGCCGCCCACGCCGGAGGGCTTGGTCGAGCTCGAGCGCAAGAAGCGGGAGGAGGGCCCCTTCGGCTTCGTCAAGGACATCGGCGTCGCCATCGTCGAGATGCCCCGCGGCCTGAAGAAGATGGCCCTGGTCTACCTCTTCCAGTGGTACGCCATGAACGTCTTCTGGCAGTACCTGGGCCTCATGTGCGCCGTCACCTACTTCGGCGTGAACCTGTCCGACCCGGGGTACGCCGAGACCGAGGCCTTCAACAACGCCTCCGGCTTCGCCACCGGGCTCATGGTCGTCTACTACGTCTCCTGCACGGTCGTCGCCCTCTTCCTGGCGCGACTGGCCAACCGCATCGGCCCCAAGCACGTCCACACCGCGGCGCTGTGCCTCGCCGCCGTCTGCCTGGTCCTGCTCACCCGCATCGGCAGCCCCGGCCACACCGCGGTCCTCTACCTGCCCATGATCGGCATTGGTGTGGCCTGGGCTTCTATTACGGGCGTACCCTACATCATGGCCATTGAGATGATCCGCAAGGAGCGCCGAGGCGTCTACATGGGCGTTATCAATATGATGATCGTCATCCCCCAGTTCATCCAGACCCTCACCTTCGGTCCCATTTACAAGCACCTGCTCGGCGATCACCCGGTCAACGCCCTGCTCTTCGTCGCAGTCTTCCTCATCATCGCCGGTCTGCTCATCGAGTGGATCGACACCGTCAAGGACGCGGACCCGCGGGTGCGCGCCGCCGCCGTGTCCGCCACTGAGACTGCCGTGGCCTGACCGGGTGCCCCACGAAAGGATGTCATCCGTGACCTATACCACCATTGTCGCCGGAGTCGGCGATGTCGAGGCGAACACCCACGTCATCGATCGCGCCTGCGAGATGGCTCGCCTGTGCGACGCCGCTCTTCTCCTCGTCGCCGGCTTCGACCCCGTCTCGGCGCGGGACAAGGCTCGCATCAACGAGTCCGCCCCCGTCGCCGATGTGCGGGTCGTCGAGGCTCGGCTCACCGAGGACCAGGCCTACGCCGTCGTCGAGAAGGCGCGTGATACCGCCGTTGAGCGCGGCGTCGCCCTCGCCCAGGGCGTCGTCGTCGAGGGCACGGCGGTCGATGCCGTCACCCTCGTCACCTTGGAGACCGAGGCGGACCTCGTCATCGTCGGTTCCAAAGGCGTCGATTCGCTGTTCGGCCGCATCTTCGGAGCCGTCTCCGTCCAGGTGCTCCGCAAGTCGAAGTGCGACGTCCTCGTCGTCGTTCCCTAGTCGCCGGATAGACGTCGGACGCACGCGTCGGATCCTGCGCGATCGGACCGGCGGCGGATGCCCGCCACGCGGAAGTGTGGCGGGCATCCGCCGCTATGTTTTGAGGTTCTTCGTGTGTGAGGGCGTGGTCGGGGTGAGCGGGTGCCGGTGGTTCGGCGTCTCGGGGTCCTGCGCGGTCGTACTCGGCGTCGCGTGGTCGTACCCGGCGGCGCGCGGTCGTACCTTAGAGGGGCTCTAAGGTACGACCGCGCGGTTTTACGTACGACCGCGTGCGCTGGGGGTACGACCACGCGGTTTTACGTACGACCGGGTGGGATCGCGTACGACCACGTACCCCGAGACCCCGACGAGGAAAGCCCCGCACAACCCCATCCCCACGACACGAAGAACCCGTTTTGAGCAGTTGTCGTAACTCCTGTGATACGTGGGGCCGGGCTGGGCGCATGGTGGCGCTGCGTTTGCCCGGGTGGCCCCGCGCCCCGACCCGCTCCGGGACGCGGCGCTCGGCGTTCCCTGAATCTCCTCCCCTCGACGTCGGCCGCCCATGCCGCCGAGCCCCGCGGCGTCGGCGGGCGCGCCGGGAGGAGGCGCGCTGGAGTCGGCGTGTTTGGTCTAGGACTGAAGTCACACTAGAGTCATATCGTGAACGACGCGTCGCCGCGTCACGCCTGCATCAGGACGATCTGAGGCAGACCCGAGAACGACCCGAATCAGAAAGAGGCAACGATGCCCAAGTACGTGTACCGCTTCAGCGAGGGTGACAAGGACCAGAAGGACCTCCTGGGCGGCAAGGGGGCCAACCTGGCGGAGATGACCCGCCTCGGCCTACCCGTTCCCCCCGGATTCACCATCACCACCGACGCCTGTCGCGCCTACCTGGCCGACGGCGAAGTCCCCGATGAGCTCGCCGTCCAGGTCACCACCGCCCTGCGCGGCGTCGAGGAGGAGCTGGGCCGCGAGCTCGGCGCCGCCGAGGACCCGCTGCTCGTCTCAGTACGCTCCGGGGCCAAGTTCTCCATGCCCGGCATGATGGAGACCGTCCTCAACATCGGCCTCAACGATGTCTCCGTCGAGGGCCTGGCCGCCGCCAGCTCCGACGAGCGCTTCGCCTGGGACTCCTACCGCCGCCTCATCCAGATGTTCGGCAAGACCGTCCTGGACATTGACGGGGAGCACTTCTCCGATGCCCTGGAGGCCAAGAAGGCCGGGCGCGGTGTCACGCTCGACTACGAGCTGGATGTGGCCGCGCTCACCGAGCTCGTCGAGCAGTACAAGGCTATCGTGCGCGAGCAGGCCGGCATCGACTTCCCTCAGGACCCGCGCGCCCAGCTCGACATGGCCACCGAGGCCGTCTTCCGCTCCTGGAACACCGAGCGCGCCCACATCTACCGCCGCCGCGAGAAGATCCCCCACGACCTGGGCACCGCGGTCAACGTGTGCACCATGGTCTTCGGCAACATGGGGGAGACCTCAGGCACCGGCGTGTGCTTCACCCGCGACCCCTCCACCGGGCGAACCGGCGTCTACGGCGACTACCTGGTCAACGCCCAGGGCGAGGACGTCGTCGCCGGCATCCGTAACACCCTGTCCCTGGCTGACCTCGAGCGCCTGGATAAGAACTCCTATGACGAGTTGCGCACCATCATGCGCCGCCTGGAGACCCACTACCGTGACCTGTGCGACATCGAGTTCACCATCGAGCGCGGCAAGCTGTGGATGCTCCAGACCCGCGTGGGCAAGCGCACCGCCGCGGCCGCCTTCCGCGTGGCCACCCAGCTGGTCGACGAGAAGCTCATCACCGCTGACGAGGCCCTCACCCGCGTCTCCGGCGAGCAGCTCACCCAGCTGATGTTCCCCCAGTTCGACGACGACTCCGGCCGCGACCTGCTCACCCGCGCCATGCCCGCCTCCCCGGGCGCCGCCGTGGGCTACATCGTCTTCGACAACGACGAGGCCGTCGCCCGCGCGGAGAAGGGCGAGTCCGTCATCCTCGTGCGCCGTGAGACCAACCCCGACGACCTGCCCGGCATGGTCGCGGCCGCCGGCGTGCTCACCGCCCGCGGCGGCAAGACCAGCCACGCGGCCGTCGTCGCCCGCGGCATGGGCAAGACCTGCGTGTGCGGCGCCGAGGCCCTCGAGGTCGACGCCGCCGGTAAGACCCTGCGCGTGACCGGGCGCGAGGAGGTCCTCACCCCCGAGGACGTCATCGCCATCGACGGCACCACCGGCGAGGTCTTCCTCGGCGAGGTGGCCGTCGTCGACTCCCCGGTCATGACCTACCTGCGCCGCGGCCTGGCCGAGGCCCTCGACGTGGCCGGCGATGTTGACACCCGCGAGCTCGTCACCTCCGTGGACCGCCTCATGCGCCACGCGGACAAGGTGCGCCGCCTCGAGGTGCGCGCCAACGCCGATACCCCCGACGACGCCCGCCACGCCATCCACCGCGGCGCCCAGGGCGTGGGCCTGTGCCGCACAGAGCACATGTTCCTGGGCGATCGCAAGCAGTTCGTCCAGAACCTCATCCTGGCCTCCTCCGACGCCGAGCGCGATGCCGCCCTGGCCGCCCTCCTGCCGCTGCAGAAGGGCGACTTCATCCAGATGTTCGAGACGATGAACGGCAAGCCCATGACGGTGCGCCTCATCGACCCGCCCCTGCACGAGTTCCTGCCCGACCTCACAGAGCTGAGCGTCAAGGTGGCCGTGGACCGTGAGCGTGGCGAGCTGGACCCGGCCGACGAGGAGCTCCTGGCCGTGGTGCGCAAGAACCACGAGTCCAACCCGATGCTCGGCCTGCGCGGGGCCCGCCTGCTGCTGACCATGCCGGGCCTCATCGAGCTCCAGGTGCGCGCCATCGCCGAGGCCGCCGTCGAGCGCCTCAAGGTCGGCGGTGACCCGCACCCCGAGATCATGATCCCGCTCATCGGCTCGGTCCGTGAGCTCCAGCTGGCGCGCGAGCGCGTGGAGCGGGTGCTGCAGGAGGTCTCCGAGGCCTCCGGATACCGGCTCGACTTCCCGGTGGGCTGCATGATCGAGCTGCCGCGCGCGGCCGTCACCGCCGCCCACATCGCCCAGGAGGCCGACTTCTTCTCCTTCGGCACCAACGACCTGACCCAGACCACGTGGGGCTTCTCGCGCGACGACGTCGAGGGCTCCTTCGTAGGCCATTACATCGACGACGGCATCTTCGGGATCTCTCCCTTCGAGACCATCGACGAGAACGGCGTGGGCGGCATAGTGCGCCTGGGCGTGGAGCGTGGCCGCTCCACCAAGCCGAAGATGAAGATGGGCGTATGCGGTGAGCACGGCGGCGACCCCGAGTCCATCGTCTTCTTCCACCGCGTGGGCCTGGACTACGTCTCCTGCTCGCCCTTCCGGGTACCGGTGGCCCGCCTGGAGGCCGGGCGCGCGGCTGTCGAGGACAAGGGGGAGTAAACGCGAGCCGCTCCTGAGAAGCCGAGCAACGGAGCCGGTCGGTTCCTCCCGGGGAGTGAGTCGGCCGGCTCCGCCATGTCTTCCGCCTCGTCCGCGTCCGGTCTCAGTCGCGGCTGATGAGCACCTGGGCGAAGCGCGCCGTCTGGGAGGGCTTGAGGTCGGGCAGGTAGGCCCGGGCGATCGCGATCCCCACCGTGGGCAGGTCCACCAGGTCCGGGACCGCCAGGTACATGGGCACCGCCCGCGGCTTGAACTTGCGCTTGTAGGCGTGCAGGGACCCGAAGCCGTAGGCGGGCTCCAGCACGGAGGCCAGCAGGTCCAGGAGCGGGTCGAAGCGCGAGGAGGCGCCGCCGTCGGCCGGGGCGGAGCGGGTCAGCGGCGCCCCGGACAGGGACAGGATCTCCAGGTCCTCGGCCTGGGCGTCCTGGGCGGCGCGTCCGATGAGGAACTCCATGACGGGGCGGAAGCCGCCCTCGCGGCGCCGCATGAAGTCCAGGGTCAGGCCGATGATCTCCCCGTCGCGGTAGACCGGCAGCCAGGAGGTGACGCCCTGGACGGTGCCGTCGGCGTCGACGGCCAGCAGCAGTCGTGTGGCGGAGTCGTCGAGCTCGGCTAGGCCGCCCAGTGTGAATCCCATTTCCGGCAGCGGTTTGTCACTGGCCCAGGCCTGGGAGATGGCACGGATCTGGTCGCGCTGGCCGGCCGGGCAGTCGCAGAAGGTGGTCCACACGGCCTCGATGCCCTCCTTGCGGGCGTGGTTGAGGGCGGTGCGTACATCCTGGTAGGCCTTACCGCGGAAGGCCAGGTCCGGCAGGTCCAGGACGGCCTCCTCCGCCACCTGCAGGATCGTCCAGCCCATGGCGCGGGCCGCCTCCATCGCCGGGGCGTGCACCGAGTAGAGGGCCGGGATGAGACCGGCGTCGGTGGCGAAGCCCGCGAACTCGCGCACCGCCTGGGCCACGTCAGCGTCGTCGGCGGCGGGGTCGCCGACCGTCAGTGCGACGTCGCGACTGGGGCGGTAGGAGAAGCCCGCGGTCCCCGCCTCATTGACCCAGGCCTCGTTGCCCTCCCAGGTGAGCATCCACCCCAGGGTCCCGGCGCCGTGGGTGCGCACCAGGTCGGTGAGCTGCTCGCGGCTGGAGACCCGGGTGCGGGCGGGGGCCGACTGGGCCAGCCACACCCACAGGATCGTCAGGAGCCACACCAGCACCGGCACCCACGCGGTGACGAGGTGGGCCATCGGGGTCAGGGGCTCCGCGACGAGGCCCATGATGCCGCCGGTGCTCACGGGCAGCAGGTAGGACAGGTAGGTCTCCAGCAGGTCGGGCCAGGTCGCGTAGGGGGAGAAGTCCCGAGAGATGAGCAGGCCTCCGAGGACACTGAGGGCGGCCCCGCCGATGAGGGTGAGGACCCAGGCGATGACGGCGCGACGGATGACGCCGGGGCGTGAGCCCAGGGTGAAGCAGCTCCGCTTCCACACCACGAGGCTGATGACCACGATGTTGAGCAGCAGCGGCACCAGCAGGTGGCCCGACCCCAGCCAGCTGTGCAGGATCCTGGCCGTGGTGGGGACGGACTTGGGCAGCTGCTCGTCGATCTTCTCCACCAGGGCGAACACGGCCGCGCAGGCCCCCAGGAACATCTGGAGGGCGATGGTGCCCAGGGCTGCCGAGCGGCGCCCGCGGCGCAGGCCGTCGGCCAGGACCAGCTGAAGGAGCGCCGGCATGCACAGCAGGAGCAGCTCGACCGGGTGGATGACGGCGTCCTTGGGCAGGATGGCGGGGGTGAGGCCGTAGCGGGCGTCGGCCAGGGGACCGGCGGCGTTGCTCAGGACCGCCAGCGCGCAGCTCACCGACCAACAGGCCACCAGGAAGGCCACGAGCTCGCGCTCCACGCGCCGGGGCAGCTCCTGGGAGGGGGCGGTCTGCTGCCCGCGTTCCAGAACGATGCCCACGATGAGGCCGACGACTCCCGCTCCCAGGCGGGCCAGGGCGCCCACGGTGCCGGTCACGGCGGCCGAGACGATGAGAACGGCGAACATGACCAGACGCACGCGTCGCCGCCAGGACGGGCGCATGACGCTGGTGGAGGCCGCCACGAGGCCGGCGATGGGCAGGCTGACGCCCTGGATCGGGGCGTGGACGAGGTAGGGGGACCAGGCCTCCCACACCCGTCCAATGAGCGGGTAGAGCGCCTGCACCAGGGCGATGCCCCCGGCGGCGGACACAAGCCCCGTGACCAGCCACCGCCGCGTCCCCAGGAGCCGTTCCAGCAGGACGCCGATGGACAGCAGCATGATGACGCTCGCCACCGGAACCAGGTGGCCGGGGGCCGCCCAGGCGGTCAGCAGGGTCCAGACCCGCTCGGGCCGGTTGATGAGGGCGGCCAGGGCCATCTGGCTGCGGTGGCCCCAGGGCATGAGGACGAGTCCGACGAGAACGATGAGCGCGGCGGAGGTCGTTGCCGCAGGCGCGGGAGTCAGCCAGGCCCGCGTGGCCCGCCAGGCCCGGCGCGCGTGAGCGCTGAGGCGCGAGGGCCGCACAGCAGGTTGAGCGGCGGGCTGTGTGGTGGACGCTGCGGAGGACTGCGGGACGGTCCGTGCAGCCGAGGACGCCGAGGGAGTGGAGGAGGATGTTGGGGAGGGTGCGCTCTGGGGTACGTCCGGGGGAGTCGTGGTGGACGAGACCGACGGCATGATCACTCCTCAGACGGTAGATGATGGACTGTTGGCGGTGCGTAAAAGGCCTGGGGGCTGCCCGGAGGAGCCGACCAGCCGACATTCTTATCTACTTCGTAGGCATCATCATCCCCCTCGAGGGGGATGATGCCATGAGACCGGTCTCTCCAAGAATCAGGGACAACCCTGAGAGAAATCGTCGATAGACGCCTGTGACAGGGTTTTTCTCACTGTATGGGGGCTGAGGATCTGGGCCTGCGGCCCGACCTCCGTTGCCGCGATGAGATACTCTGCCGTGTGCTGGCGGTCGTGACAGGACGGCTGGGCACTGCGTTCATGGGCGACTCGACTGCGAGTTGCCCATGCGTGCGCCCGACCGTGCTGGAGGCCATCGCGGAGCAGGACGACGAGGAAAGGCGGCCCCATCCATGGCCATGTACGAGCTCGACGGCAACCACCTCCTGCCCGTGCGCCTGGGACGCTCCGCTGACGCCATCACCCTGTCCCACAGCCTGACCGCCATCCAGCGCCAGATCGTCGACGTCCTGCGCCGACCGCTCTTCCCCCTGGCCTGGGACGAGATAGACGGCGGAGCCAGTCTGACCGCCCTGGACGCCACCGGGCAGGTCGTCGTCGTCGAGGTCCTGGAGACTGTGGACTCCGCGGGGCTGCTGGCCGCCATGTCGCGCCTGACCCAGGCCGCCGCCGCGGGCCGCCGCGAGATCGCCAGCCGGTACGCGGGCGGGCTGGGGGCCTTCAGTGAGGACTGGAACGAGTTCCGCGAGGCCATGCCCGCCCAGGTCGAGGCCGGACCGCGACTGACGATCCTGAGCGCCTCCCTGGAGCCCGACGTCGTCGGAGGACTGGGCGTCCTGGCCTCCTCCGGGCTGGAGATCCACGAGGTGGACGTGCGGATCGTGGATGAGTCCCGCATCGTCGTCGTTGTGGAGAAGATCTCCGGGACGGACATGGCCGCCGGCGGGCCGCTGCTCGTGGCCCGAGCGCCCCGTCTGGCCCTGGCCGGTTCCACCGGCGCGGCGTCCGTCGGCGCGACCGGTTCACGCGCTGTCGATGCCTCCGAGCACGCCGAGCAAATGAGCCCGGTGACCGGCCCCATCGAGATCGTCCTGCCCTCCGAGCCGGCGGATGTGACCGGCCCGGACAGTGACGCGGATGGCGGTGGAGACAGCGGGGCAGCCATTCCTGCGGGCGCCTTCGCCGCAACGGGCGCCGCCGACGCGCTCTCCGAGCTGTTCGAGCCGGTGGCTGTCACCGCCGAGCAGCCTCTGGTGCATGCGCTCGCATCCGAGGACGGGGCTGAGAACCAGCCCGAGCGCACGAGGGAGTTGTCCGAGAGCGCTGGGAACGCAGGTGCAGCTGAACTGGGGGCCTCCGGCGCCGTCGACGCTGTTGCCCCTCCCGGATCCGGTAAAGCTCATCACAGCGCAGACCTCGGCAGCAGCACTCAAGACAGCGGTGATGACAGGACCGGCAGCGGTGCCGATATCGATCGAGGTGCCGACGACGACTCGGACCGTTCTGGTACCAGCCGTGGCGCCGACCATGCCGCCCCTGGCGGCGCGGATCCGGTGGCCGGGGGCGGTGTCGGACGGGACCTGGCCGATATCCTCAGCGGGGACGCCCTGGCCGGCCCTGTCACCGTCGGCCTGGGGGAGGAGCCTGACGCGGACGGTGCCGGCAACAACGCCGAGCGGAGCACCGACGACACTGACCGCGTTGGCAGTACTGGCCGCAGCGACCATGTCCGCCGTGCCGACACCTCTGACGGTACCAGCGCCGAGGCGCGTGCGGTCGCGGCACTGGCCGGAGGCGTGGACATCCTGGGTGGGAGCAGCCTGTCCGATGGCAGCGGCTCGGCGGCGTCGGCCGGCTCCTCGGCCCCGGAGGCATTCCCCAGCGTGGCAGGCGGTGGAGCACCGGGCTCAGCGACCTCCCATGCCTCCGTAGGCAGTTCCGAGATCGGCGACACCCGAGGCGAGGGAGACTCGCGCACCCGCATGGGGCGGCGCTCGCGGACGGCTCAGTCCCCGTCTGCGGAGGACAAGGCCTCGGCATCGCCCACCTCGCACGCCGCGACGTCGCCCGTCGGTGCAGGCGTCTCCGAGACCGGCGGGAACTCTGTCCGGGCCGCCGAGGCATGGTCCACCGTGGCCCCCAACGAGGCGCGCCCGGAGGCGCCCACCGGCGCGGTGCCGCTGGTGTCGTGGGAGCCGCTGCGCGGGTCGGCCGACGCGCTCGACCCGGTGGCCGAGGCACTGGGCGGGGACCCCTCGAAGTCCCTCCTGGTCCAGGAGACCGCGGAGCTGGCCGCTGTGGCGGCTGCGCTCGGCGAGCCCACCCAGATCATCTGGCAGCGGTTGCGCCGGGGCATCTACCACGAGGCGACCCTTTCGGTGGAGGGCGTCATCACCCTGTCCGACGGGCGCTCCTTCACTGATCCGACGTCAGCCGCCAACGCCGCCCAGGACGTCACCGACGCCGACGGCTGGCGCGTGTGGCGCGTCGGGGTGCATGGCGCCCACCTGGGGGACCTGCGCGACGACCTCGCCGACCGCAGCTCCTGAGCCACGCGGTCGGAGAGCCAGCAGGATCGCGCCCTTACTGCCTCTGCTACCTCGTTCGTGTGGTCGAGTCCCTGACGTCGTTGGTCGTAAGCTCCCTGACGTCCTGCGCCCGTAGAGGAGAGTCGCCTGGGGCCGCGAGTCTGGAGGTGGCTCGCGGCTTTCCCGATCACGCGGGCCGGGGAGATGAACATGAACGCGACGCGTAGGGCCATGGCGCTGGTTGTGGTGGCCTTGTTGGCCTCGCTGTCCCTGCTGACCGCTTGTGGCTCGACGTCGTCGTCGGCCAGTTTGCCGCCGCGTGAGCCTCCGTCTGGTGAGCATCAGCTGACGGCCGAGGACGTCAATGCCTGGTTGGACGGGAAGCTGCCCGATGCCTTGAAGAACGGGGATATCCCGGGTGCTGTGGTGTCGGTGGTCAAGGACGGTCAGGTGGTGACCACCCGTGGTTACGGCTGGGCCGACACGGGTGCCTCGGGCGGGCAGCCGGTGGCTGTGGACCCGCAGAAGTCCTTGTTCCGGGTGGCCTCGATCTCGAAGATTCCGACCTCTATTGCGGCGATGCAGCTGGTGGAGCAGGGCAAGGTGGATCTCGACGCCGATATCAGCGCCTACCTGGACTTTGAGATTGAGCGGCGCTTCGATGAGCCTCTGACCCTGCGTCATTTGCTGACGCATTCGGCGGGCTTCGATGAACACGGCAGCCTCACCCCGACGACGGACTTGGAGGCCTACGTCAAGAACGATCCGCCGGCTCAGGTCTTCGCGCCGGGCACCACTCCGGGCTACTCCAACTACGGCATGGCGCTGGCCGGTTACATCGTGCAGCGGGTGAGCGGTCAGCCTTTTGAGGCCTATGTGCGTGAGCATGTCCTGGAGCCGGCGGGGATGACCACCTCCACCTACGAGCAGCCCCTGCCCAAGGATATGGCCGGTTCCCTGGGGCCGGGCTACACCTCCACGGGTGAGGAGGTCCCCTTCGAGGTCATGGGTGACTTCCCGGCCGGCTCGCTGACTGTCTCGGCTCCGGACTTCGCGGCCTTCATGAATGCTCAGCTGAGTCGCTCGCCGAAGCTGTTGCGTGAGGAGACCTGGGAGCAGATGTGGTCTCCTGGGCTGGGGGAGGAGCGGCTCGGCAATCGGGCCAAGGCCGGGGAGATGGGTCTGGGCTACTTCGAGATCACCCGTCACGGCCGGCGCATCGTTGAGCACGGCGGATACAACCGGGGCTGGCACTCCAAGTTCGAGCTCTACCCCGAGGAGAAGACCGGTATCTTCATCTCTAACAACGGTGACGGCAACGAATCGTCGAGGACTTTACGGGATGACCTGGCTCAGGGCTTCGCCGACCGCTACTTTCCCGGCGAGACGGTCAAGGCCTCCGGAAGCAAGGACTCCGCCGAGCACGCCCACCAGGTAGCCGGCACCTACGTACCCAGCAGGACCTACTGGACCACCTTCCTGTCCGCCTGGATGCCCGCATTCTCCCCGGTCACGATCGAGCACACGGGTGGAGGGAAGCTCATGCTCGATGAGGCCCAGTATGTTGAGGTCGAGCCGTGGGTCTGGCGGCAGGTTGACGGTGCCGGCGCCATTGCCGCTCAGGTCAAGGATGGCAAGGTCGTCAGCCTGAGCCAGGGGCCAGCTTTCACTCTGCTTCCCATGACGCTGCTTCAGCAGGCGCTTGTTCCTGTCTTCGGTGTCTGCCTGGTTCTGCTGCTGGTGGTGACGGTGGCCTGGCCGGTCGGGGCCCTGCGACGACGTCGGGCCCTCAGACGGGGCCGGGAGGTCGGCGCCCCGGTGCCGTGGTTGACCCGTGTGGCTCGGGGCGGCGGGGCCGTGGCGCTGGCCGCCCAGCTCACCTGGATCAGTCTGCTCGTCGTCATTATGGCCAATTCATCGACTATTACCGACGGTTCCTTCACCTGGCTGATCCCGGTGGCACGATGTGCCCAGGTGCTGCAAGCCTTGGGGATGGTGGCCGTCATCCCGGCGGCGGTTGACCTCGTGATGTCCCTGAGGCGTCGGGCGGGCTGGCGACGAGTCACCATGTCGGCCGTTCTCCTGGTCGCGCTGGTGGCGCTGGCCTGGTGGGCCTGGGCCGGCAACGCCCTGGTACCCAGCCTCGGGATGTGACCGGGGGACGTCGAGGTCAGTGTCCGTCGATGACAATGCAGCCATGAGCCTGTCCGATCCCACCAGCCCGGTCTCGATCCGGCGCAACGATGTGCTGCTGGCCCTCGCCTTCGCAGTGGTTCAGGCGATGGTGTACCTGCTCGTGAGCACAACGGTACCCGCCGACGTTCGGCAGTCGTACGTGGCGGTGGCGGCTTCGCTCGGGTGCGAGGGGTTGGCGCTCGTGCTGTGGCGCAGTCGTCCCCTGCTCTGCCAGGCGCTGGTCTGGTTGGCGGAGGTGGTGACATCCTTGCTGCTTCCTGCGGGCTATCTCGGCACTGGTTACGGCCAGCTCGTCGTGTCCTTCGGTATGGGGATGCGGTTTTCTTCGCGCCGAACGGCGGCTCTCCTGACCGCATTGTCCCTGGCATACTCGGCGGTTGACATCTGGCGACGATCCCCCGAGCCATGGCAGCTGCACATGGTCAATGCCTTGGTGATGCTGGCGATCTACCTGGTGCCGATGTTGGGTGGGGCGGCGCTGGCCAGCAGCCGCAGGTACGAGCACTTCCGCCAGGAGCTCCAGCTGCGTGAACACGAGAGGCAGCTGGAGTCGGCCCTCATTCAGGAGCGCCGCCGCCTGGCCGGAGAGCTGCACGACGTCGCCGCCCACCACCTGGCCGGGATCGTCGTACAGGCGGCCGCGCTCGAGCGACTGATCGACCGCGACCCGCAGACGGCCAGGGAGGCGGCTCAACAGCTGCGCCGACAGGCCAAGGAGACCCTCTCCGGGCTCCGCTCCGTGGTGGGGCTGCTGCGCAGTGATGAGGAGGCCGAGGAGCCCTCGCCCGGGCTGCGCGACCTGCCCGAGCTGGTCGCCTCCACCCGGGCGCTCGGCGTCGACATCGAGCTGCTTGACGGTGGAATCCTGAGTGGTGGGGCCGATGAGGCGGATGTCGGCGATGCACCGATCCTTTCGCCGCTCGCCGACACCGCCGTCTTCCGAGTGGCGCAGCAGGCGATCAGTAACGCTCTGCAGCACGCTCCGGGCTCCCCGATCACGGTGGAGCTGAGGAGAGCCGAGGATTCACTCAAGCTGAGCGTTCTCAATGGCTCGGCTCGTCGGCCCTCGACCGACCCCGGTGGCGGCGGCACCGGCCTGACGGTCATGCGGGAGCGGGCGGATGCCGTCGGCGGCGCGCTCCAGGCCGGCCCGGAGGAGGGCGGCGGCTGGCGGGTACGGTTGGTCCTGCCGTTGACTCGGGAGGAGGACACGTGATCAGGGTGGTACTGGTGGATGACCAGGCGGTGATCCGCGCCGGCTTCCGCATCCTGCTGGAGGAGCAGGAGGACATCACAGTGGTGGGAGAGGCCTCCGGCGGCAGGGAGGCGGTACGCGTGGTGCGGGCCACCCGGCCCGACGTCGTGTGCATGGACCTGCGTATGTCCGAGGGGGACGGCCTGACGGCCACGCGCCAGATCGTCGCCGAGCGCCAGGACAGTGCCCCGGCGGTCCTGGTCGTCACCACCTTCGACATGGACGCCGACGTCTTCGGTGCCCTGGAGGCCGGGGCGGACGGCTTCATCCTCAAGGACTGCGAGCCGGAGGAGCTGGTCGACGCCGTGCGTCGCCTGGCCCTGGGCTACGGCCTGGTGGACCAGAGCGTCACCCGTCGGGTGATCGCCGAGTTCGCCCGACGCCAGGGACGCAGCGAGAACCACGAGGCGCTCGGCGTGCTCACCGAGCGGGAGCGCGAGGTCATCCAGCTCCTGGCCAGCGGCATGTCGAACGCAGAGATCGCCGCCGCGCTCGTCGTCGAGACCAGCACGGTCAAGTCGCACCTGACGCGGATCCTGCCCAAGATCGGCGCCCGCGACCGGGTCCAGGCCGTCGTGTGGGCCTACCGCAACGGGCTGGCCTGAGCCGCACCGGGCAGGTCTCAGCGCAGCACGTAGGCGGACATCCAGCGGCGCAGGGTCGAGAAGACCTGCTCGCGCACGGGCGGCTCGGACAGGGTGAGGTCGTGGACGCCGCCGGGGAAACGGGCGATGGTCACCAGCTTGCCGAGCATGACGGCGCGACGGGCGGTGGCATCGGCGTCGATGATCGTGTCCGCGCTCCTCGACTCCGGCATCCACGTCACCCCGAGCCGCGTGGTCGCCGCACCCATGGACAGTACCGGGCAGCGGATGTCCAGGCCCTGGGCGACGCGGTTGTGGCCCTCCATAACGGCCTGGAGCCAGCCGACGCGCACAGGTGCGGAGGGCTTGATGGACCAGGCGGGGTTGATGTCCCAGCCGGTGACGTAAGGGTCATCGGCCCAGGCGGGATCGGGGAGCTCACCGTCGCGCTCGGTATCCCAGCCGTCGGTGATGGAGAAGGCACGAGCCGGGTCGACCCAGCCGTCGAGGATCGACATGCGCGGATCGCGCAGTGCCAGGGTGCGCAGGACCGGGTCGCCGACGGTGCGTACGATCTCGGAGCCCTGGAGCGAGAGCCAGGCGGAGTTGAGGACCAGGGCGCGCAGGGCCCCGGGGTGGCGGTCCGCCCACAGTGAGGCGACGAGCCCGCCCGTGGAGTGGCCGGACAGGACGAGCTCGGTCTCCCAGCCCTGGTCGGCGCGGATGGCGGACAGGGCCAGCCCCAGGTCCTCGTCGTACTCGGCCAGCGAGGTGCACCAGCCCAGCATCTGGCCCTCCCGCCAGGAGCGGCCGTAGCGGCGCAGGTCCAGGGCGTAGAAGGCGCCGCCCAGGCGGGAGATCTCACGGGCCAGGTGGGTCTGGAAGAAGTAGTCGTTCCAGCCGTGCAGGTAGAGGTAGATGAAGGAGGGGCTGGTGGGCGTACCCGGCAGGGCGCCGGGGTCGAGGGCCGGCAGGTGGCGCACCAGGGTGGCGACGGCGCCGTCGTCCTCGTCGTCGGGCAGCAGCTCCAGGGTGCGGGCCTCGAAGCCCGGGCCCAGGAAGTCCGGTCCCCAGGCGTCCACCGGCGCGTGCTCGGTCGTTGCGTTCACGCCTCCATGATCCCACCGCGAGCAGGAATGGGACGCCAAGACGGTTTTCTCGCCCACCGACGAAAACTTCAGAGACGACCCGGAGCCGCGTCGTGTGTGAAGAAAATATTGGTGTCAGGCGTCCGCCAGGAAGTCGCGCAGGATGGCGTCCATCTGCTCGGCCTCGATGAGGAATCCGTCGTGCCCGTGCAAGGAGGTGATCGTCTCGCGCCTCGCTCCCGGGATGCCACCGGCCAGCTCCTCGGCCTGGGCGGGCAGGAAGAGCCGGTCGGAGTCGACGTCCACCACGAGCGTGCGTGCCTGAACCGTCGCCAGCGCCGCCTCGATGCCGCCGCGCCCGGTGCCGACGTCGTGCACCATCATCGAGTGGGTGACGATGAGATAGGTGTTGGCGTCGAAGCGCGCCAGCAGCTTGCCGGCGTGGTAGTCCAGGTAGGACTCCACCTGGTAGCGCCCGCCCACCGCTGGGTCCTCCTCGCCCTGGTGGCGCCGTCCGAAGCGCTCATCCAGCTCGGCGGCGCTGCGGTAGGTCGTGTGTGCCAGTGCCCGCGCCAGCCCCAGTCCCCGCACCGGTCCCACCGAGTGGGAGTAGTAGTCGCCGTCAAAGAAGAAGGGGTCGGCCACGATCGCCAACTCCTGGAGGTGGCACCAGGCCAGCTGGTCGGCGGTCGTCGAGGCTCCCGTGGCCACCAGCGCCAGGTTGCGCACCCGCTGCGGGTGCGTGACCCCCCACTCGATCGCCCGGTGCCCGCCCAGTGACGCCCCGATGACCAGGTGGAAGACCTCGATCCCCAGGGCGTCGGCCAGGCGGGCCTCGGCCTCCACGGCGTCGCGCGTGGTCAGCCACGGGAAGCGCGATCCCCAGGGCCTCCCGTCCGGCGCCGTCGACGACGGACCCGTCGAGCCCTGACACCCGCCCAGGATGTTGGCCGCCACGACGAAGTAGCGCTCGGTGTCGATGGCCCGCCCCGGCCCCACCAGGTCCGACCACCAGCCCGGCGTCGGGTGCCCGGGCCCCGCCTCACCGGTGACGTGGGAGTCGCCGGTCAGCGCGTGCAGCACGAGGACCGCGTTGTCGCGCTGCGGGCTCAGCTCGCCCCAGGTCTCGAAGGCCAGAACCGTGTCCGGCAGGATCTCCCCGGACTCCAGGGGAAGGTCCCCGATCTCCAGGAACCGACGGCGCCCCGGCTCGTCCCCGGGCCGCCAGGCGCCCGTGGGGGAGCCTGCCATGCGGTCCACCAGCTTGGAGGCGGCCGTCCCGACGCCGTACGCGGCGGGCTCGGTCTCGGTGCTGCTGTGGGAGACGGGGTAGGAGGAGGACGTGGAGGTGCTCATGGGAGGCCGCCTCAGGCACCGACGGCGCGAGCCGCGGCCAGCCCTCGCTCGACGTCGGCCAGGATGTCGTCGATGTGCTCGATACCCACGCTCAGGCGCACGGTCCCGGCGCTGATCCCGGCTGCGGCCAGACCGGCGTCGTCGAGCTGGGAGTGCGTGGTGGTGGCCGGGTGGACCGCCAGCGAGCGCACGTCCCCGATGTTCGCCAGGTTGGAGAACAGGCCCAGGGCGTCGATGAAGGCCGCCCCCGCCTCTCGCCCTCCGGGCAGGTCGAAGGTGAGGATCGAGCCCGCCCCGCGTGGGCAGTACTTGCGGTGCAGCTCGTAGTAGGGGCTGGAGGCCAGTCCCGAGTAGCGCACCGAGGCGACGTCGTCGCGCCCCTCCAGCCAGGTGGCCACTGCGAGGGCGTTGTCCACGTGCCGCTCCATGCGCAGCGAGAGCGTCTCGATGCCCTGGGCGATGAGGAAGGCCGAGTGCGGTGCCAGCGAGAAGCCGAGGTCGCGCTGGCCCTCGGCGCGCGCTTTGAGGATGAAGGCCAGGTTGGCGCCCAGCGGGCTGCCCACGCCCAGGTCCCGGGCGTAGACCAGGCCGTGGTAGGACTCGTCGGGCGTGTTGAAGGCGGGGAATCGCTCGGGCTGGGCGGCGAAGTCGAAGCTGCCGGAGTCCACGATCACGCCCGCCACGGAGGAGCCGTGCCCGCCCAGGAACTTCGTCGCCGAGGCCACGACGATGTCCGCGCCCCACTCGAAGGGGCGGGTCAGGAACGGTGAGGCCACCGTGTTGTCCACGACCAGCGGGATGCCCAGCTCGTGCGCGGCCGCCGCGATCGCCTCGATGTCGAGGATGTCGCCGCGAGGGTTGGGAATCGTCTCCCCGAAGAAGGCGATGGTGCGCTCGTCGGCCAGTGCCGCCCATGCCGCCGGGTCGCTCGGGTCGGCCACGAACCGCGTCTCGATGCCTAGCCGCGGCAGGGTGTGGGTGAGAAGGTTCGTGGTGCCGCCGTACAGGGAGGGTGAGGCCACGATATTGTCGCCCGCCCCGCCCAGCGTTACGAGGGTGAGGGTCGTGGCGGCCTGCCCCGACGACGTCAGCAGCGCCCCGACGCCGCCTTCCAGGGCGGCGATCCGCTGCTCGACGATGTCGTTGGTGGGGTTGGTCAGCCGCGTGTAGATGGGGCCCAGGTCGCTCAGGGCGAAGCGGGCGGCCGCCTGCTCGGCGGACTCGAAGACGTAGGAGGTGGTCTGGTAGATCGGGATGGCCCGTGCGTGGGCGGGCTCGGCCAGGGGGTCGTGCCCGGCCTGGACCTGCTTGGTCTCGAAGCGCCACCCCGCCGGGCTGGTGGGGGAGGGGGCCGCGTTCTGGTCGGCGGCCTGGTCGAGAGGCTGGTCCTGGAGGCTGGGGGGCTGGTCGGTCATGAGGACTCCTTGGTGGTTCCTGGCGACCGGCGGCGATGTCAGTGCCACGGAGCGCCCGCGCTGCGCCGGCGGTTGCGGCGCGCTTCCGGGCGGCTGCGCCCGGAGACCCGCTGCGGTCGTCTCGTAGCCGGACTGGCAGTCGGGGGCGGTGTTGTGGCGCTGAGTCGTCCGCCGTCACCGTTGCTGCCATGTCTGCGATGGTGTGGGTGAGGGCGGGGACGCGCACGTGGGCCGACGGCGGCGTGCGCGTCAGCTGCGCATTCGCCCCGTGGTGGGGGCGTCCGGCCGGAGGGCCTCAGGACGACGGAACATGCTCCGACTTTAGCGGTTTCCTCCGCGGGTGGTCCAAACGTGCGTGCGCGAGGCGAGCACGGGAACGGTTTGATCCCCGGGTCCACAGCCCCGCACCGGCATGTGCGAGAGGGCCTTCCGCAGGCGTTGAGCCGACCTTCCGAAATGGTCGTTGACCTGCACGAACGGTCAGTTGTGCCAGATGTCATACCGGTCACGGCCGTATGACGAGGGCGGGGACCCCTGTCGGCACAAGCAGGATCCGCGAACTACAGCAACGTAAGTTACGATTGTGAATACTGTGAGTTCTGTTTTCTCATGAGGTTCAAGCGACTAATGTGGTTGCGTCACATCCGGGCCGACGCCGCCTGTCGTCTCCGTCCCCCCGTTCGTCCCGCGCCCTCGTGATCTCGCGGAACGGATCCTGACGCCAGGCCGAC
The DNA here is from genome assembly GCF_000195595.1 of Actinomyces sp. oral taxon 170 str. F0386. Lineage (GTDB taxonomy): Bacteria > Actinomycetota > Actinomycetes > Actinomycetales > Actinomycetaceae > Actinomyces. The sequence goes on from NZ_GL882573.1 coordinate 240,409, forward strand.
GTCGGTCCCCGGGTGAGGCGACATCCTCACGTTCAGCCCCATCACGACGGAGAACCCCTGTGAGCCCGATCCCCCCGAGACGACACGGACACGGTGTCGTCGCCACCGCAGTCGTGGCCCTGGCCTGCACCCTCGCGCCGTCAGTGCTCGCCGACCCCGTGGACCAGAGCGACATCGATCGCTCCAAGGCCTCCGAGCGCTCGACCTCGACGTCCATCGCCTCCCTGGAGGCTCAGCTCGCCGAGCAGAGCACCACCCTGGAGCAGGCCCAGATCAGGGCGCAGGTCGCCAACGAGGACTACCTGACCGCCGTCGACGACCTCAGTACGGCCACCACTGAGGCCCAGACCGCCCAGACCAACGCCGACACCGCCGCCTCCAGCACTGCGGCCGCCCGCTCGGACCTGGGCTCGATCGTCGTGCAGACCTATCAGGAGAGCGGCAACCCGCTCGACCCGCTCACCCCGTACCTGACCAGCGAGTCACTGGCCGATCTGGCCGACGCCGACGTCGCCCTGGACCGCGCCGGCGAGAGCAACAACGCCAGGGTCCAGAACGTCGAGGCCCTCCAGTCGGTGGCCGCGAGCATGCAGTCCATCGCCGACCAGAAGGTCAGGGACAAGGAGAGTGCCGCAACCTCCGCCGAGACCGCCAAGTCCGACGCCGAGGCCGCCGCCCGCGACGCCCAGAGCGCCGTCAGCACCACCCAGACCAACCGCCAGAACCTCATCACCCAGCTGGCCGCTCAGCGCAACACCACTGTCGAGCTGGAGACGCAGTACCAGAACCAGGTCGAGGCCGAGCGCAAGGCCCGCGAGGAGGCGGCCGCCCAGGTTGCAGCCAAGGAGGCCTCGCAGAAGGCCGCCGCCGACCTCGCCCAGAAGCAGGCCGCGGAGGCCGCCGCCCGGCCTCAGGAGACCTCTCCTGCCCCTCAGGAGCAGGCGCCCCAGCCTGAGCCCACCTACCAGGCCCCGGCACAGGACCCCGCCACCACCTCCCAGCCTGAGCCCGAGGCCTCCGACGACGAGGGCTATGCGCCGGCGCCCGCTCCCGAGCCGGAGCCCACACCTGCGCCGTCGTACTCCGGCAACGCCGCCTCCACCGCTATCAGCACCGCCATGAGCTACCTCGGCACCCCCTACGTGTGGGCTGGGGAGTCGGCCGCGGGCCTGGACTGCTCCGGGTTGACGATGGTCTCCTACGAGGCCGCCGGGGTCTACCTCACCCACTCCTCGCGTGTGCAGTACGGGCAGGGCACCCAGGTGCCGCTCGATGCGGCCCAGCCCGGCGACCTGGTCTTCTGGTCCTCCGACGGCAGCCAGTCCGGCATCTATCATGTGGCCATCTACCTGGGCGACGACCAGATGATCGAGGCGCCGACCTTCGGCATGACCGTGCGCGTGACCTCCATGCGCTACTCCGGCGTCATGCCCTACGCGGTGCGCTTCTAGGCACTCTCAACGGCAGTCTTCCCGTCGCGAGGAGAACCTGCCGGGACACTGAACCGCCCCACCCCTGCTCAGGGGCGGGGCGGTTCAGTGTCAGTGGCCGTCGCGGGCGACGCGGTCGGCCTCGCGCTGGAAGGACTGGCGGATCTCCTCCTCGGCCTCCTCGCGGCCCACCCAGTGGGCGCCCTCAACCGACTTGCCGGGCTCGAGGTCCTTGTAGACCTCGAAGAAGTGCTGGATCTCCAGGCGGTGGAACTCCGAGACGTCCTCGATATCGGTGCGCCAGGAGGCGCGCTGGTCGGCGCTGGGCACGCACAGGACCTTGTCATCGCCGCCCTTCTCATCGCGCATGCGGAACATGCCCAGGGCGCGGCAGCGGATGACGCAGCCGGGGAAGGTCGGCTCCTCCAGGAGGACCAGCGCGTCCAGGGGGTCGCCGTCCTCACCGAGGGTCTCATCGATGAAGCCGTAGTCATCGGGGTAGCGCGTAGAAGTGAAGAGCATGCGGTCCAGGCGGATGCGGCCGGTCTCGTGGTCGATCTCGTACTTGTTGCGGTTGCCCTTGGGGATCTCAATCGTGACGTCGAACTCCACGGGGAGCCTCCTTCGCTTGTGTCTTCAGCTCGTTGGGCGCTGGAACGGTGCCTGGCGGTCGGCGTCGATCCGGCGGGGCGGGTCTTGATGGCACTAGTGTGGCGCACGACAGCGCCTGAGGTCAGCAAACGCGTACTCTGCACATCGGTGCACTGACGGGAACGACCTCCCGCGTGCCGCCCCACCCACCTGATATACAGGCCATCCCAGCCTGTCAACAACCCAGTCCGGAGGACGTATGCGCAAGGTCCAGACAGCAGCCCTGACGGCGGCGAGCCTGCTGGTTTTCGGCGGCTACTACGGCTTGGGCGATGCTCTCGACCTGGTACCCGGCCCGGTGACGGTGGCCTATGCCGACGTCGCCCCCCAGCCCTTCCCGACGCCGGCAGGTCCCAGCGCCAAGACCTCGACGCCGGCCGGCCTGGAGACGGGGGCTCCCATGCCCTCCAAGGCGGCGCTGACCTCATACGTCCAGGCCGTGGCCTCCGACGCCGCCCTGGCCGGCGGAGGCGTGACGGCCTCCGTCGTCGACGTCGCCACCGGTGAGGAGCTGCTGGACCAGCATGCCGCCACCGGGGTGACACCGGCCTCCACCAACAAGCTGCTCACCGCCTGGGCGGCCCTGTCCTCCATGGGGCCGGGCCACACACTCCAGACCAAGACCGTCCTGGACGGCCAGACCCTCACCCTCGTGGGTGGTGGCGACGTCCTGCTGGCCGAGGACGCCGGCGACCCGACCGCCACGGTCGGCCACGCGGGCCTGGGCGACCTCGCCCGCGCCACCGCGGAGCAGCTCAAGGCGCAGGGGGCGACGTCGGTCTCTCTGCGCCTGGACGACACCCTGTTCACCGGCCCCCAGTGGAGTGGGGACTGGGAAGAGGGCAATGAGAGGTTCGTGGCCAAGGTCCAGCCGATCATGGTGGACGTTGAATCCGCCCAGGAGGAGATCGACAGCGGGCAGAGGGCAGGTCATCCCGACGATCCGGCGATGCACGCGGCCAAGATCTTCGCCGAGCACCTGAGTGAGGCCGGCATCACGGTCGACGGCGATGCCTCGCGCGCGGCCGCGCCCAGCGGGGCCAAGGAGCTGGCCTCGGTGTCCTCCGCCCCGCTGTCCGACATCCTGTCGGTGTCGCTCAAGAGCTCCAACAACACGATGACCGAGGTGGAGGGGCGGCTCGTGGCTCTTCAGGCCAAGGAGACCGCCGACTTCGCCGGGGCCTCCAAGGCCGTGACCGCCCGGCTGCGCAAGGACGGCTTCGACGTCTCCGGGCTGACGCTCCTGGACGCCTCCGGGCTGGCCAAGGGCAACAAGGTGCCCGCCAGACTGCTGACCCAGATCCTCGCCAAGGCTGCCGGAGACGAGGGCGGCTCGGCCGGGCGCACCCTCATCGCCGACCTGCCCGTCGCCGCCCTGGACGGAACCCTGGGCAACCGCCTGCACGACACCTCCGCGGCCGGCACGGTGCGCGCCAAGACCGGGACACTGGATCAGACCTCGTCCCTGGCCGGCGTCGTCACCACGGCCGACGGGCGTCAGCTGGCCTTCTCGATCCTGGCCAACGGCTTCGCCGCCAACAGCGGCTCAGCGGTCGGCGCCGCGATCGACAACCACTTCGTGGCGCCCCTGGCGGCCTGCGGCTGCTCGTGACGCGGCGTGCCTGCGGGGCACGTGAAAGACGCGCGATCGTTGACTTCAGTGAGAAAGGCGTGGCGGTGACAACCAACGGCACAGCGGCGGGGCTCGTCGACTGGCGGACGGTGGAGCGCCTGACCGCGCTCATCCCGGCCGGCCCCAGCGCCTCGCGCTCGACACGCGCCAGCTCGGTGGCGGTCCTGCGCCGTTCCGCCCAGGAGGCACCGGCCTGGGTCGCCAGGATCACCGGCCTGAATCGGGCGGCTCAGCAGGTCGCCGAGACCACACGCGTGAGCGTCGTCGACCGGGCCGGGCTGGTGCGCGCCTCAACCCGGGCGCTGCGCGGCCTCATGGAACAGGTACCCGCTCCGCGGGCCTCGGAGGCCGTCCGCCTCGTCGGGGCCGCCGAGGTGGCCGGAGCGATGAGCGTGCTCGCCACCCGGCTCCTGGGGCAGGTGGTGCCGGCTGCACCGAGCGAGGTGGGTGCCGGTCGCGCCGATCGCGAACGCCCCGGCGACGTGAAGCCCGGTGTCGAAGGGGCCGGAGTCGGTGGCTGGGGGGACTCCGCATCCCCGCACCTTCTGCTCGTGGCCCCCAACGTGCTGGCGATGCGCCGCCAGATGGACCTGGACATGCTCGACCTGCCGGCCTGGGTCTGCCTGCACGAGATGACGCACGCCGTCCAGCTCGCGGCCGCGCCCTGGCTCGGCACCTATCTGACTGACTCCATGCAGACGGTGATCGGCGCCGTCGTCGAGGCCGCCTACGGAGGGCCTGGCACATGCGGTAGCACCGACGGCGGCGCGGGCACGGGGGAGCTCGGCCCCGGGGTGCGTCGGGGCAGGGCGATGCGCATCGCGGCACGCGCCGGCCGGGGACGCGTCCTCGAGGGACTGACGAACTTCAAGGAGCGCTCCGAGGTCGCCTCCCTTGCGGCCGCGCTCACCTTCCTGGAGGGACACGCCGAGGTGGTCCTGGACGATGTGCATCCCAACCGGATGCCCTCGGTGCACAGGCTGCGAGCAGTGCTCTCACGCAGCCGTGCCGCCGACGCCGGTATCGGGCCCGGGCCCGGCCTGGGCGCGCTTCTGCTGCACCGGCTCATGGGACTGGAGGCCAAGGAGGCCCAGTACGCCGACGGCGCGGCCTTCGTGCGCAGCGTCGTGGCCCGCATCGGGCACGAGGGGCTCAATGCTGTGTGGAGTGATCCCGGGTTGCTGCCGACTCCGGCCGAGATCGCCCGTCCCGACGTGTGGGTGCGCCGCGTGGGTTGAAGTGCCGGGCTGGGGCCGGTGTGTGGCAGGCTTATGGCGTCGACGCGGACCGGCGGCCTCCCCGCGCCCCGGTGGTTCCGTGAAACCATGACGACGCATGAGGAAGGCAGGGCGGATGGACGCCACTGATATGGGATCGGACCTTCAGCAGGTACTCATCACCGAGGAGCAGATCGGGCAGCGTCTCGATGAGATGGCCGCCCAGATCGATGCCGACTACGCGGGCCGCGCCCCCCTGCTCGTGGGCGTGCTCAAAGGTGCCGTCTACGTCATGGCGGACCTGTCGCGCAGGCTGCACATGAGCGCGCCGATGGACTGGATGGCGGTGTCCTCCTACGGCTCGGGAACCAAGTCCTCCGGGGTGGTGCGTATCCTCAAGGACCTGGACACCGACGTCACAGGCCGAGACATCCTCATCGTCGAGGACATCATCGACTCCGGTCTGACCCTGTCCTGGTTGCTGGGCAACCTGTCCTCCCGAGGTGCGGCCTCAGTGGAGATCGCTACTCTTTTGCGCAAGCCCGACGCCGCCAAGGTGGAGGTGGACGTCAAGTACGTCGGCTTCGACATTCCTACGGAATTCGTCGTCGGCTACGGCCTGGACTATGACGAGCGGTACCGCAACCTGCCATTCATCGGTACTCTGCGACCCGAGGTCTATGGGGGCTGACTGACGCAGGTCAACCTTGATAAAACCTGAGGGCGGAGCGGGAGAATCAGGGGCGGGGCAGTCGAAACGCCGTTGCCGGGCGGCTGTCGGGAGGCTCGTGACCTGCATCTTGCCTCCTTTTCCGAGTGGTCGGAGCCGTGTACGTTACGTTACGATAACGAGTGTAGGTCGCCGGCGGATGCCCCATAGCCGGCGGGTGATGTGGAAGGACTGTTGGTGACGGTGAAGAAGGCTGTGCGTCGACGCGCCTCGGGGCTGGTCGGCCTCGCGGGTGCGGTGGTGCTGGCGTCCTCGCTGAGCGCGCCCCTCGTGGCTCCGGTGGCCGCTGAGCCGGCCGCGGGCACCACTTTTAATACGGTTGCTGAGATGGCGCAGGTCAGTGGCGCCACCGGTACCCTCACCACCCTCGGTGATGAGGCGCCGGGTGATGGAGGCGGCCTGACCTACACCGTGGAGAGCACGAGCCCCGCCGGTGCGCTGGGGGCCGTCTCCGTCATGCTGGCGGACGGTCAGTGGGCCGTGCCGCGAGGTCTCCCGGTCGCCCCGACCGCGGCCTCGGACGGTGCCGCCGCCAATGATGTGGCGGCTCGGGCGCAGTCCTTCGCCGACGCCGGAGGGGCCCTGGTCGTGGACCCGTCCCGTCCCACGCCGCTGTCGGGCGCGAATGTCCGCGCCGGTGGCTCGGGGCCCTACCCGATCACCTCCTCGGCGCTGGTGGGCATGGTGCTCTCCGGCTGGGACTATTCGCACACCACCTACGTGGCGGACCAGAACAGCCAGGTGGGTTACCGGGCCGACGTCGGGTACGACCTCAGCGGGGCGTGGAAGCCGGACGACCTGGCGGGCTGGTTCAGTTCCCAGGGACGCCTGTGGGTGAACGCGAATGGTGCCATCAACCCCGGGGACATCGTCTTCTTCTCTAACCCTCTGCCCGCAGGGCAGGGTGGGGCCGGCTCGGCTCCCGCTCAGTCGACGGTCTTCGGGAACGTCTACGACGTCGGGGTCTACGTGGGGGAGAACAAGGTCGTCCGGGCCTCGGCCGGTGGCGTCCAGTCGGAGACCCTTGACGCGCAGACGATGGCCGACGTGGCCCTGGTGGCTCGCCCGCAGTGGTCCGCCCCCGAGGGGGGCGCGGCCGCGCCGGATCCGCAGCACACCGACGGTGGTGCTGGTGGAGGTGCGACGCCGGGGTCGGAGGCCTCGCCGTCGGCCTCGCCTCAGACGGGAGCTCAGCAGGCTCCGGCTGCGGGCGCTCCGTCGTCCGCCAATGGCGGCTCGGTGCCGGATGGCTCGAGCGCCGGCTCGCAGTCCTCGAGCGGTACCGGAGGTGACGACCACAACGAGGTTGTGGTGGGTGCCAGCGGCAGTCAGGACAGCAAGGGGCACACGCGCGCCGCTGAGCGGTCCTCGGCGCAGAGCACCCGGGATCGGTGGCTGCCGGTGACCGGTGTGGCGATCGGCGTGCTGTCCGTGGCGGCCATCCTGCTGTCCTGCGGCCTCATCGTCCTGCGCCTGCGCCGCGGCTGAAGCGAGTTGCACGGGTCGGCTCGGACCGCCCGGCCTGGTCGACCGACTTCCTGCCGCTCGTGAGGGGGCGACGAGCGGGTGGCTGCCGAGCTTCTCGGTGCCGCCCGCTTTTCTTTCTGCCCGCTTGGCCGGCTCCTGCGGTACAGGAGTTTTAGCTGTGTGATGTTCGCTGGATTCGTGCGAGGTCACCTCGCACGAATCCATCTGAGGTTGATGCCTTGGGTATCGTCGAAAAGAACGGCGCCCGTGGTGAGCGGGGATCGGTTCAGATCGACTCGGACGGCCTGTTCAAAGGGCTGGTGGTCGGGCTGACTGCCTGGTGCTGGGGTGTGCTGAGAAATCCTGTTATGGGGGCGACCTCGCAGAGTTGGCAGACATCGTCGTCGCGCACGCACTATAAAGGCCGCGGACTGACCCCTGGGCCTCAGTCCTCGAACCCGAAGGTGCCTCCGCGGGTGAAGAAGGCCGCCAGCTGACCCGCACGCCGGATCTTCCCGGCCACGCCGGGCGCGAACGTGAGCAACCGCAATGGGACCTTTGCCGTGCGATCGGATAACGTCTGAGGATCAGCATGTTGAAGGGACCTACCGCAGATGAAAGATTCTGGGCGTAAGCCCGGCCGCAAGGACTCGGAGAAGCCGGGCAAGGCCGGAAAGGACGATCGCAGTAAGCGCGACCGCAAGCTCCGCGACTCACTGGGCAACCCGTTCCTGTGGTTGGTGCCCTTCCTCCTGGTCGTCATCCTCGGCTGGGCCGTCTTCTCCTCGATGTTCGGCTACCGCACCATCGACACCTCCGACGGCCTGGCCCTCCTGCGCGACAAGGCGGACACGATCGAGTCGATCACCGTCATTGACGGCACCCAGCGCGTCGAGCTGGACCTGAGTTCCACCTACGTCCAGCCCAAGAAGAAGGGATCCGAGGCGCGTCCGCTGGGCAAGAAGGTGGAGTTCGCCTTCACCGACGCCCAGGCCGAGCAGGTCGACCGCCTCGTCCAGGCGGCCGCCCCCAAGGACGGCTACAACTCCGTGGTGCCCACCACCACCTGGTGGTCCTCACTCATCCAGCTGCTCGTGCCCGCTGTCCTGCTGGGCGGCTTCATGTGGTGGCTGCTGAGCCGTATGGGCGGCGGACGCGGCGGCGCCATGGGCTTCGGCCGCTCCAAGGCGAAGGTCGGCTCCAAGGAGATGCCCGACGTCACATTCGACGATGTCGCCGGCGAGGACGAGGCAGTCGAGGAGCTCGAGGAGATCCGCGAGTTCCTCTCCGAGCCGGAGAAGTTCCGCGCCGTCGGCGCCAAGATCCCCAAGGGTGTCCTCCTCTACGGCCCGCCCGGAACCGGTAAGACCCTTCTGGCCAAGGCCGTCGCCGGTGAGGCTGGCGTGCCCTTCTTCTCCATGGCCGCCTCCGAGTTCGTCGAGATGTTCGTCGGCGTCGGCGCCTCGCGCGTGCGCGATCTGTTCGACCAGGCCAAGGAGAACGCCCCCGCCATCATCTTCGTCGACGAGATCGACGCCGTCGGCCGTCACCGCGGCTCGGGCACCGGTGGTGGGCACGACGAGCGCGAGCAGACCCTCAACCAGCTCCTCGTCGAGATGGACGGCTTCGATGCCAACACCAACGTCATCCTCATCGCCGCCACCAACCGCCCCGACGTCCTGGACCCGGCCCTTCTGCGCCCCGGCCGCTTCGACCGGCAGGTCAGCGTCGAGGCCCCCGACATGGCCGGGCGCGCCGCCATCCTCAAGGTCCATGCCAAGGGCAAGCCCTTGACCGACGACGTCGACCTCGACCTCGTGGCCAAGCGCACCCCCGGCTTCACCGGCGCGGACCTGGCCAACGTCCTCAACGAGGCCGCCCTGCTCACCGCCCGCTCCAACGCCCAGCTCATCGACAACCGGGCCCTGGACGAGGCCATCGACCGCGTCATCGCCGGCCCGCAGAAGCGCACCCGCGTCATGCGCGACCACGAGAAGCGCGTCACCGCCTACCACGAGGCCGGCCATGCCCTGTGCGCGGCCGCCGGCGCCTACTCCGACCCGGTCACCAAGGTGACGATCCTGCCGCGCGGGCGCGCCCTGGGGTACACGCAGGTCATGCCCCAGGACGACAAGTACTCCACCACCCGCAACGAGCTGCTCGACCAGCTCGTCTACGCCATGGGCGGGCGGGCCGCGGAGGAGATCATCTTCCGCGACCCCACCACCGGCGCCTCCAACGACATCGAGAAGGCCACCTCCACGGCCCGCAAGATGGTCACCGACTACGGCATGACCAGCGCGGTCGGCGCCGTCAAGCTCGGCACCACCGAGAACGAGACGGTCCTGGGGCTCAACGCCACCAACCGCGACTTCTCCGAGCAGGTCGCTGCCACCGTCGACGCCGAGGTCCGCTCTCTGCTGGACACCGCCCACCGCGAGGCCTGGGAGATCCTCACCCGCAACCGCGCCGTGCTCGACGAGCTGGCTGAGGAGCTCCTCACCCGCGAGACGCTCCTGGAGAAGGACCTCGAGCGGATCTTCGCCGATGTCGTCAAGCAGCCCGAGCGGCCCCTGTGGCGCAGCGACGAGATGCTGCCTGCCGTCGAGGTTTCCCCCGCCACCGTTGCCTCCACCGACGGCGAGTCCGAAGCCGGCCACAGTGGGAACGACTTCTGGAACCACCACCAGTGAGCCATCCCGGGCCGGTGGGCCCGGCAGGCGCAGAGAGACAGAGGCCGACCATGAGCTACGACGCCGAGGGCGTGCGCCGTGCGGTGCGTGACCTGCTCGTCGCCATCGGGGAGGACCCCGACCGCGACGGGCTGCGCGACACTCCCGAGCGCATGGCGCGAGCCTACGCCGAGATGTTCGCCGGCCTCGGGCAGGACCCGGCTGAGCACGTCGAGAGGGTCTTCGACGTCGGGCACGAGGAGATGGTCCTCGTGCGCGACATCCCCATGTACTCAGTGTGCGAGCACCACCTCCTGCCCTTCCACGGGGCGGCGCACGTGGGCTACATCCCCGGCGCCGACGGCCGAGTCACCGGCCTGTCCAAGGTGGCGCGCCTCGTGGACGGCTACGCCCGGCGCCCCCAGGTCCAGGAGCGGCTCACCCGGCAGATCGCCGATGCCCTCGTCGAGCGCCTGGAGTGCCGGGGCGTGCTGGTGGTCGTCGAGGCCGAGCACCTGTGCATGTCCATGCGGGGCGTGCGCAAGCCCGGCTCCAACACGGTCACCTCCGCCGTGCGCGGCATCATGCGCAACGCGGCCACCCGCTCCGAGGCCATGAGCCTGGTCCTGGGCCGGCGGTCCTGAGGGCTCGTGAGGTCTCGACACCGGAGAGTGTCGGTGAAATAGTGGTCGAGTGAGTCCCTTGTACAAGAGGCTGCTGGTAGCGGTCGATGCCGGGCTGCTGCTCTACTGGACGGCCGTCTTCCTCAACCTCATTCCCGAGCACCTGCGGTTCAAGGACTACTCCAACCAGGTGATCCAGGCCTGGAACTGGTCCTTCTTCCCACTCGATGTCGCCGCCGCCCTGACTGTCTTCCTCGGTGCCTACCTGACGCGCGTGGGCAGCAGGATCGGTGACCTGGTGCTGACGGTCGGGCTCATGCTGACCTTCTGCGCCGGGTTCATGGCGATCTCCTTCTGGTCCTTCTACCGCGACTTCGACCCACTGTGGTGGGGGCCCAACGCCCTGCTCATGGTCATCCCGGCACTCGCCCTCGGCTCCATGGTCTGCCGGCGGCTTGAGACCGCGGAGAACCACTCGTGACGGTCAAGGACGCGCTGTGCCCGTCGACGTGGGGGAGTGCGTGCCGCCGAAGCGCGCCCGCAGTCCTAACGGCGCACGGCGCGCTGAGGGACTGCCTGCGATCGACGAGTCGTGGCGTGTGCGCGTGGCTGGCGCTCAGTGGCGCCATCATCTCCGAGGTCTCGGCGACCCTCGCTCTACGCCAGGCGTTGTACCAGCCGGGCTTCTACGCCGTCGTCGGGATCGGGTACGCGTTGGCCTTCATCCTTCTATCGTTGACGCTCAAAGTGGGTATGCCGCTCGGCGTCGCATACGGGCTCTGGGGCGCCTTAGGAGTGGCGCTGACCGCCGTGCTGTCGATGATTCTCTTCAGGGAGTCGGTGACGATGCCCGTCGCCGTCGGTATCGCGCTCATCATGTCCGGGGTGCTCCTGGTTGAGATCGGGGCGCAGCGCGCAGAGGCGCAGCACAAGGACGGTGATGCCTCATGAGCGGGATCTACCTCGTGGCGGCCATCGCCTCCGAGGTGACTGGAACACTGTCACTCAAGCTCGCCTCCGACGGTAGAGGGCTGCGGTGGTACGGCGTCGTCATAACCGGCTACCTGGCGGCCTTCGCCATGCTCACTGCGACCCTCAAAGTGGGACTGCCGCTCGGCGTCGCCTACGGGATCTGGTCGGCCGGGGGAGTGGCCGTGACGGCGATTGCCTCAAGGCTTCTCTTCGGTGAGCCGCTGACCCGCACCATGGTGGCCGGGATCGCGCTCATCATGGCCGGAGTGCTCCTCGTCGAGATCGGCAGTGCGCACTGACGGCGCTGCTGGAGGCGATCACGGGTCAGAGTGTCCAAATCGGTGACAAAGGACCGCCAGCACTCCTTGACCGTCAATATGAATCGCGGAATCGTGCGGTTTTCTTTCGTCAGTGTGCGTCCGTTCCGAGCCTTTGTCACCGATTTGGACACGATCGGCTCGCTCCCGCCGCGGGCGGACTGGCCGGGCGGCCCCTGAGGTACGTGGCGTGGACAGAAGGCTCTCCTGGTCGGGGAGATTCGACATCGTTGGGTGCAACCCGCGCGTCCGGGGACGGGATCGCTGTCCCCGCACGCGTGATATATCCCCGGCCGGGATCACCTGCACCCGGCCGAGCGGAATGTCCCCGCCGGAAACGGTGACTGCGCCGACGGGCGCGGGCTCAGGGGACCGCTTGGAAGGGAACGCTGAGGATCGTGGTCCAGCGGCCCTCGCCCTGGCTCACGCTCAGGCTGCCGCCCAGGGACTCCACCCGGCGCCGCGCCCCCTCCAGGCCCAGGCCCGAGGAGAAGGCGCCATACGTCGGCCCGACCGTTCCCGGCGCGCCAATGTCATTGCTCGCCATCGCCTCCAGGGACCGCCCGTCGGACTCGATGACCAGGCGGGCCCGCCCCTGCGGGGCCGTGTACTTGGACATGTTCGTCACCAGCTCGCCCAGCACCCGCAGCAGCTGGAGTCGCACGCCCGGCGGGATCGTCGGCATCCCGAGCAGCTCCAGACCCTCCACCTCCAGCCTCGCCCCCCGCTGCCCCAGGGCGGTCGCGGTATCAGCGATGATCGCCTCCAGGGGGCGCGGCGCGGAGGTCGCCTCGATGTCCAGCCGCTCGCCTCCACGGATGTCGCTCATGGCGCGCAGCGCGTGGCGCATCTGCTCCACCGCCGCGCGCACCGCCGCCGTCATCGCGTCGAGCTCGGGCGCCAACGCGGTGTCCTCGGGGTGCGCGAGCCGGGCCTGCTCGGCCGTCATGACCGCGTGGGTCAGATCGCGCACCACGGTGTCGTGCAGCTCGGTGACCACCAGGAGGCGCTGGCGCTCCATGCTCTCGCGGTAGGTGTGCAAGGAGCGCTCGGCCTGGTCGCGCGGGCTGCGGATGAGTTCGGCCAGAGTGATTGCCCCGCCCCCGATAAGGAGCGACAGCTGCAGCAGTGAGAACCAGCTCGTGCTCGCTCCGCCCCACTGGATGTCGGCGATCATGATCACCAGCGAGAAGACCACCAGGCTGTAGGCGGACATGCGCGAGAAGCCTCGGGCCACGAGGATCGCCGTGCACAGCCAGGGAATGATGCCCGGGGAGAGGGGAACGTCGGTCAACACCACGGTGCCCGCCCAGGTCACCGCGGCGCCCAGTGCGGCCCCGGGCCACGGAAAACGGCTGCACAGTGCTAGCGCCAGGCCCCCGGCGATCCCGAAGAGGACCGTAATGTCGGACAGGGGCCAGGTCATTGCGATCGAGACGAAGGTGACCCCGAACGCCATGACCATGTGCGCCAGGTGCAGCCGCCAGGACGGCCGCCACGTCGTGTACCGCGTGGGCTGCATCAGGTCTGCCACAACAGCGGGCACCGTCTCGCCACCTTCCCCAGAACCGATCCGGATAATATTCTCCCATGACGGTCCCCGACGTTACTGATGGCCCCACTACCGCCTCGCAGGTCCTGCGCGTCGCCATCGTCGACGACGACCCCTTCGTCCTGCACGCGCTGCGGGCCTACCTGAGCTCGGACGAGCGCATCGAGGTGGCCAGCACCTTCTCGCGCGCCGCCGACGCTCTGGCCTTCCTCCACAAGATTCGCGTGGACGTCCTGCTCACGGACGTGCGCATGCCTGAGATGGACGGTCTGGAGCTGCTCACCCGAGTGCGCCGGCAGTGGCCCCGTACGGCCGTGGTCGTGCTGACCTCCTTCGACGACGACGAGGCGATGGTGGCTGCGCTCGCCCAGCACGCCAACGGCTTCCTGCTCAAGGACGCCTCGCCCGAGGAGATCATTCGCGCTGTCATCGCCGCCAGCGCCGGCGGGACCACGATCTCCCCGGCCGCCACCTCCCGGCTCGTCACCCGCCACCTGCGGCCCCCGCAGACGGCCCAGGCCCCCGACGTCACTGAGGCAGAGCAGGCGGTCCTGACCCTCCTGTGCGAGGGCTACTCCAATGCCGAGATCGCCGAGCAGCTCGTCATCGCCGAGTCCACGGTCAAGACCCACGTCTCCCACCTCATGAAGAAGTACGACGTCCCGTCCCGACTCAAGCTCGTCGTCGCCGTCCACAAGACCCAGGGGGCCTGAGCCCTCCGCCCCGGGCACTGGAGCAGCCCTCAACACCCGTCTCCTCACTCCTCGGACAGGGCCCTGACCGGCGGCACCGAGGCGGCTCGGCCGGCTGGGCGCACTGAGGCCGCCAGGCCCACGGCCAGCGTCGCGGCGAATATGCCGATCAGCACGAGGGAGGGGATGTGCACCGTCATGCCCTCGGCGGACTTGGCCATCGCGAGCGTTTCGGAGACACCCAGCGCCGTCCCGACGAGGAGCCCCAGGCCCCCTCCCACGGCCGCCACGAGGACCCCCTCGGTGACGATGAGGCGGCGGATCTCCTGACGCGAGCTGCCGGTGGCGCGCAGCACCCCGATCTCGCGAACCCGCTCCAGGACCGAGACGTCCGTGGTGTTGGCCAGCCCGGACAGGGCGATGACCAGGGCGGCGCCCAGAACCAGGCAGACGATGAGGGCCACCTTCATGATCTGGGCCGACATCACCTCGACGCCGGCGGCGCTCCCCGTCACCATGAGCTCCTGGCCCCGGACCGCGACATGGAGGGCGTGCTCGGTGGCCGGTGTCATGGTGCTGCCGGTGGAGCGCACCCACATGGTGGTGTTGGTGGGGGCGTCCCCGTTGAGGCGCTGCGCCGTCGCCGGGGTGATCACGGCGCCCCAGCCCTCGCGGACGCGGGCCGTCAGCTCGACGCTCCCGGCGGTGCCAGTCAGGGTCACCTTGGAACCATCCGGGATTCCGTAGATGCCGCCCACGATGAGGGTGCCGTCATCGAGGTCCTCCAGACCGCTCGTCGTGCGCACGAAGGGAGCGACGGCGCTGGTGTCGATGACGTCGACGACGGTTTTCTTGGTCTGTCCGTCAACAACCTGAATCAGCTCGAGCGTCGGGACGTAGGTGACGTCCTTGACGCCGTCGACTGCCTTGACCTGCTTCGTCAGGTGCGCGGTATCGGTCTGCGGCGTGACCCCGAAGATCCTGGCGTCCACGCGGGAGCTGTGGCCGAGGATGCTCTCGAAGGAGGCGTTCAGGGAGGACAGGCCCACGAAGAGCCCCGAGCCCACCAGGACGCAGACGAAGAGCGTGGCGGCGGCCGCGGCGGACCGGCCGGAGTTGCGGGCCAGGTTGCGCGTGGCCAGGTGCAGCACCGGCAGCCGCGTGCCGCTGCTGACTCGGCCGATGAGGCCGATGATGGCGGTCACCAGAGCCGGCAGACCGAGGACCGCGCCGAGGACGACGATGGCGCTGCCACCGGCGGTGACGTAAATGTCGGAGACCTGAATGCCGAGGGTGATCACGGCCGCGCCGGCGCCGGCGACGACGACCCCGGCGGCGGCCGTCCACCTCCTGGCGCGTCCGGCCTGCTTGACGCTGGCCACCTGCCCGGTGAGAGCCACGAGTGGGGAGATGCGGGTGGCCTTGCGGGCTGGGCGCAGGACGGCGATGAGGGTGACCAGCGTGCCTAGGGCGATGGTCAGGGCCAGCGACGCCGGTGAGATGGTCAGCTGATCGGCCTTGAGGTCCGCGAAGTGCCCCGAGGAGATGACGGCGGCGGCGATCCCGGTTCCCGCGGTCGTGCCCAGGACGGAACCGAGCAAGCCGGTGATGAGCCCGGTGCGCAGGACGGCGAGCATTACCTGACGGCGGGTTGTGCCGATGCAGCGCATGAGCCCGACCGTGCGCGTCTGGCGCGCCACGAGGGTGCTGAAGGTGGTGGCGATGACGATGATGGCGACCATCGCGCACACCGGTGCCAGGACGTTGAGGATGCCGGCGAACATCGTGCCGCCCTGCTGGTTCTGGGAGCGCTGGGAGATGACGGCCTCCCTGTCCTGAACCAGAGCGTGGGGCTGGACGGCGTGAACCGTCTGCTCCACCGCGGCCGTCAAGGCGGCGGTGTCGGTTCCCGGCTTCGCGGCGACGTAGAGCTGGTAGTAGCTGGTGTTGGCGCCCATCGCCTGGAGCTGGTCGGTGGTGGCGTAGACCGCTCCGAGTCCCTCCAGCTCGGTGTCGGGACCGGGGGAGACGATGCCGACGACCGTGGGTGCGCTGTGCGGAGCGTCGGCGTTGTCATCGGCGTCGTTCGTGGTGAGGCGGATCGTGTTGCCGACGCTGAGGCCCTGCTGCTCGGCCAGCGTTGTGCTGATGGCGACCTCACCGGTGGCGGTAGGCAGGCGGCCGCTGCTCAGGGTGGTGAACTGGCTGAGGGTCGGAACGTCCTGCGCGCTGACGGAGATGTTGACGGCATTGCGCAGCTGCTTGGGCAGGTCGAGGATGAGGACGTCCCAGTGGCGGCCCCGCACGGAGGCGACCCCGTCGAGGGCGGCGACCTGCTTGAGGAGGGCGTCATCCAGCTCGCCCCCGGAGGTCTGGCGCTTGACGGGCTTCTGGACGACGACGCTCGCGTCCCCCACGGACAGGCGCGCGCCGGTCTGCATCTGGGTGCGGGCTGAGTCGGAGATGATGAAGGCGAAGGCGATGAGGGCGGCGCTCATGGCTACAGCTATGAGCGCTGCGGCGGTGCGTCGGATGTCGAGCAGCGAGGGCATCAGCGGGCCTCCATCCGGGGCGCGGTGCCGGCAGCCGCAGGGCCAGTGGCCTCGTTTGAGTGGCGTGCGCCGGGCCCGGCCACACGGGTGCCGGCCGGACGGCGCACGGTCTCGACCCCGGTGATGCGTCCGTCGCGCAGGCGGATGATGCGGTTGGTGGTGGCCGCGGCCTGCTCGTCGTGGGTGACCATGACGACCGTCTGGCCCAGGCGTTCGCACATGGTGGCCAGCGTCGCCAGCAGGGAGGCGGCCGAGGCGGTGTCCAGGGCACCGGTGGGCTCATCGGCGAAGACGACCTCGGGGCGGCCCACGAGGGCGCGGGCCACGGCCACGCGCTGCTGCTGGCCGCCAGAGAGCTCGTTGGGCCTGTGGGACAGGCGGTCACCGATGCCCAGGGTGGAGATGACGGCGTCGTACCAGTCCTGCTGGGGCCTGCGGTGGGCCAGGCGCTGAGGCAGGAGGATGTTCTCCTCGGCGGTCAGGGTGGGCAGCAGGTTGAAGGACTGGAAGATGAAGCCGAGGCGATCGCGGCGCACGGCGGTGAGCTGCTTGTCTTTCATGCCGGACAGGTCCTGGCCGGCGATGAGGGCGTTCCCGGAGGTGGGGGTGTCCAGGCCGGCCAGGCAGTGCAGAAGAGTGGACTTGCCCGAGCCGGAGGGGCCCATGATGGCCACGAACTCGCCGCGTCCCACCATGAGGCTCGCCGAATCCAGGGCGACGACCCGCGCCTCGCCCTCGCCGTAGACCTTGGTCAGGCCGCGGGCCTCGACGACGCGCATCGGGGCGGTCGCAGCAGGAGTGGCAGGCGCCGTCGGCGCTCCCTGGGGGACCGGTGTGGGATTGACAGTGTGGCCGAAGGCCTGCGGCTGGGGTGGGTGTGTCATCTCATGACCCTTCTCGGTGGCTGGCTCGTCTGGTGGGCAGAGCCGATCGCTTGAGTCATGCGGTGCCCGGAACTGCCCTGGTGACGTGAAAAAGCCTAGAAACGGCGCCATTGAGCCGGAATGCGTCGAAGGGACGGACTGCGGCCGGCCTCTCCACCTTTTGGGTGAGGGTTGACCTCTCAGTCGTACCGTGGCCGTAGAGCCCATCGGCCCACTCACTTCGACCAAGAATTCATAGACGACACGGCTCCGTGTCGTCTATGAATTCTTGGTTGATGCCGGCCTCCTCGACCCGGACGGATCGTGTCCCGGCTCTCAGTTTGCGGCGGGCTGAAGATGTTTCGGTCCTCCCGCAGCGCCGGACCAACCGTTAGCCTGACCCTGTGACGATTCTTCCCGCCGCCCCGGCCCCCCTGCCGGGGTTCGTGCCCCGCGACCGGACGCTCCTCATGGGCGTCCTCAACGTCACACCCGACTCCTTCTCCGACGGCGGCCGCTGGGCCGCCCCCGAGGCCGCCGTCGCCCACGCCCGCGAGCTCATCAACCAGGGCGCCGACATCATCGACATCGGTGGGGAGTCCACCCGCCCCGGCGCCCAGAGGGTCGACGTCGACACCGAGATCTCCCGCGTTCTGCCGGTGGTGCGCGCGCTCCTCGCCGACACCAGTGAGGGCGGCGGCAGTGCGATCATCTCGGTGGACACCATCCACGCCGCCACCGCAGAGGCCGTCATCGAGGCCGGTGCCCACATCATCAACGACGTCTCCGGCGGCCTGGCCGACCCCGCCATGCACGGCCTCATCGCCCGCACCGGCGTCGTCTACGTCTGCCAGCACTGGCGCGGCGACCCCGAGACCATGGACCGGCTCACCGACTACCCGGGCGGCGTCGTCGCCGGGGTGGAGGCCGAGCTGCGCGAGCGCCTGGCCGAGCTCGACGCCGCCGGGGTCGACCGCACCCAGGTGGTCCTGGACCCCGGACTCGGCTTCGCCAAGACCCACGCCCAGTCCTGGGAGCTGCTGGCCGCCACCGCCCGGCTCGTGGAGGACCTGGGGCATCCCCTCCTGGTCGGCTCCTCCCGCAAGCGCTTCCTCGCCCTGGCCGCTGAGGCCGAGGCCACCCCCGTCCAGCGCGACGCCGTCACCGCCGCCACCACCGCCCTGGCCGCCGCCGCAGGCGCCTGGGCCGTCAGAGTCCACGAGGTCCCGGTCAACCGGGCCGCCGTCCGCACCGCCTCCCTCTGGAAGGAACACCAGTGAGCACCACCGTCTCCGCGACCACCGACCGGATCAGCCTCGTCGGCCTGTCCGCCCGTGGCCACCACGGCGTCCTGCCCTTCGAACGAGAGGAGGGCCAGCTCTTCACGGTCGACGTCGTCCTCGACCTGGGGCAGCGGGGCACCGCCGTGGCCGCCGTCACCGACTCGGTGACCGACGCCGTCGACTACTCCCGCGTGGCCAACGGCATCGTGAGCATCATCGAGGGTGAGCCGGTCAACCTCATCGAGTCCCTGGCGGACCGGATCGCTGAGCGGGTCCTGTCCTTCCCCCGTGTCGTGGCCGCCGAGGTCACCGTGCACAAGCCCGAGGCGCCCCTCGACGTCGCCTTCGAGGACGTCTCGGTGACCATCCACCGGGTGGCCGACGCCGCCGCGGGCCACGGAGGGTCTCCCGCCACCAGCCAGGCCGCCTGGGCGGCCCAGGGCGAGGAGCCGGTCGCGGTCTCCGCCCAGCCCTTCGGGACGCCCTCGTCCTCGGCCTCCCCGGTGG
>NZ_GL882573.1:259693-339694 GCF_000195595.1 Actinomyces sp. oral taxon 170 str. F0386
CCGCGGTGCCCGCCTACGAACCGCCCGCCGCCACTCCCGCGGCCCCCCTCCTCTCGGAGGTCCCCGACGTCACGGGCGCCTCATTCGCCGCGGATGCTGCGGCCGCTGCGGCGGCGCCGACGGTGCCGACCTCTGAACCACCCATCACCCCGACGCCCTCGCCCGCCTCACCGCTCGAGGCGCCGGCCCGCTCCTCCTTCGCCGCCGCCGCGCCCTCCGTCCCCACGCCGATCCCGGCTGAGCCCAGTGCCTCCAGCGGAGCCGGCGCACCGACCCGGCCCTGGGCACCCGACTGGTCCACCGGCTCCTCCGCCTCGTCGGCTTCCTCCTCCTGGGCGCCCGAGGTCCCTGAGGTCGCAGGAACCTCCGAGCCCTTGGAGTCCTCCGGTGGTTCCCACAGTGCAGCAGCCGATGCCTCCTCCGCGGCCGGCCTGCTCGACACCCCCTCGACCAGTGCACCCACTGCCGCCTCCGCCGGCCGGACCGCCGGCGCCGACGGGTTCGTGAGCCTGGCGGCCGATGCCCTCGGCGTGGCTCCCGCTGCCTCCGAGCCGGAGCCCGTCGCCTCCAGCCACACCGAGGAGGTCGCCGCCGACGCCTCCGCCGGCGTCCCGACCCAGCCGGACTCCGCCGGCGTCCCGACCCAGCCGGACTCCGCCGCGGACGAGCTCGCCGTCCAGCTGCCCCGCGAGGGGCGCCACGTGGCCTCCTCCGAGGAGGTCGAGCAGCAGGCAGCCCCCGTCGTCGACACCCCCGCGGACCTCCTGGGCGGGTCCAGGCCCCTCGGAGAGCCCGGCTCCTACGACGGCGCCTCCTACAACGAGACCGGCTACAGCGGGGCCTCCTACAGCGAGTCGGTCGGCACGCTGGGCGCAGATTCCGACGGCTCCTCGTCCGCCTCCTCCGCCTCGGCCGCTCTGAACGGCTTCGGTTCCGATTCCGGGGCCGCTGCCGCAGACGGCTTCGCCAGTGTCTCGGCCGCCTCGGCCTCCCAGCCCCTGTCGGAGCCTGAGCCCACCCCCTTCACCGCGCCCGGCGAGTACCCCGGAGCCATGGGCCAGGAGGCGCAGGGGAGTGCGGCACCGTCCTACTCCGAGGGCTTCTCCCAGCTCGGTGACGCCTCGTACGCCGCGCCGGAGACCTCGGCGCCGACGCAGCCCGGCTTCCCGGGTATCCCGGCCCCTGGGACCGCTCCGGCGGCAGCGGCCCCCGCTGCTCCGGAGGTGCCCGCCGCCCCGACCGACCCGCTCGCTGAGCGGCCCGCCCGCGCCGTCGGCGTCGTCTTCAGCCTGGGAGCCAACGTCGGCGGCGTCGTGGAGTCCCTGCGCACGGCTGTCCAGAGCCTCAAGACCGCCGAAGGCATCGAGGTCACGCAGGTGGCGCCGCTGGCCCGCACCGTCGCCGTCGTCGCTGAGGGCGCCGAGCCGCAGCCCGACTACCTCAACACGGTGGTCATGGCCATGACCACCCTCTCGCCGCGTGAGCTGCTCGAGGTCTGCCACTCCCTGGAGGCCGCCGCCGGACGCGTGCGCACCGAGCCGTGGGGCGTACGCACCCTCGACGTCGACCTCATCGAGGTCGAGGGCGTCACCTCCGCCGACCCGGCGCTGTCGCTGCCGCACCCGCGTGCCGTCGAGCGCGCCTTCGTGCTCGTGCCGTGGAGCCAGGCCGATCCCTTCGCCGAGCTGGCCGGGCGCTCCGTGTCCGAGCTCGCCGAGAACGCCCCCGACCGCGGCGGCCTGCGGTGGCTGGCCTTCGACTGGCTCGAGTCCGACTCCCTGCCGGACAAGCCCACCGGCCCCTACGTGGAGCCCCCGATGGAACAGGCCGCCGGCGACGCGGAGCCGGGGCTCGTCCACGACGCCACCCGCGACGAGTCCTCCGTGGCCGACGCCGGCCTGGCCGTCGACTACGCCGGCGTCTCCGGCAGCTCGCCCGCCACCGCCGGGCCCGTCTCCTCGGCGCAGCCCTTCGGTGCCCAGCAGCAGGTCGAGCAGGCGCCTGCCGAGCAGGCTCCCTTCGAGTCCTCCCACGCCTCGAGCGCCTGGTCCGGCCACGCCCCGCAGATCGACTCGCCCTACCAGGCGGCCTCCGCCCCCGAGGCGCC
This sequence comes from Actinomyces sp. oral taxon 170 str. F0386, assembly GCF_000195595.1. Taxonomy (GTDB): domain Bacteria; phylum Actinomycetota; class Actinomycetes; order Actinomycetales; family Actinomycetaceae; genus Actinomyces. The sequence goes on from NZ_GL882573.1 coordinate 261,801, forward strand.
CGGCTCAGGCGCGCAGGGCTCCTACGCCCCCGGCCGCGTTGCCACCCCCGGCGCCTTCCCCAGTGACCAGCAGGACGTCGGCAGCTACGCGAACTACGCCGCCGGTCAGCAGGAGCAGGCCGGCCCAGCGGCCCCGCAGCAGCAGGATGACACCGGTGAGGCCTGGAGGTCTCCGCTCCAGTGGAACGACGTCATCGGTGGTGGCCACCAGGGGACAGGGCCCCGCCAGGACGTCTGATGCGGCGCACCCGCTGGACCAGCGCTGTCACCTGGTTCATCGCCGCCGCGGTGGCCTCATGGGTGGCCGGCGACCTCCTCCTGCGTCACCTCGGATGGGTCCCGGTCCTCACCCCCTGGGGGGCGGTGACCGCGCTGGTCATCGCCGGCATCGTCCTGGTGTGCGGTCTGGCGGTGCGGCGGCTGCGGGCGCACGAGCGCACCTGGATCACACCCACCGGTGCCGCCACCACGGCCGCCGCGGCCCAGGCCTCCGCGATCGTGGGCGCCGTCCTGGGGGGCGTCTACGCCGGCGGGATCATCCTGGCGCTGGTGACACCGCGCTCACCGGCCATGACCCACCTGGCCTGGACCTCGGTCGGCTGCCTCATCGCCTGCCTCGTGTGGTGCGTCGTCGGCTTCGTCGTCGAGCAGTGGTGCTCCATCTCCGGTGACGGCGACGACGACGGCTCGTCCGGTTCCTCCGGGCGCGCCCCTGAAGGACCAGGAGCACCCGCATGACCAGTCCCGATCCCGTGCCCCGCTCAGCACCCGACCCGGCCATCTCAGTCGCTCACGCCGCGGCGCCCGCCCCGCCCCCCGGCAGAGGCGCCGAGCCGGCCCCGCGCCCACCGGCCGGAGGCGACCCCTTCGCCCCCGACGGTGTCGTCTTCCACTCGGTCTCGCCGCGCCTCATCACCGCCCGCCTCCTGGGGGCCGGCATCGTCAGTGCCGTCCTCGTCACCGGCTTCGTCATCCCGGGCGTGATCGTCTCCGCCGGGTACTTTGTGCCGGCAGCGGTCTTCGCCGCCCTGTTCCTCTGGCAGGCCTGGCTCATCCCGCGCCAGGTGCGGGCCATGGGGTACGCCCTGGCGGACAATCACCTCCTGTGGCGCCATGGAGTCATGTTCCGCTCCATCACCGTCACCCCTTACGGGCGCATGCAGTTCGTGGACACATCCCAGGGGCCGCTCGCCCGGTGGATGGGCATCGCCGAGGTCAGGCTCCACACGGCCTCGGCCAGTACCGACGCCACGATCAACGGGCTACCGGTGGCCGAGGCGGAGAACCTGCGCCAGGTCCTGTCCCAGCGCGGTGAGGAGAGGATGGCCGGACTGTGAGCCCCTCCAACTGGGAGAGCAGGCTGGAGGCCGCCCGCAAGGCCAGGAAGGAGACCGTGGGGGAAGGCGGGGCGCTCGCCACCTCCCGGGACCTGCCCCTGCCCGAGAACGTCACCTGGCACCGGGTCAACGTCGTCACGCCGCTGCTGGAGGGCTGGAAGATCGTCACCGGCATCCTCGCCTTCTTCACGGTTCAGAACCTCGACGACTTCGTGCGCGCCTACCGCTTCATCCGCGAGCACGGTTTCTCCCTGGGTGACCAGTTCGGTTACTACATCCTCGGACTCATCGCGCTGCTCCTCCTGTGGGCGGTGCTCGGTCTGCTCAGCTGGTGGTGGCGCGCCTACGCGGTGGACGCCGACGGCGTCTACCTGCGCTCGGGCATCCTCAGCCGCAAGCTTCGTACCGCCCGCCTGCCGCGTATCCAGTCCGTCGACGTCGTCCACCCCCTGCTCGGGCGCATCCTCGGCATGGGGCAGCTGACCGTCGAGGTCGCCGGTGGCCGGGACTCGCGCGTCATCATCGGGTTCCTGAGAACCCGAGAGCTCCGGGTCCTGCGCGACCGCATCCTCGACCTGGCCGCTGGACAGGCCGAGGTGCCCGCTTCCGACACAGCCGGGGACGCGGTGGGGCGGAGCCGACCAGCAGGCGGCGCCGCGGGCTTGGGTGAGGCGTCCGCTGCCGCCGGCGAGTCCGCACACCCCACCCCGGCCGGAACCACGGCTGGTTCCCTCCGGCGCTCCTCGAGCCTTCGGGCCTCCAATTTCCAGGAGCACCCGCTCTACGACGTCGATGCGGGCGTCCTCATCGGCTCCCTGCTGCGCAGCCCCATGATCTACACGCTTGTGCTGACGGTCATCTGCGTGCCCGTTATGTTGGTTCTCCTCATTGTCGTGGACAACATGACCGGCGGTGAAGCGCTGGCGATAGTCTCATCCTATGGCACGATCGTCCTCGCCTTGGCGACCATAGTATGGACCCATTTCAACAGCGCCTGGAACTTCCAGGCCTCCGCCACCCCCAGTGGCATCCGCATGCGATACGGCCTCACCGCCGAGACCTCCCGAACACTGCCGCCCGGACGAGTCCACGGCGTCGGCCTCACTCAGCCGATCCTGTGGCGCGGCAAGGACTGGTGGAAGGTGGATGTCACCGTGGCCGGCCGCGAGGACCGTCCCCAGGACGGCCAGACTCGGGAGGCCGGCAACCTGCTGCTGCCCGTGGGGACTCGCGACACCGCCCTGCGCGCGCTGTGGCTCGTGGTCCCCGACCTGGGGGTACCCGACCCGGACACGTTGCTCGTCCAGGCCCTCACCGGACAGGACGATGATGGCGTCGGCGACCCGCAGGCGCCGGCCGGCTCGGCCGAGCGCGGATTCGTCCGCGTCAGCCGCCGCGGGCGCGTCTTCCACCCGCTGACATGGCGGCGCGCAGCCATTGTTCTGACCGATACCTGCGTCATCATCCGCCACGGGCGCTGGCGGCGGCAGGTGTCCGTCATCCCCTACGAACGCATTCAGTCCCTCAATGTCCAGCGGGGGCCGCTGGATCGCAGGCTGAGCCTGGCCTCCCTCCGGTTCGACATGGTCGCCCGCGAGGTCCCCACCTCGATCCCCAACCTCGAGGCCGCCGACGCCAAGGCGCTCGCGGCGCAGATCAGTCAGCGGGCGCTGCGCCGCTCCAGCGCCGAGCAGCTCGACCGCTGGTTCGCGCGCGCTGTCATCGCGACACAGGCCGCCGGGCCCTCAGCGCGCTAGCTGCCCAGGGTGTCGCGCAGGCGCCGGGCATGCTCGGCGGTCAGTCGGCCGGTGGCCTCGCAGCGCTCGGTGGTGGCGGCGGCCAGCTGCCGATAGGAGGCCACGACGTCGTCGAGGCACCGTCCCTCGCCGTCGTGCAGGGTGGAAAGTGCCTCCAGATGGGCGGCCACCGTTCCGGCGTCGCCCCGGGAGACCGGGCCGGTCAGTCCCGCCTCACCCTCGTGCAGGGCCCGGTCGAGGGCCGCCGTGAGCAGGGGACCGAGCGTGGCCGCACCGTCCTCGACTCCAGCGGCCGCCAGCACCCGGACGGCTTGCGTCACCACGGTCAGCAGGTGGTTGGAGCCGTGGGCGAGGGCCGCGTGGTAGGCCGGGCGCGCCGACTCCTCCAGGACGAAGGGCTCCCCTCCGAGCTCGACGACGAGCGCCTGCGCGATCGGCAGCACCGCCGCCGGAGCGGTCACGGCCATCGGGCAGCCGACGAGCCGGGCCACATCCGTGGAGAACCCGGAGAAGGTCATCGCCGGGTGGATTGCCAGCGGGATCGCCCCACAGCGCTGGGCGGGCGCCAGAACAGCGGCGCCGTAGCGGCCCGAGGTGTGGGTCACCAGCTGGCCCGGCTGCCAGCGGCCCAGGTCCGCCAGACCCCGGACGAGTGGCGAGAGCGCATCATCCGGCACGGCCAGCAGCACGAGCTCGGCGCGATCGACGATCTCCTCGACTTCCAGCACCGGCACACCCGGCAGCAGCATCTCCGCGCGCTCGCGCGAGTCCTCCGAGACCGCGTGGACGCCGACCACCTGGTGCTCCACCGCCCGCAGCGCGCAGCCAAGAACCGCTCCGACGCGCCCCGCGGAGATGATGCCCACGCCCAGCCGGCCGGGCCTGCCCGCACCGTTACCGCTGCCTTCACTCGGACTCATACCGGGACCCGTGCCGCCGACCTCGCTCATGCCCCCGATGCTCTCATGCCTGTCAGGCACTGTGGATTGGGAGTGCCCCAGCGGGGCGACTAGCGTGGGGCGCGTGAGCACCGAACCTGCACCGACGCCCGTTCCTGCGCCCCGCTCAACCGACGACGCAGCCGTCCTGACCCGCAGCCGCGCCGAGCTCGCCGCCGTCCTGGCCGATGCCCCGGGGCCCCGCGCGGTCGTCATGACCATGGGCGCCCTCCATGAGGGTCACTTCGACCTCGTGCGCGAGGCCGCCCGCCGCGTCGGGCCGGTCGGCACCGTCGTGGTGACCATCTTCGTCAACCCTCTCCAGTTCGCCCCCACCGAGGACCTCGACTCCTACCCGCGCGACCTGGAGGGCGACCTGGCCGGCCTCACCAGGACCCTCACCGGTGCCGATGGCGCCCTGAGCGCGGGACGGCTCGTCGTCTTCGCCCCCACCCCAGAGGTCATCTACCCGGCCGGGCAGCCGGCGGTGCGCATTGACCCCGGCCCCGTCGCCACCGTCCTGGAGGGCCGCACCCGCCCCACCCACTTCGCCGGCGTGTGCCAGGTGGTGCTCACCCTCATGCACCTGACCTCGCCGCGCTGGGCGCTGTTCGGCCGTAAGGACGCCCAGCAGCTGGCGATCATCGAGGCCATGGTGCGTGACCTCGCCGTCCCGCTGGAGATCGTGCCGGTCGGCATCCGCCGCGAGAGCGACGGCCTGGCCATGAGCTCGCGCAACGCCTACCTCAGCCCTGAGCAGCGCGGCCAGGCCCTGGCCCTCTCCCGTGCTCTCCAGGCCGGTCGGGACGCCGCCGCGCAGGCAGCCGGAACCAGCCCCGACCCGGCCGCGATCCGCCTGGCCGCTCTGGCCTGTCTGGAGGCGGCCGACGGCGTCGAGATCGACTACGTGGCCCTCGTCGACCCGGACGGCTTCGAGGACCTGACCGACGCCGGACTCGGTCTGCCGCGCCGCGCGGCGGCGCGCGAGGGCGTGGGGGAGGGACTGCCCGCCGTGGGCCTGCTGGCCGTGGCCGCGCGTGTGGGCACCACCCGCCTCATCGACAACACCCTCATCGACCTGCGCCCGTAGGCGCCGCGCGGGCGCCTTGCCCGCGAGCATGTTGGGTCGCTCACCGTGTGCCGCACCGTACAGTGCGCCGAGCCCGCCGCCGTCTACGCTGATCCGCGATGAGCGCCCGCACCCGGACGATGATGACGTCCAAGATCCACCGCGCCACCGTGACCCAGGCCGACCTCGACTACGTCGGCTCGATCACGGTGGACGTCGACCTGCTCGAGGCCGCCGACCTGCTGCCCGGCGAGCGTGTGGACATCTGCAACTGCACCAACGGCAATCGCCTGTCCACGTACGTCATCCCCGGCGAGCGCGGCGCCGGAGAGATCTGCGTCAACGGTGCCGCCGCCCACCTGGTCAGCCCCGGCGACGTCGTCATCCTCATCGCCTACTCCCAGATTCCCGACGACGAGGCCCGCGTCTACGTCCCCCACGTCGTCTTCGTCGACGCCGCCAACCGGATCGTGGAGCGGGGCACCGACCCCGGCCAGGTGCCGGTCGACTCCGACGTCGCCCGCCTCCAGGGCCTGCGCCCCTCCGGCATCCCCCTGGCCGACGCCCGCGCCTGACCCCGCACCGGTCACCGGCCGGTGTGACCAGGATCGGATGTGGTGCGGGAGTCGTCGGGCTCTGGGGAGCGCCCGGGGCGGGCGTGCGCCGTTAGACTCCTTCATGTGACAGATGAGAGCATCCCCAGCCCAGACCCGACCGCCACCGACGCCGCATCCTCGGACAGGTCGGCGGACCGGTCCAAGCAGCCCAAGGCCGATCCGGGCCCGGGCGAGCAGTTCGAGGTCCGCGCCGGCAAGCGTGAGCGCCTACGCGGTGAGGGCTGGGACCCCTACCCGGTCTCCGTGCCCGTCACCACCACCATCGCCGCCGTGCGCGAGGCCTACTCCCATCTCGAGGCCGGTGACGAGACCGACGACGTCGTCGGCGTGGCCGGGCGCGTCGTCTTCCTGCGCAACACCGGCCGCCTGTGCTTCGTCACCCTCCAGGACGGTGCCGGCGCCACCCTGCAGGCCATGCTCTCGGCCAAGGCCCTGCCCGCCGAGGGCCATACCGCGCTCGCGGCCTTCAAGGCCGACGTCGACCTGGGCGACCACCTCTTCGTCCACGGCCGTGTCATCTCCTCGCGCCGCGGGGAGCTGTCCGTCATGGCCGAGCCCGTCCTGCGCGAGGGAGCCGAGGCCGCCTCCGCCGGGGACGACGACGTCGAGGTTCCCGCCTGGCGGATCGCCTCCAAGGCCCTGCGTCCCCTGCCCAAGACCTGGACCAACGAGGCCGGTGAGGCGGTGACGCTCTCCGAGGAGCAGCGCGTGCGCCGTCGTGAGCTCGACCTGCTCACCCGCCCCGCCGCCCGCGACATGGTGCGCACCCGCGCCGCTGTCGTGCGCTCGATCCGCGAGAACTTCTTCCGCCGCGACTACCTGGAGCTGGAGACCCCCATGCTGCAGGTCGTCCACGGCGGGGCGGCCGCGCGCCCGTTCATCACCCACATGAACGCCTTCGACATGGATCTCTACCTGCGCATCGCCACGGAGATCTACCTCAAGCGCGCCGTGGTCGGCGGCGTCGACCGCGTCTTCGAGATCAACCGCAACTTCCGCAACGAGGGCGCCGACTCCTCCCACTCCCCGGAGTTCACGGCCCTGGAGGCCTACGAGGCCTACTCCGACTACGACGGCATGGCCGAGCTGACCCGCAACCTCGTCCAGCAGGCGGCGCGCGACGCCTTCGATCTGCCCGAGGGCGGCGAGGTGGTCACGCTCTCCGACGGCACCGAATACGACCTGTCCGGGCAGTGGGACACCATCGACCTCTACACCTCCGTATCCGAGGCCCTCGGCGAGGAGATCACGGTGGAGACTCCCCGCGAGCAGCTCGTCGCCCACGCCGAGAGGATCGGCCTGGAGGTCGACGACTACGCCGTGGCCGGCAAGGTCGTCGAGGACATCTTCGAGGAGCTCGTCGGCAACAAGCTGTGGGCGCCCACCTTCGTCTACGACTTCCCGGAGGACACCTCGCCGCTGACCCGCTACCACCGCAGCAAGCCGGGCCTGACCGAGAAGTGGGACCTGTACGTGCGCGGCTTCGAGACCGCCACCGCATACTCCGAGCTCGCCGACCCCGTGGTCCAGCGCGAGCGTTTTGAGGCCCAGGCCCTGGCGGCAGCCAAGGGCGACCCCGAGGCCATGGTGCTGGATGAGGACTTCCTCGTGGCCATGGAGCAGGGCTTCCCGCCGTCGGGCGGCATGGGCATGGGCATCGACCGCCTCCTCATGGTCCTCACCGGCCAGGGCATCCGCGAGACCATCACCTTCCCCCTGGTCAAGCGGGGCTGACCCGAGCGGCCAGTGCCCGCGGCGGGCTGGTCATTGCTGCCTGCGAGCGGATGATGACCAGTTGGCCGTTCGAAGCAAGATAGTTGTGAGCACCTCGTTTTGGGAAAAAACTTCCCAAAACGAGGTGCTTGCAGTAAAATTATTGCATGTTGCTCGACTTCACTGTGGCGAACTACCGCTGCTACGCAGAGGAGATGACCCTCGATCTCACTCGGAGCTCGCTCAAGACCCTGACGCCGCGCGCAGGCTCGACATGGCAGGAGCAGACATACTGCGTGGCGGCGATCTTCGGTGCCAATGCCTCGGGCAAGTCGACGCTCCTGGATGCGCTTGACTGCTTGCATCATGCCGTCGGTGGTCAGCGAGACATCCTGCACCAGCCCTTCAGTCTCGATCGCGACCACGCGGCACAGCCGTCCCGCTTCACCGTCGGCTTCACCCACGAGAACGAGCGCTACAGCTACAGTGTGGAGGCGTACCGCTGGGGCGTCTCACGTGAGGAGCTCTGGGCTGCGGGACACCGCTGGCGCAAGGTCTTCGTGCGTACCCAGACCCCCGAGGATGACGAGCCTACGATCGAGGCTGGCACCACCCTCAAGGGCGCCACGAACGAGGTCCGTCGGATCACGACGCCCAAGGACCTCTTCCTCGCCGTGGCTCTTAAGTACAAGCACGCCTCTCTTGCTCCGATCGCGCGGAGCCTGAGAACTATGCGTTTCATCCACCACAGTGATGACGAGCGCACCTCACGTCTGCGATGGGTGATGAGTCGTCTCGCAGAGGACCCCGAGCAGTGGACTGGTATCGCGAACGCCATCGCTCAGGCCGCCGACCTTGGTGTTGTCGGTCTTGAGCTTGAGGAGCAGGAGGTTCCTCAAGAGGTGCTTGACCTCCTGCGACGGTTTCCGTGGAGCGAGGACGAGGATGCTGAGGTCCCCGCCGAGGTGCTCAAGGAGCTTCAGCGTCACCTCGTCCTTCACCACCGTGGTGCCGGCGGCGAGGAGTATTCATTGGCGAGCAGCCAGCAGAGTCAGGGCACTCTCACCTGGCTGGCGACGGTCGGTCCCGCCATCGATGCCCTGCGACTGGGACAGGTCCTGTGCATCGACGAGCTTGACGCGAGTCTCCACCCGACGCTGACCGCCACGCTGGTGGACATGTTCAAGGACCCGGACCTCAACACCCGAGGCGCCCAGATCGTCTTCACGACCCATGACACGGCGCTCCTGGACAATTCCCCCGTCCAGCTCTTGGAGGCGGGCGAGGTGTGGATGAGTGAGAAGTCGTCCTCCGGTTCCAGCGAGCTCTTCTCACTCGCAGACTTCCCCACTAATCGCAAGGGCACGAACAAGCAGCGCCGCTACCTCGCCGGTGCCTTCGGCGCTATTCCTCGGGTGGACACCTCCAGCCTCCGCCGGTACCTCTCAACACCGGCGGAGGCGAGGTGAGGTGACGCCACCGAGAAGGAAACGGCGCAGCCAACGAGCCGAACTGCGCACCGTTCTCCTCGTGACTAATGGGCGGGTCACCGAGAGCGCCTACCTGCAGCAGCTGTGCCGACGTGTGGACCGCGACAGAGTCTTAGCCAAAGTGAAGGTCATCAACGGTGACCCGCTCACCGTCGTCAAGGAGCTCAGCGGACCTCGGTCAGATCTTAGCGACTACAGGGAGGTGTGGATCGTCGTCGACCACGATGGCCGGGAACGTCATGACTTCCTTAGGGAATGCCGGGAATTGAGCAGCAGGCAGACCATTGTCCACGGCATCGTCTCCGTGCCCTGCTTCGAGGTCTGGCTCAACGCCCACGACGCTCATGTGAAGAACTACCGGAACCAGGCGGACACGCAGGCGCACTATCTGGAACTAACAGGACTCAGCAAGAAGAATGCCAAGACGCTCCCTGATGACTTTCCTTGGAATGAGGCCGTGCAAGCTGTAGCCAGGTGCCACCTGCCGACGGACAGCCTCCCCGAGCTCGGTACCCAGGGTGCTTGCCCGTCGACAACAATGCCCCATCTGCTCCGCGGTCTCGGACTTCTCGGCGCTGACGAGTTCTAAAACCCGGTAGTCCCCAGGCGGCGCTGGGCGGACTCGAGCTCGGCGCGCAGGTAGGCGTTCTCCTGCTGGAGCTGGGCGATGTACTGGTCGCGCTGGGCGATCGCCTCGGCGTACTGCGGGTCGCCCGTCGCCCCGGCGGTTCCCGGAGCGATTCCCGCCCCGGTGGCGTAGCCGGCATCCCCATACGCTCCGGGTGCCGGTCCGTACGCGCTCGTACCCGCTCCATAGGCGCTACTGTTCAGTCGTGCCTCCATGGTTTCCATGGTCTCCACGATCGTGTCTAGGAAGGCGTCGACATCCGGCTGCTCGTACCCTTCCCGGAACCTGGATGTCGTGAACCGAATACTCTTGACGTCCTGGGAGGTCAGAAGTATCCCCGACTCCTGGTGAGAGCCGGAAGTCGCTCCCGGTCCCGCACCAAGGCGCTCCTCAAGTCCCCGCAACGTGGTGGTCACTTCGTCGAGGAACTCGTCGACCTCGTCCTGAACGTATCCCTCCCGGAGCCTCGTGCTATCGAACTTCACGTTGAGGACGTCATCGGATGTCAGTAGCGTCATGCTCGCCTGCTCCTTGTTATCGGTTTCTGTCCGTGGTCCTGGTCCTCGACCCGCAGCCCCAGGTGTTCTGCTAAGAGCCGCGCGAGCTCGGTGAGCTGCTCGCCGCTGATGGTGGCCCCGCCCAGGGAACCCACTCCGCTGACCACTCTCATCTCCAGCCCGCGCAGGTCGACGTCGCTCAGGCTCCCGCCGCGCAGCCGCAGCGTGTCCACCCGGCAGTCCTCGAAACGGACCCGCTGGGCCTCGATGCCGCTCAGGTCCAGTTCGTCGATCCTGGTGCCCCGGATGAGGATGTCGCGCATAGCGGTCCCGGCGAGGTTGGCGAAGCCGAGGCGACAGTCCTCAATGAGGACGGACTCGACGTCGGCGTCATAGAACTCCCAGGCGCCGATCCGCGAACCGGTGAGTTCCACCGTGCGCCACGTCGAGCGCGGGCTGTGAAGGTAGGTGGAGTTCAGACGTTCCAGGCGACAGTCGACCAGCCGTGCCGCGGTCAGGTCGGTGTCGTCGGCGAAGATCGCCGAGAACCGGCAGTTCAGCAGGCTGACCGCCGACAGGTCGGCGCCGCTGAGGTCCGCCTCGGCCAGTTCCAGGTCCTCGACCATCTCGCCGGCGGCCAGCTCGTCCGCCTCGCCGTCGCGCAGGCGGCTGAGATCCGGTGCTGTGAGGACCGGCGGCCTCAGGGAGGCAGCGGGGGAGGAGCCTGCGGCCGTGTCGGTCCGTCCTGCGGTCATGGTCCTGTTCTATCGCAGATCGGCTCCGGGCACTGGGGGTTGTTCTCCCCGGTGCCCGGCTGTGAAGGAGGGACTTGTGTCCAAATCTGTGACAAAGGAGTTCAGAGGCCATCACTCCGCCAAAAGGAACCGCGGAATCATGCGGTTTTCTTTTCCGCAACTGAGCCCGGTCAAGGCCTTTGTCACAGATTTGGACACTACGGGCCGTTGCTACTCGAATCGGACGGTGGTGCCGGCCAGCATGCGGCGGCCGTAGCGGGCACTGACCAGTGTCGCCACCGCCACCAGCACCAGGCAGGTACCCAGTACCAACCAGTAGCCGGGGCTCGGCCAGCCGATACGGCGACTCGATACCCCTCCGACCAGCGACCATGCGGTCAGCCAGCCCAGTCCGATGCTCATGATCAGGGCCGTGGCCGCGGGCAGCACCGTCTCGTAGGAGACCATGGCGCGCAGCGTCGCCGGCGGCATGCCGACCAGGCGCAGCAGGCTGAGGACCCTCCGGCGGCCCAGCAGCGCCGCTGCCGTCGAGACCCCGAGCGACACCGTGGAGATGCTCGCGGCGATGATGATGCCGATGTAGCCGAGCTTGGCGAACTGGTTCTCCATGGCACTGCCCTGGATGCTCCGGATCGAGCTGGGCGAAGTGGGCGAGGTGCTCAGACCCAGGTCGGAGGTGAGAAGCGTGGTTCGTGCCCGTTCCACGGCCCCGGGATCGGCCGGATCGGTGCCCACGAGGAGAATGGGAGGTCCCTGCTCGCGAGCGGCAGCCTGTTCCTCGGCGCTGATCGGTGACGGCGAGGCCGCCTCGTTCTTGTACAGCCACCGGGTACTGATGCTCACCGACCCGTCGGGCGACTCCACGTGCGGCGCCCCGAGGGCCTCGGCCTTGTCGGCCTCGAGGATGACCTGCCCCTCCTTCCTGGGGTCTCCACTCATCCGTCCTACCGCGACCGTCGTCACCCCGGGGACGGCGGAGAGCCGGTCGACGGCGCTGTCGAGGATCTCGTCGTCGCCAACTGTCGGCGTCGCCTCGAGCGTCGTGGGGTTGAGGTGTCCGCCTCCCTGCGTGATGTCGCGGGTGCCCCCGGCGACCGTGATGGCGACCGCGAAGACCGTCATGGCGTAGACGGCGATGACGACGCCGGCCACCGCCTTGAAGACCGCCCGGGGATGCCGGGTGATGCGGTTGAAGCCGATGACCTGCGCCGCCGATCGGGCCAGTGCCCGACCACCTCGCGCCACCCACCATGTCAGGACCGGGCCGGCCCACAGCATTCCCAGCATCGTGCACAGGAAGGACGCGGGCAGCAGGTAGGCGACGAGTGTGGACTCATGCTGGGCCATCGTCGGAGCGCTGACCAGCCCGGCCAACCCGAGGATGACGGGTGCCAGCGAGATGAGGCGGGGCCGGCGCTCGGTACGCTCCCGGGACCCGCCCAGAGGACCGATGTCAGCCCGCCGCGTGCGCCACCAGGCCACGGCCGCGGCCCCTACCGTGGTCGTGGCGACGGCGAGGATCCCATTGATCGGCGAGCGCAGCAGGTCGGAGTGGTAGAAGCGACTCGATCCCAGCGTGATCTGCGTGGCCACGGGGATCATGGCCAGGTAGAGTCCCACCCCCGCCAGGGCGCCGACGAAGGTGGTGGCCCCGATCTCCAAGGCGGCTGTGCGGGCCACCTGCTGGGGCGTGGCCCCGATGAGACGCAGCGTGGCGAAGCGCTCGGATCGCTGCGCCGCCCCCAGGTCGGTGACGATCCCGACGAGCAGCAGCGCGGGCACGAGCACCGCGATGGCGCCGATGAGCATGGCGATCCGATAGGCCTCGTTCTCGTAGGGGACGCCCTGGAAGGAGGTGACCACCTGGGGTGGTATGTAGGACTGAGAGGAGGCCACGGTCCCCAGCTCCGTCCCGACGACGGCCACGAGCGAGTCCGGGCCCTCGACGGCGTCGGGGGCCAGGACGCCCACCTGCTTGCCGTAGCGGTCGCCGAGCTGGTCGGCTGGAAGGGAGGCGATGCGCTTGGCCAGGGCCGGTGAGGCGAGGTACTCGCCCTGCTTCGGCACGACGTCGGAGCCCGGGATCCTCACCGAGGTGGTGCCCGACTCCGGCAGGGCCACCTGCAGGACCGTGATCGTCTCCGGGCCCACCGTGTCGAGGTTGCTGGCGACGGCCAGCTCGCTGTCCTTCAGAACGTGGTCGGGCTGGAGGTCCGTGTGGCTCGACTGCTGGGAAACGCCGGGAAGGAGGGCCGTGGACGCCCAGCTGGAGCGCAGGCTGCGTTCGGGGAAGGCCTGGGCGGCGGCCAGCAGCATGAGGAACAGCGCCACCCCCACCATGACGCCGGCGACGATCCCGGCCAGGCGGCGCCGGGCGGAGCGGTCGTTGGCGACGAGCAGCCTGGTCAGGGCGATGCGGCTCATGACCGGCCCCCGGTGGCGGCGTGCCTGGGCTCGCTCGGGCCGGAACCGGCCTGCGTGGTGCCGGAGCCGATGCGGCCGTCGCGTACGGTGACCTCCCGGTCGGCGTAGGCGGCGATGCGCGCGTCGTGGGTGATGATGACCAGGCTGGCGCCGCGGGAACGTACCGAGGCCAGCAGTACCTCCATGGTCCGCTCGGCGGCCAGGGAGTCCAGGGAGCCGGTGGGCTCGTCGGCGAAGAGGATGCGCGGACTGGTCACCAGCGCCCGTGCGACTGCGGCCCGCTGCGCCTGCCCGCCCGAGAGCTGGGTGGGGCGCTTGTCCAGGTGCTCGCTCAGGCCCAGCTCGACCAGGGTCTCGCGGGCCCGGGCCAGGGCCTTCCTGCGCGGGGCGCCGGCCAGGAGCAGGGGGATGGTGACGTTGTCCAGGGCGGAGAGGTCCGGCAGGAGCTGGCCGAACTGGAAGATGAAGCCGAACTCGTTCAGACGCAGGCGGCTGCGGGCGGCCTCGTCGAGCGCAGCGATGTTCACAGCGATGTCTTCAGCGACGTCCGTCGCGCCGCCTCCAGGAGACTTGCCTCCGTGGTAGCCAACGCTTCCGGCATCGGGTACGAGGACCCCGGCCATGACGTGCAGGAGCGTTGACTTGCCCGAGCCCGACGGGCCGGTGACGGCCAGGACCTCACCGGCCAGGAGGTCCAGGTCGACGCCGCGCAGCGCCAGGGTCTGCCCGAAGCTCATCTCCAGGCCGCGGGCGCGCATGAGGACCTCGTCCGGCAGGTGCGCCCCGCCCTGACCGGGCGCGGGGGTGACGTCGGTGGCCGCGACAGTGGTGGCGTTCATGAGCGCACCTCCGTCCGCAGCTCGCCCAGGCGGGCCGCGGTGGTCTCCATCCAGCGCAGGTCGGCCTCGATGTGGAACAGGGCGTGGTCGGCCAGCAGCACCGTGCGCAGGTCGCCGTCCTGCTTGAGACGGGTCAGCTCGCGCATGCGCGCCATGTGCTCGGCGCGCTGGAGGTCGAGGAGACGGTCGGCGTCGTCGTCGAGCATGAGGGCGATGATGGTCTTGGCGAAGATGTCGGCCTGGACGTCGCCGGCAGGAGTGACAGGGGTCAGCAGCCACTGCTCGACGGTCTCGCGGCCGGCATCGGTGACCTTGTAGCGCTTGCGCTCGGGGCCGGCGCCGGGCTCGGCCTCGACCTGGGTGATGAGCCCGTCGCGCACCAGGCGGGCGAGCGTGGCGTAGACCTGCCCGTAGGCCAGTGGTTTGGATGCGGCGAACCAGTGGTCCCAGGAGCGCTTGAGGTCGTAGCCGTGACCCGGTCCGGCACTGAGCAGGCCGAGGAGAGTGAGTCTGGATTCCATACCCATGACTATACGTCGAGTGTATACATGCACGATATACTCCGTGAGGAGGAGGTCTGCTCCTGCTGTCTGGGGCTGTGGGAGGAGTGCTCGTGGTGGGGTGCTGATGGATGGCGGGGGGGCGCTTCGGCTGTCAAACTGACAGGTCGGGCCATGTTTGACAGCCGTCGGCCGTGCCCTTAGGTTAGCCCTACCTTTGTTGTGAGCAGTGGGGGAGGTCTGATGCCGAACGGGGTCATCGGAGACGGGGCTCGCCTGCGCCGCCCGGCCATCCTCCTGGCCGCAGCCGTGCTGCTCGCCACGTGCGTGCTGGCCTCCCTGTTCGTCGGCTCCTCCAGGATCCCCGCCGACCAGGTCGCCCACTACCTGCTCCACCCCGACGCCTCCAACGTCTCCTACAACATCAACGTCCTACGCGTGCAGCGCACCATCATCGGCGTGCTCGTCGGAACCGCCCTGGCTGTGGCCGGCGCGATCATGCAGGCCGTCACCCGCAACCCCCTGGCCGAGCCCGGGCTGCTCGGCGTCAACGCCGGCGCCTCGCTCGGTATCGTCCTGGGGACTGCCGCGCTCGGCGTCCTCCCGGTCCCCGGCCAGCTGCTCCTGGCGGCCGGCGGCGCCCTGACTGCCACCGCGCTCGTCCAGGTCATCGGGATGATCGGCGGCTCGACATCCTCGCCGGTGCGCCTGGTGCTCATCGGCGTGGCCTTCTCGGCCTTCGCCGGGGCGCTCATTCGCGGCGTTGTGCTGACGATGCCGAACCTGTTCCGCACCTTCATCGACTGGGAGGTCGGCTCCCTGACCCGCGCCGACATCCCCCTGGCGGCCATGACGACTCTCGTGGTCCTGGGGGCTGGTGCAGCCCTCCTCCTGGCCGGTTCCCTGGACAACATCGCCCTGGGCGATGACGTCGCCTCCTCCCTGGGCACCAGGGTCGGCCTCGTGCGGGGGCTGAGTCTGCTGGTCATCACGCTCCTGTGCGCCACAGCCACCACGGTGGCCGGCCCCATCGGGTTCGTCGGGCTCATGGCACCCCTGACGGCCTCCTGGCTCATGGGACCCCACCGGGGCTGGATCGTGGCCCTGTGCGCACTGGGCGGTCCCGTCGTCGTCCTGGCCGCCGACGTCCTGGGCCGCGTCCTGGCCCGCCCTGGCGAGATGCAGGTCGGCCTGCTGACGGCCTTCGTCGGCTCGCCCGTCCTCCTGCTCATGGTCCTACGGCTGAAGGACCGGGCCTCATGAGAGGAATCAGACTGAGCCGTACCGCTGCCCCGGTGCGCCCCGTGGTCACCGGCCCGCGCCGCAGCCTTCACGTGGGGACCGACGCCGGACGCCTGTGGATCGTCGTCGGCCGCTGGTCAGTGCTCATCACCCCCCGCCACGTCCTCGTCGGCCTCGTCCTGATAGCGCTCAGCCTCGCGGTGGCTGTCGCCGCCCTGCGCCTGGGAAAGTTCGCCGTCTCCACCCAGGAGGTCCTCGACGCGCTCCAGGGACAGGGGCGCAGGATCGTCCAGGTCGTCATCGTCAAATGGAAGCTACCCCGGATCCTGCTGGGACTCGTGGCGGGCCTGGCCCTGGGTGTGGCCGGCGCCGTCTTCCAGACCATCACCCGCAACCCCCTGGGCTCGCCCGACCTCATCGGCTTCAGCACGGGCGCGCAGACCGGGATCCTGGTCAGCGTCCTGCTCCTGCCCGGATCCATGCTGTCCACCTCCCTGGCCTCCTTCATCGGCGGGGCCGCCGTAGGGGTGGTGACCTACCTGGTCTCCCTGCGCGGCGGATTCACCGGGCTGCGCTTCATTCTCGTGGGGATCGCCATCAGCTCCATGCTCGTCTCCGTCAACCGCTGGCTGCTAGTGCGGGTTGATGACGACGAGGGTCTGGGCGCCCTCAAGGCCGTCACCGGCACCCTCGGGGCGGCCCGGTGGCCAGTGGTCACCCCGACCTGCCTGGCCATCGGCGTCACCGTGGCCCTCACCCTGCTGACCGCCCGGCACCTGCGGGTCCTGTCCCTGGGGGAGCAGATGGCCACCATCCTGGGCAGCCCCACCCGTCGTGTCAGCGCCGTCCTCATCCTGCTGGGAACCGTGCTGGTGGCCGTAGTGACGATGGCGGCCGGTCCCATCGGATTCGTCGCCCTCGTGGCGCCCCACCTGGCCCGACTCCTCACCGGTGCCCCGCAGCCCCCGCTGCTCGTCTCCGGTTTGACGGGCAGCCTCCTGCTGACGGGCGCCGACCTGCTCAGCCAGCTGGTGCTCGAGTCGATGCCCGTGAGCGTGGTGACCAACGCCGTCGGCGGCCTCTACCTCATGGTGACGCTGACAGTGGTGGCGCGCGGAAGGAGATCCCTGTGACCGACCTGCCCTCCACCGAGCTGAACGCCGGCGCCGGGCCGGACGCCTCCGAGGCCCGCCTGGCCGCCCGGGGTGCGACCATCGCCTACGAGCGCCACGTGGTCTCCCGAGACCTCGACGTCGACATCCCCGCCGGCGTCTTCACCGCCATCGTGGGCCCCAACGCCTGCGGGAAGTCCACGCTGCTGCGCGCCATGGCCCGCCTGCACCGGCCCGCCCGGGGCGCGGTCCTCCTCGACGGCGCCGACATCGCCCGCCTGGGCACCAAGGACGTGGCCCGCCGGGTCGGTCTGCTGCCCCAGAGCGCCGTCGTTCCCGGCGGCATGCTGGTGCGCGACCTCGTGGCCCGCGGCCGCTTCCCCCACCAGGGCATGTTCCGCCAGTGGTCTCGGGAGGACAGGACGGCCGTCGAGGAGGCCATGGAGATGGTGGGCGTCACCGAGTTGGCCGCCCGCCCCGTCGACGAGCTCAGCGGCGGCCAGTGCCAGCGCGTGTGGATCGCCCTGGCACTGGCCCAGGGCACCGAGACGATCCTCCTGGACGAGCCCACCACCTTCCTCGATCTGGCCCATCAGGTCGACATCCTCCGGCTGTGCCGCCGTCTCAACGCCGACGGGCGCACGGTGGTGGCCGTCCTGCACGACCTCAACCAGGCCGCGCGCTGCGCCGAGCACATGATCGTCATGCACGACGGTCGGGTCCGCGTCACCGGCTCCCCGCGCAGGATCATCACCGAGGACCTCATCGAGGAGGTCTTCGGACTGGCAGCCGTCATCGCTCCCGACCCGGTGGCCGGCACCCCCATGGTGGTGCCCCGCCACCTGGGCGAGGTCACGCCGGTCGGCCCTGCCCCACAGCCCTCTGCCGAGCCAGTCTCGGCAGGCACCAGCCCGACTGCTCGCTCCCAGCAGGACGGACAAGAAAGGAACACAGACAGATGAACGCATCCACGCGGCGCCCCCGCCGCCTGAGGCAGGGCCTCGTCGCCGTTGTCGCCATGGTGCTGAGCACCGGCCTGGCGGCCTGCGGCTCCTCCAACAGCTCGACCTCCGCCTCGACCGCCGCAGGTTCCGCGGGGGCCTCCGGGGCCGCATCGGCCGGAGCCTCCGCCGAGGCCACCTGGCCGGTCACCATCAAGGGGGACGACGGCGTCGACGTCGAGATCAAGGCCGAGCCCAAGAGCATCGTGTCCACCTCGGTGACGCTGACCGGATCTCTCCTGGCCATCGACGCCCCGGTGGCCGCCTCGACGCCGGCCAAGAAGAAGGACGAGAAGACCGACGACAACGGCTTCTTCACCCAGTGGTCCAAGCAGGCCACCGACAAGGGCGTCAAGGCCATCGACGGCACCGAGGACAACCTCGCCCAGACGGTTGCCGGTGACAACCCCGACCTCATCATCGTGGCCAAGACCGGGCAGGACTCGGCCGTCAAGGTCGTTGACAGCCTGCGCCAGCTCGAGGTCCCCGTCCTCGTCATCGACTACGGCTCGCACTCCTGGCAGGACGTGACCAAGACCCTGGGGCAGGCCACCGGACGCCAGGCCAAGGCCGACTCCGTCGTCAAGGACTACACCACCAAGGCGGAGAAGACCAAGAGCGCCATCTCGGTCCCGCAGGGTTCGACCTCGGTCTTCACCGTCCCAGGGGATGGCACCAAGGGCGCCAACGCCTTCACCGAGGAGGCCCCGCAGGTCCAGCTCCTCAAGGACCTGGGCTTCACCATCGCCACCGTCCCCGACGACGTCAAGGGCGACCAGTCCATGGGCGAGCGCAAGGACATCGTCCAGCTCTCGCCGGAGAACGTCCAGGCGGGGCTGACCGGTGAGAACTGGGTGGTCATCGCCGCCGATGAGACCGCCAAGACCGCCGTCACCAGCAACGAGACCTTCAGCTCGGCCGCCCCGGTGACCGGAGGCAAGGTGCAGTACATGCCGCCCTCGTCCTTCCGGCTGGACTACTACTCCGCCCTCGAGATGCTCGACGCCGTCCAGAAGGCCTACCCCAAGGCCTCCTGAAGCACTGATGACCTGAGGGTCAACGCGTTGGTGCCCCGGGCTCTCGGCCCGGGGCACCACGTATACCGGGCGTGAGCCCGTCAGCTCCAGGCGACCGAGTAGTACTGGGTCTCCTGGAACTCGCGGATCCCCTCGCGCGCGCCCTCGCGTCCGATGCCGGACTGCTTGACGCCGCCGAAGGGGGCGGCGGGATCGGACACGAGCCCGCGGTTGACACCGACCATCCCGACCTCCATGCGCTCGGCCAGGCGCAGCGCCCATCCGAGGTCGCGGGAGAAGACATAACCCGACAGCCCGTAGTCCGTGTCATTGATCCACGTCAGCAGCTCGTCCTCATCGTCCCACGTGACGATCGGGGCGACGGGACCGAAGATCTCGGTGCGCACGATCTCCGCGTCGGGGGCGACGTTCGTGAGGACCCGCACCGGCATGAACGCACCTGGAGAGCCCTTGGGCCAGGAGGACTCGGCGTACACGACGGCGCCCCCGGCCACCGCCCCCTCCACCAGGGCGTTGATCTTGTCACGGGCATGCGTCGTCACCATGGGGCCGATCTGGTTCGCCTCGTCCGCCAGAGCCGGCCCGACCCTCAGGTCGCGGACGACCGCGGAGAACTTCTCGGTGAACTCCTGGGCGACGTCCTGGTGGACGTAGAAGCGGTTGGCGGCGGTGCAGGCCTCGCCACCGCCTCTGAGCTTGGCCTGAACGGCGCCCGTCACCGCGGCGTCGATGTCGGCGTCGGCCGCCACGACGAAGGGCGCGTTCCCCCCGAGCTCCATCGATGACACCAGCACCTTCTCCGCCGCCTGCCTCATGAGCACACGACCGACCCGGGTCGAGCCGGTGAAGGAGACGGCTCGGACCCTGGGATCCTCGAGCCACGTCGTCGACACCTCCGCGGAACGGCTCGAGGGCACGATGTTCACCACGCCCGCGGGCACGCCGGCCTGCAGGATCAGGTGCCCCAGTGCTACCGCTGTCAGAGGCGTGAGGGATGCCGGGCGGAGCACCACTGTGCACCCGGCGGCGAGGGCCGGGGCGATCTTGCGGGTCCCCATCGCCGCAGGGAAGTTCCAGGGGGTGATCATGGCGACCACCCCGATCGGCCGGTGAGTGACGATCGTTCGAGTCCCACCCGCCGGGGAGCATCCGAAACCGCCTTCGGTGCGCACTGCCTCCTCGGCGAACCATCGGAAGAACTCCGCTGCGTAGAGGACCTCCGCCCTGGCGTCGTCCAGCGCCTTGCCGTTCTCGGCGCTGATGAGCACCGCGAGCTCATCGGCCCGTTCCACCATGAGGCTGAACAGGGTCCGCAGCAGCTCGGCGCGCTGTCGGGGTGGGGTGGCGCTCCATGCCGGCAGCGCCTCGGAGGCGGCGTCGACGGCGCGCGCGGCGTCCGCCGGAGTCGCGTCCGCACAGCGTGCGAACACGGCGTTGCTGGCCGGGTCGACGACGTCGAACGTTCCCCCGTCGGACGCGGCGATCATCCGCCCGCCCAGGAGCATTCCCTCCTCGGGATGGATCCTGCGCAGGTGGTCGGCCAGAGCCGGGTGGGCTCCGAGGGTCGTGTACTCGGTTGTGTCAGCCGCCGTGCTGGGTCGTGTGTCAGTCATGGTTGTGCTCCCTGAGTATCGACTGTCGCCTGTCAGGCATCACGGGTAGAGGCCACGGGAGATGTGGGCCTCGGCCACGCGCTTGACCGCCATCGTCGTCGCAGCAGTGCGCAGTGAGAGCCCGTGATCCCGGGAGAAGTCAGTGACCTCGTTCCAGGCCCTGTCCATCCTGGTGCGGAGACGCTCATTGACCTCCTCCTCGGTCCACCAGTAGGACTGGTTGGCCTGCACCCACTCGAAGTAGGACACGATGACGCCGCCGGCGTTGGCGAGAATGTCCGGAACGACCAGGATCCCCTTATCCGCCAGGATCGCGTCGGCCGTCGGCGTCGTCGGGCCGTTGGCGCCCTCGACGACCAGCTTGGCATCGATCGCCGGCGCGGTCTGCTCGGTGATGACCCCTTCGACCGCCGCAGGGACGATCACGTCGCAGGGAACTGCGAAGAGCTCGGTCGGAGGGATCGGATCCGCGCCGGGGAACCCGGTGATGGCACCGGTCTCATCCATGAAGGTCTCGAGCGCTGGGATGTCGATGCCCTTGTCGTTGCGAATCGTGCTGTAGACGTCCGCCACGGCCAGGACCTTCACGCCCGCCTCATGGAGGAAGCGGGCAGTGCCCCTACCAACCTTGCCGAAGCCCTGGACGACCGCGGTGGCCTGCGAAGGATTCAGGCCTATGCTCGCCATCGCGTTAAGAGCGGAGTAGACGACGCCGCGGGAGGTGGCTGCGGCCCGTCCCTGCGATCCGCCGAGATTGACGGGCTTGCCCGTGACGGTCCCCAGCACGGTGTGCCCCGTGGCCACCGAGTAGGTGTCCATCATCCACGCCATGGTCTGCTCATCGGTCCCCATGTCGGGAGCGGGGATGTCCTTGCCGGGCCCGATCAGAGGGATCAGCTCCGAGGTGTAGCGCCGGGTCAGGCGCTCGAGCTCTCTTTCCGAGTGGGCCCGCGGGTCGACCTGGACCCCGCCCTTCGCGCCGCCGTACGGCAGATCGAGAAGAGCGCACTTCCACGTCATCCACATGGCCAGCGCCCGCACCTCGTCGAGGTCCACGTTGGGGGAGTAGCGGATCCCTCCCTTCGCCGGGCCGCGAGAGATGTTGTGCTGGACGCGGTGCCCGATGCACAGCTCCATCGTGCCGTCGTCGCGTCGCAGCGGAATCGAGACCGTCACCTCCTTGCGGGCGGTTTCGAGCATGTGTTGCGTTCCCTCGTCGAAGCCGAGGAACTGGATCGCCTCGGCGAGCTGAGTCCGAGCATCGGTGAGGGGATGAGGGGTCGAGGGCATTGAGCTACCTCCTGGGCTGGTCGGGTGGAAGATCGTGATCCGAGGCCGGCACGGCCGTGAGACGTGGGCGGAAGAAGGGGTCAGGGCTGGGCTCGGAGCGCCTGCTCAAGGATCCCCATGCCCTCGATGAACAGCTCGTCCGACATGGTGACCGGTGGCAGCAGGCGGATGACGTTGCCGTAGGTGCCGCAAGTGAGCAGTATCAGGCCGCGTGAGCGTGCGGCCTGCGCGACGGCGGCGGTCAGTGCCGCGTCGGGCTCCCGCGAGTCGGGGTCGACGAGCTCGAGAGCCATCATGGCGCCCCTACCCCGGACCTCGCCGATGCGCGGGTCCTCGGCCTTCCAACGCTCCATCAGGCGGATGCCGGTCTCACCGATCGTGCGGGCCCGCTCAATGAGAGCGTGCTCCTCGATCATGTCCAGCGCCGCCAGGGCGGCGGCGCAGGCCACGGGGTTGCCGCAGTAGGTGCCGCCGAGGGCGCCCGGTCCGGCGGAGTCCATGATCTCGGCCGAACCGGTGACTGCTGACAGCGGCATGCCCCCGGCCAGGCCCTTGGCGGTCGTCACCAGGTCGGGGACGACTCCCTCGTGCTCGCAGGCGAACCATGCTCCGGTGCGGGCGATTCCCGATTGGATCTCGTCGGCGATGAAGACCGCGCCGTTGTCGCGGCACCAGCGCTGGAGCGCCGTGAGAAAACCGGGTGCCGGGACGATGAACCCGCCCTCGCCCTGAACGGGTTCGATAATGACGGCGGCGACGGAGGACGCCCCCACCTGCTTCTCGATCTGACTGATCGCGCGCTCGGCGGCGGCCTCGCCGTCCAACCCGTCACGGTACGGGTACGAGCCGGGGACCCGGTAGAGCTCTGGGGAGAAGGGGCCGAAGCCGCCCTTGTAGGGGGAGGCCTTGGCTGTCAGTCCCATGGTCAGGGATGTGCGTCCGTGGAAGGCGTGGTCGAAGCAGATGACGGCCTGGCGGCCGGTGTGCTTGCGAGCGAGCTTGATGGCGTTCTCGACGGCCTCCGCCCCGGAGTTGAACAGCGCGGTCTTCTTCGGGAAGCTGCCCGGGGTCAGGGCGTTCAGACGTTCGGCGACCTCGACGTATCCGGCGTACCTCGTGACGGCGAAGGAGGTGTGCGTCAGGTTCTCGGCCTGCTCCTGGATCGCGGCAACGACGGGCGCCGCCGCGCCTCCCACGGTTGTCACCGCGATTCCTGATCCGAAGTCGATGAGACGGTTGCCGTCCACGTCCTCCAGGACACCGCGGTCCGTGCGCCGTGCGAATGTCGGCATGGCGGCGGTCAGGGCGCGCGGAAGTGCGGTACCGGCGCGTTCATCGAGGGCGCGGGCCTCGGGGCCGGGCAGAGGGGTGGCGAGATGAATGGTCTGGGGCAGCGTTGCCATGTGGACCTCACAGTGTGTCGTGACGGGCGGAGATCTGCAGCGGAACAGGGTGCTCCGGGATGTCGTAGAAACGTGCTCGGCTTTGAGTTCTGCTTCAGGCTATGCCCGCCCCTGGGGCTGAGCGCCTAAGCTTGCTGCACAAAATTCCTTAAATCTTGTGCATGATGCATAGAACGGTGTTTGAATCCTGACATGTTGTTGGTGTCGGATCTCATGGATCGAGTGGACCTGGGGGTGCACGCGGTGCTCCTGCCCGCACCGAGCGCCGCGGTCACCTGGGTCGTCGCGACCGAGCTCCTCCAGCCGGCGTCCTACCTCGAGGGCGGCGAGCTCGTTCTCACGACAGGTCTCGTCATGGCCGATGCCGAGGTGGACACATGGCGGGAGTACGTGGCATCACTGGTTGAGGCGGGAGTCGCCGCACTAGGACTGGGAACCGGCATCGTCTTCGACACCGTGCCGGAGGACCTGCGCGAGGCCTGCCGGATCGGGCGGCTCAATCTCCTCGAGGTCCCTCTCGAGGTCTCCTTCGCCTCCATCAGCCGTGAGGTGGGGGCCATGCTTCAGGCGGCCGGGCCCGAGACCGGTACCGAGAGGGCGGGCGATGAGGAGACCCTGGTCCTGCAGCAGCTGACGCGCGCAGCGGCCAAGGACAACCAGGGCGCGATCATGCGCGCCCTGGCCTCGATCCTCCGCGGGGAGGTGTCTCTGCGGGACGCCACAGGGCGTACGGTGGTCGGCCCCTTCGGTCCAGCGACTCCAGGAATCGACGACGAGGTCGCCGAGTGCATCGACAGGATCCGTCCGGGAGGGATGCGAGGAGCCGGGGCGGTCGGGATCGGTGAGATGCGGCTGGTCGTTCGCCCGGTCGGCATCACCGGCGAGCCCGAGAGCTACTTGGCGACCGTTCATCGGGAGACGCTCACGCGCGCCCAGACCCTGGGAGTCGATCTCGCCTGGTCGTTTCTGAATCTCATCGCCGAGTCCTCCAAGGCCTTCACCGGATGGCTCCTCCAGCTCGTGGGGGCGGCTGCCGAGCATCTTCTGGTGGGTGAGGTCGCGCAGGGGCTGGCCCTGGCCGATCAGGTCCAGGATCTCGTCCTCAAACGCCTGCCATCTCCGGCGCGGCGGTCGATGACCGGTACCGGCGGCGGTCATCAGTGGCGTGTCATCTGCCTTGAGGGCGGCAGCGCTGCCGTTGCCGGGCTCTCCTCGGCGCTGGCCCGACTGCTCGTCGAGAGGCGAGGGGGTCCAGTGGGAGAGGGGCTTTTGTGGTGCACGGAACGGGATGGGACCCGCCTGATGATCCTTGGTGAGGCCGAGCGCGTTCCCGCGCTTCTCGAGGATGGCAGTGTCGCGCCATGGGCGGGGCGGATGCGGATCGGGGTCAGCGGCTCGGTCGGCATCGCCGACCTGCCGCGGGCCGCGCAGCAGGCGCTGTCCGTCTGCACCGGCGCTCGGCAGCTCGGGCAGGCGGTGCGCTGGGAGGCCTCGGGGCTGCCGTCGGTCACGGACCTCCTTGATGAGGAACGGGCCCGCGCATTCGCCCGCGCCCGCCTCGGGGGTGTCGTCGATCAGCCCGAGATGCTCGAACTGCTGGAGATCTACCTCAGTGAGGCCGGGGCGGTACAGCGCATCGCCGAACGTCTGGGGGTGCATCGCAACTCAGTCCCCGCACGCCTGGTGCGCCTGAGGCGGGCGCTCGGCGTCGATATCGAGGATGCCGAACAGCGGGCAAACTTGTGGTTTGCATCACATTATTTGACGAAATGACAGTCCGCCTTCTTGTGAACCGACGACTTTTCCACGTGTTGACGTGGTTCCCTGGAGTGAAGAACGTGATGTTCGACATACTTGGCTGTGTGTGTTTACCATGATGCCGTCACCTAGGACCTTAGCCCGAGTTGTGGTCGCAGTGCCCGTGACGTATCGGGCGCCAGCGGCGATGTGGCCTGCACGGGTCCTGTGTGAGCTTGGGCAGTAGGGGCCTGAGCCGTCTCAATTTGTTCGACTCTCGACACTTCTCACCTCGACACCGACGTCCCGCCGAAGCCAAGAAGCGGAGTGATTCGCATGAGCCTTCCTCTCCTCCAGAATTTTATCAACGGAAGATTTATTCCGGCAGCCACCGATGCCACGGTCGAAGTCGTGGATCCCCGAACGGAACAAGCCGTAGCGCAGTGTCCGGTCTCAGGACCCGCCGATGTCGACACCGCCTACGACGCCGCCCTCAAGGCCTTCGAGAGCTGGCGACTGACAACGCCGGCGGAACGGCAGATGCTCCTGCTCCGGCTCGCCGACGCCCTGGAGGCCAATGCCGACCGCCTCGTCGAGGCTCAGCGCCGCAACACCGGTCAGCTCGCCGAGATGATTCGAGCGGAGGAAGTCGTAACAGGGGCCTCTCAGCTGCGGTTCTTCGCCGGAGCCGCCCGCATCCAGTCGGGTGTTGCCTCGGGTGAGTACGCCGAGGGCCTGAACTCGCAGATTCGCCGCGAGCCCATCGGCGTCGTCGGGCAGATCGTCCCGTGGAACTACCCCTTCATGATGCTCATCTGGAAGGTCGGACCCGCTCTAGCCGCAGGCAACACGGTGGTGCTCAAGCCGAGTGCCAACACACCCGAGAGTGCCGTTGTCTTCGCTGAGATTGCCAGTGAGATTCTCCCGCCTGGGGTCTTCAACCTGGTGCTCGGCACCGGTGAGACTGGGCGCCTCATGAGCGCTCACCCGGTGCCCGGGCTGGTCGCACTCACGGGATCGGTGCGTGCAGGCTCGGATCTCGCTGAACAGGCCGCCGGTAATGTGACCCGCGTTCACCTCGAGCTCGGAGGCAAGGCCCCCGCCGTCGTCTTCGCCGATGCCGATATCGAGGCGGCCGCCGAGGGTATCGCCGCCGCAGGGATATTCAACTCCGGGCAGGACTGCACCGCCGCCACCCGCGTCCTGGTCGAGGCCTCGGTCGCGAAAGAGTTCACCGATGCTCTGGTGCGTCACGTCGAGTCCTTGCGGACCGGTCCGATTCCTGAGGAGGAAGCGTTCTACGGCCCCCTGAACAATGCCCGCCACTTCGCCTCCGTGCAAAAGATCGTCGAGGAGCGGCCCGCACACTCCAACCTGCTGACCGGCGGGCACCGCGTGGGCGAGAGCGGGTACTACTACGCCCCCACCGTCGTCTCGGGGCTCAAGCAGGATGACGCACTCGTGCAGCAGGAGGTCTTCGGGCCGGTCCTGACCGTTCAGGAGTTCTCCTCCGACGATGAGGCCCTGGCCCTGGCCAACGGAGTGGAATACGCCCTGTCCTCGTCCATCTGGACGACCGACCACCAGCGTGTCCTGCGATTCAGCAGGGACCTGGACTTCGGCTGCGTCTGGGTCAACTCCCACATCCCCCTCGTCGCGGAGATGCCGCACGGCGGATTCAAGCGGTCCGGTTACGGCAAGGACCTGTCCGTGTACGGCGTGGAGGACTACACGCGTATCAAGCACGTCATGAGTGCCCTGTGACGCCCCGGAAGCGAACAGGAGGTCACCCCCATGCGCATTCTGACGGCCTTCACCAATTCGCTCGGTGGTCGAGACTCCTATCACCTGGGGGTGTCTCTCGCCGAAGCGTTCTCGTGCCCGCTCGATCTCGTCACCGTCGTCAAGGGCGGCGAGGGGCGCTATGTGCTTGACGTTACCGATCACGCCTTCCAGGATGTCGTCGCCACACAGGTCGACGACTGGATGTCGGAGATCATGGAGGAGCATCGGCCCCGCGTGCCGGTGAGCAAGTACCTGCGGTACAGCCTCTCCTTCCCCGAGGGCATCATCGCCTCGGCCGAGGAGCTCAAGGCCGACCTGCTCGTAGCCGGCGGAGGCCGTCACGGGGTCCTGGGACGGGTGTCTCTCGGCTCTGTGGGGCAGACACTGCTCAACTCCTCGACTGTTCCGGTCGCACTGTCCCCGCGCGGCATGAGGCATGCTCCTCTCGACGGGCTCTCGCGCATCACGGTCATGCTGGGGGAGTCCGGCAGGTGGATGGGGCTGCTCGCTGAGGCCAGGACCTTCGCCGACAGGGCCGGTGTCCCATTGCGCCTCATCACGGTGGCCACCGGTGACCCGCAGGACACCACGGATATCGAGGAGCGGACTGAAGCCCTGCTCGCCGAGGTGCGTCTTGATCTCAAGGGACTGGATGACCAGCGTGTCCAGGTCGTCCATGCCCAGAGCATGAGCGCCGCCGTGCTGGCAATGGAGTGGAGCAGGAATGAGCTGGCCTTTCTGGGATCGGCGCGACTGGCCCAGAGCGGGCGCCTGTTCCTGGGGCCGGACGCCAACAAGATCCTGCGTGTCCTGCCCGTGCCGCTCGTCGCCGTCCCGGCTGACGCGGCCGACGTCGGGGGTGGAACATGAGCACGACGACCACGGGCTCCGGGGGTGGGCTGTCGAAGAAGGGACTGGCCGAGGGGTCTGTCGGTCTGCTCGGCGCCATCATCATCGGCGTGTCCTGCATAGCGCCCCCGTACACCCTCACTGGCGCACTGGGGCCGACCGCTTCAGAGGTGGGTGAACAGGTACCGGCGATCTTCCTCGTCGGGTTCGTCCCGATGCTCCTGGTCGCTTTCGGGTACCGAGAGCTCAATGCGGCGATGCCCGACTCGGGCACCTCCTTCACCTGGGGGACCCGCGCCTTCGGTCCGTGGATCGGGTGGATGAACGGATGGGGGCTGATTGTGGCGACTGTCGTCGTTCTCTCCAACCTCGCAGCCATCGCGGTCGACTTCTTCTACTTGTTGCTCGCACAGATAACTCGCAGATCCGCCATTGCGGATCTCGCCGACAACATATGGGTCAATACCCTCACCTGTCTGGTCTTCATCACGCTGGCGACCTGGATCGCGTACCGCGACATGCAGACCACCCAGAAGCTCCAGTACTGGTTGGTGGGGTTTCAGCTGACGGTGTTTCTCGGCTTCGGTGCGGTGGCCATTTACCGCTACTGCACGGGAACCGCCGTCAATCCGACGCCCTTGAAGCTCGAGTGGTTCAATCCGTTCGCCGTCGACTCGCTAGGAACCTTTGTGGCGGGCGTCTCCCTGTCCCTGTTCATCTACTGGGGCTGGGACGTGTCACTGACGGTCAACGAGGAGGCGGACGATGCCAGCTCCACTCCCGGGCGCGCTGCCGTGCTCACCGTCGTGACTATTGTCTCGGTGTACATGTTCGTCACAATCGGATCCATGATGTTCGCCGGCCTGGGGAAGGACGGGATAGGACTGGGCAACCCCGCGATCCAGGACAATGTCTTCTTCGCCTTGGCCAGGCCGGTCCTGGGGCCGTTCGCGATCCTCATGTCAACGGCGGTGCTGATCTCGTCGGCGGCATCTTTGCAGTCCACCTTCGTCTCTCCTGCTCGCACCTTGCTGTCGATGGGATATTACGGAGCAATGCCGGAGAAGCTCGGCGAGATCTCTCCGCGCTTCCTCACCCCCGGTCGCGCAACAGTCGTCTCGGCGATCGCCGCCTCGACGTTCTACACACTGCTGCGCTTCGTGTCCACGACCGTTCTATGGGACACGGTCCAGACCCTGGGGGCCATGATCGCGTTCTACTACGGGCTCACCGCCTTCGCCGCGGTGTGGTACTTCCGAGGGCAATGGTTCCGCTCGGTGAGGTGCTTCTTCTTCACACTGGTGTCGCCCGGTTTGGGAGGCCTCTTCCTCTTCTCGCTGCTCGGCTTGACCCTGAAGGACTCCCTCGACCCGAGCTATGGATCGGGCTCGCAGATCTTCGGCGTCGGTCTCGTGTTCGTCCTCACCCTCGTCCTCATTCTCCTGGGTGTGGTCCTGATGCTCGTGCAGTACGTCCGAGCGCCGTCCTTCTTCCGCGGGGAGGTGATCGCACGATCCGACGCTGTCACTGAGGAGACGAAGACAGAGACTGACCTTGAGGGCGGTGCAGCCGCCCCGTTCAGGGCTGCTTCGTGAGTGCCGGTGAACCGGAACGAACATGCACCACACATGAAACAGCCCCCTCCGCGCCAGGCCGGTGGAAGGAGTTGGAAGGAATCACATGGCAGTCGCATCGACGAGTACTCGATCGATGCACCGGTTATCAAACAGACGACACGTGGACGCCAGGCCGGACCACGAAGGAGTGAGCAATGAGCATCAACATGGAACGAGTCGCTGAGCTGACGGAGATCGAGTCGAAGCGCCTCAATGAGCGGACCAAGGGATCCGGCGACATGTACCGTCGCGCCAGTCACAGTCTCTCCGGCGGCGTCGCCTCCTCGTACCAGCTGCGCGAGCCCTGGCCCATCTACCTCGAGCGCGGGGAGGGGCCGAAGGTCTGGGACGTCGACGGCAACGAGATGTGGGACTTCCACAATGGCTTCGGGTCCATGCTTCAGGGACATGCCCACCCGGTGATCGGTGAGGCCGTTCAGGAGCGGTACGGCAAGGGCACCCACTTCGCCGCCCCGACCGAAGACGCCCTGGCCGTGGCGGAGAACCTCTCGAGCAGATGGGGTCTGCCGAAGTGGCGCTACACGAACTCGGGCTCGGAGTCCACGATGGACGCCATCCGCATCGCACGCGCCTATACCGGCCGCGACACGGTCATGAAGATCTTCGGCTCCTACCACGGACACCACGACACCGTCATGGTCTCGATCGGCGTCGAGTACGACAAGATCGGCGACCGCGACAACCTGGCCTCCCTGCCCTATGGAGGCGGTATCCCCGACGCCACCGTCCAGATGACGGTGCCGGTGCCCTTCAACGACGCCGAGGCCATGGAGCGCCGCATCATTCGGCTGGCCGATGAGGGTCGTAAACCCGCCTGCGTCATCATGGAGCCGGCCATGATGAACCTGGGCGTCGTGCTGCCGGAACCGGGCTACCTGGAGCAGGTTCGCGAGATCACCCGGCGACACGGCGTCGTGCTGATCTTCGATGAGGTCAAGACCGGCCTGTGCATCGGGCCGGGTGGCGCCACCAAGCGCTTCGGCGTGACTCCCGACATGGTGACGATGGCCAAGGCCCTCGGCGCCGGTCTGCCTTCGGGCGCCATCGGCGGCACCGAGGAGGTCATGTCCGTGGTGGAGGACCACACTGTCTTCCAGGTGGGCACCTACAACGGCAACCCCCTGGCGATGGCCGCCGTACGGGCCAACCTCGAGAAGGTCCTCACCCCGGAGGCCTATGCTCACCTCGACCACCTCAACGAGCGTATTCTCGCGGGCTGCACGGAGGTCATCGAGCGCTACGACCTCCCGGGCTATGCGGTGGGCGTGGGCGGTAAGGGGTGTGTCACCTTCTCCCCCAAGAAGGTCGTCGACTACGAGACCTTCAAGGAGCACCAGAACGCGGAGCTGTCCGAGCTCGCCTGGTTGTTCAACATGAACCGGGGGATCTTCATGACTCCGGGCCGCGAGGAGGAGTGGACGCTGTCGGTGACCCACACGGATGAAGCGATCGACGCCTACGTCAGCTGCTTCGAGGAGCTTGCCGACGCGATCACCACCGGGTGACGTGAGCACCCACCGATCTTGTGGGGGCCGCCGAAGTCTCCGGCGGCCCCCACAGGATCGGACGGCGGGCATGTGCCTCTCAGGGCCGACGGAGTGACCGGCTCCGAGAGGCTGAAACGTCCGGTGCCGCTCCTGCTCTCCCAGCACGTCCATCTCGCAGAAGCGCTCAGCGACGCTTCCAGGAGCGAATCTTCGTGCGGAAGGAGGTGAAGGGCGCCACCGTGTTGATATGGATCCACTTGGCCACCGGCCAGGCCGACGGCGTCGAAGAGGCCCACGCCCGTTGCCCGGGCTTGAAGAGCTCGTCTTGGCTCAGTGATGCCACGAGGGTGACGACGTCGTCGATCCTCTCCCGGAAGGCCTCCTGGAGCCGAAGCAGTGAGGCGTCCCGCCACTGCTCGTAGAAGGAGCTGTGGAGACCGCCGAGCCGGTTCCACCGGTGGCCCGGTGCGGGCGTGACCACCTCCCGTCCGGCCCGTTCGTCTCGTTCCCAGCCCAGCAGCAGGTCCATCCACCCCAGCTGGTAGGCGATCATCTGCGTGGGCGTGCGGTCCACACCGTCCTTGAGCGTGTGGAGCCCGGAGGCGGGGACGTCGTCGAACTCGGCAATGAACAACTCGGCGCGCTTGCGGATCTCGGCGATGAGCTCCTCGCCGGAGGTGTAGTGCTTCATGACGGTCCCCTTTTCCAACGGCTCCCCATCGACCCGCCGGCGGTTGCCCCAGGCTCGCGGGTCGCAGAGTAGACCCCGCGTTCGTGCTCTCCACCCTACGAACCCGATGGCCATCCCGCGATCTCACGGCGGCCCAGCCGTGCCTAGTCCTGCGAGGTGACTCCGACGTCGGCCATCTTGCGCTCCGTCCAGGGGGCGACGACGAACAGGACGATCGCCACGGCGACCGTCACCACGCCCAGGCCGTAGTAGTAGGTCGAGTTCGCGACGTTCTTCGTCTGGGCGATGATGAAGCCGGCGAGCCCCTGACCGGTGGCAGTCGTCAGCAGCCACAGGCTCATCGTCTGGGAGGCGAAGCTCTTGGGTGCCAGCGCCGACGTCGTCGCCAGGCCCACCGGGGACAGGAAGAGCTCGGCGACGGTCTGGATGATGAACACCACGGCCAGGAACCACCACGGGGCCAGCTTGTCGCCGCCGGTCCAGATCTGGAACCCGTAGCCCAGGATGAAGGCGGAGGCTCCGATGATGAGCACCGAGATCGCGAACTTCATGATGGTCGAGGGGAACCTGCCGGCCCGCCGGGTGAAGAGCCAGCCGATGAACGGTGCCAGGATGACGATCGTGGCCGGGTTGATGGACTGGTAGGTCTCCGGGTTGATGACCCAGCCGACCAGCGGCATGTGGCCGTCAGTGTTGTCCTTGGCGAAGGTGGCCATCTTGCCGGCGGCCTGCTCGGAGATCATGAAGAACAGGACCGCGCCGATCCACAGGGGGATGTAGGCGCGCAGGTGGGTGCGCTCGCGGGCGGTCACCTTGGGGGAGCGGAACATGAGTGCGAAGTACCCCAGGGCGGCGCCTGCCGGGATGATGAGCATCGCGGTGGAGATGGCGTCGAGCAGGCTGCCGGTGAGGAGAGTCAGGATCGTCACCAGCGCGGCTGCGCCCGCCACGGTGACCGCCGACACGAGAAGAAGCCGCTGCCGCTCCTCGGAGCGGACGGGGTTGGGAACGGTGAAGGCGAAGGCGGAGAGCTTGTGACGCCCGTAGACGAAGGCCACCAGGGCGAAGGCCATGCCGACGGCGGCCGAGGAGAACCCGGCGTGGTAGCCGTAGTGCTCGCGCAGCCAGCCGGTCACCAGGGGAGAGGCCAGCGACCCGACGTTGACCGACATGTAGAACAGCTGGAAGCCGGCATCGCGCCGTGGATCATCGTCGTCGTAGAGGCCCCCGACGATCGTGGACAGGTTCGGCTTGATGAAGCCGGTGCCCACGGCCACCAGCACGATACCGAGCCAGGAGGTGGCCACCACGGGGATGGACAGGCAGATGTGCCCGGCCATGATGACCATCCCGCCGTAGAGGGTGGACAGCCACGGCCCGATGACCCGGTCGGCGAAGATCCCTCCGGGGATGGCCAGCAGGTAGACGGCCGCGCTGTAGGAGGCCAGGATGACCTGGCCGGAGTTGGCGCTCAGGCCCAGGCCGCCATTCGCCGCGGTGTCGGTGATGAAGTAGAGCAGGATGGCGCGCATGCCGTAGTAGGAGAAGCGCTCCCACATCTCCACGTTGAGCATCCACGGCAGGCCCCGAGGGTGACCGAACAGTCCGCGGTCGTCCTTCGACGGCGTTATGCGCAGGGTGGTGGGCCGCCATCGGCTGGTGATCATCCGGCCGCTTCTGAGATCGTCCTCGACGGGAGTCGGGGTCGTTGACATGAGACTCTCCCTTCCTGTGGCCGGGTGAGGTATGCGACCGGACCGTCAGTGTCCGGTACGAGCCACAGGTACCCGTGCACCTTACTCCGACTGCGCGGTCGGTTGGGGAGGAATGCGAGGAGAGGCAGACAGGTGATTCCCGCCGAGGCGGGCTGGGGCTACTCGGCGAGAGCTGGTCAGCCGCGGCTCACTCGGCGGTGGCCGCCTCGACATCGGCCATCTGCCGCTGCGTCCACGGGGCGACGGCGAACAGCACCAGGGCCATGAGGAGCGTGGCCGCACCCAGGCCGTAGTAGTAGGTGGCGTCGGAGATGTCCTCGGTCTGGGCGATGATGAACCCGGCGACTCCCTGGCCGGCGGCGACGCTGAGCCACCACAGTCCCATCGCCTGGGAGGCGAAGCTCCTGGGGGCCAGGGCGGTCGTCGTGGCCAGGCCGACTGGGGTCAGGAAGAGCTCGGCGACGGTCTGGATGACGTAGACCAGCGCCAGGAACCACCAAGGGGACAGGTCCTGTCCGCCCGGCCAGATCTGGAATCCGTAACCCAGCATGAGCGCCGAGAATCCGACGATGAGCACCGCGATGACGAACTTCATGATGGTCGAGGGGAACCTGCCGGCCCGCCGGGTGAACAGCATGCCGACCAGCGGAGCCAGGAGCACAATCGCCGCGGGGTTGACCGACTGATAGGCCTCAGCGGTGGTCGACCATCCGAAGAAGGGCAGGCGCAGGTCCGTATTGGACTCGGCGAAGGTGGCCATCTTGCCGGCGGCCTGCTCGGAGATCATGAAGAACAGGACCGCGCCGACCCACAGGGGGATGTAGGCGCGCAGGTGAGTGTGCTCGCCGGCAGTGACCTTGGGGGAGCGGAACATGACCACGAAGTAGGCCACGGCCGCACCGACCGGGATGAGGAGACCCGCCGTGGCGACGGTGGTGACCAGGCTGCCGGTGAGCACCTGAAGGACTGCGACGACAACGGCGATGGCGACCAGGACCCCAATGGATCCCAGAAGAAGCCGCTGTCGCTCCTCGGGGCGGACGGGGTTGGGGACGGTGAAGGCGAAGGCGGAGAGCTTGTGACGCCCGTAGACGAAGGCCACCAGGGCGAAGGCCATGCCGACGGCGGCCGAGGAGAACCCGGCGTGGTAGCCGTAGTGCTCGCGCAGCCAGCCGGTCAGCAGCGGAGAGGCGAAGGCGCCGATGTTGATGGACATGTAGAACAGCTGGAAGCCGGCGTCGCGGCGGATATCGTCATCGTCGTAGAGGCCCCCGACGATGGTCGTCAGGTTCGGCTTGATGAAGCCGGTGCCCACGGCCACCAGCACGATCCCCAGCCAGGACAGCGCGGTGACCGGGACGGACAGGCAGATGTGCCCGGCCATGATGACCATCCCGCCGTAGAGGGTGGACAGCCACGGCCCGATGACCCGGTCGGCGAAGATGCCCCCGGGGATGGCCAGCAGGTAGACGGCCATCCCGTAGAGCGCGATGACGACCTGACCGGAGTTGGCGCTCAGGCCCAGGCCCCCGCGCGCCACCGTGTCGGTGATGAAGTAGAGCAGGATGGCGCGCATGCCGTAGTAGGAGAAGCGCTCCCACATCTCCACGTTGAGCATCCACGGCAGGCCCCGAGGGTGACCGAAGAGCCCCCGGTCCTCTCTCGACGGCGCGGTGCGCAGGGTGGTGGGCCGCCATCGGCTGGAGATGAGGCGACCGGACTGGGCGACGTCGTCCTCGAGGTCGTCAGCAGCTGCTGTCGGACCTGACATGGACTGTGCCATGGCGATGTCCCTTCCTCAGAGCGGTGGTCGCTCGGGGCCGACCGCAGGGGTGTTCCAGGGCGCCGGGCGGTCCGACTCGCACGAGGAGGCCCAGACCTGTCGCCGAAGAGAGATGTGATGGTGCCGAGACCATAGCTCCTGGTCTGTTTCCGGCATGCTTCCGGCAATTGGGAGAACAGCGGTGGCCCCGGGGAGGAGACTGCTGGGATCTCCTCCCCGGGGCCACCGGGTGCCGCCCTGGAGGGCGGCCTACAGGGATTCCTCCGCGAGGCGGAGGGCAGGGGGAGGGCGGCGGACTCCGTCCAGGCTCAGCGGGCGACGGCGTCCGCCGCAGCCCTGATGTGCGGACGCACCGGGGTCAGGCGGGTCAGCTGGGTGACGTGGCGCGGCTCGAGCTCCTCCAGGCTGGAGACGCCCAGGAGCTTCATGGTGCGGATGACCTCGTCGGAGAGGATCTCGATCATGCGGTCCACGCCCTCGCGCCCGCCGGCCATGAGGCCGTAGAGGTAGGCGCGGCCCACGAGCCCGAACTTGGCGCCCAGGGCGACGGCGGCCACGACGTCGGCGCCGTTCATGATGCCGGTGTCGACCATGATCGTGGCGTCCTTGCCGACCTCCCGGACCACCTCGGGCAGGAGGCGGAAGGGGACGGGGGCACGGTCCAGCTGGCGCCCGCCGTGGTTGGACAGCAGGACGCCGTCGACGCCCAGGTCGATGAGGCGCTTGGAGTCCTCGACGGTCTGTACGCCCTTGATGACGATCTTGCCGGGCCACATGGAGCGGATGACCTTGAGGTCCTCGTCGCTGATGGTGGGGTCCATGGCGTTGTCGAGCAGCTCGCCCACGGTGCCGCCGGTGGATTTCAGGGAGGCGAACTCCAGCTTGGGCGTGGTCAGGAAGTCGAACCACCACCACGGGCGGGGGATCGCGTCGAGGACGGTGCCGGCCGTGATCTGGGGCGGGATGGAGAAGCCGTTGCGCTTGTCGCGCAGGCGGGCCCCGGCCACGGGGGTGTCGACGGTGAACATGAGGGTGTCGAAGCCGGCTGCGGCGGCGCGCTCGACTAGCCCGTAGGAGATGTCGCGCTGGCGCATGACGTAGAGCTGGAACCAGTTGCGTCCGTGGGGGTTGGCGGCCTTGACGTCCTCGATGGAGGTGGTGCCCAGGGTGGACAGGGTGAAGGGAATGCCGGCGGCGCCCGCGGCCCCGGCCCCGGCGACCTCACCCTCGGTCTGCATGAGGCGGGTGAATCCGGTGGGGGCGATACCGAAGGGCATGGCCGAACGACCGCCCAGGATCTCGCAGGAGGTGTCGACGTCGAGGGCCGGGTGGAGGATGTCGGGGTGGAACTCGATGTCGCGGAAGGCCTGACGGGCGCGGCGCAGAGAGACCTCTCCCTCGGCGGCGCCGTCGGTGTAGTCGAAGGCCGCGGCCGGGGTGCGGCGCTTGGCGATCTTGCGCAGGTCCCAGGTGGTCAGTGCGGCGTCGAGGCGTCGGCGCTTGGGGTTCAGCTCGGGCGTCTTGAAGTGGAGCAGCTCGAAGATCTCGCTCGGGTTGGGCAGCTGGCGCTTGACCATAGGAACCTCATCAGTGAGTCGGATTCTGGACGTTCCGCTCGGTGCGGAGCGCTCGTGGGAGGTGGCCGGCCTCCATGGCTCAGCCCTCAGGTCCACGAACCACCTCATGCTATGGGACAAAGGTCACCAAAGCAAGGTAAGCCTTAGCAATCCATGCGATGGTGGGAAATGGTCGTTGTGGCCGGGAGGATGGGGTTGGCCCACCGAAGCGCCGGGGTCCGCTCGTTGGCGGGGAGATTCTGCACGGTCGGGTGTGTGCGGCTCCGGGCGGAGGGTCTTGCACCCCAACGGCGCCGAATGTCCCCATCCGGCCGACGGGCTGGTTGGATCTCGGTAGAGTCGGATCGCGGACCGATCATGTCCGGGTGGCGCCCGGGGAAGTGAAGGAGGCGTTGCCATGCGTCGTCGTGTGCTCGTGTCGGCCTCGGTACTGGCGGCCGTTGGTGCTCCGGTGGTGACCGCCTGCTCGCGCTCGTCGAAGAAGGCTGAGGGAACTGCGGCCTCCGGGTCACCAACAGGAACGCAGCCGGGCTTCAAGGCCTTGGACGGTCATGTGTCGGGTCATCGCCTGACGGTTGAGGTCTCGCCGCTGGTGCGGATCGACGACACCACGACCGCCCTGTCCATGGTGCTCTCGCGTGCCGCTGACGACGCGAACGGCAGTGACTTCTCCTTCGGAACCGTCATGGGGTACATCAACTTCGCCGGAGACTGGCGCTACGGCGTGACCAGCACCCGCCTGATCGATACGGCCAAGGGGCGCGCGTGGACCTCCATCTCCACCATGAGCAAGGAGCAGCTCGCCGTCAAACCCGGTCAGAGCCTCACCACCTGTGTCGCCTTCGGTGCGGTCGACGCCGACTCCGTCACCGTCCTGGTCCCTCAGACCGGTTTCGTCACCGTTGATGTCGTCAGTCGCGACGAGGCGTCCAGGACCGGTATCGACCTCAAGGCCATGGAGACGGCAGTCAAGGACGACAAGCAGGTCACCGAACAGGCTGCGGCCTCACCCATCGAGATCAACTCCCGCACGGTCGACGGATCGCTGGGCGCCCGCACCGGGGACAAGGACGTCACCATCGTCATGGCTTCTGATGTCACGTTCGCCTCGGACTCGGCGGATCTGGCGGCGGCGGCCGAGGCTCAGCTGCAGACTGTGGCGGGTCAGATCTCCCAGTACCCCGATGGTGGGACGCTGACCATCGTGGGGCATACCGACGACGTCCAGGATGACGCCTACAACCAGGCCCTCTCCGAGAAGCGTGCCAACGCGGTCAAGACCCGTCTGGAGCAGCTCACCGGCCTGGACAAGTGGAACCCCTCCGTCGCTGGTAAGGGCGAGTCCGAGCCCCGCGTCTCCGGCACTACTGACGAGGCGCGGGCCGCCAACCGACGCGTGGAGATCACCCTCACCCCCACGGGCGGCACTGGTAGCAGCACGAAGCGCGGCGGATTGGGGAACGGCACTGGCAGTGCGACGCCGTCGGCCCGGGCCTCGTCAGGTGGTTCCTCCCTGCCTGAGGCCAAAGGACCTGTCGGCAAGGGGCCGGAGGGCGTCACTGTCCAAAGATCTGACGGCAGTGGCCGGCTGACGATCAGCCTGGACCACGTCACCCGTGCTGACGGCTACCTCCTGGGGGAGGTGAAGGTCGTGGCCGTTGATGGCGACGCCTCGGCGTCGGACTGGTTCCACGACATCGACTCCGGGGGTATCTTCTCCAACTCCCGTAATGAGGACTCGGCCTCGGTCCAGTACACCCTCTCCAGGGCGTGTGACGGCCTCGCGGTGGTCGCAGGGGACATGCAGGTCCTCCCGGCGGACTACGTGCCCGGCGGGAAGGACACGCACTGGCCGCTGGCCGACTTCAACCTCGCGGAGAAGCTTCAGGCCGGTACCGCCATGACCGTCGCCGTCGTCTGGCCCGATCCCGGTGGCGATGCCATCACCGTTGACCACCAGAGCATCAAGAAGGGTGAAGGTTCCTACGCCTACCGACTCACCGACATCCCAGTCAAGGACAGCTGAACCGGAGCCTGCCGACGGGCCGGGGCTAGGCCACTCGGGTGCGGCCGGCCAGGGCCCGCAGACGTGCGCGGGCACCGTCCCGGCGCAGGGCGTCCAGCTCCTCGACGAAGGCGCGTCGGAAGCGCTCATCGGTCGCCAGATCGCCGAAGACGCCCTCATGGGAGATGAAGGCCGTGTCGTGACCGGCCCGCTGCGTCGCGGCCAGGTACTGCAGCTCCTCGGCCAGGGGATCGTCGATGACGATCTTGTCGCCGTTCTCGTCGAGGCCTTCCGCTCCCCGCGCCCAAGCGGCCACCATCGCCGCCCCCAGCCGGATCGGCCCGCCGGCAGTCAGGTTGTCGCGCACTGTGCCCAAGACGAACTTCGGCATCCGGCTGGAGGCGTCCTGCGCCAGCCGGAAGAGCGTGTCCCCGATCGCCTTGTTGGTGAAGCGCCGGAAGAGCGTGTCGACATAGCAGTCCAGGTCGATCCCCGGCACCGAGCGCAGCGTCGCACGGGCCTCACGCTCGAGGTAGGCGCGCACCCACGTGGCGATGTCCGGGTCCGCGGCGGCCTCGTGCGCGTACTTCATCCCCAGAAGGCGCCCCCAGTGCGCCAGTGCCTGGTGGGAGGCATTGAGTAGGCGCAGCTTCATGAGCTCGTAGGGGACGATGTCGTCGACCATCTGGACTCCGACCTCCTCCCACGGGGGCCGGCCTGCGGGGAAGTCGTCCTCGATCACCCATTGGGTGAAGGGCTCGCAGACCACCGGCCAGGCGTCCTCGATGTCGAGCCCGCGTCGCAGCTCGTCGATGTCCGCCACCGTGGTCTGCGGGGTGATCCGGTCGACCATGCAGCTGGGGAAGGCGACGTTGCCGTCGATCCAGTCGGCCAGCTCCGGGTCGCTCATCGCGGCCTGCGAGACGACCGCGGTGCGTGCCGACGCCCCGTTAGCGGGCAGGTTGTCACAGCTCAGGACCGTGAACGGCACGATTCCTGCCGACCGACGACGTCGCAGCGCCTCAACGACGTAGCCGAAAGCTGTGGTGGGCTCGCCCGGGTGCTCGGCGTCGTGGATGGCGCCGGGACTGGAGGTGCGGAACTCGCCGGTGACGTCATCGATGTTGTAGCCGCCCTCGGTGATCGTCAACGAGACGATCCGGGTGGTGGGCATGCTCATGAGGGCCAGAACGGCCTCGGGGTCGTCGGGGGCGAAGAGAAAGTCGTGGATGGAGCCGACGACCGCCGGGTCCCGCAACCCACCGGGGTACTTGAGGATGAGGGTGTAGAGGTGGTCCTGCTCCAGGAGCGCATCACGCATGCGCTTGTCCGCGGGCAGCAGTCCGACGCCGCAGATCCCCCAGTCCAGGCAGGAGCCTTCCGGGGCGTCGCCCCAGGGATCGGCCCCGGCGCGCCGGCGCATGAGCCTGTCAAGGTAGGCGGCCTCGTGGGCGCGGTGAAAGCCGCCCACGCCGATGTGGACGATCCCAGTAGTTGTAGCGGAACGGTCATAGTCGGGAGCCAGGGGCGACTCAGTCAGTGAGGTGGTCAAGAAGATGTCCTTTCCGCGCTGCCTCCAGTCCCCTCCAGTCAACTCCGTCTCCATGGAAAACCGGTGTGCACATGCCCCGGACGGCCTCACCGGCCCGGGCCGCCTGTCCCTTGCCGTCCGCTGGAATCCCTGCGGGAGCGGACAAAGATCCGCGTCGCCCGATCGGGGAGCGATCGGGCGACGCGGACGGCGGCTGCGCTTGACGAACCTCAGTGGGCGACGACGACGCGCAGGTTGCGCGGGCCGTGCACGCCGTTGACGCGCACGAGCTCGATGTCGCTGGTGGCTGAGCCGCCGGCGATCCACGTCATCGGACGTGTGGGGTGCTCGCCCAGGACGTCGACGGCCTGCGGCACCGTTGGCACGATCGACTCGCGCTCCAGGACCACGACGTGCTTGTCCGGCACCAGCGAGATGGCCCGGCGACCCTGGTCCGGCTCGCCGTCGAGGACGATCGTCCCCGAGATCGACACGCCCACACGCGAGCAGGTCACCACGGCGTCGATCTCATTGAGGTCGAGGGTGGCGATGGCCTCCTTGCGGGAGTCCTCCACCACGGTACGCCCGTTGCGGGCCGCCGCCTCCTTGTAGGCCTGAGGCAGCCCATCGGGAACGACGACGGTGCGCGCCTCGCCGAGCAGCTCGTCAATGGCGTCCAGGATCTCCGAGTCCTCGGGGGCGACGATGACCTCGGCCGAGTAGTCCTCGAGCTTCTCGATCATCTCGTCGACCACGGGCTTGGAACCGGGCGGGTTCTCCCCGGAGCGGATGTAGTTGCGGGGGATCGGCCCCACCGGCCGGGTCTGGGACCGCGAGATCGCGTCGCGGGCACGGGCCAGGATCGCGGACTTCGCATCCATCACAGCTCCTCCTCACTGGTCGAGCCGGCCGGGGCCTGGGGCGCGGGCGCTCCCGGGGCGATCGGCTCGGGATTGACGATGGCCGAACGTGCGTCCAGCGCGGCCGGGGTGGGCTCGCCGTCGGCGCTCGCGCTGCCGGCCACCGGCTGACCGGGAGGTGGTGGCGGATCGGCAGGAAAGCCGTCGCCGATGCCGCGGTCGGCCCTGGAGCCGGCAGCTGCGCTCACCGGGGTCTCACCGTCGGGGTGGGTGCGCCTCCACCATTGGCGGAAGGTCTCCGAAGGCGCCACCGGTAGGTCTCGCGCCCCGGTCCACAGGGAGGCCGGGAAGGGCAGCGCCCCGATCTTGCCGTCCTTGCCGCCCAGCAGCGCTGAGGCCTTGACCGTCTGTGAAGCGGCCTCCCACAGCGAGCTCTTCGACATCACCGGAGCCGAGACGTTCATCGCCACGTCCCACACGTCGGGCACCGCGCGGCGCTTGACGTCCACCGAGCGGGCCCGCAGGTGGACGAGGATCGTGGGGATGTCGATCTTGACCGGGCACACCTCGCCGCAGGCCCCGCACAGGGAGGAGGCGAAGGGCAGGGTATGGACCGGGTCGTCGTCGGCCAGGCCCTGAGTGAGCTGGGGCGTGATGATCGAGCCGATCGGGCCCGGGTAGACCGAGCCGTAGGCGTGCCCGCCGGTGTGCTGGTAGACGGGGCAGATGTTCATGCACGACCCGCAGCGGATGCAGGCCAGCGCCTGGCGGCCCACCGGGTCGGCCAGGGTCTTGGTGCGACCGTTGTCCATGAGCACCAGGTGGAACTCCTGGGGGCCGTCGCCCTCGGTGACACCGGTCCACATGGAGGTGTAGGGGTTCATACGCTCGCCGGTGGCCGAGCGCGGCAGGAGCTGGGAGAAGATCTCCACGTCCTGGAAGCGGGGCACCAGCTTCTCGATCCCCATGAGGGTGATGAGCGTGTCCGGCAGGGTCAGGCACATGCGCCCGTTGCCCTCGGACTCGAAGATCGAGACCGTGCCGGTCTCGGCCACGCCCATGTTCGTGCCCGAGACGGCCACCGAGGCGTGCAGGAACTTGTTGCGCAGATGGGAGCGCGCCGCGGCCGTCAGCTCCTGCGGGTCGTCGGAGAGCTCCTCGGGGGCGTCGTCCATCCGGTCCAGGAAGATGCCGCGCACCTCCGATCGGTTGCGGTGGATGGCTGGTACCACGATGTGCGAGGGCATGTCGTCGGCGAGCTGGACGATCATCTCGGCCAGGTCCGTCTCGTGGGCGGTGATACCCCGGTCGGCCAGATACTCGTTGAGGTTCGTCTCCTGGGTGGCCATCGACTTGACCTTGACGACGTCGTCGACGCCCTTGGAGGCGATGATGCCGGTGATGATCCGGTTGGCCTCGGCGGCGTCGCGCGCCCAGTGGACGATCCCTCCGCGCGCCGTCACGTTGGCCTCGAACTGCTCCAGCAGCTCGGGCAAGCGCGAGGCGACCTCGAACTTGACGGCCTCGGCGGCGTCGCGCAGGTCCTGCCAGTCGGGCATCTCGGCCACGCGCTGGGCGCGCTTGGATCGGATGGTGCGTGTGGCGTGGCCCAGGTTGCGGCGCATCTGGGTGTTGGCCAGCGTCCTGTGCGCGCCCTCGGGGAAGGTGTGCCCCCAGCGCAGCGTGTCCTCGGGCTGCTCGAAGTCGGTGCGCCAGCCGCCCGTGTGGGGCATGCCCAGAAATACCTGTGTCATCGTGCCACCGCCTGTGCGTGCTGGGAGCTCTCGGTGTGCTGAACGTGCTTGGGAGCGAAGGAGATGTTGCCCTCGAAGGGGGCGTCCTTGGTGGAGGCCAGGATCTCGGCCAGGTGCATGATGCGCACCCCGGAGTTGACGCGGGACAGGCCACCGCCGATGTGCATGAGGCAGGAGTAGTCACCGGCGCACAGGACCTCGGCGCGCGTGGACATCACGTTGCTCATCTTGTCGGCGAGCATCGCGGTGGAGGTCTCGGAGTTCTTCATGGAGAAGGTGCCGCCGAAGCCGCAGCAGACCTCGGCATCGGGCAGGTCGATGAGGGTGAGCGCCTCGACGGCCTTGAGAAGACGGTAGGGGCGGTCGGCGACCTTGGCGATCCGCAGCGAGTGGCAGGTGGGGTGGTATGTGACCGTGTGCGGGAAGTAGGCGCCCACGTCCTCGGTGCCCAGGACGTCGATGAGCAGCTCGGTGAGGTCATAGGTATG
The DNA here is from genome assembly GCF_000195595.1 of Actinomyces sp. oral taxon 170 str. F0386. Lineage (GTDB taxonomy): Bacteria > Actinomycetota > Actinomycetes > Actinomycetales > Actinomycetaceae > Actinomyces. Next base: position 304,962 of record NZ_GL882573.1, read on the forward strand.
AGAGGCGATCTGCTCGACCCGCTTGGCCAGGGCGGTGTCGCCCACGTGCTCGGCCACGAGGCCCTGCTCGTGGCGGGCCGCGCCGGTGCATGAGCCCGACGGGATGACGATGGCGTCCCACTCGCCGTCGAGCACGGGGGAGAAGGTCTCCACGTGGTTGCGGGTGATCTTGGCGGCCTGCTTGAAGTAGCCGGTGTTGGCGTGCATCTGGCCGCAGCAGACCTGTCCCTCGGGGAAGCAGACCTGGTGGCCGAGCCGCTCCAGGATGGTGACGGTTGCCTGCGCTGCCTGCGGGAACATGGTGTCCGCAAGACAGGTGGCGAAAAGGGCGATTCGCAAGATATGCCTCCACGACGTCGTAGCTGAGACTTCACGAGGGCCGCTCCGAAAGGCTTGCACGGGGGCAGGACCTGTTGCGGCCTCGGCTGTGTCTCAGGCTACGGCCCGGTGATGGCAGTCATCTGACGAGGTCCGGCTTCCAGGCGGCCGGTCCTGATCTTCGATGCAGGTTTTCGGCGAGATGGTGCAGATCTGCACGGGGCGGTGACGGTTCGGGCGGTGGGTCTCCATAGCGTGTGGGCGGTAAGTCCTAGACTCGGATTGCGTCACGGGTCACTGCTGTTATCTGCTCCGAGACCTCGGTCCCAGGTTCGATGAGTCGCCTCGGGCCCGCCGTGGGGCTCGGATGAAGTCCCGGTGTGTGTGAAAGATGCCAGCCGACACACTCCACGACGGTTGGGTCCTACTGGTCGACCCATGGGTGTACTCCACGATGGCCGGGGTGTCGGGCAGTGTGGTTAACCATCCTGCATTGGGGTCCGAGGTGCGTGGAGTGGCCCTACTGGCGGCCGCGAGTGGTGACTCGACGACGGCGTCGGTGCGGTTAGCCCACCAGGTCCAGGGCGGCTGCGCTGCGTCCGGCAAGGTGGAGACCGAGGATCGCCGCGACCCACAGGAGGGTGACCTTGGCCTCGTACTCCAGTCGCGGAGCGATCCTGACCAGCTTGGGCAGGAAGCGCTGCCCCAGCGTATCGGCCAGAACGAGCAGGACGAGGGCGGGCACGATCATGACCAGGCAGTACAGGATCAGGGTGAGGATCCGCAGCGGCCAGGGCGCGGGTGAGGAGGCGATGATTCCTGTCGCTGCGATGTAGGGGACCATGGTGGCGGCTTCGGCCAGTGAGGCTCCCAGTCCCAGAACGATCATCGGGCCGGTTGAGGCCGGAGTGGGGCGGCTGCCCAGGGAGTCGGTTCCGGGCTCGGGCTTGGCCGGGTCGGGGCCGAGAATACCGAAACCCGCCAGTGCAACACCGATGGTGAGGGTCGCCCACTGGGCCGCGTCGGTCCGCGCCAGGCGTGTCACGGTGGCGCCGATGAGGTCGAAGCCGGCCACCAGAGCGATCCCGAGGGCGAGGTACACCAGGCACACGGTGGTCAGGTAGACGGTCATCGGTCCACGATCCACGCGGCGGCTGCGCACGACGAGCGCGATCGGGATGACCAGCGTGCCCAGGCTGGTGGAGTCCAGCAGGGCGAGTCCTGCGAGTGTCGCGGCATGTTCCATGGGGCACCTCCTACTCATAGACCGGATGTGGTCATACGATCGTACGACCATTCTTATACGATCGTACGGGGAGCAGTCTGGTGAGGCAACTGCCGTAAAGTGCCAGGGAAGCCTGCAGTAGTGACGGCGGAGAGCCTCCGTGAAGGTACTGAGGTGAAGAGCGACGGAGGAGAGCGTTATGGACCAGGAGACGAACCGGCAATCGGTCCTCGACACCCCGATGTCTCCGGCCGCGAGCATGACCGCTGACGCCACCATCGCGATCATTGCTGAGGAGGGCTTCGACCGGGTCAGCGTGCGCAGCGTCGCCGCCCGGCTCGGCGTCGCCCCGGGCACAGTCCAGTACCGCTCACCGAGCCGGAGAACCCTGCTGACCGACGCCCTCGTCCGCTCCGTCCAGCGCCAGGCCGGCCGTGTGGTCTCCCATGAGACCGACCCCGCGGATCCGGAGACCCTGGTGAGGGCTCTCGCCGAGCTTCTGCCAACCGGTGCCGTGCAGCGCGAGGACGCCGCCGCCTGGGTCGCCTTCGGAGCCGCCGCATCCACCCGGCCCTGGCTGGCCGATCCCTACTGGGAGGCGCTCGTCATCATGCGGACCTGGGTCGAGGGTGTCCTGGCCGGTACCCGGCAGGCAGGTCTCATGCGCACGGACCTCTCGCCCGCCGAGGGAGCCCGACTGGTGACCGCCCTCGTCAACGGGCTGGCCCTCGACCTGCTCAACGCCCCGCCGACGGAGCCCGATGAGGTGATCGGCCAGCTGCGCTCGGGACTGGGCCTGGTCCTGCGTGGCCTGTGAGACCTGCGGAGCCCGAGAGGGCGCCGTCGGCCGTGAGCGTCGTGGTCGGGGATGTACTTTGTCCTCCAGGACTGCGGTCTTCCGCGGATGACTGGGATCTGGGTGCAGTGGTTTGCGGGAGATCGCAGTCCTCGTTTGAAACGTACGGTCACGATCTCGACGCCAGTCAGGGGCGCCCTCGCGGAGGCGGTGGGCTCAGGTGAGGGACCAGGCCCCGACCTCGAGCTGTCCGTGGCTGTTGCTGCCGGTGGCGACGACGGTGCCGTCGCGGCGGAGCCCCACGGTATGGGCCGTACCCGCCGCGATGGCTACGATGTCGCGCCATCGGCTCACCTCGCACTGACCGGCTTCCGAGCTGCCGGTGGCGACGACGGTGCCATCAGCCCTGAGCCCTACACTGTGACGGCTGCCCGCCGCCACAGCTGTGATATCGGTCCAGCGCTCGCTGCCCATCCAGAACTCGGCACGTCCGACCGCATGAACGGTTCCGTCCTGCGTCAGGCCGATGGTGTGGAGGTAGCCCGCGGACACCGCACGCATCCGACGCCAGTCGTGCACCTCGCACTGACCCGCGGTGTTGTTGCCGACCGCGTAGAGGCTCCCATCGGCCCGAACGGCCACCGTGTGCCAGTCGCCGCAGCTGATATCCGTGACCTCGCGCCAGCGGTCGACCTGCCGCTGCCCCTCGGTGTTGCGGCCGGTCGTCACCAGTGTTCCGTCGTCGCGCAGTCCTGCGCTGAGTCTCCATCCCGCCGCGACGGCGACGACGTCCTGCCAGTCCTGGACATCGCACTGGCCCTGGGCGTTCCAGCCGCATGCCAGGACCGTTCCGTCGTCGCGCAGGCCCAGTGTGTGGGACCGCCCGGTGTTGCCGGCCACGTGGACGCTGCCCGCCGCGACGGCGATGACGTCCCGCCACCGTGACACACGGCACTCTCCAGCGGAATCCGCTCCGACGGCGACCACTCGGCCGCCCGGAAGGCATCCGACGGTGTGCCTGCGCCCAGCAGCCAGGGGAGTATGAGCCGTCACACCGGCCTTAGATACCCAGCCCCACCTGGGAGGCCAGGAGCACGAGAGCCCCCAGCACCACCAGCAGCCCGATGGAGTAGGGCGCCGCCTTCTTGAGGATATCGGCGTCCGTTCCGGGTGCGTCCACCGCGGTCGAGGCAATGGCCAGGTTCTGCGGGGAGACGATCTTGCCCAGCCCACCACCGATCGTGTTGGCGGCCAGCAGGATCTTCGGGTCCAGGCCAGCCCCCTGGGCAGCGGTGGCCTGCAGGTTGGCGAACAGGGCTCCGGCGCTCGTCGCCGAGCCTGCCACCGCGGTGCCCACCCAGCCCAGGGCGGGGGATAGGAAGGCGTAGGCGGCGCCCGTGGCCGCCAGGGCTGCACCGATCGCGGAGGTCTGCCCGGAGAAGTTCATGACGTAGGCCAGAGCCATGACGGCGGCGATCGTCAGGATCGCCATACGCAGCGTGTAGCAGGTCTTGGCCAGGGTGGCGATGCCCTTGCCCACGCTCATCTCGAACTTGCCGGGAACCGAGCGCGCCGCGTAGATGAAGGTGACGATGATGGCGGTCAGGAAGATCCAGGTGCCCGGGTTGGACAGGGTCTGGAGCGTGTAGATGGCGCTCTTGGCGGGCTCGCCCTTGGAAGTCAGGAGCTGGCCGTAAACGCCGGGCCACTTCATGGGCAGGTCGGTGGCCTTGAAGACCTTGTCAAGGTTGACGCCCAGGGTCCACAGCTTGGTCGCGGCGATGATGACCACCACCAGGATGTAGGGCAGCAGGGCCAGGACGACGCGCTCGCGGTCGGGGGCGTCGTCGGCGGCCACGTGGGAGCGGAACTCCTCTGGCGTCTTGGGCGTCCACACCAGCAGGAAGATGTAGGAGGCTGCCAGGCCCAGCAGGGAGGCCAGCACAGCGGTGAGCTCGTACGAGATCGAGGGGGTGAAGAAGTGGCCGACGCCGGTGGCCAGCCCTGCCACGATCGCCAGCGGCCACAGCTGCCTGACGCCGCGCATCCCGTCGAGGATGAACAGCAGGATGAGCGGGATGAAGGCGCAGAACACCCAGGTCAGGTGCCCCATGGCGGTGGCGACTGTCACCGGTTCCTCGCCGCCGAGCTTGCCGGCTGTCGTTGTGGGGATGGCCATGGCGCCGAAACCCACGTTGATGGCGTTGCCCACCATGACAACGACGGCCGCCTTGAGCTTGGGCAGCCCCAGGGTCGCCACCATGGCGGCGGCGATCGCCACCGGGGCGCCGAAGCCGGCCAGTCCCTCGAGCAGGCCGCAGAAGGAGAAGGCCACGATGAGGGCCTGGGCGCGCATGTCGCCCTTGCCGATCACGTTGAACACGGCCCGCAGGTCCTTCGAGCGGCCCGAGACGTCAGTGAGGTTGTAGAGCCACACGGCCGCGATGATGATGTAGACGATCGGGACGAATCCCAGGGCCATGCCCTGGGTGGCGCTCATGACCGTCATACCCACCGGCATGTGGAACAGGGCGACTGCGGTGATCGACGCAACCACCAGGGAGATGATCGCGCACCAGTGGGTGGCCACCTTGAACACGCCCATGAGGACGAAGAACACCACCAGCGGCAGCAGACCCACCGCGGCGGTGAGGTAGACGTTGCCGCCCACGGCGGTGGTCGATGGCGTGAAGGCGGTGGGCAGGCCCGCCAGGGCGGGGGTGAGGGGTGCCGGGTGCGTCGGCAGGGCTGTCAGGACGGCTGGCGTCATGGCTACTCCACTGTGAGTACTGATGAAAGTCGGCCAGGTCGCGAACGGGGCTGGGCTGACAGCCTTGATGCTGCGTCCTGGGTACTAAGGCCTAACGATCATGCCACGGAGACGGTGACTTGTGCACCATGTGACATGGCAGGGTGTCGCTTTGGTACAGCGTCCCCGGCGAAAGTGGGGCAGGGGGCTGACCGTGGCCGACGCCGCTCAACGGTGCCCTGCGCGTTATTGCGGTCCACTGCGTGCGCTAAAACTGGTGGGGCCTGGGACGTCCGGCTGCGCGGGCGTGGTGCCGGTGCGCGCGTCGGCCGGCTCAGCGCCTGCGGGCCGGGCGGGGCACCAGGCGGGCCGAGTTGAGGATGAAGGCGGACTCGGAGACGACGTGCACGAGGGCTGCCGCTACCGGCCCCAGCAGCCCCAGCCCGGCGGCGATCATGCCGGCGGCGTCGACGACGACCGTGCCCACGAAGTTCACCATGATGATGCCCCGGGCCCGGCGGGCCACCCGCACGGTCTCGACCAGGTCGGCCGGGGCGGATCCCACGAGCACCACGTCCCCGGCCTCGCGGGCCACGTCCGTGCCGGTGCCCATGGCGATGCCGACGTCGGCGGCGCTCAGGGCCGGGGCGTCATTGACGCCGTCACCCACCATGGCCACGCACTTTCCCGCTTGGCGCAGCGAACGGACGACCTCCTCCTTGTCGGTGGGCAGGAGATCGTTGCGCACCTGATCCTCGGTCAGGCCGAGCAGGCCGGCCACGTGGCTCGCGGAGGCCGCCGAGTCGCCGGTGAGCATAAGGACCCCCAGGCCCATCTCGCTCAGGTCGCGCACGGCGGTGGCCGCCCCCTGGCGCAGCCGGTCTGCCAGGGCGATGGTGCCCAGGAGCTGCCCGTCGGCTCGCACCTCCACCACCGAGGTGGCCGATGGCGCCTCGGGGTCCGAGGCGATACTGGATGCGATGGCGTCGTCGGAGCCGGAGCCGGAGGTGTCCTGGCCCGGTTGGTGCTCCTGTCTCTTGCGTCGTCCCACGGTGACCCGGCGCCCGTCGACGCGGGCGCTCACCCCGGCTCCGGGGGAGTAGACGACGTCCTGCGGCATCGGAACCGTCAGGTCTCGGACGGCGGCCTCGGAGTAGATGGCCCGGCCGATCGGGTGCTCGGAGTTCCACTCCGCCGCGGCCGCCAGAGCCAGGACCTCATCCTCTCCTGCAGCGGCCTCGGTAGGGCCGACGGCCACGACGCGGGGTGCGCCCACAGTGAGTGTCCCGGTCTTGTCCAGCACCACCGTGTCCACCGCGGAGAGCTGCTCCAGGTGGGTGCCGTCCTTGACGAAGGCCCCGCAGTGGGCGGCGCGGGCGATCGCGGCCAGGACCGCCAGAGGCGTGCCCGCAGCCACCCCGCAGGCCCCGGCCACGATGATGACCGAGATCGTGGCGCGCGCGTCCCGGGTCGCCAGGAAGGTGACGAGGGCCGCCGCCAGTGCGAGGTAGACGATGCGCGCCGCCAGGCGGTCGGCCAGACGCTGGACCGGTGCGCGCGAGGACTGGGCGTGGCGCACCGCCGCCACGATCCGCCCGTAGGAGGAGTCCTCACCGACCCGCTCGACCTCGAGCTCCAGGGCGCCACGTGTGATGGACCCCGCCGGGACCCGGTCACCCGGTCCGACCTGGACGGGCAGCGCCTCTCCGGTGATCCGGGACTGATCGACGTCGGCCCGGCCGGTGCGCACGATCCCGTCGACCGGTACCCGGCCCCCGGGACTCAGGGCGATCACCTGCCCCGGGCGCACCTCGTCCAGAGGCACCTCAGTGGCCTCGGCGGGTGCGGCAGTCTCCACGCCGCTCACCACCTGCGCGGTCTGTGGCAGGAAGGACATGAGATTGGTCAGGGCGTCGCGGCCCCGGTCCATCGACAGGTCCTCGAGGACCTCGGCGCACAGGGCGAAGACGGTCACGGCCAGGGCCGTCACCCACTCACCGATGACGGCGGCGGCCACTATGGCCAGCAGCATCGACAGCTCCATGCTCATGCGCCGCTCGCGCAGGTCGCCCGCCGCCTCAACGACGAGCGGCCAGCAGCCCACCACCAGGGCCGGCACTCCGACCGCGCCCACCACCCAGCTGGGTGTCCCGGCTGCGCCCGCGGCCCACGTGCCCAGGGTCGCCAGCCCCACCACCGCGATGCGCACGATGTCGGCCCGCTCGATCCGGTCGATGATCCGTTCGTTGCTGCCGGCACCGGTGGGGCCCACGGAGCCGGAGAGCTCATCGGACTCATCGACGGGCAGCGCCGGCGTCGAGGCGGACGGCGTCGAGGCAGGCGGGTGTGCGTGGGCGGTGGGCGGCTGAGCCGTCATACAGGGACTCCTCGCAGGGGACGGGACGGGGCCTCACGGGGCAGGTGGAGAGCACCACCCAGGAATCTACCGACCCGTTAAGGGGGTCAACAGTGTATGAGAGGACTAGGCGAGCCTCTGGGACCCGTCGCTGTGTCACAACGGGAGACTTTTCAACCCGGGTCTGAGAGCCTCTCCCCGGCGAACCGTGCTGACCTGGGCTGATGTGTGAGACGTGCAGGTGGGAGAGACGGTTGTGCGGGGTAAAGGTCTCCATCCGTGACACATCGGCCGGGAAACGCGGAACATCAGCTGCCCGAGACGTGGTAAACGGCGCCACCGGCGGGCCCGGGGGAGACGGGACCCGCCGGCGGCGCCGGGGTGCTGCGTGTGGTGCTGCAGCGGATCAGTGACGGCCGTGATCACCGCCACCGACCGAGCGCCGCTGGACGCCACTCGGTCATGTCGCTTGCTACTCGACCACGTCCTCGTCGACCCAGTCCAGGGTGCGCTGGACGGCCTTGTTCCAGTTGCGGAAGAGCCGCTCGCGCTCGGCCTGCTCCATGGCCGGCTCCCAGCGCTTGTCCTCGGCCCAGTTGTCGATGACGTCCTGGGTGCCCGACCAGAAGCCCACCGCGATGCCGGAGGCGTAGGCCGCCCCCAGCGCCGTGGTCTCGGCGACTCTCGGGCGCACGACCGGCACGCCCACCTGATCGGCCTGGAACTGCATGAGCAGCTCGTCGCGGGTCATACCGCCATCGACCTTGAGCTCGGTCAGGGCTGCGCCCGTGGACCCTGAAGCAGCGGCATCCCGGTTCATGGCCTCGAGGACCTCGCGGGTCTGATAGGCGGTCGACTCCTCCACGGCCCGGGCGATGTGAGCCCTGTTGACATAGCGGGTCAGGCCCACCAGGGCGCCGCGGGCGTCGGGGCGCCAGTGAGGGGCGAACAGTCCTGAGAAGGCCGGCACGAAGTAGGCCCCGCCGTTGTCCTCGACACTGGAGGCCAGCGCCTCGATGTCCTTGGAGTCGGTGATGATGCCCAGGTTGTCGCGCAGCCACTGCACCAGCGACCCGGCCACGGCGATCGAGCCCTCCAGGGCGTAGACGGCCGGCTCGTCGCCGATCTGGTAGCACACAGTGGTCAGCAGCCCGTTCTCGCTGCGCACCGGGGTGGTGCCGGTGTTCATGAGCATGAAGCAGCCGGTTCCGTAGGTATTCTTGGCCTGCCCCTTCTCGAAGCAGGCCTGCCCGAAGGTGGCCGCCTGCTGGTCACCGAGGATGCCGCTGATGGGGGTGTCCACCAGCAGCCCGTTCTTGCGGCCGTAGCCGAACACGCCCGAGGAGGGGCGGATCTCGGGAAGCATGGACATGGGGATCCCCATGTCCGCGCAGATCTCCGGGTTCCAGTCCAGCGTGTCGATGTTCATGAGCATCGTGCGTGAGGCGTTGGTGACGTCGGTGGCGTGCACGCCACCGTTGACGCCGCCGGTGAGGTTCCACAGCGTCCAGGTGTCCATGGTGCCCATGAGGAGGTCGCCGGCCTCGGCGCGCTCGCGGGCCCCCTTGACGTTCTCCAGGATCCAGGCCACCTTGGGGCCGGCGAAGTAGGTGGCCAGCCCCAGGCCCACGCGGTCCTTGTACTTGTCCGGGCCGTCGTCGCCGGCCAGGCGGTCGCAGATCTTCTGGGTACGGGTGTCCTGCCAGACGATGACGTTGTAGACGGGCTCGCCGGTGTTCTTGTCCCACACGACGGCGCTCTCGCGCTGGTTGGTGATGCCCACCGAGGCGATCTCGTGGCGGTTGATCTGCGCCTTGGCGAGTACCCCGCCGACGACGGAGCGGACGTTGTCCCAGATCTCGTTCGCGTTGTGCTCGACCCACCCGGCGCGCGGGAAGATCTGCTCGTGCTCCTTCTGGTCGACGGCGAAGATCTCTCCGTCGTGGTTGAACAGGATGGCGCGTGAGGAGGTCGTGCCCTGGTCGATAGCCAGGACGTACTTCTTCTCAGTGCTGTTGGGGCTCAAGGAGTTTTCCTTTCACTGCTTTGTGAGGGGGCTGTGTTCTCAGTGCTGCGTCGGTGCTGGCGGGATCAGAACAGTCCGGCGATGTGGGGGACGATGAGCCCCGCGGCGACGGCGCCGATGATCGGGCCGACGATCGGGACCCAGGAGTAGGCCCAGTCCGAGCCGCCCTTACCCGGAATGGGCAGGATGGCGTGGGCGATGCGCGGGCCCAGATCACGGGCCGGGTTGATGGCGTAACCGGTGGGGCCGCCCAGGCTCAGTCCGATGACGACGATGACCAGGGCCACGGCCAGCGGGCCGAGCCCGGAGGGGGTCTTGCCCGAGGCGATGATCCAGGCCAGCAGGACGAAGGTGCCTACGGCCTCAGTCACGACGTTCCATCCGTAGGAGCGCACCGCCGGGCCGGTGGCGAACACGCCGAGCTTGGCGGCGGCGTCGGCCTTCTGGTCGAACTGCTTCTTATAGGTCAGCCACACGGCGGTGGCGCCCAGGATGGCGCCCAACATCTGGGCGGCGAAGTAGGCCACGATGTTAGTCGCTGAGGCGGGGATCCCCTCGGCCAGGTCCCGTCCGGCGACCGCCAGACCGATGGTGACGGCTGGGTTGAGGTGCGCGCCGGTCTTGTAGGCGGCGTAGACGCCCACGAAGACCGCCAGCCCCCATGCCATGGTGACGACGATCCAGCCGCCGTCCTTGGCCTTGGAGGTGGGCAGCGCGACGCCGGCGACGACGCCGCAGCCCAGGAGGATGAGAAGGAACGTCCCGAAGGCCTCCGAGGCGAAGATCTGGGTCAGGGTCGCAGACATTGCGGCTCTCTTTCTGCACGACGGTGTGCGGGTTCGGACGGCACCGGCATGGTCCGGTTTCTCGAGGGGTGATGGGGTGTCACGGTTCCCGCCTCCGCCGGAGTCGGCGGGCACCGCGGGGATCGTCGGGCCGAGCGGCACCGGATGCCGGTCCGCTCGGCCAGGAGGAGCCTAGATCGGCTCGGTGACGTGTGCCACCGCGGCGGCGTCGGTCATCTCGGCCTCGGCCGCGGCGATCTGGGCCACGCGCTGGGTGTAGGCATCCTTCTGGGCCGCGACGTCCTCATCGGACCAGCCCAGCAGGGGCGCCATGATCGTCAGGATCTCGTCGGCCGCGGCCAGACCCCGGTCGCGGCGAGAGAGGTCCAGGCGCACCCGGCGCAGCAGGACGTCGTCGAGGCTCTCGGCGCCCTCGTGGGTGACGGCCCAGGCGACCTCGGCGCGCAGGTAGGTGGGGGCCTCCGCCAGCGGCTCGCCCAGGCGCGCCTCGGGATCAGCCGCGTCGGTGTCGTCGATGGAGGCCAGCAGCGCCGGCGTCTCGTCGCCGTAGCGGTCCAGCAGGTGGGTGACACGCTCCAGGGTCCAGCCGCGCTCTCCGGCGATCCGTCCGGCCCGCTTGGCCAGGGCGTGGTAACCGGCCGCGCCCACCAGGGGAAGCTCCTGTGTGACGCAGGGATGGGCGTGGGCCAGAGCCTCGCCCAGGGCGTGGTCGACGGCGTCGGAGGCCATGACCCGGTAGGTGGTCAGCTTGCCGCCGGCGATGGCGGTCAGACCCGGGGCGACCCGGGTGACCGTGTGCTCGCGGGAGACCTTCGTGGAGGCGGCCTCCGCACCCGGCTTGAGCTTGGGCTGGAGCAGGGGACGCAGACCCGCGTAGACGCCGATGATGTCCTCTCGCGTGATGGGGCGGGACAGGACGGAGTTGGCGTGCTCGAGGATGTAGTCGACGTCGGCGGCGGTGGCCACGGGCTTGGAGACGTCCAGGTCCCACGGGGTGTCGGTGGTGCCGATGACCCAGTACTCGGGCCAGGGGATGATGAACAGGACGGACTTCTCGGTGCGCAGGAAGACCCCGGTCTCGGCGTCGATGGCCTCCTTGGGCACCACGATGTGGATGCCCTTGGAGGCCAGGACCTTCAGGCCCCCGGCGTCGGTGGCCAGGTCCTGGACGTCCTCGGTCCACACGCCGGCGGCATTGATGGTGCGCCTGGCGCGGATCTCGTGGGCGGTGCCGGTGGCCAGGTCGGTGACGCGGGCGCCGTGGACGTGGCCGCGCTCGTCGGTGATGAAGCCGGTGACCTTGGTGCGGTTGGCGGCCAGCGCCCCCAGGCCGACGGCGGTGCGCACCAGGTCGATGACCAGACGGGCGTCGTCGACACGGGCGTCGAAGAAGCGGATGGAGCCGGCCAGCCCGCTGGTGTCCAACGACGGGGCGAGGGCGGAGGTACCCTTGCGGCCCAGGTGGCGCTGGATCGGCACGGTCTTGTGCCCGCGGGCGCCGGCCAGGGCCAGGGCGTCGTACATGCCCACGCCGACGGCGGAGTAGGAGCGCTCGTAGTGGTGCTTGAGCGGCCACAGGAAGGGCTGGGCCTTGACCAGGTGCGGCGCGGTGGTGCTCAGCAGGCGGCCGCGCTCGGTGAGGGCCTCGTGCACGAGGGCGAAGTTGAGCTGGTAGAGGTAGCGCAGGCCGCCGTGGACGAGCTTGGAGGACCACGAGGAGGTGCCCGAGGCCCAGTCGCCCATCTCCACGATGCCGGTGCGCAGGCCGCGGGCCGCGGCGTCCAGGGCGATACCGGCCCCGGTGACGCCGCCGCCGACGACGAGGAGGTCCAGGCCCTCGGATGAGGACATCTCCTCCAGGGCGCGCTTGCGCTGGGCGGCGTTGAGAGCGGTGTCGTGGGTGGGGGCGGGGTAGGAGGGGCCGGCGGGACCGGAGCTGCGGGCGGAGGTCTTCTTCGAGGAGGGGATGCGGGTGGAGGTCATGGCTCCTGGACTCCTACGTGTCGTGAGGTCGGGCTGATGGGTCTGTGCGGGTCCCGTCGGCGTTGACCGGGGTTCCGGACGGGTCGGGTCCCGGCTCCTGGTGCCGGGGACCGATGCATTCCGTCTCACTCGCACGGCCCTACCGTGGTGGCGGACACCACTGTCTGTTGCATGTGGGACAATGCGCAAGTCCTATGCACGAACGTGCACGCAAGTTTGGGGGGTATCCACAAGAATGTCCGCCTGCCTGTGCGGACACTCTTCCTCGCCAGGACATCTGATGCCGCCAGGGGGAGGATCGTGCCCTCTCGCAGCGTGGAACTGCCACATCGTGGCGAGAGGAGAAGGAGGACGATGTGACCGGCGGAACCGCTTCTGATGCGGCGGGGAGTAGGGCGAGCGCGACTGACCCCGGCGGCCTCGTGCGTGCCTACGAGGCGGCCTCCATGTACTACGTCCAGGGCGAGACCATGGAGGTGATCGCCCACCATCTGGGAGTCTCTCGCTCCACCGTCTCCCGGCTCCTGGCGCGCGCCCGCCGGGAGGGCGTCGTACGGGTCAGTCTCGTCCAGCCCGGCGGCGCCGGCTCCCTGGAAGGGCGGATGGCCCAGACCTTCGGGGTGCGCACGCACATCGTCCCGGTGCGCGAGGGAACTACGGAGATCCACCGACTCCAGCAGGTCGCCGCCGTTGCCGCCACGCACATGGTCGACCTCATCGAGGCCCTGACCGAACCCGGCCGATCGGGCGGGCCCGGCGGTGGGGTTGCTCAGGGGCCGGCGGGCTCCGGCGGCGAGGACCGCGGCAACCGCTCCGGTACCGGCGGTGATGCTCCAGGGGACGGTGCGGCCCGTCAGGGTGCCGGCCGGGACGGCGGTGGGGGTGTCGTCGTCGGTGTCGCCTGGGGCACCACCATGTCCGAGGTCAGCGCCGCCCTGCCCGCGCGCTCCGTCCCGGGACTGACCGTCGTCCAGCTCAACGGCGCCTCGGACCCGGTGCGCGAGGGGCCCAGCGCCGGTGAGGTCCTCTCGCGGCTGCGCACCTCGCTGGGGGCGCGCACGATCTCCTTCCCGGTGCCGGCCTTCTTCGACCACGTGGCCACGCGCGAGGCCATGTGGTCGGAGCGCTCGGTCAAGCGGGTCCTGGCGGTGACGCGCCGCGCGAGCCTGGCCGTCTTCGGCGTCGGCGCCCTCGACGCCCTCAATGGCGCCCTGCCCTCCCAGGTCTATGAGGGAGGTCACCTCACCGCCCGTGACCAGGCCGTTCTGCGCCGCCAGAACGTGGTGGGGGATGTGTGCACCGTCCTACTGCGCTCCGACGGCTCCTGGCGCGACGTCACCCTCAACGCCCGGGCCACGGGGCCGACTCCGGCCCAGCTCGCCCGCATCCCGCGCCGCCTGTGCGTGGCCGCCGGGACCGGCAAGGCCCGAGCCCTTCTGGCCGCGCTGCGCGCCCGGACCGCCACCGATCTCGTCGTCGACGACGCCACGGCCCGCGCCGTCCTGGAGCTCGCCGAGGCTCGGGGACAGACCGGGCCGGTTCTCGGTGAGCGGCTGACGTGGCAGGATGTGGGACCGGATCGCGCCGCGACCTGAGCAAAGGCCGACGCCGCTGCCGGTGGTGCACCGGCCTGGCGGGCCGCGAGACGAGAACTGAGCCCTACGGAATCTCTACGGAACACGGATGACGATGAGTAGCACGGCTGTCCCCACAGATGAGCATCGACCCACCGGCCGGCCGACGCACCGGGTCGAGTTCTATGGGGCCGACGGCGCACGCCGCGTCCTGCGGCCGGCCCGCCCGGCGGACGTACGCGCCATCGCAGAGCTGGTGCGCCCCTACGCCGAGCGCCGCGTCCTCATCGCCAAGGACCTCATCTCCTACTTCGAGGACATCCAGGAGTTCATCGTCGCCGAGGAGGTCCCGGACGTCGTCGGCCACGACGGAAGAGATGGGGGAGGAGGCGGAGGCGAACCGTTGGCCGCCCCCAGGATCGTGGGTTGCGGGGCTCTGCACGTCATGTGGGACGACATCGCCGAGGTGCGCACTCTGGCCGTCCACCCCGAGGCCCTGGGGACCGGGCTCGGCTCGGCCATCCTGCGCGAGCTCATCACGCAGGCCCGGGAGATGGGGCTCAAGCGCGTGTTCTGCCTGACCTTCGAGGAGCCGTTCTTCGGCGCCCACGGCTTCGAGCCGATCGAGGGCACGCCGGTGGGTGCGGACGTCTTCTCCGAGATGCTGCGCTCCCATGACGACGGCCTGGCCGAGTTCCTCGACCTGGCCCGGGTCAAGCCCAACACCCTGGGAAACGCCCGCATGCTCCTGCAGCTGTGAGCTGACCGCCCTGAGTGGGCCGGGTGCGGTTCGCCGCGGCGGGCCGTGGTTCGGTGCGGCTTCATGATCGGGCGCGATCCTTCCGGACAAGCAGCCGACAACCATGCGATCACCATGGAGGAGCACCCATGATCCGCAACGTTCACGAACGCGTCATCAACGCCCCCATCGAGCCCCTGGGCGCCCTGCTCGATGGACTGGGGCAGAAGGACGACCGCCTCTGGCCCTCGCAGGGCTGGACGCCGATGGTCCTGGACCGGCCTCTGGCGCTGGGGGCCGACGGCGGCCACGGCGCCATCCGCTACTACGTGAGCGAGTATGAGCCCGGCCGGCGAGTGCGGTTCACCTTCCGCCCGCGAACGGGGATCATCGGTGCCCACGAGCTGAGTCTCGACGCTCTGGACGATGAGCGCACGCGCATCCGCCACGTCCTCATCGGTCGTACCCGTGGTGCCATGCGGCTCATGTTCTCGGCTGTGGTTGAGCCCCTGCACGACGCCGTCGTCGAGGACCTCTTCGACAACGCCGAGCGGGAGGTGACCGGTTCGGTGATCCGGCCCACGTCCTGGAGTCCGCGGGTACGCGTGCTGCGCCGCCTCACCGGTGACAGGTAGTTATCGAGAGCAGTCGAGTTCGGGCCGGGCGGATGGGGAGTTCTGCCTGAGGCTGCCTCAGGACCGAGGCGGTAGCCTGATGAGGCCCGTCAGGTTCCCATGAATCCGAAGAGCCCCTTGAGGAAAACGATCATGAGTCAGCCGCCGGTCAACGATCGCTACGGTCGGCCAGTCCAGCCCGGTCAGTCCGCCCAGTACGGCTATCCGGCTCAGCAGAACCAGTACGGTCGGACGGGTCGGGGCGGCTACAGCCAGCAGAACTATGGTCAGCCCGCCCAACCGATCCAGTATGGCCAGGGCGGAACCGGCCGACCGGGCTATGTTCCGTCGGGTTACGGTGCTCCGGGTGGTTCGCAGCCGTCGTCGGCCCCGCAGGCCGGTTACCAGCCCTCCCGGCTCGGCCCGATCCCTGTCCAGCAGGACCGACTGGTGCTCAAGCCTACGGCGACGACCGCCGGCCGCATCCAGTTTCTCGTGGGCGGCGGCTTCGCGCTGGTGTGCCTGGCCGGAGCGGTCTGGAACCTCATTTATCTCGGAGACGAGGGCACGGTCGGCGCGTTCTTCATCCTGCTGCTCATCGGGCTGTCCCTGCTGCTCGGCATTCTGTTCCTCATGTCGGTGCGCACGGTGCTCGACGCCACCGGCATCCACCTGGGGGGCAGTGGCAGAGGCCGTGACATCCCCTGGCCCCGGTCGCGCACGGGCCTGTTCGTCAAGGTCTCCGGTGCGCCGGCGGCCATGAGTGCTGCTGCTGGCAGGCCTCGGATTCGTCATGCAGAGGCGCACGTCGTCGACACCGACGGCAAGGCCGTTGCCCTGACCGGGCTGACATGGTCCGGTATCAGCGGAGAGGCTCTGGAGCGCAAGGGAGCTGCTGAGCTGGACCGCATCTGGGCCTGGGCCGTGGCCCGTGGATACACCCAGGAGACGGGGGAGTACATCGAGCTCAGCGGCATTCTCGGCGTTCAGCAGGGACTCCGGGAGAGGCAGGAGCGCCGTCAGGGCCTGAGTCGTCCTTGAGCAGATGGGGCGCTCTCGAGGTGGAGGTCCGCGATCCGTCGAGGTCCCGTGCGGTCGCAGGGTAGGGCTCGACTTCGTACCCCAGACCCTACGAACTCGAGGTCTACGGTACGACCACGTGCTCCGGCGGCTGCGGCTCAGCGGCTGACGGCGAGGTGATCGGGCTCGTCCAGGCGGCTGCCGCTACGGTGGGCACCGTGCCCGTCCGATCAACCCCTCAACACGCGCATGCCGAGACACCCTCTGACTCGGATGACCCCTCGGTGCAGACGGTCCTTGCCTGGTACGACGCCCACGCCCGTGACCTGCCATGGCGTCGCCCCGGCACGACGCCGTGGGAGGTCCTCGTCTCGGAGGTCATGAGCCAGCAGACCCCGGTCGCCCGCGTCGTCCCCGCCTGGCGGGAGTGGATGCGGCGCTGGCCCGGGCCCACCGAGCTCGCCCGGGCTCCCATCGCCGAGGTGCTGCGGGTCTGGGGGCGTCTGGGCTACCCGCGCCGCGCCCTGCGGCTCATCGAGTGCGCCCGCAGCGTCGTCGAGCAGCACGACGGCGTCCTGCCCGACGACCTCGATGCCCTCCTGGCCCTGCCCGGGGTGGGGGAGTACACGGCCGGTGCGGTCCTCGCCTTCGCCCACGGCCGCCGTGCCCTCGTGCTGGACACGAACGTCCGTCGGGTCCTGGCGCGCGCCGTCGCCGGCCAGGCCCTGCCGGCACCCAGCCTCAACCGGACCGAGCGCGAGCGGGCGCTGCACCTGCTGCCCGACGACGACTCCACCGCCGCCCACTGGTCGGTGGCCGTCATGGAGCTCGGCGCCCTGGTGTGCACCGCCCGCGAACCGAACTGCGGCGTCTGCCCGTGGGAGGTGAGCTGTGCCTGGCTCGCAGCCGGCCGGCCGGCGGACGTTCATGCGGGCCGACGCCGTACCCAGGCCTGGCGCGGCACTGACCGCCAGGCCCGTGGCCTGATCATGGCCCGCCTACGGGAGGTCGCCGACGGACAGCCCGTGGAGGCCGGAGAGCTGAAGGCCTGCGCCGCCCGAGCGGGGCTGAGCGGTACCGGTGGTGCCCCCGACCCCGATCAGCCCGGGCGCGCCCTGACCACCCTCCTGACCGATGGGCTCATCGCCACCGACGATGACGGCGCCACCTACCGGCTTCCCTAGCTGGGTCCTTCATCACCGAGCCGGGCACTTCTCGCCTACCCCGACAGAAATTCTGTCGGTCTCGGCGAAACGTGCCCGGCCCGACGGTGGTGAGCGGGGCGGGTGATGGGTGCAGGGCGTGTCGCGTGTGCGGACCTCGACAAAGGTCTGTGGATCGCTGCCCCGCCCGGGCGGGGCGCTCACGGCTATCGGGGCGCTCCGCCGGTAAAGTCGTGGCCATGGCCAAAGGACGCGGACGCAGTCATGGGGAAAGCGCAGGACGACGAGGCTCGGCCCGTCGCGGCGCGGGCTCCTCCGGCCGCTCGTCCTCGGGATCCCAGTCCCGGCCCCACCGGCAGGGCGGCGGTGGGCCCAAGGGTCGTTCCGGCACCGGTCATGCCTCTTCATCCCATGGCGGCGCGGCCAAGTCCCACCAGGCCAGGAATGCCGGTTCCCAGGGCAAGGGGCGAGAGGGCCGCGCCTCCGGCGCCAAGCTGACCGGACACCCCCTGCACTCGGGGCGATCGGGCCGGCCTTCCGGTGGAGGATCGGGGAAGCCCTCTCAGGACGGCAAGGCCCGGGGGGCGCGCACGGGACAGTCCGGTAGGAGTCAGCGCTTCCAGAATGCCCAGGGCGCTCAGAGCCCCTCAGCCGCGCGCTCGCGGCAGGCCGCCCCCGGGACCGCTCGCTCGGCCCGGACGAGCTCGACGCAGGCCGGCCACTCCGGTCATCGTCGTCATGGCTGGGGCAAGGGCGCCCAGTGGGCCCACATCGGCGGCGGGCGGCTCACCGGCGCCCCCGACTCGATCCCTGACGGCCCGGATCAGCCCCGCAGCGGAAGGCTGCGCAAGCCGATCCCGCCCCAGCCCCGCTACGGCTTGCGTCGCACGCTGGTCCTCGGCGGTGCGCTGCTGTTCCTCCTACTGGTCGTGGTGGCCATCATCGTCGGATACTTCTGGGTGCGCGGCACCATCCGCACCCAGGACGAGGAACGCGCCGCTGCCCAGGTGCACACCGTCTACCCCACGCCGGGGGCATGCGATCCCGCGTCCCTGTCGAATACCGTCAACGCCCCGGAGTCCGTGGGTGTGGGGGCCGGGGCGACCTTCTCCATCTCCCTGGTCAACAACGGCTCGGCGCCCTGCCTGCTCGACGCCGGCAGCCAGGCCGTGGGGGTACGGGTTTCCTCGGGCACTCAGCAGGTGTGGGACTCCCTCACCTGCCCGGTGGGTCAGGCCGAGCGCGCCCTTCTCCTGCCTCCGGGGCAGACCGCGGAGGTCAGCGTGACCTGGAACGGGAACGCGGCCACCTCCGACTGCGCTGTCGCCACCGCCGCACCGGTCTCACCGGCCAGCGCCTCGGCATCCTCCACACCGAACGGTGACGCGAGCGCGCAGGCCTCCGACCAGGTATCGGCCGACCCGAGTGCGACCGGCGGCTCCTCAGCGAGTGCCTCGGCCGGCCAGACGCAAACCGCCCCCGGGAGCGCTGCCGGAGCGGGAACCTATCGCTTCCACTTCGTCATGGGAGGCAAGGACCTGACCGAGGACCGGGTCTTCGTCGTCGGCTGACGTGGACCGGCCCAAGGAGGCGCCAGGGCCGTTCGACGGGGGGACGGTGCCGGTGGGCTCAGGAGTAGCGCTCGACGACGGAGATCTCCGCCAGCCGCGACAACCCGTCTCGTAGGGTCCGGGCCCTCTGGGCGCCGACGCCCTCGACCGCCTCGAGCTCCTCGATGGTGGCGCCCAGAACCCCCTGCAGGGATCCCCACTGCTCGACGACGGCGCGCGCCGTCACCACGGGCAGACGAGGGATCTTGGACAGGATCCGCAGACCGCGCGGGGAGACCTGGGCGTCCAGGTCCTGGCCGTCGATGCCGCCCAGGCCCATGGAGCGTGCCACCATCGCCAGGTCCAGGAGTGCGGGGGAGCCCACCCACTTCAGACGCGCGTCCACGGTGGCGGTGTCCAGTCCCTCGGGCAGGTAGTCCTCCAGGAGGAAGCCGTGCTCGGCGAGCAGGCCCCGGGTGAGCTCCTCGACCTGGAGCGCCAGGAGGCGCCCGTCGGTGCCGAGCTCAAGCACGTAGGAGTCGATGTCGGCGGAGATGCGCCGGACCATCTCCATGAGCTGGAGCACTGAGGTGACGTCTCGGACGGTGACGAGGTCCTCGATCTCCAGGGAGTCCAGGCCGGCGGAGGTCTGGTCGAGACGGGCCTTGTAACGTTCGAGGGCGGACAGGGCCTGGTTGGCGCTGGCCAGGATCGACTCGCTGGGCTCCAGGACGTGGCGCTTGCCATCCACGTACAGGGAGATGATCCGCATCGACTGGCTCACGGAGATGACCGGGTAGCCGGTCTGGCGGGCCACGCGCTCGGCGGTGCGGTGACGCATACCCGTCTCCGAGGTCTGGATGGAGGCGTTGGGCAGGAGCTGGACGTTGGCGCGCCGGATCCGGGCAGTGTCCATGTCCACGACGACACCGCCGTCCATCTTGGCCAGCTCGCGCAGCCTGGCCGCGGAGAGCTCGACGTCCAGGTGGAAGCCGCCCGAGGAGATGGCCTCGACCACCGGGTCGAAGCCCAGCACGATGATCGCGCCGGTACGACCGCGCAGGATCCGCTCCAGGCCGTCACGCAGGACGGTGCCGGGAGCGACGAGCGCAAGCGTCTCGTGCAGCTGGCCAGCGGCCTCGATCATCATCTCTCCTGATCTCGCGGTGTCCTGAGGAGGGACGCGCACTGTCCGTGTTCGCCGGGGTGGGGCTGCTCGCTCCAGACCGTCTGGCCCGGCGCCATATGGTTGAGCGCGCACGCACCGGTGCTCACGGCCCCATGGTATCGGCAGGCGGGTCACCTCTCGGAGAGGGCCTTCCCACACTGGACCGCTTGGTCTGTTGGGAGCGCGTGTCTGCGCAGGTGGGCGAGATTGACCGCCGCCGTAGGACCATGGCGTCAGCACTGTCAACGTGTGTCGATGACGTCAACGCTCACCGCTCCCACCATCATCATGGGCGGCTTTCCGCCCCGGCCCTTTCCACGGTCTCAGCCGCGCGGCAGCGCCGCCCCCATGGCCTCACCCACGTGAGCGACCGGCAGGACCTGCATCCCGGCGATCTCGCGCAGCTCGGCGGAGCCGGCCAGTGGCACGATCGCCCGGTCGAAGCCGAGCCGTGATGCCTCCGCCAGCCGCCGTTGGATGCCAACGGTGGCACGCACCTCACCGGTGAGCCCCACCTCTCCGAAGGCCACGAGCCCGGCGGGCGTGGGCAGGTTGCGTGCGGCCGAGACCACGGAGATGGCCACGGCCAGGTCCGTGGCCGGCTCGACGGCGCGGGCCCCGCCCACGGTGGAGACGTAGACGTCCGTGCTGGAGGTGTCCACCCGCAACCGGGCGCTGAGTACCGCCAGGGCCATGGCCGTGCGCGAGTGGTCAACCCCGGAGGTGGTGCGCCGCGGCGAGCCGGCATTCGTGGATGCCACGAGCGCCTGGATCTCCACCGGCATGGGGCGGCGCCCCTCCAGGGTGACGGTGGCGCAGGTGCCCGGCACCTCGGAGCGGGCGGCGGACAGGAACAGCCCCGAGGGGTCCGCCAGCCCCACGATGCCCCGCTCTCCCAGGTCGAAGCAGCCGACCTCGTCGGTTGGGCCGTAACGGTTCTTGACGGCCCGCAGCAGTCGCAGGCGGGCGTGGCGGTCTCCCTCGAACTGGGTGACGACGTCCACCAGGTGCTCCAGGACCCGGGGGCCGGCGATCCCGCCGTCCTTAGTCACGTGCCCCACGAGCAGTACCGGGATATTGCGTTCCTTGGCCACAGCGATAAGTGCACCGGCCACGGCCCGGACCTGGGTGACGCCCCCGGCGCTGCCCTCGACCTGTGCCGAGGCGATGGTCTGGACCGAGTCCACCACCAGCAGGGACGGCTCTGCCCCCTCCACGTGCCCCAGCAGGGCCCCGAGCTCGGTCTCCGCGGCCAGGAGCAGCCCGGGGTCCAGGGCGTCGATGCGCTCGGCCCGCAGCCGCACCTGTGAGGCCGACTCCTCGCCGGTGACGTAGAGGACCGGCCCGTCCCCGCGCTCGCGCGCCACTGCAGCGGCCTTCGCGGCGACGTCGAGCAGCAGCGTGGACTTGCCGACGCCGGGCTCACCGGCGAGCAGCACGACGGCGCCCGGCACGATCCCACCACCCAGGACCCGGTCCAGCTCACCCACGCCGGTGGGGTGGGCCCTGGCCTCGGTGGCGCTGACCTCCTCGATGGGACGGGCGGCCACCGCCGGGTGCACGGCGCCGGCGGTGGCCAGGACGCTTCCGCCGGCGCCCCCACCCGGGGCGCCGGCGGACTGGACCTCCTCCAAGGTTCCCCATTCCCGGCACTCCCGGCACTGGCCCATCCACTTGGGACTGGACCAGCCGCACTCGGTGCAGCGGTAGGAGACCTTGGGGGCCTTGAGACTCTTCGGTGCGGGCATGAACGGAGCGTATCGGGCCCCACCGACATCTAATCGGGCATCTACTCGGCGCCTGCCGCGACTCAGTAGCCGACCGGGCCGGTCTGCCCCGGCTGCCCTCCCTGACCGTAGGGCTGCTGCGGCTGGCCGTGCGGGGCCTGCTGCGGTGCGCCGGGAGCCGTCTGCTGACCGGGCATCTGGCCGTAGCCGGTGCTCTGCGGTGCCACCGGCTGGGCGGCCGGCTGCCCGTAGGGCTGGCCGTAGCCCTGCTGTGCGGGGGTCGCACCCGGATAGGGCTGGTACTGGGGGGCCACGTGGCCGGGCACCAGGTGGGGAGACTTCTTGGCCAGGGCCGCGTCGGCGAACCGCCCGATCGCCAGAGCGCCGACAACGGGAAGAATGAAGACCAGGTAGGGGATGCGCACCGTCCCCTCGGCGTTCGTGATGATCCCGATGTAGATCGCGATATCGATGACGACGCCGATCACGACCATGACGGTCATGATGAGGTAGTAGTAGCGCGTGCGCAGAGGCTGCTCCTCGCCGGAGTCGTTGCTGTCAGGGATCTGGGGGGTGTTCTGGGCGGGTAGCTGTGCGCTCATGAGAGACGGCCTTTTCTGTGTTCGGGGACTGGTACCGCAGTGCGCCGACGGCGCGACCGGACCTAGCGTGCCTAAAATCAGCCGGCACGTCACCTGCTCGACATGGGGAGCGGTATCCCCGTGACATATATTTCTCGCACATCGAGCCGGGCTCCTCTCACGGTGCTTTCCCAGAGGATCTGGGGCTGGGCAGGAGGAGCCCGGCTCGGTGGTGAGGGGTGTCCGTCAGTCGTGGGTGCGGGCCAGGGCCTGGCGGGCGTGCTGGGCGACGTTGTTGGCGGTGAATCCGTACTCCTTGAACAGGGTGGTGCCGGCGGCGGAGGTGCCGTAGTGGTCCAGGGAGACGATCTCGCCGGCGTCGCCGACAATCTCGCGCCAGCCCATGGCGATGCCGGCCTCGATGGAGACCTTGGCAGCGCCGGCCGGCAGCACCTCAGACCGGTAGGCGTCGCCCTGCTGGGCGAACCACTCCAGGCAGGGCGCGGAGACCACCCGGGTGGGCGTGCCCTGCCCCTGGAGGATGTCACGGGCGGCCACGGCCACACCGACCTCGGATCCGGTGGCCACCAGGACCACCTCGGGGCTGACCTGCCCGCCGCCGGCGTCGGTGGCCTCGGCCAGGACGTAGGCGCCCCGCCTCACGCCCTCAGCCGCGGCCTGGGCGGAGGCGTTGACGGTGAGGTTCTGGCGCGACAGGACGATGCCGGCCGGCTCGCCGTGGCGGGCCAGGATCTCGGCCCAGGCGGCGGCGGTCTCGTTGGCGTCCCCGGGGCGCACCACGGCCAGGCCCGGGATGGCGCGCAGCGCCGCCAGGTGCTCGATCGGCTGGTGGGTGGGGCCGTCCTCGCCCACGCCGATCGAGTCGTGGGACCACACGAAGATCGAGCCGACCCCCATGAGCGCCGCCAGGCGCACGGCCGGGCGCATGTAGTCGGAGAACACCATGAAGGTGCCACCATAGGGCCGGGTGAGCCCGTCCAGGGCGATCCCGTTGAGGACCGAGCCCATGGCGTGCTCACGCACACCGAAGTGGATGGTGCGACCGAAGGGCCCGTCGCCCTCGGCCTGCGCCAGGGATGTGGGCAGGAAGGAGGGCTGCCCGGCCATGGTCGTGTTGTTCGAGCCGGCCAGGTCCGACGACCCGCCCCACAGCTCGGGCACTACCCCGGCCAGCGCGGCCAGGACCTTCCCCGACGCCGCACGGGTCGCCAGGGACTGGCCGGTCTCCCACGTCGGCAGGGCCGTCTGGAGGCCCTCGGGCAGGCGGTGGGCCTGAAGGCGCTCCAGCAGCGCGGAGCCCTCGGGGTTGGCCTGCTGCCAGGCCGCGAAGCGCTCGTCCCAGACCGCTCGGGCGGCCCGAGTATTCTCGGCGGCCCGCTTCCGAGCATGGGCGACGACGTCGTCGGGCAGGATGAAGGTCTGCTCGGGGTCCAGACTCAGGGCCCGCTTGAGCCCGGCGATCTCCTCACCCCCGAGCTTGGAGCCGTGGGAGGACTCCTGGCCCTGCTTGGTCGGGGACGGCCAGGCGATGATGGTGTGCAGACGGATCAGCGACGGACGCTCGGTCTCGGCGCGGGCCGCGACGATCGCCTCGTGCAGCGCCTGGAGGTCCTCCGCGTAGCCCCCCGAGCCATCCGGGCCGCCGGTGCGCCAGTCGACGTCGAGCACCTGCCACCCGTAGGCCTCGAAACGGGCCGAGACGTCCTCAGTGAAGGCGATGTCCGTGTTGCCCTCGATGGAGATGTCGTTGTCGTCGTAGATGGCGATGAGGTTGCCCAGCTGCTGGGTACCGGCCAGGGACGCGGCCTCCGAGCTCACTCCCTCCTGCATGCAGCCGTCCCCGAGGATCGTGTAGACGAAGTGGTCGAAGACCGACTCGCCCAGGGGGGTGCCGGCGTCGAGCAGACCGTGCTCGCGGCGCGCCGCCATCGCCAGGCCCACCGCGTTGGCGAAGCCCGCCCCCAGTGGTCCGGTGGTCGTCTCCACGCCAGCCACCTCACCGAACTCGGGGTGGCCAGGCAGGCCCGACGGTGAGCGGAAGGCCGTGAATCCCTCCAGGTCGATGTCGTATCCGGCCAGGAACAGCTGGATGTACTGCACCAGTGAGGCGTGCCCGATGGACAGGACGAACCTGTCACGCCCCAGCCAGCCCGGGTCGAGCGGGTCGTGGACCATCTCGCGCTGGTAGAGCAGCCACGCCACCCCCGCCAGGGAGATCGGCGTGCCGGGGTGGCCCGACCCGGCCTTCTCCACGGCGTCGGCGGCCAGGGCCTTCGACACGGCGACAGCCCGACGGTCGAGGTCGGTGAGCAGCGGCTCAGCACTCATAACTGAGGACTCCTTGTGCATGAGGGTGCATATCGCCCGCGACCGCGAGCGCCGTGCTGGCGTTCCTGCGGCCGGGCATCGGGACTGATCCTTCCCGCTTCCGCGGGGGCGGGCAAGTACGCAGATGAACGCGTGTTCAGATCAACTCGGATACGCCGCCCGGACTGTTCTCTCCCCGGCGGGTTCAGACGCTCTCCAGGAGGGAGCGGGCAGTGCTCTCGTCGGTGACGAGTGCGGACAGGTAGTCGCCACGCAGGGTCGCGCGCACGGCATCGACCTTGTCCCTGCCCGCGGCCACACCGATGACCAGGGGGATATCGCTGAGTCGGGAGGGGTCCAGGCACAGGGTGCGGTCGCACAGGGCCGTGCGCACGTGGTTGCCCTCGGCGTCCAGATGGTGCCCGCAGACATGGGCGACGACGTACTTGCGGCGGCACTCGCGCATGACGGCCGGGGTCATCCAGCGGCGCAGCAGCGGACTGCTCGTTGTCTCCCCGACGGCGCCGATGCCGGTGAGCGCTACGTCGCAGCGGGCGGCGAGCTCCAGCGTGGTGGCTACCTGCTCCTCGCTGCGCACCGCGCGGGCGTTCTTCAGGGAGTCGAAGACGAGGGGGACCGGCAGCGAGCGGTAGTGGCCGCCCAGTCGCAGGGCCAGGTTGCGGCAGATGTCCGGGCCGTCCTCGAGGTGGAAGGACTCCCCGGCCGAGCCCAGCATCGCCACCGCCGTTGATTCGGGCCAGACGCGCTCGGGTAGGTGATGAACGACGGCGCCCACGGCCCGGCCGTTGGACACGGCGATGACGCCGCGGGGCCCGCAGCGCTCCAGGAGCAGGTCGCCGCACACCCGGGCGACCTCGGCGCCCGGGCCGCTGGCGCCGTCGGCGCGGTCCTCGGCGACCCGCGCCTCCTTGAGCCCGAAGGCCTGCGCCAGCTGCTCCTCCAGGGCCATGAGCCGCTCAATGGGGTGGGACACGGTGACGGTGACGACGCCGTGCCTGCGGGCCTCGGAGAGCATGCGCGAGACCGTGGGGCGCGAGTAGCCCATCCTGCTGGCGATCCTCGCCTGATCGAGGCCCTCGTCCCAGTAGAGGTGGGCCACCTCCAGCAGCAGCGAGGCCCGTTCCCGAGTCAGCTGTGCACACATGCGTTCATGTTATCCAAACGTGACTATCGGATCTCGTGTTCTGGCAACGATTCCTTCGGAGAGGGAGTGTCGGTTGCGTCGTCAATCTGAACATCCGTTCACGACTCGTCTTCGACGCTGGTCCCCTTCTTCGTAGCGTGACGGATACGGGCGGTGTGCGGGCCGGTGGTACTGCGCTGTGCCGCTGCCGGCGCCCCGCCAGCACGTGACCGAAACCCGTCCGGAGGAGAAGAACCCATGGGAATCGTCCGCACCATCCACGGCGACGTCGACCCCGCGAGCCTCGGAGTCGTCAACGCCCACGACCACCTCATCCGCGTGGGCGCGGGGGAGGTCTACATCGACCCCGACCACCTCCTCATCGATGAGGACAAGGCGGTCCAGGAGGCCACCTTCTTCGTCGAGGCCTCTAAGCGCTACGCCCCCAGCGCCACCATCGTCGACATGTGCCCGGCTTCTTCCGGGCGCGGTGTGCTCATGCTGCGCGACGTCGTCGACCGCGTTCCGGACCTGCAGGTCATCCAGGCCACCGGTTTCCACCAGCAGAAGGTCTACCTGGAGTGGCGCCAGTCCTGGGTCAACCAGTACACGGTCGCAGAGATCGCCGACCTGCTCATCGCCGACGTCGTCGAGGGCGTCGACGCGGGCGACTACATGGGCCCCCTCGTCAAGCGCACCGACATCAGGGCCGGCTGCATCAAGTGGGCCACCGCCTACGGGCGGATCACCGACTGGGAGGTCAAGACCGGCCAGGCCGTGGCCATCGCCTCCAAGGAGACCGGCGCACCTATCAACACCCACGTCACCGCCGGTACCTGCGGCCCCGAGCAGGCCCGCTTCCTCATCGATCAGGGCGTGGCCCCGGAGAAGATCGCCATCGGCCACATTCAGCGCAACTGGGACCCGTGGGTCCACGAACAGATCGTCGCCACCGGCGCCTACGTCGAGCTTGACGGCACCAACCGCATCAAGTACGTGCCCGACAACGCCCGCGTCGACCTCATCAAGACCCTGGGGCAGAAGGGCTACGGCAAGCAGATCCTCCTGGGCACCGACTCGGGCAAGGCGTCCTACCAGAAGGCCTACGGGTCGGTCTCCGGCATCGACTACGACCCGGCCGTCTTCTGCCCCCGCCTCATCAAGGACGAGGGCGTCGACCCCGCCTACGTCCAGGACCTCCTGGTGGGCAACGCCGCCACCTTCTTCGCCTTCGAGCCCCTGGCCGGCTGAGAGGAGGGACATCATGACGCCCCAGCAACCCGCAACCCCCAGGCTCCAGATCGCCCTGGACACGCTCGACCTGCCCAGCGCGCTCGGCCCCCTCCAGCAGGCGGCGCCCCACGTCGACGTCATCGAGTGCGGCACCATCCTCGTCCTGTGCGAGGGCTTCCACGCCGTGCGAGCCGTCCGGGCCCTCTTCCCGGACAAGCAGATCCTCGCCGACGTGCGCATCGCCGAGGCCGGTTCCAAGATCGCCCGCCTGGCCTTCGAGGCCGGGGCCGACCTCGTCTCCTGCGTGGCCGGCGCCTCCATGTCCACCATCCGACAGGTCTGCCAGGTGGCCGGCGAGCACGGCGGCGAGGTCCAGGTCGAGCTGGCAGACGAGTGGTTCGACGCCGAACGGGCCCGCGCCTGGCGGCAGGCCGGCGTCGAGCACGTCATCGTCAAGCGCTCCCGCGACCGGGAGGCCTCCGGCGACCTGTCCTGGAGGAGCGAGGACATGGACCGGGTCGATGAGCTGGCCGCCATGGGCTTCACGGTCACCATCACCGGTGGTGTGGGCCCCGCCGACCTGCCCGCCTTCGCCGGGCGCGCCGTCGGCATCGTCATCGCCGGCCGGGCGATCGTCGCCGCCGAGGACCCCGCCGCAGCGGCCGCCGGGCTGCGCACCACCCTGGAGGAGGTGTGGCCATGAGCTCCGCCGCCGCATCGGACTCCGCACGGGCCGGCGCCGGGGCCGGGCTCGAGGCCGGCATCAGCCTGGGCATTTACGAGAAGGCACTGCGCAGCGGGCCGCTGGCGGTCTCCGGGAGCCGAGTGGACGGTGAGGCCTGGCGGACCTTCCTCGACCAGGTGCCCCGAGCCGGCTTCTCCTTCCTCGACCTGTCCATCGACGAGTCCCCCGAACGGGAGGCCCGCCTGGGCTGGGACACCGGGCAGTGCCGCACCGTGCGTCGGGCCGCCGAGGCGGCCGGCACCGCCATCGGCGGGATCTGCCTGTCCCTGCACCGCCGGATCGCGCCCGGATCGGCCGACCCGGACGTGCGCCGGTGTGCCCGCGAGGTCATGGCCCGCGGCCTGCGGGTCTGCCACGACCTGGGCGTCCCGGTCATCCAGCTCGCCGGCTACTACTGCTACTACGAGGACCCGAACCCCGACGCCGAGCGCTGGTACGCCCAGCTCCTGGCCGACGCCGTCCCGCTGGCCGCGCGCCTGGGCGTCGTCATGGGGATCGAGAACGTCGACGGCGACGACGTCACCTCCCTGACCAAGGCCATGGAGTTCGTCGACGCCGTCGACTCGCCCTACCTCCAGCTCTACCCCGACCTGGGCAACATCGCCGAGCAGGGTCTCGACCCAGGCGTCGAGCTCACCGCCGGAGAAGGCCACATGGTGGCGATGCACGCCAAGGATGTGCGCCTCGGCGAGCCGCGCCGCGTGGAGATGGGCACCGGCATCGTCGACTGGGACCGCTCCTTCGCGCTCCTGACCGCCCAGGACTGGAGCGGGCGCCTCATGATCGAGATGTGGAACGACGACGCCCCGGACTCCCTGAGCCGCTGCACCGCCGCTCGCGCCTTCATCGAGGACCGGGCCGCCTCAGCGGGCCTGCTGGTCGTGTCACCGTAGAGATTTCCCCCGGAACGCCGACCTCCAGCACATTCCGAGCTTCCTGACCGCCTCACCACCACCGGACCGCGACCGCACCCGAACCACCATCCGAACCACGAGCGGCACCGCAGCCGCTGCAGAGGAGAATCGACAATGAGGTACGACCTGACAACCGTTGGCGAGGGACAGATCCGGCTGACCTGCGAGCGCGGGGACCGCCTGGCCACCGCCCGGTCCCTGCGAATGACCGCCGCCGGCTCCGAGGCCAACGTCGCCGGGCTCCTGTCCGAGCTCGGCCGCGCCACCGCCTGGACCACCAAGCTGCCCCGAGGCGAGCTGGCCGACCGCATCGCGCTGGAGTACTCCGCCGTCGGCGTGGACATGAGCCACGTCGTCATGACCGACGAGGGTCGCGTCGCCCTCTACTTCCTCGAGCCGGGCGAGTTCCCGCTGCCGGGCAAGGTCACCTACGACCGCGAGTACACGCCCTTCCGCAGCATCGTCCCCGAGGAGTTCGACTGGGACGCCCTGCTCGACACCCGCCTGGTCTTTCTCACCGGGATCACCGCGGCCCTGACCCCCGAGACCGCCCGGGTGGTGCGCTACGTCGCCGACGCCGCTCGCGACCGTGGCGTTGACGTCGCCCTCGACGTCAACTTCCGCTCCCTGCTGTGGGACGGCGAGCAGGCCCGGGCCGTCCTGGAGCCGATCGCCAGGGGAGCCTCGATCCTGTTCTGCTCGCGAACCGACGCCGGTATCGTCTTCGGCGTCCCTGGCCAGGGTGTGGACGTGTGCCGCAACCTGCGCGAGGAGATCGGCGCCCCCACCGTCGTGTCCACCGACGGGCGCGCCGGGACCTACCTGTCCACCGCCTCCGAGGGCGAGCGCGTCTACGAGATCAAGTCCGTCCCCGTCATCGACCGTCCCGGGGCGGGGGACTCCTTCGTGGCCGGCACCCTGCACGGCTGGCTCGACGGAGACGTGAGCCGCGGCATCGAGATCGGCACCAAGGTCGCATCCCTGGCCTTGACCCACCACGGAGACCTCACCCACGTGCGCCCCGCTGAGCTGCTCCAGGCGCAGGGCTCCGACATCGTCCGCTGACCGGCTGCGTGCCGGCTCCACCGTAGATTGGACCGCATATGAGTACCGCATCGGGACGCGCGGCACCGGGAGCTGCCGCCATGAGCGCCCTCGAACAGATCGACTCCCGGCCCCTGACGGGTCACCAGCGAAGCATCATCGGGCTGGCGATCGTCGCCAACGTCTCAGAGTTCTTCGACATGTTCCTCATCGGCTTCGCCGTCGTCCAGCTCCAGAAGGAGTGGAGCCTGGGCGGCTTCGAGACCGGCGTCATCCTGGCCTGCTCCGGGCTGGGGACGGTCCTCGGATCGGTCCTGTGGGGCCGGGCCGCCGACCAGATGGGACGACGACGCACCTTCTTCTGGTGCGTCCTGCTCTTCACCATCTTCACCCTGGCCTCGGTGTTCACCCCCACCGGATGGTGGATGATGCTCGCCCTCCTGCGGGTTCTGGTCGGCGTGGGCGTCGGAGGCCTCAACATCGTCTCCATTCCATACGTCCAGGAGTTCGTCCCCACCAGGCAGCGCGGCCTGCTGGCCGGGCTCGGCTCGGTGTTCATCCCGCTGGGGCTCTTCCTGGGGTCCCTGGGACAACGCGCCATGCATGACAACTGGCGCGGCCTCATCGCGCTGGGCGCGATCCCGATCCTCCTGCTGGCCTGGATCCGGATCGTCCCGGAGTCGCCCCGCTTCCTGCTCTCCCAGGGCCGCGAGCGCGAGGCTCGCGAGTCCATCGCCTGGGCCCTGGAGCTGAGCCCCGACGCGGTGGGTGCCCTGCCGCCGGTGGAGACCGAGCAACGCATCGCCTACTCCGAGCTGTTTCGAAGGCACCTCAGGCCTCTGCTCATCGTCTCGATCGGCTCCTTCTGCTTCATCCTGGGTTCCTTCACCGTGCAGTCCTGGGGGCAGACGCTCCTGGAGGTCGGCTTCGACGACATCAACGCCGACACCGTGGGTACGCTCTTCATGGGGGTCTCCCTGGTGGACCTCCTCGGGCGCCTGGCCTCGGCCTGGCTCGCCGACCGGATCGGGCGGCGCTGGACGATGTTCTCCTTCGGGCTCATCGGGGCGGCGGGCGCGGTCATCGTGGCCTTCTCCGCCCACTGGGAGGCCTCCTGGATCATCTTCTTCACCGGTATCTGCATCACCATGGCCTTCGGCGACGGCGCCTTCGGGATCCTCAATGCCTTCGGCGGCGAGCAGTTCCCCAACGACGCCCGGGGGACGGGGCTGGGCCTGGGCTACGGCATCGGGGCGATCGCCAAGATCATCGGCCCGCTGCTCATGGGGGCGATGATCGGCTCGGACAACCTCAAGGAGCTGGCGCACCCGTTGGCTGCCGTCTTCCCGGCCTTCATGTTCTTCGCGGCCATGCTCGTTCTGGGCGGGTTCGTCTACCTGCTGGCCCGGGAGACCAAGGGCGAGGTCCTCGAGGACATCTGAGCCTTTGCCTCCGGATACGGAGCAACATGAACAGATGTGCGGGGTCCCGAACCTATCTGGTTCGGGACCCCGCACTCATGGCGCGTCCTTGCGCCGTCGGCTAGTGCTGACCGTAGACGTGCTGGTACCGGTCGTTGAGGCGGTCCACCATGTCGGCGGGGATCGGCTTCACCTCGCCGAGCTGCTCGGCGATGCTCATTGTGCGGGCGACCTCCTCACACATGACGGCGGCCTTGACGGCGTCGCGCGCGTCCTTGCCGACGGTGAAGGGGCCATGGTTGGCCATGAGGACCGCCGGGGACCTGGAACCCTCCAGGGTCTCCACGATGCCGCGGCCGATCGAGTCGTCCCCGATGAGGGCGAAGGGGCCGATCGGGATGTCGCCGCCGAACTCGTCGCCCATCATCGTCAGGGCGCAGGGGATCGGCTCGCGTCGCGCCGCCCATGCGGTGGCGTAGGGGGAGTGGGTGTGGACCACGCCGCCGACGTCGTCGCGGTGACGGTAGACGTAGGCGTGGGCGGCGGTGTCGGAGGAGGGCTTCAGCGACGCCGGCGTCCCGTCGTCGATCTTCTCCCCATCGAGCGTGCAGACCACCATCGTCTCCGCACTCAGCTCGTCGTAGGAGACGCCGGAGGGCTTGATGATGAACAGGTCGGTCTTGACTGGGCCGTCGCCGCGGTCGACGACGACCCGCTCGGAGACGTTGCCGGCGGTCCACACCACCAGCCCCCACCGGGGCAGCTCGGCGTGAAGGTCGGCCACTCGCCGTCGAGTGCTCGCCACCGCCTCCTGCAGCTGCTGATCCAGGTCGGCCAGGATGATCCTCTCGCTCATGCGTGCGCTCCTTTGATCGTCAGTGATAACCGGTGTCACTGGCGATTCTTCGGAGCCAGTGGGCCCTCGTCATCAGGTCCGGCGCACGAATGTTCACGGTTGTTTCCGGCCGACGTCGTCTGCCAGGCGATCGCTGCCGCACGCTCAACGGGGATATGTCGCGCGGTCGGGGGCAGGAACTCTGTCCCCTCACGCGTGACATGCCCCCGTTCGTCGACGGGCCGGATGAGCCGGACGACTGTGGAGCAGCAGCCGGCCTCAACCCTCCTGGTGCTCGACGACGTCCGCCAGGGCCCCACCCTCGTGCGCCTCCGGGGATCCGGAGTCCGACAGGTGGCCTCCCACCATGTCGGTCAGGCCTGTGCCCACCAGGCTGCGCAGGATGACGTCGAGCTGCTCGACGTTGCTGGCCACGGCCTTGGGCAGGGCCGAGGCGCCCTCGGTGGAGATGATCGACAGGTCGCGCACGCTGGCCAGCGGCTCGCTCAGGGCCCGGGCGATCTCGGGGGCCTTGTCCAGCAGCATCTGACGAGTGGCGGCCTCGCCGTACTTGGCCAGGGCGTCGGCCTTGTCGCTCATGGCCTTGGCCTCGGCCTCACCGGCGGCGCGGATCGTGTCGGCCTCGGCCTGACCGCGGGCGGCGATGGCGTCTGCCTCGGCGCGGGCCCGGGCGGCGGTCGCCTTGGCCTCGGCCTCCGCGCGGGCCACGGTGGCCTGAGCCTGGGCCTCGGCATCCAGCCGGGTGCGCTCGGCGTCGGCCTCGGCACGCAGCAGCGCCTCGGTCTTGGAGGCCTGAGCCTCCTGCTCGCGCTGGTAGCGGGCGGCGTCGGCGGGCTTGCGCACCGTGGAGTCGAGCTCGCGCTCGGTCAGGGAGGCCTTGGCCTCGGCGGCCTCCTGGCCGATGATGGCGATCTCGCGCTCCTTGGCGGCGCGGGCGATCGGGCCGGCGGAGTCGGCATCGGCCTGGGCCTTGTCCGTCTCGGCCTTGAGCTGGGCCTGACGCAGGGACAGATCGCGCTCGCGCTCGGCGATCTGCTGACGTGAGGTGACCTCGGCGTCGCGGGCCTCGCGCTCGGCGTTGGCCCGCGCGATGCGGGCGTCCTTTTCGACGCGCTGCTGCTCGGGCACACCCAGGGACTCGATGTAGCCGCCGGCGTCGGTGATCTCGGAGACCTGGAGCATGTCGATCTCCAGTCCCATATTGGCCATGATGCTCTTGGCGTCGTCGAAGACGTTGCGCTGGAGGGCGTCACGGTCGGAGATGAGGTCGGTGACCGTCATGTGGCCGATGATCGAGCGCAGGGAGCCGATGAGCGCCTCACGGGCGGAGTCGGCGATGGCCTGGTCCGTGTTGGGCTTGCCCAGGAAGCGCTTGGCGGCGGCGCGCACCTGCTCGTCGGAGTCGCCGACCTTGACGGCGGCGACGGCGGCGACGTTGACGTGGATCTTGTTCTCGTCCTCGGCGGTGACCTTGAAGCCGATCGTGGTCTGGGTGAAGGGCAGGTACTGGATGGACTGGATGACCGGCAGGACGAAGTCGCGCCCACCGGGGTGGATGATCTTGACCGTGCCCCGGTTCGATCCGGAGATGAGACCGGTGAGGTTGGAGGGGACCACGACGATCCGGCTGAACATGTAGACGACTACCAGCAGCGCGATGATGACGATGATGACGATCGCGCCGATGAGCGAGGCATCCATGCTGTGTTCCTTTCTTTGCGGGGAGATGGGAGGAAGAGGGGGACAATGAGGAAAATGAGGAAGAGGATGGCGGGCAGGAGGAGGCCGGTGCCGGTGGCCCGTCACCGACACCCGGTGGGTTCAGCCGTCGATCTGCTCCCAGGGGGCGATGGTGAGGGTGGAGTCGACGGCGTCGAGCACCCAGGCGCTCTGGCCCGAGCGCAGCGGCTCCTCGGAGCGCGCCGGCAGAGTGAGCTGGTTGCCGCGCGTGACGGCGCGAACCTCGCCGCTGCCGTCCTTCCACCACAGAACGGTCACCTTCTCACCGACCAGCTCCGCGGCGGTGGGCGGAGCCGTGTCCAGCGGCATGGAGCGCCTGAGACGGTTCCACAGCCGGCGTGTGAGCGCGCCGGAGGCGAGGGCCAGTGCTGCGGGAACGCCCCACACGACGGCGGCCGGCACCTGCGCCGCCGCCGGTCCCGGTACCGCCGTCATCGCCATGCCGATGGCGCCGAAGACCGCCACCGGCAGAGCGAGGACCGGCACCATCCCATCTGGGAGGAACGCGTCGAGCACGCCGTCGAGAAGGATCCCGGCCAGGAGAGTGGCGCATCCGATGATCGCGCACCAGGCGAAGATGCTCATGCCGGTCTCCTTCCGTGGAAGCCCCTCGGCCTCCTGGGCCTGGATTCTGCCACGCAGGCCGGGGCGGGAAACCGCGATGAGATGGGGAGAAGGACCCGGTGACTGGACGTGGCCGGGTCAGGCGCCGCGTGCCCGGGGGAGCTCGGCGGAGTCCTGCAGGGACGGGGGAGTGAAGGACCAGGACGACGCCGTTGGCACGGTCGTCGCTGACGCCGTCGACGCCGAGCGGCCCGTGGGAACGGTGATGGTCTCCTGGGCATCCGGGTTGGCCGCCTGGGCGGGGCCCGCCGGTGCGGCCGTGCGCGCCGGGACGGCAACCGCCCGGTGG
>NZ_GL882574.1 GCF_000195595.1 Actinomyces sp. oral taxon 170 str. F0386
CACCACCGTGCCCACGGCGGCCAGGGCCACGACCACCAGGGAGACCCGGTGGGCGCCCAGCAGCCCGACCATCCGCTTGAAGGATGGCCAGAACGCCTCAGCCCTACCCGGAGGCGGCCCAGAAGCCAGGTCTCCGAGAGAGGCCTGCGCCTCGGGCGACATGCCGACCTCGTCGCCTCTGAAATCATCAGGGCCAGCAGTCAAGTCCCCATTCTGACTGGAAGGGCCGTTCGGAGTGTCCACAGCGCGGTGCGTGCTCCGGTCCGAGGAGTAACGGCTTCGCAGCAGATAGGACAGGCAGCCGGCAGGCGCTGCCCGCGCATGCCTCGGCCCGCCACGGAGCTGTCGCTGAGGACGTGGGGCGGTGCTCATGCTGTGGCCTTTGCTCCGAGCTGGGAGGTGACGATCTCGCGGTAGACGGGACAGGTGGCCAGCAGGCTCTCGTGGGTGCCGCTGCCCACCAGGTGGCCGTCGTCCAGGACGAGGATCTGGTCGGCGCCGGTGATGGTGGAGACGCGCTGGGCCACCACGATCTTGGTGATGCCGGCGGTGGCCGGTCCCATGGCCTCGCGCAGCCGCGCGTCGGTGGACACGTCCAGGGCCGAGAAGGAGTCGTCAAAGATCAGGATGCTGGGGCGGCGCACCAGGGCCCGGGCGATGGCCAGGCGCTGACGCTGGCCGCCCGAGACGTTGGTGCCGCCCTGGGCGATGGTCGCCTCCAGGCCCCCGTCCATCGCGGAGACGAAGTCCTTGGCCTGGGCGACCTCCAGGGCCTTCCACAGCTCGTCGTCGGTGGCCTCCTCGCGCCCCAGGCGCAGGTTGGAGGCCACGGTTCCGGCGAACAGGAAGGGCTGCTGGGGGACGAGCCCCAACTG
The DNA here is from genome assembly GCF_000195595.1 of Actinomyces sp. oral taxon 170 str. F0386. Classification (GTDB taxonomy): domain Bacteria; phylum Actinomycetota; class Actinomycetes; order Actinomycetales; family Actinomycetaceae; genus Actinomyces. The sequence goes on from NZ_GL882574.1 coordinate 876, forward strand.
CGCCCACAGCGCCTCGGGGTCGGCCTCACGCACATCCACCCCACCAACGAGGACCTGCCCGCTGCTGGCCTCCAGCAACCGGGCCAGCAGCCGCACCACCGTGGACTTGCCCGACGCCGTCGAGCCCACGATCGCCGTCGTCGACCCCGGGACCACGGTGAAGCTCACCTCCGCCAGGACACGGGCATCGGCACCCTCGTAGACGAAGGTGACATCACGCATCTCAACCCGCCCCGGAACCGGAAAAGCGGTCACGGCCCCCGGCGCCGAGACGATAGCAGGCGCGGTGGCCAGCACCTCGCTGATGCGCTCGGCGCATACGGCCGCGCGCGGGATCATGATCGTCATGAAGCTCGCCATGACAATACCCATGAGGATCTGCATCAGATACGACATGAAGGCGACCAGGGTCCCCACCTCCACGTCACCGTCGCCGACCTGGTGCCCGCCGAACCAGATGACACCCACGATCGTGACA
>NZ_GL882575.1 GCF_000195595.1 Actinomyces sp. oral taxon 170 str. F0386
GCAGTGTCCGAAAAACACCCAGCAGCCCAGCCCTACCGCATCACCCCCACCACACCGTCCCACAAGCCATGAGACCCAGGTGTCCCACAAGCGAGGAGACAGCACAGCTGGTGGGGCCGTCGCGTTCCCCGTTCACCCTCACGCCCATCACGACTGAGAAACAGGGCGTCGCGGACCTGACCGTCGCGGACCTTCGCCTCCGTAGACCTCTTCGAGGTCCGCCGCGATCTCCTCCCGTCGTCAGCCCGCGCGCGGTCAACGACAGCACGATCTTGTCGACCCCGTCCAGGCGGCTGCTGCGTCTGGACACGGTGACCGACTCGAACGACCCGTCATGATCCCGCGGAACCCCGATTTCCACGGGGCCGATCTCGGCGAGCTGGACGCCGAAGCCTTCCAGGAGAGACGTGGTCGACAGCGTCAGCAGCAGGCAGGCCGTGGCCAGGACGACGTCGACCAGAGGCAGCGACCAGGAGGCGTCGCGCGGCCCGAGCATCCGGACCCGCGAGTGCCAGTCGGTGGCCGTGGGAATGATCGGGGCATCGGCGGATGGAACGGGCATCGATTGCACATCATGGTCTATTCGGGCCGGTGGGCGCAGTTGGGCGGTCACGATGGGCCGGCTCCCCGGGGCCGGCCTCGTCCCCGGCTATCGTGGGCGCGTGCACCTCAAGACCCTGACGATCAAGGGATTCAAGTCCTTCGCCTCGT
>NZ_GL882576.1 GCF_000195595.1 Actinomyces sp. oral taxon 170 str. F0386
TGATGGTCATGGGCCACCTGTGCTCGGCGATAGTGCGGACGATCACCACCCTCTCATCAACAGGGTAGAAACGGAACTGCTGGTCTCTAATTGCTGACGTCGACTGAATCACATCCAAGCATCATCCGTTTATGGCGAACCTATCTGTTTCACAGCGATTTCTCACCCCCTAAGCGCCGACGGAATGGCTTCATTGAGATACCACAACCAGAATGATCGTCGAGCCTCAACATCTACTTCGGCGGCAGTTCTCCAGTTCATGCCGCCGGCAACTGCGCATGCGCATGCATAACTACAGTCTAAGGAGTCTGGCAGGAGCTCGTCATCATCCTCTAAAGTTTCATCGATATCCGCGTACGGGTCAGGGTAACAAGCGGATATAACGAGTTGTTGAGCCGCGTCGGCGACCATTATAGCGCGATCATTGGCGGGATTTACGGCAACCCTGTCAAAACTCTGGAAAAAACGGTAAGCTTCCATTTCCGCTTGATCGGGCCAAGCTTGCCTTTGAACGACCTGGCGAGCCAGGATCAGCATGTCATCTAACGATGAATTGTCGGGAAATGCCGTGGCCCATAGATGCTGAACGTGGCGCACACATTCCCCTTGCAAGGAAATACGAATTCGATAAGATCGCTCCGCATTGCGATCGTCAATCATTGCGACATAAATCTTCATGCGTCGCCCTATAGATAGAATCCCTTTGCTGTCACCACTCACTTCTGTCAGAGCAATTTCTATCTGGGTTGCAAGTTCCTTCGTGTTGATCATCGTTTCTTCAAGTCTTCAAATTGATGTTGGTTTGTCTTAAAATACACGGAAGAAACAAACTCGTCGGATTAAAAATTCGTTCATTTGAGGCACTTGCGGTTCCGCCTAGCCTAAATTTCCGCATCCCGTTCGGTCCTGTGATTCTGCGACGTGTTGGGCTTGGGTTCTGGCTGCTGTGTGTTCGGTGGCTTG
>NZ_GL882577.1 GCF_000195595.1 Actinomyces sp. oral taxon 170 str. F0386
AGATAAACCAGCCTCCACAAAACCCAGGGCGATTCAGTTGAGGCGTTCTTGGGGGTTGTTGGACCAGATCTGTCTCCATACCTCGACAGGGAAGGCGGCGGTAGGCCAGCAGGTCGGCTCGTGCGGCTTCGAGGTGGTCGGCAGCCTCGGGCAGGATCGTGTGGACGTAGTCCAGGAGGCGGTCGAACTGAGCCTCGACGGCTGCTGCGTCGGGCTGGTCGTAGACGCCAGTGGAGCATGGCCTTGACAGCGGGCCACAGACTCTTGGGAACCACTGTCATCAGGTTAGCGGCGTAGTGGGTGCGACAGCGCTGCCAGGTCGCTCCGGGCAGGTTCGCGGCGATAGCCTCAACCAGGCCCGTGTGGGCGTCAGAGGTGACAAGCCGTACCCCCGTAAGTCCCCGGGCCACCAGGTCGGCGAGCAGCCCGTTCCAGGCCGCCGAGCTCTCGGTGGTGGCTACCCGCAGTCCTAAGACCTCGCGATGTCCATCAGCGTTGACCCCGGTAGCGGTCAGGACCACCGCGCTGACCACACGACCACCTTCGCGGACTTGTCAATGTCAGGGCGTCGGCCGCCACGAAGGTGAATGGGCCTGCATCGCCCAGGGGCCGGTTGCGGAAGGAGACGACCTGCTCGTCGAGCTCAGCTGCCATACGTGAGACCTGTGACTCCGGGCAGCGAGCTGATGCCCAAAGTACCTATCAGCTTGTCCATGCGCCGCGTGGACACCCCGGCCAGGTAGGCGTCGGCAACCACTGTGATCAGCGCCGACTCGGCCCGTTTACGGCGTTCAAGCAGCCAGTCGGGGAAGTACGAGCCAGTGCGCAGCTTGGGGACAGCCACGTCAATCGTGCCGACCCGGGTGTCCAGGTCCCGGTGCCGATAGCCATTGCGCTGAACCCGGCGCTCGGGGCTGGCCTGACCGTACTCGGCACTGCACACCGCATCAGCCTCGGCGCTCAGCAGGGAGTTGATCACCGTCTGCAGCAAGCTACGCATCAGGTCTGGCGAGGCCTGAGAAAGAGCCTCGCCAAGAAGACGCTCAGGGTCGACAATATGAGGAGCGGTCATCGTGATGACTCCGTTCGAGTGGGTTGTAGGAGATTCCTCGAAGGATCACACGGTGACCGCGCTGCCACCAACAGCAGCCCAACCACCGCGCTACACCACACTACGGGGCACTACCGTGGGGTCATGGCAATGCTCTGGCTGAGGCGGTAAACTCCTTGCACAAGGCAGAGCTCATCCTTTGGCCAGAGCCCCTGGGAGGGCATCGACACTGTCGGGGTCACCACCGCCGAGTGGGTCCACTGGTTCAACACCACCCGGCCACACTCCGCCATCG
>NZ_GL882578.1 GCF_000195595.1 Actinomyces sp. oral taxon 170 str. F0386
TCACCGATGAGCTCGACCTCCGGGCTGTAGAAGAAGCGCACGTGCTCCATCTCGATAACACCCGGACCCGCCTGCCCACCGGGGCCGGCCGCCGAATCCCGGCCGGCGCCCTCCGGGGTGACGTCGTCGGACGGTTCCTCGTCGGCGTCGAGCAGCTCGAAGATCCGCTCGGCGCTGGCGGTACCGGACTGCACGGCCGTGGCCATGCCACCGAGCTGGCCCAGGGGCTGGGAGAACTGCTGGGAGTACTGGATGAAGGCCTGCACATCGCCCAGGCGCAGTGACCCGGAGGCGACCATGGCGCCGCCGACCACCGCAATGGCCACGTAGTTGAGGTTCCCGATGACCAGCATGACCGGCATCATGATCCCGGAGAGGAACTGCGCTCGCAGCGAGGCGGCGTAGAGCTCCTCGTTCTCGGCGGCGAAGGCCTCACGCACCGCCTCGGTGCGCCCGTAGACCTGGACCAGGGCGTGTCCGGAGAAGGACTCCTCCACCCGGGTGTTGATCCGCCCGGTGCACGCCCACTGACTGGTGAAGGCCTTCTGCGAGCGCGGCCCGATACCGGCGAAGACCACACCCATGAGCGGGAAGATGACCAGCGCCACCAGCGCCAGGCGCCAGGAGATGGAGAACATCATCCCCAGCACGCCCACCACCGTGAGGATCGAGGTCAGCGCACTGGACAGGGACTGCTGAAGGGTGTTGGCCACGTTGTCGACGTCATTGGTCACCCGGCTGAGCAGCTCACCGCGCGCGACCGCG
>NZ_GL882579.1 GCF_000195595.1 Actinomyces sp. oral taxon 170 str. F0386
GCAAACGCGTTTGCTTGGGACCCCATGGGCCTGGATCTCGGTCAGTCGCCGGTGGGGCGATCCTCCCGACACTCATTCAGTTGTGGTGAGTGCGGTCGGGTCACCGCTTGGCGGCCCGGAAGCCGGCCGCCACTGCCTGTGCGTCGGTGGAGAAGCATGCCTCGGGCTTGGTCTCGCTGTAGGACTGGTTCCACGGGTGGTGGTAGATCTTGCTGCTCGCATTGCCCTTGATCGGGGCCCACGCGGGGCAGCTGTAGCCCCCGTTGTTGACGGTGATCCACCGACCGTTGCCGTCGAAGGCGTAGGTCCAGCCATCGATCGTTCTGGTGGTGCTGACCAGCATCGCGCCGCTTCCATCGACGTAGAAGGTGCCCTCGATCCACTTCATAGTGGCCATCGCGCCGCCACTGTTGAAGTAGTACCAGGTGCCCCCGATCTGCTGCCACCCAGTGGTCATTGCCCCGTTGCCGCCGAGGTAGTACCAGGCGCCGCCGATCTGCTGCCACCCGCTCGCCATGGTGCCGCCGGCGCCGAGGTAGTACCAGGTGCCCCCGATCTGCTGCCACCCGCTCGCCATGACACCGTTGCCGTGGAAGAAGTACCAGGCGCCGTCGATCTGCTGCCAGCCGGTGACCATGGCGCCGGTTCCGTCGACGTAGTACCAGTGGCCATCCGGCGAGATCCACTTCCCGGCAGCCATTGCGCCGGAGCCCTCGAGGTAGAACCACTGTCCGCCGTTGGAGACCCAGGTGCTTGAGCGCATGGCGCCAGTGGTGTCGAAGTAGTACCAGGAACCGTCGACCCGTGCCCAGCCGGTAGTCATCGCCCCGTTGTCGCTCAGGTAGTACCAGTGGCCGTTCGGTGAGATCCAGCCAGTGCTCATGGCACCGTTGTCGTTGAAGTGGAACCAGGCGCTGCTGATCTGCTTCCAGCCGGTAGCCAGGTCGCCGTCGGCGTTGGCGTAGTACCAGTGGTCGCTCACTTGCTTCCAGGTGCTCGCGGTCATGGAGCCGTCGTTGTTGAAGTGGTACCAGCTCGCCCCGACCTTCACCAGGCCGATGGACTTGGCGCCGACTTCGTTGGCATAGAACCATTTGTCGCCCAGGTGAAGCCATGTGTTGGTGGCGATGATGCCGGAGCTCTGGACGTAGAAGCTGAGCCCGTCCTGGTCGATCCACCGGTTGGCCTGCATGACGCCGTCGCTGTCGAAGTAGTACTCGGCGTTGTCGACGTTCTGCCTGCCCGTGAGAGCAGCGCCGTGGGCGTCGGCGTAGTACCGCTTGCCATCCAGCTGCAGCCACGTGCTGGTCTGCAGGGTGCCGTCGGCGCCGACGTAGTACTTGCGTCCTCCGTCGGGAACCCAGGTGTTGGTCTTCTTGACGCCGTTCTCGTAGTAGTACAGCTTGCCGTTCTCCTCCCGCCATTCCTTCTTGGGCTCAGCAGACGGAACAGAGGGCTTGTCCGAGGGAGTGGCATCTTCAGAAGGCGCGGCGCTCGGTGCCTCACTCGGTGAAACAGCGGGTGCGGAAGACTCGGAGGGCTGTGCGGAGGGCGCTTCGCTTGCCGCCACGGGTGCCGGGGGAGTGGCGGGAACGGCTGGTGAAGCCTCGGCCGGGGCGACCGGCGGAGCTGCTGGTTGCTCGGCGACGACGTCGCTTGCCGGGGGTGCGGTTGGCTCTTCGGCTAGAGCGGTGGGACTGGCGAGTCCCACGAGCGTCATCGCTGCGAGCGTGCCGACCATGGATCGACAGGAGCGCTTCATAACTTCCTCCTTGAGGGCACGGTCCTCAATCGTGTGAACGGTGCATCCACCACTGCCGATCGGTGCGGAGTCCTCGTCGAGCTTGCGCGTTGCGGTGGGTGCCGCAATATTTTACGGCGCGGCTACTTCAATGTAACGGCCGAAGTTCTCCAAAAAAAGTTGCGGTTGAGTGAAGGCTCTGGAATTGTCTGGAAAAAATATTTCTGGTGCGCTGTACGGCCGCTTCCGTCAGTCACTCCTGTGAGGTGGCCGCGACGTCTCTGTGCTGCCTTGAGGGGCGAGGCTGAGTGGGTGGATGAGACCCCTGATCGTTTCGAGATCATTCTGAAGGGAGGGTGCGAGTGCAGACGGAGGGTTTCTGGCGACAGCGGTCACGGAGGTTGCTAGACCAGTGAGAGACGGGCAGTGATCGAGGAGGTATCTGCCGCCCGTGAAGTTGTGTCTGTGGAGTGAACTCCTAAGACGCCGACAAGGTCATCGTAGGATGTCTGGAATCGGGGCCTGTCGCTACGAGCAGGCTGATCTGGCGGCGTCTGCTGCTGTTGGTGCCTGAATCTGGGCGGTCCAGGCACCGATTGCAGTCTCCAGTCGGTGCCGGCCGGGCATGACGGCAACAGGCTCTCGTCGACCATCCTTCAATGTTCCGACGACGGTGAACCAGGTGGGCCTACCGACGCGATGGAGCAAGTCGGCTCCCTCGGGCTCCACTGCCAGATGGTCCATGACGACGTCGAGTGCTGCTCTCCAAGTCTGCATCTCGATCCCTGTCTCGGCGTGAGCGCGTAGGAGATCCGCGACGAGCAGCATGACATCGTCTCGGTCGGCGTCGTTCGTGGGGTGCCAGTGCTTGCCGATGATGGCGGCGAGGCGATCGGCATGTTCAAGAGCGGCCGTCTCCGCTTCGGTTGCGATGTCGCGTGGATAGATCACGGTGGGCTCCTTCGAGTGGTAGAAGTCCATTCTCTGGAACCGCGCGTAGCTTGTCGGAAGCTTTGAGCCTATCGGGTCGTGTGAGCCTCTGCCCTGAGGAAGTCTTCGAAGTGCTCGGCAAGACGGTCGCCATCGGGATGCATTTGTTTGGAGGTCGGCACGTGCGTGAGGGAGCCGCCTTCGAATTTCAGTAATCCGGTTTGTAGGTGGGTAGTCTCGATACTCTTTGCTCTTGTCGCCACATGGATGCGGCGGTCGGCGTCGATGCCGAGGAGGTGGCGGTCGTAAGCGGTGTGATGAAGTCTGCACAGTGCCAAACCATTGCTGACCTCTGGAACACCAGTTTCCTTGGCATCGGCGATGATGTGTGAGGCCTCAAGAAGCTGTGCGTGCGGAAGATCGCAGACTGCGCAGGAGATCTTATAGACGCTGAGTACGTGTTCCCGGAAGTCGTGCTGGTGGATGCGCTCTTTCATCCATCTTGACTTGTACTTCTTTTCAATAGGAGGTGGGGTCGTGAGGTTCCCGTAGGGGATCGAATCATCGATGTCTATAATAAATTCCCGCTTCTGGAGGTCGACATCCTTGATGTATGCCGGAAATCGCATATAATACAATGTTGGATTCTTCATTAATGGAACTCGAATAAGCCAAACGAGTGGATACTTGCGCAGATGCGCCTCGATCATCGCATCGTTTGTCCATGTCTTGGTGTCCGAATCAGCGAACTGGTAGTGGAGAAGTCCGTCGTCATCGATAGTGTCATCGTACGGCCTGGATCCTTCTTCTGTAGATGTAGTTTTGAAGGAAAAAGCTCCGCGAAACTGCTTTGGGCGCCATATTCCTTGATTTCTGTTGATTAACTGAATTCGATGGCCGTGCCAGCGGAATCCGTCGTTAAGGGTTTGAAAGGTCAGTATTTCATGTCCGCTGATGCGTTGCTCTTCCAGCCATTTCATGGCAGCTAGGTGTGCATCGAGCTCCTCTTCTGGAGTGAACGTATCGCTGTCCATGGTGCTTCCCTTATGAAAAGAGCAGGTGAGAGATGGGGGATGTCTGCCCGCGGTGGCAGGACACAAGGTGGAAGTATATCGCGCTGGAACGGTGCTGAGTGATCTGGGTTTACTCGGCAAGGGACAGGGGCGGGAGCGTCCTCACTCGCTCCCACCCCCGGCTTTGATGGGCTGCGGCCGGCTCATACTCGTGGTGTCCCGATCCTCACGCATCCGCCCGGACCAGCCGGACGATGCCGGCCATCTGAGCGGCCGCTGCCCAGGCCAGGCTGGTGAGTCCAGCGGTGGTAGCATCCGCCTGCGGCGCGCCCGCCGTCACCCATATCTGACCCGCCTGGCCCGGGAGCCAGCGGGCGGCGTCGCCCAGAAACACGGCCAGCTGGGGTGCCAGAATCACCAGCATCACGGCTGCCGTGGAGGCACCGATGACGCTGCGCAGCGCCGCACCGAGCCCATCCGCCAGCAGCAGCACCGCCGTCAACCAGACCACGGTCCTTCCGCCGGCCCACAGCGCCGCCCTCGACATCGTCGGACACGCTGCCAGGCTCGCCCCGACCAGGACGCTCGCCACCACCAGTCCCGTGCCGGTCAGCACCATGAGTCGTGCCACCGCCAGCCGCCCACGCGCCGGCGTCACCAGCAGACTCGTCATGCCCTGCGCCGTGGAGTGCTCGGCGCCCGCCGCGGCCACACCGGCCGCCACGAAGCCGATCTGCACCGCCAGTGCCCACATCGGAGCGATCTCCTCGAATCCGAAGTCCTGCCCGTCCACCACGTTCTGCAGGACCGACATCATCGTGGCGATCGCAGCCGCGCCCGCCACCGCCGCCGACCACCATATCGCCGGCAGCGTCACCACCTTCAGCAGCTCCGCGTGCAGCGCACGTCCCCAGGCTGTCGTCACCCCTGCGGTAGCCCTCACCCTGCTGGTCGCACCGGCTCCGCTCATGCGTCCCGCCTCATCCACACCCAGCAGCACACCGCCGCGCAGCCTCCCGCCCAGGCCGCACAGACGGCGGCCGCCATCGGGATCGACAGCAGCTCGACGAGCCGGTCGTAGTTGAGCGTCGTCGGGCTCGCAATGAGCCGCACCGCCGCGGTATCCGGCAGGAACCGGGCCGCATCGGTGGACTTGATGAGCAGCACCCCCGGCGAGATCATCGTCGACATTGCGACGAGGACCGTCATCGACACCAGCGCGCTGCGCGTCGCCATCGCCAGTGCCATCGACGCCATTGCCGAGAACACCCACCACGTCAGGATCCCCGTCAGCATCCACCACGGCACCGGCTCGAAGGGCACGCTCGACCCCAGCAGGTGCCGGCACAGCGAGTAGGTCGCCGTCCATGCCACCGCCAGGAGCACCGTCGCGGCCCCCAGCACCACGAGCAGCTTCGCAGCCACCGACGCCCCGCGCCGCGGCTGTACCAGCATCGTCGTCGTCACCTGTCGCGGAGCGCTGGAGGCCCCGCTCGTGCGCGGATCACTCGCGTACTCGCTGACCACAACACTCACCGCCAGCACCACGATCCCCGTCGTCCCCACGTACAGCCCGATGACGCCGACGTCGCCCAGCTGCGCCGGCGCATCCGGGGCGCCGGCCGCCAGCCGCGCCGCCAGGTCATGATCCGTGTAGTACTCGATCAGGAGCGGCAGGACGATCGCCAATGCCGCCCCCAGCCAGGCCCCCGGCAGGCCCATCGTCTTGCGCACCTCCGCCTTGAGGGAGCGCACCAGCGCCGTCGCCGCGCTCATGAACGGCCCCCTTCCTCGCGTCCGGCCCGGCCACCGGCCCCGCCCCCGGTCGGGGCAGTCAGCGAGAAGAAGGCTTCCTCCAGGTTCGCGTAGCCCGCCGCGACCTCCTCCAGCGTCCCGGCGGCCCGCACCCGCCCGCCGGCGATGACGACGACGTCGTCGGCCACCTCGGCCAGCTCGGCCAGAACATGACTGGACAGCAGGACCGTGCCCCCGGCATCGGCCCTCTGCCGAAGCAGCGTGCGGATCCACCGGATCCCCTCCGGATCCAGGCCGTTGACCGGCTCGTCGAGGACCAGCACCTCCGGGTCGCCCAGCAGCGCCGTCGCCAGCCCCAGGCGCTGCCCCATTCCCAGGGAGAAGGTGCGCACCCGCCGCCCTGCGGCCTCACTCAGCCCGACGACATCGAGTACTTCGGCCACCCGACGCCGACTGATTCCCGCGCCCGAGGCCACCCAACCCAGGTGACCGCGGGCCGTGCGCGAGGGGTGCGCGCCCGAGCCGTCGAGCACCGCCCCCACGGCACGCAGCGGGTCGCGCAGCTCGCGATAGGGGCGCCCATCGATGAGCGCGGTTCCGCCGTCGGCCCGGTCCAGGCCCAGCAGGCACCGCAGGGTCGAGGACTTTCCGGCGCCGTTCGGCCCCACGAATCCGGTGACGCGGCCCGGGCGCGCCTCCAGGCTCACGCCGTGAAGCACCTCCCGCGAACCGTGTCGTTTGACGAGGTTCTCGATACTGATCATGGGCCAACTCCAGCGCGCCCGGCCGCGGTGCGCATCGGCCGCCGGGCCCACGCCGCGCCGGCGCCTCAGACCCAGGTCCGTCAGACCCTGGTTCGATGAAGCGCCCGAGCCGCCTTCCTAGACTGGCCGCGTGCCTGCCCCCGACGTCCCGCCGCGCCACTCACCGCTCGGGCGCGCCATCACCGGGCTGACCGTGATTGTCTTCGGCCTGGGCACCATGGTCGGCTTCTCCCCGGCTCCTTCTCGGCGCGCCCAGATGACGGCGCTGCTCGTCATGGCCGGGCTCGTCGCCGCCTCCCTGTGGCTGCGGCGGCGCGACCAGCGTGCCTACGAGCGGCGCCTGGCCCAGGAGACCGCCGCGCGCGCCGTCGCCGAGGACCGCCTCGTCATCGCCCGCGAGCTGCACGACGCCGTCTCCGGCGACCTCGGCGCCATCACCGTGCGCTGCGCCGTGGCCCAGCGCCTCGAGACCAACCCCGACGGACTGCGCAGCGCGCTCAGCGACGTCGAGGCCGCCTCCCGCGAGGCCACCGACGCGCTGCGGCGTATGCTCGCCGTCTTGCGCGACGAGCACACGCCCCCGACACCCGGGGCAGTGACGGCGGTCTCGGCTGCTGCGGGTACCTCTGTGGTCGGCGCGGATGCAGCAGGCGTACCGGTAGGTTCGGGACCCCAGCCGAGTGAGGAACCTACTGAGGGCCTCGCTGCCAGTCTCGCTGAGGTCGTCGACCGGGCTCGACGCTCCGGCGTCACGGTCGAGGTCGATGCCGACACCGGTGCAGGTGCAGAGACGGACACAGCCCCAGGTGCGGCCGACCCTGCCGAAACGACGGATGAAGGGGCTCGAGGCCTTTCCCCCTTGACCGGCCTCTCCATCCCAGTGAGCCGGGCCACCGTTCGGGTCGTGGCCGAGGCCCTGGCCAACACCGCCCGCCACGCCGGCCCCACGCGCGTCCGCGTGACCCTCCGCCGGGAGCCGGGACGGCTGTGCATCGCCGTTGTCGACGACGGCCCGGTCCCCGGCTGGGCGTCCCGCCCCGGGGCTGGGCAGGGACTACGCGGACTCCACGAGCGTCTGACCGCCCTCGACGGAACCCTGACCGCAGGCCCCCGCACCGACGCATCCGGCTTCGCCATCGAAGCCGTCCTGCCCACCGGCAGCACCCGGCGTTCCGGAGACAGTGCGGGCCCGGAACGCAGACCCGCCAACGATCCGCTGGATGCCGGTCCCAGGAGCGATAGGGGCAACCCATGACGGATCCCACCGATGCGCTGACCAACAAGGCCGACAAGGCTCCCGGCGCCCCCATCCGTGTCCTCATCGCCGAGGACCAGGCCCTCCTGCGAACCACTCTGGCCGCCCTGCTCGAGGCCGAGCCCGGTATGAGCGTCGTCGGCCTGGCCGAGGACGGTGCCCGCGCGGTCGCCCTGGCCGCCGAGCTGCGCCCCGACGTCATCCTCATGGACATCCAGATGCCGGGCCTCACCGGCATCGAGGCCACCACCCGGATCTGCGCCGATCCGGCGCTCGCGGCCACGCGCGTCCTCATCCTCACCATGTTCGAGATCGACGACTACGTCCTGGGCGCCTTGCGCGCCGGCGCCTGCGGCTTCCTGCTCAAGGACACCGCCCCGCAGGCTCTCGTCGACGCCGTACGCACCGTCCACGAGGGCCAGTCGCTGCTCAGCCCTCAGGTGCTGGCACGACTCATGGCCCGTATGCCGCACACTGTGGCGGCCGGAGCCTCCGACGGCTCCTGGGCCGAGGACGTCGAGGCCCTCACGCCCCGCCAGCGCGAGGTGCTCCTACTCATCGCCCGGGGCCTGTCCAATAGCGAGATCGAGGCCGAGCTCGGCATCACCCGGGCCACCTGCCGCAGTCACATCACCGCGCTCCTGGCCCGCTTGGACGCCCGCGACCGGGCCCAGCTCGTCATCGCCGCCTACGAGACCGGTCTCATCGGCCCCCACTGAGGTTCACTGGGGTGATCTGGCTCGAGTTCGTACCTTAAGGCTCGAGGTCGTACCCTCTACCCCTCGAACGCTCGCCCTAAGGTACGAACGCGATGGCGGCAGCGCCGTGCCGTCGGGGACGACGTCGGTACATCGCCTCCAGGGGCACGGCTATCCGGGGAGCACCCCGCCGGGAGTCCCGTTACCTTGTTGGTGGTCCCGGGTGGT